>NZ_CAKJTJ010000011.1 GCF_917563925.1 Sutcliffiella rhizosphaerae
TTGTAGTTTTCCGGGCATATAAAACCCAATTAAGTGCCCGGATATGTCAATTTGCAGTTTTCCGGGCATATAAAACCCAATTAAGTGCCCGGATATGTCAATTTGCAGTTTTCCGGGCATAAAAAACCCGATTAAGTGCCCGGATATGTCAATTTGCAGTTTTCCGGGCATATAAAAGCCAATTAAGTGCCCGGATATGTTAATTTGCAGTTTTCCGGGCATAAAAACCCCAATTAAGTGCCCGGATTTATCAATTTACAGGTTTCCGGGCATTTACGAGTATCAATTGAGGTTTATCAAAATTTCACACACATTCATAAATAATAGGAAGACAAAAGTTCAACTGCTAGAAAAAATGTCTTTATTACCTATTAAGTAGGGGAGTAATAGGTATCACCAAAGCTACAACGCTTTATCTCCCCTTTCAATGATTATCTATCTAATTCTGGCACTTCTTTGACAGGATTTCGTTATGATTTAACAGGAATATAAATATCGATTTCTGTTTCTGCATCATCAAGCGATGAAATATCGTGCCAATATTCTATATCAAATGGTCTCAAGGAATATTCATTGATCGATTCATATGTGTCGCCAATTTTAGATTCTGGTCCCTTATGAATAAAATGTGTATAAAATCCAGCTGGTATCGTGTATTGCACCATATCATTTGGAATGTCAGATAATGAATCAACTTCAAATGCAACGATGTTTTCAAAAGGGGTATCATGAGTCCATTCACCATCATCAGAGTACAACTGAACTAAATATATGCCATTAGTTTTTCTCCCATTTATTTCAGATTTTCTTTTGAATAATGATTCTCTTAAATTTTTCACGATATCGTGATTTAATATGTTGTTTAAACTTTCAGTGACAGAAAAACCTACAATCTTAATTTCTTCTCTTTCAAGTTTTTCAATTACCGGATTGATGGTCATTACTCCCAGCTCCTTCATTTTTATTTTTACCACTAAATATAGATGCCTAAAGGGTTAATAACCTTACATTTTCACCTTGAAAAATTCTAATCATTTCTAACGATAAAATAATTTTCCTCTAAGACCTCGCTTTTTTCTTCTACTAAAAGCTTAGTAAAGGTTTTGTATAATTCGTTAATCTCTTGGTTTTCATTAATTAATACAATCTTTTTGTTATATTCCTCCTCACTTGCATACTTTGTCATTTCCATCCACTTTGTTGGTTCCTCTTTGCATTGTAAATAGGTAGTTTCCGAATCAATGTACTTCCTATAAATGGCAGCTGCTTCTTTTTGTAGAGTTAAGTAAGCTTCGGTATTATCTGATTTGATGTGGTAACAATAAATTTTCACAAACATTCTCATACCTCCATATGAAAGTTTTCTATATGTAATTAATAGCATAAATTACCATTTTTTACATCTTATTATTTATTTCAGGTATGTTTTTCCACTTCATAGAGATATATAATAAATGGGAAACTTAAGAAATTCTTAAGAAAAATAATCAATGAACTTTAAGATTTACTATATATGATGAATACCATAGAGAGCATGGTAAGTGGGAGAAGGGTGAGAAATGGAGAAATACACCATACTAGTCGTAGATGATGAGAAGGAAATACGGGATGCGATTGAAATCTATTTAAAAAATGAAGGTGTTAGAGTTTTAAAGGCGCAAGATGGAATTGAGGCACTAGAATTATTGCATGAGAATGACATACATCTAATTTTGCTAGATGTTATGATGCCTCGTTTAGATGGAATATCTGCAACCTATAGAATTAGGGAAGAAAAAAACATCCCAATTATCATTTTAAGTGCTAAGAGCGAAGACACTGACAAAATTTTAGGCTTACAAGTTGGAGCGGATGATTATGTGACTAAGCCTTTCAATCCTATGGAATTGGTGGCTAGGGTAAAATCACAGCTGCGCAGATATGTAAGACTAGGAACATATGAAGGAGTTAGTAAAGTAATTAATTTGAATGGACTCACATTGAACAAAGAGTCAAAAGAAGTAGCTGTGCAAGGTGAGTTAGTAAAATTAACTCCTTTAGAGTATAAGATAGTCGATCTTTTAATGAGTCATGCAGGTAGAGTTTTTTCAATCAATGACATTTATGAACGAGTATGGAAAGAACCAAGCTACAATGCGGAAAACACAGTGGCTGTACATATTAGAAAAATAAGGGAAAAAATAGAGATTGATCCGAAAAATCCAAGATATCTTAAGGTGGTATGGGGAATTGGGTACAAAATGGAGAAATAGATTAGTCGCATTCATAATGGCGATAATCTTTACCTTTTCAATAAGTGGAATAATAAATTTTACTATTTCAGATAACAGATTTTTAACAGAAAGTTATTTTGATTCGAATGATTTTCAAGAAGAACTATACAGATTTTCCAATTATTTAGCCATAACGGAGCTGAATCCATTAACAAAGGAAAAAGTGATAGCAGAAATTGAAGTTACCAACGATGAAATTAGGGAGCATCGCTATCGATATGGTTATTTAGATGAACAGCTTGATAATATTATGGCTCAATATGAAGAAAGAATTATGTTGGCCGAAGGGGATGAAGCGACAGAAAATGGTGATGCCTTGATTAAAGAACGGGATGACAAGCTGAATGATATTAGAAAAAACTTTGAGAGTGATGACCACATTGCAAATAAAATTAAGAAAGAAAAAGAAAGAGAAGTAGAACAATATTTTTCAACGAATGAAAATTTTAAGCCTTACCTCTCCCGATTTAACGATGAGTTTATTTATTACTTTTCTGATGACCAAAAATTTTATAGCAATGTTGAAATACGCAACACCCAATTTGGTAAAGAATACTTTTCTGATGATGGTATTGTGCTTTATGCTGATAACGTTCAAATAGATGGCAGAGATTTTTTTAACGAACATAATCCGCCCTATGAAGACTGGTTATATCGAGCAATAGTAAAAGCTAAAGGTGAATTTAGTGGACAAATCGGAGTCCCAACAGATCTTGCATATAATAGTGAGATTTTAAAAGCAAAAAGACAATATGATGAGGATCGTCAGTGGTTTTGGGGTCTAGGAATTAGTTCTAGTGTTTTGCTCATTCTATGGTCATTTTCAATGATTAAAATGGTTAGCCTTCCAAATTCGGAAGGAAGATTTCAAGCGTTTTCTAGGAAAACGACAATAGACATAAGATTAGCTGTTTTTCTTCTATTATTCTTTTTTACAATACTAGGATACTCGATAATCCATGATAGTATCTATCTAGCATTTAGAGAACAAAACCATATGTTTATGACAGATTTAATCCTGTCCATTATTATAACTAGCATTCTAACTCTATTCTTGTATGAATTAGTACGCCATCATATATTGGAGCTGCAGCAAGAAGAAGAAAATCCTTGGAAAAAAAGTCTGTTATGGAAGTTTGGTTCTGCTATCCCTAAAAATATTCAAATGTTTTCTCATAGTTTAAAGGCTGCATTCTTAAACAAGTCTGTTGGGTTTCAGACAATTACTTTACTGTCAGTTGTATTTGCATTAGGCGTAGCAGGCATTATCATGTTTATTAATCCATTTTTCTTTATTGTATATATGTTTTTGTTACTTTTCATAGGATTACCTTTCTTTCGTATTCTATTAAAACAAATTGGCAATTTAAATAAAATTTCAATAAAAATAGAAGAAATGGCTGCAGGCAAGCTAGGGGGCAATCTTGAGATTAAAGGAATATCTGTGCTTGCTAAAATGGCAGCAAACGTAAATCAATTAAAGCAAGAGGTAAGGGTTTCTCAAAGTGAGCAGGCGAAAAGTGAACGTTTAAAAACCGAACTAATTACAAACGTTAGCCATGATCTTCGGACTCCACTTACTTCTATTATTACTTATACAGAGCTGTTGAAAAAGAACAACTTATCCCATGAGGATCAGACTGCATACTTGGAGATTATTGATAGAAAATCACAGCGTCTCAAAAGTTTGATTGATGATCTCTTTGAAGTATCTAAAATGGCAAGTGGGAATATTGAAATAATGAAGGAAAGAGTGGATATTAATCAGCTTCTGCAACAGGCATTAGCGGAATATGGAGATACTTTGCAAAATTCGAACTTACACTTCCGTGTTAGCACACCGGATACAGCAACTTATGCGATGGTAGATGGGCAAAAAATCTGGCGAGTATTTGATAACCTCATTGGAAACATTTTGAAATACTCTTTAGAGAATTCTCGTGTCTATATAATTGTAAAACAACATGAAGATAACGTATTAATTTCCTTTAAAAACGTTTCAAAGTATGAACTCAATGATCAGAGTGAAGAGCTTTATGAACGATTTAAACGTGGTGACACCTCTCGTCACACAGATGGCTCAGGTTTAGGCTTAGCAATCGCAAAATCTATCATTGATTTACATGAAGGCTCACTTGATATTGAAACAGACGGGGACTTATTCAAAGTGACTATAAAGTTAAGTGTGGTGATGTAGGGGTGGATTTCACAATCATTTATCAACGATATTATGAACGTGTATATACTGTAAGTTATTCAATAATTCGTGATCGTCAGCTAGCAGAGGATAATGTGCAAGAAACTTTTATAAAAGCATATAAAAAAATAAGTGCATTAGAATCTATTGAGAAGATAGGGGCATGGCTGTCTGTGATTGCAACCAGAACGGCAATTGACTTCTTTCGTAAAGAAAAAAAGACGAAGAGTTATCCAATGGAGATATTTATGCTAGATCAATTAGGATCAAGCTCTGACTGGTATGTGGATGAGGAAATAGAGGCTGGGCTTATGAAAGAACTCATTCAAGAATCTATGGAAATCTTTCAACCTGAAGAAAAAAAGCTGTTACTATTAAAATGGGATAAGGGTTGGAAGGAAAAAGAGATTGCTGAGGCAATGGATATGAATCCATCTACAGTCAAAACAAAAATACACCGGGCAAAGAGAAAGTTAAAAGAAAGACTTATGCAAGATTATAAGGTTGCATAATATTAAGGGGGAAAATGAGTGAAAGGAAACTTTTATATAGTTTCCTTTCACTTTTTTTAATGGGCAAAGGGGGTCATATAGTACTTTTGATCCTTCATTCAAATAATATACATATTTCAGAATAGTAAAAATAGATAAATTTTTGTTATCTTTATAAATAATGTTGCATATTTATTAACCTGTGATAAAATACATTTATGTGAATGAATATACATCTTAATTGTACTTGATTTCAAAGAAAGTTTGTCTCATAATTAGATAATATTCTAATCTTTCAGAAAATTCTTTAGGGGGAAATTATTGTGAAAAAGTGGTTTATTGTTTCATTAATTAGTATTTTAGTAGTAGGTGTCCTATCTGCATGTGGAACATCTGGTAATGACGGAGGCTCAACAGGAGGTTCTGGAGATGGAGACAAGAAAGTGCTTGTAATGGGTACTTCAGCAGATTATCCACCATTTGAGTATATTGATACGGAGGTTGGAGAAGAGATTATTGGCTTTGATGTAGACCTTGCTAAAGCAATTACATCTGAGCTTGGGTATGAATTAGAAGTTCGTGACATGGACTTTGGAAGCTTAATCACTGCTTTGAAGTCAGGAAACATTGATTTAATTTTAGCAGGTATGTCACCGACAGAAGAGCGTGCTAAACAGGTTGACTTTACGGACATTTACTATACAGCGCATCATATGATTGTTTCTTTAAAAGATAGCAATATTACAAGTGTTGATGATTTAGAAGGAAAGACAGTTGGAGCGCAAATGGGATCTATCCAATATGAAATGGCGGAAGAAATCGCTGAAGAAGTGAATATCACTATTGAAAACCGTGACCGTATTCCACAAATTATCCAAGATTTAAAAACTGGTCGTTTTGATGCAGCAATTATTGAGGATACGGTAATGAAAGGGTATATGGAGCAAGATGAAAACTTGACTGGCTTCACTTTAGACGTTGATGGAAACGGAAATTCCATTGCCCTTCCTAAAGATAGTGAATTAACAGAAGAATTTAATCGTGTCTTGAAGGAAATGGAAGAAAACGGCGAAATGGAAAAACTCATCATTAAATGGTTCGGTGGAGAAGAATAAAACACGCTTATGAGAATCAAAAGGGTGAAAATATGCCCTTTTGATTTTCTTGTTAATTTGGTAGAAAGGACTGATAGCGCTTGACGATCGATTTTCTTGATTTCAGTGCCATCTCAGGTTCCATAGATTATATCCTGGCTGGGGTTAAAGTGACATTGCAAGTCGTCTCTTTAGCCGGGATTATGGGGTTTATTATTGGAACACTGCTGGCATTATGCAAAATAGGAAGAATTAAAGTACTCGCTATTATTGCGGATATTTATACATCCATTTTTCGTGGAACACCATTAGTACTTCAATTAATGTTAATTTTCTTCGGGTTGCCACAAGCGACAGGGATTACCCTTGAACCTGTCACTGCAGCTATTCTCGCCTTTGGATTGAATTCTGGTGCATACATATCAGAGGTTATTCGCGCTGGTATTATGGCAGTGGACAAAGGGCAACGTGAAGCAGCAATGGCACTTGGAGTCCCATATCGTCAAATGATGAAAGACATCATTTTGCCACAAGCTTTAAAAAATATTTTGCCTGCACTTATGAATGAATATATTACCCTTACGAAAGAATCTGCCATTGTTACGGTAATCGGAGTAATGGATGTCATGAGACGTTCCTTCATGACAGCATCCAATACGTATGCATATTTGGAAGCATTCATTTTTGCTGGACTAGTTTATTACGTACTTGTTATGATCTTGACTTTCATTGGCAAGCTCATTGAAAGGAGAATGAGACGCAGTGATTAAAATAGAAGATTTGCATAAATCCTTTGGTAAGAATGAAGTTTTAAAAGGAATATCTACCCAAATTAAAGACGGAGAAGTGGTTGCTATTATCGGTCCTTCCGGATCAGGGAAATCCACGCTTCTTCGCTGCATGAACTTATTGGAGGAACCAACTTCTGGTCACATTTGGATCAAGGATCAAGATGTTACAAGTAAAAAGACAAACATAAATAAAGTGCGCCAAAACTTGGGAATGGTGTTCCAACACTTTCATTTATTTCCTCATAAAACCGTTTTAGAGAACTTAACGTATGCACCAGTGTCAGTAAAAGGAGTACCTAGAAAAGAGGCAGAGGAAAATGCTCATGAGCTACTGGCAAAGGTAGGGCTTGCTGAAAAAGCAAAGGAATATCCAAACCGTCTTTCTGGTGGGCAAAAGCAGCGTGTAGCTATTGCCCGAGCTCTTGCGATGGATCCGGAAGTTATGCTGTTTGATGAGCCGACTTCTGCCCTAGATCCTGAAATGGTAAAAGAAGTGCTGGAAGTAATGAAAGCCTTGGCGCAAACTGGTATGACAATGGCGATTGTGACTCATGAAATGGGCTTTGCCCGTGAAGTTGCTGACAGAGTGTTGTTTTTAGATAATGGCATGCTGGTGGAAGATGCAGCTCCAGTCGAATTCTTCACCGCTCCTAAAACAGAACGTGCAAAGGTATTTTTAGAAAAGATGCTTTAATGATTAGCGAGAATCCGTCCTTAATTGTTGGACGGATTTTTTACTTCTACCTGTTAATTGCAATGCATAACTCCCCATAGCGATACAACTTCTCCTCACATCCATGTAAACCCTGTATAGAAAAAGCTGGAAAACAAACACTAACCCTTAGTAGAAATCTAAGGGAGGTATAAATGAATGAGAGTAATGAGACGAATCGTCATAACGGTATTTAGTGTCGTGCTATGTTTGAATGCGATGACGGTCCAATCAGAAAGTCACACCTTCAAATCCAGAGCAGACATACCAGATGAATATAAATGGAACCTACAAAATCTCTATAATAATGAAAAGGAATGGAGGCAGGATGTCCAACAAGTAAAAAAAATGGCAGAGAAATTTTCGAAAAAGGAAGAAAAGCTAACGAATGATAAACAAATCCTCAAACTTCTAAAAGAATATTTCACACTGTCTCAGAAAATAGAAAAGATTTTTGTCTTTTCCCGGATTAATCTAGATGTAGACATTGGCAATACAAAAGCTCAGGCTCTTTCTGAGGAAGGCCAAAATATGATGATGTATGTCGTTGAAAGGACTGCTTGGTTTTCTAATGAAATACAGTCGATGGAAGACAACCATTGGGCAGAAGTAATGCAGAGCCAAATATTAAAGCCATACCAAAGTTTTTTAAAAGAAACATATGATGAAAAAATACATTCCTTATCTCCAGAAATGGAGAAAATGCTTATTAAAACGATGCCAATGGTCAATGCACCGAGTGAACTTTTCACGATGATGTCAAAAGACCTCGTATTGCCTAGTTTTACAATTGAAGAAAAAGAATATGAACTGACTGCTCCACTTTACACGAAGTACATGACCGGAAAAAATCGTAAAGTAAGAGAGGCAGCCTTCAAAACCTATTATGGTACTTTAGAGAAATATCAGGATTCATTTGCATCTATGCTTTCTAATGTAGTAAAAGGAAATAACTTCTTTGCAACTGCAAGACAGTATTCCTCTTCATTAGAAGCTCATTTGGAACGGAATCAGGTCGATCCAAAAGTATATGATCAATTGATTGAGACAGTAGAAGATGGTCTTCCATTACTTCACCGCTATTTAAAACTTAAAGAAAAATATATAGGTATCGATAGTATGCAAATGTACGATCTTTCCGCACCTTCTCCATATACAAAAACGGAGAGAATACCCTATGAAGAAGCAAAGGAGATAGTAGTAAAAGGACTAGCCCCAATCGGCACAAACTATGTCAAAGAACTTTCAAAAGGACTTGATTCCAAATGGGTGGATGTATACCATACTCCTGGAAAGGCAACTGGAGCATATCAGATTGGATCATTTGATTCTCACCCATATGTTTTAATGAACTATCAAGGATTACAAAATGATGTCCTGACGCTTGCCCATGAAATGGGACATGCAATGCATTCCTATTTTTCAAATAAAAACCAACCTTATCACGATGCTCGCTATGTTACTTTTACGGCTGAGGTCGCCTCTACCCTTCAGGAACATCTTCTACACAAGCAGCTTCTAAAAGAGGCAACAACAAAAGAGGAGAAGCTGCATGCCTTGTATCAATATTTGGAAGATTTCAGAGTAACACTTTTCCGCCAAACTCAATTTGCAGAATTTGAAAAAATCATTCATGAGATGGGTCAGAATGAGGAGCCTTTGCATGCGGAGGCACTTAAGAAAGTCTATTTGGACTTAAATAAAAAATATTATGGCAAGGGAATGGAAGTTAATAACGAAATTGCTATGGAATGGGCCAGAGTACCACACTTTTTTCATTCCAGTTTCTATACGTATCAGTACGCGACTAGCTTCGCCGCATCAGCAGCATTGGCAGAACAGTTAGAAGAAGACGGAATAAAAGCACAAAAAAGGATTCAATATGAGTTGTTCTCTTCTGGAGGCAGTCTTCCTCCTTTGGAAATCTTGCAACGTACTGGAGTGGACATGAGCAAAAAGCAACCGATAGTAGAATCCCTGAATCGTTATGAAGAGCTCTTAAATGAATTTGAAAAGCTCCTTAAATCGTAATGTTTAAGGGCGAAGATGCTAGGTTTTCACCGATTTCTTTTCTTTCCCATGCGTTTTTCCTGTATAGTAGTGTTATGTGATAAGTTGAACAAATGAACGTCGGGAGAGTTTGAATCATGAGGAAATTTAAGATCGGTTACCGGACGGCAAAAACCGCACTTGGTACTGGGCTCGCCATAAGTATAGCGCAAATGTTTCAATTGGATTTTTACGCTTCAGCAGGAATTATTGCGATTCTTTGTATCCAAAACACAAAAAAGAAATCATGGAAGGTTGCTACCGCCAGGTTTATTGCCTGCTCCTTGAGTCTTGTATTTGGCTATGTGTTTTTTGAACTATTAGGGTATAATCCAATCTCTATTGCCCTATTACTACTTTTTTTCATTCCTGTTACTGTAATGCTAAGAATTACAGAAGGAATTGCCTCAAGCTCGGTCATATTACTGCATGTTTATTCTGTGGAAGCTTTTTCGATTGGCCTAGTTTTAAATGAAATAAGTCTTATCTCCATAGGAATTGGAGTTGCCCTAATTTTAAACATCTATATGCCGAGTGTCGATAAAGAGTTGAAGAATTACCAGCTGAAAATAGAGGAGAACTTCCATAAGGTATTTTCAGAAATAGCTCATTTTCTTCGTCACGGTGATAATGGCTGGGACGGACGTGAGATCTCGGAAACCTATAAAATATTAATGGAAGCGAAAAGTCTCGCCTTCCGTGACGTAGAAAACCACTTTAAACGCGAAGAAAACCATTATTATTACTATTTTAAAATGCGTGAAAAACAGCTGGATGTAATGGAACGGATGTTGCCAATTGTGGCTACAATTGAAAAGGATGTAGAGCAAGCTCAAATGGTCTCTGAATTCATAGAGGATTTAGAGAATGCCATTCACCCAGGAAACACTGCATACCGATTCCTAAACAGACTCAAAGAGATGCGTGACACATTTCAAGAAATGCCACTACCTGATTCAAGAGAGGAATTTGAAACAAGAGCATCTCTTCGACACCTCTTAAAAGAATTCGAGCAATATTTAATCTTAAAAAGCGAATTTATCGGATTAAAAACTTCAAAGTAGAAGAATGGAAAAGACACCTTTTATCCAAACTAAGAAAAAAAGGCTGGTGGATGAAAGGTGTTTATATTTTCATTAATAATCGCACTTGTAACCTCCCCGTTATGGCCGCTCGGACCAAACCCGCTGCCTGGAGACCCTTATATCATCGTAAACAAAGAAACAAATCAGCTTGCTTATTTCCAGGGAGAGGAACTAAAAGAAGTACATACCGTCTCAACTGGAAAGTCCGTTGAATTAACCCCTGAAGGAGAATTCAACATCATAGTCAAAGCCATTAATCCATATTACAGAAAAAAAAACATTGCCGGTGGTGATCCCAACAATCCACTTGGCTCTCGATGGATGGGATTTGACGCTCAAGATACAGAAGGTCGAACATATGGAGTTCATGGAACAAATAGGCCTGAAACGATTGGGGGCTATGTAACATTAGGCTGTATTCGGCTGGAAAATAAAGTGGTAGAAGAGCTTTTCAATAAGGTGCCAATCGGAACAAAGATTTGGATCATAAGGTCTGGAAAATCCTTTGAGGAGTTAGGAAGAGAAAAAGGTGTTTTACAATAGGAATGGAGTTTTTTCGAGCTACTATTAATGGTAGCTCTTTTTTTGATGGGAAAATTTAGTGGAAGAAATTTAAATTACCTACCATCCTTGACTTACGATATACTTAATAAAAAGGAAAAAATGGATATTGCTAGAAAAAAGGGGTTATTAGCTTGAGTGAAAAAATAACATTGATTAAACCAACTACTGAAAGGCAACAAGATTATATGGCATTCTACGAAGAATGGATAGAAAGCGGAGAAACGATGGTTCCGTGGGTTATTACAAAAGCCCCTACTGATTTCCAAGCGATGGTAAGGGAACTACTTGATGCTGAAAGAGGCATTGGTATTCGTGAAGGCTGGGTACCGGACTCTACCTATTGGTTATTACGGGAGAATGACCAAACGATTCTTGGTGCAGTGAACATTCGCCACTCACTTACTGATTTTCTACGTAATGCCGGTGGTCATATTGGTTATGGAATTCGACCATCTGAAAGAAGAAAGGGATATGCAACAAAAATCTTGGAACTGGCCCTTCAAAAAGCAAAGGTGCTTGGTATTAAAGAAGCACTTGTAGTTTGCGATGAAGAAAACATAGCTTCTTGGAAAACAATCATAAAAAATGGAGGTAACCAAGTAGAAAATTTTGTTGAAGAAAGTGGAAACGTCGTAAAAAGGTTTTGGATTACATGCTAAAGAAAATAATGATAATAGGATTGTTTCTCGCTGCATGTAGTTGGACTGGCAATATTCTGTATTATAATAGCCAAAAGCTCGATAAACCAATAATGCTGGAGCATTATTATGAATTTGCAAAAGAGTATGACACGAACTTTAGGCTTCATTATATCACTGATTTACGTGAAACAAATGATATTGTCATGGTTGATTTTCCAGAGCTTGAGCAAAGAGGCATTTTCATCCACTTTGATCAATTTTTTGAGCAAGGAAATAAATATCGGCATCATCAAATCAAAACATTAAACTTAAATACCTGGGATAACCCATTTAAAGGGATAGATGGAGATATTGTAATAAACGAAATGAGGGCTCATTTAAGAAACGGTGAAACTATTATTTATCCGATTGGTGAAATCGTTTGGCGGGATTCTAGTGAAGTCCCATTTGAATCAACTTCAGGTGAAAGCTCTTCAGATGGTACAGGTTATGCTAGTTTTTCTGTGAAAGAAGGTAGTTTCGAAATTACTGATGTGAATATTAGGGGGGGGGATCGTCTTGGGAATTTTTTAATAAAAATAAATAACCAGCCGTATGAGGTGCGAGGTCGTTCCAATTTACAAGAACAAAAAGGAAATACAAAGCATTTTACTTCTAACCATTTGTATGTCGATTATTCTCTTACTTTTGAAGAAAGTGACCCTAACAGATGGAACTTCTACAATTTAATGCCCACAATTGTAGGAACTAAAGAAAATGGCAACGCCTTCGAACTAGATATATATGTTAGTCAATATGCTTATTTTTCAGAAGATGATTTAAAGAATTACTTGTCAGCCAAAAAGAAGGGAAAAAGATAAATGTACGATACATATAAAGGACTGACAAAAATCCTTTGGGGCTTCCTCTTTGTACTCGTTGATATAAGAATTGAATTTGTGGATATCTTTCCGGATTTTATTGGCTATGGCATGGTTGCTTACGGCTTGATGCAACTTGAATTGGATCGAGAAAGAAATTGGGCAACACTTCTAGCATTAATTTCTTTTCCTTCATTTTTTATTACTGCACCAAACTATTTAAACCTTTTATATGAAGATTACTACATTTCAACTACAATTTATTATACTGTAATCGGCGTTATTCATCTCGTACTTATCGTGTCCATTATTAATAAACTAAGTATTATTGCAGAGAAAAAAGGATTGTTTGAAATTGCAAAGCGAGCTCATACTAGAATAACAATTTATACAGTTCTTCATGTAGTTTCATTAATTGGAACTCCATTTTTAATAAATATTGGAGAAGCAATGGCTTTTACATTTACCCTTCTTTTCATCCTGCTTTTTATTTTTGAGATACTTATACTGGTGCTAATTACAAAGTTTAGAAGGTTATTGTGAGGTGTGTAATGGATGTATTTTATCTTGGCAGTTTTGTTTTTAATAGGATTTTGTATGTTGCTAGATTATCTCTTAAGAAAAATTTTCAAAATTAAACGGGTAAAAATGACAAACCCAATAGGAAAAAAGGTGGACCTTTGGGGGAGGATAATAATTGTTTTAATTTTTTTTGCTTTAACTCCTGTTATATCCATTATGTATGAGGATTACATGCATTATTTTATTATGGGTGCATTCTTAGTCATTATGTTTTTTGAAACTTTTGTGGAATGGAAATACAATAAAGAATCTAAAGGATATATTACTCATCTATTGTTTATTGGACTTTTCATACCCATCTTTTTGAATATTGACCTAATAATTGAATTATTAAATTTATAACGAAAAACGAGCTAGAATCATTTCCCGATTTTAGCTCGTTTTTTACTAATCTATTAAAAGAACATCGAAGCTCCTGCTAATAAGGTGGTAATAAGCATAACACCAATCATTAAATAGACTATTACTTTTTGAAATTTGCGGTTCATGAGTTCGTTTCACTCCCTATTTAATCTTCTTTTCTTATTGTACATGGATTTTTTTGCTTTCTCAAGCGAGGATTCCGAACGAAAAAGGAAGGAATTTTGCACAAATAGTCGAAATATTATAAAGTCATACTATGGGACAAACAACAGGGGGGATGAACGTGATTAAAAATGTGAACCACATTGGGATTGCTGTAAACTCTATTGAGACAGCGCTTCCATTTTATACAGAAACACTAGGTTTAACCTTTGAAGCAGTAGAACATGTAGCTTCACAACGGGTGAGGGTGGCATTTATTAGTGCTGGTAATTGTAAGCTGGAACTATTAGAACCAACATCACCTGACAGCCCCGTAGCCAAATTTATTGAAAAACGCGGAGAAGGGATACATCATATAGCCCTCGGTGTTGATAATATTGAAGAAAGAATTCAACAAATGATAGAAAAAGGCATTCCGATGATCGACAACCAATCAAGAGCTGGCGCTGGTGGTGCCAACATTGCTTTTGTGCACCCGAAAGCAAGCAAAGGTGTTCTGGTTGAATTCTGTGAAAAGGCGGCGACACAACATGACAGTTGATATTTATGAAAAAATAAATGAACTCTATGACAAACGTCGCGAGGTGGAGCTTGGCGGTGGTGATGAGCGTATCGACAAGCAGCATGAAAAAGGAAAATTGACAGCTAGAGAGCGAATTGAATTATTAGTAGACGAAGGAACTTTTGTAGAACTAAATCCATTTATCGAGCACCGCTGCAATGATTTCGGTCTGCAAGGGAAAAAGGGTCCTGGAGACGGGGTAGTGACCGGATACGGTAAGGTAAACGGCAAGCCTATCTATTTATTCTCACAAGATTTCACAGTATTTGGCGGGGCATTAGGAGAAATGCATGCGAAGAAAATTGCCAATGTTATGGATATGGCTGCTAAAAATGGTGCACCTATTGTTGGGCTAAATGATTCTGGTGGAGCCCGTATTCAAGAGGGGGTACTTTCTTTAGACGGTTACGGTCATATTTTCTATCGCAATTCAATCTATTCAGGTGTCATTCCACAAATTTCCGTTATCATGGGTCCATGTGCAGGAGGAGCGGTATATTCTCCAGCAATCACTGATTTTGTATTTATGGTGGAGAAAACAAGTCAGATGTTCATTACAGGTCCAAAGGTGATTGAGACTGTAACAGGGGAAAAAATAAGCTCTGAAGGCTTAGGTGGAGCTAAAGTGCATAATTCCATAAGTGGAAATGCTCATTTCTCCAGTTCTTCAGAAGAGGAAGTATTGGCGCAAGTACGTAATTTGTTAAGTTATTTACCACAAAATAATGAAGAAAAGCCAGATCGCATCTCATGTGAGCAAGGAGACGATTATCGTCCAGACCTTGCCGACGCCATCCCTTTTGATGCTATCCGCCCGTATGACGTTCGCATCGTAATCAATCAAGTAGTGGATGAAGGGTCATTTATGGAAGTTCATAAAGATTTCGCAAGAAATATAGTCGTAGGTTTGGCTAGACTTAAAGGGGAAGTAGTTGGGCTTGTTTGCAATCAACCGAAAGTGATGGCAGGAGGACTTGATATTGATTCCTCCGATAAAGCATCGCGATTCATCCGGTTCTGTGATTCATTTAATATTCCTTTAATAACGTTTGAGGATGTTACAGGATTTTTCCCTGGAGTAAAGCAGGAGCATGGGGGAATTATCCGTCACGGAGCAAAAATCCTATATGCATATTCCGAAGCGACGGTACCTAAGTTAACTGTAATTTTGCGAAAAGCTTATGGTGGAGCCTATGTAGCATTAAACAGTAAATCTATTGGAGCTGATTTAGTATATGCGTGGCCGAATGCAGAAATAGCGGTAATGGGACCTCAAGGAGCGGCAAATATTATTTTTGCACGTGAAATTAATGAAAGTGAAAATCCTGAACAAATGAGGAGCAAAAAGATTGAAGAATACCGCGAAAAATTCGCGAATCCATATGTTGCTGCTAGCCAAGGGATGGTAGATGATGTCATTGATCCAAGAGATACTAGGATAAAATTAATTCAGTCCTTGGAAATGCTACGTAATAAAAAGGAAACAAGACCACGTAAAAAGCATGGCAATATTCCGTTATAATTAACAAGGTGACAGGTGAAGACTTGTCACCTTTTCAATATGAAGGAGCGAAGTAAGGAAAAACTCTCATTATTAGGTTATAATAGGAGTGGATTCTATAAGTAGTAGGAGGAAAAATACATATGATTAACAGAGATAGACTTGTAGAAGAATTTTTAGAACTAGTAAAGGTCGATTCCGAAACAAAATTTGAAGCGGAAATCTGTAAAGTACTTAAGGAGAAATTCTCTGCTTTAGGTGTTCATGTGATGGAAGACGATACAACGGCTGAAACAGGACACGGAGCTGGGAACTTAATTTGTACGTTGGACGGGACAAAAGAAGGTGTTGATACCATTTACTTTACGTCTCACATGGATACAGTAATTCCAGGTAAAGGGATTAAGCCATCTATTAAAGATGGCTATATCGTAACAGATGGTACTACGATTCTTGGAGCTGATGATAAAGCAGGACTTGCTGCGATGTTAGAAGCGATTAAGGTGTTGCAAGAAAACAAAATTGAACACGGCAAAATTGAATTTATCATAACTGCTGGTGAAGAATCAGGACTTGTTGGTGCTAAAGCATTGGATCCAAAATTGGTCACAGCAAAATTTGGTTTCGCTCTTGATAGTGATGGAACAGTTGGAAATATTATCGTTGCTGCTCCAACACAAGCGAAAGTAAAAGCAACTATTTACGGAAAAACAGCACATGCTGGTGTAGCACCAGAAAAAGGTGTTTCCGCAATTACAATAGCTGCTAAAGCAATTGCAAAAATGCCACTTGGCAGAATAGACGAAGAAACAACTGCGAACATTGGACGATTTGAAGGTGGCGGTCCAACCAATATAGTGTGCGACAGGGTGGACATTCTTGCTGAAGCACGTTCATTAGTTTCAGAAAAAATGGAAGCACAAGTGGCAAAAATGAAAGAAGCATACGAAATGGTTGCTGCTGATATGGGTGGCCGTGCAGAGGTGCAAATTGAGATTATGTATCCTGGGTTTAAATTTGCAGATGGAGATCACGTTGTAGAAGTTGCTAAACGTGCAGTCTCATCTATCGGAAGAACTCCTGAACTGCAACGAAGCGGTGGCGGCAGTGATGCCAACGTAATTGCAGGTTTTGGTGTACCAACAGTTAATTTAGCTGTTGGCTACGAAGAAATTCATACTACTAATGAAAGAATGCCAATCGAAGAACTTGTAAAAACTGCAGAACTTGTTGTTAGTATTATGAAAGAAGTTGCAAACTAAAAATGTGGAAAAGCTTGGTGAAAATGCCAAGCTTTTTTTTCATCCTTGATTTATAATAGAAAAAAACAGGAATTGGAGAAAAGACATGGAATCTCAAAAGCTTGTAATCTTTGAAACAAATAATGAAGAGTACGGAATTCCAGTAGAGTTTGTCATCTCTATTGAAAAATTAGGAACGATAACAGCTTTGCCAGAAATGCCTATTTTTCTTAAAGGTATTATGAAGGTTAGGGATCAATTGATTCCGGTTCTTGATACGAAGGAATTGTTGTTTTCGCATTCGTTAGAGGTGTCCGATAAATCAAGATTAATTCTTATTGAGACTCCAGAAGTTACTATTGGTTTACTTGTGGAGGATGCTAAAGAAATACTGGAAACCGATCAAAATAATATTAAGGAACTGAATCTAATGACTCTACAAACATCTGCTTATATTAAAGCGATGGTGAATTTGGAAAACCGATTAATTGCAATGTTAGATCCTCGTTCACTTTTATTAAGTTTAAAGGAATTAGAACAGATTAAAGAAGCAGTTGAAAACCAACAAGTGTTAAACTAATATGCCGAAGCAGGATTCTTCCAAATTAGGAAGTTTTTCTGCTTTTTTCTGTAGTATCTTTTCTGATATTACAAAAGTTGATTCTTTAGTCGAGCGATGTTGTCCAACTGTAAAGCTAATTTAACATGCTATAATAGAAGTATTACTTTATAGGATCTGATGGATATGAATGAAATAATAAAAAAGAATCATCGTATCATATTTCATGTGGATATGAACAGTTTTTATGCTTCGGTGGAAATGGCATACGACTCTTCATTGCAAGGAAAGCCAGTGGCGATTGCCGGAAATGTAGAGGAACGAAAAGGAATTGTCGTCACATGCAGTTATGAAGCAAGGGCATTTGGAGTAAAAACGACCATGCCATTATGGGAAGCTAAGCAAAAGTGTCCACAGTTAATTGTGAGAAAACCGAATTTTGATAGATATCGCAAAAGTTCACAGGCTATGTTTAATGTACTAAGAGAGTACACGGACTTGGTTGAACCGGTTTCGATTGATGAAGGTTATATGGATGTTACCAATTATTCTGGTACATTAACACCTTTTCAAATTGCTGAAGAAATACAGAACCGATTAAAAATAGAATTATTATTGCCTTGTAGTATTGGAATTGCTCCTAATAAGTTTTTAGCAAAAATGGCTTCAGATATGAAAAAACCTATGGGAATAACCATACTAAGAAAAAGGGAGTTAAGTAAAAAGCTTTGGCCAATGAAAGTACAAGAAATGCATGGAATTGGCACTAAAACTGCTGAAAAATTAAATACCATTTCCATCTATACGATAAGGGATTTAGCGAAAGGAAACGACTATCAATTAAAACATCTCCTCGGAATAAATGGGGAACGTTTAAAAAAGCGTGCAAATGGTGAAGATAATCGCCCAGTAGACCCTGATAGTGTATCAGAGTTTAAAAGTATTGGAAATTCCACTACTCTCCCTAAAGATACAGACGATGAACGGATCCTGGAACAAACCATAGAAAAACTTGCCACTTCTGTTAGTGCACGCATGAAACGGAAGTCGGTCGTGAGCCGTAATATTCAATTAATGATTCGGTATGGTATTCACCATACGGTAACAAGAAGCAGAAAATTGGCAAATCCAATTGAAGCAATAGATCAGATTAAGGATGCCGCAATGTTTTTAATGAAAAAACATTGGAATGGAGAACCAGTGCGTCTTCTTGGAATAACTGCCCAGGAACTGGAAGAAAAAGATGACACTTTTAAACAGTTAGACCTCTTTACGTTTCAGGAAGATCTGAAAAAAGAGCCTTTGCAAAAAGCTCTTCAAGATTTGGAAGATAAGTATGGAAAAGGGGTAATTAAAAGGGGAATTAAGAATCAAAATACAACAGATCCAAATTCTTTAGCCAGAATAACGACAAGCTTTCAAAAGGACTTTTTAGAATGATTTGCCCGGTTACCAATCTAGGTAGGCGGGTTTTCTTTTTGTGATAATCTGTTCTATGAAATTTTACATGCTAGAGAAAGATTTGAACAAGAAGAGGGGAATATAAAGGGGTTAAAATCATAAGTTTACGGTATGATTTTAAATAATGAGGCATTAAAAAAGAAAAACGGAATTGTCTAAAATGTGTCGTTAGGAATGGGGCCGGGGATTAATAATACGATAGTACAAAATTATATAAATGTTAGTCTAATCCTGAATAATCCCGTTTGTAGAAAAGCAAATGGAAATTAACAATTCCGTTATAACTGGTGAATTAATTATTTCAGGTGAAATTTCAAAATTACTTCGGTGGTGGAAACGGATCTAGGGGACCACTTCCTGTAATTTTTCCAGAAAAGTAAGAGGATAATAGCGATTAAATTACCTGTGGTCTCTTTCACAGGTTTTTATTTTTTTGCTATTCACATAGTTTAGTACATCTTCTTTACAAACATTTACGACAGAAGATATAACATCTAAGTCATTAGTTATTTTTAGATCAATTAATCTTTTGGCAATTTCGAGTTCAGGTTTGTAGTGGTGATTATGAGCCATGATGTTGTGATTCCTCTTGATGATGTAATACATGTTTCATTCCATGAATGGATAACAGACAGACGGTTGTTAGCATACTGAATGTAAAGATCGGAGCATTGTTAGGAGTATCGTTAATCATAAAGTAGAAAAGTACAGCAAAGCCTGTCACAGCTAGAAGTTTTAATGTAATGTAGAAAGTCTTTTGTAATAGTTTCATAGAATTATCACCTCATCTTGAATTAGAACGTTTGTTCTGTTTTTATTATAACGGAACAAATGTTCGTTTTGCAACTAGTTTTTAAAAAAAGTTTTAGATTCTTTCCTTGAGTAGAGATAGATTATTTAAATCCATAAGAAATAGTGGACGTGTGATAAGTGAGGAACTACTGAAATGGGAAGTTTGAGTGTTAAAAGGCAGGTGTGAACTGGTTAATAAAAATAGAAAAGCTTAGAGCGAGTGCCCTAAGCTTAATGTGTTAAACACGTCTCCATTTAGTTATTAAGTGACAAATGGTATCAAAATAAGGTGAAATCAGAAAGATTCTGATTGATGTTCATTTAATAAATCATTCTCTAGCAACTCAGCCAGTTCTGCTAAATTCTTTACAGTAATATTAGACTCGCTCTCTTCAAATAAATTAAAGGAATCTATACATATTGTATGACAGCCTAGACGGGCAGCAGGGAGTATTTCATTAATATAATTGTCTCCGATACTTAGCATTTCCTCAAAAGAAACATTAAATTTATTAGATATATATGTAAGTTGTTCGGATGTAGATGCAGGTTTATTTGCTTCGAAAATCTTCTCGTGAAAGTATGAGGTAAAGCCAAGTTTCTTCAAAATAACATCACTGTCTGTTTGTGGACTATTCGTCATTAATACTAGTTTGTATTTACCATGCAGTTTTTCTAGAACTTGTGCGAATTCCTTTAGAGGTTCTAAAATAAAGCTATCAGTCATCATATGTTCTCTCGTTTGTAGAAATGCTGAATAGGCATCCTCGCTAGATAATCCATAATGTTTCGCAATTGAAACAGGAATCCACCATAAATCTCCAATACTTAGCATAGTGAAAAGATCAAACTCCAGTGTATTTGGATAAAGAGAATTTAGTTCTTCTTTTGTGACTTTTTCCCCATCCCATTGCCAACCGTCAATGACATTTCCATTTTGGTGAGCAAGTATCAAGTCTTCTTTGGCATCGTATACTCTTCCAATTTTTAATGTGTGCTGATCTGTCTCCACTGCTGAATAATCCTTTTCAAAAGATGCTTGATACTCCTTTGGTAACATCTCTCTTAATAAGTCTGCATAATAGCGGAAGTGATGAGTATCTTCATATAAGGTGCCGTCTAAATCAAAAACAATGGTTCGTATGTTATGCATATTATCCTCTCCTTCGGTTCATTATCTATATTGTACTATATTCCCGAATTTTCTTATGCTTTTTTTGTTATTTGAGTATAATGGAAGGAAGGAGCGATGAATATGAAAATAACTTTTTTAGGGACAGGTTCTGGTGTTCCTGCGAAGCATCGAAATGTATCATCCCTTGCCCTTCACATAGAGGATAAAGAGGGATCTTTATGGTTGTTTGATTGCGGGGAAGCAACACAGCATCAGATTTTACATACATCATTAAAACCAAGGAAAATAAAAAAAATTTTTATTACACATTTACACGGTGATCATATATTTGGTTTACCGGGACTATTAAGCAGCAGATCCTTTCAGGGAGGAGATACGCCCCTTACTGTGTATGGTCCTAAAGGAATAAAATTGTACTTAGAAACTTCATTGCATGTAAGTATGACTCATTTAAATTATCCGTTAGTAATAGAGGAATTTGAGGAGCAAGGCCTTCAAATTGAACTTGATAATTATATAATTGAGAGTAAAAAGTTAGTACATGGTATCCCATCATTTGGCTATCGAATTGTTCAAAAAGATTTACCCGGTGCTTTGTTAATGGATAAAGTAAAAGTACATCGTATTCCCTCAGGTCCACATCTCCAAATGCTTAAAGAAGGAAAAGTAATCACTTTAGCAGATGGCAGAAATTTTGATGGCAAGGAATTTATAGGACCGCCCAAAAGAGGGAAAATCATTACGATTTTAGGTGATACAAGATATACTGACACATCTATTGAGCTTGCGCAATACGCTGATGTTCTTGTACATGAGGCTACTTTTGGAGCAAAAGATGAGCTGCTAGCAAAAGAATATTTTCACTCCACAACCCTTCAAGCAGCTAAAGTTGCAAAATCAGCAAAGGCTACCCAATTACTTCTTACACATATAAGTGCTAGATATCAAGGAGAAGACGTCCAAGTTTTACTTCAAGAAGCGATGGATGTTTTTCCAAATTCAATTGTGATGAAGGACTTTGATGTAGTGGAAATTAAATAGCTGGGGAAACAATCTACAGGTATAGCGGTAGGTTGTTTTTTTATGCGCAGTTGGTAAAAAATGAAACTTTTAACATTTTAAAACGTCTTAGTAATAGGAGGATGATGATGTCTTTACATATTGTAACTCAAGCTATTTTAAAAGGGTATTTTCACAGAAGTAAGAAAAACAGACCTTATATCGTTGCTATTGATGGATTAAGCGGGGCAGGTAAAACTACTTTTTCTAAGATATTAACAAGTGAATTAAATCAACACTGTCTAACCATACTGCTACATATTGATCATTATATCGTTTCGAGAAAAGATCGATATGATACAGGATATGCCCCATGGTATGAATATTATCAATTACAATGGGATGTTCCTAAATTAACAAGTGATTTATTTATTCCGCTACATAATAATTGCACTTCACTTTCTCTCCCTCTATATGACCATCCTTCCGATACAATTTCAGCACAGAGTGTTTGGGTATCAACTGATAGTATCATTCTAATCGAAGGTGTTTTCCTTCAAAGAAAGGAATGGAGAGATTTTTACGATTATCGTATTTTTAAAGATTGCCCTCGAGAAATCAGGTACAAAAGAGTTCTAGACAGGGATCGGTATATAGGCGATTATGAGGAAAGGCTAGAAAAATATAAACAAAGATATTGGCCAGGAGAAGAGCATTACTTAGCAATAGAAAATCCTATTGTGAACGCTACTTTTGTGTATGAGGAGCAAGAAGGAGTTGAGTGATTTGAATATTACTATACACCAAATGAATAAAAATACAGCAATAAATATTCTTCAGTGGATATATGAAAAACCATATGATTTTTATAATAATAGTGTGACACAAGAAAATATCGATGAAATGATGGATGGGTCATACAAATATTTGATAGATGAGAAGCAAGAAATACTAGGTTATTTTTGTACAGGGAAAGCGGCACAAGTTCCAGCTGGCCATAAAACAAATGTTTATAAGCAAGATGCGATCGACATTGGTCTTGGAATGAATCCGAAATTTATTGGACAAGGAAATGGGTATAAATTCTGCACATTCATTATAAATTATTTCTTTGAATCAGCTCCAGAGTCTACATTAAGGTTATCAGTAGCAATATTTAATAAAAGAGCTATCCATTTATACGAAAAATTAGGGTTTAAGAATACAAGTGAATTTTCTACAGGTACAACAGAATTTGTCACAATGGTGTTAAGGAAGTGTAGCATGATTATCAAATTAGAGAAACTCGCAATGACTGATGCGACCCCTTTATTTGAATTTGAAAGTAAGAATAGATCTCATTTTGAAAAGTCAGTTCCATCACGGGGAGAGAAATATTATATTTTGGAACATTTTTTAGAAGGATTAACAGACCTATTAGAAGAGCAAAATCGACAAGACTCATATTTTTATTTAATAAAAGATGAGATGGGGTCAATTTTAGGAAGAATAAATATTATTGATATAAATCGTCAACAAAAGGTCGGTCATTTAGGTTACAGAGTTGGAGAAAATGCTGTTGGTAAAGGGGTTGCAAGTAAAGCGGTAGCACAAATACTTGAACAAACCAAAGACTTAGAAATAGTTTCTATAAAAGCAAAAACTACACTAGATAACATTGCTTCACAAAAAGTTTTAGAAAAAAACGGCTTTATGCGAACAGATCTATTAGCTGAAACTAATGACATAGATTTTGTTTATTATGAATGGAAGATAGATACTTAGAATACTAACTAAACTAAGGCAGAAAGGGGTAGCAGAAGATATGAGATTATTCATTAACTGTATGATCCTCACTGTTTTAATAAGTGCTTGTAGCTCTCTTGAGAAGAAAGAGGTGTTCCCTGAAGTAATGCCGGATGATTTTAGTTTTATATTAAAATATGGTTTTGAGGCACGAGACATCTTAAACACCATTGACCATACATATACAAAGAACATGGTGTTGGATGAGGACATTACAATAGACCTGGAACTATCCAATGAAGAAATAGAAGCAATATACATGAAGATAAAAGAAATCGACTTATTGGCTTCAGCTGATAAGGCAAGTGATGTTTCATGTGTAGATCCATATGAAAGAAATGAAATAACTCTCACTATAAACGGAGAAGTATATGAACGAAAATGGATTACTTCCAAATGTGACAAACGTGCAGACGATAAGCTCAAAGAATTCACAGACTTTATCTCTTATGACATAATCAGAGGAAAAGAGGAGGTAAAACAACTCCCTGCTACTAGAGGTGGTTATGATTGACTTGTATTTCTCGAAAATCTAGAAGCATTGATAATTGAGGAATTGCAATAAGAAAGGCAGGAATAACATATCCCATGCCTTTCTTATTATGTGATTAAGTAAATTTTTACTCTGAACTGTTAAATATAACTAACGCTCGCTATTATTAATTCTGCAAAATAACTTATATCCTGCTTCATCCGCTAGTAAGTGCGAATACTGGCATCCATTTCTTGTTTATTCCCCATAATATTGATCAAGTAATAAAGCTAACCATTTTCCTTGTGGATGCTTCCGAATATTTTCAATTAAGCCCTTTCTTATCGCAGGAGGGAAAGAAGGGGCCGGGAAATCCTTTTCGATTAATTTTAAAGATTCTTTCACTACAGTATCATCTACTTCATTCCATTTTTGCTGAATTAATTTTAATAAATCTTCTTGGCTTTCCGCATTTCGTTCTGAGTTTTTCAAATAGAAAGTGAGATCTTCTGTAATAAATGGCATACTTGTGTGTGCAGCCAAAATATTCGTTTTTTCAACTAGGGAGTCACAAAGTTGATTCAGGTTTAAATCTAAATTATAGAATAAAAAAAGTTCAGAATGAATACGAAGAAACCCTTTTATGCAGTATAGCAAATCGTACTTCGTATCTTTAACTTTTTCCTTATACAGCTTATTGATCATTAGGAGAATTGCTTCATCCATTTTAATATCATAAATTCTCGTCTTAATAAATATTTCCTTATTTAAGGAGTGGGATTGCTCTTTTATTAATACCTTAGCCAAATCTGAATGTTTTTGGAAAGATTGAAACATTTGGTAATAAAAATCATGCAGCAAGGTCGTAAAATCAGAGTTTTTGACTAGTTGGTCAATATCAGTTGTAATCTCTAATAAAAAGTAGTCTATCATAGAAAATATTAGTTCATCTTTAGATTTAAAGGACAAGTAAAAAGCACCTTTAGATATGCCGCAATACTCTGTTATTTGTTGTACAGAAGTAGCTTCAAATCCGTGCTTGGCAAAAAGCTCGGATGCTTTTTCCATTATCAGTTGTTTTTTGGACATATAGTAAATCTCCTAGTGTAAATTGTTGACATGTGACTGAGTAGTCATTAGTATATAAAATGGAACAGGAAAAGTCAATTAAAGGGTAGGTGCAGTTGTGAGAGGTTTAGTCAATTTTGTAATAAGAAACAAATTAGCAGTTTGGTTGCTAACGATTATTATTACTGTATCTGGAATCTATTCAGGTACAAAAATGAAAACAGAAACGATTCCAGATATATCAATTCCATTCCTTATGGTAATGAATGTATATCCTGGCGCGACTCCTGAAGATGTGATGGAGAATGTCTCTATTCCACTAGAGCATGCAGTGGAAGGGTTAGATGATGTAAAATCCATCTATTCCAATTCTTATTCGAACATGGCAAATCTACAAATTGAGTATGAATATGGAACAGATATGGACGAAGCTAAAAGGGCTCTTTCCTCTGCATTAGATGCAGTTGAGTTACCAAATGGAGCTCAAGAGCCAATCATAACAGCAATCAGTATGAATATGATGCCAGTTGTTGCCTTAAGTGTAAGTAGTGAAACAGAAGACATTGTGGAATTATCTTCTACAGTAGAAAATACACTGCTACCTAAAATTGAGAAACTCAATGGCGTTGCTTCTGCAAGCATTGCTGGTCAACATATTGAAGAAGTAGAATTAAGCTATGATGAAGATAGAATGGCGGAGCTTGGCTTAACAGAAGAAAATGTGAAGCAGATGATTCAAGCAAGTAATATGGCTGTTTCCTTAGGTCTTTATGAGTTTGAAGAAGGTGAAGAGGCTGTTTCCATTGACGGTAAGTTCATGACTGCAAGTGAATTAGAAGAAATGTTAATTCCGGTTACTCCTTCGGAAACTGTGCAGGTCCCATTTGTTAAATTGGGTGACATTGCAGACATTGAAGTCGTAGGAAAAGTACAGTCTGTTTCTAGAACTAATGGTTTAGATGCCATCGCTATTCAGGTATTAAAACATCCACAAGCTAACACAGTCGACGTAGTAAATGATGTAAAAGAATTAGTTGAAGATGAACAACAGAGTATCAATGGTTTAGTAGTCGATGTGACGTTAGATCAAGGAGAACCAATCGAGAAGTCTGTAGCGACGATGGTTGAAAAAGCATTATTTGGTGGTGCCATTGCGATCCTAATCATTCTTCTCTTTTTAAGAGATGTGAAATCCACTATCATTTCGATTGTTTCGATACCAGTTTCCATCTTTATGGCACTTCTTTTATTGAACTGGATGGATATTACGTTAAATATAATGACACTTGGAGCCATAACTGTTGCGATTGGTCGTGTTATTGATGATTCCATTGTAGTCGTCGAGAATATATTCCGAAGGCTGCATTTGAAGGAAGAAAAGCTTACTGGTCGTGCGCTTGTAAGGGAAGCAACGATTGAAATGTTTAAACCAATCCTGTCCTCTACATTGGTAACGGTAGCAGTTTTTGCTCCACTTATTTTTGTCGGTGGAATGGTTGGGGAATTATTTATGCCATTTGCTTTAACGATGACATTTGCTCTTGGTGCTTCCCTATTCGTAGCTATCACAATAGTGCCAGCAATGTCTCACTATTTGTTCAAGAAAAAATTGTATAGTGAGAAAACGGAAAGCAATCACAAGGAAGTTGGTAAACTTGCAAACTGGTATAAAGGAATTCTGAAGTGGACGTTGAATCATAAAATCATCACTTCCATTATTTCTATTGTGTTGTTAGTTGGAAGCTTGGCGTTAACTCCACTTATTGGTTTCAGTTTCCTAGGAAGTGAAGAAGAAAAAGTAATGTATGTAACGTATTCACCGGAAGCAGGTGAGCTGAAAGATACAACACTTGCAAACGTAGAAGAAGTAGAAAAAGAACTAATGAAGCGTGATGATATTGATATTGTCCAACTCTCAGTATCAGACGGATCAGATGCCCAAATGGCGATGATGGGTGGAGGCTCTGATGGGGTATTAATGTATTTAATCTTTGACCCAGATATGGAGAATTTCCCAGAAGCCAGGAAACAGGTAGAGGATTACGTATTTAATATTGGTCATTCAGGAGAATGGAAGAGTCAAGACTTTACTTCTGGATCATTTGCAACTAATGAAATTAGCTATACTTTCTATAGTGAGAACCTAACTAATCTTAATTCAGCTGTAAAAATGGTGGAAGAAGCCATGAGTAGCACAGATACTTTAGAGAATGTATCATCAAGTGCCGAAGATGCATTTGTGGAGCATACATTAAAAGTTAGCCAGGATGAGTTAATTCAATATGGATTAACTGCAGGACAAATTGTAATGATGCTTAGTCCCCATTACGAAGAAGTCCTAACAACTGTAGAAAAAGATGGGAAAACCCTTGATGTAATCGTAAAGCAAGAGCAACAAGAGAAAGCAAAAACAATCGATGAATTATTAGAAACCGAAATTCCAACTGCTCTTGGTACTACAATTCCTCTTTCTGAGTTAGTGGAAGTGGAAGAGGGGACCACATTAAATACCCTGTCAAGAAGCCAAGGGGAATACTACGCTTCTGTAAGTGGTACTGTTATTGGTGAAGATATCTCAAAAGCAACAGCCGAAGTGGATAAAGCATTAAAAGAGATAGATTTACCAACAGGTGTGACAATGGATGTAGCCGGTGTTGCAGCTGATATGGAAGAAACGTTCACTCAACTTGGTCTTGCGATGCTTGCTGCAATTGCCATTGTTTACTTTATCTTAGTCGTGACATTTGGAGAGGGTGTTGCTCCATTCTCCATCTTGTTCTCCCTTCCATTTGCTGTTATCGGGGCATTTGTTGGTCTTTTGATTGCAGGAGAAACAATCTCTGTACCAGTAATGATGGGACTCTTAATGCTTATAGGTATTGTTGTTACAAATGCCATTGTATTAGTTGATCGTATCATTCATATGGAACGTGACGGCATGACGATGCGTGAAGCAATTCTAGAGGCAGGAGCAACTCGTTTACGTCCAATTTTAATGACTGCCATTGCTACAATTGGCGCATTAGTTCCACTTGCAATTGGGTCAGGCGGTGGAGGATTAATCTCCAAAGGTTTAGGTATTACAGTTATTGGTGGTTTAACAAGTTCCACTCTTTTAACCTTGATTATTGTTCCAATCGTATACGAAGTATTATCTAAAATATTCAAGAAAAACCGTAAAGAAATGTTAGATAACTAACGATTACTAGCTACTTTTTACTGACAGGTTCAGTGAAAAGTAGTTTTTTTATTGAAAATTTGTTTGCATTAACCTGAAAAAATTTTTTAGGACTTAAAGAATATGATGAAACATATAGACAGGTAATTACGTATGTAGTTGTAAAATACGAGGAGTGTTCTTAATGAAAATAAAAGGTTTAAATCATTTCTTATTCTCTGTTTCCGATCTTGAGAAGTCGATTCAATTCTACCAAGATGTGTTTCATGCAAAACTTCTAGTGAAAGGGAGAACAACTGCTTATTTTGATTTAAATGGAATATGGCTTGCTCTAAATGAAGAAAAAGACATTCCTAGGAATGAAATTCATGATTCTTACACACATATTGCATTTAGTGTTGATGAAACAAATATTCATGAAATATATGAGCATTTAAGAAAACATCAAGTGAATATCCTAAATGGCCGTCCAAGAGATATACAAGACAGGCAGTCCATTTATTTTACCGACCTAGACGGCCATAAATTTGAGTTTCATACGGGTACTCTTCAAGATAGAATGGATTATTACAGAGCAGAAAAGGAGCATATGGAGTTTTATGACTAAAGGGAAAATTTTAATTATAAAATTTATTTTATTATTTGTTATGGTTGCATGTAAAACGGAAGAGATATCTAATGAGAATTTTGTGCACTGGACAGAGAAAACTGATAATCAGCTTCAGCGCTTAGATGAAGCAAGAATTAAATATGAGATAAGAGACATGGAGATTTGGATAAATGAGAAAGACCTTGATAAAGCAGTGGTATGTTGTAGTTAAGATCATTTTTTGCAGTGAGTAGTTTTTTCTAACAGGAAATAAACAAAATAGAATCCAGAATGGTGCCAAAAAGCACTTAGGAAAATGATTTAGAAAAGGGAGCAATAATTTGTATATGAAAATATGACTTTCTAGGAGGAATGAAATTGATATTAGAGTCTGACATTCTCATACTGAGAGAGACAGAACCTACGGATTTAGAATTCGTATGTAGCTTAGAATTAGATGAAGAAAATGAACCATTTATTATTCCTTGGCCAGAAGAAATTCATGAAAAAGCGATCAAAAGTACAGATTCTTTCCATTTAATGATAATCGACAGAAAAAGTATGCGTCCTGTTGGCTATATCATTATTGCAGGGCTAAATAGTGCACACTCTAGTTTAGAACTCGTGCGCATTACCATTAATGACAAAGGGATGGGATACGGGAAGGAAACTTTCAGGCTAATAAAGAATTGGGTATTTATGAAAAACAACTCGAATCGGTTATGGCTAGATGTAAAAGTAAACAATGAGCGTGCGATTAATCTCTATAAAAAACAAGGTTTTGTCGTGGAAGGTACATTGAGAGAATGCATTAAAAATTATGCTGGTTTTGAATCCTTGCATATTATGTCTATACTAAAATCTGAATATATGAACAATAAATAGAATTTCGTTTATTGTCTATAAAAAGGGGTTTTTAAATATGATATACGTAGTAAGACACGGAGAAACTGATTTAAATAAAGAAAAGACGTATGCAAGGAAGAATGGGTGAACCTTTGAACGAAAATGGAAAAGAACAAGCAAGGATATTAAGAAAAGAATTACATAATATTAGTTTTGACTTTGTATTTTCTTCTCCACAAAAAAGAGCAGTTGAAACTGCAGAAATTATTACAGGTAAACAAGCTATTTTAGATGATAGATTAGATGTATATAATTTAGGTGAAGCTGACAGATTACATATTAGAGATGTGAAAATGGTTGGTCCCTTGCCAGATCCCTCTGTCTATAAAGGTGTGGAAAAACCGGAGGAATTCGTTAAAAGAGTATTTAATTTTATGAGTGATATTGAGAACAAGTATGGAAAGCAAGAAAAAAATATCCTAATCTGTGGTCACAGGTGTACAACTGCATGTATAGGTGCGTATAGTAAAAGAGTGCCAGTTGATGAAAACATTTTTAGATTTTCTTCAAAAACTGGTGAGTATAAAAGATTTACGTTTTAGTAAAAATACCATTGATAAAGCGCCAAAAAATAAGCATATGAGAGAAAGCTTAAGCTTTTTCATCATATGCTTATTTTTATGTTCCCCAAATATAAAATACGCCAAAATAAGTAATTAAGCATAAAAGGGAGCCGACAACAAATGGATTAAAACGAAAAGAGCCTTCTTCGAACTTTGGTTTGTAACTTCCCATAGATGTAGTAAAGGCTTTGACTTCTGAAGCTCTGGATAATGCATCTCCTGAGCTACTCATCAATAACGCTATGAAAACAAAAACACACGAACCGAAAAACATGGTATTAAATAAGTTGGTCTCAAAGTATACAGAGATTCCAATAAGTATTGCCATTTCCACAATAAGGACTATGAAAACAAATAGTAAAAATTTTTTCATGATTTTTCCCCCGTATATGTTTTTCTATAATTACGTATATAAAGGGAATAAGTTTCAAATAAAGTAAAAAAATGCATGTAAATTCAATCAATATTGAATTTAATATTCTAATGATATAGAATTTATTTAATGGATGAATATGGAGGTATGAAGATGGATGTGTTAGATCACTCAAGTAGAAAAAGACAAACATATCAAGTGGAAGTGAAGTATTCCATTCTATGGGAATGCGCTTTAGGAATAGCTGCTGTAACCAACTCTTCCTTAATTGATTCTTTAGATCAGTCTTTAGAAAAAGTAAGAAAATCAGTTTCCAACGAGTTAAGCCAGGCACTTCATTTTGTTGAAAAAGAAAATACGTGGAAAGCGTTATTGCAATTGTTGCATGTGAAAGACTTCGAACATATTGAAAACTTTCTTGCCTTTCTTCAAGAGTTACCTCTTACCGACCTTAAGTTCTATTCGCTACCTTTTGTAGGATCCGAACATCAACAAACACGGAAAATGGCTGCAAATGGTAGTGAAAAAGCTATGGATAAACTGAAGATATTAACAGCAGACAATCCATTTTTTCCATCTTATATAGATTTTATATGTAACGTAGACCCTAAAATTTTAAGAGGGCACCTCCAACTAGTGATTTCTAGGTGGTATGAAGAAGTGGTAACGAAGGATATTGACAAACTGCAACAGATTCTAGAAATTGATGCAGAAAGTAAGAAAATAATGAAAGATAAAAAAAGTCCCGAAGCATTTGTTGAATGGGCTACAGGTGGAATCAACTATTTATCCGAACCAACTGTAGAAAAGGTATTATTGATTCCCCAGTATATCTACCGGCCTTGGAATATAAAAGCGGATCTGGAAGGAACGAAAGTTTTCTACTATCCGGTTTCCAATACTAGCATTACACCTGATGACAGGTACACACCTAGCAATCTTTTTGTATTAAAACATAAAGCATTGGCAGATGAAACTAGGCTGAGATTAGTTAAGTTGCTAAACGAGAAAGATAGGACACTTCACGAACTCACTCAAATGCTGCAACTTGGTAAATCTACACTGCATCACCACTTGAAAATATTGCGTGCTGCCCAATTAGTAGGTACAAGTGGAAGTAAATATATATTGAAAAGAGCCAATATCGACAATATGCAATTAGAGATGGAGAATTACCTTACCTAATGGGGTGTGTGTGTGAGGAAAAGTCAAAGTATAATATATAACCGTTCTTTTGCAACTGTTTGGATGGGCAATATTTTTTCTGAAGTTGGAGGGGCTTTTGGGACCTTTTGTAATTCGATATAAATTTATCAGCTTACTGGTTCAAGTGCAGCACTTGGGAGTATGTGGCTACTTTATTTTATTCCATCTATCATATTGCAGCTTTTCATCGGCCCTATTATTGATGTATGGGATAGAAAGTGGACCATGATTGTTTCGCAATGGGTACGGGGAGCCTTTTTTCTTCTTCCATTAGCTGCTTTTGCTACTGGAGATTTACAAGTTTGGCATATCTATGCGGTTCAAGTAGTGATAGGACTGATTACGCCAATTTATACACCAGCAAACCAGGCAATCGTTCCGAGTATTGTTCCAAAAGAGCAATTAAAATCGGCAAATGCCTTATTGGATGGAGCTGTTAGGCTAATGACTTTTATGGCACCGTTACTTGGTGGTGTGGTAATAGAATTGGTTGGAGTGTTTGCCACATTAATTTTTGTTTGTATTTCTCTAATTACTAGTGGTATTTTTCTGTTGTTTATTAAAGAAAACCGGGAGAAAGTGGAACAACGAAGTACATGGTTAGCGCAGTTTATGGAAGGGATTACTTATTTCTTTACCCAACGTGTGATTGTTTGGTTAGGTTTTTTCTTAGCATTCGTTCAGTTCGGTGTCGGGGTTACGATGGTTGTCACACTTCCCTATATTACCGATCTTCTTTCTGGTAGCTATGCCGATTATGGGTTGTTCATGGCGGGGTTTCCATTAGGGTATATAATTGGTGCGATGTTAGTTGGAAAGGTTGCGGTGAAAAGTAGAAGGGGAGTATTGCTAGGTGCCCTCGTCGTTGGAGGTATTACGTTTATTTTGTTGGGAGTTAATCAAAGTATAAGTGTTGCTATAATAATAGAAATAATAGCTGGCATCTCTATGGCTTTTTTTAGCATACATAATATTACACTTGTACAGGAAAGAGTACCGAACCATTTGATGGGAAAAGTAACATCTGTACGACTATTTATTATTCGTTGTGCCATGCCATTAGGTGTTTTGGCAGCCACTGTTTTTAGCGAATGGTGGGGGATAAGAGCGTTGTATTTTTTTATTGGCTTTGTTATTTGTGCGGTCTCATCCCTAGGAATACTTCTCCCATATTTTAGGTTTTTAGACAAGGAAGAAGGGTTAAATAAAATGGCCTCCTAACCCTCCTGAAACCTTTCGTATCAATCCAGCGTATATAGAGATAAAAGGGGCGTTATTATGTTTAAAGATCTAAATAAAGAGTTGTTTTTAATAAAGGAAAACTTGCGAAAAAAAGCAAAATATGAAGAGCATATTGACAGATTGAATACATATTTTTATGAGGAAAAGGGGAAGAAGTATAAGCTGGAAGACATGCTGCTGCAAGAAGAAGAAAATGTTGCTAAACTTGAGGGTTTTTCTCTCTCTAATGTTTTCTACACTTTAACTGGCAAAAAACATGAGAAGCTCGATATGAAGCAACAAGAAGTAATGGCGGCTAAATTAAAATATATTGAAGCAGCGGAAACCATTGCAGATGTAGAGTTGGAATTGCAGGAGTTTCTAGGCTTATTAGCACAGATAGGTAATCCAGAAAAGAGATATCAGGAAATTTTACGTGAAAAAGAAAGATTGATTCACGATTCTGATACGGAATGGAGTGAAAATTTGTTTGAACTCGTTGAGCAGGAAACAGGTCTGGAGTCCAATTTGATTGAATACCAAGAAGCGATTGCTGTAGGGGGAACAGCGGAAGCATCTTTAAAGCAAGCTTTATCTTCATTAGATTCTGCGAAAAATTGGTCAACGTGGGATATGATTGGTGGCGGAATGATTTCGACGCATATGAAACATAGCAGATTAAATGAAGCAAAATCATCTATTCATGATGCCCAACGTAAACTGAGACTTTTTCAAGAAGAGCTGAAGGACATTCAGCATCATTTCAATAGCAACTTGGAAATAGGAGGGATGCTAACTTTTGTAGACTATTTCTTTGACGGAATAATTGTAGATTGGATGGTGCACGGTAAAATTACTAATAGCTATGATCAAACAAGAGAAACATACAGAAGGGTATCTAGTCTAGTAAATTCATTGAGAGATCAACAGAGGGAACTGCTTCGTAAATTAGAGAATGTACAGATAGAGAAGAAAAATTTATTGGAAACTTCTGGGTGAAATATGTAAAAAAGAGAAAAAGAAAGCGTGATGTTTAACTCCGCTTTCTTTTTCTTTCCCCCTGGTCATAGGGATACCTATCTGTTGCCATTTCTTATTCCAAAGGTAAACATTAGCTTCTGTGAGTTTTCCAATGTTGCATTTACAACAACCACTTGCTCTTTAATGTCCGCTGGGAGAACAAACCTATTATTGGTAGCATCTATTTTTACTAGATTATCTTCATAAAGGTAATCTGTTGTTAATTCTATTACTTGCAGAGAACTTTCAAATTTCATCTCTATCGTTACTTCACCTTCTATAAAAAATTCGTCGATACCGTCCCATTCCAATGGTAAGAGATAGGGAATGGTATCAAATTGGCAGCCTTGACTTCCAGCACTACTCCAACATGAACTTGGTTGTATAATAACAGTCTCATTATTTACAGTTAATTCTATATCTGGAGTGCCGTCCTTTGTTACTTGGTTGAAGTTGTGCTCATCCATAATCCTTGGGAACGCTAATACCATGAATAGGATGATAGGAACAATAAGTAGCGATGTTTTGGACAGGATATTCTTTGGAGAGTGGAAGAAAAGTGTATCTACTACAAAGAATATGGAAGCTATTAAGACAGAGAGTCCGTATGGAATCATTTTAAACAAGTAAATATCAATAATGAGGGCTGGTAATATATGTAGAAAAAAATTAATTGTAATTGGAAACTTCCCAATTTGCTTCGTGATGATTCCTGCACATACATTAACGGGAATTCCGATGATGAAAATAACAAAAAGTACAAGGAGATTTATTGTAAATGCAGATAGGAGTGGTACATTTTCTAATAATTGACCGATGCCTAGTAGTAGTAATGTGATAGTTACAGATATTAGTGTGACTATGCCTTTCTTTTTTATAAACGTTTCATTCATGACAATTTCACTCTTTCGTAATAGGATGGTTATTAATATCTAATCAAGCTGTAGAAGAAAATAACGTATTCTCTTTTTAAGCTATTTCTTTAATTATACTATAGTTTTTTATCAAAATATTTATTAAAAAACGTACACATATAAAGCTTCATTTGTACTAATTATTTTTCCAAAGTAAATTTCTGCTGATGAGGCAAATTGGAAACCCCCAATGGAGAATACAAAGTCTATTTGGGAGAATGTGAATCGTGAAATGTTTTGTCCACGATTGATGTAAGATTTTTTCATGTGTAACACCCCTATAATACAATACGTAAAAAGTTCCCATTTCAATAACAAAAGCCTAACAAATTGTTTATCATAATTGTTAGGCTTCGATATCTATTCTTTTATACACGTATGAGGGGCGGGGGTATTTTACCAAGCACGATCATATTGCTTTGGTGATTCAATCTCCACCCCGAGTTCCTTTGCAGCCGTTCGTGCCCAATAAGGGTTTCGGAGTAATTCTCTCGCAACAAAGATCAAATCGGCACGATTATTTCGTAGTATTTCTTCTGCTTGTAAGCCTGAGGTAATTAAGCCAACAGCACCTGTATCAATTTCTGCACCAGATTTAATCGTTTCGGAAAAACCTACTTGATAGCCAGGATAAACATCGATTGCAGCAGGGACCACTGCGCCAGAGCTAACATCTATTAAATCGACACCCTGATCCTTCATCCATTTGGCGTATGTCACATAATCCGTATCTGTTAATCCTTCAGGATGATAATCATTTGCGGAAACGCGGACAAATAAGGGGCCCTCCCATACATCTTTAACCGCCTCAATAATTTCACGTAAAAAGCGATAACGATTTTCTGTGCTGCCACCGAATTCATCTTCACGTTTGTTTGTTAGTGGAGATAAAAATTCATTAATTAGATAACCATGTGCACCATGAAGTTCAATAATGTCAAACCCTGCATCCTTAGCACGTTTTGAACCATCTGCAAAAGCTGTAATAGTTTCATTTATATCAGCTTTAGTCATTTCTAACGGTGTTTTCATTTTCTCATTAAATGGAAGGGCGGATGGAGCAAAAATGTCACCATCTAGCATTGCTTTTCTACCTGCATGTGCAAGTTGAATCGATGATTTGGCTCCATGTGCTTTTATTTGTTTATTTAACTCCGCAAACCCCTTTACATGATTATCACTCCAGATACCGAGGTCTTGAGGAGAAATTCTTCCCTGTGGTTGTACAGCGGTTGCTTCCACCATAATGAGTCCAACCTGACCAACAGCTCGTGATACATAATGGGTCATATGCCAATCCTGCAAGTGTCCATCCTCATTATGACTAGAGTACATGCACATCGGAGACATAACGATGCGATTTTTTAATGTAACACCTTTTACGGTATAAGGGGAAAATAATGCTGTTTTCATCTTCCATTCCTCCTAAATATTTCGATTACCTAAAATATTATATCAAATGTTTTTTTCGCTTCCAAAAGATGTGTATTCAATTTTTGATATTAGTAGTATGATAGGAGAAAAAAGGAAAATAAAGAGAGGGTGGATAGGAGATGCATTGGCAGACAAAAGAACAGCTGACAAACCTTTTGGTGTCCCTTGTCCAACACGGTAGTGTGACGCTTTCAGGTGAAGAGAAGCGCCTTGCTTCTTTTATTTATTATCAGCTTAATCATTTGAATTATTTTCAGAATAATCCCTCTAATCTAGAGATGCATCGAATGGAGGATGGTCGTTCATTTGTCACTGCTTTGGTTAAGCAGTCGGAAAAGGCTGAAACGATTGTACTTGTTAATCATTTTGATGTAGTCGGAGTGGAGGATTATGGAGTTTTAAAGGATCTAGCCTTCCAACCAATTGAATTGACTAGAGAGCTGGAAAACCATAAAGAGACGTTGCCAGATGAAGCCAGGATACATTTAGAGTCAGGTGATTGGATATTTGGTCGCGGGGTTATGGATATGAAAGCAGGACTTGCTCTTCAGATGTCATTATTGGAAAAAGCCATCTTTGAAGAATGGGATGCAAATCTACTGTTATTAGCTGTTCCAGACGAAGAGGTAAACTCACAAGGGATGCTGCAGGCTTTACCAGCTTTGAGGGAGCTTGCTGCTAGCCATTCTCTAACTTATAAAGCATGTGTAAATTCGGAGCCGATGTTTCAAAAGTATCCTGGAGACGATCAGCTCTATTTATACACTGGTGCCATTGGAAAGCTTCTCCCAGGCTTCTTTTGCTATGGAAAAGAGACGCATGTTGGTGAACCTTTGGCAGGCTTAAATGCAAATTTAATGGTTTCCGAAATTCAGAAATTGATGGAATGGAACACAGAATTATGTGAGCAGGTGGGTGCTGAGGTCACGCCACCGCCGACAAGCTTAGTTCAAAAAGATTTGAAAGAGGAATATTCAGTGCAGATTCCTCATACTGCTGTCACTTTATATAATGTACTTTTTATGGAAAAGTCATTATTAGAATGGGAAAAGGATTTTCTACAGATCGCTAGAAAAGCTGCTGATAATATTGAATCCTTCTATAAAGAAAGAAGCGAGCGCTTTCGAGAGTTTACGGACTTTCAGGAATCTTCGGTGAAAATTTCAGTTTTTACGTATGAAGAGCTATTGCAAAAAGCTAAATCCATTTATGGAGTTCAAGAGGTGGATCTACGCATTTCTTCTGTGATTGCAGCGTATTCTCAGCTCGATGTGAGGGAGCAATCTATTAAGGTTATCGAAGAGGTATCATCTCTTTGCAAGAAATTTGGACCAATGATCATCCTGTTTTTTGCGCCACCGTATTATCCTTCGGTTGCGACAGAGGAAGGGGAGCTGCTGGAATCTGTACGTGCATTTTTAAAAAGAATGAATATAGAAACAGGGCTAGAATTTAAGGAACAACGCTATTTTTCAGGCCTGTGCGATTTAAGCTTTATCGGAAAAGGAGATTTTACAGCGAGTGAAAGACTTCCTTTTAATATTCCTGTGTATGGGGTTAGCTATTCCTTGCCATTTGCAGACATGGAAGCTTTACAAATGCCTGTTTTCAATCTTGGTCCAGTCGGAAAGGATCCTCATCAGTGGACGGAACGATTGAATGTGGCATTTTCGTTTGAAATACTCCCTCCACTATTGGCGAATTTTGTTAAAAGCTTATAAATACAATAGGAGGTATCTACCATGAACATTCAACCAATATATAAAGTTTCTAAAGTAAACCTTATAAAATTTTTCACATCACACTGGGGAAGCCCCGAAATGGTTATTTCAAGTGGTACGTATGATTGCAGTACTCTTGATGGGTTTGTGTTTTTCGACGAAACTGGCAATCTTTTAGGTGTTGTTACCTACATTCTAAAGAATAAAGAATGTGAAATTATTTCCCTCGATAGTCTTCAGGAAAGAAGAGGGATAGGGGCCGCTCTCATGAATGCTGTAGAAGAACTAGCAAAGCAGCATAAGTGTACGTATATCAAACTAATCACAACCAATGACAATCTTGTAGCATTAAAGTTTTATCAAAAAAGAGGTTACAAGCTTTCAAGATTGCTTAGAAATGCGGTGGCAGAAGCTAGAAAAATTAAGCCGGAAATTCCTCTGAAAGGTAATGACGGCATACCAATCAGAGATGAATTGGAGTTGGTCAAAGATCTATAGCTGGCAGTTACTTATAGAAATGAAAGAAAGATGAAATGTATAGGGACCTGCCGTTATTTTTTGCCTTTGAAGGGTATTTTGACAGGTGATGGAAGCAAAATGGAGCGAAACTTTAAAGAAAGAGTTAGAAAAACATGATAAATCAGAGTTGACTCCAATTAATCTCAAAAGAATTGTCCAAACGGTCAAGATAAAAATTATGAATGACAATGAGCAAGCTACTTTTCATATAAAAGTAGAGTAGAAACCTTCTAGATGGTATTTTTATGATTTTATTATAAAATATGGATGGTAGTGAAGGGGAGAAACATATGAAATTAGCGGAAGCATTAATATTGCGAGCGGATTATCAAAAAAAAATAGAGCAGTTAAAATATCGTTTGCTCCAAAATGTAAGGGTTCAAGAAGGAGAAGCGCCAAATGAGGAACCAGAGGTATTACTAGAAGATTTAACTAGTAATCTCGTAGATTTAAAGCGTTTGATTCAACAGATAAATATCACTAATTTACATACTAAATTTACCGGTGAGCAGTCTCTTGCGGATGTACTGATTAGCCGGGAATTAATAGGTCAGGAACGAAAGATTTATAGTGAATTGTTGGAGAGAGCTACAGAAAGACATGATCGTTATTCAAGGACTGAAATTAAGTCAGTTACAACCATAAGTGTAAAAGACGCTCAAAAGCATGTTGATGATTTGTCACAAAAATATCGATTGCTTGATGTGAAAATTCAAGAGTTGAATTGGAGAACAGATCTATTAAAGAAATAAATATTAAAAGCAAGTTGGTAGCGATATGAAAAGGCGAATACCAAACCTAGCAACTAGGGTAAGTTGTATTCATGGTAGGGGTTTCGGGGTGACTCTTGAGGTTCGAGTCCTCATTTTACAATTAATACCCATTACTTTTACAACGTGACAAGTTACTCAAACACTTAACAACCAGGTATTGATTATCATTTCGTGAGGGCGGATAGGGGAAAATATTATAAGGTGGGATACTCGATGGAGAGAATCTTAGAAAATAGACGTGAAGAAAAAGAATGGATACTAATATTTGTAACGATTTGTTCCTTTTTAACGTGTAAAAGAATGAAAAGCCTCGAGCGCTTTAAAAGAAAATTAAGAGGTGAATTGTACATAGAATAGACTTGTGAATAAACAGTTATACACAAGTCTTTTTTAATTTTATACATCAGTTCGAGTGGATGTTTTTTCCTTCAGTTTATCTGCTATTTCTTTCCCCATTTCACGTGAACGTTTCGTTGCCCCGTCGATACAGGATACAAAGGCTTCGGAAACTTTTAAATCATGTAATACGCTAATGCCACGTTGTGTGGTGCCTCCTGGACTTGTTACTTCTTTTCTTAAAACATCAGGACTTTTATCTGTTTCCTGAAGCATTTGGGCTGCGCCAATTAAGGTTTGGTTAACAAGTTTTTTTGCGACCGTTGTATCTAATCCTTGTGCAAGTGCAGCTTTTTCCATCGCCTCCGCAATAAAGTAGATGTATGCAGGTCCACTACCTGAAACACCTGTTACGGCATGGAGCTGCTCTTCTTCCACAATTGTACAAAGACCGATTGCTGAAAATAGAGATTGGGCAAGTTGCAGATCTTCTTCTTGTGCATAGGTTCCCTTAGCAATGGCAGTTGCGGAAAGACCAATGGCTGCAGATGTATTAGGCATTGATCGGATCACTCGAAGCTTTTGCTTAAATAGGTCCTCTATTACTTCGCTAGAGATACCCGCTAGTATGGAAATTACGAGTTGTTTTTTTGTTACATAATTTTTAATTGCTTGTATACCCTCTTTTGCATCTTTTGGCTTCATCGCCAAAAAAATAACATTAGCGTCCGTAACTGCTTCTTGTTTATCTTCTGTAGCTTTAACACCATACTTTATTGCAAGGTTCTGTAATCGTGTTAGATCCTGCTTATTTGTCACTATGATATTGCCGTTTTCACATATTCCTTTTTTGAGAAGTCCTCCTATAATAGCTTCAGTCATTGATCCTGCCCCAATAAATGCGATTTTCACTTTATTGACACCCTCCTTTTTTGGAATATAAAAAGACCTATCTGTCCTATATGTAAGGACGGATAGGTCTATATCCGCGGTACCACCTTGATTGGTTGGTTTAACCCAGCTTTCATTCCCGTATCGTGGGAGGCCGATTAGGTTTGCCTAATTGTTCCTGGGTAGGTTCGAAAGTGCAGGGGATGTGGAAGCCTTTCAGCCGGTGAGCCTCCATCTCTTTCATCTTTTCACTTTCTACTAGTCCCATTCTTCACGTTATCTATTTTAATTTTTATCATTATGCAACGGATGGAGCAGGTAAGTCAAGGGGAGATTTGTCATGTTTTTAAAAAATGGGCACACCATTTTCGAGTGAAGATTTCTGGTATATAGATTTTTGCAAGGACGCGAACTGATAAAACTCTATACCAAAATAGATACTATAAGTAAGTAATTAAAATATGTTGGATCTCAGCACAGACACCAGCAAAAAATAACATTATATGCTACACCGCGGAGAGTAACAGAGATCTAAAAGGGTCAATAGCTGTGAGGTAAACACTAATTATTCTACTAAAACTCAACGGGATAATTATTTTAGTTATCAAGGAATAATGCTTTCTTTTTTTCTATAATTAGTGCATTCTATAATTGAATAGCTATTCATGTATATAAAAAAGGCTATTATTTCGTTATAATTTTTCTACATGTAACTTATATACTATTTACTAAAGGGGATTATGATGAACGAGGTTTTTTGTAAGCAAGAGATAAAGAAGATTACAATTCCGACTCCTTTTGCAGTTGGGGACGTACATACATATGTAATCATATCAGAAAAAGTGACGTTAGTGGATGCTGGAGTAAAGACTCATCAAGCATGGGGGATATTTCAAGATGAATTGCTAAAGCACGGGTTAAAAGTTATGGATATTGATCAAGTGATCGTGACGCATCATCATCCTGATCATGTTGGTTTGCTGGATTATTTGCCCTCCAATATCCCAGTCTTTGGACATAAACGGGCACATCCTTGGATGACTCAGGACCTACGCTATTTTTCCAGCCATGAACAATATTATAAGAAGCTTTTTAAAGAGATGGGAGTAGAGGAACGTTTTTATCCTGTTTTAGCTACAGTGGATAAGCCTCTTCGTTTTTCCTGTCGACGTGGCCTTACTTCTTTCGTAAGTGATGGTGATAAATTAGATGGTCTTCCTGGTTGGAGAATTATTGAAACACCGGGACATGCAAGCAGCCACATTGTTCTTTTCGATGAAAAAAGTGGAACGCTGATTGGGGGAGACCTAATTTTAGCTGATATTTCACCAAATCCTTTAGTTGAACCTCCATACCTTGGGGAAGTGGATCGGAAAAAAGCGATGCTTGATTATGTACAATCCATTGAAAAAATGAATCTTCTTGCTATTAAACGAGTACTTCCAGGTCACGGAAAGGTAGTGGAGGATGTTTCAGCCCTTCTTGCTACCCGTTTGAAGCAACAGGAAAAACGGGCAAAAAAAGTGGTGGATTTTGTAACGAAACAGCCTTCATCAGCTTACGAAATATGTCAGTATCTTTTTAGTTCTGTATACGAAAAACAACTCTTATTAACCTTGTCGGAAACTTTAGGGCAAATTGACTATCTTTTGGACAAAGACTTGATAATAGAAAATAATGATACAACCCCTTTTACTTATCAAGTAGGAGTGATAAAAGAATGACAAATATAAAAAGCAAAAATGTTGTGATAACAGGAGCCTCAGGTGGTATCGGAAAAGCACTTGCGGTGGAAGTTGCGAAGCGTGGTGGGATTCCAATAATGATGGCACGCTCTATTGATAAATTGGAGCAGATTGCTACACAAATTCAAGCAGAATTTCAAGTGGAAGCGAAAGTCTACCAACTGGACGTCAGAAACAAGGTGGACATTAAACGCACCTTCCAACAGGTAATGGCTGAAGTTTCAACCATTGATGTTCTCGTAAATAATGCTGGATACGGAAAATTTGATGATGTGGTCGATTTGTCTTTAGATGATATGAGTGGCATGTTCGAGGTTAATGTTTACGGAGTGATAGCATGCACAAAAATGGTATTGCCTCCCATGTTAAAGCAAAATAGCGGTCATATTATTAACGTTGCCTCCCAGGCTGGAAAAATTGCAACACCAAAATCAAGTGTATATGCTGCGACTAAGCATGCAGTCTTAGGGTTTACAAATAGTATGCGCATGGAACTTCATGATACAAAGATATTTGTAACGGCTGTAAATCCTGGCCCTATTCGGACGGACTTTTTTGATATTGCAGATTCAACTGGAAGTTATAAACAAAAAGTAGATAAATGGATGCTGGACCCTGATATGGTAGCCTCTCGAATTGCGGATGTAATGTTTACGAAGACCCGAGAAATTAATTTGCCAGTCTGGATGAATATGGCTAGCAGAATGTATCAATTGTTTCCGGGAATTATCGAAAAGTTCGGTGGGAATGCATTTCGACAAAAATAATTCGGATTCTGTAACTTTTCTTGGGTCTTCTCGTCAAATATGACAAGAGGTGAGATCATGAAAAACATAAAATTTGTAAGCTTGTTAGCATGCTTCCTTCTATTAGTCGGCTGTGGAACGGCTGGGGGAAATAATAACAATGGAAGCACAGGTTCAAATGAGACAAATAATGAAGTTCCGGATGAAGAACCGATTGTAGAAGAAGAAGCGGTAGAGGACTTGACTGGATATATCGTATCGATTGCGAATGATGGCAATGTGAGAATTCTAGTCACTGGACAACCTGCTGGGGGATCGGGTGAATCTGCAACCATGTATACGTTAGAGGACAGTACTGTCGTAGAAAACTCTAATGAAGATGTGATGGAGTCTGGGGACCTTGCAGTAGGAATGAAAGTGACTGTCTGGAATAATGGCATCACAGCTCATTCTTTTCCTGGTCAGTCAGGTGCTGTAAGAGTTGTGGTAGATGCAGACCAAGATGAACATGAACAACATGCAGTAGCTAAAGCCTTAGAGGAAGTGGAAAGTGGTCAGCCGTGGCATGTGGACGAGGTAGTCTCAGAGGATGAGCAACATTACAACATTACCCTTCGCAATTTGTTGGATGGTAGTGATCCTGTTGAGGTGAACGTGGAATTATAGATAGAATGATAACGCGCTCAGGACAAAGGTTCTGGGCGTTTCTTTAAGGGGATTGGTTATGAATAAGATACAACGATTTTGGAATGATTTTTGTGACACACAAGACTCTATAGAAATGGTGTATAGCGAGGCTTTTCAGTTTGGAACTGATGCAAACAGGCTTGCTTCTCTAGTTGTTGAGGGGAAAAAAACAGCGACTTGTTCCGCATATTTAGCATATGAAAGAGAGAATGAAGCACTTCCAATCATTGGGGAATTCAGTATTGTTTTAGATGCAAATGAAGACCCAGTGGCAGTTATTAAAACCGAATCTGTCGAGGTGGTTCCAATGAATATGGTTTCCGAAGACTTTGCCGTTGCAGAAGGTGAAGGAGATTACCAATATTGGTGGAATGCTCATGAATACTTTTTTCGACATGTGTTAAAAGAATACGGTTTAGAATATTCACCAGAAATGCTGCTTGTATGTGAACGGTTTAAAAAAGTATACCCGAGGTGATGGATGTGACAAATCGAATTGTAATAGGGGCAGGAGAATATAACAATAATCCTGGTTGTATACATACACAGGAAGAGGAATTAAGTCTATTACGACCGGAAGATTGGGATCGGAAGTTTGAAGTTAATTCCTTATCTGCTATTTTAGCTGAGCATGTATGGGAGCACTTGACTTTTGAGGAAGGGATTATAGCAGCAAAGCTTTGTCATACATATTTAAAGACTTCTGGTTACATCCGGTGTGCGGTGCCTGATGGTTATTTTCCTAACGAAGCTTATCAACATATAGTCAAAATTGGTGGGTCAGGGCCAAAGGATCACCCTGCTGCCAGTCATAAAATAGTATATACCTATACCTCATTACAGCAAATGTTTGTATTAGCAGGTTTTGAGGTGAGACTGCTTGAATATTGTGATGAAGAAGGGCATTTTCATCATACGAATTGGAATAGGGAAGATGGCATCATCTTTCGTTCCAAACAATTTGATCCTAGAAATCAGGGGGAGCAATTAGTATCCCCTTCTTTAATTGTGGACGCAGTAAAGTGTGGTTAAGGAATGGGACTTTGTAAGGTAATTTCATCTTCTTCCTTTTTCTTTTTCATAAGGTTTTCCCATAACCACTGGAACCCATACATCAAGACTGCTTCCGCTACACATAGTACATAGAGTTGGTGACGATTCATTTTCTTCATTTTGAGTATTCCGATATGTTCAAAGAAATAGTTCATCGGATACACCAACACAGCATCCGTCACAGCGTTCAAGACGAAATATAAGAAGAAACGCCCGTATGTGAGGCGTAATATCCACAGTGGTCCCGCGAAAAAAGGCCCAGCCATAAACGCAAATTCATTAATAAAATACGGAGGGATTTTCTTGAAGATTTTCCACCAATTAAACTTTACTGCCAGCAAGCTTTCAATCATCATTATCCCAGCTGTAAATAAAGTTCCAGGCAAAAATCTTTTAAAAGCCTTCCAACCTAAAAAGGGGAGCGTCAATAACGAAGTAATGAACATCAACCACAAAAATAAAACAGGCCTTTTCTTCACAATATATCCTCCTATCAACCTTACGTCCTGCTTTTACTTTGTGTAATTTGATGGAAAATATGTTTTGGGAAAGGTTGTGTTTGGAGGGAATTTTTATGTAAAGGACTTTGTTATTAAAGTGTTCTTTATGTGAATGATATTCCTAAATGCACTCATATGGCAGATGAAAGCCCGAAATTCCACCATTCCTGAAAAAGGGATACTTATCACCTACTCAAGTACTCAGACTTCAAACAAGTCAGAAGCATTTTCTTCACTCATAATTCGCACTATATCCTCTATTAGTTTTTCATATTCTAATTCATTCAACGGTATGGATTCCAAGTCGTGTTGATATTGAATAAAACAATTTCTTATCATTTTTTTAGCAAGCTTTTTTCCATATCCGTCACCTCGTTTATTCCTTTATTATAATGCTTTTCACCTGTGCAGAAAGGGAAATGTCGATAAATGTAGAGGAAATTACCATTGAAACCGAACGTATATTCGCTTATTATTGGGTATATACTACTAAAGCGAACATATATTCGTTTTTGGAGAGGTGCAATGGTTGTGAACATAAATTACAGCAAGATGCCTAACAACAAGATTTTATGTGTAGATATGAAAAGTTTTTATGCCAGCTGTTCGGCTGTCATAAAGGGACTTAACCCCCTTACCTGTTATTTGGCGGTAGTAGGAGATACGGAAAGGCAAGGAAGCGTAGTGCTGGCAGCTTCTCCGATGTTAAAAAAAGAATTTGGTATTAAGACGGGGTCCCGCCGATTTGAAATTCCTGATGGCAAAGGAATTCATATTGTGAATCCCCAGATGGCAAGCTATTTGCGTATCTCAACAGAAATAACCCGGCTTTTTAATCGCTACGTACCGAAGAGTGCTATCCATACCTATAGTGTGGATGAGAGCTTTTTACAAATAGATGGAGCGGAAGGGATTTGGGGAGATGCCACCACCATTGCTCATAAAATAAGAGAGGCTATGGATCGCGAAATTCAGCTTCCATGTGCAATTGGAATTGGCCCAAACATGCTCATGTCAAAGCTTTGCCTTGATCTAGAAGCAAAGAAAGAAGGAGTGGCTGAATGGACTTATGAAGATGTAAAAGAAAAGCTTTGGCGACTTTCACCCTTGCGAGAAATGTGGGGAATTGGATCTAGAGTGGAAAAAACGTTAAATAGCATGGGGATTTTTAATGTTGGTCAGCTTGCCAACTACCCGCTCGAGCTACTCGAAAAGAAATTCGGAGTGATGGGCAATCAGCTTTATCATCATGCCTGGGGGATAGACTTATCCGAGCTAGGTGCTCCCATTGTTCAAGGGCAGATTAGCTTTGGGAAAAGCCAAATTTTAATGCGTGACTACACCAATCCAAAAGAGGTTAAACATGTCATCCTAGAGATTTGTGAAGAGGTCGCCAGAAGAACCCGCCATCATCGCAAAGCTGGTCGCACCATCAGTCTAGGTATTGGTTATAGCCGCGATGAGCTTGGCGGGGGATTCTATCGCTCACGGACGATGGAGCGTGCTAGCAATATTACGATGGATTTATACCGCACATGTCTGGAGCTATTTGAAGAAAATTATCAATCAAAAACGGTCCGGAAAATTGCCATATCTCTTTCCAACATTGTTGATGACAACGAAATGCAACTAAGTCTCTTCGAATTGGAGCAACCAAAAAAAAGGGAGCTCGGCTATGTAATGGATACCATTCGTGGGAAGTATGGTTCCAAGGCATTATTACGTGCAGTATCTTATACGAACGCAGGTACTGCGGTGCATAGAAGCAGGCTTATAGGCGGACACAAGTCATAAGGGATATAAGGGAAAGAGGTGCTATAACGGAATGATAAGAGATCGAGGAACGATTAAATGGACGTCCATGATGTTACCAGAGCATGTTAAAATGCTGCGCGATTGGGTAAAAGAAGATACGTATGAAACAAGGCCAGAACTTGATGAACAGCGCCTGGAAGAACTAAATGAACGATTTTGCGAAGCGCTGGAAACGGGTCGGGAAGTTACGATTACCTATTATGAAAAAAGAAGGTATCAACTGTTTGTAGGATCCGTTCACCACTTAGATCCCTACAAATGTCGCCTGCATGTAGTCGACAAATTTGGCGAGGCAGGCTGGTTAAACATGAAGGATATTTTAGATATTTCTTAGTAGAATTTCTTGGACGGGTGATTCCCCGTCCAGTGTATTATTGACTTAAATATTCCCGATAAAGCAATTTCAAGGTTTCATAAATCTTTATATCTGCCTCTTGATTGTCAGAACGATTTGGCAACTCAATAGCTCCTAAAGCGAAAAGAATAGGGTCATTATCAAAACCTCCCAGTATTCCAAAATCCAAGATGACGTTTTCTAAACCGCCAGTCATATGATTTAAAAGATAGGAAGGAATTTCATCGACCATTCCCTGTTGCCTCACAAGCCCATTGATAAGTGGAACCCAAATGAGCGGATTTTCCTTATATTTTTGAAAAATTTCCAGCATTACATCGAATAGCTGACCAAGTTGTCCTTTATTTTTATTAGCTCTTGGATTTTCTGTAACATATAAGGTCGGAGAATAAGACTGGATAGTTTTATTTACTTTTTCCCACCCTCCGCAAAAATTTACTAACCCATTGGCAACATAGCTATCATGACATGCAATCATAACCTCCACTGCTTCCCGTAAAGCTAATGAGCGTCGATGTTGAAAATGAGGATATAATTCCTTGCTGTCTTCATTCGGATTAAAGCAGATATGTGGAACAATATCATCCCATTGAAATAACCCTTCCTCCACCCAACAGGCGACACTGAACCCGATGGCTACTTTAGCCGCTGAAGCAAGTGGGACTAACATATCACTATTCCATGAAAAAAATGTATCATCCTTAGTTGAGAAAATTTTGATACCGACGTTTCCTTTTTCTATTTCTAGCAGTTTTTCTATTGCCCTATTCAACATGTTCACCTACATTTAATATTTTTTTATAAAAAAGTGCAAGTTGCTGACCTCGAGTGAAACTATTACAAAATAGCAAGGCGCCTGGCACTGTTATAATTGTCAAAAATCATTCTTTAAGAAAATTCTACATAGAGAGAAAATAGTCCTCTTTACTCCTAATTCTTTAAATTAATCAGAAGAGATAAATAAATCAGAAGAAAAAGGGAAAATATGCTAAAATTAAATTGAACGAATTATTTTACAATTAGCTTAACAGAGGAAATGGTTAAAGATGCAGAAAGGAAGTTAGGTGTCACATTACCAAATTCTTATATTGGATTATGTAAAATTCAAAACGGAGGTTATATCATTCATAAAGCTCACCCGACAACCGTTCCAACAAACTGGGCAGTAGATCATGTTAGTGTCGACAATATCAATGGCATATCAGATGAAGGAATTTTATCAAGTAACTATTACATAGAAGAATGGGACTTACCTAAAGAACTTGTTTTGTTATGCGGTGATGGAAATACATGGATAGCGATGGATTATCAAAGCACAAAAGAGAATCATCTAATTATTTACATAGATTTAGAGTGGACAGAAGAAACGTTTATTTTGGAGTTGGCACCTAATTTTGATACGTTTTTTAAGAATTTATATACCATGAAAATTAATTGGAAGGATGGAGGTTAAAGAATGATTGCTCCTATAGAAGGCTTAACTGAATTTACTAAAATGCATGATAGCTTTATGACAGATTGGAACGTAGCAATGAGTTCGGGTGACACCTCCTTATTAGAGAGAATGACAGAAGATTATTATGTAGCTTATTTTACAAGCAACCAAGAAAAGCCTCTATTTTTCAACAGACAGGAGGCAGTGGATGGAATGCGCCAATCAGTTAAGCAACTATTAGGTGCAAAAAAGAAATTTGAAAATAGAGTTATACGATTAAGGAACAATGAAAATGCAGTAGTTTTCTATGAATTACTAATAATAAAAAATGATGACGTATTAGCAAAGATGTTTACGATCGAAAATTGGAAGCTTGTTAATGAGGAATGGATGATTGTAAGAGAAACAGTGGAAGCAATATAGTGGGCGAACCAAATGTAGCCTAACGGAAGGGGAGTATATGAATGGAAAAGGAAGCCATTAAAGCAGTAGAAGAGTACCGTTCCATTCTCAATGAAGGAGAAGTGGAAGAAGTAAATAAATGGATATCAGATGATTTTATTGGCTATTTTGGTTATTACAATTATAGAGATTATGAAGTTTATAATGGAGAATCGTATAAAGAATCTAATATTGAAACCTTAAACTCATATAAAGGGAAAAATCCTTATTGGGAATATCAAGACTTAACAAGAAACCTTAGATCAGAAAATGAAATGATTCTTTCATCAATAATAGATTTCTATATATCAGGAGAAAAAGTTGCAACGGCCTTAGCAATGGAAATATTTAAAAAAGAACGTGATGGGTGGAAATTATACAGACAGCATATGGAGAGATACTCGCAATAAATATTTATCTTGAAGTCTATTATTTATTACTATCATACATTCAATCCGTGCTCTTAAGAAGAAGAAATAAGTATTTTTAAAGAGGGGTGTTACTATGACAGAATGGAAAAAAGTAGTGATAAGACTAATGGAAATAATGATAATCTTTGCGGGAGGTCTACTCCTTACCATATATATTTTAAAACCAATCTATACAGCATTTGGGATACTATTAATAGGGAATATATGGGTAAACTGGTTTGGGGTATCATATTTTCTTTTTACCGTATATACAATAATGGTTGGTTTGTTTCTATGGAAAGAAAATATATTGTTTCAAAAACGAATAAGCTCAAAATTATTCTGGGTGATGTTTCTCATTGCAAATTATGTAATATTTATTCCTTTTATTAAAGGAGAAAACCCTTTTTAATAAGTAGCGTAAAAACATACTTTAATAGGAAATTAACCAAACTAATAGTACTTCCAAATCATTGTATTGCATCAAGGAAGGAGGAGGAGCATCGGTGGAGGCGATATTATGGTTTATATTAATAATTCCTTTATACGGTGTTCTAATCTGGACATATTTCTATCCGGAGGAAAGTATGATATTTGGGCATAGATGGAAGTATAGAGAGGAACCAGAGTTTTCTGATGTAGCAGTTAGTTTTACCCGATTTGGGGCAATAGTAGGGATTTTTTTCTTAACAATTGTATTCGTAGGAGTTAACTTTGGTCAACCAATCACTTTACTATTTGTTCTAGCTTTTATCATATTAGTAATTTATAGACTATTAAAGCTGAGGAAGCATTTATTAGAAGACGAGTAATAATTGCTTCATAGTGTTTTAGTAAAAAAGAATGGGTGATAATTTATGAAAAATGTTTTCATAATAGCTTTGTTGTTCATAGTGATGTGCAGTCCAAGTAACAATAAAACGGTGCAAACTATTCAAACGATGGAACAAGATCTTATGTTAATTGTCCATTCTCATCAAGTGAACCTTTCATCGAATCAACATGATTACATCTCCTCACATGCCAAAGAATTCAATAGGTTAGTTTCAAGCAAAGAACTAGGATTATCATATTTATTAAAACAGTTTGAATCAAAAGAACAAAATAGCCTTAAAGAATATATAATGGCAACTGTATGTGTAGAAATACTAGGAAACGAAAATAAAGGTAAGGAATGGTCCACTGGACGTGAGTGGTATATGGACTATAAAAAAACTACAACATAGAATGTAAAAATAAGAGTTAGGTAAAATTAGATGAAATTCATTTTATTAGACCCTTGCTAAGGAGGAGTTTCTATTGAAATTTTTATATTATTTTCTATCCACCATAATAGTTGGAATTATTTTTTATGTAGGACTGAATCACCAAACAAGGTTTCATGAAATTGCAAATACGACATATAATTTGATGCCTTTACTAATTTATACGACGGTGTTTCCTATTGTAATAGGGATGTTATTTCGAGTACCTAAACTAATAATGGAAATGGTAGCAAAGCAAAAATGGACTTTTAACTGGAAGAAAGTAGTCGCAATTGGAGTGCCAAGTCTATACTTAGCATGTATTCCATTACTCGGTATGGTATTTGGTTTGAATGTATGGTTAGCGAAACAGGTTTTGCATCTAGGCGATCCTATATTACCAACAACAGCAGGAATTGTGTTTGGCTATATATTATTAGATAGTTTACATGACTAGAATAATAATAATGGATATAAAAAAGATCCAGCCAAGCCAACTATATATAAACCAATCAAAATTAGAAAACTTGGAGAGACAATTTAATCCAGATGAAATAACTAGCAATCACCCCTTGCCGATAAAAAAACAAAAGGAACAGATTTTCTTTACGGATGGCCACACAAGGGCATTTATGTACTATAAAGCAGGTAAAAAAGAAATCCCCGTCTACTGGGATGAAGATGAATTGGATATGGAGCTATATATGACTTGCTTAGGTTGGTGTAAAGAAAACAAGATACATTTTATAGGTGATTTGAAAGATCGCATTTTACCTAATGAAATCTATAAGGAACTTTGGATTAATAGGTGTAAAAAATATACATCAAAAAGAAAGGAAGAATAAAATGTCTATTATACTTGAAAAAGTAAGAGAAGATGAAAAGACAATATTAAGAAACTTATATTCTTTATATCTTCATGATCTTTCAGCATTCACAACTAAACTTGACATTGGAGCAGACGGATTATTTGAGTACGAGGAATTAGAGTTGTTTTGGAGAACAGAGGGTCTTTCCCCGTATTTCATTAAAAATAATGAAAATATAGTAGGTTTCCTACTTTTAATAGAACGGCCTTTTCTTACAAAAGAATATGACTTCGGAATAAATGATCTCTTTATTCTTAATAAATACAGAGGTAAAGGGCTAGCAAAGATTGCAGTAGAGAAAGTATTTCAAGAGAAACAAGGGAAATATTTTATTATCGAGCTTAAAAATAATAGACCTGCAGTAGCCTTTTGGAAAAAGTTATTTAACACTTTAAATATACGGTATAAAGAGCGTGAGAAACTTATTGATGATGAGGTATGTTATGTTCAATCGTTTCAAATAGAGAAAAGCAATAATCGAATTGACTATGCTTCAAAAGTTATAAAAGCTTCACCGGAAAAAATCTATAAGGCATTCTTAGACCCAGAGGCTGTAGTATTGTGGCTTCCGCCAAATGATATGCGAGGCCATATGTTTGAATTTGAGGCAAAGGCTGGCGGAAACTATCGAATGTCATTATCTTATATAGGTGAGGAGTATGCAAATAAAGGTAAAACTTCGGAAAATACAGATGTCATTAAAGGTGCATTCAAGGAGTTTGTCCTTAATGAACGTATTATACAGTTAGTGGAGTTCGAATCTGAAGATCCAATTTTCGCTGGAGAGATGCAAATGACTTGGAAGTTGGAGCAGGACCCTAAAGGTACGCTCGTTTCCATAGCGTGTGAGCATGTACCAGAAGGTATAAAAAAAGAGGACCATGAGATTGGTCTAAGGTCTACCTTAGAGAATCTTGCAAATTATGTAGAAACATCCAGAGAAATGGTTTAAGAGGTAAGAAAAGGAGTCTAGGTCAGTGAAGAATTTCATCATAACTTCGGGTGCAGTCGTCTTGAATAGTGAGCGCCACATATTATTGAAGAAAGATCCTATAAGAGGGTGGGAGCTACTTGGTGGGAAGGTAGAAAATAATGAATCCATTCAAGATGCGTCATTAGAGAAGTGAAAGAAGAAACGGAAATTAATATAGAAGTTATTGATTTTTGTGGTGTCTCACAAGAATTAAGTAAAAATATCTGTAACTTTTGGTGGCGGGGCAGACCAGTAGACGGAAGGTTAATGACTACTGCTGAGAGTTTAGTAGTAGAATATTTTAGTCTTGAGGAAGCATTACAGTTGATCTCCAACAAGGAATATCGGGAAGAGCTCTTGAAAATATGGCGTAATGTAGGTCATCCATTTTTCATCACATTTGATTGAGTACATAAAAAGTTAAACGTTCTGGCTGCGATAAACCTTGAAGGATTATCGCTTCTTTAGGTTAAACAGATGCGATTGGAAGGGAAAAGGGATGAGGGAAAATGAAAAGAGCGGGAGTAATTTTCGGGATTATACTAATAGTCATGATAATAGTTAGTTTTGTAAATAAATTATATTATCCACCACTTCCGATTAATGGAATAACAGGAAAGGAAGCAATTGCTAAACTACAGAATTCAAATAGTGGGATGGTTGAAATTGCTACAGAAGGTGATTATGTCTGGTATATCACAAGCACTGAAAATCAAGGAGTTTACAAAGAGGATCTACTTACAAAAAAATTGATGGTTTCATATGGATGGGAGTTTGAAGAAAAGCTTGGAAGTGGATTGATTTTTGTACAAGATGGTGAAACAATGGTCGTCACTACTGAAATGTGGACGGGAAAATATGTGCTTATAAAAATTCCTAGTAACTACCGTGACAATTAAGAAGTGGAAAATTATACCGATATAAAAAAATAGTTAGTGTTAAACAAGAAGGGGAGATAAATGGAAAAATTCATCATGCAAAAGTGGATGGAGTATTCTTCAGATTTACATTTTGTTGCTGGACAAATTACTAGAGATGGAAAATTGCTCTTTATCGAAACGGAACTAACAGAATTGGACTTTTTTGAACGGCCAGTCCCTAAAAGTAACTGGACTGTTCGTATTATGGATGGAGATAAGATAGAAACTATTGAATTGAAGAATGTTCCTCTTATACCAACGGAAATAGACTTATTTACAGATGGTACATTGCTCATTGTACAAGGACGCTGTTTAAAGGATGGCAACTTCATTGAACGCAATGCAAGAAGGTACAACCCCAATGGCCAACTAATGGAAGCATTTGCGCTTGGAGATGGAATCAGTAAAGTACAAATTGATGAATCAAATACGATATGGGTAAGTTATTTTGATGAAGGGATATTCGGTAACTGTGGTTGGGATGAACCGATGGGAAGCAGTGGCCTTGTCGCATATTCCAGCAGTGGGGAAAAGTTATGGGGTGCAGACGAATACGGAATTTGTGATACCTATGCATTAAATGTGCAAAGTTCTAAAGAAGTTTATTTTTATTATTATGATGATTTTTATCTTGTCAAATTGGCGGACAGAGTAGAAGAAAGTCGTCATCGGATAGAAGGTGAAAATACTCTAGATCAGTTTATTGTTGCTGAAGAAGAGTTAATTGCACAAGTAGATATAAATACATTAATGCGGTACCAAAAAAGAAAGTACACGTATAAACCAAAAGAGAAACTAATATTGCTAGATGAAAAGGGTCAAAGAATATTAGGGGATATATTCATGCGTGGAAGGTATATTTATGCAATCGGAAAAAATGCCATATATAGAAGAGAGTTTTAAAGAAGAAGGGATAATATGTGGAATCTATCAAAAGAAGTAAAAGAACGATTTACAAAGAGTAATTTACTTCCAATTCATGAAACAGATGAAGAGTGGGAGTATGTAATAAACGAAGCGGAAGTAGAAGGGGAAGACCTTGCAGCAAAATTGCGAGAAGAACTGGAAAATTTAAAAGGGCAGCTACTAAACAACCTTCCAAAAAAATTCATTCCATATGTAGAAGATGGCACATTGAATCAGCCGATATTGCCAAAAAAGATACGTGAAGACTATTTAAGATGGGTGAAGAAGGGACTAGAACGTTTCAAGAGGTATTAGATAAAGCCCAAGAACAAACAAATCAAACTCTATCGCACTTGCCAACGGAAGTACAAGAAGTTTTCGTAGATAGTCTACATGATTCTACTATTGAGCGAATAGAGAGAGAAGAAGATACACTTCATATCTATGTAAATACAGATGGTGGTTTTTCATCAAAAGCATTTATACATTTTACTTTTAGCGATATCCTATCAGAAAAGACAGACGTACCGCTACAAGTAGACCAATGGTTCATCTATTATGAACTTCAAAAGACAAATGAAGGCTTTGCTTTCCGTGTCCTATTTGAGTGTCCAGAATCAGAATGGACGATTGATTTTAAGAAGATGGAGGCAAAGTATTATTATCGACCAGTTGTCTTCGAGAGATTAAAAGATAACAATGAATTAGATGGAATGTCTCTGAATGAATATATTAAAGAGCTGAATCCAGCATATAATTATTACTTGAATACACCAGATGTTAGTTGTACCATCAAATCACTTAAAGAATCTATGCTTTTTCAAGAAGGAGAGATAGAAATAACTAACAATCAAATGAATGTCACAGTTGACAATAAGCAATTTAACTATGACCTAGATCAGTATAATCCAATACATTTTATTTACACAAATGTGTATGAAGATCCCTATGCACATTTGCAAATTCCGGTAGCAATTGAAGAGCTAGAGGCAGCAGCTACTAGCGACGATATAGAGCTACAGGTTCGTGCTTGGAATACGATGTATAGCAATCCTAACGAGTTAGCAAAGATAATAAATCGTGTGTTATTGTCGATAGAAAAAACAGAAGAAAATGAAATGATGATTAGTGTATATGTCAATCACTTTTATGCAGAAGGTATATTGAGTGATATGGTTATAGAAAAATATCAAAATGAAATGATGAAATAATATTGCGAAGTGAGGGGGAAGTTTTGAAGAAAGTCATCTATATTGCATTGATTGTAACGCTAATTTTTACAGTGTACAAATTTGTGGAAATGAAAATGTCGATGGAAGACATGGATAATCCTACGGGAATGTGTGATGAGAAAACAATGGAAGGGAAAGTTATCCAAATAAGAAATAACTTAATTATCCTTGAATTAACGGAGGATGATTGGAACATTGATGTGATACGTGTAGGTGTGGAAGATGATAGTATGCTGGAATATATTAAGGAAGGTGACAACGTACGTATATGATATGACTATATAAAAGAATCACATCCTCCATAGACAACAACATATAAGTTAGAACAGTATGAATAAAATATTGTAAAAGAACCCGTGAATACTTGCGTATCCATGGGTTCTAATAATCTTCTTATAACTCTATTTGCTTTAAAACTCTTGCTGGATTACCCCCAACGACAACGTTTTCAGGTATATCCTTCGTTACTACCGCTCCAGAAGCAACTACCACATTATCTCCAATGTTAACCCCAGGATTAATGATTGCCCCTCCACCGATCCAAACGTTATTTCCGATTGTAATTGGTTTTGCGTATTCTCTTCCAGAATTTCGTTCCGTTGGATGTAGTGGGTGCGTTGCCGTGTAAATTTGAACATTTGGTGCAAGCATGCAGTTATCTCCAAAGCGCACTTCACAAACATCTAAAATAGTACAATCGAAGTTGGCATAGAAATTCTCGCCAACATGTGTGTTATATCCATAATCAAAGCGAATATTAGGCTCCATTTTTATATTTTTTCCAAATGAACCTAATAACTGGTTTAAAATATGACGCCTATGATCTGCTTCGGCATCTGACGTTTGGTTATACTCTCTGACTAGGTTTCTAGCATTTTCCCGATCTCTTAAAAGTTCGGGATCTTCTGGATTATACATATCTCCTGCAATCATTCTTTCCTTTTCCGTTTTCATCTGTAGCACCTCTTTTACACATATTAAATGGACCTTACAGGTAGTTTAGCATATAAAATGGAACATTGGTTTAGCGATAGTGGCAGAACAGAAAAAGATACTAAATACCTCACAAATAATGTTAAAATAGGAAGGAAAACCAAATAAAAGAGAGATAGAGAAGAACAAACAAAGGGGAAAATTGCATGAGAGTTCTTGCTTCACTTGTAGTTACGTTTATGATGTTGTTTATGGGGTTTTATGGAATAATAATTATCGCATTGTCAGCAGGAAAAGAGTCATACGCTTTGGTTGCAGCAGGTCTTGTGCTTACACTTATAGTATTTGCCAATTTAGGCGTATGGGGACAGTTTTCAAAAAAAGGAGTAAGGTTTGCATTTTTAGGAATCATAAGCTGCTTTGTTCTTTTTGTTGCTATAGAAGGTGGAAAGGCTTGGCATTTGCGATCTTTGCAAATAATGAGTACACAGGATGTTGATCTTACTGTATATGAGCCATTTAAAAATGACTCTCTCGTGGCGGTCTTAGACTCTCAAGCCTCCTTAAAATTGGAGTCGCCATTACCACAACTTGATGGATCAACGGCATTGTATCCCATTTATTCTGCATTTGCTCAAGCAGTGTATCCAAAACAAACGTATGATTCCATTAAAAGTGAAGTGAGATCAACACAAACATCTGGTGCCTGGGTTAGCTTGTTTAAGGGGGAAGCAGATTTAATCTTTGCTCCAGACCCATCAAGTAAGATGGAGGACCAGGCAAAAATGCTAGATAAAGAAATTAAATTAACACCGATAGGAAAAGAGGCATTTGTGTTTTTTGTCCATAAAGATAACACTGTTAGTGATGTTACTCTTGAGCAGGTCCAACAGATTTATGCAGGTGAGATTACAAACTGGAAAGAACTAGGTGGCAAGGACGAACCGATTTTAGCGTTTCAACGCCCTGAAGACAGTGGAAGTCAACAAATGTTAAATAAAGTAATGGGAACGAAACGATTGATGGAGGCTCCAAAAGAACAATTTGTATCAGGTATGGGAGGAATAATAGAAGAAACGTTAGACTATGAAAATAGAAAAAATGCTATCGGTTTTTCGTTTCGTTTTTTCTCAGAGACAATGGTACAAAATAACAAAATAAAACATTTGTCCATTAATGGTGTTGCGCCTTCCATCGAAACTATTCAACAAGACAGCTATCCTTTAGTAAGTCCGTTCTATGCGATTTATTTGGCAGATACAGAAAATCCTAACATAGAACTGTTTGTTGAGTGGATGAAGTCAGAAGAGGGGCAAACATTGGTAAAAAGAACAGGCTATGTACCTTTTCATGAATAAAAAATAATAGTAGACACCCCATTAAATTTGTAAAGGGGTGTCTACTACTATACTAAATCTTTTTTTCAAAAACTCCTAATGCTAAAATAGCCTCGAACACTTCTTCCCCTTCATCAGAAGTTACTTCTACTTCTTGACCAGGTTGAAGGGCAAGAGCCAATACGCCAAGCAAACTCTTTGCATCCACCACCCAATGCTCTTTCTTGAACAATACGGTGCCAGAGTAATTACTAATCGTGTTTACTAAATTACTTGCAGCCTCTGCAAAAATCGGTTTTACTACTGTGAGTACCATGTATACCATCCCCTTTGTAATATGATACTTTAAGTATAGAGAAAATAAATAAATCGACAAGAGAAAATTCTTGAAAAAGGTGGTGCCAACCCATGAAAATCAGTGAAAGAACACCTCGAACACTGTTAACAAAGGCTAGTGGATTTTTAGAAGGCTATACTCATACGTTAAATCCCTATGTCGGTTGTGCGTTTGGATGTTCTTACTGTTATGTTAGACAGAGTCCAGTTGGGCTTTTTAATGAGGAAGAGTGGGGAACATGGGTTGATATAAAAAGGAATGGTCAAGAAAAGCTCTTAAAAGAAATGAAGTTGCTCAGAAAAAAAGGACAACCCATCCGTATCTTTATGTCTTCCAGTACGGATCCTTATCAACCTATTGAACATAAAGAAAAGATTACGAGAGCTTTATTAGAAGTGATGGAAGTGGAACAGCCTGACTTTCTAATGGTACAAACAAGAAGTCCGATGGTAACAAGAGATATTGATTTATTGAAAAGTTTAGGCAAAAAAGTCCTTGTGAGTGTCACTGTTGAAACGGACCTGGAAGAAGTACGCAAACGCTTTTCATCTGCTGCTCCCCCAATCCCTGCAAGACTTAATGCTTTAAAGACTCTCCATGATGAAGGTATTCCCACACAAGTAGCGATTGCTCCGGCACTTCCATTTTCAGATGATTTTCCAAAAAAGCTAGAAGGGATAGTCGACAGAATTTGTGTGGATGACTTTACCGGTGATGGAAGCGGAGGAAAACGAACAGCGAGACTTAACATATATGAAAAGTATGAGCAGCAAGAAGTTGCAAATTGGGTAGATGGGGATGTTCAAAGGCGAGTATATGAAAAAATGCGAGCAATGTTTCCAGAGGTACTATTAAGCCCAGCAGGATTTTTCCCGCCAATAAATGAAACCGAAAAAGAGGAATGAAGATGACAATTATTTGGAAAGAAATAAAAGATGAGAATTCGCTTGTACTAGAGGAAATATTCAAGTTTTACGACAATGCTTTTCCGATAGAAGTAAGAGAACCACACGATATCTTTTATAAAAGTATTCAATATGGTCGGCAAAATAACTTAAACAACTTTAGATGTTTAGTCGGGTTTGAAGGTAAAACAATCGTTTCGTTTGCAACGGGGCATTATTTAGCAAACGTAAATGCGGGATTTATAGTTTATATTGTCACAAACCCTCATCTCAAAAGCAGGGGCTTAGGTTCTAAAACCCTCAAGAAAATGGAAGAGCTTTTCATAGAAGATGCTAAACTTGCTGGAAATACCACACTTAGTGAAATATACCTTGAAACAGAAAAAGAAGAAATGCTGCATACTGAACAAGAAAAGGCAGACTCGCTAAGAAGAAATGCATTTTTTAATCGTAACGGCTATTTGCTTTGTGAAGACGTGACCTATTATCAACCACCACTAAATGGCGAAGACCAAATCATCCCATTAAATCTTTTTGTCAGAAATATTTCTCCCAGTGAGCAGGGAATGGATAGTGTAATAAAAGCTATTTATCAAGAAAAATACTTATCTGTTAATCAAATAGACGAGCGTCTACTTAATAAATGCCTTGTAATGATGGGGATAGCAGGAGATTTACGATAAAAAATTAGTTAAGGTTATTCATACCATCCATTAGCTTCGGGTAAATCCTGATATTCCTCTCTTGATGAAACGATTGTATGAATAAAATCTTGAAGTTTAATTAATTCCAATACATCTTTCGTTGAATTACAAAAAGATATGTCTTGCGTTTCACCATTTATTTGGATATGCCATTTTGAATATGAAGGTGGCTCACTCATGCATGAAAATTGATACTCATATTTATCTACAGCCATAATATTAATTCTAACCATTTCATCTAATATTTGCTTTTTTTCAGCTTGAGTCAAGGTTATTTTAGCCTCAATCGTTCCGTCTTTTATGAGATCTTTTACAATTATGCCATTAAATGTATCAATCTTTTGTTTCCCATATGTACTATAATCAAGACTGAAATTAAAATCTTTAGGCATTTCATCCATGGTTTTAGTTGTGTGAGAATTACTACATGCTAGCAAAAGTATTACAAAAACCACCAAGAAAACTTTTATTGAAATGTATTTCATATTACACCCCCTGAACTCTTTGACGAAAAGAATGAATAAAAGTTACAGTGAGAAGAGCTTGAATAGTTTGTACGCCTGATATTGGAGATTCTCTCACTTTCTATTACGCAAATTAAGTTTATTAAGTTTGTGTGAATGAGATAGCGAGTTCAATGATTTTCAGTCATGCAAACCAAGAATGCATGACTGAAATTGTGAATCCCTGATTTTGAGTCATGCAAATCCAGAATGCGTGACTGAGATAGCGAAATCCCCGAATTATAGTCATGCAAATCCAGAATGCGTGACTGAGATAGCGAGATCTCCGAATTTCAGTCAAGCAAACCTAGTATGTGTGACTGAGTTTGTGAGATCTTCCATTCTCAGTCACCCAAGTTCTACAATCAATAATTTCTCCTCAGTTACTTTTCCGATAAAGAAACCTACATCTTCCTAATTCTTAAATGTCTTTTATCGGCGGCATTTAGTATGAAAAGAATAGCAAAAAAATGAACGACACCCCCTATAATTAGTAATATCCAATCACTTATAGGGAATACATGTGAAATCAAAAACAGTACTAATGGACTGACTAATATTAATATTAGTCCAGTTAAAAATGAAACCTTCTCAGGTATTGCCTTAATCATATTTATCATTGACTCCACCTCTTACCATTATCTGTTTACACAAAACAAATACATTCTTTAATATAATTGTATACCAAATAAGGAATATTTTGCTAAACTAATAGTTAATAGTAATTGGGAGAGATTTGCCTAAGCAATAGGCTAGATTTTAATAATAGTTTGTTAGTCATCGAGGAAAGAAAAGGTGGGGGTTGTGTACTTTCGTAGTGAGTTAGACCAATTTGTTTACACACTAATTATTTTCTAAGGAGTAGTCAACATGAGCTTATTAAAAGACAGTAGAGTGATGAGTGAAAGTGAATTGAAAAAATTATTAGAAGAAAAGGATGGAGATGTGAATTCATGGTCTTACGTAGATAATGATGCATTGGTGAGATCAATGGTCGCTCACATTGGGTCGATAGACAGTGAGCTTAGGGATCAATTAATATATTCGTCATTTTATCGATTCATCATTGAAGAAAATCGCCTGAAGCATGAGCTATTAAAAGAATTGCTAGACTGTTGCATGAATGAGTTGTTAATGAAAGGAATAGGGGAAAATGGAACGGATACAGTTTTTACTAGATCTTTTACTACTCTTTTAGTGGCACTTATTTTGTATAGAGACAATCAAGATTCTTTATTAGAAGCGGAAAAAGTTAAAGAAGTAAAAGAAAAATTGTTACATTATATGAATCACGAAGTAGACTTAAGAGGATTTGTACCTAATAAAGGATGGGCTCACAGCATTGCGCATGTAGCAGATACCTTTGATCAACTTGTGAAAAGTACGAAGTTAGAGAAGGAAACATACCCAGAAATTTTAAATGCTTTATGGAATAAAGTTCTTGTTTCCAATAGTATCTATATTCATGATGAGGATGAAAGATTACTCGTTCCCATATTGAATATGCTGCATAATGGCTTGGATGAAAAAGGAATATCAACATTGTTAAAAGAATTACCATTACGATTAAGAATGGAAAAAGAACAATTAAGAGAAGAAAACTACTGGTTTTTAGTTTGTAATTGTAAATCGTTCTTAAAAAGTTTTTATGTGATACTTGGTGAAAAAAATCAATTCTTGCAATTACAGGAAAGCGTTCGACTATGTATAAATAAAATTTAATAGGGGGAATTAGTTTTGGAGCTCACAGAACTATTTTTCTTTGTGTTTATTTGGGGAGGATTGATGGTGTATTTTCTAATCCCCTTTAAAAGTAACGCAATGCATAATCCTAATCATACGTTTAAGAATGCTGTAAAGGATAGCTTAATTCATTATGTTTGCCATAAAAAAGCCACGTTGGCGTACTGTATGCTAATTTTAACCCTCTTAGGAATATGGTGGTTTTATAAGGATTTAGAGTTGTACAACACTGCTCATGGAGGCGGCCCATTGGAAATAGATTTTTCTAGAAAATCAGCCTATTACATGGTAGGCGTTATTTTATTTACCATTACAATCTATTTAGGCTTAGTTTTGGGTAGGACTAGGGAATTACAAAAAAAGGACTGAAAATAGGGGCGGAAAAGATGTTTAAGGTACAGATAGATTCAAAAACATATATACAAACATTAGAAAAAAGACATGCACATGAACTATACCAATTAATTAATGGAAGTAGAGTAAGTATTGGAGAGTGGCTCGCTTTTCCTACGAAAACAAAACATGTGGAGGATAGTGAAAAATTTATTGAAAACTCCTTAAAAAGGTTTACGAACGGTAATGGCTATTGGGCTGGGATCTGGCATGAAGGGAAACTTGCTGGTTCTATTGGCTTTTTGTATATCGATTGGACGGCGAAAAAAACAGAAATAGGTTATTGGTTAGGAGCTGCTGCTGTAGGAAGAGGTATAGCTACAATAGCAGTTAAACAATTTAATGAGCCTGCATTTAATGAACTAAATTTAAAAAAGATTGAAATCAATGTTGCTAGCCATAATACGAAAAGTCGGGCAATTCCTGAGAGATTGGGCTTTCAACACGAAGGTACTATCCGCAATTATGAATATTTAAATGGTGAGTACCTTGATAGAGAGGTATATGGAATGCTTAGAGAAGAATGGAGAACAGGAAATGAATCAGTGGCGTGTAACGAAGTATAATCCAATATACCGTGATGAGCATGGTCATTTTACATTGAGGGAAGAGTGGACCAGCCCTTCAGAAATCTGGAAAACCATTAACGGAGAAGTATTGACTTTGGATAAATATCTTCAAGTCGAAGCTACATATATTGATTCTATCATTAAATTTATGGATGCGAGTGACTTAGACTACTTGCGTGTAATGATGCTTTCCATAAACACTATATCCGAAGAAGAAAAAACATCAGCTTTGTACTATAAGGACTTTGAGAAAATTGTACTTCAAGAAGATAAAATAGTTAACCGTAATGAAATTAGACAAATATGTAAAATGATTTTAAGAGATTTCATATTTTGTCAGTTTTACAATGAGGACAAGTTTTTTGTTCATTTTGGTTGGGATTACTACATGTATATAGGATCATATGTTAAATGTTTACCTGCTATTGAATTTGCGGTGAACAATGATTTATTTGTAGAGTCAATGAAGTCACCATATCTACTATCTGAAAGAGAATTAATAAGGACAATTGCGTGGAATGAAGTCCACTCTAAAATAATTATAGGTGAAGAGGAACTTTCTAATAATCTGTTAGATGATTATAAGAAGATATTTCATTTATCTGAGGAACATCCTGTAATAGGTTCTTTTAGAATAAGAGAAGAAGATAGGGAATTTTTTCAGCCCTTAATCAAGCATCAAATGGACTTCAAAAAGTATGAGTATTTTTTTAACGCAGGAGATTAAATGGAGGCGAGATAACAATGATAATAGAGCTAGATAAAAATGAGTTTATAAAATGTTCATCCTTACTCCCATCGGATGGACAAATGGAAGCAAAAGCTATTGCAGCTGGTGTAAATCCTGGGAGAATCTTTGTAGATGATCAGCAATCCCCCACAACTGGACTAATTTGGCTAGGTAATAATGATGGATTCATTTTTATTGGTGATGAAACAAACGACAAGTTTACTAATCAATTAAATGATTTTGTTGATAAATTCATTTTAATAGAAGCAAAAAAAGTAGGCTTGGAATGGTTTGAGGGCATCGGTATTCATGGGAAATGGGATCCTATGATTGAACGGGTTTTCGCGTATCGAGAACTAAATAGTTGGAAGCAACGAGTGTATACTATTGCTGCAGAGTGCTTTAATAAAGACACACTCCCTCATAACTTTGAAGGCTATCAAACCAAACGAATAAGCAAACAGCTTTTTGATAGTGAAGAGATTAACACCAACCTTTTGGATACACATATTGATGAATATTGGCCAACAATACAAGACTTTTTCGATAAGGGCATTGGTTATTGCAGCATCTACAACAATGTAGTGGTGGCGTACTGTTTTTCTTCGTTTATTTTTGAAAATGTGCATTGTATTGACATTAAGACCGCTGAAAACCATCGAGGGAAAAAGATAGCCCAGAACCTAGCATATTTTTATGTAAAAGAATGCATTCAAAGAGAAATCACCCCATATTGGGACTGTATGGAACAAAATAAGCCTTCCATTGCAGTTGCCGAGAATATTGGCTTTACACATACAAGGACCTATACGGGTTATGAGTTTCCACTTAAATAAATGGAATGTCCAGAGAGCTGCTTAAGAGTAGATATCTGGACATTTTTTAAATTTCAATATTAACTACTACAAAAGCAGTAGGGAAAGATGCAGCTTATTTCTGAAGATTTCTTCCTCATTCAGATGTTAGTCTATCCTTAGATAGTATAAAAAAAGGGATATAAAAGGAGCATATAACATGTCGAATATAACATTTAGCGTACAAAGATATCTGGATTGTCTAAATTTACAAGTTGAAGGACCTTCCTTAAAATATTTAGAGAAAATCTGCCATGCTAATCTCCATATTTTCCCATTTGAGAACATAAGCAAGCTACTTTTCTACCATAGAAGATTGCCGTTCCCTTCATTTGACCTATTCACGAATAATTATTTCGAAAACAATTTCGGAGGGACCTGTTATATTTTGAACACCAATCTAAAGATTTTTTTAGAATCAATAGGGTTTGAATGTTACCATGTCATGCTAGGTGAGGAGCATATGGGGATTATTGTTAACATAAATAATGATAAATATTATGTAGATTGTGGGGCTGCAGCGCCGCTTTTTAAGCCGATTCGCATAGATAATACTACTAAAAGTGTATCTTCATTTGGAAGAGACGAAATTTATATACTCCCAGTAGATTCGGAAGGTATAAAATATAAATATGACCGATTTACTAATGGTAAACAAAGTGGGAGGACATGGCACTTTGAGCCAGGAAAAGAGGCAATAGTTAGTGACTTTGAGGCAGTAATTAAAAAATCCAATAAGCCTGCAGCACCATTTATGAACATACTAAGATGCCAACTTTATCAAACTACTGAACAAAGAAGTGTTTCTTTAGTAAATAATAAATTTAGTATCCAATACGCTAATGGGGATATCAACATAATGACTTTATCTTCAGAAGCAGAAGTGCAAGAAGTATTATCGGAAGAATTTAAGCTTCCTAACATACCAGTAAAGGAAGCCATACATGTATTAGAAACATTGAACGTAGACATTTTTGCCTCAAATACAAATTAAAATTATTAAATAAATTGATAGAGGTGGTTTTTTTGCAGCCAATCAAGGTAAGGAATATTCCATATGTGTTATTAGAACGTTTACAACCTATCAAAACGATCACGTTTCCTCGCCAAGGTTATACATCAAATGTAGGAATTGTAGAAAGCAGCGAGGGAAGATTTGCCCTGAAATGTTCAAGAGAAAAACTATATCGCACTTGGTTAAAAAGAGAAGCAAATGTATTGGAGAGTTTACAAAACAAAACGAATTTCCTCATTCCAAAGCTCATACAATTTACAGAAACAACGGATGCCTCATGGATTCTCATGGAATGTTTAGAAGGTGAAACATTGAGGTCTGCACTATTAAATGAGGAAAACGAAAATAAGCGACAAGAATTGATTTATGAGTTTGGAAAAGTATTAGCACAAATACATGCGACACCGTGCCCCAATAATTTAACATATAGTCGTCCTTGGTTGGATGAAATGTTACACCGGGCACATGATAATTTTACCCATTATAAAGTAGATGGCACAGAACAAACGTTAAAAAGAATTCAGTCTGAGAGGCCAGAACCACATAAACAAACATTTATACATGGTGATTTTACAATTGATAATGTCCTAGTTTCAAAAGGAAGAGTGACGGGTGTTATTGATTGGAGTGATGGCGCTTTCGGAGATCCTAGATATGACATGGCGATAGCAATTCGTCCAAAACCAAATGCTTTCGAGCTAGCAAAAGATAAACAAATATTTTTTGAGGGATATGGTACTGAGATTATTAGTGAGGTTGACTATGAGTATTTTGAAAACGGATTATATGCTTTTTTTTAAGTTCAGAAGAATGGCATAGAGACATTTGCTCTAGCCATCCTTTTTTATGAAGGTCGCAAAATCTGTTGCCTTTGCGTACTTGTCTTCTATAAATCACCCAAAAAAGAAGTCAATGACATTGGACGCGGTGGAACTTTCTTTACTATAAAACTCGGAATACCCACAGTTTTTACAACAAACAACGATAAAACGATTATGCTGAATGTCAAACATCTTGGACAAGCCTGTGCCCGTAGTGGCAATTTCTTTAGTAGCGGCATCCTTGACTCCACATTTAATGCATCCTGTTTTTTTCATGATATCTCCTCCAAATTAGGTGTGAGGTACATTTACCTCGTGCCTTATATACGAAAAAAGAGTATACCCGCGTTTCATAAATATGGGAATGAACATGAATAATATGGTAAACTTGTAGCTGAGTCCAAAAACCGCATATATAGTTGCCAGTCACATTAGCCATTAGGAATATAGTCTTGGTCGCAGTGCGAATCAAGACCTTCAGAAAAAGGAGATGTGTAACGGTGGAAAGCAGATTAAAAGAGTTAGAGATTAGTGTCATTAATAAAGTAAAAGAATTAGATTTTTCCGGGGTTGTTTTCTTTCAAAACAATCAAGGTCCAGTAATTGCGACAGCTAGTGGATATTCAAACCGTTCAGAGGAAATTCTTAATGTAGTAAATACTAGATTTGGCATTGCATCTGGTTGCAAGCTCTTCACAGCAATAGGTATTTGTCAGCTCGTAGAGAAAGAAAAGCTAACGTTTGAATCAAAGTTAGCTGATCTCTTGGATCATAAATTTCCTCACTTTCATCCTGATATAACGATTCATCAGCTGTTGACACATACATCAGGCATCCCAGACTATTTTGATGAAGATATTATGGATGATTTTGAAGAACTTTGGGTGGAAAAACCGATGTATAAGATGACGAACTTGGAAAGTTTTCTACCGTTCTTTCAACACCTACCGATGAAATATGAACCTGGGGAGAAGTTCCATTATAATAATGCAGGTTATATATTATTAGGATTAATAATAGAAAAGGTAGCAGAAGTACCATTCAGTCAGTATGTCGAAGAAAATGTATTTAGCCCCGCCCAAATGGTTGATTCCGGTTATTTTTCCTTAGATAGATTGCCTGCTAAAACGGCAATTGGATATGTAGATGAAGAGAATGGCTCATGGAGAACAAACCAGTATTCGATTCCTGTTAAGGGAGGATCAGACGGCGGAGCTTATATTACAGCACCTGACATGTGTAAGCTCTGGGATGCACTAAATGCTGGGAAGCTTGTCAGTCTTGAAATGGTGGAGAAAATGAAAACAGATTGGGTCCATGTAGAGGATGATCAGGAATTCTATGGATATGGATTATGGATTGAGAAAGATACTAATCAAGTCGTCACGAAATACCATGTAATGGGCTATGATCCTGGTGTTAGCTTTGCATCAGGCTACTATCCACAGTCGAACTCGGTTGTAGTGATACCATCTAATCAGGAGAGCGGGCCACACAAACTGATGTTCGAAATTGAAAAGCATATGTGAAATTAATCAAGTCTCTAAAAGAAGATGGTTGATAGTCAATCTATGGTAGGTTTAAAATTTCTTTTTTGGAAATCCAACAGTAACAAGTATCTAATGAAGTTCGATAAATGCAATGAAGTTAGTTAAAAATATCTTAAACAAAGAGCTGCAGTAATGTTGCAGCTCTTTGTTTGTATAGATATCAAATCAGTCATTCAACACTTGGACAGCACGCACACAGGATTCGAAATTTCCTTTATGCGAAGCGTCGCAGTAAGGAAGCTTTTTGGAAAGGCCACATCGGCAAAGTGTGAATGCAGGCTTGTCCTCAAACTTGTTTCCTTCTGCATCTATTAGCTCGACATCGCCTGTCACACGGAACCCTCCGTTATCCAGTACTTTGATTGTAACTTTTGACATTGGTAAACTCCTCCTTCATATAAAGATAATAGTATCGTACCTACAATTAACCATTTTTACAATATGTACTTTTTCCTCTTCCATCCTATCAAAAGGTTTCTAGTTATATACCTTGGGTGAAATATGATACAATCAGGCTAAGAATGAATCAGTTGGAGGCATTAACGTGAAAGTGACGTTTACGGAGAAAGCTATAGAAAAAATCAAAGTGAAACTAGATGCCAATCATGGCAAATGGTTAAAGCTTAAATATGATACAGATGGATGTGGGTGTGTCGTAAGTGGAGTGTCGGCATTATGGGTTACTCCTGAAAAAGACGATGACGATGTAGCTCTTAACACAAACATCGGTCCATTATTAATGGAAAAGTCCAAGCTCGTTTTTTTTGATGAGGATATGACGGTGGATTTTGTGGAAAGTGCTAACAGCTTTATGTTGAAATGCCCAAGCCAAATTTTAAATCCACGAATGAGTTTATTGGTTGTGGGAGGCACAAAATGAGTAACAAAGGCAAAATTAATTCAATAAAAAATGTAGCCCAGTCGAAAACATGGGCATCCTTTTTAAATCATAATCACCCATATAGCTTACTGCATTGGTCGATTGGCGGCATAAATTCTGATGACAAAGATGTCTGGCTGCTACAGGACGAAGTGACGTTTGAGGTGCAGGAGTTTGAAAATATAGATGCAGCAGTATCTTGGATTACAGAAAATATGGATGGTATTACAGATGTATTAGGTTAAAAACGGAGATGTTCTGTAAAAACTCATTTACAGAGTTGGTGTTTGCCTATTATGACACAGAGTACCCAGTAAAAAAAGTACATCACATAAATAGTGGTGTATTTTTTTTACTGACCTTCTTAATGATTTCATTAAAAGAAGAAATTTCTCCGTTTATTAATTTTCCGAATACCATTTATTTACACACTAACCAACTTTCACTATAATTATAATTATATATATTCACACAGATTAATGAGGAAGTGGGAGACGTCAATGAAATTAATGGCTTGGATAGGTATTTCAGCAATTATTTCGCTCATTGCTATTTCTGGTGGCACTATAGGATTGGTGATATTAGCTTCCATTATCCTAGGGGTACTTTTTAGGAGTTTTACATTATTACTAGAAATAAAGAATAGGCTTTCTCAAATTACCGAGAATCCAAACCCAAAGGTAGATCCAGTCAAAGATGCTTTTGAAAAATATCTAAACGAAAAGAATACTGCTTTGAAAGGTGAATGAAATGGATTTTTATCGATTTGATAAAGAAGTCGGATTAGCAATTAATAAATATGAAACAAGAGCCGCTTTTTTTACGAAAGTATTACGTTCCCTTGAAGATATGAGATTAGGATTCATTCAGGTGGAAGCAACTGGCATTGTTGGCTATCATCAAGCAACAGTATACCAGCTCTTTATTGTTGTCGAGGGAAAAGGCTGGGTAACTGGCGAAGATAGGATTCGAATTGAAATCGAAGCCGGGGAAGGTGTCTTTTGGCAATCAGGTGAATGGCATGAATCTGGTAGTGATGAGGGAATGAGAGCTCTAGTAATAGAATCCACAAACATCGATAGATCACTTTTAGTGAGGAGCGATAGATAATGCAAGCCGTTATTTTTGACATGGACGGTACGTTATTTCAAACCGAATCCATTTTAGAGTCGTCACTAGATGATACATTTACGTATTTACGAAGCAAAGGATTATGGGAAGAGGAATGCCCGACACCGATTGACACATATAGAAACATAATGGGTGTGCCGCTTCCGGTCGTATGGGAAACTTTACTTCCAGAAAGTACTGAGATAGTTCGCATAGATGCGAATAAAATTTTTCATGAAAAGTTAATCGTTAATATTAAAAAAGGGAATGGAGCGCTTTACCCACATGTAGAAAAAGCTTTGGCAACATTAAAACAACAAAACCTTGATATATACATAGCAAGTAATGGACAAATACCGTATTTGGCGGCTATTGTGGAGCATTACCATTTAGATCGATGGGTGAAGGAAACGTGGAGTATTGAACAAGTAGAATCTTTAAGTAAAACGGATATGGTAAAGCAAATAATGATGAAGCATGGAATTACAACTGGTGCAGTGGTGGGAGACAGGCTATCAGATATTATCGCTGCTAAGGAAAATGGGTTGCTTGCAATTGGCTGCCGTTTTGATTTCGCCCAAGATGATGAATTGGTACAAGCCGATGTAGTTATTGATAAAATGGAAGAATTGGAAGGGGTTTTAATTGATCGGTATACGTATCTTGGTCATTAAGAAAAATCGATTGGCATAATGAAACATTAGCCCAACTTCATACGTACTAATATGAAAAGGGAGGCTAGTTAGGTCTCTAAAGCATTGTGTCTCGTCTAAAAGAAAAAGGGTGAAGGATATGAGTTTACAAAACTTACAAAAAGAAATCTTTAGCTGGTTGAAGCTATGTGTTATTGGGCTTTTGGTTGCTGTATTTATCAGTGCATTTGTCATTCAGCCGTTCACAGTAAAAGGGAATTCCATGGAACCCACCTTAGAAGGTGAAGACCTTTGGAGGAATGAAAAAACAGGTGACCATGTATTGATTTTTAAAAGCGGTTACATGGTGGGAATGGAAGCTGAATACAACGACATTGTGGTGATAGATAGCAGAATTGAGCGGGAGAGAAGACTTTTTGACAACTTAAGAGAAAGTCCTTTACTAACTAAATTACTAAATGAGGGGCATGGAAAGAATTACTGGATAAAGCGTGTTATTGGTAAAGAAGGTGATACCCTAGAGTATAAAGATGGAATTGTGTATCGAAATGGAGAGGCGTTGGTAGAGGACTTTCTACTGGAAGAAATGGTCACTTCGTTTGACAAGATAACAGTTCCAAAAAACCATGTATTTGTTTTAGGGGACAACCGTAACAATAGTCGGGATAGTCGTGAAATAGGTGCAGTTCCTCTAGAAAATGTAATGGGAAAAGTAGTGTTGCGCTATTATCCCTTCGATCGAATGGATACTCCAAATTAAAAGGAAGGAATTGCTGCAACATGAAACCTTGTATTCTGCTAGACCAAGCGGTGGAGGCATTCCTAAAAGATATTACTAGTAATATCAAAAATACTCTCCAATCCAATTACACTGGAACATACCTACATGGCTCTGTTACTCTCGGTGGGTTTAATCCTAATAGAAGTGATATCGACATACTGGTTGTAACAAAATCCGAAATTCCTATAGCTTCACAGTTAAGGCTGGCAAGATTTTTTCTTCAATGCTCTAAAAATCCTTATCCAATTGAAATTAGTTTCTTGGCTGAGAGTCAACTATCACCATGGTTTCATCCTACACCTTATGAGTTTCATTATAGTGAGGCATGGAGAGAAATTTATTTGAAGGAAATGGAAACTGGAAGGTACAAACATATAAACGAAAAAATAAAGAATGACCCAGATCTTGCAGCGCATATTACGAATTTAAATTATAGTGGAACTAACTTTGATGGCCCACCTATTCATGAAATTTTTCCACAAGTACCTAAAAAAGATTATCTTGCGACACTTTTGCTTGATTTTAAGGATTGTCTAACAAATATGGAGCAAGACCCAGTTTACACCGTCCTAAATACAATTAGAGTATATAAGTATGTAAAAGATGGAGAGATTATTTCCAAAAAAGATGCAGGCCAATACGGGGAAAAGCATCTCCCTTATCTATACAATCCGACGATTAAAAAGGTTGTAAATGCATATAGCAAGAATACGAATGAAACATTTTCTACCCAAGAGCTTTCCGTTTTTAAAGCATTTATCCATTCGAAAATAGAGGAGGTTCTTCCATGACCATTCGCAACCTAGAAGATCAAGACTTCCTTAGAATTTCCACTAATCTTAATCATTGGTGGGGTGGTCGCGATATGGTAGATATGCTGCCCCGCTTGTTTATTGAACATTTTAAGAATACTAGCTTCATCATGGAGGAAAATGGGGAGACACTTGGTTTTGTCATTGGTTTTGTTTCCCCAGTTAATTCATCCAACGCTTATATTCATTTTGTAGGAGTTAATCCAAACGTTCGAAAACAAAGAATTGGGAGAACATTATATGAACATTTTTTTCATGAGGTGAAAGACAAAGGATGTAAGATTGTAAATTGTGTTACTTCACCTGTGAATCAACCCTCTATCGAATTTCATTTGAAATTGGGCTTTAAAATGAAAGATGGCGACTTTGAAGTAAAGGGCATCCCAATTCAACAAAATTATGATGGCATCGGAATAGACAGAGTATTGTTTGAAAAATCCCTTTAATAAAGGTGACATCTTCCGAACAATCCGATATAATAACATTATCTTGTACTAAAAGGAGTTTGTTTTATGGAAGGTGTAGTTCTTAACTAACGTAATTTAATACGTGCGTGATGAGAAAAAAAGCTAGTGTGATCCTTAGCTCTATTTAATTATGCTTTTTTCTCTGAAACGAAATGTTAAGAACACAGGTTTTGCGCCTATCATAAACAATGAAATCTATCAGCATTTTGTGCTGGTTTTTATCCTATCTATGATTCCATTTAAACGCAAAGAACAGTGTGTTGTTCTCTGCGTTTTTTTATTGGTTTAAACAGGACCACCTAAAATGGGAGCCGTCCTATTAAGACTTTAATATTAAAAAGATAGGTATACGACTTGTTTGTTTTCTTACTATTTCCCTCGCACGTATTAGTAGCTTCCAAAGTAAACTGCTTACTAATTATTAGGAGGAATTCAAGTTGAACAAAGATACTATTCAAGCTTTACAATTTAACGAGGTAAAAAAAGAAATCGCTTCCTATGCTATTTCGGAACCAGGAAAACGAACTATTTTAAATCTAGAACCTTCTTTTTATAAAAAACAAATAGAAGCATTGTTGAATGAAGTGACAGAAGGGAAGAGAATCCTACAAATCAGTTCCAGTGTCCCTATTCACGGTCTGCAAGGAATTGAATATATCCTGAAAAACTTGCATAAAGGTGTTGCGTTTAGACCAGATCAACTGATGGGACTTTTTGATTTTCTTGAAACAATTGAAAAGCTAAAACGATTCATGAAGGATAAAGAATACGCTGCACCAGTGATTACAACATATATTTATTCCGTATCTGAACTGTCACAAGTTGCGAATGAAATCATCAAATGCATCCGAAATGGAAGAGTGGATGATTATGCGAGTAAAGAGCTATTAAAAATAAGAAAGCAATTATCCACATTGGAGGAAAGAATTAAAGCGCGAATGGAGCAACTCGTAAAATCGTCAAAATATAGTAAGTACTTGCAGGAAAGTATCATTAGTACACGAAATGGGAGGTACGTAATTCCTGTTAAAAATGCTTATAAAAATCAAATGAAAGGATCAGTGCTAGATGTGTCTGCATCCGGTTCTACCGTATATATCGAACCTGAGGAAATAAGTGTTATTCAAGATTCTATCAGTATGCTGAAATACCAAGAAGAAGCCGAAGAAGAACAAATTCTTTTTGCATTAACTGGCTTGGTTCAAGACCATGAACGTGAAATAAAGCTTGCATTAGATTTGATGGTAAATTATGATGTGATTTTTGCAAAAGCTAAACACAGCATGATGTTAGAAGGAACTGCCCCACAAATAAATACACATCACCTCATACGTTTAGTAGATGCTAGACATCCATTGCTAGGTAAAGACGCAGTTCCATTAAACGTTGTCCTTGGTGAGGATTTTGATGCGCTTGTCATTACTGGACCAAACACTGGTGGAAAAACAGTCACTATCAAAACAGTCGGGCTTCTCACCTTGATGTCCCAGTGTGGGATGCATATACCAGTTGGAAAAGAAAGTGAAATAGCTATTTTTCAAAAAATCTTAGTTGATATTGGGGACGGGCAAAGCATAGAGCAGTCTCTAAGTACGTTTTCTTCCCGAATTAAAAATATCATTGGTATTTTAGAGGAAGCAAATCCGCAAACTTTAGTATTACTCGATGAACTTGGATCAGGGACCGATCCTGCAGAAGGGATGGGTATTGCTACTTCAATATTAGAAGAGTTATATAAAAAAGGGACCACTATGCTTGCGACAACACACTACAGTGAAATAAAGGAATTTGCAAATGAAAAAGAGGGGTTCATAAACGGTTCCATGGAGTTTGATGTGGAAACATTGAAACCCACCTTTCGCCTAGTAGTTGGTAAAGGGGGGGAAAGCCAGGCTTTTGCCATCGCACTACGATTAGGTATGCATCCTAAGTTGATTGAGAGAGCCCATCAAATCACTTATAAAGAAGAAAAAGGGTACATGTCAAATATAGTCAAACCAATGTATGAATTGGAAAAGCAGTTGGCGATGAATAGTAAATATATACGTAAAATGAAACACCCCGAGAAAGAGAAAGAGAAACAAGAAATTCCATTTAAAAAAGGAGATAATGTGAGAATTCCATCCATAAATGAATTTGGGATTGTGCATACAACAGCTGATTCACTCGGGAATTTAGAAGTATTAGTGAAAGGAACGCTACAAGTATTTAATCATAAACGCTTATCACTTTATATTAAAGCAGAAGACTTGTACACCGAAGAATATGATTTGGATATTGTATTTGAATCGAAAGAAAATCGAAAGCTGCGTAATCAAATGAAAAAGCGGCACATAGATGATGTAATTTTAGAAAAGCCTGAGGAGTAAGGGATATTAAATAATGGGACCTACTTGTTAAGGATTAATAGCCAAACTTTAAAACAACATTAAAAAAACAGCCGCATCAGGAAATTACCTTCCGAATGCAGCTGTTTTTTTTCATATTAGTTCACAATAGCCAATGAAAATGCCTGTGGTCCTACTGGGACATTGTATGCCTGAACTTCAATCGTGTAAGTACCGCTTTGAGGTGCATTAATAAATACATTCTCTACATTGTTGCGGCCATCCCAATTATTATCAAAAGGTGCAGTGAAGTCATTTCCAACATATCTTGTGCCGTTCGGGGCAGTGATGACTAAATCAAGGTCATTAACTAACGTTATAGAGGCAGTTGTACTAGCTGGAGCATCAGACCAAACTAAAGAAATTTTTAATGGTTTCCCGGCAGTTGCTGTAAAGGAATACGTTGCTTTTTGACTAGTGGAAAGTGCTGTTGTTTCGTTAACAAATGCAGTATTGATTGACTTGTCAAGTGAAACTCTTCCCCAGCCTTGGTTTCCATTCGGATATCCTAGTCCAATGTCTGTTGCACCAGCAATAAGTGCAGCTTTCAACAAGGAAGGTTTAGGTGTAATCCCTCTATTTTTAATAAAGTGTTCACGTAATTGTGCTACATTTCCTGCAACAATTGGTGTTGCCATAGAAGTACCGCCCATGTACGCATATTTGCTGTCATGGTTTGCCCAGAAGGAAGAATTTGGAGCCAAGGAAGAACGAGCTGATAGTATATAGGTTCCCGGTGCCATTACGTCAGGCTTAATTCGTCCATCCCTAGTTGGACCACGGGAGGAGAATTGCGCAACATGGTTAATGTTATCTGCGTAAGAGCCAAAACTAGGACGTAGGTTTTCCGTTGCTCCGACTGTGATGGCATTCTTGGCAGTTCCTGGTGCGCTAATGGTTCCGCTATTTGGACCTTCATTACCAGCTGCAAACAACACAGCCATATCATTATTTCTCACATATTCGTCTACATTCCTAGAGTCTGTTGTATACGCACCGTTTACAGCAGCTCCCCAAGAGTTGGTGTGGATTCTAGCTCCAGCATTGTATGCTTGACTGAAAAGGGTGCTTAAATTGGATGGAAGTCCACCAAGACCACCGCCGCTGTCCATGATAGATTGGAAGACAAGGTTTGCTTGCGGTGCCATCCCTTTATTGGATGGACCATTTCCAAGTACTGATCCAGCTACATGAGTTCCATGTCCATTTGGATCATTAGAATTATTGGTACGACCTAGTGCATATAAAGCGGTAATTTTTCCACGGAAGGCTTCATGCATAGAGCTATCATTGCGTCCTGTGTCAAGTCCAGTATCAGCTACTGCAACAATTTGCCCCTGACCGTATAAACCATGGGTATTTTGGGCAACGTCAGCTTTTACAATTCCTCTGGCAACATCATTCATCACTTTATATTCTGGTTTAGGAGAAATATACAGTACGTCATTATTAAGCGCGTATTGGATAACTTCATCCAGGCCATTAAAGGTTATTTCGTTATTTTGTTGCTTAATATTTTGTGCAACTGCTTTCATAAATTTAGAGGCACCATTTTCAAAAAACAGAGGATCCACTTTATATAAAGGTAAGTATGGATCAACCGATTGTAAATGCTTTAATTCGTTAGAGGCTTTATTCAAGTCTCCTTTGAACTGAACTACATAGGCATAATCTGGTATGTAATCTAAGATAGTTGCTCCTGTATTCTCAAGGTCTTTCTTGGTTTCTTCTAAGATTGGACCGTCAAACTGAACGATATAGAGATCATTATTTTTTGGAACAGTCTCCAACTTCTTTTGTATTCCTGGTGGGATCTTCACATTTTCTGTGTTTACTAGAAAAGATGCTTCCCCCATTTTTCCGTTTCTTGATTTATTGGTAGTTTCGTTGATACTATTAACACCTTTAAAATCCAATTCAAAGCTGTTAGCTCCTCCTGCAGAAGGATTACTTAAAGCAACGCTGGACAATATCGCTGCTGCAGATAAAACAGATAAAAAAACTTTGTTCTTCTTCCTCATCTAAAACTCCACTCCTCTCAGTATCTAACACACTATAAATGTAGCACGCGGAAAAGTGTTTTTATATTGGGAAAATTCAGATTGAAAATAGTTAATTATGCATGATTTTTATCTATGTATTTCCAGAGAAAATTAATTCTACAAATATGGTAAAATATACTTATAGATAAAGATAAGGTGTGATGGAAATGAAAAAAATCCTACTCATAGAAGATGACAAACAATTAAGTATGCTTGTACAAGATTTTTTGCAAAAATATGGATATGACGTTAATGTTCCGTCTGATTTTCAACATATAATAGAACAGTATCATTCCTATCAGCCTGAATTAGTGCTATTAGATATCAATTTACCTTATTATGATGGATACTATTTGTGCCGAAGTATTAGGCAAATCTCCAATGTCCCAATTATCATTATTTCAGCAAGAAATGCAGATATGGACCAAATTTTAGCGATTGAACTTGGAGCAGATGACTACATCACAAAACCATTCACCTTTGATATTCTACATTCAAAAATAAAGGCGACAGTTAGGCGAGTATATGGAGAATATGCCGAAAAGGATGGAATGATTTTGGAGGTAGGTCCTCTAAAAATAAATTCGCAAACTATGACAATAGCTTATCAGGGTACAAAGTTGGAATTAAGTAAAAATGAATTTTTGTTATTGAAAAAAATGGTAGAGCAGCATAATGCTTATATTCCTAGAGAGGTACTAATGGAGGAAGTTTGGGATACGATTACTTTTGTTGACGACAATACATTAACAGTCAATATTACCCGGATTAAGAAAAAGCTTGCTACCTTAGGTTTACATGATGTAATTAGTAGCAAAAGAGGTGTAGGATACCGTCTGAATGTATCGGTAGGTAACTAGCATGAATAAAATAATCTTTATAAGATTTATAAAAGATAGAATGCTTCTAGTAGGTTTTTACCTATTCAATATTATTTCCGTCATCACCTTTTTTCACTTAGCAGAGCCATCCAATACAGAAATAATCTACCCTTTCATTGTTGGATTATTTCTAATAGTAGTGTATTTACTAATAGATTGGTTCCGTTATTATCATACAAATGTAGCCGTTGAGAAAATGATTCAAGGGCAGTATACAGAACTACCAGCTGTGACAGAGGAACAAAAAGCTTTTCACCGTCTACTTCAATTAAACATGAAACAATATTCTAAAGATAAGAAAGAGCAGTTAGAAAAGAATAAAGAACGGCTATACTTTCTTTCTCATTGGATGCACCAATTGAAAACGCCTGTATCCGTCATTGATTTACTAATACAAAAAGGTTATGCGAACAATAATACATTGCGAGAAATTGATTTAGAGAATAAGCGGTTACACTCCTCTATAGAACAAGGTTTAACAATGATTAGACTAGATAGCTTCGATAAGGATTTGGAAATAAGTGAAGTGAATCTTGTGACTTCTTTACGGAAACTAATTAATCAAAGAAAAAGTGAGTTTATTCACTTTGCTATTTTTCCTGTGATAGATTTCCAGGAAAAAGAAGTAACAGTATTAACTGATAGTAAATGGAATGAGGTAGTTTTAGATCAACTGTTATCCAATGCTATTAAATATTCTGGGCTGGTGGATGGAAATAAAAAACTTATATTTAGCATAATACAGAAAGGTGAAGAATTAATCTTATCTCTTAAAGATGAAGGGATTGGAATACCTTCATATGATATTGAAAGAGTATTTGATCCATTTTTTACAGGTGAAAACGGCAGAAAAGTGAGCAATTCAACTGGAATTGGCTTGTATTTATGTAAGAAAATCGCTAAACAATTAGGTCATAAATTAGCTATTCAATCAGATGGACAAAAAGGCACAACGGTATCGATTCAATACCTTACAAAATTGTAAGGTATTTTTCCTGTTGGTCGATGGTTACATCAATATATTGAAATTATGATGGAGTAAAAGAGAGAAGAGGGGGGATCAAGATGGGAGAATATATTCTCAAAACAGAGAAACTTGTCAAAGTTTTTGGTGAATCAGGTGGCGACGGTTCGACAACTGCAGTCGATGGACTCAATCTTGAATTTCATTCCTCCAACGTTAGAAAAGCAGATCGTAAGCAATTTCTTAATCAATTCATGGACAATTTAGTAGTACTAGGAGGAAGAGTTCGTGACGTTTAACCAGTTGATTTGGAAAATGGCGCAAGGGAACAAGAAAAAGTATATATTTTACTTTCTCTGTAACAGCTTTGCCGTTATGTTTTTCTTTATTTTTACGACCATTTATTTGAATGAAGCTCTCTTTGGGGTTGAGGAACTAGAAGGACTTCATGATATTCTGTTAATACCTGGAGCTGCCCTTCTGTTTTTTACTGTGTTCTTTATTAACTATGCACACAAAATATTTATAAAAAGAAGAAAAAAAGAGTTCAGTTTACTAATGACGTTGGGAATGTCCAATCGAGACCTATTAAAGTTAATACTTTTGGAAAATGGATGCTTAGCAATATTAGCATTAGCAAGTGGATTAACAGCAGGAGCTATATTTTCCAGATTATTCTTTATGCTATTAATGAATAGTGTTGGATTAAAAATGATTTCTTTCCACATATCATTCGAAATGTTGGTTACTACTATTACTGCGTATTTAATTGTATTTGTTTTTACAGTAGCAATGACCATTTACAATCTCTTAAGTAAATCATTAACAGAAAGTCTTAAAAGTGATAGATATGTAGAGAACCTCAAGTATAGAAGTCCGGTAATTGGTGGTTTAGGTATTATTTTACTTGTTGGTACCGCAGTCTTATTTTATATTACTGCAATAAACCAAGGACAGGATAGTGGAACATATTTTTTTATTTGGACATCTGGAATTATTATGGGATTATATATTACTCTCTCACAATGCATGAGTTTTTTAGTGGATGTTGCGAAAAGATACCCTTCCTTTTATTTTCCGAGAGTATTATTCTTCAGTAGCATAGAAAATAAATTCCGAAACCTTACTTCGATATTAGTTCTGGTATCAATAATGAGTATGGTTACTATTTTTTTCACTTCGTTTACATTCTTTTTAATTAAATACCAAGAAAAAGAATTGGTGGATTGGTACCCTAATGATATATCTTTTGTACGAACAGAGTGGAAGAATAATATCTCTGATGAAGAACTAAATAGAATATTAACTAATCCAAATAACCCTCTTATAACTCATGAAGAGCTGAGAGCTTTTTTGTATATTGTTAAAGACCAAAACTACCCCGAATTGGATTATGAATTTATGCCTCTGTCTGATTTTAATAGGATATCCAATGAACAAATAGAACTTGCTGATGAAGAGTACTTGTATTTTATAAACATGGATTCAGAATATGCGTATGTGCAGGAATACTTAAATAACGGCATCCAATTGATGGGAAATGCAAAAGTGTTGGAGTATTCAATAGATGATATTTACTCGAAAAGGATTCTTAATGAAGGTGGAGATTATCTAATTCTTACTGATAAAGAGTTCGAAAGAATAAAAAATGAAGTAACAGGACTCGAGTATTCTATTCAAATATTGAATGTACAAGGTTGGAAGGATAGTGCTCAAATTGTGGAGGAGTTAAAGAGTAGGCTTTCTACTCTAAACAGTGAGAACCTCAGAGAAATTCCGCAGTCATTAGTAGATGCGAATTACTGGTATGAAGTTAATTCTAGAATCCAAGCTTACAACAATACCATATTTACTAATGGAATCATTTTTTTTGTTACGATTTTTATTTGTGTCCTGTTCTTTTTCGGTACGTTTATTTTGTTGTATTTAAACGTTATATCCAATACAGAAGAGGAGAAGAGACGATTCCAAAAGCTTTATAAAATTGGTATTACAAGAAAAGAGTTCAGGCTCTTATTGTCAAGAGAGCTTGGAATGATTTTCTTCTTCGCACCAATTATAGGCAGCTGCCTAGCATTTGTCTATATACTTACCTTTGGAAAAGATGGTGGGGGATTACTGGAGAATATTAGCTTACTTTATAGTTATCTTTCCATGTCTGGTTTATATCTTATTATTCAAGTATATGCTTATTTATACGCACGGAAAAAACTATTTGAACAAGTTATGTAACATATAGAAAAGGTAAGATTCTATTTTCCTATGAAATTTTATAAAGCTTCATAATAGGACATAGGATTCCCTTTGATACCTTACGAAACTGTAAGGTATTTTTCCTGTAAGAAGATGGTTGAGAAAAAGTAATGAAGGTATGATGGTTACATAAAAGAGAAAGAGGGGGATTTATATGAAAGAATCCATTCTTAAAACAGAGAAACTAGTGAAAATTTATGGTGAAGCAAGTGGAGACAGTTCAACAACTGCAGTCGATGGAGTCAACCTTGAAATAAATAAGGGAGAGTTTCTAGCAATTATGGGACCCTCGGGTAGTGGTAAGACTACTTTACTACATTTACTAGGTGGAATTGATAAACCAACTTCTGGTGAAGTGTTTATAAACGGTGAACCTATCAGCGAAATGAATGGAGATGAGCTCGCCGTTTTTCGTCGCAAGGAATTGGGGTTAGTATTTCAAGAATTTAACTTACTAGACAGTTTGACAGTTAGGGAGAACATCTTAATTCCGATGATACTGGAAAAGAAACCGATAGAAGAAATGGAAAAAAAAGTTAAAGAATTAGCGACTTTATTCGGTATTACGAACATTTTGGATAAATACACCTATCATGTATCAGGCGGACAGATGCAACGAACAGCAGTGAGCAGAGCTTTAGTAAATAAACCAAGCATTCTCTTGGCTGACGAACCAACTGGAAACCTAGATTCCAAGTCATCAACGACCATCATGGAGTGCTTTGAAAAAGTAGTAGAGGAACTTCAAACTACCGTACTAGTTGTTACTCATGACGTATTCGCTGCGAGCTACTGCAAAAAAGTTATTTTCATAAAAGACGGAGGCATTCATTCCTCCATCGTCAGAAAAGGAGATCGCAAACAGTTTCTAAATCAAATCATGGACAATTTAGCTGTACTTGGAGGAAGAGTTCATGACATTTAACCAGTTGATTTGGAAAATGGCGAAGGAGAACAAGAAAAAGTATATTTTTTACTTTCTTTGTAACAGCTTTGCCGTCACTTTTTTCTTTCTATTTGCGACTATTTATTTTAATCAGGCAATTATAGAAGTAAAAGAGTTAGAAGGTATTCAAGATATACTTATTATCCCTGGAGTTGCACTCGTATTCTTTACCGTTTTTTTCATTAACTATGCACATAGAATTTTTATAAAAAGAAGAAAAAAAGAGCTTAGCCTTTTAATGACGCTAGGTATGTCCAACCAAGATATATTAAAACTTATCTTAAAAGAAAATGGAGCTATTGCTCTTGGATCAATTGTAACTGGATTGACGACTGGTCTAGTTTTTTCACGGTTATTCTTTATGATATTAATTGAAAGTGTTGGGCTGGATAGAGTACCATTCCACTTATCTTTTAATATGTTTGGGTACACAATTGGTACATACATCCTAGTATTTGCGCTTTCCATTGCTATGACAATCTACTTTTTGTTATCAAAATCATTGACAGAAAGTCTAAAAAGCGATAGATATGTAGAAAACCTGAAACATAGAAGCCCTATAATGGGGGGGCTAGGAATTTTATTATTAGTGGGGTCATGTTATTTATTATACTTCACCTTTTTGAATCCAGAACTAGGTGGGGATGATGGTACCTTTCTATTAATGTGGACCATTGGAATAATAATTGGTCTTTGTATAACTATTTCCCAATGCATGAGCTTTTTCGTACATACCGCTAAAAGGTTTCCTTCCTACTATTTTTCCAGGTCTTTATTCTTTAGTAGTATTGAAAATAAATTTCGAAACTTAACAGCCATATTAGTACTCGTCTCAATCATGAGTATGGTGACTATTTTTTATACATCATTTTGTCTATACTTCTTAAAATATCAAGAAGACCAAGTGGAGAGAGATTTTCCATATCACCTTTCATACGTAGAAACGGATACAAGCAATAATATTTTTGGGAAAGAGTTAAATACAATAGTTGATAATAAGGATAACTCCATTACAAATCATGTGCAAGTAGATGGTTTTATGTATAAAAAATTGTACCAGCATTGGGATGATTATTATGAAGATTACTATAGAGATTATCTTTTTATTTCTCTTTCAAGTTTTAATGAATTAAGTAATCAACAGATCAGTTTGTCTGATGATGACTACTTTTATTTAGTAAACTCGAATTCAGAATATTATTACGTAGATGAAGAGTATAGTAGAGGAATTCAATTGGAAGAAAATGGGTCAAATTTCGAGTTTACGTTGAAGGATGTTTTTGTGGAAAAAATGATTAATCGTTGGCACACTAACTATCTAGTAGTAACTGATCAAACGTTTGAAAAAATAAAAAAAAGTTTGAATGGTATTGAAATGTCCATACATTTAATGAATGTTACAGATTGGAAAAATAGTGGAGCCATCATAAATGAATTTGAGGATAAATTAAACAACAAAAATAATAGCTCTCAACCAGATGGACAGTTGGAAGATTATTGGTATGAAATTGATTCTAAATTACATGCTTACAACACTATTAAATACACAAATGGAACCATGTTTTTTGTAACAATATTCATAAGTATCCTATTCTTTTTAGGTTCCTTTATCTTATTGTATTTGAATGTATTTTCTAACGTGGATGAGGAAAAGCGTCGTTTCTTAAAACTTTATAAAATAGGTATTACAAAAAAAGAAGTAAAACAGTTAATATCAAAAGAGCTAAGGGTGATCTTATTTTTTGCACCAATCTTAGGAAGTTGCCTTGCATTTGTCTATATCCTTTCCTTTGCAAAAGACGGCGGAGGATTGTTAGAAAATATGAGTCTATTTTACTGCTTTCTCATCATGTCAGGAATATATTTTTCTATACAAATCATCTATTACTTTATTGCACGTAAAAAACTACTCGAACAGGTCATGTAACGAAGAGGCTGGGACAAAACTAAAGAACACAAACAAAAAGACGAACAATATAATGCCGACAATAAATATCGCTATTGATTTCCGTGCAAGACTTCGCTTTCCACGGGTGACCCGCGAGCCTCGTCGGCTTCGCCTGCGGGGTCTCACATTAGCCACTTCTCCCGCAGGAGTCTACGTCTTGCCCTCCAATCAACCGCTAGTGTAATCTAAAAAATAAAAGCATATTTTTATACTAAAAAACCGAACATATTTCATCAATCACTCAAATAAGTTCGGTTTTGTCTTAGGCTAAAACATTTTTGTCCCAGCCCCTTCATATTGCTGTTTACCATTATATGTGAAATAATCATGTGGAAAGGGGATTAATATGCAGAGATGTGAAAAATGTTTACATGCTTTTCCGTGGATACAATTATATAAATCTATCTGGCTTAGTAGTGAAAAAGTTAGTATTACTTGCAAATTATGTGACACTAAACACCAACTTCAAAGATCATCAACAGCAATTCTTTACATTACCATGATTCCTGTTATTATTTTTACTTTTTACTTGTAAAACAGCTTAAAACGGATTCATACTTACTCTTTATGTTTTCAGTCTTTACAGCATTTGCAGTTAGTTCTACACTCTTTCCATTTTACGAATCGATCTACCATTCAAATCACAAGGAGCCGGAGTACAGAACAGTGAATAATAAGTAAATACTCAAAAATCGTATTCTTTGACAATTCTTTCGGTAATTTTCTCATAGCCTTTTTCGTTAGGATGTAAGGCGTCACTAAAGTATTTGGTTGATTTTTCTTCAAAAATATCATTAGTTGAAATAAATTTAACGTTTTGATAGCTGTCCACTGCATCTTTACTATTTTTGTTCCAACTCTCAATGATATGCTCGATTTCTTCAGAACCAGGATAAGGGTTGTATAGACCTAAAAATAGTATTGGAGAAGAAGCGTTTTCCTCTCTAATTTTTGACAGGATTTCATGGAGATTTTCTTCGTATTTTTGAGCTCCAGCCTCTATGCTGGATTTGTTAATATCACTAAGATTTCCTCCATTACTTTGCAGCAAATCATTAGTACCAATAAATAGAATGATATAATCAGCTTGTTGAACATCTTGAGTAATGTTCGTAAGGTTTAGTTGTTTTTTTACACCATCACTTTCTTGTCCTCGAATGGCATAATTTTGGATGGTTACTTTAGCCTCTTTCTCTTGATTTAGTAGTTCTTCCAGATTATTAACATATCCTTCACCAGTTTTATCTCCTACTCCATCTGTAAGAGAGTCACCTAGTGCTACGATGTTTTGTACTTCGTCATTTGCTGGGTTTTCGTTTTGATAAAAAGCAGATACAAAAAGTATACCGCTTAAAAATATGGCAATTATGACAATCGTTTTATACATGGGAAACCTCCTCATATGCCTCTAGGATTTCCCCTTATAAGATATAAATAAACATTAAGAAATATAAAACCTTTTGTCCATTTAAATCGTCATAAAAGTTAGAGTAAGGGAGGGGTAATATGACAAGAATTGTTTTATTTGGATTAGCATGTTTACTTTTTGCAGTGGCAACATTTGTATCATGGTATCAAGGTAGCAATTTAGTAGATAGTCCGAGTGACTGGTTATATACCGCGATATTTTCAAAGTGGCTACATGATGGACCATTAGAAAGTAGCAACATTTCACAGCTCGACTTTTTTGTCTATTCCATAAAATATCATCCTGTCTTTCCAATTCTCATGATGGTAAGTTTTGTTTATATTTTCATTGCATCAAGTGCAAGATGGTTTAAAAAGAGCTTAACATGGATTGTAGCATTCTTAATGGGATTGTTAATTATAGGAGGGATATCCATTGCTTCTTCTCCAACAGATGGAGGTCGTTTAATGATGCTGTCCATGTTTGGAGTGGCAATTTTATTAATGGTTTATATAATTGGGTTTAGAAACAAAGCAATTTCTTAAAAAAGCTAGGTTTTACGGATAAAAAATAAAACCCTGATGGAAAAATAATCCATCAGGGTTTTATTCTACTGCTATGTTAAATTTTAATGTTTCTTACCATTCTCATCTACATAAACAGATTTTACAATCGTTCGCTCAAATGGATTTCCGTTTGTTGTTTTACCTTTTACATCGAGTGTAATCGTATATACACCCTCATCCGTGAAGTTTGTGTTTACTTTTCCTTTTGTTGCTACTTTCATTCCCTCGCTAAAGTATGGTTTACCATTCTTATTAATCTGGACATCAACATTTATGTCTTTTACCTTTTTGCCAGTATTCTTTAATTCAAACGTTTGATTCTCTAGGACAACGTCATTATTAATTTCTGAATGAAAACCTACTGTCATTAGATAAGCTGCTTTGTCTTTATTGACCTCAACTGACCACTCACCCTGTTCTGGAGTAGAGATTTGGAAAGTATGATGATGGGCACCTTTGAAAAATTCCTCATCCTCTGCATGAACGAAACCAGAGTAAACCTTACCAGAAGGGGTGATTACTTTAATAGCTTCTGTTTTTTGGTCGCTTAACCAGTCCAAGTCTATTTTTTGGACATTCTCTTCCACTAGGAATGTTTCTTTTACAGAGGTTTCAAATTCTCCACCACGATGTAAAGCACTAATAGTGGCTGCTTCCTCTTCAAAGGGTTCACTCGTTGCAGCAACTTGTGCACTACTTATCCCCGCTGTTTGAAAGGTTGTTAAGTATGGTCTAAAATATTGAAACGTTCCGCCTTCTCTAACTGTTGTATGGTTCCAGTTACTAACTCTCACTTCTCTACTGTACCCTAACCTAGAATTAGCCACTGTCACTGCTCCATCATTTGAACCATAAGCGCTTAAGTATAATCCGCCCCAATAGAGAGATGAACCGAAGCTACCCCAGCTAGTGCCTGCCAATGTATACACTTGGTTTCTTGTGCGATTTGCGTGCTGATCTGTTTGAGATCTATAACTATTCATATAACCAGTTTGTAAGGAATAAGTTGCATCATTTGTACTGCCTAATATACTAGCAAGCCAGCTCGCCCAGCCGCTGTATGCAAGGTCAGCAAGCTGAGAGCCGTAATGAGGTGTTGATAATGTGATGAGGTTTGAAACATAGGGGTGTGCACCATAGTGGACCAAGGCATTTTGGGAGTCGATGCCACCTTTACTATGTGCAATAATAACTATTTTCTTATTACCATAATGGTTGTATATATCACGAATGCGGCTATTAATAATGGCACCATTATCCCACATGTTTTTATCAGGATGTACATCAATAAATGCTGTTTGATATCCATTGTTTAATGCCGTTTGATACATATTGTTATCTTGCCACCACGTACGTGAAGAGCTATTAATTCCATGCACAAATACAAGAACGGGTTTATTTGGATCGATAAAGCTTGGAGTATCACCAACATACCATTGTCCAGGTATACCTCCAGGGTTATCTTTTCCACCAATCGTACCAGCATTAACGGAAACAGGCAGAATGAGAAGGATTGCTAACAACATGAACACCAACCTTTTCATTTCAACACTCCATTCATCTTTTTGTAGGAGTTATACTCCCCATCTATTTTATCGGATACGGTGGTAGATTCAGAATAATTTTTCTGAAAATGAGCGGAAGGGCTTGGATCTTTGAGTATTAGCTTAGGAATAAAGTTATAAAATTGACAAAAAAAAGCAGGATTTTTGAATGAAGGGAAAGAAATGTAAGGAGTTCATCGTAAAAAGGTACTGATTCTTATGAGAAAGGGTGGGATGATGAGGAAGCTTCCCAAATGGTTCAGGTGGAGCCTTGTGTTATTTGTAATTTATTCCCATATTAGTATTCCGATTGCAGGGCTATTCGCAAATCATGCTAGAGATGTTGTATTTATTATCTTTTTAAATGGTTTAGTCATTTATCCCACACTAGCAATTATTTTATTTATATTGGTATTAAGGAAGGATGAACTCCATTCGGATGACAAAATTTGGGCGTTCTCATCTTATTTGTCCCGATTCTTACTTAATTTCCTCTCTGGTCAGTATTACAATAATTTTTACAGCTTAATAGCAACCACTTCTAGAAAAAATCCTTTTATAAAAAAATGAGGAATCATGTTGAAGAAAATCTTTGTGTTAGTTATAGGGATTTTATCTTTAATCATTCCTACAATTGGGGCGTATATATTAAGTGGTTACATACAGTATATTCTATTTGTTCCCGATGACTTTTTGCTATGGACATTTAAGTATCCCTATGCTCGATTTGTCTTATTGTTTCTATTACTGTTTGCAATTGTTTTTTTTCGATTAGTCTTTGATAGATTTATAGTAAATAATCCAAAGAAGAAATGGGGGAATTCCCAAAGAATAATTTTCATTGGAACGTTTGTAATCCTTTTTTATATTTCAATAACATCTATTACAGTTGTTACTAAGCAGCAAATTGTAGACCACACCTTTTGGAATCCTATTGGGAAGGAATACAATTTAGAGGATGTTGTTTCGATTGAAGCTGGAATAAGAGAAGACCGTTTTTATTTTCCTTTTACCCATAATAAAGGAGATTTTTTTAGAATTAGAAAATGGAAAAGTTATTGACCTTATGGAAGTGGGTGGGTTCAGGCATATTGAGAGCGAGGTATTTGATCTAGATGTTTTTGATAACCTTTTAGTGGAAAAGGGTGTAGGTAAAGAAGCTAGCTTGGACAACTTTTCACTGGTAGAATTACATTTGGATGAAAAATATACATCTATCATAAAGAAGATACTAGAAAGGTGAAACTGCTGAAGTACAACTTCAGCGGTTTCTACTTTTTACAAGAAAATTTGGATAAACTCCAAAAGCTCCCTCCTTCAACCATTGCAGTACCTCCTTGATCCATGCAATGCTCCATTTTTGAGATAATATCGTTGGAGTTAACCTGTATTAGTGCAATTCTTGAAACACCGATGATCACGATAACTATTGTAATAGCAATAAGCCCTCTTACCGCATATTTGTTCCACATATTTATTTTATTTTTAGGAACTTCCGACTGATAATTCCCTTTGTAAAAACTACGAATCTCCCAATAAAATAAAGCATAGTGAGCAATTAAAATGATGAATATAGTGAAAAGATAGACAAATCGATGCAATGGAAGGAGCATCAAAAGTATTAAAACGGGTAATGCGTTTGTGTATAGAATATAGACCTTCTTCATCGCACTTTTTGAAACGTGAGATAACATTTCATCATCCTCTAATAGTTCACTAGGTCGGAAAAAGGAAAAAAAGTATATTTTCTTTTTAGGATTCGCTAGATTATGCTTGCGTAGCCTTATTATAAAAATGCCTAAGTAAAGTATGAAAAACAACATGCTTATGTAAAATTTAATAAGCACAGGATGCCAAAAATGGATCGAAATAGAAGGACCCTCCGCATAAAAAAATTCTTCCGAGTTATAAAGCAAAATATCAATCATTTTTACACCATAATAGTAAAATATCATTAACAGCAAAATTGAGCCAATTGTCCACAGTGGTAATTTTACTCGTAAATCTTCATTCATTATCTTCATCTTCTCCCTCCAACCAAAATAGATCGTCCACTTTCACTTGTAAGCGTTTGGCAATCCTTAAGGAAAGCGCAATAGATGGCGAGAACTCGCCTTTTTCTATAAATCCGATTGTTTGCCTCGTAACCCCAACAAGGTTTCCTAAATCAGTTTGAGAAAATCCATGTCTTGCTCTCAGTTCCTTTACCCGATTTCGAAGCATAACAACTCTCCTTCATGTAAACTTTACTAACCTAAATGTAAAGTATTATTAACATAATGTCAATGAAAATTAACGTAGTAAAAACAAGTCTATAAAATAATATACTTCAATGATATTCTAATAGGAGATAAATGAAGGAGGAAAAATGATGGCAACATTACCTAACTGTCCAGCATGTCAATCTGAATATACATATGAGGACCGAAATCAGTTTGTCTGTCCAGAGTGTGGCAATGAGTGGACTTCTGCTGATGACACAGAAGTGGAAGACAAAGTGTTTAAAGATGCAAATGGAAATATCCTAAATGATGGAGACACGGTAACGGTTATTAAAGATCTGAAGGTTAAGGGAAGTTCATCTGTTGTAAAACAAGGAACTAAGGTAAAAAATATCCGTTTAGTTGATGGTGATCATGATATTGATTGCAAAATTGAGGGCTTTGGTGCAATGCAATTGAAAACTGAATTTGTAAAAAAACTATAAAAAGTGAATAGAGGTGATATTTACAATGCAAATAAGAGTAGATAATGTCCAGGAACCAGTTGTCATTGATTTCTTACACGAACATATGCGTCTTCTAAGTTTAGAGTCGCCACCTGAAAGTAACCATTATTTAGACATAGATGAATTAAGACAACCTGGAGTTACATTTTGGACAGCTTGGGACGGAAATGAATTACTAGGGTGTGGTGCACTGAAAGAATTAGAATCTGGCCATGGAGAAGTGAAATCGATGAGAACTTCCGCAAATCATTTAAGGAAGGGTGTAGGAAAACTGATTCTTTTAGAAATCATTGAAACTGCAAAACATCGAGGATACTCAAGGATTAGTCTTGAAACTGGTTCGCTAAATGCATTTGTCCCTGCACAAAAGCTTTATGAAAGTTGTGGCTTTACTTATTGCCCTCCATTTGCGGACTACAAAGAAGACCCAAATTGTGTTTTTATGACGCTTATATTAAAAAATTAATGAGTGATTATAAGAAATTTATTTTAATATTGTCGAATTTTTATTTGGAATAATAATATAATGCAGAGGTTTGCTTTATGAAAAGTAAACCTTTTTTTGCGAAACTATATATTTTTTTACGTATGTATAGTAGGAGGAGGTGGAATTGGAAAATATTGAAAAGAGACAACAAGCAACAGATAATAGAAGAAAACGACTGACTATTTTTATTGTCATTACTTGTCCTAGAGAAGTGGAGATGTAATTTTTTCAATAGAATATGATGGAACTATGTTAATGACGAAGGAAGAACTACTGAAAATGGCAAACTCCATAAAGTAATGTTCCAGAAATAAAGAGGAGTAATAGAATTACAGCTGACCCATTTACGATACTCTTCTATTCAAATATCACTATATTAGTATTAAACATTCAGATAGCTTCAAATCAATCTATTAGTTTCTTACTCCGCATTTTACTTCACTATAAAAACAATACTAAATCTCCTAAAGTGATATTCATTCTTTAAAATACTAATTCAAAAAAGCTTTTGAGAAAAGGCACAGCAGCTATTATCAATAATAATCCAGCGACAAGGTTAATCACTCTTAATATTTGGTCTTTTATATAAGTGCGGGCAAAATGGACGGTGAATGCAATATTTAGATTCCAGAGGAAAATACCGCATAGTAATGCAATGGAACCCACGAAGGCGATGTGCCATCCATGGACGATTAATGATTGAATGGAAGAACCGAAAATTCCAAACCAAAATACAAAATTGATTGGATTGAAAGCCGCAATTCCAAACCCGACTAAAAAAGAATTTTTTTGAATGGGTTGATCAATAGTTAGAATTTGATTATTTTTTATATTAGTCATGATGCTTGAAAAGCCAAGGTACAGTAATAAACTGCTCCCAATCCCATACATGCTAATTTGGATAATTTCTAATTGGAGGAATGGCTCCATTCCAATTAGAATACATAGTAGAAACATTATATCTGCTGTCATTCCTCCAAGACCAACCAACCAAGAGGAATAAAAACCTCCCGTCACTCCCCTTTTTATCATTTCAAGATTAATCGGTCCAATTGGCGCGGCAAGACTAATTCCTAGGACTGCAAATTTGATCACAATCAAAAAAATATCCATGTCGATGGCTACTCCTTTTATCCATAACTTGTCCTCCTATATATATGTGGATGGTCTATAATCTGATGCATATTAATGGGCATTGTTTCGTATTATTTATTATGACTTTAGATACATAAGGGGGAGTTCTATGCTGCCTGTAGATATAGCTAGTTTATATACCTTTAATAATATTCAGCATTGGGGACACAAGGTTTTTGATGATTTTACGAAAGATATGCTCTCCAATACGCGTCCATTTCCATGTGTGCTCGGGGTAGAAGGTTTTAGGCAAGGTGCATTGCGGTTTGCTTTTATCGAAAGCACTAGCTCTAATGAATCCATTCATAAGCTAGGGACTGAATTAAAAAACTATCTGCAAACAGCGAGGAGTTTAGGAAAAAACACCTCATTTGTGTCGTTTTTTAAACCGGAAGCATTAAAGACTTTAGAAGAGTATGAAGCACAATTTTGGGATGTATTAAATGCTCTGCATCATTTAGACGAGAAAAAATGGCCGAACCATATTCCAACTGATCCAGATCATTATTTGTGGGAATTTTCTTTCTGGGATGAGCCAATGTTCGTTGTTTGTAATACTCCGGCACACGAAAAAAGAGTGAGTAGAAAAGCTTCTACTTTTATGATTACTTTCCAACCAAGATGGGTGTTTGAAGGTATTAACGGAAATACAGTGGTTGGCAAACAGTTACAAAAGAAAGTTAGAGAGCGAATGGAGGGATATGACAGTATCGCACCACATCCTGCATTAAACTGGTACGGAAACGAAGATACGAGAGAATGGAGGCAATATTTTTTAATGGATGATAATAATATGGATGCAAAAATGTGCCCGTTTCAAGCTGCATTAGATAATACTAGCTCCTCAAAAAGCTATCATATCGACCATCGATTTTCAGATTTCCGAGTAGAGAAGGGGGTGGGGAGAGCTCTTGAAGAGGTGGTCAATGAATTACTACCAATAAAAGGAACAGGCTATGTAGAGGTTCAAAAGGATGAACCATTTAAAGCCCATCCTTCGCATACTCATCCTTGTAATGAAATTTTACATATATTAAAGGGTTCTATTTCATTAGAAGTAAATAGTGCGTTGTATGTGTGTAACGCTGGTGATAGGATTTTTTTACCAAAAGAAATGGTACACGGTTCGTTGGCTGGAATAGACGGATGTTTGTACGTAATCGCGGTATTAACAGAATAAGTTGCTCTATAACTTAAATTTACTTTCGGTTTTGTTTAATCATTTTTTGAATATAAGCAATCTGACCAATATGATATGCATTATGTGTAGTTGCATTTGATATAATATGCCACCATTTTGCCTCTACAGGAAATCCAGTAACAGTTGATTCAAGGTGCTTGTCATCTAATAATTCTTGCCACTGTAACAGTGTTTTTAATAATTGTCCTTTTAGGTCTTGGAAGGATTGTTCTTCCGTAACAAAAAATGTATGATCATTATTTTTTACTGGTGGTATAGCATTTACGTTAGACAATTTATATCTTTGTTGCCATGTTTCATTCCAATAAACTAAATGTTGAACAATCTCAGCAATACTGTGGCTAGTACTATCCGGTTTCCAGAATGCCTCATTTTCAGAAACACCATCGACAGCCTCAATAAATGGAATATACCAACTAGGATCATTTGCATTAGCTAATAATTGGTCTAATAAAACATCTTTTGCATGGGTCATTCAAACAGCTCCTCAATAGTAATAATTTTTAGTTTCGACTGTTTTCGCAAACTTTGTTACTTTTTCGAACTTAATAAGATACTAGTAATAATCGTTACTGTCGTGCTCTTTTCCTGTATATAGTTTCAGTCAAAAGGACAAGTTTTCAATGAACATGCACGTAAAAAGTCCAGAATCCGACTTTTTACCGTTTACTAGCAACATTCTTTTAGAAAAGAGCCTTAGTTTATTATAACAATTTAAGAAGTATGGCGCGAACGTGGTTTATGTTTGTAGCCATGCTATTTTATTATAAAGTGAAAAAAATGAAGGATTAACATACAACTGCTTTTATACCATTTCCTAATAAGAAATACATAAATATGTAGTATTTTCCATTGCAAACTTGCAATTTTTTGGACAGCCTATCTAGAACGCATTATTAATAATCAAATCATTTTTTGTATTTTGAAAGCATACATTTTGACACCAAGATTTTCACATGTTAAAAATATAAAATATCCAACAAAAAAAGGGGAGAATTCTACTTGGCTAATACAACAACAAACAAAAGTGCTATCGATATTATGAAGGAACGTCATTCCGTTAGAAAATATACAAAATATGATATGCCACAACAAGATTTAAATGAAATTTTAGAAGCTACCATTACTGCACCGTCTTCATGGAATCTTCAACCTTGGAAGTTTCTGGTTATCCAATCCGATAGTCAAAAAGAAAAATTACTTCCAATTGCTTATAATCAACAACAAATCGTTGATAGTTGCGTAACTATTGCGATCCTAGGTGATTTAGAAGCTCACTTGAACGCTGAGAAAGTATATGGAGAAGTGGTAAGTAAAGGATTCATGAAACCAGAAGTAAAGGATATCCTAACTGGTCAGATAAATGCAGCTTACAATAACGATCAATTTGCACGTGATGAAGCAATAATGAACAGCTCACTTGCAGCGATGCAATTAATGCTTGCTGCAAAAGATAAAGGGTATGATACTGTCCCTATGGGCGGTTTTGATAGAATTGCTTTTAAACAAGAATTCCAAGTACCTGAACGCTTAGTACCAATAATGTTAATCTCTGTTGGAAAAGCAGCAGCAGCGGCTCATGGCACTTTAAGATTCCCATTAGACGATGTTGTCACTTACGAAACGTTTTAATGAATGGTGGACTCACTCTATTTTCTAGAGTGGGTCTTTATTGATAAAATAAGGAAAAGTACATGGTAAAGAAACATTTTTTAGATAGATTCCTCCATTGTAAAGACGAGAAAAACTATACATTAGTTCGTCACGATATACTAGAGGGATTAAAAAAGTTGATTAGGGGATGAAGAAATACGTGGAAAGCGCAAGAACTAATGGATATTGTGGAGGATCAGAACTATAGTAAAAAGAACACAATGTAAGGGGACGGGGAATATTGAAAGTTGGCTTAATTAGGCATTTTAAAGTGGAGCGAGGATATCCAGATAAAATGGTTTCCTCCAATGAATTGCTCTCATGGATAAAAGAATACGATGACTCTCCTGTTGAGTTAAAAGAAATAGATTTAAAAGAGATAGATTGGAAAAGGTGTTACAGCAGTGATTTACCAAGAGCGGTTATTACGGCTGAGAATGTCTTTGAAGGTGAAGTGCAAAAAATGAAAGAGCTAAGAGAAATAACACTAGCACCCATACTGCCTCAACATGTAAAGTTGCCTCTTAAACTCCATTTCTTATTTATCAGATTGGCATGGATGATAAACCACACATCACAACCAGTAAGTAAAAGGGAATTGCGAGATACAATAAATGTCGTTCTTGATAAAATACTAAATGCAAACGAAAATATATTAATTGTTAGTCACGGTGGAATCATGATGTTTTTACGAAAAGAATTGCTACGGAGAGGGTTCACAGGTCCTAAATTTAATATAGCCAACAATGGTGAACTTTATGTTTTTACTAAGGGGTCTGAATGATGAAGAACCAAATAGTAAGTGATGTTGAAATAAGAAAGCCTAGTAATCTAGATATAAAAGAACTGCATCAACTTTTTCAAACAATTGTTACTGACACATTTCAAAAAGAAGGAATAAGTGAGATGCAAGGATCACTTAACGAAGAGATCGCAACTAAGAAGGTTTACTTGCAACAGGATTTGAATAGCAATGGAATGGAGAGATATTTTCTTGTTGCATCTCATCAAGGAAAATTGATTGGGACAATCGAGTATGGACCTAGTAGCGAACTTATTCGAACTTGTACGAATGGAACATTTAGTAATCTTGTAGAAGTAGGGACGATATTTGTACACCCAGATTTTCAGAATAAGGGTATTGGCAATAAGCTGCTAAATACGATGTGCGAACATTTGCAAGCTCAAAAAATTTTCGAGTTTTGTTTGGATAGCGGTTATAAAAATGCGCAAAAAGTCTGGCAAAAGAAATTTGGTACACCCGATTTTTTATTACTAAATTATTGGGGAGTAGGTTTTGATCATATGATTTGGAAGATTTCAATTAATACTAACTAGAAGAGGGGTGGCAATCCCTCTCCTAGTTAATATCTTATTTAAAATGCTTCTTTAACATATCGATATGCTGCTTGTGCTCTTTTAAAATGGACTGTACGATGTTTCTACTCTCCTGATCAAGATCCCCTTTAACAAATTCCGCCATCATTTCTGATCCAAATTCCTCGCCGTGTATAGCACCTTCCACAATGGAATTACTATCTTTTGGATAGCCTTTTACTTGTTGAAGTCGCTCCTGAAAAGCTCCAATAAGTCCAACATCGTCAACCGCAGTTCCACCAAGATCTTGAATCCTTTCAGCTACAAAAATCGCATGCATTTTATGATTTTGCTGAATTGCTTGCAAATCCTTTTTTAATGTATTTTCCTCTGTATTTTGTATATAGTGTTCATACGCATGAATGCCCATAAACTCTCCTTCTAAAAAAGCGTTCAACTCCTTGATTTGCTCATCCTTCATGTTTGTTCATTCCTCCTAATAGTAGCTATTAATAGCGTTCTATATATATAAAGAAATTATTCTATATAAAAAAATGAAACAATTAAAAAGGAGAAATGTATAATGAAGTATAATTCTGTAAGGTAATTGGAATTGTTTCGGAGGATTAATAAAAATGGTAGTTATCTGAGATACTTTTAATACAAATTATCGTTAAGATTATAAAACAGAATCTTTACCTAACTCAGTGTTTTCCACTAAAGGTCTATGGGGGTATTCATGAAGAGAATAATGACGATTACACTGCTTCTTATTTTTATGCTTTCTCATACGATTCATGCATTATCTTGGGCTTTTCCTTTTGTGGTTTGGCAAGGAAAGGTGTATGAAGCAAAAGTAGAGGAAATTATTCCAGAGAACGATATTAATAAAATTATTGGGGAAGTAAAGACCCAACCTAATGACATGACGGGTAATTATTATGGAGATGCATCAAACTATTACCCAAGTGGGACAAAATATTATGAAATAAAAGGAATTCTGACTTCCACTGCAATTGCAGTAAAAGAAAATAACCAGTGGGTGAAAGCTGTTTATGACCATGATGCCCCATTTCATATAATGAATGTAATTTCTAATTTTTACTTTATTGCTTCTGTTATTTTACTTGCTCTAATTGTAGGAGGAGTGGTATTTCGAAAAAAATCAAAAACGAGATAGTAAGATAAATCTAATTGGTGTATAAACCCTTTAATGGACATTTTAGATATTCCACCACTTTCAAGACAAGAATAGATGATAATAATAGATTCTGTGATGAAGTTGATAGTATAATGGGGCTGGGACAAAAATGTTTTAGTCTAAGACAAAACCGAACTTATTTGAGTGATTGATCAAATAAGTTCGGTTTTTTAGTATAAAAATATGCTTTTATTTTTCAGATTACACTAGCGGTTGATTGGAGGGCAAGACGTAGACTCCTGCGGGAGAAGTGGCCAATGTGAGACCCCGCAGGCGAAGCCGAGGAGGCTCGCGGGTCACCCGCGGAAAGCGAAGTCTTGCACGGAAATCAATAGCGGTATTTATTGTCGGCCATTATATTGTTCGTCTTTTTGTTTGTGTTCTTTATTTTTGTCCCAGCCTCATTTTTTTAAAAAGAATAAAAATGGTTGTTTTAGTGTAGCTATTTTCCTTCCTACATGTAGGATGTAAGTCCCGATTTTTTAGTAAAGGTAAATATACAGTAATGGACCGCATTCATTTTTGATCATATTCTCCATAGCCAATCTCCTCTAAAAACTCATCGATTGCTTTTTCATATTCTTCCCGGTTTTCCGAATAGCTCATTGCATGCATGCCATTTCTGGCAACATAAAGTTTCTTTTTTCCCCTTTTTTTCTCAAACAACTGCTGCGTCATCATGAGGGGAATAAAATCGTCCGGTTCACTATGGATAAAAAGAACAGGATTATCTATGTTTTCCATTACATTTATTGGTGAAACATCACGTATGGAATATTTATCTCTTATTCGTAAAAATGTGTTCGCTATTGGCATGACTAATTGTTTAGGTATCCGATAATCCATCTTAAGTCGATAATTCAGCTGTTCTTCTAGATCGGAAAATGGACAATCTGCTATGTAAAAATCTGCTCCATCTTCAATCGCTCCCGCATATAATAACAATGTTGCGGCTCCCATCGATTCCCCGTGTATCCCAATAACAGCATCTTCTGAGGTACTTTCCCTTACCCAATCAACCACTGCCTTCAAGTCATGCTTCTCGTAAAATCCATAGCTGGTCGTTTTACCCCCTGATCTCCCATGTCGGCGGTGATCATACAATATCACATTCCAACCTCGTTCTAAAAAAATGTTCATATACTTAATAGAGTTTAGTGTATTTTGGGTTACTCCATGACTAAATATCATAAATCGATTAGAGTCAGGAACATCAACCATTTCCCCATATATGTTGTATCCGAAAGGAGAGGCAATCGTCAGTTCTTTTTTCGGAATGATATCGTAAAGTTCCTCTTGGTAATGTCCAAGCAACTTTTCACGTTCCAATATCTCTTCATTTGTTTTTTTTCGGATATACATTACTTTATTTGTGAAAAAAATACCGATAAATAAAATATAAGAAAGAAGAATACCAACAATAATAATAATTCGCTTTAGCTGTCTCACAAGGTATACCTCCAGTTTGGGAATATACCTTAGTTTACCATTTGGAAAAGCAAGATGGGAAATATGTAGTAAAATATTAGGAGGAGGGGACGAAATGAAGGTACATAGAAGCGATCCACTAGAAGCAGCAGCTAGGATAGTGAAAGAAAGGCATCCATCATGTAATGCTGCGATACTAGCAGGTAGTATTGTAAGAGGGCAAGAAACTGAAACTTCTGACCTTGATATAGTGGTATTTGATTCAAAGGTAACAGAGTCCTACAGAGAATCCTTTGTTCAAGAAGGGTGGCCAGTAGAATTATTTGTGCACAATCTCATAAGCTATAAGACTTTTTTTGAAGCTGATCGAATGCGAGCGAAACCATCACTGCCAAAAATGGTTTCAGAAGGTGTGATATTGATTACTAGTGATGCACTTGATCAAATTGTGTATGAAGCAAAGAAATTAGTAGCAGCTGGACCACCCGCTTGGAGTGAAGAGACCATACAATTAAAGCGCTACTTCCTAACAGATTTATTGGAAGATTTTATTGGTTGTACTAACAGAGGGGAAGCAATCTTTATTGCTGGTGCACTTTCTGAAGCAGCAGCCGAATTTGAACTTAGGACAAATAGGAAGTGGCTTGGTTCGTCTAAGTGGGTGTTGAGAGCATTGAAGGAGTTTGATGAGTTGTTGGCGAACGAGTTTGTGGTGGCGTTTGATATGTTTTATAAAAATGAGAAAAAAGAAAAAGTAATATTATTGATTGATAATTCATTGGAACCATATGGTGGTCGACTATTTGAAGGTTTTTCTCTTGGGAAATGAATGTATGAAAGTGCAAATTTATTTTTGAAGTCGACAAAATCCATCATCATACATATGGTAAAATATAACACAAAGGTCAGCTCGATAATAAGAGCTGACCAGTGGCTGTTATTTATTAAATATGTCATTCCAGTCATTCACCATATCCCATGAGAATTCAGGGATCATTGCAAAAAAACTGTTATTCGAAAGGACAGATGCTAATAATATCGACCCTAAAAATAGCCCAACTAAAACGATAAGTAATGCATAAGTTTCCAATGATTTTCTACTTTCTGTTTTCATACACTCTTCCTCTTTTCCGTTTGATATAAATTAGCAATCATTTTTATATCATGTGGGAAGCGAGGTAATTTCCTTCGTAGAAGACAGGTGTAAGATAAAACTGTAGATGAATGTCTTTTGTTGTAGTTTTTTTATCAATAAATGTAAAAAAACTAGAATTCTGATGGGTAAGTCTTGATGGGACTATCCACTCTTTCTTCTTTTTTATATCTGAATACGTGTTAGGTAATGAATAAGCTTGCACAAAAGAATAATGCTTGTCATCGGTTAAAAGAGGACTCTCAGAATAGTCCTTGATAACAGTTGAATCCCCACTAATAAAGGAAGGGAATATAATACAACCAATTATTATGAAAATAAAATGTTTGAATCTCATATTCTCCAAGTCCTTTATAGTCAAGTTTATTCATATTTTACTCTTAGAGCGTCATTCAATCAATATTCAAATGTATAAAAAAGAAAAAATAATAAATAAAGGGGATATATATGCTAAAAGAAGTCCATTTAACTGAATTTATTTTTATTTTTATTATTTTACTATATTTAATAAAAGTAGGACTTAACGTATTCTCTATAAACAAAAAAGTTAGTGTGGCAATTATTTCTTTTTCGGTGTTAGTTGGTGGATTTATTGGGTACCAGCATTTTCGTCCTATCTCCTTTACAACATATACCCAAGCATATATGGAAGAAGATAGTATACTGCAAAGTTTAACCATAACACGGGTGGTAGAGGGAAGAGGTAATTTGAAAGAAAAAGCAGTAATTGAGCAGGAGGAAATTATTCAAAAGGTTTTGGATGATTTATTAAGAGTGAAATTATACAAGAATATGAACCTGGAACAATATTACAATCACACGTATCGTCTAGAATTTAGAGTAAGTACACTGAAAAATGGAATGCTTATAACGAATCGACATTTTTATTATGTTGATGAAACATATGTAGACAATAATAAAATTGTAAAAGATGTTAATCATCTAAAAACAATTAGAGAATTAGATGCAAACAATGACTTAAATTGGGAGATACAATCAGATGGAGAAAAGGGTTAAAGAGATAACAGATATTACGTTACTTCTTTAGCCTTCTTTTTTATAACGAAAATGGAAGCAATACTTAAAAACGTATAGTTTAGCAAAAATAACACAGTCAACCATATAGATTGTTGATATACATAATAAACATTCCAAAAAGATACAATGACAAAAATACTTAATAATATGTAGGCTTTTTTTCGAGATTGAAAATAAAGCGAATTGAAAATAGCAAGAATTAAACTAGATCCAATTAAATGTGCAAAGGATAAAATAATCGTCCAAAAAGGTCCAAAAGGCATAGAATCACTCCAAATGAAGAACTAATCTTTATATTAACATAATTACCCAAAAAGAGGTGATGATTTTTGAAAAAGCCTGAAGAGGAAAGAGAGAGGCTTCAAAGAGAGGAGCTTAGGAGGAATCCTGGCGGAGCGTTTAATAATGGACTAATCAGGGCAATAGTAGGGAGTTCTTCTGGCCTGGGGTTGCAATTTACTGGAATAATAATTATTATGTTGCTCATTATTATTTGTATACTTGCATTCTTCTAGACCTTTTGCCAGTTTTACGAGATAATCAATTTCTGACAATTTTAAGCAAAGGGGACGGGGGAATGAATTTAGAAAGGATTTCACTTTTTGATGATGCAAAAATGATTGTAGAATTACATAAAGGACTTTCAACAGACAAGAAGTATCAAGTGGATGAAAAATTTTTGGTACGGGTTTTTCCTTTTGAGGATGTAGATAAACGTAGGAAAGAGTTTGAAGTTGTTAAGGAACTCTCGCGTTTATCAGAATATGTACCAGAAGCAGTGAAATTTGAAGTCGTAAAAAAAGAAAACCTCGCTTATATGGTTTTAGGGTTTTTGCCTGGGAAAGATGGCGAAGAAGCGTTAGTAAATGAGAGCGAAAGACAACAATACTTGATAGGATTCAAAGCAGGACAAGAGTTAAAAAAACTCCACAAGCTACAAGCACCTGATGGCTATGAGTCATGGTATTCTTTAAAAAAACGAAAAAGTGACAAGTATTTGGATGAGTTACATAACGTTTCGGGTGTTGATATGGCTGTAGTGGAAATTCTAGAAACATACATTAGAGAGAACGAACATTTAATGTCCGGTCGTCCAAATAGATTTCAACATGATGATTTTCACCCGAATAATCTGATCGTCCAAAATGGTGAGTTTGCCGGATTTATAGATTTTCAACGTATGGATTGGGGAGATCCCATTCATGATTTGCAGAAATTGGGATTTTTTGCTATTAAGGTGAGTGTGCCTTTTTCCATTGGTGCCATTGATGGGTATCATGATGGAAATGAGGTTCCGTCGGAGTTTTGGCGTCTATTTTCCTTATATAGTGCCATGCATGCAGTATCTGGTATTGTGTGGGGGAAAAAGATGGGAGATAAGCAGTTTAACCTGCTTTTAAAGTATGCTTTGGATGTGTTAAAAGACCATGATGATTTTAAAGAAATGATACCGATTTGGTATAAGAGAGAATTTTGAGGATGCCTTGCCCCTTGAAATCATAAGCTAAGCAGTCCAGAAGGGGGATATCAACCTTTTTGCTTTTTAGCTTATACTTGTCAGGGGCTAAAACAGGCACTTGTTTTTTAATTATTTTTTCTTCTTTTTTGAGAGGTCGATTAATTGTTTTTTTACCACTTTCTCTAAGGAAACATAGACATTAATGTGTGTTTCGTTAAGATTGACTACATTTAGCACTTTTGCTTTTCTACCCTTGATTTTCAATTCCTCATCGACTACTGGAATCTGTTTTCGAAATTGACTCAGTAAAACATTTTTCTCTTCTAAAAAATGAATATAATACAATACGACCCCACCTGTACTCAAGATTATATGCTACTCGATTGTAATCTTATAGCCCTTCCTACAAAATATGAATGGGCACTTCTAGATAGTACTAATGGGAATAATTATAATTTTTGGAGTGATTACATATGGTACAAGCAACTTTTTTATTTTTGATTGCAGGTCTTGCTGAAATTGGGGGAGGATACTTAATATGGTTATGGTTAAGAGAGGGCAAACCATTTTCTTGGGGAATAGTTGGTGGAATTGCTCTAATTCTTTATGGAATAATTGCAACATTTCAAAGCTTCCCGACATTCGGTAGAGTTTATGCTGCGTACGGAGGAGTTTTTATTGTGTTATCTGTGTTATGGGGGTGGGGAATTGATAAGAAAGCTCCAGATTTGTATGATTGGGTCGGAGCAGGAATATGTATTGTTGGTGTATCGGTAATGTTGTTTGGGCCAAGAGGAGGATGAATGAGTCCATTCATTTTAAGTAAAGATGAAGAAATAGTAGAAATTCAATTGATAATGAAAACTGCCAATCAAGTTTACACCATACAATAGTACAAACTTAATTGGACAGCTCGTTCGGCAAAAATATTATTGTTTAGAATTTTGACGTTTTGTTGGTTGGCTTGCCCGTTCTACTTCTTCTGCAGAAACCACTTGCTTTACGTTATCAGCGTTTGGTTGGCCCTTTTGGCTAGGGCCATTTGTATGATGTTTAGACAATATAAAATCTCCCTTCCTCATTCTCACTATTTAATGTGGATTCGGAAGCGAATAATTATGCACTAGGTTCTGTGACAGTGCTGCCTTGCACTAATTTATAATATTGACTTTCGTACTGTTTATCAAGATGAGGTAAAAGATTTTCCAGTGCTTTTACGACTAATTTTAAGTTAACCCCTGTTCCAATCCCCATATGTTCCAACATATAAACGACATCTTCAGTTGCCACGTTTCCAGATGCACCTGGAGCAAACGGACAGCCTCCCAGGCCGCCAGCAGAAGTGTCAAAACGGTCAATTCCCGCTTGAAGAGCAGCAAAGATATTAGCAAGTGCCATCCCGCGTGTATTATGAAAATGTGCGGTAATCATGACATCCTCTAATTCTTCTTTTAGTAGGGTGAATAAATCATATGACTCTTTCGGGTTTGCCTCTCCTACAGTATCCGCTACACTTAATTCATCTACACCAAAATCAACAAACCGATTACATAAAGAAACAACATCTTCCATTGCTACTTTTCCTTCATAAGGACAATAAAAAGAAGTGGAAATGCAAGCCCGGACAAAATATCCTTGTTCTTTTAATTCACGAATCAATGGCTCAAGCTCTGTCATGCTTTCTTCCGTTGATTTATTGATATTCTTCTTATTAAAAGTATTACTAACTCCTACAAATACAGCGGCATTTTTACATGAGGTACTTTTTAGGCGATCCATTCCTTTTTGATTTGGTACTAAAACAAAATCGCGAGCTTTAAAATCATGGCAACTATCAATAATTACTGCTGCATCAGACATCTGAGGTACCCACTTCGGCGATACAAAGGAGGTAAGCTCCATTTCGGTAATGCCAGCTTTTTTCAATTCTTTAATGAATTCAACTTTAGCCTCGGTTGGAACAAATGTTTTTAAATTTTGGAGCCCATCCCGGGGTCCCACTTCAATGATGGTTACATTTTTTGGCATTTTCATGATTGTAATAATCCCCTTTGCTAAAGAATTTCTCCCCTTCCTTAATTTTACACAATCAAAAGCAGAAATTATAGAAATTTTAAAAAAAAGAAGGATTTTCGACAAGAATCTAGAAATATTACAGGGAGAGGAGAGGAAATTATGTCGAATAAAGAAGTAGTGATTGTAAGCGCTGTCAGAACAGCGATCGGAAGCTTTGGAGGGGCATTTAAAGATGTTTCTGCTCCGCAACTCGGAGCAGCGGTAATTAAAAAAGCTCTTGAAAAGGCTGGACTCTCACCTGATAGTGTAGACGAAGTAATCATGGGGAATGTACTGCAGGCAGGGCTTGGACAGAATCCTGCAAGACAAGCAGCTATTGCAGCTGGAATCCCTCATGAAGTATCTTCCATGACCATAAATAAAGTATGTGGCTCAGGTCTAAAAACTGTTCACCTTGCGACACAAGCAATTTTAGCTGGAGATGCAGATATTGTTGTTGCTGGGGGAATGGAAAATATGTCACAGGCACCTTACCTTGTAAAGGGTGCTCGCGATGGATTTAGAATGGGTGATCAAAAGATTGTTGATAGCTTGGTAGCAGACGGATTGACTTGTTCTTTCAATGACTATCACATGGGTGTAACTGCAGAGAACCTATGTGACAAATATGGACTTACTCGTGAAGAGCAAGATGAATTTGCTGCTAACAGTCAGCAAAAAGCTGTAGCAGCGATGGAAGCTGGGAAATTTAGAGACGAGATTGTTCCTGTAGATGTGAAAAAGAAAAAAGAAATTCTTTCTATTGATACAGACGAATATCCTAGAAAGGGAACAACTGCAGAAAAACTTGCAGCATTGCGTCCAGCTTTCAAAAAGGATGGATCCGTAACTGCTGGTAACGCTTCTGGTATCAATGACGGCGCTGCTGCAGTAGTGGTCATGAGTAAACAAAAAGCTGAAGAACTTGGGTTAAAGCCCCTTGTGAAAATTGTTGCAAATGCTAGCAGCGGGGTAGATCCGAGCATAATGGGAATTGGCCCTGTTACAGCTGTAAAAAAAGCTTTGGAAAAAGGATCACAATCGATGGACGATATGGATCTTATCGAAGCGAACGAAGCATTTGCTGCTCAAGCCCTAGCAGTAGGAAGAGAACTTCAATTTGATTCCGAAAAATTGAACGTTAACGGTGGGGCTATCGCACTAGGACATCCAATCGGAGCTAGTGGTGCTCGTATTTTAGTTACTCTGATACACGAAATGAAGCGTCAAAATGCCAAGAAAGGCTTAGCGACGTTATGTATTGGCGGAGGTCAGGGTGTCGCAACAATAGTGGAAAATATTTAATCTTATAGAAAGAGGTGCAACAAAGATGAAACCGATTTATACATCCTTTACAGAAGCGGTAAAAGACATCCACGATGGTGCAACGATTATGGTAGGTGGGTTTGGCCTTTGTGGAATTCCGGAAAACTTAATCCTTGCCCTTGTTGAAACAGGTGTAAAAGATCTCACTGTAATCTCCAACAACTGTGGAGTGGATGAGTGGGGACTTGGTCTATTATTAAAGAATAAACAAATTAAGAAAATGATAGGATCATATGTTGGTGAAAACAAAGAATTTGAACGTCAGGTACTATCAGGTGAACTTGAAGTGGAATTGACCCCTCAAGGAACTTTAGCAGAGAAAATCAGAGCAGGTGGAGCTGGGATTCCTGCATTCTTCACCCCAGCCGGAGTGGGAACACCAATTGCAGAAGGAAAAGAAATTCGTGAATTCAACGGTAAAGAATATTTACTGGAAGAAGCGTATACTGCTGATTTCAGTCTAGTTAGAGCATCAAAAGCTGATAAAATGGGGAATCTTGTTTACAACAAAACGGCCCGAAACTTTAATCCGATGATTGCTGCGGCTGGAAATATTACAATTGCAGAAGTTGAGGAGCTCGTGGAGACTGGCGAATTAGACCCTAATTCAATTCAAACACCAAGTATTTATGTACAACGACTAATAGTCGGCAGGCAGGAAAATAAAATTGAACGTGTTACGACTAGAGACTAGCGAGGAGGGGCCAACTATGACAAAAATTAATAACCGTGAAAAAATAGCCAAAAGAGCGGAAAAAGAAATTGAAAACGGGTACTATGTAAATCTTGGAATCGGTATGCCGACGCTAGTGGCAAACTACATATCTGATAATAAACAAGTTGTTTTACAATCGGAGAATGGATTACTTGGAATCGGACCATATCCAACAAAGGATAATGTTGATGCTGATCTCATTAATGCTGGGAAAGAGACTGTTACAGCGATTCCTGGAGCCGCATATTTTGACAGTGCAGAGTCCTTCGCGATGATTCGTGGAGGGCATGTTAACATTGCCATTCTTGGTGGAATGGAAGTCAGCGAAAGCGGCGATCTTGCCAACTGGATGATACCAGGAAAGATGATAAAAGGAATGGGTGGTGCAATGGATCTAGTTCACGGCGCTGAACGAATTATTGTCATCATGGACCATGTAAATAAGACTGGAGAAGCTAAAATTTTGAAGGAGTGTACACTTCCTTTGACAGGTAAAGCTGTAGTGGACCGCATCATTACAGATCGTGCTGTTATTGACGTTACTGATAGAGGATTAAGGCTGGTGGAAGTTGCAAGTGGCTATACCGTTGAAGATATTCAAAACTCCACAGAACCGACTTTAATTGTTGATGAGCATGTGAAGTTAGAAGCTTTTTAATTATTTTTTGTAAATGAGACTGCCCTTTGGAGGACACTGCCAAAAGAGCATAATTGCTACGCACTTTTAAGTAAAAAAGCCCCTAGTTTATGAATTTACATAAACTAGGAGCTTTTTTGTTTTGAGTTTATCTACTCCTCCTATCCCTACTGGGATAGGGCTTTGTGTAGCTTAACCATCCTCTTTATGTTAACAACAAAAGCAGTTAGAAATGCTTGTATTCGCATGCCAAACTGACCACGGTATATTTAGCCCTGGTCATTCTATGTGCATTCTTTAATTCAGCATTTTTATGCTCAATATGGGAACGAATACCTTTTCTTTAAAGATATTCATCCGATTCTAGGTAAGCCATTGGTTGACTATGCTCTTCAGATTTAATGCTAAATTGAGTATGTTTTTTCTTTGGTATTGTTATAGCATCTTTCTCTTAAAGGACATTGCTTACAAATGTTCGTATCAAAATAAAAGGTTAGACTTGAATTAGTACCCGTTCCAGTTTTTCCT
>NZ_CAKJTJ010000012.1 GCF_917563925.1 Sutcliffiella rhizosphaerae
AGGAGGAAAAAGAATTGTCCCAAATGATCCTATTATCATTATCTAGAAATATCTTGAGACGTCCAAGCATTATGCAAGTCGCTCAATTAAAAAGAAGGAAGATTTTAGCTCTGCAGAAGGGCTTAAACATATAATACGAGGAGGATTTTAAGTGAAGCTGAAACATTTATCAATTCTGTTTGCTGTTTTGCTAGTGTTTAACTTGTTTACTTCCACCACTGTATTTGCTGAAGCTGAAACAAAACCTAAAATTGTTGCCTTAGGGGACTCGATACCTTTTGGGACAAGCCTTCCTGAACAAACATTACCATTTCCACACTTACTCTTAAATGGACAGACAGATGTCATTAATCTTTCTATACCTGGGCTTCAGACAGAAGGGCTACTTACGCAGATAACTACAAATTCAGAAGCTAAAGCTGCGATTCAATCTGCAGATATCATCACACTTAATATTAGTAACAATGATTTATTACAAGCTGCAGATATTAATGCAATTAGACAAGCTCTTTTAGCAGGAGAATCAATTGATTTTGATTTAGTCGAAGCAAATGTTACACTTGCTGCTCAGGCAGCATTTAGTAATGTACTACAAATCTTAGCTGTACTTACTACTTATAACGATGATGCTACCATTCTATTTTATAACCTTTATAATCCTTTCCCTTATGTTGATACTGAACCTGAACAGACTTTACATTCATTTGGAGAGAGCATTTTATCAGCAGTAAATCCAGGATTCGCTACTATTCCAAATATCTTTTCCAATACAATCGTTCTCGATGCCTACGGGGCATTTCATGGAAAGCAAGCAGAATTTGTTTATGCTGCACCAGATATACATCCCACCCCAGCTGGACATAAAGCATTGGCTAGCTTGGCTGATCAAGCACTAAAAGGTATATTTCCCCCAGAACATCCTGAACCAGAACCTGAGCCAGAACCTCAATATGATTTGGTACTGAGTGCTACTCTTGAAGGAACAGCTGCCACTATTAATATTGATACAAAAGGTCAAGCACCACATACTCTTATGTGGCTACCCGGTGATAGAGAAATTACTGATTTCATAGATAATCCAGATGTAAATCTTTTAACAAATACATTTTTTGAAGTAACTGAAAATGGAATTTACTCTGTGCTTGCACTATTCCATAATGATACTACTACACCAACTGCAGTCCTTAAAAAAATAGAAATAACAAATATTGTACCGCCAAAAGGGGATCCACCTACCGAGGAACCTCCTGTTGAAGAAGAGCCTCCAATAGAGGAACCACCAGTCGAAGAGGAGAATAAAACTCCTCCTCCTGTAAAAGTAGATGATAAAAAAGATCAAGGAAAAAAGAAGCCTGAATCAAAAAATGAGTCAAAGAAAGGTAATAAATTACCCAATACTGCAACAGGTGCCAATAATTACATCCTTTGGGGTAGTGCTCTCTTTATTGCTGGGATTGCGGTAATGACAGGATTATTCTATTTTAGAAGAAAAGTCACTGTTTATTAGAAGATTCATTCTAAGATATAGCGACGAACAAGCTAATAGTGAAAAGTCTAAAAACGATTTTTTCATGCTAATCAAAAGCATCTCCCATTTAGATGAGATGCTTTTGATAATTCAGTAAATTGATCCATTAAATACGTTAAGGTTCGTTCAAAATTAGTAATATTCATTAGCTTATTTTGAAAGATGAGTCTTTCTTTCAACTGCCAACTTCCTGTTTTTATCCATTCTATTTTGCGATAGGATGGTGCATTAGGAAACTTCGGAAACATATAATCTGAAGTAATCCTACCTAATGCGATAAGTTTTTCACTACCATTCTTAATAATTACATAGTCTCCAACTTTCATTTCATGGCAAAATTGATATAGTGCAGAAATTTTTAAATAGGGAATTTTCGTTTTTCGGTATTTTTGTCTAAATGTTTTCCATAGCACTTGTTTGTTCTTGTATGTGAGGATGTTTCCAAGCTTGCCATGGTGCATGGTCAACAAACCTCGGTCAAACTGTATTCCACCTGAGGCTAATTCATAAAGCCAGTATTGGCTATCTTCTTTTTCAGAGAATTGCTCCAGCTTGTTTTCGATATGGACTTTATAAAAGTAATATAAAAAGCAGCTGACTTCATAATAAATGGGAAGCTCTGTTCTCCTCCCTACAATTTCGAGATACTTTTCTGGTAGGTAGCTTTTTTCAATCAAATCTTGATAATATTGAATTTTCATTCCGATTGATAACATTTGTTTTGGGTCCTCCCCATACAAAATTTCAACAGCTAAACTTTCAAAACTCGTTAATCTACAGAAGTAAGTGGGAAAGATATTATGCATCATCTCTCCGATTGCTTGGTGGCCAAAACCAATCAGCTTAAATTGAGTGTTTGCGTAAAATAGTTGAATTCGATCACTAATTGCTCCTTCACCTTTAGTCAGGAAGAGAAAACTATTTCGGTATTTTTCCAAAGGTTCTCGTTGTTTGCCAAGCGCCCTCTCTTTTGCAAAAGGAAATTGAAAGGCGTTAAGCTGGTCTCCTATTGCTTGAACTTCTTTCCAGTTCATAGTGGTTAAATGTTCTTCTTTACTGAATTCTCGAAAAAAGCGATATCTTTCTTTTTGAATGTTTTCATTTCCTAGCCACTTTTGAGCCACTTTTTGAAACAAATATAAATAATTGTCTAGGTAATGATACTTTGCTTTGTCTGGCAATGAACCAGGAATCTCTAAAAATGATTGAATGAGGAGATCTTCTTTCATCGATAACCTTTGAAATTTTATCGTATCCAATCTAAACAAATCCAGGTTTTTTAATCCCCAAATTTTCCTTAAGTGTTTGAATGGTAGTATTTGTTTCTCGTGAATAATTTCCATTGTAAGCGTTATATGTTCTTTTATTCTTATATCAACCAGTTTACAGATATGCTCAATTCCATCTGAGTTACTATAGTAGATTTTGTCACCAATTGATAACGGCATGATTTTGTGGTGTTCATACATATCCAATTGCATGGAAATTATTCCGGCTGTTGCTTGTAGTTTATCCCCACGAATAATCCAGGTTGGCATGCTGAACTCCCCTTTCAATTTTTCCCTCTTATACACTTTATTTTCAAGAAAGAAAAACATTCAAAAAGAATGAGCTACCATTTAGGTACCTCATTCTTTTTCAGATATATACTTTAATTTCAGTAGTTTGTTACTCCAGAACTTTTCATAATATGAAAGAAATTCATGAATTTCTGTAAGACCATCTGGCATCAATCTATATCTCTTTTCTCTGCCAACTTTTCTACTTGAGACAAGAGATGCTTCTGATAAAATTACAAGATGTTTTGTTACTGCTGTTCTACTTATCGGGAATTCTTTGGCAATATCTGATATCGCAAGCTCACGTTCCGATAACAAATGTAAAATACTTCTCCTCGTTGAATCTGCAATAGCTTGAAATGCATCATGCTTTTGGCTAGTTTGATTCATCCATTCTCTACTGCCTGTTTTAATCTATTGACAATTTGGCTCCAGCCACCATTCATTCTTTCACGAACTACGGAACTCTTTTCGTTTGCTTTTAGCAGTATGACATCAGCCTCTTTCCACCCGCCATGAATCAAGGTAAACTCAGTTTGTCCATCTCCTTCGTTTAAAAGAAAGGTAATAATCCAGCCTTCACTGTCCCAAGAAAAGCTAAGTTTTTTTGGCTTATCCACCTCTAATACTTTACACGGGGATGGACCAAAAGGTGATTGAAGAGTAAACTCATGTCCTTCTTCAGGTTCAAAATTGTTTGGCATAAACCACTCTTCTATTCCTTTTGAAGACGCTACTTTTTCCCATACTTTGTTTATTGGAGCATCAATTGTAACGGTTTGCTTAATTGAATCAAGTATTTTATTTGTCATTTTATCTTTACTCCTTTAATTTAAAATAAAACCAACAGGTGTTATAATTCCACTATATAACACCTTTTGGTTTCGTGTCAATTGCTTTTATTATTTCTCCCTTGTTTCCTCAATTGAGTGTAATGACATGCGTCACAAACTTCATATGAGAATGATGGGTCCAGTTTCTTTCTGCATTTTTTACATGTCTTTTTTAATGATATTACATCCTCGTTTAGTTTTTCATGAACTTCATCACTAAAGGATTCTCTTACTTTTTCCCAATAGGAGGCTTCTGTTCTTCTATCCAAACGATATAAAAAGAGCAAATAAAGTCCAATTGATTTATAGGAAAGTTCAGTTGTTTCTAAGGAATTCTTACTCATATACGGTTCTGGAAGGGGCTGTTTAGAAACAATGGCTTCCATTGTGTTTTTCCACTGATCAATCAGTAGTTGTTCGTTTTTTGAAAACGGCATATGTAAAAAACTGTATAAATATTGTATCGATAATCTAGCTTCAATCATTGAGTCTTCTATTTCTTCGTAAAGCAGCTGTTCTTCAGTAAGTGTAGCTTTTTCTGTTCCAATAGGACTCTTGAATTTATCCCATAGTTCAAAAAAGATGCTTAGCTTGTTGAAATACTTTTCAAAGCGGTTCAATATTGCACTAGTCGGTGCGATGGCAAAAGTATGCACCAGCTTATCTTTTTTTGTTAGGAGACGCTCCATTTCTTTAATATCACTAGTGAAAGAAACACGCCCCACATTATAAATTCCTTTCCTTCCAGCTCTTCCCGCAATTTGTTTCACTTCTTGGGATGTTAGCCTTCTCCTTCTTGTCCCATCAAATTTGTCATTTTGTAAGAAAACAATTCGTCTTATCGGTAAATTTAATCCCATTCCAATGGCATCAGTAGCAACAATAACGGTTGTTTCTCTATCTAAAAATCGCTTAATCTGCTTTTTCCTAGTTTCTGGAGGCATACTGCCATATATCATGCTAACAGAATGACCATTATTTTGGAGAATAGATGCTGTTTCAAGAACTCTTTTTCTGGAAAAGCAAACAAGAGCATCCCCTTTTTGAGTATCAGATAGCACAAATGTTTTAGTCTCTACCTTTAGAGGAGTATCTCTTGTATATTCAATTACTTCAACATTTGCATCTCCCAATAGTTGGAGTATCATTTCCTTCATATTAAAGCTTCCAATGATATGAACCTCTGTTGAATTTGCTTTTGTGATAGCTTTATACCAGGAAAACCCCCTGTCTTTATCAGCAATCATTTGCGCTTCATCAATTACCAATATGTCATAATACTCCCTCTCGTGAAACATTTCCACAGTACTTGCAACATGTGAAGCACCTTCTGTTACTTTTTCTTCTTCACCAGTTTTTAACGTACATCTAACCCCCTCGGCATTTAATTGATCATATACTTCTAACGCCAATAATCGCAATGGTGCTAAGTACAATCCACTTTTTGCTGCTTTCATTCTTTTCAACGCATGAAATGTTTTTCCTGTATTTGTTTCTCCAACATGCATCACATATTTTACATTTTGCACAGTGGAGGGAATGTATTCTTTGCCAAAAATATCGTCCATCATTCTTTGTTCTTTTTCTTGTTGCCTCCGTAGCTCTTCCTCTCTCTCCTTTAGTTTATACTCTCTGTCTTGTATATCAGCTAGAAGTTGTTTTTGATGTAATGGAAGATCAAAAGTTGTATCTGCCAATTGAATTAAGTCAATTATAAAGTCGTCTTGTAACTTTTCCATATATTCATGAACTAGGAGATGAAATGAGTTAGCGAGCATCTTTCTTAATATAGAATCTGATAGCTCTTCGTGAGTAGCTAATTCAAATTGTCCAATTATATGAACTTTGATTTCTTCTTTGATTAAACTTGGGAAAAATCCGAATAGAAAATCTGTTACATTCTTTTCGTAATAGGTAAAGTAAGTTTCGTACTCTATAAAATCTCCATCATAATCCACTATTTGATGGACAGCGCCTGTGTATTCTGAAAAGAAATCTTTTAATGTTAGATAATCGGAATATTGGAGCTTTCCGACCTCCCGAATTACATCTCTTCCCCTATTTGTATAAATCTCTTCATATTTTTTATTTGAATTAAAATTTCCATTCAGTTTTTTTGCAACAAAATGACGTACATATAAAAAGTACTCATTTCTCTTCATTTCAACAATATTTTGTGCAGCTGAAAAAATAACTTCCTTCGAATTCTCTAATAAAAGCTTAAGTTCTTCTTCTTCCTGTCTCTTAATTTGTGCCTTTTTTACTTGATCGAATTTACTTTGCCAATTTCCTTGCTTTAATAATTCTGATGAGAGGAGCCAATTTAAAGTATCGAAAGGTTGGTAGTTTCGCATTTCGTTTCGAAACAATTGATTGATAATTTTCTTATCCATTCCCTCTGTATCATAATCCAATTCAGATAAAATTTGCTTCTTTTCCTTTCTAGATACATCATTGGTAACTTTATTAAGCCAAACATTTATCCAAATTTGATCCAAGTAATGAGATCGTTCTTTTACATATTGTTCTGGAGTGGAAATATCATTTTTTGACTCCATGAAATTTTGTATATCCTCTTCTACTTTATATTTCGTCCTGTCTTGGGCCATTTCATATATCAGATTAAATTTATTCATATTTTTAAACTCCCTATGATCGTCCACCATAAATTTTTATTAGCTTTTCACTTTTACGTATTATCATTCTAAAACATTCGCATGAAACATATGATATCAACAATTTCCGAATCTTTCATGTGTAATTTTGTAAATTTCAAGAAAATATATTGACAACATGTTAAACCGAGAATATAATTTATCTTGAAGTTATAAATCTTGAATTAAAGATAAATTAACTAAAGGGATATTGGAGGAATTTCTAATGGCAAAAACAGTTTGGAATGTAGACAAAGCTCATAGTTCAGTTGACTTTTCAGTTAAACACATGATGTTTGCAACTGTTAAAGGTGGTTTTCAAGAATATGACGCAACAATAGTTGCAGACCCAACAGATTTAACTACCGCAGAAATTGAATTCACTGTAGATGTAGCAAGCATCGATACACGCAGTAATGACCGTGATGCACACTTGCGCTCTGCTGAATTCTTTGATGTAGATAATCATCCAACTATGACTTTCAAAGCTACAAATATTGTTAAAACAGATGATAATGAATATAATGTTACAGGTGATTTGTCCCTTCTTGGTACTACTAAGTCAGAAACATTCTCCGTCGTTTTTGAGGGCACAGGTCAAGATCCATGGGGGAATGAAAAGGCTGGATTCTCCGTTGATGGTAAAATTAAACGCAGTGATTATGGTCTTACATGGAATGCAACGCTTGAAACTGGTGGAGTATTAGTTGGAGATCAAATTAAGATTTCCTTACAATTACAAGCGGCAAAAGGTTAAGCTATAGATAAAAAACACCGCAATCCAACATATGATTGCGGTGTTTTTTTCATCTCAAGGTCTGTCAAGAAGTTGAAAACCAGCCTTCTCACAGGCTAAGTTTAAGCACATCATGCTTGACAAGTGCATTCACTTTTCTAATTTTTTGAAGGGATTTTTCCATTCCATCAATGTACCGTAATTTAAAGAGTCCTCATCTTCTAGGTAGTTTTCAATCAACTTCACTGGCATACGACCGCATCTTAAAAGAAAAGTGATGACCGGATCCTTTATATTTCCAGCCAGGACTTCATTGATATACTCTTCTGCAGATAGTTTTTTTGCATGACTACTATAACCAGGCATCCTACCACCACCTAAAAGTCTATCTAAATTCAGTTGAATGACTACTTCATACATAGATTGCATTAGCCATTTACCAAGTCCTAAACCCCTATATTGTGGACTAACACTAATGTCGACTACATATAGAGTGTTCCCGTTTGGTGTGTGATTGGAAATATAACCATTGTCTGTTATCTCTTCCCACGTATGGTCAGGATCGTCAGGATGATAGTTAACTAATAATCCCGTCATCGAGCCAACCATTTTACCTTCCACCTCTATACAAAGTGCTCCGTCAGAAAATAATGAAACATGATTCTTTAATTGATTCTTATTCCACCATAGGTCAGCAGGAAAAGGTGGTGGAAAGCTTTCTTGCTGAATTCTTATCAAATTATCGAAATCTACTTCTGTATAGTTTCTGATAACTGCATGGAGTGGCTTGCCATCATCAAATACAAGCCAATCTTTTCGATACATATTTGTCCCCTCCTTAATAAGAATATTAAGAAAACCTTCAAAAGAAAGAAACTCTCATATCGCTTTCCCCGTTTCAAGAAAGGTTGTTTTCAACCATTCTTGCTTTTTAAAATGTATAGTAACGCAAAATTATCGTTACTATTTTGTTAAAGAAAACTCTTATCTAATCTCCTCCCAAACCATTACAGCTACTTGCAGACAGGTTATAGGAGAAAGATCTGTTGAAAAGGAGTTGTCGAACACTGTCTTGATCTGGACAGCTAATTCTTCTACTGATTGACAGTCTTCAATATATTTTATAATTTGACATACTTCCTTGATGTATTTGTCTTCGTGTGCTCCTAGTGCTAGAAAATCCAAAGGGTCCCAGTCATTCACGATTGTTTTTGTAACCTCTATCAATCTTTTTTTAGTTGAAAGTTCCAATATGAACACCTGCCCAACTTATTGTGATAGAGCTTGATAAAATTTACTGGTCAACTCAATTGTATGTCTGCTGCCGCCTTTCTCAAGAACATCTTCTATTAGCATCGCAGTTATTAAGGTAGGGTCTTTCTGGTCATATGACACCCATAATCCGTTTTCAATTCCTTCTTCTTTATTTATTTCAGCAGTTCCTGTTTTACCAGCTATTTCACGACCAGGTAAATTGGCAATATTTGATTTACCTTCTGTAACCGTTGTACGTAAAAGCTTTTGTAATAGTTGGGCATTTTCAGTCGAGGCAATCTCTTTCCAAATTTCAGGATTTTCATTATTTATTAGCATCGGTTTCATCATGGAACCATCATTTACAATCCCACCATAAATACTCGCTAAATGGACGATGTTAATCAAAAATTCACCTTGACCGTATGCAGTATGTGCTAACAAAACATCATTATCAAAAGTGCCATTATTGGATATTTGTGAATTTCCTTGAATGGGATATGCGAAAGGTAATTCCTCTCCAATACCGAGCTTTTTTAGGCCATCTTCAAAATCTTTAGCTCCAATGTCAACACCAGCCATGGCAAAATAGATATTATCAGAATTGTTCATACCACTTCGCAGGTCTACTCTTTTATCATCCGAGTAAACTCTTGTTACGGTACTACCACCTATATTCCATTGTTTTTCGGGGATATCATATTGATGGCTAGGGTCAAGTTTGCCGCTTTCCAATCCGATGATAGATGTTAAAAGTTTCATTGTTGAACCTGGTGAATACGTATATCGAAATCTATTGGAGGTATCAGCAGATAAATCCTTTAATGGAGTTTCTTTACTTAGACTCGGACCTAAAGTTACCCTATTTGGGTCATAGGCAGGTACACTTAGAAGGCTAAGTACTTCTCCAGTAGTAGGATCAATCACGGTAGCTTGCCCGACATCATCCTTCATTGTTTCATAAAGCTTTGTTTGGATGTCCGCATCAATCGTTAATGTTATATCTTCTCCTCGTTCTGGTTCAGTCCTGGCAACCGTTTTTTCTGTGCCATCTTCTTTAACTTGAGTTACTTCAATACCTTTCTTTCCTTTGAGCCTATCTTCGTACAGTCCTTCAATTCCAGCTTGTCCTATTCTATCTCCTGCAACATATCCATCATATTTTTCAAGATCTTCTGAAGTTACTTCGTCGATATATCCAACAAGATGGGCCGTTGCTTCTTCATATGGATAAACGCGTTCCATTGAACGGTGATTTGTTACCCCACCGATTTCTATAGCTTCCAGTACAAGAGGTCTATCTTTCTCCCTAAAATTCTTTACATACATTAATTGGTCATCTTGAGCCCAACTCACTGTATATCGCTTCGTAATTTCTTCTTCCGACATATCTATCATGCTGGCAAGTTTGGTTAAATCATTTTCTGCATTAAATTGTCCTGGGACAATCCCAAGATTCATTACTTCTTCGTTTGCAGCAAGTTTATTTCCTTTGTTATCGAAAATTTCACCGCGAGTTGCTCTTGTATACGTTACCTCAAATGAATCAGCAAATTCGTATTCAGGAAATATAAAGGTTGGTTGCCAGTCAAGATACCAAGAATCGTTATCGTCTTCATCTAACACCTTTTCCATAACAAATTCAACGTCGAAATCTACTTTTCTCGCAAATGTATCATAAGAGATGTTAGCTGGAATACTAATTGTTTCTTGTTCTTCCCAATCAATCTCGTTATCTATTACCTCAATCTCTAAATTTTCCATTTCGAAAAAATCATATACTTCCCTATGTTTTTCTTCAAACATTTGGAGAGTGAATTTATCTTTGACCTCGGAAGAAAGATAATCATTATACATTTGAGTGTATTTATTATCTTGCCATGCGGTTACAAAATCATTTAATACATCATATGGATTGACAGGTTCTTTCTTACACCCAGTTAGTAAACAAATCATTCCAATTAATAATAGTACTTTTTTCATAAAAACCTCCCCGTCTAATTCTTGTTTCATCTACAATTAAGCATACAGTATTTCCATACATGAAAAAAGGAGAAAATGCTTGTATGTGGGTACCCCTCTAATTTTGGTCTACATTAAATTCAATTAGGTTATTATCAGGATCCATGCAAAATATTTGCTTAAATCCACTTTTACTGTTAGGTTTGGCCTCCACTTTTAAACCATGATCATTCAGGTATTGTAATGTATCTTCATAGCTTTTTACCCTTATGGCAAAATGACCGTCTCTGCTATCAATCGTTTTACTAGAACGCAATGACTCTGCTCCGTTATTTTGAATTAGATGTAATTGGCTACTTCCAATTTGATACCAAGCTCCAGGAAAGTCGAAGTTTGGCCTCTCCACTTCAATTAGACCAAGGAGCCCACCGTAAAACTGCTTCGACCTCTCTATATCTGTTACACATAGACTAACATGATGGATATTTTCATACTTTATCATTTCATCACTTCCTTATTTAATATTTGTGACAAACCCAGAGAAACCTCTCCTATTGAGGAGAGGTTGTTAAAACCAAGCATCTGCAAGAATTTGATAGGATATCAATCTTGCATTTTGGTCATATACATGAGTATTTACAATTATTTCATCAGCTTGGGTTTCTTCTTGGATTTGTTTTAGTTGGGTTTTTACTGATTCTTTGCTTCCCGTTACAGTATATTTCAGCTGTTGATTAACAGCATGTTTTTCATATGCACTCCATAATGTATCCATATTAGAAATGGGTGGTTGTAACTGTCCTGGTTTACCCCTTATTAAATTTAAAAATTGTTGTTTAATAGAAGTTCCCAAATATTCGGCCTCTTCATCAGTTTCAGCGGCAATTACATTCACGCCTATCATTGCATATGGTTCACTTAGCTGATCTGATGGCTTGAAGTTCGCTTTGTAATATTCTAATGCTGGTAAAGTATAATCAGGTGAAAAGTGACTTGCGAAAGCAAATGGTAACCCTAGGTCAGCAGACAGCCTTGCACTAAATCCACTAGAACCGAGGAGCCAAATAGGTATCTCCAGTCCCTCTCCTGGTACTGCGCGGACACGTGTTGTTCCATCTGGATTAAAATAGGATCTTAATTCCGCCAATTGATTTGGAAAGTCTTCTCCACCACTTTTTCGGTCACGGCGAAGTGCAGCAGCTGTTAATTGATCACTTCCTGGTGCACGGCCAAGTCCAAGGTCAATTCTACCAGGGTATAAGGACTCCAATGTCCCAAATTGTTCTGCAATTACAAGTGGAGCATGATTAGGTAACATAATTCCACCAGAGCCGACTCTAATCGTTTTTGTTGCACCTGCAATATGACCAATGACGACCGATGTAGCAGAGCTGGCAATACCACGCATATTATGATGTTCGGCAAGCCAATATCTAGTAAAACCAAGGCCTTCGACATGCTGTGCTAACTCCACGCTGTTTTGGAAGGAGACACTTGCATTACTTCCTTCCACGATTGGAGCCAAATCAAGCACAGACAAAGGAATATTATTATTTTTCATCGATTTAACTCCTTTCTAATCATTATTTTTTAGTTGCTTGAAATTCTTTTTTTATCTCTTCCAAAATATAAGGCTTTGTTAAAATTTCAAATGCTGTAAAGGCCATCGCCTTTGCACCTAGCATCATAGCCTCTTGACCTTGTTTACTTAATGCTGCTTCACGAAACTCTGTCGTGTGGCAGCTATACATTTCGTTACAAATTTTTATATATGGATGTATGGAAGGACACACAAGGCTTACATTCCCCATATCAAGAGAGCCTGAACCATCTCGGCTTTCTATAATATCTGAAGTGTCTACGCCTAGTTCAACAAGTTGATCAGAAAAGATGTCAGACAAAACTTCATTTGTTACCATATTGTCGTATGACAATTCATAATTAGACATTTGCATCGTTGAGCCTGTCATCAAGGCAGCACCTTCTGCAATGGCTTTTACTTTTTGGACAAGCTCATTCACATAGCTTCTAGTGTTTGCACGAACGTAGAACTGTGCTACTGCATAATCCGGTACAACATTGGCTGCTTTTCCTCCTTCAGGGATAATGCCATGAATTCTCGTGTCAGAAGTAACATGTTGCCTTAGTGCATTTATTCCATTAAACGTATGAATGACTGCATCTAGCGCATTAATTCCCTGTTCAGGGTTTGCTGCTGCATGGGCTGGTTTCCCATAAAATTCAAATTGGATTGCATCCATTGCAAGGGAAGATCCACTTTTAACATATGAATGAAGTGGATGAACCATCATTGCGACATCTAGTTTATCAAAAACCCCTTGCTCAGCCATTGTAACCTTTCCACCCTTTGTTTCCTCAGCAGGAGTTCCATAAACGATTACTTTTCCACCCGTCTCAGAAATAATCCTACTAGTCGCAATACCTGCTGCAATTCCCATAGTGCCTATCAAATTATGACCACAAGCATGTCCGATTTCAGGCAGTGCATCGTACTCACACATAAATCCGATTACAGGACCAGGTGCTTTACTTTCAAATACTGCTTCAAATGCAGTAGGCAACCCACATGTGCCCATTGATACTTTGAAGCCATGTTCTGAAAGTTTTTGTGCCAGTATTTTGGAAGATTGAAATTCCTCATGTCCTAATTCTGGATTATTCCCAATGTATGAACTTATATCAAAAAAATCCTGTTTATGTTTTTCAAGAAAATCTTCCATAATCTGTTTCATTTACATCCCCCAATATATGTCTATGTTTGTAAAAAATATAGTAACACGAAATTTCTTGGAATAATAATTTTCTGCCTAGAAATGCAAATAAAAAAACGGCTGGATAATTTACCCAACCATTTCGGTTATTTCTAGTATCTTAACGCTCCGGCACCAGCGATAATTAAAATAATAAAAAGAACAACTATTAACGCAAAGCCCCCACCATAACTTCCACCAGACATAAAGTTCCCTCCTTCACATAGACTACTTTACAATCTATGCAGGATACATGTCATGGGTATAGGCTATAGGGGGCTTTTTTTGAAAACTACGCCCAATTCCCCTGTCGGAATAAAGGCACCCTCTTTCCTTCTTGTGTTATTCCGTCAATATCCATATCACTTGAACCAATCATAAAATCAACATGGGTGATGCTCGCATTTGCTCCTGCTGCTTCCAGCTCTTCATCACTCATTTGCTTACCACCTTCTAATGCAAAAGAATATGCATTTCCAATTGCAAGATGATGGGAGGCATTTTCGTCAAATAATGTATTATAAAAAATTAGATTCGTATTGGAGATAGGTGAATCATGTGGTACCAAGGCCACCTCGCCTAAATAATGAGAGCCTTCATCTGTTTCAATTAATTTTTGGAGTGTCTCATACCCTTCTTCGGCTTCATATGACACAATTCTTCCATTTTCAAAGGTAAGTGAAAAATCTTCAATTAAATTGCCACCGTAATTTAATGGTTTTGAACTCGTTACTTTTCCATTTACACCTGATTTTAATGGTGTTGTGAAGACTTCTTCAGTTGGCATATTTGCGATAAATGAAACCCCATTCTCATTCGTGCTTTCAGGTCCAATCCAAACATGCTTTTCAGGTAGCTCAATAGTTAAATCGGTACCTTTTGCTTTATAATGTAACGCTTTAAATTTATTATCGTTGAGGAAAGCTACTTTCTCACTCAATTTATCTTTATGCTCTATCCAAGCTTGAACTGGATCATCTAAATTTGCTCTTGTAGCATGAAATATTGCTTCCCATAATTTTACTTCCTGCTCTTGTTCAGAAAGCTCGGGAAATACTTTTGCAGACCATCCTTTAGAAGGTACAGCAACTATTGACCAACTTATTTTATCTGCCATTACCATTTTACGGTATGCTTTTGTTGCTTCACCTGCAGCTTTCTGCAGATTAGCAATTTTGTTCGCATCGACACCTTTTAATAAATCGGGATTGACAGAAGTTATTGCTAACATTGCTGCCCCCTCCTGAAAAGCTTTTTCCATCATTTCTGCTCTCCAGGATGGGAAGTGATGAAAAGACTCATCTAGTGCGATATCATAACGAATTCTTGTAACTTCTTCATCCGTCCATTCGATATGGACAAGTTTTGCTCCAGTTTCATAAGCTTTTTTTGTTACAAGTCTTACAAATGGAGCTGTTGCAATATCAGCATTAATAATTAATGTTTGCCCTTTTTGAATATTGACTCCAACTTTAACGGCAAGGTCTGCATATTTTTCCATCATATCTATTAGTTTATTCACTACGTACAGCCTCCTTTTAGACTACTTCTATTACCAAAATTATCATGTAGTTATAAATTTGTCTACCTAACTTACATACAAGAAAAAACAGTAACAGTTCAGAAAACTGTTACTGATAATTGTTAGTTTTTGTGTGATGTACTGATTTTTGGAAGATTGTCACTGAAAAAGGACATGCCATGCTTAAAGGCAGTTAATCCGTAAAGCATACTGCTCCAGTCAATCAGTGTTACTTTTGTTGGATACCAGCGTTTTGGTTGTTCAAGATGCCACCAAGATATCCGGTGTAGACCGAACTTATAGGCAGCGCGGAATTTCTCTTCCTCTTCTTTGTCGTTTGGATTCTCATAAACATCATAAGGAATGTGCAAGGAATACTGTGCATAAAGATCATAAATTCCTGCTGGGTATACTGGTAAATATCCACCAATGATATACGATGAAGCAATATTATGTGGTGCGTTGTTTATTTTATCTGCGTGATAGCCATCGAATAACCCGTCATTAGGTCCTGCACCATAACCCCAAATGTAGGAAGGAACATCATCTAGTTCTCTCCACTTCAAACGATCAGCTAGGCATGCATTTCTAAAATATTCTAAGTATGTTTTGCTCTCAGCATATTCTGGAACTAGGTAAAATGGGAATTGGTGAACAAAGGAAGATAAAAAAGCTCCAGGATAATCATTTAATAAAGGTAACCCTCTAAAATCTTCTTGTGAAAGCTTATTGATTTTATCCTCAGCAAAGTTATTATGCCATAATGCTTGTACATTATGATCATCAGGCTTTCCTAACATAGCGAGATACGAAACCATAACATATTCATTGAATGCTGGTAATGGAGCAATTCCTTCTCCATCTTTTGAAATCATATTGATGACACCTTTATCTTTATCAGCCACGACGATACTCCAATTTATAGAGTAAAGCAGTTGCTCTGCCATATGTAAAATACGTGGTTCTTTATTTTTGAATTGATTACCTGCCAATAATGCACCTGTAATTAATAAAGTTGTATCTATAGTTGAATATTCTGAATTAAGGTTTTCTCCTGTTTCCATATCTACAAAGTGAGCGAAGAACCCAGATTTTTCGTCCCTTGCAACTTTACAACCTTCTATTTCCCCTGACACAGCTTTTAAAGTTATAAGTGCTTTTTCCGCTGCTTTCCCGTCCCAATTTTCTTTTTCGGCAATTGCCAAGCTTATTAAGCCAACGCCAGTAGCTGCAATAGAACTGCGAAAATCAGGATTTTCTCCTAAAGTCATGTACCCGTCAGCATACAAGCCTGTATATGGATGACGAGATGCTTCAAAAAGTGCATAGGAGTCATAAAATTGACGGTCAAAAAATTTCTTTACGTTTGAAGGTAGTGCCTCATAATATTGATTTGACATTATTTTGTCCCCTTTCGAATTGTAAAATTGTATATTTTATTAATATTGAAATTACAATCACTGTTTTTAATAATATAATAAGTAGCACAAATGCTATAATTAATCATATACAAATTCTATTCTTTTGAAAATAGACAAAACTATACTATTTGGATGATTTATCGATTGTTTTTCATTATCTTATTGAAAAGCTTTAACTAGTTTTATAGGAAAAGAGTGCGCTTCTTGAAAATACACATAAGCAATAATTTAGGCAAATCAGCTTTTTTTAGGGGAGAATATGATGACAATCATTCATGGTGTTTTTTATGATATTGCACCACATTGGTGTGTGGAAAACGCAAAGGGTCAGGATACTCTAGTTTTTGTAACAGAAGGAAAAGTTCATTATCATGTGGAGAATGATAACTTTGAGTTAACAAAAGGTGATTTACTATTCATTCCATCAAGGTTTAATCGCAAATGGATCAATGATGAAAAAGAGCTGCATAAAAAATATGCTGTCGTTTTTGAAAAGGAAAACAATTCATTCGTTGACGAGGACCTTTTTTACTTAAAACCGAGAAAATCAGGATACTTTGAACAACGTCTAGCTTTTTTAAATGAACAATGGCTAGGAGAAAGAATTTATTTTCAAGAACTATCTCAAAACATATTATCTGAGCTACTGATTATGATTGCACAGGAAAAATCAGAATGGCGAACCTCTCCGATAAAGGAATCTTCTGTTCGAAAAATGCAGGATTATCTTCTAGCTAACTACCGAAGAAATATTTCAATCGAGGAACTTGCTGAATTAACAGGAGTAACACCTAATTATGTTACCGTTCTTTTTAAAGAGGTGTTTGGTAGCACCCCTATACAGTATTTACATCAAATCCGGATAAACACTGCTTCCAATTTAATTCGCACTACAAATATGTCCGTTCGTGATGTAGCGGAATATTTAGGATATTGTGATCAATCCTACTTTAACAGGATGTTTAAAAAATGGATGGGTGTGCCTCCATCTCATTTAAAGATCAAAAGGTAAAAAGCATAGCATTTTTTTCTATGCTCAGACTGATGACAAACCCAAATTATTTGTAGATTTGCATTTAACTGTTGATCTTCGTTGCAGACGCTTCGCTTTCCGCGGGCGGTCCGGGAACCTCTTCGGGCTTGCGCCCTGCGGGGTTTCCCATGTCCCTTCCTCCCGCAGGACAAAGGCTTCGACAGCGATTCATCGCACGAAGAAAATGTGGTAGCATTTTCGAGGAGTCTTCGCGTCTTTCACTACGATCAACATAGGAATCGCGTTAACTTATGAAAAGTACCTTTGTCTACACACTGAGCATAGCATTTTGTATGCTATTCTTTTTCATATGATTGAATATCCTTTTCCACTGCTTCCCGAAATGCACTCTGTAATTTCTGGGTCATTGGACCTGGAATTCCGTCGTGGAAGACAACGTCATCTACTTTAATAATCGGCATTATTTCGCTGGTTGTGGAGGTCAAAAATACTTCATCCGCCTCTAATAACTCCGATTTTGTAAATGGTTCCAATTGATATTCCCAGGCATGTTGATCCACAATTTGAAGTAATTTCATTCTTGTAATACCATTCAAAATTTTGTTGTTTGCAGGATGTGTTTTTACCATTCCATCTTTTACAATAAAAATGTTGGAAGAGGTGCCTTCTGTCACTATTTCTTCTCTTATAAGAATGGTTTCAAATGCCCCAGCCTTTGCAGCTTTTTGCTTACTCATAATATTGTATAGAAGATTCAAGCTCTTTATATCACAACGTAGCCATCTTAGATCTTCCTCAGTAATTGCAGTTACACCATTCGTTTGAGGTGCTAAAACATCTTTATGTGGGAGTGGGTATGCGATTAGTTTTGATTCTATTGCTTCATCATAGTGATGAGTACGAGGAGCTGTTCCTCTCGTAATTTGTAAATACAAACCACCTTGAATTACATTGTTGGCATCTAGAAGACTCATTAAATTTTCTTTGAGTTTTTCAGGACTATACGGAATGGACATACCTATTTCTTGTGCACTTCTGTACAGTCTTTCAATATGTTCATTGAACGTAAATGGAACACCATTATATATATTAATCACCTCATATACTCCATCTCCGAATTGATAGCCGCGGTCTTCAAAATCTATCTTTACTGCTTCTTTGTCGAGAATGGATTCATTCACTAAAACTTTCACAATTCTGCACCTCCAAGAATTTATACGTCTAGTTCTAAGATAACTGGACAATGGTCACTTCCATGGATATCAGCATCGATGTCAGCTGAAACTAGAAAGTCATGTAACCTATTAGAAACGAGAAAATAATCAATTCGCCATCCGATGTTCCGCTCCCTAACCTTATTCATATAAGACCACCAGGTGTACCTCTCTTTTTCATCCGGATAAAAGTACCTGAACGTATCGGTAAAACCTGTCCCAAGCATTCGAGTCATTTTTCCTCTTTCCTCTTCAGTAAAGCCCGAATTGTTTTTATTCGACTTAGGATTTTTTAAGTCTATTTCTTCATGAGCAACATTTAAATCACCACAGATAATGACTGGCTTTAACTTATCTAACTTTTTTATATATGCAAAAAATCTATCTTCCCAATCCAACCGAAAAGGGAGCCTAGCTAAGTCCCTTTGTGAATTAGGTGTATAAACATTTACCAAAAAGAATGATTCATATTCTAGCGTTAAAATCCTTCCCTCTGGTTCCCTGTCACCGGTCTCTTCTTCATCCAAACCATATGTAACATGTATAGGCTTTATTTTGGTGAAAACAGCTGTTCCTGAATATCCTTTTTTAATTGCATAATTCCAATATTGATGATAATCAGGAATAGACAACTCAATTTGTCCTTCTTGTAGTTTTGTCTCTTGGATAGAAAAGATATCTGCATCCACTTGGTGAAAATACTCTAAAAATCCTTTTTTTACACATGCTCTCAAACCATTAACATTCCACGATACCAGTTTCATAGTTGAATTTATTTCTCCTTATTTATTTAAGAGCAAGTATATCAAACTATTTCGTTTTTAGAAAAGAAATAATACCATAATTACTTACACCTCAAAGAGATGAAAAGATAATCCAAACGGATCTCTAATCATATAGCTTTTGTCATTATATTTCTTTATTATGTTACAATCGAAATTGTTCAATTCCTGGATTGCTTTGTTGATATCCACTACAGCAAATTCTAAAAATAACGTTCCTGATTTATATTCTTTATCTTCAATGTAAATATTTGTATTATTTAAGGAAAAGTGAGTTTCTGATTCGGTGCTTTTTATTGGCTTCATTCCAAAAATTCGATGATAGAAATGTATCGCCTTTTCATATTCGCGAACCTGAAGTGCTATGTTATTTGTCAATTGATATTGTGACCGATCATTTATCTTCTTGTCTGGCCTATAGTCATCATATCCAGACGGTAACAGATCAAAAAGCGGCCAAACTGGGCAAAAATCATCCCCAGGACCGAACGGTGAACTAGAGTGTTTGTAGATATTCCCCTCTATATCCTTTGAAAAAACGGTTACACCTGGATAACTGTGATTGTCTTTAGCGAAGCCCATATCTTCTTTAAAAGTGGTTTCCTTGGTAGATATCATAGGGAAGCTCCAGCCTCTCTCCGCTGCAATGTTTTCTTGTTCAATAACAGCATCTGGAGTAGAAACAACAAATGCAGCTTTTCTCTTTATATGATGGTAAAGACCGTTCAGACCATCTGCCCACATCGTGCAATAGGAGCAACTTCTTCCCATATTATGGACAATAATCAATTCATCCTTATCTTCAAACAGTTCTATTAGCGAGACCTTCCCCCAAGTTTTAGATGAAAAAACATAATTGCAAACAAGCTGGGGTTCTACATTTTTCCTCAGGGAAGCTAATCTTTGTTTTCTCTCCACTATTTCTTTTTCAAGATTTTGTATTTCTCGAAGTAATTCTTGGTCTATCATGTAACCTTCTCCTTTCATTGTGTAATATTTTGTCATGAATTAATACTGTTCTTTTTTTCAGCAATCCTTTATAGTAGTAGATAATCTTATTTTGGAGGTGGAAAGAAATGTTCATAAAAGCAGGGTGCCTGATTGCTGTTCTAGTGGCATCTTTTTGTATAAATTCAAACCTTTCTACACCGGATAAGATTCTAGATATGTATGAACAATCCCTTTTTTCTGATATAGATAAGAAAATTATTTATGAACATGATGATGGGCATACTCCACCTCATTTAACTAATTTTATTCCTACTTGGAATGAACTTACTTTATCGATAGTTTTTGAAGAGACTTCTCATTTTCATCGTGACCATCTTGTTACGGTATATTACCAGGCGAACTATGTTTAATGGCAACCGCTTCATTCAACTTCATTCTAAACTAAATTAGAATATAGGAGGCGTTGCGTTATGTTATGGGCAAGAGTAATTGCCATTTGCTTTTTTTCTTTTACATCTATTAGTCTATTTCTTTTTCAGGGAATCGAATTTGTAAAAGCATTTAGTGAATATTTTCATAATAAATAAGATAAATAAGATCGAAGCCGCACAAAGTACACATGTGCGGCTTTTCTATTTTCTTTTATTAAATCGTTAAACTTTTATTCCAGAGATCGTAGTTCTGAACTTGTTTCTTGCAAATAAATTGTTGATTTTGCTTTAAAAACAATTATTTCGAGTTTCCTGAAAATAATTTTAAAACATTCTCATTTAAAATTTTCAAAAAATACAAAATATTTTATGTCGTAAATCATATAATAATACAACAATATATCACTATTATTTTAACGGAAAAGGAGCGTTGTACATGAGAGAAGCACCAAATTTTGGTGAGTTTTATCCAAAGTCATTGGTTCCAATCAGCAAAGACGATCTTCTTATTTTTTTAGAAAAAGTACAGGACTTTGAGTGTTGTGATAACTACAGTCACTGGCTGATAGCCTTAGAAGGAAGACAAATTAACCTAGGTGAAGATTATTATCATTGGCAGGTGGTCGTATTCCCAGCCGAAATTGGTGGTGGATTTGACTATAAACATCCTTTGTATGTGTCTACTTTCTTTTTTTCTATTGATGAGGCGATTGATTATACATCGGTAGTAGAAAAAATTGCAAATAATGGTCAATTGTATACCATTGCTGGATAATAACACCAACCGTTTCTAACGGAAAAAGAAAAACTATAGTTTTTCTTTTTGAAAAGGTTTGTGAAACAATATACATATTTCTTAAGAATGAAAAAAAGCTACCGTCAAAGCGATAGCCTTCTATGCTAGTCGGAATACTATACCGTGTCCGCCTTTAGGATATTCCCATTTTATATTTTGATGCGGACAGCCAATCCTGCAGCTTCCACATTCATGACACCCCTCATAACCTACGTGCATGCGAATTTCTTCCCATTTATAAATTTCAGCTGGACAAAATATGGTGCATATTTTATCAGGACATTTGGTCAGACAGATATCTTCATCCATCACAGTTAAATGCGATTTAGTGTCAGCATTGAATCGAACAAGATATTGTTTCTCTTCGATTGACTGATATTTCTTCTGTTCACTCATTACTTCATCACCTTCCATGCCCGGTAAGCATCTCGAGCTAATTTGAGCTTTTCCTTCGGTGAGCCAAGGTCTTTCCAAATTTTCTTCTGTTTCTCCCATTTAGACTTACCGTCAACTGTAAACATTTGACTTGCAGCCCGGTTAACCATCGGAATATACTGATCAAAGTATTGTGGAAATTTATTAAAATGATGGGTAGAATCCTTGTATTTTTTCATATCTTGACCGACAAAGCTTTTCATTAGATTTCTTCGATATAGATCCAATGTTGCCTCTGAAAAATCGCCAACTTTCATCGCATGAAAAATCGTTTCTGCAGCAAGTCTTCCAGATGTCATCGCAAGATTCGATCCTTCCCGGTGAATGGCATTGACAAGCTGGGCGGCATCCCCTACCACTACTACACCATTTCCAACAATTCGACCCATTGATTTCAACCCGCCTTCTGGAATGAGGTGAGCCAAGTATTCAATTGGTTCACCACCTGCAATTAGGGTGCGAATCATCGGATGGTTTTTTACATATTCCAAAAGCTCATATGGTTTTATTTTATGCTCAATTAGCCCAGATAGAAGTGTTCCTACACCAATACTTAACGTATCTTTATTCGTATATAGAAATCCAGTCCCTAGTATTCCTTTTGTTGCGTCACCGAACAGTTCGATAGTACAGCCTTGATTTTTTTCAAGATTAAATCGTTCTTCAATGGTCTTGCTGTCCAGTTTAATGATTTCCATCGTTGCAAGGGCTACTTCATCTGGACGGTATTCTTTGTGAAAGCCTAATGATTTACCTAACAACGAGTTTACTCCATCTGCAAGGACGACGACATCTGCATATACTTCTCCATCCGGACGATCCGTGCGGACCCCAACAACTTTTCCGTTTTCAACTATACACTCCAATACTACCGTTTCATTTACGAGTAAAGCCCCTTGTTCCACAGCTTTATTGGCAAACCATTGATCAAATTTTGCTCGCATAACAGTAAAATTATTATAAGGTTCTTTGGCCCACTCTAGGCCTTTATATCCAAAAGTGAGTGCAGATTCTTTATCCATCATCATAAATCGTTGCTCTACAACAGGTCGCTCAAGTGGTGCCTCCTTATGGAAATCAGGAATAATATCTTCCATCATTTTACGATATAGGACCCCGCCCATGACATTTTTACTTCCAGGGTACTCGCCTCTTTCCAAGAGAAGGACATTTGCTCCTCCTTTTGCTAATTCAAAGGCACAAGAGATTCCTGCTGGTCCAGCTCCTACGACGATGCAATCAAATTTTTCTGCCATCTTAGACTTCGACCTCCTCTCCATGTAATGCGGTATGAAAAGCTTGAATTAATAAAGGGATTATTTCAAATGCATCTCCTACTATTCCGTAATGACAAGACTGGAATATAGGTGCATTTGGGTCTTTATTTATCGCAATGATTAATCCGGAATTTTTCATCCCAACAATATGTTGTATGGCGCCAGATATTCCAATTGCAAAATAAATTTTTGGTGTAACCGTAACACCAGTTTGTCCAACCTGGTGATGATGCTCCACCCATCCTGCTTCTACGACATCCCGGCTCCCCCCAACTACGCCACCGAGTGTGTGTGCAAGTTGGTGTATAAGGTTAAACCCTTGTGCACTTCCAAGTCCCTTACCACCAGCTACAACAATGTCAGCCTCATCTATCTTAATTTTCTTACTCGTATGACGGACAATCTCCAAAACCTTTGTGCGTATGTCCTCTTCCTTTAAATCAATCTTTTCTTCTATCACATTCCCTATTCGTCCTTTTTCCTGGGATAGGGCCTTCATTACTTTCGGCCTAACCGTTGCCATTTGTGGTCGATATTTCTTACAGAGGATAGTTGCCATAATATTACCACCGAAAGCTGGTCTACTAGCCAAAAGTAACCCTGTATCCTCTTCCACATCCAACTCGGTCGTATCTGCAGTCAAACCTGTAGGCAAGTCGGTTGCTACTGCACTTGCTAAATCCTTTCCGGTTGAGGTTGCCCCGTACAGGATAATTTCCGGTTTATACTTTTCACTACAGTGAAGTAGTGCTTGCATGTATGATTCTGTTCGATAATATTTAAAGATTGGCTGATCATATACATAGAGAGAGTCTGCACCGTATTCAAAAATCGTTTTCGATAGTCCATTTATCTTATCTCCGATCAGGACTCCTGCAAGCTCCACTCCTCTTTTATTAGCAAGAGCTCGACCGGCCCCTAACAATTCAAGAGACACCTGAGCTATTTTCCCATCGTTTTCTTCAATAAACACCCATACTCCACTGTACTCTTCAAAGTTCACTCCGATCCCCTCACTTCTTCAAACAACTCTTTCTTTTCCAATACGATAGAAAGTATTTGTTCAACTTTCTCGTCTGTACTGCCTTCTATTAGCTTGCCACCCTCTGGTTTAGGAGGTGCCCATACCTTTGCCACAATTGTAGGCGATCCTTTTAACCCTAATTGTTTCTTATCAATCCCATCCAAATCATTTACTGACCAAATATGAGGCTTGTACCTGGCAGCTTTCAGCATATTGGGAAACGACGAATATGGAACATCATTTATTTCTTTTTCCACTGCTAGTAAGCAAGGCAACGAAGTTTGGATGACCTCATGTCCATCCTCTAGCTTCCTATGAACAACCATGAATCCTTCCTCTTTATTCACTTCCACCACTTGATTCACAGATGTTAAGGGGGGAATATCCAAACGTCTTGCAATACCTGGTCCAACTTGTCCGGTATCACCGTCGATGGTCATCTTTCCGCAAATGATTAAATCAATCGGTTTTATTTCACTGATTTTATTAATTGCTTTTGTAAGAGCGTAACTGGTTGCTAAAGTATCTGCCCCGGCAAAAGCTCTATCCGAAATCATATAGCCTTCATCTGCACCAATTTCGATACATTTTCGAATTGCTTTGACAGCTGGAGGCGGTCCCATTGTCACTACTGATACCGTTCCTCCGTATTTGTTTTTCAGTCGAACCGCTTCTTCCACTGCATGTGCATCATATGGATTTAGAATCGCTGGGGCACTTGCCCGGTCCATTGTGTTTGTTTTTGGATTCATTTTTATTACTTTAGTATCTGGAACTTGCTTAATACAGGCAACAATATGGAGCAAATCATATCCCTCCTTACCTTTCTCTACATGACATTCATGTATATTTGTCCCACTACTATTACTATATAAATCTAGTATGCAGAAAATACCGATTTATACAGAATTGCTAAAAGAGTTTAGGTAAAATTTATTTTCCTACGATTTTTCAGTTGCACTAACTCAATAATTATTAAGTCTGGTGAGTAGACCCAGCATTGCCACAATTCCACCTGATGTAACGAAAAAAATGTGTATGGAAGGTAAAGTGGTGTTGGCCTGATAATAAAAAGCTATCCTAGGAGTCGTTAATACGGTCTCTTAGGATAGCTACAATTCCACCTATTTATCATCAAACTCAAATGTTCCTCCGATGTACCCAACAAAGGAAATCGATTTGTCCTCACTCTATCTTCTATATCATTTGCTGCCTTTATGGCAGTTTCCATTTCCTTTTTATTTATGTACCCTGACTGAAAAGCCTCCTTTAATTCTTCTTCATCCAAACGGAATACTTCTCCAGAAGGTAACACAATAATATCAAGATATAAATCTTTTAACCATGGTTCTTCTTCAGGCAGCAAAGAAATTTTCTCACAGATATCAATATACCACTGCAAAATCTCACCCTTATCATTAATGGAGGTGGTAACTGAATAGTTCTCCCCAGTGGGAAAATGTTGAAGCCAAAAATAACCATGATCTGCGATACACAATTCATTTCCTTCATAGTTTACTAGTAAAGGGGTGGTGATCTCCTGAATTTGTATTAAGCTGATATGTCCTGAAAAGGTATGGTTTCTTAAGTAATATTGGGAATAGTTACGTTTCGTAACGCGGTTCCATTCTGGTCTGGAAGCATATTTAACTTTTTTCATATTTCTTCCAGCTAATCCACGTATACTTGTTTATCAGGGTTTTCATGGTATTTAAACATTTGAAGTATTTGGGATTCTGTATTTCTTTCAATAGAAAGTTCAGGTATATTATTTTTCCCAAAAAAACCTACATCAAGCGTTTCCATTCCTGTTTTTAAACTTCCACCAATTATTTCGCAAAGGATAAAAAGCTTATAAACATGATATGGAGATGGTGGGTGTGGGTGGCATTTTTTGTCCATTACTGCAAGTAATCTTAACGCGTTTACATGAAGTCCAGATTCTTCGTACACTTCTTTGGCGGCTACTTCTTTTGGAGAAAGACCTATATCCCCCCATCCACCTGGAAGTGCCCAGCCCCCATCCAGCTGTTCTTTTACCATTAGTAGTTTCCCTTCTTGAAAAATTACTGCTCTTACATCAACCTTTGGCGTCTGATAGCCAGTTTCATTGGCAAACAAATCTTTCACCTTTTCTTTTGGAACATTCGTCTGTTCAGTCAGCATTTCCACACTGATCTCCCTTAAATACTCAAAGCGTTCTATATCATATTTGTCTTTTGAATAAGTAAGTCCAGCTTGTGCAAGTGCTTGAATTTGTTTAGCCCAATCTAACCATTTATATGTCATTAGGATTCTCCTTTCATCACGATTAAACATTCTTCGGTAAAAACAAGCAAAATCCTCTTTTTCCTTTATATTCGATAATTGGAAAGGAATCCTAGGAATTCTTTTTGAACGGTGTGTTTGTATTTCATCAGAGCATAAGTGGCTACTTCAGGAAATATTATCGTCTTGCATACTACCTCCAGTAATCGTCCCTCCATTAATTCTCGTCTGACAGTGGACATCGGAAGAATTGAAACACCCAATCCTTCTATAATAAATCGTTTCGTAATATGTGTTTGTGAAACTTTCATCATTTTTGTAGTTGGATATTTAGCTTTTATTTGTTGACAAAGGTCGTTCCAATAAGCTGGATGATTATGTGTTAATAACGTATAATTCAAAAATATACCTTCTTCATCAATTGGGGCACCTCGTTCTGAATCATACCCATCATGAGGTACGACAAGAGCTAGGGAATCTGATGCTACTTTATGCGAAAATATGGAAGAATCTCTTTTATCTAAGCATGATAGACCTATATCTACTTCTTCATTCATTACTGCTTTTTCTATTATGTTGGACTCGATTATTTTAACGGTTATTTCAAAATTAGTATGCTTCTTTAAGAATTGCTTTAATACGAAAGGTAAAACGGTATCTCCAATAAGCGGTGATATTCCAATTATTAATTTTGTGTTAAAGCCTTGTTGAATAGAGTGAATTTCATTTACCCCTTCTTCAAATTTGTTTAACAATTCGTTCGCATGTTTTGCATATCGTTTTCCTGCTTCGGTTAATACCACATTTCTTCCTTCTCTTTCAAACAACTGTGCACCAATTTCCTTTTCCAATTGCTTGATATGGACCGTAATGGTTGGTTGAGATAAAAATAACAACTCTGAGGCTTTTCGAAAATTAGAATGTTCTGCAGCTGTAACAAAAGTACGCAACCAATTTAGTTCCATTTCAAAACCTCCCATCAATTTAGAATTATAATTATTTCATTTAAAAATATTTAATTTTCATAATTAATTTAATTTTATACAATTTATATATAGAAAGGAAGGGATAATTATGAACATTCAAAAAGGATTAAAAGGGGTAGTAGTCACTGAAACACAAATAGGTGAAGTGGATGGTACGGAAGGAAAGTTGATCTATCGGGGGTATGACGTTAGAGATATTGCATCAAGCTATACGTTTGAGGAAATTGCACATTTAATATGGTATGGGGAATTTCCCACAATTGAACAGTTGGACCAAACTGATTTCATGTTTAAGAAGTATCGCAAACTTACACCAGTAATGGAAAAAGTTCTAACGTCGTTACCAGAAAACATGACTGCCATGAGCGTTTTACGAACTGTACTTTCGGCAGCTGGTGATGATACTTTTATAAATAAACCATCTATTGAAGAAGCAATAAAACTAACAGCTGTCATACCCACTATCATTGCATATAGGTTTAGACTATTGGAAGGAAAAGTAGTGGTACCACCAAGTAAGGATCTTAGTCATGTTGAGAATTATTTGTACATGTTAAATGGTGAAAAAGAAGCTGAGGAACTTGTTAGAGTGTTAGAAACCTATATGAATCTGACTATGGAACATGGAATGAATGCTTCTACTTTTGCTGCAAGGGTTACTGCATCAACAGAATCAGATATGGTATCTTCCATTACTTCTGCGATTGGGACAATGAAAGGGCCATTGCATGGCGGGGCACCTTCTGAAGTGATAAATTTATTAGATGAACTATCTCTTGTTGATAATTTAGAAGAACACCTTCGCGCTAAAGTACAGTCCGGTCAAAAGTTAATGGGATTTGGCCATAGGGTTTACAAGACAATTGATCCGCGTTCTGTTGCTATAAAGAATCTTCTTATTAGTTTGGTTGGAAAAGATGAATGGTTGGACTTGGCTTTGAAAGTTGAACAACTTGCACTAAAGGTATTACAAGAAGAAAAACCAGGCAGATCTTTATATACAAATGTTGAATTTTTTGCAGCAGCAATCATGAAAGCAATTTCTTTGGACCCTTCCTTGTTTACACCAACTTTTTCTGCAAGCAGAATGGTTGGCTGGACTGCTCATATTATGGAACAGGCAGAAGACAATGTGATAATCAGACCGCTTTCCAAATATATAGGAAAATAATGATGAAGTCGTCCTCTTTCTCTAATTCATCGTTGAATTTGTTAACATAACATTATTATCGTATTCTAAATCTGTTGGAATGTTGAAATTGTAACACTTTTGATAAAAAGAACTTATGAAATAAACTAGCCAATAAATTTTGGCTAGTTTATTAGGGAGGTAGATTTATAAGAGGATTGCACTAAAGAATAATAGATTATTCTACTTCTATTATGGTTAATTTGAGATATATTCTTTTTTTCGACAAATACACACTATAAGTGGACAATTCTCTTGAAATGTACTTTTATCAAAATTCCCATACATTTGTTCGATGATCAATCTATTATAATAAAGTAAAGTCTCGAGTTCTTGTGGGAATGTGTAAGGTAGTACGAAAGGTTCAGTTGTTTCCCTAATAAATGTTTCATCTTTCCATAATTGGTTTGTAAAGGTGTAATATTCCATTTGGGTCTTATGTTCATAAGTGAAGAATTTTCAAAATCCTCTCACACTTTAATTTTTTACAAGGAAGTAATAATGTAACCTTGCATGAAAATAGTACTTTTTTATACTAAAAAACCCGGCACCTTTTGGTTACCGGATTTGTATTAAATAATTTAATCACAACAATCATCTGAGCAATAGGATGTTTCTGTTTTTTTCCCAGATTCAAATGTTTGAAGCTTAGGCTTTTCATTTTCTTCTTCCCATACCCGTTCTAATGCTTCCAAAAATACGTCAGGAGGCTGCGCACCAGATATTGCGTATTTGCTGTTGAAAACAAAGAAAGGCACTCCTTGCACACCTATTTCCCTTGCTTCTTTTTCATCAAATCGGACATCTTTTTCATACTCTTCTCCCGCTAGAACTTTTTTTACTTCATGTGCTTCTAGACCAATTCCTTCTGCCAGTTCTGTAAGAAATTCATGATCTCCAATATGTTTGGAATCAGTAAAATAGGATCTAAGGAGACTTTCAGTCATTTCACTAGCTTTCCCTTTAGTTTCTGCATATTTTGCCAATCTGTGTGCATCAAATGTATTGGCTGTTATAGCTGTATCAAAGTTGAAAACGAGACCGATTTCTAAGGCTTGTTTGGCAACATTGTCACTCATTTTTTTAGCTTCTTCTACAGGCATCCCGTATTTTTTTGCTAAACTTTCGTAAACTGTCGTGTTTGGGTTACTCTTAGCATTTGGATCTAATTCGTAGCTTTTAAATTCTATCTCTACTTTTTCGTTGTGTGGAAATTTTTCCAATGCTGACTCTAGTCTACGTTTGCCAATGTAACAAAACGGACAAACAAAATCAGACCAAATTTCTATTTTCATCGTTGTACACCTCTTTCTTATGACTAGTAGGAATATCATACCATAATAGATGAGAAAGAACCCCAAATATGCACCACTGGTTATAGATCTATTTCCTTCAATAGTTTACTGCAAATTATGTTAGAGAATACCCTAATACTTACATAAGGTGGCTGGATTCTCATTGCTGCTTCTATAGGTACACCTAACCATAAGCACTGATGATCAATCATTACGAATGGGAAGGAGCTTTTTGCAGAGATTATCAAAATATTTATTTGCTTTTTTACTTTTTGTAACGTTTCTTGCCATTCTATTGGAAGCTTGCGCTTATCTGGTAAAGAAATAATAATGCTTGTTCTGGCGTGTAGGATATCTAAAAAGATCCTTTCTACTTTCCGCGCGTGCATCCATTGAACATTTGGGTGCTGATGTTGAATCCACTTACCGATATCTTTTGGATAAACAGTAGATTGGTTTCTTTCTTGAAAATCTACTAACTTACGGATGGTTTTATTACTAGAAACCTTTGTCTTAATAAAATGAGAATCACAAATATGGACGAATTTACCTCTTGCTCTAGTAATTGCCACATTTATAAGTCTTTCACTGTCTTTCCCAGTTAGGAGTAAGCTTGTTCGATTAAACGGATAGCTTTCCACAGTATCAAAGATGACGAAATCTCTTTCGCTCCCTTGAAATCGGTGTACAGTTGCAGCAGTGATATCAGTAGCAGCAATTTCGGTTGGCAAAAGTTCTTCTAATAATTGTTCAAACCACTTAGCCTGTGCTCGGTAAGGAGAAATATAAGCAATGGAATGTGTACCATTCAAATATGCTTCGTATACTAGCTGAAAAGAAAGAAATAAATGCCATAAATTCACTCTCGACTTTGATCCTTTTTCAAAGAATGCATGTTCACCTGTCCATGAGGATGAAAGCATTAATGAAGCTATGTTCGCGTATGGTTTTCTTTTTGTAATTGCTTCTCTTTCTTTTGCAACGTTAGGATGATCTCCTACAAGTAATTGATAAACATAGCGATTAGTAAAAGAAGATATCTCAGGATGCATTCTTCTTTGTTCATTCAGTAAAAACAAATGTGGGTGCATAACATTAGTCTGAACCGATCTTGCTACTCTTGAGCTATGAAATACATCTTCCTTTAACCATTTATCTACGAGTTGATGTTTGGCTGATGCTATAGGTGGTAGTTGTTTGAAGTCGCCACAAACAATTAAATGCTTACCTAGTGAAGCAGCAAAAGCTATTTGGGGTACATAAGCCATACTTGCCTCATCTACAATGACAACATCATATTGTTTTTCATAGAGAGCTGGATCAGCTGCAGCTTTCGCTAAAGTTGTACCAATAACATAGGCATTTTCTAATAATTGTAGTTCTTTCTGTTTCATTCTTTCAAGGAGCTTAGCGAGTTTCGATTCTAGCTTCAACAATTCCTCAGAGTCTCTACTACTAAAAGATTTGGCCAGATCCTCTTTTAGTCCCCTTCGTTCTTCCACGACATTTCTCTTTTCTTCTGCTAAGCTAGGATTGAATTTTTGAATGAGACTGTTACTTGTGAAAGGCTGAGCATTATTTTCTATTATTGTGGTGGAAGAACCGTATCTCAGTATATCCCCGTCCTGAAACTTGTTCCGTTTGGAAATAAATGAAGATACTTCTTTTACTAATACATCAACAGATTGATTACTGTGGGAGAGTAGTAAAACTTTTTTCTTTTTAAAGTATTTATTGGCAGCAACTCGTGCTAGTGTGTAAGTTTTTCCAGTACCTGGAGGGCCCCAAACAAAAGTAACCGGATTGTACTTACTTCGAAGAATTAATTCATGTACATTGGACTTTATGATATTAGTTGGATGCTTCGGTGGCATTTGAGGGTTCATAAGCCGTTTAATACGGATTCGCTTCTTTTTACTTTCTGTTATTTCATTTAAACGTTGAATTAAATTATCAAGTAGTTCCCATGGATCATGCACTACATATGCTTCTGTCAAGGTGTCACCTATATGGTTTTCTGAAGCTATTATCATGTTCTTTCCTTCTGATGATAATACCTTCGCTTCCGTTTTCATTCCTCCCCATTCTACCTTTACAATGGAACCAATAGGAATAGTAACAATTGATATAGTATCAAAATAATAAATGTATCCTTGTAGCTTCTCATATTTAAGCAAAGATCCATTCACTAATAAATATCTAGTACTACCAAACTTTTTAAGATAGTAAATTTCAGCTTGCAATGCCTTCTTCCATTCTTGTATATATACGGAGGTTTTCACTTACCATCTTCCTTACTATTTTGACTCATATAAGAAGATTAATCGTACCAGCTATCCTCTTCTCCGTCCACTATTCTTTCTAATTCATTTAAAAAATTGAGCTGTAAAGGAGCAGGTAATGTCTCAAGAATTTCTTGAACGAAAGATAGTGATTCTGCTTCTTCTATTGTAAAAGGCTTACTCAGTTGCCTTTGTAGCCATGTTTCAAAAGTTCTAATAAAACGGTAAAAATCGGTTTCCAACTTTTCTGCCCATTCAGAGCCTTCGTCTCCTTCTGTATTCTGCATCCAGCTCCAATCCTCAAGTATAAGCATAAGGTTATCCTTTACTTCCTTCTCCACATAAGTCCCTCCTTCTTTTGTTTTTATTTTAAAATGACGGGTATTGTTTACATATAAGGTGGTGATAAAGATGTTTTTAGTATATGTAAGCATCGGCTTACTAATTGTTTCTCTCATTATAGTAATTAGGGCGTTAATATCTTTTCGTAAACGGACAGAACCTACCTTTACAACTTTCAATGAAATTAGTGAAGAGATGCAAGAAAGAAATAATGCAATCCAAACTCAGATTAATCTAATGAAAGAAAAACAAAGTGCATTGAAGTATGATTTGGACTGGAAAAAATCTGTTTTCACCTTTACTATGAGAGAAGTTAAAAAACTCCCTAATACCTTTAAGAGTACATCAAAACAAACCGTAGACGAACACGATTATAGCTTATGAATGCCGAACCTAGTTCACTATCGGTTCGGTCCTTTTTATCAGTAACTTCCTTTAAATACAGAATACGCTACCAATTTAACGGCAATAGCATCATCAAGATAACCAATAGGAAAAATGTAGTCTGGGATACAATCTACTGGTGCGATAAAGTAAAGTAAGGCACTTCCAATTAACACTCGATCACGGAATGTTACATTATTAAGGCGGAACGAATGAAACATTTTTTTTAGATGCTCTATAAATGGTCCGTGACTGTCAACCTTTTGCAACTTCACCTCAAATTCATTTAAAATAACTTCCTCTCCTTTACTAGTGTGGATGTAATCTTCGTATTTAGATAACTCCTTTTCCACTTTTTCCATACTAAATTTTGCATCATAACCATCGTACGTCCTTAGCACATTCTCTATTTGATGAATGGATGCATAAAGATCCTTACTTTCTTCTTTAAGTGGATGACCAGCAGCAATATATAATTCAGATGTCGGAATGTTTAAACTTTCAGAGAAACGCTGCAAATGTTCGGGAGTAGCTTTTCTTTTTCCATTGATTATTCTAGAAATGGTAGCTGGGTCCACATTTGTAAGTATGCCGAATTTTCGGATCGATAAAGATTTTTCTTTTAATAATTCCTTTAATTTAGAACCTAGATTTATATCTATGTGGTCATTCAGCATGTTAATTATCCCTTCCTATCCATTTTTCATATCTTTTTCAATCTTAGAGTATATAGAAATCTATACTAATATTATTACCCATGTGTTGACAAAACGTCAACACATGGGTATATTTTTGATAGCAATTACATACCTTGAATTGTGTCGGTAGGGGGAATAATGGTAATGAGAAGAAAGAGAAGAAAGAGAAAAATGTTAAGAAATATAGTCATTGTCCTTAGTCTAATAGGTTTACTTGTTATTGGTGGTGTAACTTGGTATATTTCAGATAAATTAACTGAGGTTTTTACAGATGATGAACAACTTGAAAGAGGGGACAAATCTGCGCTCCGACAAGAAGGTGTTTCTCCATCCAAAGACAATTTTTCTGTATTACTTTTGGGAGATGATGCTCGTCCAGGAGAATCCGGTGCAAGAACAGATGCAATCCTAGTTGCCACGTTTAATAAAGATGAGCATTCCATCTATTTAACTAGTATCCCAAGGGATATGAGGGTAGAAATCGTTGGAAAATCTGAGTTAGATAAAATAAATCATGCATATGCTTTCGGTGGTATTGATATGGCAATAAATACAGTAGAACAATTCCTCGACATCCCTATTGATTATTATAGTGTGATAAACTTTAACGGACTTGTTGAAATTGTGGATGCACTTGGCGGGATTGATGTTGATGTACAGCTTGATTTTAGGGAAAAAACACCGAGTGGAGAATATGTACAATTTCAAAAGGGTACTCAACATCTAAATGGCGATGCGGCTCTTGCATATTCCCGAATGCGCAAGCATCCTGAGGGTGGCGGTGATAGAGGTCGGGGTCAACGTCAGCAACAAGTCATTGAGGCAATGATCAATAAGGCCGGTGGTTTCACAACTATTACTAAGTTTGACGAAATACTGGATTCTATTGGTGATAATATTAGAACTAATTTATCATTTCCTAACTTAATTTCATTACAAGGTTATGCGAAATCGTTATCACAAATTGAAATGATTCAATTACAGGGCGATGATGCTAGGATTGATAATATTTACTATATGATACCATATGAAGATAATGTTTATGAGGTACAAGATATGTTAAAGCGCCACCTTGGTTTAGCTGTGCAGTCAGCAGATGACTCAAATGAGTTGACATCAGATGACTTTTCCAACTAAATAGACGTATAAAGTAAAGGGAAAAGCCGCTTTATCTGGCTTTTCCCTTTTTATATAAATTATAATGCTGTAAAATCTTCATCTTTGTATTGTGGCGGCTTAGTTATTTTATCTTTATGATAAATGGCGTTAATTTCCCCACCAATTACAAGTGCAAGACCCGTTAAGAACAACCAAAGCATTAGAATGATCACGCCACCAAGACTACCGTATGTGGCAGAGTAATTTCCAAAATTACTGACATAAAAGGAAAAACCAAAAGATACCAACTGCCATATCACCGTTGCTACCATTGCACCAGGTATAAGTTCTTTATAGGTTTTGTCAATGTTAGGTGCAAACCTATACAGACTAGTTATTATCGTCAGTATTAAAAAGAAAGCAATAATCCATCTAATAACGTTTAATAGTATTGCTGTATTCCCTTCAATTCGTAAAAATGACTCCAGTTGATTTATGATAATTCCGCCAAAAACAGGAAGAAAAAAAGCGATAAGGAAGGCGAAAATTAATCCGATGGTTAGTCCAATGGACAGCAGTCTCACAATATAAAATGGCCTATTTTCTTCTACGTTAAAGGCCGCATTCATTGCACCAATAAATGCATTCATTCCGTTGGAAGCCGACCAAATAGTCCCAAGTATCCCGAATGTCAAAAGACCGCCATTCGGAGTTTCCAGAAATTCATATATATTAGCTTCAAATACAGCGATAGTTTCCGAAGGCATAATTGTTTGTAGGAATTCAATTGCTTTTTCTGGATCAATATTCAAATATGGAAGAAGTGAAAGACCTAAGAAAAGTAGAGGAAATAATGCGAGCATATAATAGTAAGCCTGTTCAGCTGCAAGTCCAGTTGCCCTGTCTTTTTTCATTTCATCCCCTAAACGTTTAGTAAACTTTACGAATCTCTGCATGCTCGCGCTCCTTTCTTCATCTATTGGCTCTTGCTAATGGCATAGTGCAGCAACGAAATGAGCCACCTGACTTAATAATTTCTGAAATGTCTACTTCAATTACTTCATATCCTCTCATTCTCAGCTTAGTGTTTATGTCTTTATTACATGGTAAACTGATTATTTTCTTGCTTCCTATCGATAACACGTTAGTTCCTAAAGTAAATTGTTCTTCTTTTGTTACTTCAATAAGGTCGTATCGACTAGCAAGATATTGCCGATCTTCTTCTCTGATACCTTCTGGGAAAATAATGGCTTCATTTGGTGAAATAACATTAAATACACAATCAAGATGTAAATACTCTTTATCAATTAGAATTGGGAGAATTTTATAACTTGGAAGCTCCTCTTTCAACACATTTATGGCCTCAATAGTTGTTCTTCCGCTAATTCCAACAAATATCGTACTTCCATCTACTAACACATCCCCTCCTTCTATACTGTGTTTTGATTGAGGGATAAAACTCGTCTTATTCTCTTGCAACCACTTCCTTAAGATTTCTTCCTCTCCAGACCTGATGTCACTTCCCATATGTGAAACAAATACTTTATCACCTAAAGTAAATCCAATATCTCTTGTGAATACCTGCTCTGGAAATTGCTCTTCCGGAGGTAATCCATAGACCTTTATCCCATTGATAACTAACGTTTCCACGAACTTCTTATGTTGCTTAACTGCCAACGATTCATCAATATTTTCTTTTGCAAAATGTTTTTGTGTTTCATTTATGATTTCTTTAATTTTCATATGAATGGGTGAACACACAATTACTTCTTTTAACTCGCTAAATTCATTTGTACAAGTTTTTTTCATCATCGTACTCTCGGATTCAAGGTTAATGGTCACTTTATGGGTCCTCCGTTCATTATGTAAAGTTTAAAGATATATTCCCTTTATCGTGGCTTCTATAAACATGTCTTTGATGAATATAAAAAGCAAATTTAACATTGACATTAAATTTGCTTTTCATTAGTATTAACTTATTTTCCTGTAAACATTTGTGTCCAATAGTTTCCTTCTTCTACATAACCTACTCCGATATGAGTAAACTGCCCATTAAGGATGTTTTTTCTATGACCTTCACTATTCATCCATGCTTGAACTACTTCCTCTGGAGAACGCTGTCCCATTGCGATATTCTCACCCGCCGTGTTATAGGAAATACCATAGTCCCTCATCATATCAAACGGAGATCCGTGAGTCGGACTCGTATGAGAGAAGTAATTGTTCTGTTGCATATCTTTTGATTTGTCACGGGCAACATTGCTTAATGAAGCGTCTGCTTTAAGATCAGACAAACCATTCTTTCTGCGTTCTGCATTTGTTAGCTCGATAACTTTTTGTTCTGTTTCTGAAATTCCTTCAGTTGTTTCTGCTTGCTGCTGGTTATTATTTTTTGCTTGTTCATTATTCCGTGGTGCGGCCTGACCAGCTTCTGGTTGCCCTTGAGGAGCTGCACCCGGCTGACCTTGAGGAGCTCTTTCTGGTTGGCCTTGAGGAGCCCCTTGTTGATATTTATAAATAGCAAAAGGACCTTCCTGCTGGAATTGTTGAACATGTGGAAATTTTTCACTAGGAATTGTCGTGCTAAATGAATTCTGATCAATTGTAATGTAACCGTTATTGATTTCTTGAATATCTGCACTTCCATTTTGAGCAGTATTAAATCCTACATTGGTAATACCGTTTTGATCATTCAGTCTATCTCGATTAAACAATCCCCTTTGATTGTCTCTGTCATTAAAAGCTGTATTACGATTATTTAAATTATCCTGAGTCGTACCGTAATTACAGCCGACTAGCAAAGATAATGAAAAAGCAATAATTGTCGTGATTTTTAATATCTTTTTCATGATACATCTCCTTTTTTGTGGTTAATACCTCTTTAGTTTTACTTTTCTTATGAAAACTATAAATGGTAAAAACCTCAAAAAGGACATATTACTGGAATTGTCTTTATTTTAGAAGCTTCTCAAGGGTCTTTTGAATGTTGAATCCATCATTAAAATCAACAAGATGAGCATCCTGCATTTGCATTTTTTTAACAAACTCACTGACTAAATTAGAGGTTTCTGGCATCATTTCATTTTCCATTAGTTCATTCCATTCTCCCCCTAATTGAGCAATGTAAATTTTTCGCCAATTAATAAGTGAAAGACTAGATTTTTCACCATGTATAGTAAATGCTATTTCTTCTTTTTCTGCCTGACCACTAATGCCATCCATTAATACCTTGATACCATTTTCTAATTCAATTGTTGCGATAAGCCCAGTTTCACATAGCTCTGGATCTATCGGATAGTCAACGTGACTCGTTACTTTAATGACAGTTCCGAAGAAGTAGGTAATTAATTGCAAATAATGTGGGGATATTTCTCTAATAAACCCACCTTGTTTTCTAGAGCTTATCCAATTTGTTTGCTGCCAAGGACGTGGCCATTGATGAAAATGCATTTTCAATGTAACTCGTTTTATCTCTCCAAAATATCCGTTTTCTATCATGTTTTTAATCGTTGCAAACCCTTTTTCATATACTAAGGGGAAATGAATAGCATGTACTAACTTTTTTTCCTCCACTATTTTGAGCATATCCTCAGCCTCTTCTAAAGAATTTGCTAGTGGTTTTTCACAAAGGATATGTTTATTATGCTTGGCAGCTGCTAAAACTACTTGATGATGATAGGCTGGCGGCACAGCAACATATACGAAATCAATATCTTCTAGTTCTAAAAGTTCGTTATAATTTGTAAATTGGTCGGCATCCTCACACTCCAAAGCCGTTATCTTTAACAAATCTTGATTGGTATCACATACTGCTCTAATTTTTATATTCTCATTCTTTTTGAATTGAGAAATTAAGCGCTGACCAACAACACCAAGGCCAACAATCCCCACATTGAATACTTGTTTCATCGTTTATCTCCCTTTTATCGGACAGCTTCTTTTTATATGCTGACCTAACCCTATTCGCATTAATTTATTGTCTCATTAGTAAGCCGTTTAATTACTTAAAACCTTAATAAACTCTCTCATATAATCAGGCAGATCAGGTGGACGGCGACTTGAAACGATATTCCCATCAACCACAACTGCTTCATTGACCCATTCTGCACCTGCGTTTATCATGTCGTCTTTTATACCTGGTGTACTTGTAACCCGTTTTCCTTCAAGTATTTTGGCAGAAATTAATACCCAACCAGCATGGCAAATCTGTCCGATAGGTTTTTTCTGCCCATTCATTTTCTGGATCATTTCTACTATTTCCTCATATCGACGAAGTTTATCTGGTGACCATCCTCCTGGAACGAGAATCGCGTCATAATCATCAGGATTGGCATCAAGAAAGGATATGTCTGATACTATTGGGACTCCATATTTTCCGATATACGTAGTATTTGCTTTTTCCCCTGCAATTATTACTACTGCCCCTTCCTCTCTTAATCGAAGAACAGGATACCATAACTCCAAATCTTCAAAATCTTCACTCACTAGCTGTATTACTTTTTTATTATGTATTGTCATAAAAAAATCCCTCCTTCACGTTATATACGTATATTGTGAAGGAGGTGGGCTGTATTTGCAAATTGAATATTTGAATTAGATAAAAGATTCAGCTAGCTGGATTTGTTGTTCAACTTGTTCAAATGAAGTCCCTCCCTCACTTACACGTGCCTGAACAACTTGTTTTGGAAGAAGGATTTGAAAAATATCTTCAGAAAAATATGGAGAAAATTGAGTATATTCTTCTAGCGAAAGGTCCAAAAGGAACTTATCATTATTTATTGCATGTAAAACAATTTTTCCAATGATTTCATGGGCTTGACGGAATGGCAGCCCTTTTGTTACGAGATAATCTGCAATATCTGTTGCATTAGAAAAATCTTGTGAAACAGCACTATACATATTCTCTTGTTTTACTATCATTGTTTCAATCATCGGCGCTAGCAACCTTAATGTGCCATCCAATGTTTTCACTGTGTCAAACATGCCTTCTTTATCTTCCTGCATGTCTTTGTTATAGGTAAGGGGAAGCCCTTTAAGAACAGTAAGCAGTCCCATTAAATTCCCGTAAACTCTGCCAGTCTTTGCTCTAAGTAGCTCTGGAACATCAGGATTTTTCTTTTGCGGCATAATGCTAGAGCCTGTACAGAACGAGTCATCTAGCTCAATAAATCTGAATTCTTGGCTCGACCATATAACTAACTCCTCTGACAATCGGGAAATATGTGTCATAATTAAAGATGCATGGGAGAGGAACTCAACGATGAAATCTCTATCACTGACTGCATCCATGCTATTAGGATATACCATCTCAAACCCTAAGATCGCCGCAGTTTGCTTTCTATCGATTGGAAATGTTGTACCAGCAAGTGCTCCTGCTCCTAGTGGAGACCAATTGATTCTTTTTAAACTATCTTGCAACCGACCTTTATCTCGTTCTAGCATCCAAAAATATGCCATTAAGTGATGTGCAAAAGATACCGGTTGTGCACGCTGCAAATGTGTATAGCCTGGCAAGATAGTATGTACATTTTCTTTTGACTTGGCTAGAATTGACTTTTGTATGTCAACTATTAGATTTATGATAGTTTCAGTTTGTTTTTTTAGATAAAGATGCATATCCGTTGCAACTTGATCATTACGACTTCTCCCAGTATGTAATTTGCCGCCAACTGTCCCTATTTCATCAATTAGTAGTTTTTCGATATTCATATGAATGTCTTCGTGAATCACCGAGAATTCCACTTCACCAGCATTAATTTTCTTTTTAATTGAAAGTAGGCCATTTTGAATGACATGAACATCTTCAAGTGGAATTATTCCACAATCACCAAGCATTTTTACATGAGCCAAACTTCCTTGGATGTCTTCCATTGCAAGTTCTTTATCAAATTCGATTGATGCAGTAAATTCTTCAACTAACTTATCGGTTGCTTTCGTAAATCTTCCGCCCCATAGTTTCGACATGTTGTATTCTCCTTTAAAGAGTGATTTTTTGCTTGGAATGAATTTCTGAGTAGACCTTTGTTGGTAAGCCCCAAAGCTTGATAAATCCAACTGCAGCTTGATGATCAAACATATCGCCTTTGGAATAGGTAGCAAGCTCCTCGTTATAAAGGCTGTTTTCTGATTGGCGACCGACCACGGTATGGTTTCCTTTTTGCAGTTTAACGCGAATTTTACCACTTACATCTTTTTGGGTTTCTTCTATAAAAGCAGCTAATGCTTTTACTAAAGGAGAAAACCATAGCCCTTCATATATGACTTTTGCCATTTGGGCATCAACGGTTGTCTTGAACTGAGTGACTTCTCTAGGCAGCGTTAATAATTCCAATTCTTTATGGGCATTTATTAAAATAAGAGCAGCTGGATTTTCATACACTTCACGAGATTTTATCCCTACTAGACGATTTTCGATATGGTCAATTCTTCCAACTCCGTGTTTACCACCAAGTACATTTAGTTCTTCTATTAAATCCACTAATTCCATTGGTTTATCGTCTAGTGCAACTGGTACTCCCCCATGAAAGGTAATTTCCACATATTGTGGCTCATCTGGTGTTAATTCAATCGGATTCGTCCAGTCAAAAGCTGCCTCTGGTGCTTCATTCCAAGGGTTTTCTAAAACTCCAGCCTCACATGCTCTCCCCCAGATATTGGCGTCAATGGAAAATGGATTTTCTAAGTTTACCGGAATTGGAATATTATGTTCTACTGCATAGGCAATTTCTTCATCTCGAGTCATTCCCCATTCACGGACTGGGGCTATTACTTTTAAATGAGGATTTAGTGCTTGAATAGACACTTCAAAACGCACCTGATCATTTCCTTTTCCAGTACAACCGTGTGCAACAGCCACAGCACCTTCTTGTTCTGCAACTTCCACAAGTAATTTAGAAATTAATGGTCGAGATAATGCTGAGGATAGTGGATACTTCCCTTCATACATAGCATTTGATTTAAGTGCTGGTACTATATATTCTTTAGCAAGGAGTTCCTTTGCATCGATCATAATTGCTTTTATGGCACCAACATCAAGTGCCTTTTGCTTGATGGATTCTAAATCTTTTCCTTCTCCCACATCCAACCCTAGAGCGATAACGTCATACCCATATTTTTCTTGAAGCCATTTAACAGATACAGAGGTGTCAAGGCCTCCAGAATACGCTAAGACAACTTTCTCTTTAGTCATTTCTTCATCCTCCTACAGTATAAAAATCTAAGTTGTTGTATTTTTATTCATAAATTTGTAAAAAAAAATTAACTTCCCATTAATGCTTTTAATACGGCCTTTTGAGCATGAAGGCGATTTTCTGCTTCGTCTAAAACAACAGAATGAGGGCCATCTAGAATTTCGGCAGTTACTTCTTCTTCCCTATGAGCTGGTAAACAATGAAGAAAAATAAAATCATGTTTTGCATGTTTACAAAGAGCTTTGTTTACTTGGTATGGCGCTAAAGTGGCCAACCTTTCTTCCATTTCTTCTTCCTGCCCCATACTAGTCCAGACATCCGTAACAACCACATCAGCATTCGTAATCATTTCCTGTGGGGATGTTCCAATTTGAATGACAGCACCGGTTTTTTTTGCAATCTTTCTTGCATTTTCAAGAATTAACTTATCAGGCTGATAATTGTCAGGACAAGCAATCGAAATATTCGTGCCTACCAATACTGCTCCCTCTATTAAGGAATGACACATATTATTACTCGCATCTCCCAAATAACATAACTTCAAACCTTTCAAATTTCCTTTCTTTTCTTTTATTGTCAAAAGATCAGCAAGAACTTGTGCAGGGTGGTGAAGATCTGTTAGACCATTAATAATAGGAACACTTGCTTGATCAGCAAATTCTTCAAGTATTTCATGCCCATAGGTCCTAATCATCATCCCATCTACATATCTAGATAATACTTTGGATGTATCTGTTGGAGATTCTCCCCGTCCGAGCTGAATATCATTTGAGCTTAAAAACATCGCGTTTCCACCTAGCTGTAGCATTCCAACTTCGAAGGAAACTCTCGTACGTGTGGATGATTTTTCAAAGAGCATCGCAAGCACTTTTCCTTTTAGATATGGATGAGGTATTCCTTCTTTTTGATATTTTTTTAATTTACTAGCTTCATCCAACAAGTAATGAATATCATTTGTTGTAAAAGACCCCAACGTCAAGAAATGAGATTGACTTAGCTGATTGGTATCATTTGTTGGTTCCCATTTTAGTACATTTTGCATAAATATTCAACCTCCCTATTTCCTTTTTTCAAATAATCCGTTATGGTAAGGTATTCCATTTTGTTGTTTTCTTGTATTGTTAATGCCTTAGAAACAGTATCTAAATGAGTAAACGTTTTTATTCCGTGTTTTAAAAATAAGGCTCGTAGTTTAGCACCATTACGACTATGATCTCGTCCTCTAGTTGGAATAATTATAGCAGCTGTATATTCTTCGGTTTGCAAGTATTCATGTGTTTCGCATTGTGATAATGCTTTTGCTGGGATTCCAATACTATTAATGAAAGCTGCAGTTCCATTTGTTGCCTGAATCGTAAAACCCAATCTATGCAATTCAGTAAAAATCGGAATAGCGTGTTGTTTTTCACGATCAGTAACGGAACAAAAAATTATTTTTTTCTCTCCTATTTTTGTAAAAGGGTTATTATCCCTACTGAAAAGTGCTTTGTGAAGGGCCACGTCAAAAGTTGTTCCCATACCAATAACTTCACCAGTGGATTTCATCTCAGGTCCTAATGAATGATCCACATCTTTTAATTTGGCAGCTGAAAAAACTGGTGATTTAACTGTCCAAAAGTTCGGTTCGGATAACAAACCGGTATTAGTAAGTTTCTCTTTCAATTGTACGCCAACAGCCAGTTCTATCATGGGAATACCTGTCACTTTGCTAACAATAGGGAGAGTTCTTGAAGCTCTTGGATTTACTTCAAGAACGAAAACCTCTTCTTCTGAAATAACAAATTGAATGTTTGCAACTCCGATAATTTGTGCTGTTGTACTTATTGTTTTTGTATATTCAAGCAGTTTTTGTTTAAGTTGCTCAGATAATGTAACAGGCGGAAAAACAGCAATGCTGTCACCTGAATGAACCCCTGCTCTTTCAATATGTTCAAATATTGCCGGGATCACGATTTCTTCACCGTCTGAAATGACATCTAATTCACATTCAAGGCCAGGAATGAATTGGTCGACTAATAATGGCCAAATACTTTCATTATTAGCCTGTGATTGAATAAATGCGTTCAGGTCATCTTCATCATAAAGAGTAAACATGGATTGTCCTCCTATTACATACGATGGACGGACAAGGACCGGTAGACCAAGATCCATAGCAGCACTCTTTAATTCTAGTGGTGATTCTATCGTAATTCCCTTTATATGGGGTATTTCCGCTCCTTCGAGCATTTTATAAAAACGTCCTCTTTCCTCTAACATATCAATGGAATCCATTTTTGTTCCTGCAAGATTTACCCCTGCTTTGTGTAGTCCTTCTGCTAGATTTATAGCTGTTTGCCCCCCAAATTGGTTGAAAACAAGGTCCACTTTTTCCTTTTGGATTATTGGGAGAATATCTTCACATGTTATCGGTTCGAAATAAAGTTTATCTGCCACCGAGAAATCAGTGCTAACCGTTTCAGGATTATTGTTTACAACTATCGTTTCATAGCCGGCTTTCTTCAAAGCCTGAACCGCATGTACAGAACAGTAATCGAATTCAATTCCTTGACCTATACGAATTGGACCAGATCCTATAACAAGTGCTTTTTTATTTGTACTTACCTTTACTTCATCGTATCCGTTAAAGGTCGAGTAATAATAAGGGGTAATCGCATCAAATTCTGCTGCGCATGTGTCCACTAATTTATAGGAAGGAAAAATTTGATTTGCTTGTAACACTTTTGAAAGTTCTACTTCTTTACATTGTAAAAGAGAGCTTAGTCTTTTATTGCTGATATTGTACTTTTTTGCCATTAATAATAGTTCAATGGGCAGATTTCCCAATCGATACGTTTGGATGACATTTTCCAATTTTACGATATTGTTTATTTTGTGAAGAAACCACTTGTCTATGGATGTTATCTCATGGAGTTCCTGAACCGACATCTCTTTTTTCAGTGCTTGAGCAAGTCCAAATAATCGTAAATGAGTTGGAGTTGTAATAAACTTCATCCAATCTTGTTTCGTTAATTTATCTAGGCCGGGATGAACAACTGTTTCTAATTTCATTTCTAATGAACGAATTCCTTTGTTTAAAGCCCCTTCAAATGATCGGTCGATCGCAAGTACTTCCCCAGTTGCTTTCATTTGTGTGCTTAAACTTTGATCTGCCTCTGGAAATTTATCAAATGGAAATCGAGGTAATTTCACTACCACATAATCCAAAGCAGGCTCAAAGGATGCAAATGTGTTTCCTGTAATTGGATTCGGTATTTCATCCAGGTTGTATCCTATTGCACACTTAGCTGCAATTCTTGCAATGGGATAACCCGTCGCCTTTGAAGCAAGTGCAGATGATCTACTAACTCGCGGATTGACCTCTATTATGTAGTAATCATCTGATTGAGGATCCATGGCAAATTGGATATTACAGCCTCCAATTATTTTCAAACTACGAATAATGTGAAGAGAAGCATTTCTTAATAGCTGATATTGTCTGTCTGTCAATGTCTGAGATGGGGCAACCACGATGGAATCACCGGTATGAACTCCGACTGGATCGAGATTCTCCATGTTACAAACGATAATACATGTATCATTGTCATCCCGCATTACTTCATATTCAATCTCTTTCCAGCCTTTGATGCTCTTTTCAACAAGTACTTGATGAATTGGGCTAAGGTAGAGGCCTTTACGTAACAACGCATCAAATTCTTCATCGTTGTAAGCAAAGCCACCTCCTTCACCACCAAGTGTGTATGCAGGTCTGATAATTACAGGATAGCCAATTTCTTTTACAAACTTTTTGCCGTCTTCCACTTGATTAATTATTTTTGATTCTGGGATGGGTTCCTGTAATTCCATCATTAGCTTACGGAATTTTTCCCTATCTTCTCCTTGTTCAATGGAAGAAACAGAGGTCCCTAATACTTTAACATTATATCTATCTAGGATTCCTTCATGATGTAAGGAGACAATTAGGTTTAATGCCGTCTGACCACCTAAGGTGCCGATAATACCGTCCGGACGTTCTTTTTTAATCACCTCGCACAAGCATTCCACATTGAGAGGTTCCATATATACCTTATCTGCGATATTACTATCAGTCATAATAGTAGCAGGATTGTTATTTACAAGTATTACTTCCAATCCCTCTTCCCTCAATGCCAAGCAGGCTTGTGTTCCTGCGTAATCAAACTCTGCAGCCTGACCAATTACGATTGGACCAGAGCCTATAACTAACACTTTTTTTATCGTTTCATATAGTGGCATATGACATTACTCCTGTTTTTTCATTGATGTAATTTAAAAATTGGATAAAGACATAATGTGTATCCTGTGGACCTGGGTGTGCTTCTGGATGAAATTGAACACTTATCACTTTGAAAGAATTATGCTTAAGTCCTTCTACTGTTTGGTCGTTAATATTTTTGTGAGTGACTGTGAAGATATTCTGATCTATTGAAGTTTCGGAAACTACGTAACTATGGTTTTGCGAAGTCATGAATACTTTTCCTGTTATCAAGTCTTTTACAGGATGATTTCCCCCCCGATGACCAAATAACAACTTTTCTGTATCTGCACCAAAGGCAAGTGCTATTAGTTGGTGACCTAAACAAATACCTAATGATGGATACGCTTCTGCCATCTGTTTATATTCTATTAGGAATTTACTTAACACCTTGGGATCTCCTGGACCATTACTAAACACAATACCATCAGGATTTAGTTTTACTATTTCGGTAAAAGTAGAGGTATATGGCATAATCGAAACGCTACATCCCTCTTTTAACAGCGCTTCTAAAATGGACTTTTTATACCCAAAATCGAGCAGTGCAACGTGAGGACCATTCCCTTGATAAAACATCATCTCTTTTGTTGATACAACCTCAACCCAGTTTGGATAATCCTTTTGTTGAGGGAAAATACCAGGTTGTTTCGTAATGATGCCTTTCAAGGAGCCATGCTTCCGAATGGTTTTTACTAGTTCCCTAGTGTCAACGTCTACCAAACCGCTAATATTCAAGCTTTCCAACCATTCATTTGCAGCTCTTTCTGATGAATAATGGTTTGGAAATGTACATGACTCACCCATCACAACTCCCTTAATATGAATAGTATCACCTTCAAAATCACGAGAATTTATACCATAGTTGCCAATAAGCGGATAACAAAATACAATAATTTGTCCTGCATAGGAAGGATCAGACATAATCTCCTGATATCCTGTCATACTTGTATTGAATACAACTTCCCCAACAGCGTCTTTTTCACTTCCAATAAATGTACCAGGGAATACCTCTCCTGTCTCAAGTACTAAGAACCCCTTTTCCATTTTATACCTCCTCACACATGTGTAAGACTTTGATGAATTGACCCAAAAATAGCTGTATGGTTTTCTTGGATACATTAATCGGGGGAAGAATACGTATCACATTTTTACCTGCACTAAGTATAAGAAGCTTTTCCTGAAGTGCAGCTTTTACGTATGGTAATGCATCTCCTGCTACTTCCAACCCAATCAAAAAACCGATTCCTCTTACCTGTATTATGTTTGGAAATTTTTCACTTACCTTTTCTAATTCTTGCAGAAAAAATTTACTAGTTTGATTTGATGCATCTAGAAAGTCTGGAGAAATCTCTGTCAACGTGGCGATTGCCGCACTACATGCGAGAGGATTACCTCCAAAAGTGCTTCCATGCATTCCTGGTTGAAAAGTGCTTGCAACCTTTCCCTTTGCAAGCATGGCACCAATTGGGAATCCTGACCCAAGTCCTTTTGCTAATGTCATAATGTCTGGTTCAATCCCATATTGTTCGTAAAGAAATAGGCTACCAGTTCTTCCCATTCCTGTTTGAACTTCATCCACAATGAAAAGAATATCTTGTTGTTTACATATTTCAGCAAGCTCTTTTATCCATGCCGGCTCTGCTGGAATTACACCACCTTCTCCTTGAAGTAACTCCAACATCACCGCAGTTGGTTTTATTTCTTTTATTGCCTGTAAAGTTTCCCACTCATTAAATCTCAAATGGATAAATCCTTCAGGTAATGGTTCAAAACCGGTTTTTATTTTTTCTTGTCCTGTTGCAGCAACTGTTGCAAGAGTTCTACCATGAAAGCTTTGATGAAAGGTTATAATTTTTGCAGACCTTTCCGTCTTTTTATTTTCATAGGCTTTAACAAGCTTTATTGCTGCTTCGTTTGCTTCCGCACCACTATTACAGAAAAAAACTTGGTCAAAACAAGAACGAGAAGTTAGGATATTTGCAAGTTCTTCTTGTTTTGGCAGTTGATAGAGATTGGATATATGCCATAGGGAGTCGAGCTGTTCTTGGAGGGCTGCCTTTACTGGTAAAGGGCAGTGCCCGAGATTGCAAGTTGCAATACCAGAAGTGAAATCCAAATATTCTTCTCCATCAGCTGACCAAACGATACTTCCGCTTCCTTTCGTAATCGCCAGCGGAAAACGGCTGTAAGTATTCATAATGGAAGAATAGTTACTTAATGTATTAGACATGCTGTTTCAGTACCTCCTCTATATAAAAGGTAGTTCCAGCTACTGCTTCCCCTGTTGCAAATTTATGAACTAGATTTGCCTTCGAACCATTCACTATCCCTACTTTTTCTACGCCAGACTTCAAGCATGAAATTGCCGCTTTTACCTTTGGGATCATCCCACTTGTAATGTGTTGCTCTTCAATTAATTTGGTCACTTCTAAATCTGAAATAGTTGGGATAACGTTACCATTAAGTAATACACCATCGACGTCACTTACCATACATAACGGTGCCTGAAAATGTTTTGCGATAGCTGCTGCTGCCAAATCAGCATTAGTATTATAATGCTGACCTTGTTTATCTACTGCAACTGGAGAAATAACTGGAATAATTCCCTCATTAATCAACGTCAAAAGTAAATTCTTGTTAACTTCAAAAATTTCTCCTACCAAACCTAGTTCTTCCGAATTTTCTAACGGTTTTGCTTTTAATAGCATACCGTCTACACCACTTAACCCTAAGGCTATCCCTCCTGCCTTTATAATGTGTCGAACAATGAGTTTATTAACATTACCAGAAAGAACCATTTCAACAACATCTAAAACTGGAACTGTTGTTTTTCTTAAACCGTTTACAAAAACGGTCTCCACATCCAATGTATGTAAAAGTTCCGTTATAGCAGGCCCGCCACCATGAACAATAATTGGATGTATCCCATTTGACTTAAGTTTTACAATTTCGGTAAAGAATGAGGAAGGAAGAACATCTACCGTACTTCCTCCACATTTAATCACTAACATTTTCATAAAATCCCCTCCCCATTAAGTACGATAAGAGGCATTTATTCGGACATAATCGTAGGAAAGATCACAACCCCATGCTGTTGCATTATTCGTACCTTCTCCAAGCTGTATATGAATATCAATTTTTTCATTTTTCAAATATAATGCTGCTTCAGATTCCTTAAATGATATAGGCAGACCGTTTTCAACAATTTTTATTGGTCCAAGACTTATATGAATGTTCATAGGATCAAACAGAATTCCACTATATCCAACTGCTGACACAATTCTTCCCCAGTTTGCATCTTCTCCGTATATCGCTGTTTTTACAAGACTTGAACCGACAATCGTTTTGGCAATAGTTTGGGCATCAGAGTTCGTTAATGCCCCTTTAACCTGTACTTCTATAAGCTTAGTGGCACCTTCCCCATCACGGGCAATCTGTTTAGCTAATGATTCACAGACTTGCTTCAATCCTTCCTTGAAAAGTAAATATTCTTGATCATGAAGAGACCATTCACTATTGTTGGCTAATCCATTTGCAAGTACCAATACCATATCATTAGTACTTGTGTCACCATCTACAGTTATCATGTTAAATGTTTCATTCGTTACATCTTTCAATGCCTGATTAAGTGCACTTGATTGGATATTTATATCTGTAGTGATAAAACCAAGCATTGTTGCCATATTAGGGTGTATCATCCCAGATCCTTTGGCAGCGCCAGCAATGGTCATCGTTTTTCCGTCAATTGTGATTTGTACACATGCCTGCTTAGGAAATGTGTCCGTCGTAAGGATGGAATGATGAAAGGCATCATAATCCCTTACTCCTTCGATTGTTGTAATCGATTCGACTCCCTGCTGTATCTTTTGAATAGGAAGCTGCTCTCCAATCACCCCTGTCGAAATAACAGCAACATCGTTTTCTAAAAGCCCTGCCTTCTGGGCATATATCCTCCGCATTTCATAGGCATTAATAAAACCAATTTCTCCTGTACACGAATTTGCATTGCCGGAATTAACTAAAACACCTTGAAGTGTTTTATTCTCATTAATGCTTTCTTGTGTAACCTTTAATGGAGGTGCTTGGAAAATATTTGTTGTGTAAACTGCTGCTGCTTTAGCTGGAACACTAGAGTAAATCCAACCCAGGTCTTTTCTTTTTCGATTAATCCCGCAATGTAAACCTCCTGCAGAAAAACCTAATGGTGTACAAATATGCCCATGAGTTACGTCAGTCCATTTTACATGTTCCATTAATATATCTGTTTTCACATTTTCACCCCATTTTCTTATGGATAAACAGGTGTCATTTGTAGTCCTGTTTGTTCTTCCCAACCATTCATAATATTCATGTTTTGTATTGCTTGCCCTGATGCACCCTTCATGACATTATCAATGACAGATACAATAATGAGACGATTTGTCCTTTCATCTACTTTTAGACCAATATCGCAATAATTGGAACCATAGACCTCTTTTGTAGAAGGCCAAGCATTTTCAGAACGAATTCTGACAAAATAATGGTTTTGATAATAATGGTTATATAGTTCTAATAATGTTTGAGTTGATTCATTTTTGGAAAGATCCGCATATATCGTACACATAATACCTCTTGACATAGGAATCAGATGAGTGGAAAAAGTTATGTTACAAGATTCTGCAGCGAGATTTTGCATACATTGTTCCATTTCCGGGATGTGCTGATGTGTTCCAATTTTATATGCTTTTACATTCTCATTCACTTCACAATAATGTGTTCCTAGGGTTGCCTTTCTTCCCGCACCAGTTACACCGGATTTTCCATCTATAATAATGGAATTTGTATGAATCGAATTTTTTACTAGTAATGGTGCTAAACCTAATAAAGTTGCTGTCGGATAACATCCAGGATTTGCAATAAATGTTGATTGAGCAATTTCCCTTTTATATAATTCCGATAATCCATATGTAAATTTTTGTAGTATTTTACTAGGTGATGATGAATTTTTATACCATTCTTCGTATAATGAAGAATCTTTTAGCCTGTGGTCTCCTGATAAATCTATACATGGAATCTCATTCTCTATAAATCTTGGGATTAACTCTTTTGCAACACCAGATGGAGTTGCGAAGAAGAAAAAGTCTGCCTCATTCATTGCATGATCAACATTTGTTTCTTCTAATTTCTGCTCAATAATTCCTTGTAGATGAGGATACTGCTCTGAAATCATTTTTCCACTTGTGGAGTGGGATGCAAGGAAACTTATTTCTACTTTCGGATGCTGTTGTAATATTCTAATTAATTCTACTCCGCTGTAACCGTTAGCTCCGATAATTCCTACCTTCAAATCCCTCATCCTTTCCCTAGGTTCATAATATGAATTATTATAACTATATATGCATAAAAATACAATAAAGAATTGTAAAAAAAGTTAACAAGGTTCAGTGATTATTTTCGGAATAAACTATTTTATTGATTTCTTCTCTACATTTATGCTATTGTTTAACTGCGATGAGCTGAATTGTGTAAGTCGATGAACACGCTGTTTAAGCAAGGCATGAATGTGGTCATGCTGTTTATCGCCTCAATACGCAAGAAGGCACCTTTTTAGGTGCCTTCTTTTTTAGTTTCATCCTCTTGTTTTTGTTCGTGGTCTGCTCAAATACTTATCAAGGTTGGACTAAACTCTTCTGCTTTTCTAAATTTTTCTTCTTTTGATATAATAGCTACATCATGAAATGAAAGAAGGAATTATATTGGTACGCTTTGGTATTATAGGAACAAATCGGATTACAGAGTCCTTTATAGATGCAGCAAGAGAGCTAAATGACTTTAAATTATCAGCCATCTATTCAAGAAAACAGGAAACTGCCACTGATTTTGCAGCTAAATATGATGTAGAGCATACATACACGGATTTGAATGAATTTGCAAAAAGCGAACATACTGATGCAGTCTACATTGCCAGTCCTAACTCTTTACATTCCAGTCAGGCGATTACTTGTATGCAACATGGAAAACATGTAATTTGCGAAAAACCATTTGCCTCCACTTCAAAGGAAGTAGAACAAATGATAGATGTTGCCAGAAGGAACGATGTAGTTCTAATGGAGGCAATGAAATCAACTGTATTACCAAATTTTATTACTATTAAAGAGAACTTGCACAAAATTGGAAAAGTCCGCAGATACTGTGCAAGCTACTGTCAATATTCCTCACGATATGATAAGTATAAAGAAGGTATTGTTCTCAATGCCTTTAAACCAGAGTTTTCTAATGGCGCATTAATGGATATTGGAATATATACCATTTACCCTATGGTCGCTCTTTTTGGTAAACCTAAATTCTTACATGCGAGTTCGTATATGCTCTCTACTGGTGTAGACGGGCAAGGTAGTATCATGTTTACTTTTGATGAAATGGAAGCGACCGTTAATTATTCAAAAATTGCAGATTCTTTTCTTCCTACTGAAATCCAAGGTGAAGCAGGTAGTATGATTATTGACAAGATACACACTCCTGAGAATGTAAGAATACTCTACCGGAATGGTTCGGAAGAAGTCTTAACAGTTTCTCAACTTTCCAAGTCCATGTACTATGAAGCGAAAGAATTTATAGACCTAATAAATAGTGGAAAAAAAGAATCGTCACTAAACTCCCATAATAATTCATTGCAAACAATCAAGTTAATAGAAGAAGCAAGAAGAATAACCGGGATTGTCTATCCAGCAGATCTAACAAATAACGAAAGGGACCGCCATTAGATGGCTGGTCCCTTTTTCTAGTAAACTATTACCCAATTTATTAAATCTATTAAAAATGGACTATAGGCAGAGGTCATTCGTCCACTCTTTTCTCTATTAAATTCATACAATGTGGTAGATAAGAAAAGGGGGTGTAAGGAATGGCAGAAAGTAAAAAATTACAAAGCGACATTTCTAATCTGACTCAATCTACAACCAATATGATGCTACAAAATGTTTTAAAGAAACACAAAGTAAAACTAAATGGAGATAATCTCTCCAAAGATCAAAAAGCGCAACTTCGTAAGCTGGTTGCAGATATTCAGGATTCCTTTGGAAAACTGGAAAAGCTTCAAAATGAAGAAAAAAATCAATAAAACAAATCTTAATGGGGGATTTTTATAATGAGAAATGTAGACAACTGGTTATTTGGAAGTAGAGAATGCTCAAACTCTTGTAATAACACTTGGAACGCATTAGATGAGAGAAGTAGACATCCACTAGATGATATAGCTCAAGAAGCTGACCAAGTAAATAAAATGATTCAAAAATCATTTGAGCAAATAGTCATTAGAAATTCTTGTGATGTAGAAGTTTCCACAACTGATACAAAAATTGCCGCTTCTTTACAGGCTGCTATTCAAGCTGCAATTGCTTTAGTTATTAGTGTAAGTATTGCAGATAGCAGCAAAGCAGAAACAATCACTCAAGAACTACTACAAAAATCTAAGTCCGTTCAAGTAAATCATCAACAAACTGTCATTGAAAATTCTAAAGGTGTACGTGTAGCAACAACTGATACAGACGTTACCCTTAACATTCAATTGTTAATTCAATTATTAATTGCTTTGGTTGTTAGTGTAGATATTCTATAATTGGAAGCTTTGCCCTCTTTCAAAATACTAGATGCTTATGCTACACTCCTTTCTTATCATGAAAAACGACCCGCCTATCGTTTTTCAAACTTTTCATCAACTTTTTAGCCTCCTCTGTTAAACCCATCTTACACCACCACACCTATAAATAGAACGGGAACGAAGAAGATCCTTAGTGATCTTCTTTCAGTGTGTAGACAAAGGTACTTTTCTTATGTTAACGCGATTCCTATGTTGATCGTAGTGAAAGACGCGAAGACTCCTGCGGGAGGAAGGGACATGGGAAACCCCGCAGGGCGCAAGCCCGAGGAGGTTCCCGGACCGCCCGCGGAAAGCGAAGCGTCTGCAACGAAGATCAACAGTTAAATGCAAGTCTACAAATAATTTGGGTTTGTCAACAGTCTGGAAGAAGATCCTTAGTGATCTTCTTTCACTTTGTCAAGAATCTTTTCTAAGTTCCTGAGGCTTTTAACCCGTAAATAGCCGGCTTCTGAACTTTTTTCTAGCAAGATCTTGAAAACCTTCCCTTCTTCTTCCTTAGCTTATTTCATGCTAGTATTTTATAGCCAATCGCCTAGTTTTTAAAAATATAAAATCAATTATGGACTTTCTTCATATGATGAAATATATTACCAAACTTCAGGAGAAGAAAAAGGAGTTAGCATATGAGAGAATTTGAAAAGGAGTTAACTGCAGAACCTAAAATTTTCGCACGACCTACAAGTGCAACATCCAATCAGCAAGAATTCAGAAAAAATTTTTTAAAGACAATTCTTGAAGAACAGAAAGAAATAAATAGAGCTATTACTTCATCCTTTGAAAAAATACATGATAATTTTGAAGTTAATAAACAAGTGCAAGAAAATTACTATATCGACCTTTTAAAAAAGCTTCAAACACAGGATTCAAAAAGCGATGAATTAAAGGAAAACATCATCATAAATGAGAAAGCTAATATGGAATTAGGATTAAAAATTGAAAAACTAAAAGTATATATCAATGAACAAATTCATCTTGAATTAAAAGAAAGGTTATCAAAGCTGGAACGTTTATTTGAAGAAGAAAAATTAATAAATCAAGCAACCATCGACCAACTTGCCCATCAAGAAGATTTAACTAGAACTATAATTTCAAGGCTAGAAAAATCAGAAAGTTTATATGAGGACATTCATGCTACTTTATCTCAACAAGAATCATTGCATAAACAAATTAATGAAAAATTAGATGTTCAGGAAATGTTTCATAAAACAGTCATGCAGCGTCTAGACACACAGGATAAAATGTCACAAAAGCTGACCGAACAACTCGAAATATTAAAGAAAACCATTTTAGAAAGATTAGAAGCAACTATTTCTTCCATTGAATGGAGATATAAACAAACCCTTCAATACTTTGGAGGAATCTTCGGCTTAAAGGATAGAGTGATACAAAAGCAACAAACATTACCAGAACAACAAGAGCTAGAGGAAGAAAAAGTGGAAGTGGAAATAAAGTAACAACATATCCATATTAGCAAGACTGTAGTCAATTTCCCTGAGGTTGTCTACAGCTTTTTGTTTTATTTATAGTCAGCTTCCTTTCTCCATCCTTCCTATGCAATTCCATTTAGAACAAGGTAATAATGTTATTTTGTTTGATTTTTCTAAATATTCATTCTAATATACAAGTATCATTCTTTTAAGGGGACTAAATTATGGAAAAGTTGGTACATAAAACAATTGGACAACTTTTGGATGATACTGTTTCGAAGTATCCTGACAAAGAAGCAGTTGTATATGTAGAGGAAGATTTACGTTACACGTATACAGAATTTCAACAAATCATCAATCAAGCTGCCAAAGGTCTAATGAGCTTAGGAATTAAAAAAGGTGATCATATTGCAATCTGGGCATCCAATAAACCCGAATGGGTAATTACTCAATTTGCCAGCGCCAAAATTGGAGCAGTACTAGTTACAGTAAACACAAGTTATCAAATCAAAGAGCTTGAGTATTTGTTACGCCAATCTGATTCAACTACACTTATTCTAATGGATGAGTTTAAAAGTGAAAATTATTTAGAAATTCTGTATCAATTATGTCCAGAACTACGTCAATCCAAGGTGGGAGAATTAAAAGCTAATAAACTTCCACTATTAAAGAATATAATATATTTAGGATCTGACAATCACCCAGGCATGTATAGCTGGACTGATTTACTTGAAAAAGGTTCTACTATATCAGATGAAGACCTTTTTATTAGGCAAAATAACACTTTCCCTCAAGAAGTCATCAACATGCAGTATACTTCTGGGACAACGGGATTTCCAAAAGGAGTAATGCTCACCCATTCAAACATAATTAACAACGCTATCAATGTAGCAGAATGTCAAAAAATTACTTCAGTAGATAAAATTTGTATCCCCGTCCCTTTTTTTCATTGCTTTGGGTGTGTGATGGGTACTTTAGCTTCAGTTGCTACAGGTGCAACTATGGTCCCTCTCATAATGTTTGATCCCCTTCAAGTACTTAGAGCTGTGGAACAAGAAGACTGTACGGCTCTTTATGGGGTACCGACCATGTTTATTGCTGAATTAAACCATCCTGATTTTCCCAAATATAATTTATCTAGTTTAAGAACCGGAATTATGGCTGGCTCACCATGTCCAACTGAAATAATGAAAAAAGTAGTACATGAAATGGGAGCGACTGAAATTACGATTGCATACGGACAAACAGAAGCCTCACCTGTCATCTCACAAACAAGAACCCATGATTCAATAGAAAGACGAGTGTCAACAGTTGGAAGCGCTTTAAACAATGTGGAGGTAAAGATTGTGGACCCAGTAACTAGAGAAGAATTGCCAACTGGAGATCAAGGAGAGCTTTGTACAAGGGGCTACCACGTCATGCGTGGCTACTACAAAATGCCAGACCAGACTAAAGATACAATTGATGAAGATGGATGGCTGCATACTGGAGACCTTGCAACAATGGATAAGGAAGGTTATCTCGTAATAACGGGTAGACTAAAAGATATGATTATTCGTGGGGGAGAAAATATTTACCCGCGTGAAATTGAAGAATTTCTTTATACTCACCCAAAAGTGTTTGATGTTCAAGTAGTCGGGGTGCCTGATGAAAAGTTTGGAGAACAAGTAGCAGCTTTTATTAAGGTTAAACCTGGTGAAACTCTAAATGAATCAGAAATAAAGGAGTATTGTAAAGGTAATATCTCTAATTTTAAAATACCCTTCTTTGTAGAATTTCTGGATAATTATCCTATGACTGCATCAGGTAAGATTCAAAAATTCAAGTTGAGAGAGCTTGTAGAAAAATCATTATTTTCCTGAATTGACGTTTAATATAGTTGATTACTGCAACAGGCCACTAGATTTCATTGCCCAGAGATGAAAACAAAGCCTGTTGCGAGAATCAACAACGTTTTTTTCATCAAGTAATTCTTAAATAATCTCTAGCTGTAAGTGTTTTATTTGATAATCTATCCTCTTTTAATTTATAGTTCTCATAAGCTTCACCGTATGTAAAAGATCTTCCTCAGTCACGTCAAAGTGTGTAACAAACCGTACAAGAGACGGTCCAAATGTTACAGCTAGAATTCCTTTCTCTTTTAATAAACTTATATATTCTTCTGCTGTCAAACCTAACCCTTTCACATCTATCACGACGATGTTGGTTTCCACTTGGTTGACAACTTGTATCCCATTCATTTCGTGTAAGTTTTCTGCCAGCAGTTTTGCATGAATATGGTCCTCTATGAGTCTATCCGTCATTTGAGTTAAAGCGACTAATCCTGGAGCTGCAATGATTCCAACTTGTCGTAACCCTCCCCCAAGCCTTTTTCTCCATTTTCTTGCTCGTTCAATAAAAGGTTTGGGCCCTGCTAATATGGAACCAATCGGTGCTCCTAATCCTTTGGAAAGACATACTTGAACAGTATCTGTATATTTAGTAAAAGATTGAATGGAGCTCTGTTTACTTGCTGCCGCATTAAACAAACGTGCACCATCTAAATGAACCGGAACAGAATATTTAGATGCGATTTCATAGATTGCTTTCATGTTTGCAGAAGGAATGACAGCGCCACCTGCACGATTATGGGTATTTTCCAGACAAATCAATCCGGTTTCAGGGAAATGCTGGTCCTCCCCTCTTATCGCCGCCTCCACGTCATACGGTTCCATCATACCTCTTTTTCCTTGAATGGTTCTTGTCTGTACTCCTGCCAATGCCGCCACTGCACCCGATTCATAGTAAAATATATGAGACTCTGATTCTAAAATAATTTCATCACCCGGTCTGCAATGTGTTAGAACGGCTATTTGATTCCCTTGAGTACCACTTGTAACAAAAAGAGCTGATTCTTTTCCGAGCAATTCAGCTGCAGTTTCTTCTAGCTTTAGAACTGTTTTGTCTTCTCTATATACATCATCCCCTACTTCCGCATCATAGGCAGCCTTCCTCATTTCTAATGTCGGTTTGGTTACTGTATCACTTCTCAAATCTATCATTTGAAGAACTCCTTTTTTAACTATTTATATAGTAATAGACTAACAATCTGTTATTTAATTGTCTATGTATTTCGGAATCCGTAAAATAATCACCCTTTCAAATATTTTTCGTGCTATCATAGGGTTATTGAAATTAAAGGAGTTATTATGATGCAGGCACAAAAAATCAATGCTAATTCAGATCAATCAAAAGCACAAACTGTATATCCGATTTTAATTGTTATTGGTATTGCACATCTTCTAAATGATGCATTACAGTCAGTTGTTCCGGCCTTATTTCCTGTTCTTCAAAATTCTATGGGGCTTACCTTTACTCAATTAGGCCTAATTGCATTTGCTTTAAATGCAACTTCCTCACTCATTCAACCCATTGTTGGAATGTATACAGATAAGAAACCATCTCCATATGCGTTACCTATTGGGCTCACGCTTTCCTTGTTTGGAATAATCGGTTTAGCATTGGCTCCTTCATTTTGGATTATTATGATTTCAGTTCTATTCATCGGACTTGGCTCTGCTGCATTTCACCCGGAAGGTTCCAGAGTTGCGTATATGGCTGCAGGTAACCGTCGGGGATTAGCGCAATCTATTTATCAAGTGGGGGGGAATTCAGGTCAGGCATTAGCACCATTGATGGCAGCATTTATCTTGTTACCACTCGGACAAATTGGAGCACTTTGGTTTACCTTAGTAGCTGCTGCTGCAGTTGTTTTACTTTTGTACATAGCAGCCTGGTATAAACAGCAGGTAAATAAAAGCAAGCCTGTTGAAAAAATAGTAGTTCACAAAAAAACGATGAAACATGAGAAACGATTAAATGAAAACAAACGAATTATCGTTTTTTCTATTAGCCTATTAATTTTCCTAGTGTTTGCACGATCGTGGTTTCATGCAGGTATAACAAACTTCTATGCCTTTTATGCCATAGAAAACTATGGAATACCGATTGCAGATTCACAAATATACATTTTCGTATTTTTAGGTGCAGGTGCTATCGGTACATTTTTTGGTGGACCGCTTGCAGACCGTTTTGGAAAAAGAGTCGTTATATCACTTTCTATGTTAGGATCAGCTCCACTAGCCATCTTGCTTCCTTTTGTTGACCCAACATTTGCTTATCTTCTAATTGCCATTATTGGCTTTATCATTCTATCAAGTTTTTCTGTTACAGTAGTTTATGCACAGGAGCTTGTTCCAGGTAGAATTGGATTAGTTTCCGGATTAATTGTTGGTCTTGCTTTTGGCATGGGGGCTATTGGTTCAGTGGCACTTGGGGTTTTAGCAGATTGGATAGGATTGACAAATACCATTATTTTCACAGTTTGTTTACCCTTAATTGGTCTGCTCACCTTTTTACTACCATCTGACCAAAAGGTGAGAGAAATGCACAACTAATTTAGTTGACCAAGTTTATTGGGGTGCCTATACTAAATTAGGTGTAAATAAGATTTTTGAAAATGGTGATGAAAATGGATTTCGAAATAAAGTCACTCGCTTTTTACGTCATTGAAGTAGAAGGCAGTGGTGAACATGCAAAAAAGAAATACAAACAAATGGCAGTTCTCGATGAGGCAATGTACGAAGAAAGCCCGTTAAAATCTTTTCTTGACGGAGAGTTAATGAAAATTTCAAACAGAAAAGTAGACCGTCATCCTAAAAATGAACAGGTTCCTACCAAAATTGGCAGATTTATCGTCGAGCAAGGATACGATCTTGGATCAAATCCAAATTACAATTTGTTTCATCGGATTAGAATATCAGACTCATTAGATTCATTTTCCAAGGAGTCAAGTGAAGTAGCTTCTACCTATACAGATACTACTGCCATCCGTGGCGGAGTTTTAATTATTATTAAGGCTAAATTAAACAAATATTTTGATGAACCATTTGTCTTCATCCTAAAATGTGATTTTGAGCAAAAAGTGGCATCTATTACAGACGAAAACACTTTGATTCGTAATGTACAGATGGCAATTACGACTAAAAATATGAAGTCCATTCAATATCCTTTTATGCCAGAAGAAGGAATGGTAGAAGAAGGAGAGCTAAAAATACATCAGTCTTCCCACTCAAGGTATTTTGAAGATTTTTTGAAATATGTGGAGTACGGTGAATCGATGCCTGAAATAATTATGAACCAGGTGATGGGATTGGTTCACCGAGAAATATCTGAAACATATGTGGAGGAAAGTGATGAGAAAGAAAAAGTAGAGCAGGCTATGGAAGCTTGGGCAACCTCCCCTAAGCGTGAACTTCAAGAACGTTGGTCAGATGAACAAGTAATGGAAGCATCGGCAAGCTTGATCGAACACACCCCGGAAATTGAGTTGAAATTTAAATTAGATCATCTGAGTGTGAAGGGACTTCTTGCTGACTATGGAGAGAATGTGCATATTGCAAAAATAAATGATCGGTATGTTGTTTTATTAGAGGGTGACTTTCTTCAATTCGAAAAAAACGTCTCTCCTGTCGAAATGTTAAAGCCATCTGACCTTAAACTTGTCTTAGAACGAATGAACAAGAAATATTCCAATCTTTGATAAATAATGAATAATTGTCACCTTTTTATGGAAATATATGAACCACTATCTTCTAGGGGTGACTTTTATGGATTGGATGTCCATAGTACGCTACACATGTTCATTATTAGGAATAATCTGTCTTGGATTTACGTATAAGCACATGCTGAAAAGCTCCCGCACTAAAGGAAAAATGATGAATAGAGACAAATAAAAAACCGGGCCATCCACCCGGTTTCCTTATTTTTTGGATTCAAAAAGTTCAATCCACTCTCCATCTGGTCCAGTAAAAAAGATGTACCTTGCTCCGTCTGGTAAAATAGTAATTTCCTTCTCAATAAATGTTACATCTAGTTCCTTCAATCTTTCATACTCCACTTCAATATTATCTACAGTAAGTGCAAGATGATGAACTTTTCCTTCTGCTGGTAACTGATCATGATAGCCTTGAATAAGTTCTAGTTCTGTTTCTTCGCAATCATTAAATCCGAGAAATGCTAGTTTAATTTGTCCATTTGGATGGTCTACCTTCCCTTTAGTTATGAATCCTAGTACATTTGTATAAAAGTCGATAGACAACTCCATATCTTTTACCATTACCCCAATATGTTCCAACCGTTTAATAGCCATTTATTCGTCTCCCCTGTTGTTACATAAAGTGATTCTTATATCATTTCTCTTTCAGTCTTTTGATATTTTCAACAAGAAAGTTTACGTATTCTTCATCTTTTTGGAGCCAAGCCCCATGGTTTCGTTTGATATGTTTTTCAGCTTCGAGAAAAGTACTAAAACTACTTTCGATAAGGTGAGCTTTATTTTCCACATACCAAGAACCATTATCTTTTGGAAAAAGAAAAAATGTTCCTTGTTCCTTTGAATCATATAAAACCCCATTGGAAGATTCTTTTACATTAAATATATTATTCTGTGCATCCTGTTTTACAGGGACTAATGAAAAGGCTTCTTCTACAAATAGTTTGTATGCTTCTTCATTTAATTGGCATCCTGAAGCTTTCGCATGTCCTCCCCCATCAAATTTTCTTGCAACTGCTGAAACATCAATATTATCGTGGATCGTTCTTAGACTTATCCTTTTATTCCCCATATTTATCATGGCAATATAATCAAGATGTGTATTCTCTTTCCCTAGTACGTTACCTAATTCTGATAGAAATTGCTCAGCATGCACAATACCTACCCAAAGGTTATCTATTGGTTTTTGGACGATTTCACGACGTTTTTTCCGAAGGTATCTTTCAAGTTTTTGTTCTTCCATATCTAATATTTTTGTTTCAAAATCATCAAAGTCGAAAGCTGAATCATTAGATAGTTTCTCCAACATTCTTTCTTCAAACTCTTCAATGGAAATCATATAGAGCAAATCATTTAACCTTTTAGCTTTAACATTATTTAATTTATCCCATTCCCAAGTGTCATATTGCCTAATAAGTTCCACCGCTTCGTCAAGTGACTTTGTTCTTTGGATATAATGATGCTTAACAAGGTATTCATAAAATAATGAAGTTGCACTTGTTAATCTCCCATCCTCGTACTCGACAACAACAGATGCCCATTCAAATTCATTTAAATGGAGCGCTGTTTTATGATGGTCAATAAACTGTGCAAAGCCACCACCTGTTACAAACTCTTCTAACTTAAGTGCATTTTCATCATGGACAGAAAGATCTGTAATATAAATCTGATGCTTAGTCGTCGCCTCATTCAAAAAATCCGCAACTTGATAATTCAAGCTTCCGACCGAATTATAATGCACCATTACTTTATCTTCAAAGGCAATTTTGGCTAATATACCGCAGCCCACCCCATCTAAATCATTATGTGTAAATAGATGTATCACTTTCTGACCCCTCTCTTATCTTCTACTTTGTATATTGTTCTCCCCAGTATTTTTTAATATGAGCATTTCTTCCAGACTCTTCTCTTTCTTGTTTATATTTCTCTGGGTTTTTTTTGTAAAACTTTTGATGGTATTCCTCTGCATCATAAAACGTTTCAGCTTTTTTTATTTCTGTGACGATTTGCTTTTTATATCGTCCACTTTTAGCCAATTGTTCCTTTGACTCTTGGGCAAGCTTATGCTGTTCTTCAGTATGATAAAAAATTGCAGTACGATATTGTGAGCCTCGATCAAAAAACTGACCCTCATTATCAGTAGGATCAATTTGTGGCCAATATAATTCCAACAACTTTTCATAAGGAAATACTTTAGGGTCAAATTCAATTTGTACTGCTTCATAATGTCCCGTGTTTCCTTTTTTTATATCTTCATATGTAGGATTCTTTGTATCTCCACCTGTATATCCAGAAACAACCTTTTCAATTCCATCCATCTCATCAAATGGTTTTACCATGCACCAAAAGCAACCCCCTGCAAATGTAGCCAACTCTGTATAATTATTTGTCATTTCCTTACTCCTTTACTTTGTTGTATGTGATGGAATTTTACACTATAACTCTTATTAAAACAATTACTTCGGAAATAAAAATAACTTCTCTATTCCAAAACAAGAAAAAATCTATAGCATAGCTTCATAGGGATTGCCCGAACGGAAGTAGTCACTTTCTAAACAGCAATGATTGTTTACGAATTAAAATACATTATCTTTAGGAAGTGCACCATTTGTAAAAATAAAAAGAGGCAAGCTATTACTAGCTATACCTCCATTTTTTACTGCATTTTTTTATTGTAATACTCTACTGAATATTGGGCTCCCTCACTTACCATATTGTTGTCTTGAATGTCTTCTGGATCAGGATTGCCAGCTTTCTCAATTGGTAGATTCGTTTTTCTATATTTTAATGGAACTAACTTGTTTTTTAGTTTCTTTGAAAAGAAAGTTATTTTTTCTCTGTACGGTTTATATGCTAAGAGACCTGCACCAGTTAGACTTGCTACTCCTGCAATCATTAAAGGTTTTTTCAGTTGACGTGTATTCATAATGAACGCCTCCATTTTTATAAGTATTACTATTGGAGGTGTTATTCCCTTCTTGGTGGATGTTAAACATGTTAATTACAACCCGTGTTTCGTTATGACAGCTTTAATTGCCATATAGTCCACAGCGTCTGGTAGTTGCTCTTTAATTGGTTTTAATTTTTCAGAACCAACATCAACAATTACCTTAATGATTTCTTTCTCAAACTCTCCAGGAATAAAGTCATCCCAATCAATTTCCATTTCCTCTTCCGTCACACACTTAAAAAGGTGATTTTGAATGGTGATAATGGTCATTCCTCTCAACTTAGCAATATCTTTTAGTGAGTGTCCATCAGTGTACATGAGAAAAGTTTTTATATGACTTTTTTCGGTAGGGTATTCATTGATTTCTTGCTTTGACGAGATTTTCTTTTTTTCCGGAATACCATTTCTCTCGACGTAGTGGCTTATTTCCTCTAAAAACAGATTTCCATACTTTTTGAATTTCAATGCCCCTATTCCTTTTACTTGAAGCATGGATTCCTCATCAAGAGGTAATTCCTTACACATCTCCTTAAGGGTACTGTCAGGGAAGATAACATATGGTGGAACTTCCTCTTGCTTAGATAGGTTTAGGCGAAGCTCTCGCAATTTATTAAACAATTCATTGTCTTCTACAATTGATTGTACTTCTTCTTTCATTTTAAAAATTACTTTTTCTTGCCCTTTTAATACAGCTACAGCCTTATTCCCAATTTTTACGATTGGATATTGCCCTTCTGTCAAATAGAGATAACCTTCTGCGATAAGAATGTTAATCAGATCTACTAGTTGTTTCTCTGTATAAGAGCTCATCAAACCATATGTAGGTAGCTGTGCGAAATTAAATTGAGCAATACGTTTATCCTTGGAGCCTTTTAAGACTTTAGCCACCAATGTTGCACCAAATCGTTCATTCATTCTGTGAATGCAACTAAATATTTTCTGTGATTCCATTGTGATATCTCGTTCAGTAAACTCTTCAGAACAGTTACTGCACTTCCCACAAACCATGTCTATCTCTTCCCCAAAGTAGGAAACTACATAGGATTGAAGACATCGCTGTGTATAACAATAATCCATCATTGCTTGAAGTTTTTGATATTCCTGGCGTTTTCGTTCAGGGGAACTAACACTTTCTTCGATAAGAAACTTTTGAATTTGAATATCTCTGGCATTAAATAGTAAAATGCATTCGCTGTTCTCCCCATCTCTACCAGCCCTTCCCGCTTCTTGATAATATGCTTCCACGTTCTTCGGCATATTATAGTGGATGACAAATCGAACGTTTGACTTATCAATTCCCATCCCAAAAGCATTTGTAGCAACCATTAATTTAAGACGATCAAATAAAAATTCATCTTGGTACTGTTTTCTTTCTTCCTCTGAAAGACCAGCATGATACTTCCCTATTTTATATCCCTTTTTTTGAAAAGTACGATGGAGTTTATCAACTTCTTTTCTTGTCGTGGCATAAATAATACCTGATTCATCTTTGTTTGCTTGAATGAATTTTGTAAGAAAGGTTTCTTTATCTTGACCACGTAACACAGTAAAAGATAGATTGTCTCTCGTGAAACCAGTAACATATGTATTTTCTTCTCTAATGTCCAAAAGCTGCTGAATATCCTGGATTACTTGTTTCGTTGCAGTTGCTGTAAAAGCAGCAACAACTGGTCTACCAGGAAGTTTATTAATAAAACTACCAACTTCCCTATAACTTGGACGAAAATCATGGCCCCATTGTGACATACAATGTGCTTCATCAATTGCGATTAACGAGATTTGTATTTCTCTAATCACTTCCGTAATTTCATAGGATTCCAGTCTCTCAGGAGCTAAATATAAAATTTTCGTTTCACCATTGACGATGCTAATTAATCGTTGTTTTATTTCAGCTGAATTTAAGGAACTATTAATATAGGATGCCGAAATACCAACGTCATTTAGGGAATCAACCTGATCCTTCATGAGAGAAATTAATGGGGAGATAACAATGGTTAGACCTTCACTTAATAAGGCTGGAATTTGAAAGCATATCGATTTCCCTCCACCAGTAGGCATCACTCCAAGCGTGTTAGTATTGTTCAGTATACTTTTTACAATATTCTTTTGACCTGGTCTGAAATCTTCATAGCCAAAATATTGTTGTATTAGAATTTTCCCTTGTTCGTACAATTTGGATACACCTCTTTATGAAATAAAGTTTGGGAAGATAATAAAGGCTGAGGATTTTTCGTGGGTTATTTGCTTTCTTTTAGTCTATAACAATAAAAAGTAGTCTGCAAATGCTTGGTAAAGGATATTCTATCTAATTTCTTGATTTTAATTGTCAGAATGTTTAAAATTTGTATTATGATGGGTTGTTGATCTTTTTTTATCCACTTTTGAATACGCTTACATAAAGAGGATTAATAATCTATTAATCTATTTTAAAGGAGGATTTTCATGATTTACGCAAACCCCGGTGAAAAGAATTCAAAGGTAACTTTTAAAAGTCGCTATGATAACTTTATTGGTGGCGAGTGGGTCCCCCCTGCAAATGGTGAGTATTTTGAGAATGTAACTCCAGTAACGGGACAAGTGTTTTGTGAAGTAGCCCGTTCCACTTCCGGTGATATTGAACTTGCTCTAGATGCTGCCCATAAAGCTAAAAAAGCTTGGGGTCAAAAAACAGCTGCAGAAAGAGCCAATATATTAAATAAAATTGCTGATACAATGGAAGAAAACCTAGAAATGCTAGCAGTGGCGGAAACATGGGAAAACGGGAAACCTGTTAGAGAAACAATGGCTGCAGATATTCCACTTGCCATAGATCATTTTCGATATTTTGCTGGTTGTATCAGAGCGGAAGAAGGTTCTATTGGCGAAATAGACAATGATACGATTGCTTATCATTTTCAGGAACCTCTAGGTGTTGTGGGACAAATTATTCCATGGAACTTTCCACTTTTAATGGCGACATGGAAATTGGCACCTGCGCTTGCTGCTGGGAATTGTGTTGTGCTAAAACCAGCCGAACAGACACCTGCGTCAATAATGGTTTTTGCTGAATTAATTTCTGACCTCCTCCCTCCTGGAGTTGTCAACATAGTCAATGGTTTTGGACTAGAAGCAGGAAAACCGCTTGCATCAAGTAACCGTATTGCCAAGATTGCCTTTACTGGCGAAACAACAACTGGTCGACTTATCATGCAATACGCTTCCCAAAATATCATACCGGTAACACTAGAGCTTGGAGGTAAGTCTCCAAATATCTTTTTTGAAGATGTACTGGATCAAGATGATGATTTCTTTGACAAAGCGGTGGAAGGATTCGTTATGTTTGCCTTAAATCAAGGTGAAGTTTGCACATGCCCTTCTCGCGCATTAATACAAGAGTCCATTTATGATAAGTTTATGGCACGTGCACTCGAGCGAGTTTCCAAAATAACACAAGGTAATCCGCTAGATACTGAGACGATGATCGGTGCTCAAGCCTCCTCAGAACAATTAGAGAAAATCCTATCATACCTTGATATCGGAAAACAAGAAGGCGCGGAATTGTTAGCCGGTGGAGAGCGGAACATGTTCGAAGGTGACCTAGCAAATGGTTATTATATTAAACCGACCGTTTTTAAAGGGGACAATAATATGAGGATTTTCCAAGAGGAAATTTTTGGACCTGTTGTCTCTGTCACTACTTTTAAGACACCAGAAGAAGCATTAGAAATAGCCAATAATACGTTGTATGGTCTTGGTGCTGGTGTTTGGACGCGCGACATAAACACTGCTTACCGTTTCGGACGCCAAATTGAGGCTGGGCGGGTATGGACAAACTGCTACCATGCCTATCCTGCAAATGCAGCTTTCGGTGGTTACAAAATGAGTGGAATCGGTCGTGAAAACCATAAAATGATGCTTTCCCACTATCAACAAACGAAGAATCTGTTAGTAAGTTATAGTCCTCAGAAATTAGGATTTTTCTAAGATGGAAAAAGTTTTAGCTACTGACTCTGCCCTAAAACTGATACGAAAACTCGAGTCAAAGCACGGCCCTCTCCTATTCCACCAATCAGGAGGTTGTTGTGATGGAAGTTCTCCTATGTGCTATCCAAAAGAGGATTTCTTGGTTGGAGAATCTGACATATTATTAGGAGTAATTGGTAGCAACCCTATTTATATGAACAAAAAACAATATGAATATTGGAAACATACACAATTAATTATTGATGTCGTTCCTGGTCGTGGTGGCATTTTTTCTCTAGAAGGACCAGAAGGGGTAAGATTTTTAACTCGTTCTAAAGTATTTCCAACATAAAAAAGAGGCTATCCCGTTAGTTTGGGAAGCCTCTTTTTCTTGTTTTCGTCCTATTACCTACTAAATGAAAATTTCTGTAGAATTTAAGACAAGCTACCCCTTTTTTGTGCATACATATAAAAAGATAATGTATGAAAAGAAAGGATGATTAAGATGAAATTTTTTATCATTAAAAGAAGTCTACTAATCACCATCGCACTGTGCATAATAAGTGGATTAGGTGGCTGGTATGTAGTCAACAAAGGAGTTGTCCCCACTACTGGTAAAGCAAACGAAGATGAATTGGTTTTTCACATGATAACAGCAGAGTTTAAAACCAAGTTAGAAGATGGAACTGAAGTGGAGGCCTATCGATTTGATCCTGGTACAATTACTGTACCTAAGGGGAAAGATGTTACTATTAATATCTATGGCCTAAATGGTCATGAACATCCTTATTCTATAGAAGGAACAGATATTAATGGAGTAATTAAAAAAGGAGAAGAAACTTTAATTCATACTAGATTTGATAAGACTGGAGTTTATAAGATAATTTGTTCCACCCATGCCCATCATAATGGGCAACATGCACCGCCTATGATTGCCTATATTTACGTTTATTAAGAACTACAATCCAAGATTCATTATATTTACTTTTGTTCTATCCCTATTTAATGGTATAATTTCAACGACATTAAATTTGGAGGAAACAAATTACATGCTTACAGTTACAAATATTAGTCTTCGTTTTGGAGACAGGAAGCTATTTGAAGATGTTAATATAAAATTCACACCAGGAAATTGTTATGGGTTAATTGGGGCAAATGGTGCAGGAAAATCTACTTTTTTGAAAATCCTATCAGGTGAAGTGGAGGCACAAACTGGAGATGTGCACATGAATCCAGGTGAACGGATGGCAATTTTGAAGCAAAACCACTTCGAATATGAAGAGCATGAAGTATTAAAAGTAGTTATCATGGGGCATACCCGCCTTTATGAAGTGATGCAAGAAAAAGACGCGATTTATATGAAAGAAGATTTTTCTGATGAAGACGGTATGCGCGCCGCTGAATTAGAAGGTGAATTTGCAGAATTAAATGGTTGGGAAGCTGAATCAGAGGCTGCCATTCTATTAAAAGGTCTTGGAATTTCTGAAGATCTACATACTAAGAAGATGGCAGATATCACAGGTTCCGAAAAAGTAAAAGTATTGTTAGCTCAGGCTTTGTTTGGAAAACCTGATGTACTATTACTTGATGAGCCTACTAACCACTTGGACTTAAAAGCGATCCAATGGTTAGAAGAGTTCCTTATTAACTTTGAGAATACTGTAATTGTTGTTTCACATGACCGTCACTTTTTAAATAAAGTTTGTACCCATATTGCCGATTTGGATTATTCAAAAATTCAAATCTATGTCGGTAACTATGATTTCTGGTATGAATCCAGCCAACTTGCTTCTAAACTGGCTTCAGACGCCAATAGAAAAAAAGAAGAAAAGATAAAAGATTTGCAAGCATTTATTGCGAGATTTAGCGCTAATGCGTCTAAATCTAAACAAGCAACGTCTAGAAAGAAACTGTTAGATAAAATCACATTAGATGATATTAAACCTTCTTCTCGTCGTTACCCTTATGTTCACTTTACGCCAGAACGTGAGATTGGAAATGACCTACTTCGTGTAGAAGGAATCACCAAAACAATTGATGGAGTGAAGGTTTTAGATAATATTAGTTTTGTTATGAACAAAGATGACAAAATTGCACTCGTTGGTGGAAATGAAATTGCCAATACCACCCTATTAAAAATTCTTTCAGGAGAAATGGAGCCAGATAGTGGTACCTTTAAGTGGGGGATTACCACATCTCAATCATATTTTCCGAAAGACAACTCTTTCTTTTTCGAAGGAATTGACATGAATTTAGTAGAATGGCTTAGACAATACTCCCCTGCTGATCAAACAGAAAGCTTTTTGCGTGGGTTTTTAGGTCGAATGCTGTTTTCAGGAGAAGAAGTACTAAAAAAAGCAAGCGTCCTTTCAGGTGGAGAAAAAGTTCGCTGTATGCTATCTAAAATGATGCTAAGCGGTTCAAATGTACTTCTGTTGGATGACCCAACGAACCACTTAGATCTTGAATCCATTACAGCACTAAATAATGGATTAATTAACTTTAAAGGATCCATGATCTTTACATCTCATGACCACCAATTTATTGATACGATTGCTAACAGAATCATTGAAATTGCACCAAAAGGAATTCTTGATAAACAAATGAAATATGATGAATATTTAGAAGATACATCTGTGCAGCAAAAATTAGAAGAATTATATGCATAATTAGAAAAGCTCTAGCGAATTGTTTAGCCCCCCATAAGCATAAGACGAGGTGTCAAAAAGCTAGCTTTCACCTTCTTGACCGATTGACTTATGAACTCAAGGGGCTAGGCTCTATTCTAAGGAAAAAATAATAATATCTGCTTTAAAGCCCTTACTTTTTAGGGCTTTTTAAAATACTTGAAACTTTTTACATCTATCCTCGTAATATAATTATTCCGTTGTAATAATTTTAATCATTAATGAATGAGGTGTATCACATGCCACAAACAAAGTGGTTTCGTATTGGTTATGGAATTATCGTAATCCTTTTAATCATTTTTCTAGCATCTTTAGTGGACTTTATCTTCTCTCCTATTACCATTATGATAAAGACTTTATTTGCACCAATCATTTTAGCTGGTGTCATGTATTATTTACTTCGTCCACTGGTAAATCTAGCTTCGCGATATATTCCAAGAGGCCTTTCCATCATAAGTATTTATTTAGTGTTTATTGGTCTCATTTCCCTACTCGTCTTCCTTATAGGTCCAACATTGCAACAACAGGTGAATAGTTTAGTAAAGAATACACCTGCAATTGTAGATGATATTAGAGATTATTTAGTCGAATTGCAAGAAAATGAATATGTGGCAAGGTTTCAGCAAGATGAACGCTTCTCACTTGAAGAAATTTCTGGTAAAGTAGCTGATAACTTAAATGCCTATCTTGCAGCTTTTGGTTCAAATGTGGTAAATATTATAAGTGCCATTACTGGTTTTGTGGTGTTGCTGGTCATTATTCCATTTGTCCTTTTCTATATGTTAAAAGATGGAGATAAGTTACCTAATCAAGTATTAAGAATTATTCCTCGCCAACATGAACGGGAAGGTCGTAATGTGTTAAAAGATATGGACATTGCGTTAAGCTCGTATATCCAGGGACAAATTATTGTCAGCGTTTTTGTTGGTGTATTATGCTATATAGGTTTCCTTATTATCGGTTTAGAATACTCTCTGGTCTTAGCATTAATTGCTATGTTTACCAATGTAATTCCTTTTATTGGACCATTTATCGGGACGATTCCAAGTTTAGTGGTTGGATTTCTTGATGAACCGATCATGGCAGTATGGGTTCTAGTGGTTGTACTTATCGTACAACAAACAGAAAGTAATCTTATCTCTCCTCAAGTCATGGGTAAAAAACTTGATGTTCACCCATTAACTATAATCTTATTACTATTAGTTGCAAGCAAATTTGCGGGGTTATTAGGACTGCTTCTAGCAGTACCAACATATGCGGTTTCTAAAGTAGTCGTACTCCATACGATACGATTTATTAAGCTAAGAAAAGTAAAAGTAAGCGAAGAAAAAGTATGATAGATAATAGAAAGCATGCAGAGTTTTTTTAACTGGCATGCTTTTTTAGTTTATTAATGGATTCTGAATCTGTATGCTGGTATGATAGTAATTAATCTTTAGTCCATTACATAACAAAAGTGAGATGAATAAAATGGCACAAACTCATACTTTTTCAAAAGGCGAAGAAATCGCAAATTCTATTACTCATGGAATTGGCATCCTACTCAGTATTGCTGCATTAGTTTTATTAATCATTTTTTCTGCAATCAACGGTACATCTCTTCATTTGTATACGTTTATTGTCTATGGAATTACGATGTTAATGCTATATACAGCCTCTACCTTACTCCATGCACTTCCTGCTGGAAAGGCTAAAAATGTGTTTGAAATACTAGATCATTCCTCTATTTATTTTTTTATCGCTGGTAGCTATACACCTATTACGCTTGTCATTATGGATGGAGCTATTGGGTGGACACTTTTTGGGATTGTGTGGTTGCTCGCTATCGGAGGCACGATATTTAAGGTTTTCTTTGTAAAAAGATTTATTTTCGCTTCTACTATTCTATATGTCATTATGGGCTGGCTTGCTATCTTTGGTTGGAATGAAATTACAGCTAAGATAAGCATGGCAGGAATAATTTTTCTAATTGCTGGAGGTGTTGTTTACAGTATAGGTGCCATTTTTTATGTATGGCGCGGGTTTCCATATCACCATGCAGTATGGCATATTTTTGTACTCGGTGGAACAGTTTTACATTTCTTCTTTGTTATTCTATATGTTCTGCCAGTTCAATAAACGGGACTGCCCTCGAAGTGAATACTTTCGTCTGGCAGTCCCAATTTATTAGCAAAGTTCTATAAAACGAGCAGTTTATCTCTCCAACAGACTTCGCTTATCCAGGGACCTCGCAAATATGTGGACTTAGATGTCTAGAATTAAGTAATTATCGAAACCCCTATTTTTAATATGTTGTAAACCTCAAAAGCTTTTGCAGTCTGTATAACAACTTTTTTACACCTGTTAATTCATCTTTGTACTCTTCTAATGGAACTGTAAAGGTGTTATCCCTATTATTCCAAAGCCGATCAAAATATTGATCCATATCATCTACTATAGCCTCATCTTTGTTTGAAATAATTTTGATATTCGTTTCTAGATTTAAATCATATAAATTTCTCCTTGTAAAGTTGGCAGACCCACCAATGAAGATGGCTTCTCCATCCCTTTTTATATATATCATTTTGGGATGATACTGTTCTCCCTGAGTATTGTACCATCTTATTTCGATATTACCTTCCCCGTTTTCAGCTAGTTCTGCTGCAACAGGTCTATTTGGTAATCCTATTTTCTTCTGTCCAAAGGCATGCTCGTTAGGGTCCAATATTATATTAATCGTGACTCCCCTTTTTGCTGCAGCTATTAATTCCTCTATTATTTTTCGCTCAGCCAAATAAAACATTGCAAGCCATATTTCGTCTTTTGAGTCTGTCGAATTTATTTCTTGAAGCACATGTTTCATAATTTTACCTTCTGTTAAAAGTTGTACAGCAATTTGCCCCTCTTCTACCTCCCCTTTGTATTTTGGTAGAGTTCCACCGCCAGAGAAGTTTAAAACTGCTTGCTCTGTATTTAGGATATCTTGAATGATTGGTCCAGAAACTTCAAACGCTATATTCGAATGAAAGCCACTTGCATCATGTGGATTTGCTGAAGAAATGATGGCTGATTTATCTGTAGCAACTACTTTTCTGTGATTTGCTTTAATATTTAATAATTGTAAATAAGATCGCACTGTTACTTTTGGTGCATTTTTTGCCATAGGATTCTGTATCCAACCTTTTCCTTCTTGTCCGAACCACTGGAAGAAAACTCTCCAAAAGCCTGAATACAAAGGATTAGAATCTCTTAATTTATGAACATCTGTCTCTATTACTTTTACCCCACTTTCTCTTAAACTATTTAATCCTCTAGATTCGTGGGAACCATATGTTGTATTGACCTCATCAGTAATAAAGACGATCTCAACTTCAGGCTGTAATTTTTTCTTGTTTATAATATGTTGAACGAAAGTGTTACTTAACGTTGGATAATCTTCTTCCCCATCATGATAATCATTAAAAAGGAACATATCTATTACAACAAATTCCTCTGCCTCCGAGATGATTTGATATATTCGATCAAATATTTCTTGTTCATGGATGGGCTTTTCTTCTTCACCATAAGTAAGATCATACAATAAGTCTACATTTGTAACGTAATGGATCCCACTCTCATAAGAAACTCCTGCAGGCAGGGGTTTATAACTATGATAAGTACTTGTTATTACAAGCAAAAGAATTAAAAATGTAAGAATCGCCATTATTTTATGTTTTTTTATAAAGGTAACCAAGAATCAACCCTCCATTAAGTAAAAAGAAAGAAGCTTGGCATTCATTCACAAGCTTCTTAGTACATCAATTTGGTTATTTTTTTACAAGTTCATAACCTTTTTTCTCCCAAACATATGCAATTCCTTGCCTGAATGATTGGAATGTTTTCACTCTAATATTTAGTCCTTTTTCTATCATATTTTGAATAATAATGGGATTCAATCCAACAAATATTGCTTCTGAACCCATAAGCTTCAATGCATCTGCCAATTGATCTAGATGAAAAGCTACCATATCGTCTATATCCTTGGCGATTCCTGTAAAATCAAATATGATATACTCCGCTTTTTTCTCTCCGCAAGCTACTAGAATTGCATCCTTTGAATATTGTATTCTTTCTTCTGTCAAGTTACCAGTAAGTGCAACAAGTATAGCAGATTCAAGTGCGGTCTCAATAATCGGAGTGTAAAGACTTTTTAACATCTCTCTGTGGGAAGACAATTCCTTTTGGTAATCAGTAACATCCTTCCACGTCAACACAAAGCCTGTAAATTCTCCATCATTATTTAATACCCTATCCACTACAATTCGTGCAGAAAATCGATTAAATAGTTTGATATTAGCGGAATGTGGAAATACCTCACCCATTAATATATCGTGCTGTTTTTGCCCATGGAATTGCGAAAGGCTTTTCCCGATAAATTCTTCCGGTTGTTGAATCCCAACATATGGACCTATTAATTGTAACAAGTCTTGTGCAGGCTTATTGAACCATGTTATGTATAGTTCCTTATCTGCAAATATTAAACTTTCCCCTATACTATCAAGTAGTTTTATAACTTGTATATTTTCAAACATCTTTATACTGCTGGCATTCATACTTTCCCTCTCCATAATCCAAATGTGATATTTATTTTTGACATTTAATATTGAAAGGAGCGTTCGATACTCATTTCAATAGAAAGAGCTACTAGTTCTTCCCCAAACTTTGCTATTAAACAAGGCTCTTTTTAAAAGAATATTTCTATTTACCGGTTAAAAGACGCCTAACTAAAGCGCGGAAAAAAGATTAATAAAATTATCTACAGATATAACTAAAAACGCAATTGTAAAAATTCCTATTTCCTGTAAAACAATGTAGAGATATTGCTGAGAGTGAACTAGTCAATAGTTACGAGAATCAATTGATCATCATCTGGACTTGGATTCCCTCTACCATCTGTATTGTTGGTGACAAAATAAAGTTGATTACCATCCAAAAATATGTCTCTTATTCGACCATTACCTTCCCAAAAGATGGATTCCTCCATATCAGTAAGATCAAAACCTCGTATAGCCTCTCCTCTAAGATTAGCTACATAAAGTTTTTCATTATTAAAGACCATACCAGACGGTGCCCATGTTTGTTCATATGAGTGAAATAATGGTACTTCCATTCCTTCTGCCTCTTCATCGCCAATAATAACTGGCCAACCGTAATTTTTACCAGGTTCTATGATATTAATTTCATCATGAGCTGAAGGACCATGTTCGGAAGCGTACATAACTTTTGTTTCAGGTTCCCAAGCTATGCCTTGTGGATTGCGGTGACCATAACTATAAACATATGAATTGGAAAATGGGTTATCTTCGGGAACGGTTCCATCAAGGTTTAAACGTAATATGCTTCCACTAAGAGAATCTTGGTCCTGTGCGCTTTCTGGTACATTGACATCCCCAACCGTTGCATAAAGTTTATTATCTGGTCCAACCATCAATCTTCCGCCATTATGATGAATGGCACCAGGAATATCGTCCAAAAGCACGTTTTCTTCTTTCCATCCATCCTCTTCATTATACCTTATTTGGATGATTCTGTTTCTAACATTTTGTTCTGTTCCATATGTATGATAGGCAAAAGCTAATTTGGTATTATTGAAGTCTGGATGCAATGCTAAACCAAGGAATCCACCTTCTCCATATGCTAGTACGGGTTCATTGACTTGTACATCATTTCTAGTTTCCGTTCCATCTTCCTCCACTTTTACGATAGTACCCTGCCTCTCAGAAATGAAAATGGTTTCTCCTGCTTTAGCTATGGACCAAGGAATTTGTAATTCTATTGCTAAAACCTCTGATTCTAATTGATCATTAACCTCCAATTGTGCAGAAGTTTCTGTTTCATTATTACTTTCTGGTTGTGTTTCTTGATTTGTACAGCCTCCGATAAAAATTATCACCAGTAATAATAAGATATTTTTATTAAACATAAATTGTATAGCACCCCCCCTTTATCCATTCCCTGAATAATTTACAAATAATCCTATATGTGAAAAAAACAAGGCACTTTTACGCCTTGTTTTTCGATCAAACTGTTTCAAAATAGGTTTTGTAGTATCCTCCAATATTCCCACTATTATCAATGACAAATAGAAACTCATCTGTTTCATTTTTCACTTCATATGTATGACCAACTGTAAGCATATTGTTGACAAGATACTTTTTCGCATCAGTATGAATACATTTCACTTTTCGTAGCGTTTCTTTTTGTTCCCAATTACGATGAATCATATTTTCTACACCTCCAGATTACTCCCTTTTATATTACCGCATGTTATTAACAAGAACAAACGTATTCTTTTCAACATATGATTTCTTGAGGTGAATTAGTGTGAAAATGAGTAATTATACAGATCTACTTGCTATCTTCGGAATTGGTGGAGCTCATCCTGGTGGATTAGAATTAACAAAAACAAACTTGCTTCAGGAAAATTTGAAAAATAAATCTCTTCTAGAGGTTGGCTGTGGTACAGGACAGACATCATTTTTTCTACATTCAATGGATGTAGATGTTACCCCCATCGACTATCATCCATTAATGGTTAGCAAAGCAAATAAGCGATTTAAAGAAAGCAAACTTAGCTTGGAAGCACAGCAAATGAATATGATGGAACTTCTTTTCGCGGATAATTCTTTTGATTTTGTACTTTCGGAGTCAGTTTTAGCTTTCACAAAATTATCAAAGACACTTCCTGAGTTGTTCCGCGTCATGAAAAAAGACAGTATCCTTCTTGCTATAGAAATGACAAAGAAAGATTCTCTTCCTTCTGATGTGCAAGGGAAATTGACGGATTTTTACGGATTGCCTTCTATTCTTAGGAAAGATGAATGGGAGTCTGTTTTACAGCAATATGGCTTCCACGGAATAAACATACAAACAATTTCATTATCAGAGTTAGAACCAACTGAACCTGATATTGATCCTTCCATACTTATTCCAGATGAGATGTTTGATATGATGCAAGCCCATGAGGAGTTAACAGCTGAATCTTCTAAACATCTGGAGTTAAGTATAATCAGAGCCACACCTGCAAAGAACTGAAGCAAAACCTGCTTCAGTTTTCTTTTGTCAAAGTGGAATCATTTTCATAAATATTTTCTTTTCGCATTATTGGTATTTGATTGACTCTTGCAAATTCTAACAAATTCTCATAAATCTCTTCTGGCTTATAATTAATGACTCTTTTAGGTAAAAAATGCATGGTATAGATATAGACTCTGCTACTCCTTGCCGCTAAACGCTTAAACTCTATCTTTCGAATATTTGAAGCATGTAAAGATTTATGATAAAAAACTACACCTATAAATGCTATTTCAAAAATCAGGGTCAAGTCATTCAATTTTAACCTGTATGTAATTAAATAGGAAAATATTATAAGACAAGCTATTGTTAATTGCACAATTGCTCTCCCATAATTTGTTTGAAGCAATTGATACATTCCTTGTATTAACATAAATGATAAAATGAAGCTATGAATGACAGTTGGGTATTTAGATGTATAAATCAATAGTATACTCCTTTTGAAACAGTAACTGATTATGTATTTGTGATTATTATCTCGAAAATATACCAATTTAAACCTTTTTCTTGAGAAAACAAGGTAAATTCTACAATATATATGTATTGATACCATCAATTCTCTAATGAAACGGACTATAGTACTTGTTATTATGTCAATTAGAGCGTCCACCGGTTGCTTAAAACAACACAAGGAGGAACACATACTGATGAAAAAAATAATTTCTGTCGCAATTATTGCTGTAGCATTGATTTCCGGGACTGGAAAGAGTGCATTTGCAGCTGAATCATATAAAGTAGAATCTGAAGACACTTTATGGAATATCGGCAAAACCTACGGTGTATCTGTTAAAGACATGAAGGAACTAAATAATAAAAGCAATCACTTAATTTTTCCTGGTGAATCATTGAAACTACCAGAACCAGTTTCTGAAAATGAGAAAGAAGTGTTGGCACGTTTAGTGCATGCAGAGGCTAAAGGTGAGCCTTATGAAGGTAAAGTTGCGGTTGCTACTGTAGTACTAAACCGTGTAAATAATGAGACTTTCCCGGAGTCCATTAACGAAGTAATTTATGAAACATCTCCTGGCGGTGTTTACCAATTTTCTCCGGTAGGCAATGGAGAAATTAATAAACCTGCTGACAAAGAAGCTGTTAAAGCAGTGGAAGAAGCGATTGCTTTCCGTGGTGATGGAAACAACTCTCTATATTTCTATAATCCAGAAAAAACAAACGATCAATGGATTCGTACCAGAAATGTTACAACTGTAATCGGTAATCACGTGTTTGCACAATAAACACCATATATTGAAATAATTAAAAACCCAAGCATGCTTGGGGTTTTTAATTACTTAGATCTGCTTATAATTTTTATGATTGATTACTGTTCTTACTGGTTCACCTGTGTTTAAATTCTTCCCAATCTCTACTATTACGGAACTGTCTCTTACTACGATGACAGTTCCGGTACTTCCCTTTTTGGAACCTTTGTTGATTTGTATCATGTCTCCAATTTGAATGTTTGGTGTCTTATTCGTTTCTTCCGTCATTCTAATTCCACCTTTAAAAAATAGTTATTTACATATTATTTCCATAGTTACTCTCGATATTGATGATTATTCCATTTTTAAAATTCTTTTAATAAGATGGAACGATATTTCCCTTAATGCTTCTCGTTCATTGAATAGTTGATGATTCGCTTGGTCGATTAGGGTACATGTTGAATTCGGAAATCTATTCAACAGAAAAGGAATATTATGTCGCCAGTCAACTGTGGTATCCTTGTTTCCTTGAATAACGTAAAGAGTTTCATTGCCTCTTATCTTAAACAAAGTGTTATTATGCCACTCACTAAAAGCAAATAACCAATTGGTTGGCAATGTTGAAAAATGAAGAGGATCTTTTCTCACAAAATGAAGATAATTTTTATCAGAAGAGTTTCGCCTATATACTCTTTTTATATATTTTTGTTTTCTCCCCATGAGTTTAACACCAATTTTTGAAAAAGACCACAAATATGGCTGTACCAATGGAGCAGCTAAAATCATTTTATCAAAAACATTTTGATGAACTTGCAAATAGGAAAATAAAATGGCACATCCAGTACTATGTCCAATGACAGACCATGTTTCATCATTATACCCGATACTTTTATAGTTTTCTAATACGGAATGCAAAATATCAATATATTCATCAAAATTGTTTATAGCTCCTCTTTCCCCAAAAGAATGCCTATGACCTGGTAAATCAAATGTGATGACCCCGTAATAATCCAATAATAAAGAATTTATAAGATGAGAAAAAGATCCAGAATGGTCTAAGTACCCGTGGATGATAAGAACGAGTCCTTTTCTTTTATAAGGAATAAAGGATTGAGTAAAAATTCTGTGATGATTATGTATAACTAATTGATGATTATGTATGGAAGACCACTGGGAAAGCTGATAAAACTTTAAATATGACAGCTTTTCGTACTTTATCATATATCAATTACTCCTATCTAGTCATTCTAATTTGCTTGGTTAATCTTTTACTTACTATCATTTTACCTCTTTGATAAAAAAAATCCGAATAATTCAGCAATGTTAGTAGAAGAATAACCATAAACGTTAGAAAGAGGTGTAAAAGAATGAAAATGAAAGGCTTATTAGTAACCGGATTAGCCGTAAGTATGCTCGTAACTGGCTGTGGTAATGTAAATAATTATGGAGCCGAACGTGGAACTCGGCACGGAGATAATCCTGGAAACGCATTCAATGTTAATTATGATAACCCTAATCGTGACAATCGGAATGTTAGAAACGATAATATCAATCCAAGAAGAGTGAATGATACGAGAGAACCAAGGCTGCAAGTTGCTGATAAAGTTGCTGATAAAGTAACTGACTTAAATGAAGTGAATACATGCAATGTCATGATCACAAATCATAATGCTTATGTTGCAGCTGTTCTGGAAGGAAACAATAATCAGGAATTATCGAATGATATTGAAAAAAAGATTGCCAATCAAGTTAGAAAAGCTGATCCTAGTGTAAGAAATGTTTACGTGTCGGTAAATCCAGAGTTTGTTGACAGAATGGAAGGATACACAAATGACATTAGAGAAGGTCGTCCGATAACTGGAATTTTTGATGAATTCACAGAAGTCGTGCGTCGTATATTCCCTACTAACCGTTGATGATGGAAAAGCCCCTGATACTTACCGAGATCAGGGGCTTTTTTTGATATTTTATTATTTTTTATTAGTGCGGGAACGTACATCCAACAACTTTGTTTTCAAGTCATTTTCCATTTGAACTAGCTCTAATTCTACTTGATGTCGTTTTTCACGTCCCTCCTGTTGGATTTGTAACGTTTCTTCAAGTGTTTCTATTAGGTTCTCCTGTGTTTTCTTTAACGTCTCTATGTCCACTAGTCCTCTTTCATTTTCCCTTGCAGCGGAAATTGTGTTTTGTTTCAACATTTCAGAATTTCTAAGAAGAAGCTCATTTGTTGTTTCCGAAACATTTTTTTGTGTGTCCACTGCTTTTTGTTGATTATATAAGGAGACAGCAATAACTAGCTGATTTTTCCACAATGGTATTGCTGTTAATATAGACGATTGAATTCTTTCCACTAACGTTTGATTCGTGTGTTGAATCATTCTAATTTGAGGTGCCATTTGAAGCGTTATTTGACGGCTAATTTTTAAATCATGAGTCCTTTTTTGCAAACGGTCTGAAAATTGCATCATGTCACTGACAGCCTGTACATCCATCTGATTATTTGTTGATCTTGCCTTTTTTTCAAGTTCAGGGATGATGGTTGTTTGTATTTCATCGTATTTATGCTCCGCTGCAGCAATATAAATGTTTAATGCTTGAAAATAGTCCTTGTTTTTATCGTACAAGGATTCAAGCATAATATTGTCTCTTTGCAGCACTTTTTTAAAGCTTTCCAATTGGTCTGATATTTTGTCAATCTCAAAACCAATCTTGCGGTATTTTGCAAACAGTTGCTGAACAGAATTATTTACATTACCGAAAAGTTTCCCAAAGAAGCCTTTTTTCTGTGGTTCCAGCTCTCCAGGCTTTACTTCTTTAATCTTTCTCATTAAATCAGTTACAACTTCTCCAACTGGTCCTGCATCTTTTGCTTGAACATGTGACAAGATGGAATTCGAAAAACTAGAAAGCTCATTTTGTGCTGTAATACCATACGAAGAAATTGCCTGTTGGTCATTCGGATCTATTTGTTTGGCAATTTCTAATGCCTTTGTACGGTATTCATCAGATAGTGTATCCATCACCTTTTCTTGCTCAGGGCTTTCTTTTTCCTCAGTATTCGGAATTAATTCATTTTCCATTTTTGGAGTGGAGAATGGATTATTTAAAAGATCATTTAGTGTATCTTCCTTTACTTGTTGTTCAAGTTTGTTTTCATTATTCTTCATCTTCAGTCACCTCATTAACTGCTTCATTTACACTATTTATGGTTTGTTTTCGGTTGTTGGGAATTATTTTGGTTCAATAATTTAATCTCGGTCTGAAGGTTATTGATATCCCCTGATAGGACATTGACCCATTCATCTTCCATTTTGCGTTCCAATTGTTTTAATGCACTTTCCGTTTCTCTAATAGCTCGTGAAACATCATGTGTACGGACAGGTTGATTTAACAATTGGACATACTTATCTGTAATGATGGCAGATGAATCTAGATGATGATGGAAAAAGTTTTGCGCTGTACGATAACGATTCGGCTCATTTTCCACTAACTTGATTACCTTTGACGAGATTTTTGATATTTTTGTGATCGTTTGATAGATAAAAATGGAGCGAACCCGAAAGCGAGCACTATTAATTTTTTTTTGTTTTTCTTTTGCAAGCCTTAACTGTGTATGAACATATTTCTTTTCTTTTCGTTCTATCTTATCTAATTCGTTATTAGGTAGTAATTTCCTTTTTAGCCCCAAATAGCTAAGCAAAGAGAAACCAATTGCACCTAGAACCCCAATTTGCCAATGGTTTCCAGTTAATAAAAAAACTGCAAAGAAACCAATAACACCTATATTAAAAGAAGCTAATAATATAAATCCCTGTACAAAAAACCGCTTCATGTATATCACTCCTCACCTTTAAAAGACTATTGTTCAATCAGAATGATTAGTTGTTAAATATCATTTACTACTGTTACTTTATATACGTCGTATATGTGGAAAAGTTTCATCTTTTAGAACTTATATGTCCATTATATAGGAAAAAAGGTGGAAGAAAAAATGATTTTTTTGATTTGATAGATGGAGGAGAAAAAAATTAGCCGAACGGGAAAAGTTCGGCTAAAAAAATTATCTAAATCCCAATGGATACATATTTTACCTCTAAGTACTCTTCAATACCATGGTGACCACCTTCACGCCCAATCCCACTCTCTTTCAGACCTCCAAAAGGAGCCTGTGCAACAGAAGGAGCACCATCATTTACCCCAATAATTCCATAATCAAGCCCTTCTGTTACCCGATAGATTCTTGAGAAACTTTCAGTAAAGATATAAGCAGCCAGTCCATATGGAGAGTTGTTTGCACGTTTTACAACTTCTTCTTCCTCATTAAATGTCGTAATTGGTGCGAGTGGGCCAAAAGTTTCTTCCGTCATACATATCATGTCGTCTTTGACACCGGAAAGTATAGTAGCTTCCATGAATGTACCTTCTAAGGCTTCACCGCCGTATTGAACGGTTGCGCCTTTTTCTTTAGCATCATTTAAATGTTCTTTTACCTTCTCAAGTGCATCCTCATCAATTAAAGGACCAATGTCAATGCCGCGCTCCATTCCATTTCCAATTTTTAATTTGGACACCTCTTCTACGAAAAGTGCAGTAAATTTTTCAGCAACGCTCTCCTGCACATAAATTCTATTTGCACATATACAAGTTTGACCTGCATTTCGAAACTTGGATTGGACAAGTCCCTTTGCTGCTTTCTCAAGGTCTGCATCTTCAAACACAACAAATGGTGCATGACCACCAAGCTCCAAGGAAAGCTTCTTTACCGTTTGAGAAGCTTGTTCCATTAACGTTTTTCCAACTTGTGTAGATCCTGTGAACGTTAATTTTTTTACATCATTGTGCTTCATCAATGTTTCACCAATCATACTAGACTTTCCGGTTACAACCTGCAATACTCCCTTTGGTATACCTGCTTCATGTGCATATTTTGCTAAAAGTATTGCGGTTAGTGGTGTTTGCCCAGCAGGCTTTACTATAACAGTGCAACCAGCTGCTAGTGCTGGTGCTACTTTTCTTGTTATCATTGCTGCAGGAAAATTCCAAGGTGTAATTGCTGCCACCACTCCAACAGGTTGTTTTTGAATGAGGATACGCTTATCTTTCGAAGAAGAGGGAATTGTCTCTCCGTATATTCTTTTTCCTTCTTCTTTGTACCATGACAAAAAACTGTTGGCATAACCAACTTCACCTAGTGCTTCTCGAAAAGGTTTTCCTTGTTCTTTAGTTAAAGTTTCTGCAATTACCTTTTTATTTTCTTCTAATAGGTTAAACCATTTATCCAAAAGTTCTGCTCGCTCATATGCAGTATAGCTTTTCCAAATTTGAAATGCATCATTGGCATACTCGATTGTTTGATTTAATAACTTTTCCGTGATACTTGGTACTGTTCCGATTATTTCTCCAGTAGCCGGATTATTTACTTCAATTACTTCGTCAGTATCTACCCAATCTCCATTTATGTACATAGAATATGCTTTCATAGTAATTCCTCCTATTGTAAATTTATTGCATCATTAAATTATATTCACTTAAAAATGGTGATTCCCTTTTTGTACAACAAAAAAACACCTAATTAAGGTGTTTTTTGCTCGGCAATTGTTATAGGCTGTCGTAAAAGCTTTAGTCCATAAATAATTATAACTGTTAGGGATAGGAAACCGAATACAATACCCATCAATTGCAGCCCGATTGTATCTAGAAGTATGCCTGCTCCAAGCAGAACAACCTGGAATAGCACTCTATCGAGCATATTACGGAAAGAGAAAAAACGGCCGTGAAATTCTTTAGGTATTTTCGTTTGAAATATCGTTGCTGCTATAGGGAAGAAGCAGCCCACAGCTAATCCAAATAATCCAAAAGAAAATAGGGTCATCCATTTTATATCGGCAAAATAAAGACTAAAAAGGGAAAATGCTATTATGGAAACAAAAACAAACAGTAATGGGACCATATTCTTTTCATTGGAAACCCGCTTCACAGCAAATGCACCAATCATGAAAAAGATTCCCTCTATTGTGTAAATCCAACTTTTTATTGTCTGATCATCCTGAATCACACTAATATTGATAACCATAAGGTTAAAACCACCGATAAAAAGAATCGGAATAAACGTAAGGATCAACACAGTCAGGGCAATTGGGGTATCTTTCAAAACTGGTAACATTTCCTTAAAACTACCAGATTTCCCTTTCCCTTTTTTTGTTTCAGGCAATTCTTCTTCTTGAAAATTCAATAAGAATGTCAGGGCAAATAAAATGCTATAAGCAATCATGGAAGCCAAGTACAACGAGTTCAAACTCATAATAACAAGCATCGCACCCGCAAGTGCTGTGCCTGCTATTCTTGCGATAGTCGATACATTCATGTGCACACCATTCATCTCAAGTAAATCCTTATCCTTTACTATCAACGGGATAGAGGATTGGAGTGCCGGAAAATAAAAGGCAGCAGAGATTTGGATCGCTATCATAAATATAATCATAAACAATATTGATTGATATTCAATCGCCATAAACATAAAGATAACACTAATCATTCTGCCAAACCCGGCTGCCAGCATCACCTTTTTCTTACTTTGACTATCAATTACCCTTCCTGCAATTGGACCGACCATCACACCTGCTAACAACCCTGCAAATAAAATAAGAGCTTTAGCAAAGTCAGATGGTACTAGTGCCTGCATAAATTCCAAGTTCCCAATTATACCCGTCCAAAGCCCAAGACCAGCTATAAATTCACCTATTAAAATAATCCAAACATTGCGGTTTTTCCACATTTTTATTTTGCTCCGTTCCTGTTTGTTGTAAGAAAACTATACCACGGAACGATTTCATTCGCCACACGAAATTTTATATGTATTGATATTTATCAAATAAAAAACTGAAATGGAAACATTCCATTTCAGCCGGTATCACTATCTTTTATCTTCATATTTTTTCTTTGTGCCATCGGAAAAAATTACTTCTAATTCAAATTCTTGATAATCATCTTGTAACCCAAAAACATCAAGTACTTGAATTATTACATCGTTCGTTTCAGCATTTTGGACAAAATCCAATTGACCCATCAGTGGCGATAACATTTTATAGGCTTCATCACCTTGCAAGAAATTATTATTGATGCCGTCTTCAACTTCCGCTTCCCCATTTCCCTCTGCTTCAAATTCAACTTCGAATTTCGTATTATTTTCATACTCCACTTCTAGATCAAATTTGGTAAATTGATGTCCTGTGCCATTATCTTCTTCATTCGTTGGTATATTTTGATTAGTATCCCTATTTGATCCAATTGCATCGTTTTGTTCAGGAGGTGCATTTTCTGGAGCTGGTGATAAATCGTTTTCATCAATTCCACAACCTGTTAATATAGCTGCTGCCAAAATTGTGCTGATCACTGCCATCACTGATTTCTTAGTAATTTTCTTTTCCAAAAACCTCATCCTCCCTTTATTATTCTTCCTATTATTACCCGATGTAACATATTTACCCTTTATCTATAGCTAAAAACTCTTTTTTTAAGTAGACTGCCCACAATGCACTAATGAAGAATAGCCAGGTTAGTCCAGCAAAAAATCCTGCTAATACATCTAATGGAAAATGAACACCTAAATATATCCTACTGATACCGATAAGCAATATAAGTATAGAAAACAACAAGATAAATGCATAGCTCAACCATTTTCTTTTTACATATATAAATGAGAGTATGGCCAACAAACCAAAAAAAGCTATAGAATTCATAGAATGTCCACTAGGAAAGCTATAATAGCTAGCCTCAACTACGTGTTCTAGAGTTGGTCTTTCTCTTACAAAAATGGCTTTTAACCATGTATTCATTAGTCGCACCCCTAAAAGATTAACCCATAAAAGGATGATGATTAGCCATTTTTTTCTTACCGCTAAAAGAATACTTATTACTATTAATGCCGGATAAAAAAATATTCTAGATCCAATATCAGAAATAATAATAAAAAAAGTATCCATTGAAGCAAATTGATAAAGAGATTCACCTAATCTTTTATCCAGATTTACAACTTGATTAAATCTTAGAATTACAACTATTGATAGAAAAGCTATGCACATACTCCCACTTATATAAAAATATGATTTGGGTTTCATATTTACTATTTTAATCACCCCGATTCACAAAAACTATTCATCAAAAACATAAAGGCTACTCTATACACGTGGATTAATCTCCATGTTTTTTAGAGTAGCCTTCCAACATTGTTTATAAACTTTTTAATAGTAATTTTTTCAGTAGTGGAAATAATACATCTGGTAATTCTTCTATTTGTGGGACTAGTATGCTGTACTTTCCATACATATTTTGAATGGTTTTGACTTGACCCTCTTCAATTTCCCCATTTGCCAAAAAGACGTTTATTACTTCCAAACCGTTCTTACGAGCCTCCATGACGGCTTGATGGGTATCAACTATACCATTCTTTTCGTAATCCATTGCAGCAGGTTCCCCATCAGAGAATACTAGAAGAAACTTTTGCTTTTCTCTTCTTTGTACTAATCGCTTCGTCATATGCCGGATCGCGTACCCATCTCGGTTGTCTTCTTCTGGCTCTAGTTGTAAAATCTCTGGCCCTGAAGTTTGTTTAAGACTGGATGAAAAATCGATTACTGATTTAAAATAATTTGGTTGGCTAGTTTTAGTCGCATCGTTTGTATCTTCCCAAAACCCAACCACTTCATGGGGGACTCTCACCGATTTTAATGCTTCATGAAATAAGGTAATCCCATATTTGGTCTGGTTCATTTTATCAAACATCGAGGCAGAACAATCCACTAACAAAGAAAAAGCGGCATCTATTTCGATAGATGGATTATCTTTTTTATAAAATACCCTGGGATTATCATCGGTAAAAAATGGTATCAATCTTTTACTCAATCTTCCAAAGGGCAGATCATTCCTCGGCAGGATCTTTTTATGTTCCAGTGTCTTTTGTATAAGTTGTTTGAGCCTTTTTTGATAAACTAATACTAATTGCTTAAACTCTTCATACGTTACTCGATCATCAGAAGTAATGGGATCTGGTTTAAGAAAAATTGGATATGCATACTTGTTCTCTTTCCCAAACTCCGCTCCATTTCCTCCATCTTTTTTGGATTCATTTATATTGGTTAGTATCTCCCGTTTTGAGTAATCAGTACGATTCGTTTGCTGACTATGACCTTGAACAAATCCCATCGCCTGGTCGCCATCTTCTCCTTCTCTTACCCCTTCCCCCATTAAATCCATCTTTGTCCCTGATTCCATATCAAATTGTAAAAAGCTCTTACTGTTACTCTCTGATTCTCGATGCCATGTTGGTAGCTTATCTTCGTGAATATCCTCATCTTCTGTCTCTTTACGTTTGACATCTTCATTTTTTAAAGCACTTTTTCGTTTCATTTCATCAAACGTATTAGGTTCCTCCACACGATTGGAGAAATCAGCGAAGAAGAAATAAGTATTTAGTAAATCTTTTTCCAATAATTCTTCAAGGACCTCCATAATGTTCAATGTTATTTTCGTCACTTTCTCCGTACTTAGTGCTTGATAACATTTGGATGCCTCATCCCTTATAAATGGTAAAGCAAGATCTATTTCTTTTGTTAGATTTGGTATTTCTTCAAGGGGATTATCCGTTGTTAAGAGAAGGTAAAGTAAATTGTATAGACCATCTGTTAGAATATTTCTCTCTACATTCACCGTCAACTGACTACGAAAATATTTCCGATACTCTACTCTCCGTACAAGAAAAGTATTTTTAGTCCCCGGACGCTCACGTTTACATATTTCTTCTAGTCGCAAATCCTCCAAAAGCATAAATAGCTGTTTAGCAAAGCTTTTTAAAGAAGAATGCTTTATCTTTTTTATAAAATCCTCTACCATTCGGTAATCAGTGTGATGGATTGAGCCGATGCTACGTAAATAAACATCACTTTTCATTCCTTGAAATTTCTCAACAGAAGGGTGATTATCCCAAAAAAGACTTAGGAACACTTTATTCAAAAAGGGATCATAATAAGATTTAAACGCATATTCAACCTCCAAATCACCCTTTTTGGCTAAAGAAACTACTAAGTCAGAGAGCTGCATGTAAAGGAAAGAATCTATCTTTTTATCGTTAAAAACTATAGGTCTCACGTTCCATCGCCTCAGTCAAATAAAGTTTGTGCAACATTAAGAATTGCTGCCTTTTCTCGATCATCTTCAAGTTTTTCGACAATTCCCCGTTGAATGGCACGTAATGGTGGTAAAAATAAACTAAGATCACAAGTGTCTATTAAGGCACGAACAGATGCCGCTTCCTCGGAAAGATTTCCTGCTTGTACAAGTGCTATCAAGTCTGCAGATAGAGTCACATAATTCTTGAGGAGTTTCTCATCTGTTAGTTGAGATTGTTCTTTTAAGACATTAAATAATACATCTCCTTGAACATACGGTACATCTATTACTACAAATCGATTTTTTAATGCTTCGTTAAGTGGAACCGTTCCCACGTACCCTTCGTTTATAGCTGCAATTACCCCAAAACCTTTCTTTGCTTGCACTACTTCGCCAGTAAACGGATTAGTAATGGTTTTCCGATAGTCAAGTACACCGTTCAAAATAGGTAACGTTTCCGGCTTAGCCATATTAATTTCATCAATATATAAAAGATGTCCTTTTTTCATTGCTTGAATTACTGGACCAGGAACGAATTCTATCGTTGCCTTTCCGTCTTTATTGTCTATCGTTTTGAATCCTAGCAATGCCTCAGCATCTAAATCTATGGAGCAATTGATACTATGCATCGGTTGACAAAAAATAGATGAAAGAGTTTCAGCTAATTTAGTCTTCCCTGATCCGGTTGGGCCTTTCAAAAGAACATTTTTCTCTAATGCTAGGCTAATAATACTGTCATATAAAGTACTTTCGTCAATCGCTGTGTATCCTGGTTTCCCAATTAATTGTTGAGATTCTGTATCCTTTTCTATCTCATTTATCTTTGTCTGTATCGATTTTGGCAATTGATCTAATGTGAACAAAATCATTTCTCCTTTGCAGTTAACATGTATTTCTAGTATACCATTTTATTGAAAAAAGCTGCTGACAGTGAGTGTCAGCAGCTTTTTCATTATAACAGTAATCGTAGGTAACTTGAAGTAAATGGTGTTATTTTATACTATCCACTTCTTTTACATTTTTCTTTTTACCTGAGACAAACCAGGAAACAACTGCGATACCAATTAACACTATCCAGAATAATGCTTTGAATAAAGAACTATGTGGGATGTGATATGGAATTACTCCAACATTCGGATGTGCCAATGTGTACATAGCAAGTTTAAAACCTACCCAACCTACTATCAAGAAGGCTGCGGTTTCTAGGCTTGGGCGTTCTTTAAGTAATTTTACAAATACAGTTGCTGCAAATCGCATGATGACTACACCAATAAAACCACCAAGGAAAATGACGATAAATTGCCCTCCATCAATCCCACCTATTTTAGGCAAGTCGGTTTGAGGTAATGTCATCGCTAATGCAAAGGCAGCCAGGATAGAGTCGACTGCAAAAGCAATATCGGCAATCTCCACTTTAAGTACCGTCATCCAGAAACCAGATTGTTTTTTTGGTTTATCAACTGCAGCGGCATGTTCTACTTTGGCGACAGCATATTTTCTCCATAAATGATTTAAGGCAATAAACAATAGGTATGCTGCCCCGAGAGCCTGGACTTGCCATATAGAGACAAGAAAGGAAATAGCAAATAAAGATCCTATACGGAATACGAGGGCTCCTGCTAACCCATAAAAGAGTGCTTTTTTTCTTGCTTCTTCTGGGAGATGTTTGACCATAATTGCAAGGACAAGTGCATTATCTGCAGCCAAAATACCTTCTAATGCAATTAGAACAAGCAGTACCCAGCCATACTCTAGTAATAATGATAATTCCATGGTTTTCTCTCCTTTTTACATAAACAAAGCCTCTACCCTGGCAGCGGTAAAGGCTTTTTCAAACATAAAAAGACCTTCACCTAGAACTGTCCAGTTTAGGCAAAGGTCTTGCTAACAACGTTCACGTTGCCAATAAAGCCGGAGACTGATAATCAGTCACGTCATGACGGCAATATTGTTCTCATAGCTACTCCCCTTTGAAATGGGCTTGAGTATGTAGTTTTAATATATTCCTATTCTAGTAGCTTTAAAGTGATGTGTCAAGCGTCATTAATACAAGATTTTCAAATATTTTTATTTCTACCCTCTAAATATAATTTTGTGATATAATCCTTAGCATTATCATATTATTTGAAGGTTGAGGCACTGTCATGTATCAGGTATTTAGTTACAAAGAAAGATTTAAGCTTTTTATTAACATTGTTTTTCCCGTTCTTTTAACGCAGCTTGCGCTATTCTCCATGAGCCTTTTTGATATTATGATGACCGGGAATGTAGGTGCAAGCGATTTAGCAGGAGTAGCAATTGGGGCTGGATTATGGGTGCCAGTTTATACTGGATTAAGTGGGATATTACTCTCTATAACACCAATCGTTGCTCAATTAGTTGGAGGAAAGAAAACTGAGAATGTCTCCTATACCATCACACAAGGGATCTATGTTTCGATTGTCATGAGTTTATTAGTCATGATACTTGGGGCAATTGCTTTGAACCCAATTTTAGGAGCAATGAACTTGGAACCAGAAGTAAAGCATGTTGCTTATTACTATTTGGTTACACTTGGAATTGGGATCGTCCCTCTTTTTGCTTATACGGTTATTAGGTGTTTCATTGATGCTTTAGGACACACAAGAACATCCATGATTATTACCTTAATGTCGCTACCGATTAATGTTATTCTTAACTATTTATTAATCTTCGGTAAATTTGGATTCCCAGCTTTAGGTGGTATTGGAGCAGGTATTGCCTCTGCTTTGACCTACTGGTTAATAATGATTATCTCTTTAGTAATCGTTACGAAAAAAAGTCCATTTAATAATTACCATTTGTTCAAAAAGTTTCATCCTATCTCATTTTCAAAATGGAAGGAAATTTTGCTTATTGGAGTTCCTATTGGACTCTCTATATTTTTTGAAACAAGCATTTTTTCGGCTGTCACACTATTGATGAGTTCTTTCAATACAGTAACAATTGCGGCACATCAGGTGGCGCTCAACTTTGCTTCCCTTTTGTATATGATTCCGTTGAGTATATCAATGGCATTAACAATTCTTGTAGGTTATGAAGTCGGAGCTAAACGAATTAAAGATGCCAAACAGTATGCGGTGTTAGGAATTGTCTGTGCTGTGTTTTTATCATCTGTTTGTGCAGTGCTTCTTTATTTTTTCCGTCCAGAAGTGGCATTTTTATATACAAAAGAGCCCGAAGTTATTTCTTTAACAACAGCCTTTTTATTATACGCTATTTTCTTCCAACTATCAGATGCGATTGCAGCTCCTATCCAAGGGGCACTGCGAGGATATAAAGATGTAAATGTTACCTTTATTCTTGCTTTCGTGTCATATTGGATAATTGGCTTACCTATAGGCTATATCCTTGCTAATTATACACATTTTGGAGCATTTGGTTATTGGATAGGATTAATTTGTGGATTGGCAGCTGGAGCAATTGGGCTCGCATGGAGGCTCCTTATATTACAAAATAAATTTATGAATAGCAAAAGTTACAACGTTTAATTTCTAAGTATTCTTATAGGAATGTTTAAAGGGTATATGTAGGATAATGTCGAAATTAGTCATAAAATTCATTTGTTATTAAGGGGTAAAAACAATGAACCATTATGATTACGAGAAAGCAGTTGCTTCATTTAATTATTATCGACAAGAACTTTATATGCTCTTATGCTTACTCGAACAATATGACAGAGCTGATCTATTAGCAAAGAAAAATTCATATCTACAGCTCATTGCCCATTTTAAAGCATTAAAGGAAGAGTTAAAAAAAGAAATAAAAATCTTGATTCAATATGATGCTAATATGTTGGTTTGTGATTTTCTCTTACCATCTTTATCAGTTGTTTTCATTTATTTACAGGATATTGGAGTTAACCGAATAAATCCGAATAGCATAAATAAGGTAATTCAACATGTAAAAAGAGCATACCTTTTTATGGAACAGCACCATCAAAAATTAATGGAAGCAAAGTAAAAAAGACAGCACGAGTGGCTGTCTTTTTGTCATTCTTTATTATTATTTTCCGATGAACATTTGAGTCCAATAGTTACCTTGTTCTACGTGACCTACTCCAATATGAGTATAGTTTCCATTCATAATATTAGCACGGTGACCTTCAGAGTTCATCCAAGCATTTACAACTTCTTCAGGACTTCTTTGACCTTGTGCAATATTTTCACCTGCTGTGCGATAGTTAATTCCATATTGCTTCATCATGTCAAACGGAGATCCGTAAGTTGGGCTATTATGAGAGAAGTATTTATTCTTCTGCATGTCTTTAGATTTCTCTTTTGCTACTTTGCTAAGCTCAGTGTCTAATTTAAGTGGTGATAATCCTTGTTTTGCTCGCTCTGCGTTTGTAAGTTCAACAACTTTCTTTTCAAACTCACTAACTTGACCTGCTGCCTGCTCATTTGCAGATTGCTTCGGTTGTTCTGTAGTTTGTTTTGGAGCTTGTTGTTGAGCTGGAGCTTCCTTTTTTGGTGCTGGTGCAGCAGCCTCTTGTTTAGGTTCTTGTTTAGGTGCTGGTGCGGCAGCTTTCTCCTCTGCTTTAGGTTGTGCTTTTTCTGCAGATGGAGCACCGTTCATTTGAATTTTCACACCAAGTTTATTTTCTAAGTCTTTTATATAGCTATCCAAGAATGCTTTTGCATCGTCTTGGTTATTAAATACTTTTGCATTAAATGATGTGACATTAGATAAGTCACAAGTTGGTTTTGCTGGTGCGTTGGATTCTGCTTTTGCAGTTAATCCGAATGGTGCTGCTGTTAGTACAGCTGCAGTAGTAACAGCAGTAATTAATGTTTTCTTATTGAATTTCATAGGTGTATTTCCCCCTTGAAAGTTTTTGTGTTGCTCGTTGCTACACGAAAATCATAACACGAGTTTTATGTAATATTCCTGGAAAAATATTGAATTTACACCTTTCATAATTCAAAAAAATCCCAACTTTAGACCTACCAAGGGTTTTCTTTATTCATTTACAGATAGGATTTATGACTTTTTTACCATAATCAAGAAGCTCGTATAAATTATACTAAAAAAATAGTATTGACAGGTTTTTAAACCGCCTAAAATATTACAAAATCCACATTTTCCATTACAAACATTTCACCTAAAAATCAATTATAAAGAAAAGCTCTTATACAATCACTTTACGTCATTGTAAAAGAGCTTTTTTGTTCTTCATTTTTCTATCCATGTAAACATATAATTCTTATCTTCCACTTCCCGTGCTTTTTTCACTACTTTTAGAGGTCTGAACGTATCAATCATTACGGCAAGTTCTAACGTTTCTTTTTTACCGATACTAGCTTCAGTCGTTCCAGGATGTGGACCGTGTGGAATACCTGAAGGATGAAGTGTAATGGACCCTTCTTTTATTCCTTTTCTACTCATAAAATTTCCTGCTACATAATAAAGCAGTTCATCGCTGTTTACATTGCTATGATAATAAGGAGCCGGAATTGCTTCTGGATGATAATCATAAAGCCTTGGCACGAAGGAGCAAATGACAAAATTATGCCCTTCAAATGTTTGATGTACAGGGGGCGGCTGATGCACCCTTCCTGTTATCGGTTCGAAGTCCTCTATATTAAATACCCACGGGTAAAGGTAACCATCCCACCCTACGACATCGAGTGGATGATGTCCAAGTATATGGGAATGTAAGTAACCTCTTGTTTTAGTAATTACTTCATATTCACCTTTTTCATTAAAAGCCTCCAATGTTTCAGGTCCTCTAAAGTCACGTTCACAAAATGGACTATGTTCAAGCATTTGACCGTATTCATTTCGGTATCTTCTAGGAGTAGTTAATTGGCTAAATGATTCCACAAAAAGCATTTTTGTTTCATCTGTTGGAATAACCCGATATATCGTTCCAATAGGGATCGTTATGTAATCTCCCTGCCTATACGTAATGGTTCCAAACATTGTCTCCACTTTACCAGAACCGTAATGAATAAATAGAAGTTCATCTCCATCCCCATTACGGTAGTAATTGTTCATGGATTCTGTAACAAGTGCTGTTCCAATTAATAAGTCGTCATTTCCAAGAAGGTATTCCCTGGCATCCAGTGCGTTTCCTTTTACGTCTATTGAGGTTGTTAGAAGATGCCGGTGATTCAATGCACCTTGCTCTTCGTATTCTGGTAAGTAGCTTCCAATCACTTCCGATTTTACCACTTCAGTTGGAAGGTAGTAATGATATAGGATGGACTGTGTTCCGGAGAAACCTTTTGTACCCATTACTTGCTCTCGAAATAAGGTACCATCTTCTTTTTTAAACATTGTATGACGTTTATGAGGAATGCGCCCCATTTGTCGATAATACATGGTATCCCCCCTATTTAATTGTGTTTGTAATTTTTCCTAACCCATTAATGGCCAACTCCACTTCATCCCCTGACTGGAGCCAGCGATGTACATCAGTGCCAAGCTCTAAGATGCATCCTGTTCCGACAGTTCCCGATCCTATAACCTCTCCTGGATATAAAGTAACTCCTGTTGAAGCATGTTCAATCATTTTTTCAAAAGAGTAATAAATAGATTCAAAATTTCCTTCAGACAATTGTCTTCCATTTACTTTGGCAGTCATTATTAAGTTATAACCAGATTCTGTTTTGAATTTCTCTAATTCATCCTTCGTTACAATATATGGTCCAAGTGTGGTTGCAAAATCTTTTCCTTTTGACGGTCCTAACCCGACCTTCATTTCTTTTGCTTGTAGATCTCTTGCACTCCAATCATTCATGATGCAATATCCAAAAATATATTTATGCGCATCTTCTGATTTTATATCTTTCCCTTCTTTTCCAATAATGCATGCAATCTCCAGTTCAAAATCAAGCCATTCACAATTTGGTGGTGCTTCGATTGATTCTCCAGTCCCTTTTACAGCAAGGTGATTCGTAAAATAAAATACGGGAATCTCATACCATTCTGGAACTATATCTAACCCTCTACGGCCTCTTGAGGTTTTTACATGTTCCTCGAATGCATAGAAGTCCCTAATACTTATAGGTCTAGGTAATGGGGCAAGAAGGGTGACAGCCTCCCTCTGATAGACACCAATGGTTGGATTCTTTTTTATTAGTGCATTAGTTTTTGTTTGATATTTGTCGTATTCCTCAATAATTGCTAACAAACTAGTGGGCAAAAGTCCTTCTGATGCCTCAAATAAATCGATTATACAGTCATCATTTAACAATCCTGCACGAATCTCTCCCGACTTCTTTTTAAATGTGACATACTTCATTGTTTATCCCCGCATTCCTTATTTCCTTTTAAGCTCAAAAGTATCTGAAATGGCTCTTGTATATATGTTCCCAGCCATTCTTCCAACAGGATTTAGTTTTGTTGTATCTATTTTACCTTCATAATAAAGTTCATCTGCTACATGAATCATTGCTACTTTTCCGATTACTAGACTCCCTGCTCCTGCTACATCGCCAAAATGTAACACTTGGTGCAGACTGCATTCTAATTGAACGAGGCTTTCTTTTACTCTTGGTGGCGCTATGGTTTGACTAGGTATTTTTGTAAAGCCTGATTGTTCAAATTCATCTATTTCTTGAGGGAAATCGGTTGCAGTTATGTTCATCTTTTCTACCATTTCTTCACTTACAATATTTATGACGAATTCATTTGTTTCTTCTATATTAATTAGAGTATCTTTTTTCGATCCATCATTTCCTTTTCTCATAGGAGAGAAACAAACTAACATAGGATCTGCACTAATCGCAGTAAAAAAGCTAAATGGTGCTATATTTGTTATTCCATCCTTATTAATAGAAGAAACCATTGCAATTGGCCTTGGCAATATAGAGCCAATCATTAGCTTATAGGCATCCTTCCAAGGTAAACTACTTGGATTCACATTCAAGGTTGCACACACTCCTTTACGGCCATTTTTAATGCTTCAATGAAATGCCGGTTGTCATCCATTGAACTGATTGTTACCCGGATGCTCTCTGGATATCCTAATGGCTTCCCTGATTTCACGATAATTCCTTTGTTTAAAAGAGCTTCTGCAAGTTCATTTCCATCTATATTTACATGTATCATCATAAAATTTGATTGAGTCGGAAAGTAGGAAAAACCTAGGCTATGAAGTGCCTTTTCCAAAAATGCCTTTCCTTCTTCATTTTGACGAATACAATCTTCACGGAAACCTTGATCATCTAAAGCCACTACCGCTGCAGTTTGACCAAGCTGATTGACATTAAATACTTCTTTCACTTTTGTGAGTTCGCTTGTAATAAATGAATTCATAATTCCATAACCTACTCTTAGTCCCGCAAGTCCGTATACTTTTGAAAATGTCCGTAAAATAACAAGGTTATGGTATTTTTCAAGTAAGGAAATGGATTGGAGATATTCTTCACTTGTAGCATATTCATAATATGCCTCATCTAATATGATCAAGATATTTTCGGGCACCTTATCAATAAAGGCTATAAGGTCACTTTTAGGGACAATGGTTCCAGTAGGATTATTAGGATTACATACAAAGACCATTTTTGTTTTTCTGTTTATCGCATCATACATAGCAGAAAGATTATGTACCCCACTCTCTAGCGGAACTAAAATTGGTACACCACCTTCAATCGCTACATTTGTCCGATATCTAGGGAAAGTGATATCAGCCATTATCGCCTCTTCTCTATGGTTTAAAAATGCCCTTAACAACAGCCTGATAATTTCATCAGAACCGTTCCCGATAAAAAGTTGATTTTGGTCAACTCCCAAAAATTCTGAAAGTTTTAGAGTCAAGTTTGCAGAAGATCCATCAGGGTAATGGAAAAGTTGATTCAGGCTTTTTTTTAACTGTTCTTTAACTAGAGGTGAACAACCAAATACGTTTTCAATTTCTGACATGTTTCTTACCATTGGTAACCCAAGTTCCTTTTGAATATCAAGAATGCTTTTTCCGAGTGGATAGGCAGTAATACTCTGAAGAACTTCTCGACTTTTCACTTTAACTGCCATATTGATAACCCCCCCCAATTATGAAAAGCGCAAACACCATAGTCAGCCTCGACAAAAAGGTTGGCTTTCTCCTTCTCGGTGAATCGATTTATGACCTCGAGGGCTAAGCGCTTAAGCTAGTTATATAAGAAAAGCCTACTCGCCTTTTTCAGCCCCTTACAAACATAAGCCGAATCGACGAATAGGTTTTATACCTTCTTGACGAATCGACTTATGAATCGAGGAAAGGGAAGGCTTAGCTTTTACTTATAAATTTCCTCTTAACTCTTGTTCTCTCTCAATGGATTCAAATAACGCCTTAAAGTTTCCTTCTCCAAAACCTTTTGCACCTTTACGTTGTATGACTTCAATAAATAGTGTCGGACGATCTACAATTGGTTTAGTGAAGATTTGCAGCAAATAGCCCTCATCGTCCCTATCTACTAAAATACTTAATTCACGAAGCCTTGCAATTTCCTCATCAATTTCCCCAACACGTTCTGATAACATCTCATAATATGTATCAGGGGTGCTTAAGAACTCTACACCATTTTCTTTTAATGCGCTAACCGTTTGAACAATGTCTTCAGTAAGTATGGCAATATGTTGCACTCCAGGGCCGTTATAGAACTCTAAGTACTCTTGGATTTGTGACTTTCTTTTTCCTTCAGCAGGTTCATTAATTGGGAATTTTATTCTGCCCCCATTGTGCATTACTTTGGACATTAACGCCGAATACTCTGTATTGATGTCTTTATCTGTAAAGTGAGTCATTTCTTTAAAACCCATTACTTTTTCGTAATATTCCACCCATTCTTCCATCTGTTCCACATTACCAACTACATGATCAATACCGATAATTCCAGCATCTTTTACTGGCGTAGAATTTTTATATTCTTTAAATCCAGGCATGAACACTCCTTTATAATTACTGCGTTCTACCAAAGTATGAATCGTGTCACCATAAGTACCGATTACTGCTTTTTTTACTGAACCGTGCTCATCAGTGCTTTCTTGAGGAGGAGATATCGCTATTGCTCCTCTTTCAACAGCTCCGTTGTAAGCACTTTCAACATCTTCCACAACTAAAGCGATGTCTTTGACACCATCACCATGCTTTTTTACAAATTCAGAAATTTTCGTTTCTTCCTTTAGGGAGCCTGTAATGACAAGTCGAACATTTCGTTGCTTTAATACATAGGAAACAGATTCCCTGTTTCCTGTCTCAAGACCAGAGTATGCAATTGGTTCAAAACCGAAAGTGGTCGCAAAAAAATGAGCAGATTGCTTTGCATTACCAGTATAAATCTCTAAATAATCAACATCCTTAACCGGAAAAACTTCTTCCATTTGCTCATTTGGTTGCATTGTCTTATCAAGTTTCATTTGTAAGTAACCTCCAATATTTTAAAAAATTATAGTATTCTGAATTCAATATAATTCATTCAATTTATTATTTGCAAGAGTCCCATTTAAAGCTAAAATGCTTTCCAGTAACAGAGTAATATCAGTTAGTCGGGATTTTTTGTTTACGTGGTTTTGGCATTTTATGAATAGCAACTCCTGTGACATCTTCCACTGCTTCTAACATCACTTCATTTACACTTGGATGGGGATAAGTTGGGAAAAGTAAATCTTCTAATCTTCCTACCATTTCTAATGTCACAACTCCAGTACTGATTAACTCCACCGCTTGTGAACCGATGATGTGCATTCCAAGCAATTGTTCTGTTTCTATATCTGTTATGGTTTTGACAAGACCATCTTTTTGGGACAGTATGGTAGCATATCCATTAGTTTGAAAAAAGCTTTCTCCTACTTTGACCTTATATCCCTTTTCAATAGCTTCTGTTTCTGTTAATCCTACTGTAGCGATTGGTGGTATGGTTTGAATAACAGTAGGTAAAAAAGTAATATCATATTCTGTTTGTCCCCCTGCGATATTTTCTGCAGCTACTTTTGCTTGTTTAATTGCTTTTATCGCAAGTCCAGATCCTGATGTGATATCACCGACAGCATATATATTTGAGATGTTTGTCATACATTGTTTGTTAGTTATAATAAAACCTTCTTCATCTACAACAACCCCCGAACGGTCTATCCCGACCGTATTGGTAATTGGCACTCTCTCATCTTCTACATAGAAATGTGTAGCACTAAGTGTCTTATCTGAAAATACTACCTCCCATTGATTTTGATCGTAATATGCTTTGGGAGCTTCTGTAACTTTTACAATTTTTATTTTTTGTTTCTTCAATTGTCTTTGTAGTTCTTTATTAATGGAAGGATCAAAAGAAAATAATTCTTTATCTGGTGGAATAATTAAGGTCACGTAAGCCCCAAGACGATTAAATGTTGTAGCAATTTCAAGTGTTATGTCATTACTGCCATAAAGGACTAGCTCTTGCGGTATATCATCTAACTTCCAAATTGTTATAGGTGTCAATGCCTTATCTTGTACATCCAAAATTAGTTTTCTAGGAGCTCCGGTTGCAATAATAGCGTGATTGAATGTGTATGTGTCATATTGATGCCCATTTTCAACACCGATTTTTTTTTCAGAAATGAATGAAGCTTCTCCTGTTACTATCTCTACTTTATTTGCTTTACATAGGGCATTGATTCCTTGTTTAAGGTTGTGGACTGTTTTTCTTTTATTTTCTTGCAACAGTGCTAGATTGAATGTTACATCTGACGTATTCAAACCGAAAGTGTCATAAGACGTTAGTTGGTTGAATTGTTGTGCTGCTGCAGTATGTATTTTAGATGGTATACATCCTTCATTTAAACAAATTCCACCAAGTTCATTTTTTTCGATTAACGTAACTTGGCGACCAAGTTGTGCAGCGCGAATTGCTGCATGATATCCACCGGGGCCTCCACCGATTATGACGACATCCCGTTCTTGGGTTAGTTCTCCTACTACCATTAAACCAACTCCATCATTAATAAATTCGGTTGTTCAAGAAGTTCTGTCAGCCGGTTAGTAAACGAGACCGCTGTTGCTCCATCTACTACTCGGTGATCAAAAGACATAGAGATATTCATCATCGAACGAACTACTATTTCATCGTTGTCATTTACAACAGGGCGCTTCTTTGTCTTATGAAAAGAAATCAAGGCTACTTCTGGTTGATTTATTATTGGTGTAGCACCGATACTTCCTCCTAAAGGACCAACATTACTAATGGTAAAGCTACTACCTTTGATCTCTTGGATTGAAAGTGTGTTCGTTTGGGCTTTGGCTGTTAAGTCTTTCAAATTAGCATGTATCTCTTTAAGGGATTTCTTTTCCACGTTTTTTATAACAGGGACGATTAAACCTAGATCTGTATTTGTTGCAATTCCTATATGATGCTCCTCAATTAGTTCGATCGTCTCCTCTTTTTCATTTAATCTTGCATTAAACATCGGGAATTCTTTCAGTGTTGTGGAAATGGCTTTAACGAAAATTGCGGATGCCGATATACTCTGGTTATTTTTTTTCCAACTTTCGCGCATATTTATAATTTCCGTTACATCTACTTCCTCAAAATGAGTACAGTGCGGAATAGTTAGAAGAGACTGGGACATCTTATGTGCAATCTGTTTTCTTCTTCCTTTAAAAGGGATAGTATTTTCAATTGGTGCTGGATTACCTCTAATGTTTTTAGAGTTGTAATCCTCATGATGAGTTTCTTGTTTGTCCACTATTTCATCGGTTCTTTTAATAAAGCGTAATACATCTTCGTCTGTAATTCGTCCACCTGAACCAGTACCATTAATTTCTTCAATATTAACACCGGCTTCCCTCGCAATTTTTCTTGTATAAGGTGCCGCCATAATACGAAATGCAGTCTTTTTTTGTATTTGTTCAGTGTTTGTTAGCCCTTTTTTCAGAAGAGGAAAGTTTGTTTTCTCTACATTTTCTGAATATGAAATGTTGGTTGCCTTTGTCTCGCTTTCAAGAAGGAAGATTGTTGTACCAACAGAAATGGTTTGTCCCACATCTACTTTTATTTCTTTTATCACACCCGCGAAAGGTGCAGGAATTTCTGCGGTCATTTTATCTGTCTGAACTTCCACAAGTGGTTGATCTGGTTTTACCTTATCACCTGCCTTGACAAAAAGGGACAGCACATCAGCCTGTGTCATTCCTTCCCCTATATCATGAAGTTTAACTTCCATCATGTATTCATCCCTCCTAAAACGTCATCACTTTATTTACTGCAGCTATGACTCTTTGCTTGCTAGGTAGGTAAAAATCCTCAAAACCGAAATATGGTACTGGAACATCAAACCCAGTTACTCTTTCAATTGGTGCTTTTTGATATAAAAAGGAAGTCTCATTAATGATTGCCATAATATCTCCACTAACACTTGTTGCAGCATGTGCTTCGTGAATGATGACAGTTCTTCCTGTTTTCTGAACCGATTGTGCAATCATATCCGCATCAATTGGGTAAAGGCTGCGAAGATCAATTACATCACACATAATGTCATTAGTGCTTAGTTCCTTTGCGGCTTGCATGGCCACTGGAACCATTGCTCCCCATGCTATTACCGTTACATCATTTCCTTCCCGACAAAGCTTTGCTTTTCCAATGTCGACTGTATACTTTCCTTCAGGTACTTCATCTCTGATTGACCGATAACACCTCATCGGCTCAAGAAAAAGAACTGGGTCAGGATCTTCAATTGCAGCAATCAATAACCCTTTTGCATCATAAGGATTGGAAGGACAAACCACTTTAATACCAGGCATATGTGTAAAAATGGCTTCTGTACTATCTGAATGTATTTCTGGTGCCCTAACCCCTGCCCCATATGGTGCACGAATAACCATTGGGACTGTATAATGACCCATCGTTCTTGCCCTGATTCTTGAAGCATGGGTCATAATCTGTTCATATGCAGGATAGATGAAACCGAGGAACTGGATTTCTGTCACTGGCTTAAATCCATTTATCGCCATTCCTATAGCTGCCCCTATGAATCCCGCTTCACTTAATGGAGTATCAAGCACTCTTTGCTCACCATATTTTTCTTGAAGTCCATCAGTTGCCCGAAAGACACCACCGTTTACTCCAATATCTTCTCCCATTAAAATGACCTGTTCATCTTGAAGTAGCATTGTATCTAAACCGTCTGTTATGGCCTGGACCATCGTGAGCGTTTTCGTTTTCAACGCTGTTTTCATTACACTTCCCCCCTCAATACTTGCAGAAGTTCTGATTTTTGTTGTTCAATTCCTCGTGTTGGCTTTTCAAATACATAGTCGAACATATCAGAAGGGTTTGCTTTAGGGTATTTCTCCATTTCTTCAATCGATTTATCAATTTCCATCGAAAGTTCTTGTAGGATGTTATCTCTCTTATCCTCATCGAACCAACCTTTATTTTTCAAAAAGCGTTCCATCCTGAGAATAGGGTCGCTTTCTCTTCGTTTTTCACTTTCTGTTTGATCTCGATACTTTGATGGATCATCTGCAGTTGTATGGGCACCATATCTCCATGTAACTGCTTCAATCAAAGTAGGTCCCTCACCATTCCTGGCAGTTTCCAGTGCATTCATTGTATAAAAATAAACTGCGAAAACATCATTCCCATCAATACGGATGCTTGGAATGTCATAGGCAAGTCCTTTTTGTGCAATAGTTTTTGTATTCATCTGCTTAAATAATGGAACAGAAATAGCAAACTGATTATTTTGATTTAAAAATACTACTGGTGCTTTCAGAATACTTGCAAAGTTCAGGCCTTCATGGAAGTCACCCTCAGATGTAGCTCCATCTCCGAAGTAAACAATGCTAGCGTTTTTCGTTCCTTTTCTTTTTTCTGCGTATGCAGCTCCTACCGCGTGTGGCAACTGTGTTGCAATTGGAATTCCTGGTGGAAATACTCTTTTTCCATTTGCTGGAACACACCCTTCGTTTCTGCCATTCCAAAATAGAAGAATATGAAGTAGGGAGTGACCAAATGTCATTGTTGCACCGTGATCACGATAGGAAGGAAACATCCAATCTTCATCATTTAAGGCGATGGCGCTTCCTACCTGCGATGCTTCCTGTCCTTCATAGGGGGCATATGTGCCGATTCTGCCCTGTCTTTGGAGACTAATAGCTTTTTTATCAAAGGTTCGAATTCGTAACATATGCTTATACATTGTTGTCGCGAGTTTTTCTGTTATTTTGGATTCGAATGTTTTGTCCGTTAAATTGCCTTGATTATCGATTATTTGCTTAATAGGAAATTGATCTATCATCGCATTTCCTCCTACATTATATTCTTACAGACCATTTTGGGCGTTTAGCATGCGTAAAAAAGCTGTTGCGTCGACTTCTATCTACAAGTCGTTGTTCACAGAAATTATTTGCCGCTTCCACAGTCGTAATCGTCATTTTTTCAGCTTCTTTATAAACATCCATCAGAGTATTATAGATTGCCATCGTTTTTCTTAGAACTCTTTCTTTATTCGGTTCATACAATTCATCTGCTACTTGAATTAATCCACCTGCATTAACAATATAATCTGGTGCGTAAAGAATCCCTTTTTCCTGAAGCAATGCACAATGATGATTTTCGAGCAATTGATTATTTGCCGATCCCACAACAGCCTTTACTTTTAATTGTTCTACTGTATGATCGTTAAGGATTCCTCCTAATGCACAGGGAACGAACACATCAGCTGGTACAGAATAAATCTCTTCACCACTAACGGCTTTTACCGTTGCTCCAATTTCTTTTGCTTTTTGTGTTAGCTGTTGAATCGCTTCTTCATTAATATCTGTTACGTATAAATCTGCACCAGCATGAAGGAGCTGTTCAGCAACTTTTGATCCTACTTTTCCTAAACCTTGAATGGCATAGCTTTTTCCAAAAAGGTGCTTTGAGCCCCATAATGTTAAGTTAGTAGCCTCTATTCCATAAATAACCCCTTGGGCAGTTGGAACCGAGGAATCCCCACTTCCACCGTACACTTCATCCACTCCCACAATACAATTGGTTTCCTTAAGAGCATGAACAAAATCCTCAGGTGAAGTACCCATATCTGTTCCTGTATAAAAACGGCCATTTAATGATTCAACAAATTGCCCGAATGCACGAAAAAGCTCTGGTGTTTTATCTTTGCGTGGATCTCCAATAATTACTGCTTTTCCACCTCCAAAATCTACATCTGCTGCAGCACATTTGTATGTCATCCCTTTGGAAAGACGAAGTACATCATAAAGGGCAGCGTCTACCGAATGATAAGGCTGCATCCGGCATCCCCCAAGCGCTGGGCCAAGTGTAGTATTATGTATGGCAATAATGGCCTTTAAGCCTGTATCCGGATCATTGCAAAATACCACTTGTTGATGTTGTTGAATTTTTTCAAACATTTCCATTCCCCCAACTTCAGAAGTAAGCGTTTTCATATTTGTCATCCTTATCATCCTTTTTATCTATTATTCTTATTAGCTATCAATGAATTTATTTTACTTTTTGGTAATACAATCTGAACGACTTCCCCTTTACCAATCAGGGAATCATTTACCAACGCATCTACATTTGTAATGAGATAATTATTCTTTTCATAAATAACCTCTGCATCAAACCTGATTACATTTCCTTCTGTCACTGGAGCAAGATGTTTCACTGATACTTCGGCTCCCATTCCTTCTTCATACTGTTCTAGATAAGGCAATAATATTTGTCTTGAAACCCATTCCATGTGATATACCATTGAAACAGTTGAATAGACAGGATGTACAACTTCACCTTCAAATTGGGCAAACATTTCTTCGGTAACAGTTATTTGAATGGAATGCTTTAAACCTACTCTCATACCAGTCTTCATTTTCTCACCCCAAACGTATAACGTTTATTCAACGATATCATAACATTTCGTTAAATAAAGCGTCAACAAATTGTGGAAATTTTATAAATTATCATAAAAGTAAGAAAAGCACATTCGTCTTGATTAGCTACAACAGGAATATAATGATGTTCCAATCTGTAATATTATTTTCTTATTGGCTCTAGCTAATAAAAAAGAGGCTGGGACAAAACTAAAGAACACAAACAAAAAGACGAACAATATAATGGCCGACAATAAATACCGCTATTGATTTCCGTGCAAGACTTCGCTTTCCGCGGGTGACCCGCGAGCC
>NZ_CAKJTJ010000013.1 GCF_917563925.1 Sutcliffiella rhizosphaerae
CCGCCCGCTTCCTTCAGATTCCACGTCGCCATGGACACCCTTGCGTTAAGCTAACTGCTACTTCTGTCTTCACAGTTCGGGACTTGCACCCTATAGATTGCACCCATGCCGGGCGCACATAAAAAACCACCTTCCTCACATGCGCAAGAAAGGTGGTGAATACACGTATATCACTAAAAAACAATCATAATAGTAAGCAGTGTTCCGCCCCACTTCCCTACGCTGGTGTTAACCAGATCAGGTTCTAAGAGTCTTGAAGTCACACTTCAATCTCAGCCTTATAAAGGCACCCCTAGTGGTATGTTCGTATTAAGTTATCGGAAAGTAATTTCTGATAATTATCATATCAGCTTTTTCTTTTTTGTCAAAGAGGAATTTTAAACGGACGCTGATTTTTCTAAACTCGATGGAACCTCCTCTTCTTCTGTCGAATGCTTTGGCAACGTAAACAGATAGAAAAGTCCTACAAATAATAAGCAGCCACCTACAAGAAGATGAAGTCCTTCAATCGTTAATGTCTTCTGAAATGTCAAAGCGATGACGCCAAGTGTTATGGATTGGGATAGCATCATCAATGGAGTAATCCATCCTTGTACACGCCCCATCATTTTCGGATCTACAATTCTTGGCAGCCACCCGCCAATTCCTATATTCACATAAGGTAGCCCAAGTCCAATAAGTGCAGTGAATGCTAAGTAATAGTAAACGGTTGAACTATACCCACTAGCAACAACAAATGCTCCTGATATTCCAAGTCCGATAATAACCATCTGATAAAGCTTTAATTTTTTTGACATCATCGAAGCTACTATACTGCCTAACAATACAGATATACCAAAAACTATTCCCATTATCACCATGAATTGCTCGTAATCCTCTGGTGCCAGTTTGTATTTAAGAATGTACGCTGGCATAACGGATAATCCCCCATTTACAATTCCAAAAACAAAGAAACCGATAATTAAATATACGAGCAAGGGGTTCTTTAGAATGTAGACTAATCCTTCTTTAAAGTCATTAGCGACAAATTTAATATTTAACTGGTTCCATTTATGACTGCCATTCGGCAATAATATTTTGCTGTCCAATTTGCAAGCTTTTATGAGGATAGCACTTATCATGTAAGTGACAAAGCAGACAAGTATTGCTCCTTGTAATCCGAACGTCCAATAAATAAAGATGCCAAGTGCATTTCCAAAAAGCATAAACAAGCTGCTCGTCATTTGGTTTAAACCTGCTGCAACCGTATATTCATCCTTCGTGAGGATTCCTTGAATGATTGCTGCCTGTGCAGGATGGAAAAACTTTGACACAGCACTTCGAAGGAACAATAAGGCAAACACTAATGGCATCCAGTCAATGTAAACTGCCCCCATTAGGGCTAGTGAAAGAATCGCACATATGTAATCACTATAAATGGCTATTTTTTGGCGGTTCATTCTATCAGCTAGAACACCTACGAGAAAAAATACAGCGAGTGTAGGTAAAGAATACATAAGCTCTGTTAAAGCTGCATAAAACGGTTGTTCCGAGTATCTATCTAACAAATACAACATCATGGCTGCAATACCAATAATACTACCCATCATTGAAGTAAACGAAGACCAAAACAATAAACTATAATTTCGATTTTTAAAAATATAAATCATTTCTCTCATTTAACTTCCTCCACCCTATCCATTATCTAATTGTATTTTATTAATTTTAGAAAATTCAAGTAACCGCCTATTGGGACTTTTTTTCTCAGCCTATAGTTGGAGGAAGTGTAGGCTTTAAATCCATGCAAAGAAATATGTTTGGCTTGCCCAACATATTTGAAACAGGAGAATTTTTCATATTAATAATATTGGTTTATGACCAAGATTGGTTTGGAATTTATGTTTGAGACTGTTCGACCTTACTACACTTCTACTAAAAAAAATAGTAGCACAAACCATAAGCTTGGTCTGAACTACTATTGTTAGCATGTTTATCAATTATCGTCTTCCTTGCCTTTCTTTTTTTTCTGCTCTTTTTCTTCTTTTTTCTTTTCTTTCTCACGTTTCTTTTCTTCCTTTTTCCGTTTCTTTTCTTGTTCTTTCTCTTTCTTTTTACGTTGCTTTTCTTCTTCTTTCTTTTCATTACGCTGTTCATTTTCTTGATTTTGTTGGTTTTTATCTTGATTTATCTTTTTTTTTAATGAAGATGGTAGGTTAAAAGATTCTTTCGGTTCTCCTTTTAATGCTTCGCTTACCACCTGCTGAAATACTTTCGCAGAAGGACTTCCAGCTCCCGAGATGATAGGTAAGACATTTTCCGATGACTCTTTATCAAAGCCAATCCAAAATGCACCGACTATCTGAGGGGTATAGCCGACAAACCATTGGTTAGAGGTAGCACGATGGTTATTGTCACTCGTTTGAGTGGAACCTGTTTTCCCAGCAACTTCACGTCCATCGATGATAGCATTTTTTCCGCTGCCTTCTTCCACTACACCTTTAAGCATAAAGTTCATTTTTTCCACTGCATTTTCAGAAAAGACCCTCTCTTTCTCTTCTTTAAATGCAGCCACTTCTTCTCCCGTTACCGTCTCAATTTTCACAATAGCATGAGACTCTATCAGTTCCCCATTATTGGCATAGACAGAATAAGCTTCCGCCATATGTTTTGGAGATACACCATAAAAGCCACCTAAAGCGATATTCCCAAGTTTGCGATCCTCTTTTTCATCAACTGGGAGGTATAGCTTTTTGGCAGCGTCCATCCCCTTTTGGATACCCATATCATAAAGAAGAGAGACCGCGGGAACATTATATGATTGTAACACCGCATCATACATACTTACTTCCCCACGAAAATCAAGTGTGTGGTTTTGAGGAGCATACTCCCCAAACTCAGTAGGCGAATCATTTAACATATCATAAATGTCATAGCCCTCTTCCAATGCCGGGGTATAAACCAGTAATGGTTTTGCCGTTGAACCAGGTGGTTTCTTTAATCGAGAAGCTCTATTAAAGTCGCGGTACTGATAATCTCTACCGCCAATCATGCCAAGAATTCCTCCGGTTTTTGGATCAAGCAACACACCACTGCTTTGTGCTAATTCCCCATTTGGTGCTGATGGAAAGTTTTCCGGATCTTCATAAACCTTTTCAAGTGCTTCTTGTACTTTTGGCTCAAGTGTTGTATAAATGCGAAAGCCTCCTGCAAGAATTTCACTTTCACTTATTCCATACATTCTTTCTGCTTCTTCTATTATATAATCTGTAAAACTTGGATATTTTGCTTTATATGGATCAATATTTCTTGTTTCAAGTTTTAATTCCTCTTGCTTCGCTTCTTCCACTTGATCAGCTGTAATAAATCCTTGTTCATACATTAGATGTAACACTAAGTTTCGTCGTTGCACAGAGCGTTCCTCATTGTTAAGTGGGGATAATGCTGAAGGTGCCTTAATTAATCCTGCTAAAGTAGCTGCTTCTGACAATGTTAGTTCTTTAGGATCTTTTGCAAAATAAACCGCAGCTGCACGTTTGATTCCCCATGCACCTTCACCGAAATAAATTTGATTTAAGTAAAGACTGATGATTTGATCCTTTGAATAGGCTTTCTCCACTTTTTTTGCTAAAAAGAATTCATCTGCTTTTCGTTTCAACGTTTTATCATGGGATAAGAAAACATTCTTAGCCAATTGCTGTGTTATCGTACTTCCACCTTGAACATAGCTCCCGGCCTTTACATTTGTTGCCAATGCTCTCACGGTCCCTACAAAATCAAATCCATCATGTTCATAAAAACGTTGGTCTTCTACTGCCACAACCGCTTGCTTCATGATGTCCGGAATATCTTCTGATGATACTCCTTCAATCTGATTCGATGTTATTCTGCTAGCCACTTCCCCGTGACGGTCATAAATGACAGATGATTGAGGTAATGGATCCGTTAATGCACTCACATCTCTTGAATTAATATATATTTGCATTCCAATAAGTATAATTAATGCAAGCAAACCTCCTATGAGGAGCAAAGCTCTAAAACTCACTAATGGTTTGCGTGTATTTACTCTTTCAGCCATGACAACCCCCTATAGTTGCAACAAAATCTTCATAGTTATTCGTAAGGTTACAGTACTTTTTTAGGGTACTGTTATTAGATATAAAAATGAAAAGTTTTCCTATGTAGATAATAACACTCCCTTAACTGAAACACTATTACATACCCTTTTTCTCCGTATATGAATCCCCCATAATAAGCTTGATAGTGGCTTTTGAGGAAAAGGTTTGGAGTACAGCTCATGTCGTTGGCTTCGTATACAGTCTTAAATATTGTTTACGATTTTGATGTAAGTAATATTGGAATTTATGGCACCAAAAGACTAAGTAGAAATTTTTACTATCCTTACTTAAAATTTATTCGATGTCCAAGTTATCGTTCGTCTTGCATGCTCTAAAATCAATCATCCTTTCATATACTCACACACTATCTTCTTATGATCCTTTTACAAAGTTTTAAATGATTAGCAATCGGGTATTTATAAATCAACAATATGATAAATTTAATCAGATAAGGAGTAGATATGAGATGAATGTCTTTCAAAACATATTAATTGCTTATGATGGTTCTGAAAGTAGCTTAAAAGCTGTTAGAATGGGAATTGATATGAAAAAGAAAATGGGAACTAACATTACCATTGTGCATGTTTTAGAAGAAACGCCAGTAACTGTCCCAATTCAATCTACTAGACCTGATGCTTTGCCGACTGGTACCATGGGGAATGTCGATGGTCTAAATATCTATACTCATAGTGTAAAAGAACAAATGCCAGGTCAAAGGCACGTTGCAGATACACAAGGAGATTCCACTCAGGAAATGTTAAATGAGATTCACGCCATTCTTTCAAATGAAAGACTGGAAGCTCCAGTAGAAGTTCTCCAAGGGGACCCAGCAAAATCTATCTGTAATTTTGCTAATACACATGAAAGCGACCTAATAATAATTGGTAGCAGAGGTCTTGGTGGTCTAAAAAAACTGATTCTTGGCAGTGTCAGTGATAAAGTAACTAACACCGCTGAGTGTCCAGTTTTAATTGCAAAATAAAATAAAGGCAAGTCTCAAGCAAGGTTTCCAATTGGAGCCTTGCTTTTTTTCACCAAATTTTGGGCATATGCATATCTTATAGGGAATTGAATAGAAGGGAGAAACCCTATGAATTTTTATCGTCAACTTAACTTCCCTCCAATGGGACCTCCTGGCGGGGGCCAAGGTCCAGGGTTTGGACCACCTACAGGAGGTCCTCCTGGATTTGGACCTCCTGGTCAATCAGTTAGTCCTGGTGGCGGAGGACCAGGTAGTGGACCACCTACTAGCCCACCACCCTCCACTCCACCACTTGAAACAGTAAGCTTTGGGGCTCCAGGAGGACCAACTGCATTTGCTGTTGATCCTGGTGCATTTTTCGGTTGTCTTTATCGATTTACTTGGGTAAGGCTAAATAACGGGGAGTCATTCTGGTTTTATCCTACATTTATTGGAAGAAGGTCTGTTGCCGGATACCGTTGGTTCTTCTTTAGATGGGTATATTTCGGGATTGACACAAACAGAATCCGCTCGTTTCAATGTGTTTGATTAGAAAAGCTTGGGCGCCTTGTTTAGCCCCGACAAACATAATATCAGTCGGTGAGAAGGTTGGGTTTTACCTTCCTAAAGGATAGGCTTAAGACCTTGAAGGGCTAAACAAACAAAACACACCACATAATTGCGGTGTGTTTTGTTATCCTTGTATTCTTTTAGCCTCAATATTTACTTCTTCATCGTTTTCTTTCATTTTGTTTATCATATTGTGAAATGCGCTCCATTTAGACAATTTATCAATTGCTTCCTTTTCTGATTGAACTCCAGTTACTTTAAAGGAATTGTCATTGACTGAAACTTCATATGCTGGCTGGGCTGCTTTTTGTTCTTTTCTGTTTTTTTCGCGTTCCATATGCCGATTTATTCTTCTAACACTTTTTGCATCCTTTTTCAACCCTGAACCATCTTCTGCGTACTTTGCCTTTTCCATCAATGTTTGGTTCTTTCTTTTTAGTGTATTGTTATTCAAGGAAATACCCTCCTTATTGTTGCTCTTCTTTGCGGTGTGTGTTGCTTTGTGTTCTTTGTCGTGAAGCAACTAATCTATTGGTGTGCCCGATGGCTCGATGTTTTGCTTGCGATTTAAAAAGAGCCTGTCGCTTCTCCAACTTTGCCTTTAATCGTTTTTTCACATCAATTCCTCCCTCATCTCTTACTTAATATTTACCCTCGATACCTAATGATAAAACCGGAAAAAATGTATTGATTTTTTGGTAAGCTTCCACTATAATCAAACCTAACGAACGTTAGGAAGGTTAGTGAGGTGAAAGACATGACATTACCGACGCATGAGCGAATAAAATTACATGCTCTTAAACTTTTTGCACAAAAGGGGTATTTCGGAACATCACTAAACGATGTAGCAACCATGGTTGGAATAAAAAAACCATCTTTATATGCACACTACAAAAATAAAGATGATTTGTATCAGTCCATTCTTAAAGAATTAATGGACCTCTTTTCCAAAAGAGTTTCTTTGTCATCAATACAATTGGAACAACTTTCTACTAAAGAGCTTTTATACTTATTTACAAATAAAATAGTAGACTTTTGGAAAGACGATACATTAGGTCTTTTATATAAGCGCACTGTGTTGTTCCCAGAAGAAAAGTTTCGTACCACGATTCAAGAGCAATTCTTACAAACAGAAGCTTATACAACTGATATACTTTATTCGATTTTAGAAAAAGGACAACAACAAGGGGATATTCCAAAACAACCTTTCGAACCCCTCATTCACGCATATTATTGTTTAATTGATGGTCTTTTTGTTCAACGGTTCTTGTATTCTTCCTCTGATTATGACGTTAAAGTAAAACATGCTTTTGAACATTTTTGGAAAGCAACAGAAATAGGAGTGGAAAAATAATGCCTTGGGTTTATATTTTTTTTGCTGGTTTATTAGAAATAGTTTGGGTTCTAGGACTTAGATTCTCAGAAGGGTTTACCGTTTTGGTCCCGAGTATTCTAACTATTATCACACTTGGTATCAGTTTTTATTTATTTTCAAAATCTCTAAAATTTTTACCGATTGGTACGGCTTACGCTATTTTTACCGGTTTTGGAGCAGCTGGAACTGCTGTCGTAGGTATATTCTTCTTTCATGAATCTGCGAGCTTTTCAAAGCTCTTTTTTATTGGACTCATGCTTGCGGGAATTATGGGCTTAAAAATGACAACGGGTTATCAGGATGAACCGGAAGTGGAAAAGGAGGGGATTTAGATGGCATGGTTTTTTCTTTTTCTTGCAGGTGTTTGTGAAATAGGTGCTGTTATATCTTTGAAACTAGCCGAAGGGTTTAAACGACTCATCCCTTCTATCTGTTTTGTTGTAATCGGTATGATGAGTTTTTATTTTCTCTCACTAGCACTAACTGTAATACCAATGGGTACTGCTTACGCTATTTGGACAGGTATTGGAAGTGCGGGGAGCGTCCTGTTGGGAATGATCCTTTTTAAAGAACCTAAAGATAGAATGCGTATCGTATTTTTATCCTTTATTATTATAGGAGTCATTGGACTTAAAATGACTCATTAAAAAAAGCCATTCCAGAATCCACTTCTGGAATGGCTTTTTCATATATTTTACATTTTTGCCTCTTCTGGTATCTTCACTTCACCATCTTCAGATTTTGCAACTATCATTGCACATACAGCATCACCTGTAATATTTACAGAAGTTCTTGTCATATCTAATATACGATCGATACCTAAAATGAGAGCTATACCTTCAACAGGCAAACCAACTTGTTGTAATACCATTGCTAATAAGATAAATCCGACACCTGGCACTCCTGCCGTTCCTATACTCGCAATTACTGCAAGCCCTACTATTGTTAAAAGTTGCATTAGTGATAATTCTACTCCATATACTTGGGCAATAAATATGGTAGCAACGCCCTGCATTATTGCTGTTCCGTCCATATTTATGGTAGCTCCCAGAGGCTGGATAAAACTACTAATTTTCTTGGGAATACCGAGATTTTCTTGAGCTACATCCATTGAAACAGGTAATGTAGCATTACTACTAGATGTACTAAAGGCAACACTTATAGCTGGGAAAAACCGCTTAAAAAACAAAATGGGATTTGTTTTTGCCATAAAGAATATGGCAGCTCCATATACAATAAAGAAATGAATTGCCAATGCTAGTAATACAACACCAAAATATGCTCCCATAGCTTTAACTGCATTTATTCCTAGTCCTCCAACTGCAGAAGCAATTAATCCAAATGCACCATAAGGGGCCGTTTTTATAGCAAGGTTAACTAGTAGCATAATGACATCATTTGCTTGTTCTAATAATGATTTAATACCATTCACTTTTTCTCCAAGCACGTTCATCGCAAAGCCCAGTAATATGGCAAAGAAGATTACCTGAAGCATTTCACCTTCTGCCATAGCTTGAACTGGATTTGTCGGAATGATGTTTAATAAAGTGTCCATGATTGGTGGAGCTTCTTCTTGTTTTTGATCACCAGTTAATTCATCTACCATCATATTTTCAAAATTCCCTGCGTTACCTGGTTCAAAAACAAGTGCTAATGTTAACCCAATTATTATGGCCATACAGGTAGTCACTAAGAAGAATGTTACAGTCTTAAGACCAATAGAGCCTAGTTTTTTTGTGTCTCCTAAGCCAACTACACCTAGCGTAATGGAAATAAAAACGATGGGAACTACAAGCATGGTGATTAAATTTAGAAAAATTTGTCCCAGTGGCTGAAACAAATATGTATCTAGAGGATTAAATAGTGAAGGTGCAAATATATTTAAAGCTAGTCCTACTAAGATACCAAAGATTAAGCCAACTACAATTTTTTTTGTTAAGGTCATTTTCACTTATTATTCCTCCTTTTTTGTTATTAAAACTTTCTCGAGAAAAAGGGATTTTATCATTTTACGTTGCTTGCTACTATCTGTAAAGTGATTTGTTATAGAAGAATTTTTTCCAACCTGTTATAATACATAAAGAAAAGTTCGAAAGTCGGGTTGTCTTTCTATCAATTATTTGATATATTTAACAACGATTTTCTACCCATCAACTTAACTTTTAATATATTTATAGATAGAGATATTTTCACATAATATTTATGGAGGGGTTACAATTGAAATTACTTTGGAGGGTAATTGTTGCTATTTTTGTCTTAGTTGCTGCAAAAGTAGCAATCGATTCCTATCAAATGATTAAAGTGGCAGCTGGAGGAGAACATATCCGTATTGATCCGGCACTATACTTTAATCTTTCCTACTTGATTTTTGCTCTTGTTGGATTAATGTTCTTTTCGGATATCGTTCAAAAATATTTGGCAAAACGAAACAATCAGTTTAAGTACTAATTATCTTCGGCACCTTTCTAAGAGATAAAAAGAGCACAACAGATTAAATTAATACGAATTTCCCGCAAAATTTAAAAGCATTATAAACGACCAAAACAAAAGCAGGGCTATAGCCCTGCTTTTTATTCTTCTACTATAATAATTATTAATCCACTTCTCTCCCTCTAGATGCCTCAAATATTTCAAACCATTGTTGTCTTGTCATAGTAAGTTCTAAAGATTTTACTGCCGCTATTACTCTTTCCATTTTCCCTGAGCCAACTATTGGCATAATTTTAGAAGGATGAGTAAGTAACCAAGTGTATAAGACTTGATCAATGGATACTGCACCTATTTCATCCTTTATTTTATTTAACACTTTCCTTACCCTTATCATTTTCTCTTCATCACTAGTTAAAATAGCACCGCCACCAAGTGGAGACCAGGCCATAGGGGCTATCTTTTCATATTGACATTGTTCTATTGTCCCGTTTCCAAAATGATCCAAATATGTAGCTGATATCTCTATTTGATTTGTTACTAACGGGTCATCTAAGTATGCATTTAATAATTTAAATTGTGAAGGTAAGAAATTGGAGACTCCAAAAGCTCTTACTTTCCCTTCTTTTTTTAGCTTGTAAAATGCTTCAGCTACTTCGCTAGGATTCATCATTGGATCTGGTCTGTGAATGAGTAGGACATCTAAATAATCAGTCTGAAAGTTTTTTAATGAATTTTCCACAGATAAAACGATATGCTCTTTGCTAGTGTCGTAATATTTTATCTTATGTTCCGGTCTATTTTTTGAAATTAATTTTATTCCACACTTTGTTACAAGCTCAATTTTTTGCCTAATACTAGGTTTCAACGCTAGAGATTGTCCAAACAATTCTTCTACAGAGTAGTTACCATAAATATCAGCATGATCAAATGTCGTTATTCCGATATCCATACAACTTTCAATAAATTCCAACGCTTTCTCTTTATCGTATTGCCATTTGTCCAATCTCCACATCCCATGCACGATTCTTGAAAAGGATAATTCATTAGCTAATTGTACTCTTTCCATCTTCTCACCCCTAATTAAGTTACTATTTTCCGATTATACATTTTACTCTCCAAATAATCAGCCTTTTCCTCTTCATTTTATTCTTGTCATTTTATTATATTTCCTTTATGATAATACTATCGCTTAAGAACAACACAATATATAGTGTTGTTTTATATACATAATACTATATACAGTAATAAAGGTGTCTATTAGTAGACTTAATAGGGAATCTGGTGAAACTCCAGAACTGTCCCCGCAACTGTAAGTGCAGACGATTTTGAAATACCACTATATGAGGAGGCTTCACGGCTCTTATATGGGAAGGTTCAAATGAGGAAGAAGCACAAGTCAGGAGACCTGCCTTTTTCATTCAGTTTCTTTTTCTTCGGGAGTTGAGAAGATGAAACGATTAGTAGAAAACAAGAGAAATCAGTATCTTTGCATATTCGGATATTCAGATCTCTCTTCTCCAATTTTTTCTATTATCGTTTGATCCACTCAACTTATATGAGTGGATTTTTTTGTTCAAGAATGACAGTTATTTAATTGAGGAGTGACATTAATGAGTACACAATCTGTTATTAGACATTCAGAGGATTATCAACTGGACTTGCTGTTGGAAAGTATAGCGAAGGAATTTCCAGAGTTAAAGTTTACGGAGTTTCACGAAAAATATAAAAGAATAATAGAGAAAAGCTCCCAAAGCTTGAACACAAATCATGTATACAACCAGCTTATTCTTGATGCATTAAGCAGGATGACAGAGGATGAACATGAATGGACGTTCGTTGCAGCTCGCCTTTATTTGGATTTACTGCATAAACAGGTAACTAACACTAGAAAAGGAACAATTCCTTATTCCGGGTTATATTCCCTATTAGAAAGCCTTACTAAACAAGGAATTTATGACACCAATTTATTAAATGCCTATACAGTTGAAGAAATTACCGAATTAGAGAAATCCCTTGTCCCAGACAGAGACTTGCTTTTTACCTACATAGGTTTGAAAACATTAGCAGATCGATATTTAACTCGCGATCATCAAAAAAACCTTTGGGAACTCCCGCAAGAGCGCTTTATGATTATTGCAATGACACTTATGCAAAAAGAAGAAAGAAATAAGGTTGCGTTAGTAAAAGAAGCTTACTGGGCTTTGAGCAATCTCTATATGACTGTCGCCACTCCCACTTTTGCAAATGCTGGAAAAACGCACGGACAGTTATCAAGTTGTTTTATCGATACGGTCGATGATAGCCTACAAGGAATATATGACAGCAATACAGATATTGCTAATTTATCCAAATCCGGTGGTGGGCTTGGTGTATATTTAGGAAAAATTAGAAGTCGCGGGAGTGATATTCGCGGATATAAAAAAGTTTCAAGTGGGGTTATTCCGTGGATGAAGCAATTAAACAATACTGCCGTAAGTGTGGACCAACTTGGGCAACGAAAAGGAGCCATTTCCGTTTATTTGGATATTTGGCATAAAGATATTTTTTCCTTCCTTGATAGTAAGCTAAATAATGGGGATGAAAGAATGCGAACGCATGATCTTTTTACTGGAGTGTGTATCCCAGACTACTTTATGGAAAAAGTTAAGAAGAGAGAAGACTGGTATTTGTTTGACCCACATGAAGTGAGAACAAAGACAGGATATTCACTTGAGGATTGTTTTGATGAAGAAAATGGTTCTGGAACATTCCGTACTAGATATGAAGAATGTGTTGCAAATCCAACTATCCATAAAGAAAAAGTACCTGCCATTGAAATTATGAAGGGTATCATGAAAAGCCAGCTGGAGACAGGAAGCCCGTTCATGTTTTACCGGGATGAAGTTAACAGAATGAATCCGAATCACCATAAGGGAATGATTTACTGCACTAATTTATGTACAGAAATCGTACAAAATCAAAGCGCAACTATAACAGAAACTCAATATGTAAAAGATGGCAGTATTGTAACCGTTAAATCTCCCGGTGATTTTGTGGTATGCAATCTATCATCCATAAATCTTGCTAGTACTGTAAAAGCCGGAGAATTAGAGCGACTTATTCAAATTCAAGTCCGCATGCTCGATAATGTTATTGATTTAAATCAGATCCCTGTCCTCCAAGCGAAAATTACCAATGAGAAATATCGTGCGATTGGATTAGGCACTTTCGGTTGGCATCATCTGCTTGCACTTAAAGGAATCAAATGGGAGTCTGATGAGGCAGTACAATACGCGGACGAGCTTTATGAGAAAATCGCCTATTATACCATTCAAGCAAGTGCTTCTTTAGCAAAGGAGAAAGGAACTTATCCTTCATTTGAAGGGTCAGACTGGCAAAGTGGAGCATACTTCGTCAAAAGAAACTATGAAAGCACAAGAAGCTTAGATTGGTTTAAACTTAGAGATCAAGTTGCCTCTTTCGGAATTCGTAATGGTTATTTAATGGCAGTTGCACCAAATGCGACGACTTCCATTATAGCAGGTAGCACAGCTAGTATAGATCCAATATTCAGGAAGATATATTCAGAAGAAAAAAAGGATTACAAAATTCCTGTTACAGCACCTGATCTTAACTCCCATACCACGTGGTTTTATAAATCAGCCTATCATATAAATCAGCACTGGAGTATTGCCCAGAATGCAGCAAGACAAAAACATATTGACCAAGCCATCTCCTTCAACCTTTATGTGGCAAATACTATAAAAGCAAAAGCATTGCTAGACCTTCACTTAGACGCATGGAAAAACGGATTAAAAACAACTTATTATATTCGCTCCACTTCTACCGAATTAGAAGAATGCGAATCTTGTTCTAGCTAACTTAGGAGGAATTAATTTGAATAATCTTCAAGCACGGTCTATCATGGATCCCCATGCACCTAACAGATCAACCAAAATTATTAACGGTCACAGCTCTAACGTATTAAATTGGGATGATATCGCTTTCTCATGGGCATATCCTAAATATAAAAAAATGCTTGCCAACTTTTGGTCTCCCTTTGAAATAAATATGTCCCAGGACATTAAACAGTTCCCTGATTTAACAGTAAAAGAGCAGGATACTTTTCTAAAAATAATTGGTCTCTTGGCATTGCTTGATAGCATTCAAACAGATTATGCAGGTAAAGTTGCAGATTACTTAACCGACTCAAGTTTGAATGCCTTGATGATCATGCTTGCCCAACAGGAAGTCATCCATAATCATTCTTATTCATATGTATTGTCCAGCCTAGTCCCACGCTCTAAACAAGAGGAAGTTTTCGAGTACTGGAGAACAGAACCAATTCTTCGAAAAAGGAATGATTTTATTACGGACGGTTATAAAGCATTTGCGGAAAACCCAACTGTCGAAAACCTGCTTCGTTCCATCGTTTATGATGTCATACTAGAAGGATTGTTCTTCTATTCTGGCTTCGCATTCTTTTATCATTTGGCAAGAAATCAAAAAATGGTTTCATCCAGTACTATGATTAATTATATTAACCGTGATGAACAAATTCATGTGGACTTATTTGTTAAAATCTTTCAGGAGGTCCTTACTGAATACCCTGAACACAACACGCCAGAGCTTGCATCGTTTGTAGAGAGAACATTTCTACATGCTTCAGAACTCGAAATCGATTGGGCAAGACATGTAATCGGAGATAATTTCGAGGGCATTGATTTAGAAGATGTAGAAGCATATATAAAATTTTATACGAATGTCCGCTCGAATCAATTAGGATTTCAACGTCCATATGAAGGCTATCGAACAAACCCATTAAAATGGATTAAAGCATATGAAGAAGTGGACCTTGGAAAGTCAGATTTCTTCGAACAAAAATCGAGGCAATACACAAAAGTCAATGTCGTTGATAATGGATTTGATGACTTGTAATAAGAATTGTCGTTCACGGATCACAAAAGCAATGGTTTAATCATTACTGGAATACGGGGCTTTCATTCTGGATATGAAAGTCCCTTTTTCTTAAAATGGTTGAATTCGGGGGCTCTCCAGAAAGTGAATACTTTATGTCTGGCAGTGCTTATTAATAAAATTCCCCGTAATATCTAAAATAGCCCTAAATATTGCAAACTAAGTACAACAGCACCTAAAATCCAAACATAAACCGCAAAAGTACGGAGTGAGTGCTTCTTTAAATAATTGATCATCCATTTAACAGCAATATAACCAAATATACATGAAGTAATAATTCCTATTATCAATGCACTTAGCGATATATCTTCTTTACCTGCTTCTGCCACATCCAAGGTTTGCAAAAAAACTGCTCCCGCAATAGCAGGCGTAGAAAGTAAAAAGGAAAAATATGCTGCTGTTTCTCGATCTAGTTTCCGGAACAAGCCAGCGACAATAGTTAATCCAGACCTAGAAATGGCAGGAAAAATGGCAGCAGCTTGAAACGACCCTATAAACAAGGCATCTTTCCATGAGATGTCTTCCATTTTTTTAGTACCTTTTTTAATGGAATCAGCAAACCAGAGAAAAGCACCAGTGATAAGGAACTCCCACCCGATTGTCACGCCGGTTTTTGAAATGTTTTCAAAGTAGTCTTTAAAAGCTAGTCCAATTACTACGGCTGGAAGGGTACCAATTATTAGTAAAAAAGTGAGCTTATGAAATGGGTTACGAATAATTTTTATAAACTCTTCCCTATAAAAATAAAGAATGGCAAGTAATGTTCCGAAATGAAGCATTGTATCAAGAAGTAGCCCTGCTTCCTTTAGATCAAATAAGTTTCGACCTAAATAAAGATGACCAGTACTTGAAATGGGTAAAAACTCAGTCAGGCCCTGAATTACACCTAATATAAACGCTTCAATCTTTGACATTTTCTCATCTCCTATCTCGCTCTCTTTCGGTCAAACACAAAGTAAGTAATAGCTCCAAGAATTATCATTATCATTAGAGGGATAACAAGTGGTTGTGCAGCATGTTTAATCTCCCGCCAATTTTCTCCTAGCTGAAATCCTATATACAAAAACAAAATGGTCCAAGGAATGACTGCCGCTAATGTATATAGCAAAAACGGTAGGAATTTCATTTTTGCAATCCCGGCTGGAATAGAAATTGCATGTCTGACAATCGGAATAAATCTCGCAGTAAACACAACAATTGGTCCGTAATTCTGAAACCACTTTTCTGATATATCCAAATGCTTCGGTTGAATAAGTATGTACTTTCCGTATTTCTCCAAAAATGGCCTTCCCCCGATACTACCCGCCCAATACAAAAAAAGCTGAGCAAGAGTCCCGCCAATTACTCCAGCAGTTATTGCTCCGAGTGCTCCCACTTCACCGATAGAAATCAAATAACCTCCATAGCCAAGAACTATTTCACTGGGGATTACTTCGACCATTAGCCCAAGTGCTATTCCCCATACACCCATATCGGCAAAGAACGAAAATACACTAAGAAAGAATTGCTCCATTTTCTCACCTCATTTTGTAAGAAAGTTGTCCATACAATGTATGAGGGCAAGTCCATGAAAAGCACTATAAATTCTAAATGATTCATTTTTGACTTTTTTAAAGGAAAATTCTTCTTTTTAGCGAATATATAATGTCGGGGGTGATTTACATCATGAAAAAACGCCTACTTTTAGTTTCCTTGTTTCTCCTCCTTTTAACAGCCTGTCAGCCATATCAAGAAACAGAAAGGTTTTCTTTTATTGAAGTCGTTGAGCAAAAAGAAGAGGCGGAATTATCTCAGATTGAAGATATTGACCTGATTCTAAAAAATAGCGATATCATTATTGGTCTAGATCAGGCAAATGAACGGTATCCATCATATAACTTTGAGGCATCACCTGCCTATATTGTCTTTGAATATACCGGTTTCCTTACTAACGATATGATTTTATTCACCTATGATAAAGAAGAGGCTGTAACGTTTTTAGAGGAATTGATTCAAGCGGAAAAAGATAGGGAAGATGAATTTAACTAGTGGAAAAGTCGAACAAGACGTACTTTAAATAAGTCGTTTATGATTTGGCTTTTCTGGCCTTAATGGAATATTAGTCTTTTCTTTTTCATATCTATTATCAACATTACTGTAGGAGGAAAAATATGGGTGAATTATGCTATAAATCCACCTGTGTTGGATATGAATTACTTATCATTACACTTTGTTGCTTTCTAATTCTCTACATTGGGTATCGTTTCCTTGGTCATGAGGATTGAGGTTCTCATGTTTTCACCTTAACTGTCCATACTATACTTGAGGTGAATAAAATGAAAAAAACCTTCATCCTTCTTCTAATTTTCTTTAGTAGTTATGGATTGTATGCCTATGCCCAACCTCTCCAGGTGGAAGTATTTGATGTTAAACAGTCAGAAGTGATAAAGCAAATCCCATTAGAAGAAAACATAAGAAAAGAAGCATTTTCTCTTGTGAAAAGTGCGGATTCCCTTTTTCCAAAATTGAACCCAACTCCCATATCCGGTTTTATGGTAAAAGTGCCTTTTGAACCAGAAGAAGAAATTGAAACAAAGGTCCTTCATCAAAAGGTCAATCAGGTTATTTTTATCTTCCCGGAAGCAGAGAAACCTTATATGCTAATATTTAACGAAAAAAAACAGCCGATGTTCTATTATTTTAGTGAAGATCATCTTAGTTTTCTGAAACATATAAAGATGGAATTATGAAGGAATAAGTTATAGGGTACACTATCGTTAATTATTCACTTTTAAAAGGAGTGTTTCAGTTGCGAAGTGTACTTTTTATTTTTGGTCTTTATTTATTTCTTTTATCTGCTTGTGAATCACCTACTCAAGAACAGCCAGGACAAACAGAAAAAGAACTTCATCTTTTACCTGTTTCAGGAGATTACACCTTTAAGCGTTATATTGAAGATAAAGAACATACTGAGTATAGGGTATTGTATAGCAATGTTAAGGATAGCAATATCATTCAAGTGAAGACTGTCCAAACGCTAAATGAAGATCATACTACTAACATTTCTGAATCCAATAACTTTTACGAAGAGACACAAAATGGAGTTTATGGATACATTGTTATCTCAGAGGATTTTCCAACTGAATGGAAAGCAAAAGATATTGAAAAATTTCCAAAAACCAAAATTATTTCCTATCCTTTAGAAGAAAACAAAGTATGGAATGAAAAAATAGAAGATTTCGACTTAGAAATTTCATACAAAATAAATTCACTATCTACTGAAGTTAAAACTCCTGCTGAAACATTTCAAAACGGAATCGTAATTGAGTTTGAGGAAAAAGATTTAAACGGGAACATTCTTCGTAAAGGAAATATGACTTTCGTACCACATATCGGTTGGGTACGACATGAAATTGAAGGAGAAATATTAAAGGATGTTCATAAGTTAGTAAGGATAAATAAATAAATAAATAAGACTGTTTTGCGGACTTTACATGAATCCTGAAATATCCCTCTCGATATAGGGTCATTTTTAAGTAGAGGCTATGAAAACTAACTACATGGAATAATAATAATTTTTAAAAATAGTTTAAATAACAGAACTTTTAGCACTTTTTTATCGTCATATATATAGAATTTTTGTTTTGCGAAGAATTTTACATAACTGTAATGATGAGTTGACAGGATTTATTGTATAATAACCCCATATTAGTTTTATTTTTAGGGTATATAGATACCGATACAGATAAAAGTGCTCCCATTATTATTTTTGGTGTAAGGAGATGATAATTTTGAGATTAAGTAAAATAGTATTTGTTATAAGTATTATGGCAAGTTTTCTTATGTTAGTAGCCTCTGTCATTGCGTTTGTTATACACGATTTCGGATACTTTTGGATAATGTTTGCTTTGATGGTAGTTAGTATTTTTCAAAACATCTCCGTTTACCGTCATATTTCTACAACCGATGAACCAATAGAAAGTTAGACCGCTATTAGTATTTATTTACTTTAGTGGTCTAGCTTTTTACAACTAATTACATTCTTCTTTCAAATCCCAAAAATCTTCTACCTTTAAAATTTAATTTTCCCTTATCCTCTTCTACAATTTGACTATAATCCTTCCCGTCCACCATGAACTCCATCCTATCACCGCTTTCCACCTGAAATGTTACATAATAAGTAGTATGGGAGCTAGAATTAGTATCACTTAATGAGGAATGACTTACATCCATTCTCTTTGTCACAACTATCGCAGCTACTGTCAACTCTGGTTGATTATTGTTATACTTCCACTCTTTCAGCCCATTAAATATGATAAAGCAAAATACAGAAATAATAGCAAAGAGAATAATAAAAAAGAACAACTCAAAGAACCCATCACCCATAAAAAAACCGTCAATCATTTCCATCATCCCTGAATGCATTTCCATTCCTCCTTTCCCCCTTAATACGTTCGAATAAAGAAAAAAGTTCCAACACTAAAAGTTAATATGTTTTATATGATTTGAAAAAATGCGGACAATAATTAGAAAATACAAGGTCCACTCTACTCATTTCCGAATTCAGAATTATCTTATCATATTTTTTATTCGTGTTTTTATGCAATAAGGGTTTTCAAACGACAAAATATCCTATATAATCACTTCATAATCCAAACAATTTCATAAAATAATTAACTCGTATAATAGTAGGAATATGGCCTACAAGTCTCTACCAAGCTACCGTAAATGGCTTGACTACGGGTGATACTTTACTTTTTGTCTTGCTCAGTATTTGTAAAACTGAGTTAGTTTCTAGTTTCTATTGGAATCCCGAAAGTAAAAAGTGGTCACTTGTAGTACAAATGCCACTTTTACTTTCGGGATTTTTTATTTTGAAAAACTACTAAAACCATGGTGTTAAAGGAGATTGATACAATGCAAATGTTACAAGAGGCAATCTGTGAAAAAGGTACGGTACTTCCAAATGGGGTACTAAAAGTAAATAGTTTTTTAAACCATCAAATTGATACCGGATTAATGATTGAAATTGGAAAGGAGTTCGCTTCCCGTTTCTCAGAGTACAAAATCGATAAAGTCATTACCATCGAGTCTTCTGGTATTGCCCCTAGTTTTTTTGCCGCTCACTCACTTGATGTACCACTTGTTTTTGCGCGAAAGAAAAAATCATTGACATTGAAGGATAATGTATATACGAGTGAAGTATTTTCCTTCACCAAACAAGAAAGCAGTGAGATTACTGTTGCAAAGGAATTTATTAAAGAAAACGAACGCGTATTGATAATTGATGATTTCCTAGCAAATGGACAAGCTGCACAAGGATTAATTAATGTAGTTAAGCAAGCAGGGGCGATTGTTGCAGGAATTGGAATTGTAATTGAAAAATCGTTTCAACCAGGACGTAAGCTTTTAGAGGATAAAGGCTATCATGTTGAATCTCTAGCAAGAATAGATTCCCTATCTGACGGAAAGATTACATTTTTACAAGAGGACGCCGGCATCACCATATAAAAAATTGGAGGTATTACCATGAAAGCTTCTACTTTTCACTATCCTTGGTATAAAAAACAAGATACAGATGCATTCTTTGCTCTTTTTCAAAACAATCTAGCCAATTTCGTCATTATCGCTGTCACTATGCTTGGTATGGGCTTCTCCACCAGTATTGTCTTTGGAAAAGTCATACCTGGTGCTGCGGTTGCAGTTATGGTGGGAAATCTTTATTATGCCTATATGGCAAAACGCCTTGCTGAAAAAGAAAGACGATTAGATGTAACAGCACTTTCCTACGGGATTAGTACCCCTGTAATGTTTGTCTTCCTTTTCGGGGTATTGGCACCAGCACTTGCATTAACAGGAGATCATGAGCTCGCATGGAAAATTACAGTAGCTGCTGCCTTTTTAAGTGGGTTAATTGAAGCATTAGTTAGTTTTACTGGAAACTGGGTAAGAAAAAAGCTCCCTCGCGCTGCCATGCTCGGTGCACTTGCAGGTGTGGCGTTAACATTTATCGCTGGAGAAATGCTTTTTAACACATTCTCCATACCAGTTGTTGGATTGGTTGCCCTTGTTATCATTATTGCTGGAGTAGTAGGGAAAATTGCAATGCCCTTTAAAATTCCGGCATCACTCTTTGCAGTATTAATTGGAACATTACTAGCTTTTACACTAGGGTATCAATCCCCATCTCAAATTTCTGAAGGGCTGGCAAGCATTGGTTTTTATCCAATTCTTCCTTCTCTTGCAGCTTTTGAAGGAATGAGTTATTTGTTTACCGCTTTAATCGGCTTACTTGCCATTATTTTACCGATTACGCTTTACAATGCTATCGAAACGATGAACAATGTTGATGCCATGTCTGCAGCAGGTGACTCTTATGATGTACGTGAGTGTCAAGCAGTTGATGGAGTTGGAACGATGGTTGGTGCGATTTTTGGAGGCCCTTTTCCTACTACCGTCTATATTGCTACGGTTGGCTCTAAATGGATGGGTGCAGGAAGAGGATATAGTATTCTAAATGCTATTGTTTTCGGATTAGCAGCTATGACTGGGGTAATTGCTGCTATGGCTGCTATTATTCCACTTGCTGCAGTAGCTCCAATTTTGGTGTTTGTAGGGATATCAATGGTAGCAACTGCTTTCCAATCCAATGAAAAACGATATTTTCCAGCAGTTGCAATCGCAATGCTACCATATTTCGCAAACTATGTAATGACAAGGTTTAACAACAGTGCTGGGGAAGTTGTCTCTGGTATTTCTGAAGGAATTGTTCCCTTAGGCCAGGGAGCGATGTTTACTGCTATTATTCTAGGTTCCATTACTGTCTATATTATCGATCAAGACTACAAAAAAGGAGCATATTTCGCATTGATTGGAGCCTTCTTATCTTTTATAGGGTTAATGCATGCTCCAAGTTTAACTTTTAATGCGGCACAAGACTTTACCATTGGTTATCTATTAATTACGGTATTTCTCGTTTATTGCACATATAGACACAATGCGACCGTTCTAAGTAAGGAAAACAAAAAGATACCTGCCAAACCAAAAATGGCATCATAATAACAATGAACCAGGAGATGTAGAGACCTGGTTCTTTTTATGGTGTTTGGCTCTACCAAAAAAGGAGGAAGGAAAAACTAGTCGTTTTTCCTTCCTCCCTTCTTTATAGGGACTCATTTATCATTTCACTCTAACCACTTATTTAATAGCAGTTATGACCGCTTTAGCCAATCAACGAAAACTACTTGGTTATACGTTTCATTATAAGAATAGGATTACAAGTGTACCTGCAACGAAACAGTAAATAGAGAAATAAATAAGATTTCCTTTTGCCATAATTCCCATAAACCATTTTAAAGCAAAGAAGGATGCAATAAATGAAGCGATAAAGGCCAATGAATAAGGCAAAATTAATTCATTCAAGTTTTCCATTCCTAACAAATCCTTAGCGGCAAGTATGACACCACCTAAGCTTACTGGGACATATAGAAGGAATGAAAATCGAAGTGCAGTTTCTTGCTTCATTCCACGAGCCATTGCAGCAACAATGGTAGCTCCTGATCGGCTTATCCCAGGAATTAATGCGAAGGCTTGTGCAAGTCCAACAATGATTGAATCTTTGAATGTTAATTCTGCATCATTTTTTCTGCCTCGTAAATTTCTAATTAACCATAGTGCTACACCGGTTATTAGCAGGGTAATACCAATAACTTTAATATTCTCTAAAGCACTTGATATCGCATCTCCAAATAAGACACCAATAACCCCTGCTGGTATTGTACCTACTACCAAATACACGACAAACATAAAGTCTGCCTTATCTTCTTTGTCCTTCTTTGTAATAAATCTTAGTGCTCCAAAAAAGAGCCTTGAAATGGATTCACGAAAAATAATTAAGATTGCTAGTAAGGACGCAGTATTTACAACAATTTCAAATGTTAGTCCTTCCAAGTTCATACCAAATAATTCTTGTAGAATCATAACATGACCACTTGATGAAACAGGGATTGGTTCCGTTACACCTTGTAAAATTCCGAGTAAAATGTACTGTAATAAAATTAAAATATCTTCCATAGATAATACCTCAATTTCTAATAATAGTTAAAATGACATATGCTACAGCCAGGAAGCCTATTAGTTAAAATCTGGCGAACCTCAACTGGAATTTTAATGATGTAACTTAGTACGACTTACACAATATAATACAAGCTAGCAGAAAAAATCAACTCAAATGCCATTGTAACATTTTCTAATAAAAAATAATGACTTAATCCCCATTAATGATTTGTTTTTCTAAATGATTATACCAACCTTCTGTAATTTCTGCATTTTTGGAATTAATAAGAATAGTATCTTCCTCCGTTTGAATCAATAAATATGGCGAAATACCTTTGTGAATAAATAATAGACTACTTCCATACTCCTTCAAAGCAAAATGCCCTTTTGATATATCTTGCAGTCCATATCCATTAGTCCTAAAGGTAACCTCAGGCATACTATCTAAAAGAGTAATAGCTGTCAATTCTTCATAAGTCCATTCATCCCCATACACACCAGTAATTTCGAAGGATGTATCATGAGTCTTCAGTTCAAAATCTTGGTAGCCTAAGAAAAAGACAACACTTAAGAAAATAACGGTAATGAGCGTTATACTTGTGCTTATAATATAACTTTTCTTTCGTTTTTTTGGAATTTCATATTTAGATAAATAAATAAAACCACCGAGCAACAATACGATCATAGCCATTATATTAATTTCCAATGCATAGGAGATGGGAAAAAACAGTAATGGCAATAATAACAGCAATACTATTCCAGTAGTAATTAATAGTTTTCCTGTCTTTTGAGTATATCCCCTTTTTATCAGTTCTTCTTGTTCCTCTTTTGGTCTTGTAGCAAAATTGGAAATTAAATTATATGCCTTCTTTTTTGAAATTGCCCAACCTAAAAGGATAAAAATAGCAATAAGAAAAAGTTGAACACTTAATAATATCCACATTGAATCATCCCTCCTAATTACTAACTAATACGTTTTTCATGCCTTAAAGTTCCAAGCAAAAATATTCCTAGTATAAGGATTGCCAGTTCATAATTATAGGGCCGCTTCTTCCAAATTTTCTGGAGAAAACCGCCCATGTAAAAATATGTATTAATTGTGGAGTCCATGCAAAAGACTCAACCTCTACTTACCTTTTTTTTCTGGTTTTCTTCTATTTTGACCTTTTGTTTTAATAAACGATAAAAATAAAAACTTGGAATAAGGGCCAGCACTAACGCAACTAAAATATAGCCTTCAATCTCTGCTGTTAGCAATCCATCTGCCACAAAGCTAAGCAAAAGTAGATAAATACCATTCCCAATTAAGGTTGCAATGAAAAATGCAGTGAGACTTATGGAACTTACTCCTCCAGCTAAATTAATAAAACTAGAAGGGATAAAAGGAATCATTCTCAAAAATAAAACAAACCAAAATCCATTATTTTCTAGCCTATTTAGGTAAACATTCGGTACTTTCTTCGTAAGAATCGATTGAAACCAGTAACGAAAAACTACAAATCCTAATGCACCAGCGATAACACTTGTTAGGACACTCCAAATGTAACCATATACAAATCCAAACAATGCAATATTTATAACGATAATACCGACAATCGGAATTAAAGTAAGCACATTTTGTATCATCATTAAAAAGAACGTAAGAAATATAATGGTTGTAGTTTTTTCTTGTAACAATAATTGAATCTGTTCCATGTCACCGCTTTTAAAAACGGCAAACCACTCTGTTTGAGTTACCCATATTAAAGCAGTCACAACTAATATGAAAGTACCTATCTTCCATTTTATTTGATTGGGAATGATCGCTCTCTCCCTTCTGTATATAGTTTATTTTATAATGATTAGAATGAATGAACCAATAAAATAATGGGAGAATTAAATTGGATATAATGGGAAATCTTTCGTTCAAAACATCCCTTAATAGCATTATAGCTGGAAAACAAGATGAAATGTTTAACAATCTGTGTATAATTAAGGAAATCAAAAAATATCTGTAAAGATGATAATGTGGAAATTACGAGGAAAGTGCCACTTGACGCTTTTCATAAAAAAATCCGGAAGTTCCTAAAAAAGGAACTCCCGATCATTAACGAACGGTCAATTCTTCATTTTTTCTAAAAGCATATAGATCCCTTAGAAAGAATCTCTTTCTCATTAGAATTAGAAAGTTTGTGCTTTATCTTTTGCACGCGCAATTGCGTCTGCTTTAATAGCTTCTGCATTAGCAGGCATTGCATTGTGACCTTCCACAAATATTCCTTCGAAGGAAGGCACTCCAAAGAATTGCATGATAACATCTATATAACGATGTCCCATTTCCAACGCAGCAGCCGGACCTTCAGAATAAATGCCTCCACGTGCTTGAATATGTAAAGCTTTTTTGTCTGTTAACAGTCCAACAGGTCCTTCGGCAGTATATTTAAAAGTTTTTCCTGCAACCGCAACTGAATCTAGATATGCCTTCATAACAGGAGGGAATGAGAAATTCCACAAAGGAGTTACAAATACATATTTGTCTGCCTCAACGAATTGCTCAGATAACTCAGAAAGTCGGCTAACCTTCGCTTTTTCTTCTTCGGAAAGCTCTTCAAAACCTTTTCCTGTTTGAAGTTTCCCCCACCCGCTGAATACGTCCGCATCAATATAAGGGATATGCTCTTTATACAGGTCTAGGTGTACTACTTCATCATTAGGATTAGCTGCTTTATATGTATCAATAAAAGCTTTCCCTACTGCCATACTATAAGATTGTGTGTCATCATGTGGATGAGCTGTAATGTATAAAACTTTTGCCATGTTGAATCTTCCTCTCTTGTTTGTCATTTATTATTAGTTTGCAACAAAAAGGGATATGTTACCAACTATCTTGAATTAATTTATTTTTAATTCGAGATATATCGTAAAATAAAATCGCTAATATTGCAAGTAATATGAATAAAAAAAGATTTGCTTTTGGACAATCAAGCAAATCTTTTACATCTAACCTTCATTATTTTCCTTCGTTCTGCAGAATATAAGGGTTTCCTCCGAGATTTTTTCGGATATCATCAGTTAAGATGAAAGGTTCTTCACTATAAATATTTACGTTCTCTGCTGAATAATTTTGAATACTGCCATCATAGTGATTTGGTTTACCATCCATTTTATCCACCTACACTTTTAGCATTATCTTTCACTACTATTGTACTATTTTATGCAAAATTTTTACAGATGAATTTAGGATAATATTGGATAAATTCCAATGATAGGTAAAAAAACTGCATCATTCGCTTTTTTGTATTTGCGCAATGAAACTTTCTACCATATCACGATCATTTAGTACTTTCTGCATTACTTCTTCCTGCCAAATCTTCTTATCCTCTTTAAATACACGAACATCTTTACCATATAGCTCCTCTATCTGTTCCCTATTAAAGGTATAGGAGATTGTTTCTCCTAACGAATTTATATGAAATGTTACGAATTCCCCATTGTCAAAAAAAGTAAAGTAGACAGTGGCATTAAAGATTAATGTATATGGCAAATTCCTTTCAATAAAAGCATCTTTTTCAAAATCAGTCGCAGAATTTCCTTCCGATAATCGGTAATTCATGTTTATCCCCATTGGATCTTCTGAAGTCTGTAGTTCCATTCCATTAGCAAAATACTTTCCGGGTAAAATTTGACTGTGGAATTTACCTAGAGATCCGTTGTTACCTATATAAGCTGTATCTTGATTTATTTGATCATGCACTTCTATACTACTCAAGTACGATACATAATTGTCATGAACCTGCTCTGTATTATCCCCTCTTGAAGTAGGGTTTATTGCTCCATTCTCTGAAAAAATAATGATCGAAAACAAAATAATTACAGCAGCGCTCGCAAAAGCCATACTAATCCCCTTCAGATTCCCCATCAAGCTCCCTCGTTCTTTTCTGATCTTTTGCTTCATAATAGTTTGATGCATTTTTTGTTTATCCACTTCATTGAGGCGGGGCTTTGGCATTGATTTCAATCGTTCATCTAGCTTTCTATTCACGGAACTCCCCCCCTAACTTTTGGTGCAGCGCCAGTTTGGCACGATATAAAGTGGAACCGACCTTCTTCTCACTCCACCCAAGAATTTCTGCCGTTTCCTGTACAGATAACTCCTTAATGCCCCTCATCACCAATACTTCCTGATATGACTGCTTTAAAGACCTGATGGCACACATGAACTCTTTTTGATCCTCCGTTAAAAAATATATACTCTCAGGGGAAGCTACCTCTGATCTTGCTTTATCTGTTTCTAATAAAAAGAACCATCTCTCCCTTTTTTTCTTTCTTAATGCGTCGATGGCAACATTTCGAGCAATACTATACAACCATGTTTTAGGAGAAGAGTTTCCCTTGAACGTTGAAAAGCCTTTTAAAGCTTTAATAAAAACCTCTTGAATAAGGTCCTCCACATCATGTTTTTCAGTACCCAATCTGTAAAATAAAAATTGAAAAATATCATCGCTATATTCATAAAACCATTTCGAAATGACTTCTTTGTTGGACATCCTTTTCCCCCAGTAAAAACAGTTTCTTATCTATTAGACGTACCTATATTCATTTTATCGCAGTGATTACAAAAAAATCTTTCCCGTAAATGGAAAAGATTTAAGAGGGGTATATATTTGTTAATTAAAAATTCGTCTAAATAGGCCTTTCTTATATAAAAATGCTATACATAATAAAAGTTTCGAAGGCAAACGCTTAGGAAAAAATGGTTTGTGATAAAAAAGATCATAGGCTTTTTTTAAATCATTCCATTGATTACAACGGTTCTTCTGCGTAAAGCGTACAACATCGATAAGTATTATTCTTTCTGTCGGTGTAATTAAAATATTGTGAAGATGAATATCAGAAGGGTTCAATCCCCTCTCCCTTGCATGTTTTATTGCGTCATCCACATCTGATAAGATACTTCTATTCATTTGTTTTCCCGTCACTAAACAACCAAATAAGGTCAGCCCTTCGACAAAGTCAATAACAATAAAGTTCTTCCCAGAATTATAGAGGATAGGAAAATAGGATATTCCTGCTAATCTCTCATAAACACTTGCTTCTTTTTGAGCTAAATGTTCAAAAGGAGGATAAAACACTTTAATTGCAATATTCCTTCCTCTTATCCGAAATACATAAGCGCTTCTACCTGACCCTATTAATTCTAACTCTTGGTAATTATAAGATATTAACTTCATATGATTTCGCTTGTTGTTAAAGACAATAGATTCAGCAAGCTGTTGATAAGGTTTACTACTCCTGTTTGTTTCCATCAATTTATCGTCGCTCACTTTCTCAACTCGTTATTCCATTTATTGACCGAGTTCTTCCAACAAATTCATCATAGTTGTGACTTCATTTATTAATGTGAACAGCTCGGAATCCTGCAGTTTTTCTAGCGTTAATTCACCATTTATCATAGAATTTTCAATAACATGTTTGATTTCTTCATTTTTTTCTACTAACTGTTGATGAACTCCTTTTGCAATAGCTGGTGGTTCTGTTTCATTAAATTCATCTATTGCGTCAGATAATGATTTTAATTCCGCTTCCAATTCATTTTTAGCTTCTGCATTTATTGCAGCGTCTTTAACCATTTGCGGGGCAACTTGCCCGAAATCCTGCCACTTGTTAATATGTTCTGTTGCTTTATTTACATATTGTAAGGTACTGTTTACCTCACCTAATAAGGAACAACCACTTAAAAAAAAGGAAAATAATAGGATTATTGGAATAAATAATTTACGCATATACATTTCTCCTTACTTCTTCATTCTCTTCTTTACTTCTTTCATCACCACAGGTAAAACTTTTTGCTTAGCAAAAGTGAGCCCTTTTTTTAAAATCAATGCTTTTACTAGTTTTTTGATCATGAAACTACCTCCAGAATAATCTCCACAAAAAAGGGACCTTTCACCACATCTGGCAAAAGATCCCTAGAAATAAAGAAAGACCTTTGCCAGATTGAATGTACTGACAAAGGTCTCGCTAACAACATACGTTGCCAACAAAGCCGAGGATATTTAAATCCCGTAATGACGACTTTGCTGTTTATATAGCTACTCCCCTTTGGGAAATTAAATTTTAATTTACACTATCATAATAGCCTAAATTGAACGAACAGTCAACCATCACTACCATTGTAAAGATATCATGAAGATTCCTTAGGAGGGTTTCTACAAAAAAAACACTATGCTATAGTAATAGCTAATTCCGATATACATATTCTACATTAAAGGAGTATTTGAACTACTATTTGAGGTGAACATTATTGAAAAGAAACAAAAGCTTAAAATCATTACTTGAAATACTCTTGGTATCAACTAGACTTGGTCTAACTTCCTTCGGAGGACCAGTGGCACATCTCGGTTATTTCCACACAGAATATATTCGCCGCAGAAAATGGATGGATGAAAAAAGCTATGCAGACCTTGTGGCACTAAGTCAGTTCATCCCTGGTCCTGCTAGTTCTCAAGTTGGTATAGGGATAGGAGTTATGCGCGCAGGTGTCCTTGGTGGAATTGTTTCCTTTCTTGGCTTCACACTTCCATCTGTCCTTGCATTAATCCTTTTTGCACTTATTTTACAAGGGTTTGATGTAGGAAATGCCGGCTGGATTCACGGCTTAAAAATAGTGGCAGTTGCTATAGTTGCTCACGCTATTATTGGCATGGCTAATAATTTGACGCCAGATTTAAAAAGAAAGGCTATTTGCTTGTTAGCGTTAGTTGTAACACTCCTTTGGCAAACAACTTTCTCCCAAGTATTAGTCATTTTACTTGCAGCAGGGTTCGGGTTTCTTTTTTTCAAGCATCATGCTCAAGCAGATGATTCTAAGCTTGAATTTCCAATATCAAAACGTTTGGCTATTATTTGTCTCACCATATTTTTCGGTCTATTATTTCTTTTACCTGTTCTTAAAGAAGTAACATCCTCAAGTTGGCTAGCACTTTTTGATAGCTTTTACCGAGCCGGCTCCCTTGTATTTGGTGGGGGACATGTTGTGTTACCTTTGCTTGAAAGAGAATTTGTACCAACAGGATGGATTAGTGAAGAACAATTTCTTGCTGGTTATGGTGCTGCACAGGCAGTTCCTGGCCCATTGTTTACCTTCGCTGCTTACATCGGTGCCGTCATCAACGGCTGGCAAGGTGGACTACTTGCAACAATCGCCATCTTTTTGCCTGCCTTCTTATTAATTTTAGGCGCATTACCCTTTTGGGATTCGCTCCGTCGTAATACAAAAGTAAAAGCTGCCTTAATGGGGGTAAACGCTGCAGTTGTAGGAATATTAATTTCTGCTTTCTATTTCCCAATTTGGACAAGTTCCATCCTTGCACCAATTGATTTTGCCTTTGCTGCCATCTTGTTCAGTATGCTTGTTTTTTGGAAATTGCCTCCATGGATGATCGTCTTAACAGGGGCTATAGGAGGAACACTTATTAGTGCTTTCCTATGAGTTGATTACTTTTCGTTTGGGAAGAGCATCTTAATGTGTATTAAAGCAATCTCTCGAGGATTTTGGTAGTAACCGGAAAACCTTTCGTGGTGTTTCACACATTTTTGATGGTAAATCGAATTCCTTTGAAGGTGTTCCCTATTCCTTTGGAGATCCAACATACATCTGCCATTTCCTTAGAGGAGTGGCAGTTTTTCTTCATTAAATTGTTATACCATTTGAGGATACCGGGGATCCTTTGATGGTCTTTTGAAAACCTTTAGTTGATTTTGACAAACATTTGATGCTAACTTCTAAACCTTTCGAGGTATTCCGTAAACCTTTGATGGTATTTGAAGAACCTTTGGAGATACCTCTAACTAGACCCTTTTCAAGATAGATAGTTTGTAACCACTTGTTATTTTCACTTCCTTCCACCTTTCGTGCTATCCGACACACCTTTAGTGGTCTTCCCAAATCCTTTGATGCTATCCTCTAAACCTGTTGAGGTATTCCGCGAACCTATGATGGTCTTTTGAAAACCTTTGGAGGTACCTCTAACAAGACCTTTTCCAAGATAGATAGTTTGTAACCATTTGTACTTTTCGGATAATCTTATGTGATCTTCCTATAAACTTTCTATGTAATCTGCAAGCTTTTAACCCCGGACAGCTATCACCTCATCCCCAATAACCCGAACATTTGGGCACCGTAGTGCATAGGATATTTTTAAAGAGCAATAGGGGGTTTATCATAGATGCCGACGGTTGTTAATCTTTACTGCATGAAGGTAAATAGTATATCAGGTAATGGCTCCGTGACAATTGGAGAAGCGACACATAATAGCCCAACTTCCAATAACAAATCACAGGGTATAAATTCATCCTATGGTGATACATCTCCTACAGAAGCAATGATGGAGAACGTGTTTATTGATCCAGATGTAAATGATCAATCTGAAATTGCAAGTCAAGCAGCGTTAAGAACAGAGCCTGATTTTTGGGATTCGGGCAATAGAATACCTGTTTCATCAACTGATTCTATGCCAATTCCGATACCTATCAATAGTTCACCAGAGCCAAATTAATGGAGGTTTCTCATGCCGTATCAAATAAATATTTTCAATATTAAAGTGAATGGAATTTCTCATAACGGAAATGTGGATATTGGTCCAACTGTTCATAATAGTCACACTGCTAACAGTAAAAATTATGGGGTGAACATATCACTGGGAGATTTGTCGCCAACTAGTTCCCAAATGAATACAGGTGTTTTGGACCCAGATGTTAGTGATCAAGATCAAATTGCGAATCCAGCAATTCCTGTGTCAAATATGATTTAGCGTGTTAAATTTTTGAATGGGGGATTTTTGATGAATATGGAAAAAATGAAAAAATGGATGGAGCTGACATCACAGTATCAAAATAATGATTTTTGGAACAAGATATTTACGAATCATTCCCCCAATCAGTTTTTTAACTTAAATGATGATTTTCCACTTCATGATGTTTATCAGAATGAATCTCACATTGGGGTAATTATTGAGCTCCCAGGTATACATCCAGATCATGTTCAATTGTCTCTTCATACTCCTAGTCACCTTTTAATAAAGGGGGATTCCAAACCACTTTTCCCATCAGAAAAAGAAATCAAAAAAGAACGTTTCTATGGGGAGTTTGAGAGGATTTTACTTTTGCCTGAGCCAGCTGATGCAAATGAGCTCGATGTCAAGTTTCATCAAGGTTTACTTACCATTTTTTATCCTAGAAAAAACAAATCTGTCCCGTATAGGACGAATACTTAATTGTATCACTACTAACTAATAAGTGTGTGATCATAATGATATTGAATTTTTTTAAAAAGAAAATAATTGCTGAATTCAGGGAAGAAACCAAGGTTGAACGGACATTTCTTCAAAAAAGGATTGCAGACCTTGAGTTAGAATTGGTTCAAATAAAGGGATTGATAGCAAAAGCGAATGTAGAAAAAGCAATACAAGAACCTGAGAAATCTACAATCATCATAGAAAACCTTTCAATTGAAGCTATTAATATCGACACTGCAGATTTAAGCAATAATTTTGGCCAGTTAGGAATAAAAGATTTAACTGGACAATTATATATTGGGACTAACTCGCAAACAACTCTACCGAATCAAGCATCTCCTCCCGCTCTTCAACCTTTAATCAAAAAAGCACCTAAGTTCTCCATTCATTCAAAAAAAGAAAATAAAACCATTCAAAAAAATTAGCTTTTCGTTATTATCGGTAAATACTAGCTTACTCCTTACTTTTTGGTAAGTTTCTAAAAAATAAACCCAAGAATGTGATTGGTCAACATTCTTGGGCAATTTTTTTACTATTAACTTGTATTCGCGTTTTATATATATTTACCAATAATAAGGATACCCGTACCCATAATATGGATAACCATAGTATGGATATCCATAACCGTAGCCCCCAAGTAAACTTGCTCCAAGAAGTCCTCCTGCAAGTCCTCCTATGAAAGGACCTCCGAAAAATGGCCTTCCAAATCCAAATGGGCGGCCAAATCCGAATGGTCTTCCGAAACCGAATGGTCTCCCGAATCCAAAAGGCCTTCCAAAAATTCGCTGGTCTTCTGTATTACCATATAAGGCAGTTTGTTCAAAAGGTTGGTTCATGTTTATCTCCTCCATCAAAATTGAATTACTCAATTATAAATATGAAGGATTTATCATGTAGGTACTTTGTCTATTTATGGATGGGCACTTTACCAAATTATATGGTTGCTCTCTTTTTTAATACACCCACCATTAGTGCGGTCACAAACGCTCCGATACTGATTGCAAGAACGTAAAGGAGAATACCACCTGATACGATAGGAATAACGAATATTCCACCATGCGGAGCAGGTAATCCAATACCAAATAACATTGTTAAACCACCTGCTACTGCAGACCCTACAACTGCGGAAGGTATAACACGTAACGGATCTGCTGCGGCAAATGGGATGGCTCCCTCAGTAATAAATGAGGCACCCATTATATAGCAAGTTTTCCCCGCTTCTCTTTCCTGCTTATTAAACTTATTTTTAAATATGGTAGTGGCGATGGCCAATCCTAGCGGAGGTACCATACCAGCTGCCATGATAGCTGCATGAGGTGCAAAGTTTCCTGCATCAATCATGGCAATACCAAATGTAAATGCAGCTTTGTTAATTGGTCCCCCCATATCAATTGCCATCATAGCACCTAAAATAATCCCCAATAGAACAAGATTTCCAGAGCCAAGACTACCTAGCCAGCTTGTTAATCCGGTATTGATTGCTTTTAAAGGAGTTACTAATTGGAGCATGATCATTCCAGTAAAAAAGACCCCAAATAAAGGATATAACAGAACAGGTTTAATCCCCTCAAGAGAAGTAGGTAGCGTACTGAATACTTTTTTAAGCCCAAGTACAAGATATCCAGCTAAGAAACCTGCAATTAACCCACCTAAAAAGCCTGCCTCCCCTGTAAAGGCAATAAATCCGCCGACCATCCCTGCAGCAAATCCAGGTCTGTCAGAGATACTCATCGCAATAAATCCAGCTAAAACCGGAATCATTAAAGCAAATGCATTTTTACCACCAATTATATTCAATTGTTCTGCAAACCAATTGTAGCTCGGGTCATTAGGGTCAGCTGAATTAATACCGAACATGAAAGAAATGGCAATAAGGATACCGCCCCCTACAACAAACGGCAGCATGTTGGAAACTCCGCTCATTAAATGCTTATAAAAACCTGAGCGCCCCTTCTTTTCATCAGAAGAAGTACGATTCACAGTCCCGGTGTATTCTTTTCCTTCTCCTCTGTTCGCTTTTGTTAGAAGTTCCTCAGGCTTTCGAATCGCCTGCGCAACAGGTACTTGGATAATTTTTTTCCCGTTGAAACGGTCCATTTCTACTTGTTTATCCGCTGCGACAATAATGCCTGTTGCATTTTCAATATCAGTCTGTGTTAATTCATTCTTAACACCACTAGATCCATTCGTTTCCACTTTAAGGTTTAATCCTATTTCTTTTGCTTTATGCTTTAGCGCATCCGCTGCCATGTAAGTATGCGCAATGCCTGTTGGACATGCGGTTACAGCAAGAATTAGGTTATCTTCATTTCTATTTACTTTTTCTTGCTCTTCTTCTTGAAACAGCTCGTTTTCCTTTGAATTAATTATCTGTATTACCTCTTCTTTACTAGCTGCTTCCATTAGTTTTGTTCTAAAATCACTATCCATCAGCATAGAAGACAAACGGGACAGCGTTTCTAAGTGAGCATTGTTTGCCCCTTCACTAGCCGCGATCATAAAGAACAGGTGGCTTGGCTGACCATCAAGAGATTCGTAGTCAATCCCTTGTTTTGACATACCAAATGCGATGGCTGGTGTTTTTACTGCATTGGTTTTTGCATGTGGTATAGCAATCCCTTCTCCTATTCCAGTAGTGCTTTGTGCTTCTCTGGCAAGGATCGCTTCCTCATATTTATGTTTATCTGAAAGGCGCCCTGCTTGATGAAGAGATTCAATCAATTCCTTAATAACGTCCCTTTTGGAATTAGCCTTCAACTCTAAAATTACGGTATCTATTGTCAATAAGTCTGTAATCTTCATCCTTACTCCTCCTTACCTGTCCATTTTTCTATGGTAACTTCATTTAAAGTAGTTAAAACCTCATCACTTCGGCATAGGTCGTGGGAAAATGCCGTCGCACTTCCTGATGCAATTCCAAATTTTAAAGCTTCAGAAGCACCTCCGGATTTTACATATTCTGCTAGAAATCCAGCAACAAGTGAATCACCAGCTCCAACAGAATTTTTCACTTCCCCTTTTGGTGCCTTTGCTAGATAGACCCCTTCACCTGTATATAAAACTGCCCCATCTCCTGCCATCGAAACTACTACGTTCTCAATTCCTTGATCATGAAGTTTTTTGGCGTAATACACTACCTCATCAATCGATTGAATAGCAACACCAAACAATTCTGCAAGTTCCAGATGATTCGGTTTAATGAAAAAAGGCTTATAAAAAAGCAATTCTTTCAATACAGTTCCACCAGTATCTAATACAACCTTTGCCCCTTTTGTCTGACACTTCTGAATCAAAATTTCGTAAATTCTTGGATTAATAGTACTTGGAATACTACCAGCCAATACGACAAAATCATCCGTTGTCAGGGAGTCCAGTTGATTTAGCAAACTGCTGATAGCACTTTCATCCACAATTGGTCCTGTGCCATTTATTTCAGTTTCATCTCCTGCTTTTAGCTTTACATTAATTCTAGACTCTCCACTCACCTCTAAAAGAAGTGTGTTCACTTGCTCTTCCATTAATTTTTGTTGAATGAAGTTCCCGGTAAATCCAGCTACAAAACCTAATGCAGCTGTATTTGCACCGAGCCTCTTTAACACTCTTGATACATTAATTCCTTTTCCTCCAGGGAAGTAATTCGTCTGTTTTGCACGATTAAGTTCACCTTCTTGAAAAGATTCCAGTTCCATTACATAATCAACAGATGGATTAAGTGTGATGGTATAAATCATGAATGAACCTCCGTTACTGATGTTTTCTCTCGATATGCTTCTGCTACTTCGTGATCCATTCTATTAGTAATAATGTTTGCAGATGAAATGTTTGCTATTTTTGCAAAAGCAATTTCATTGAACTTAGAGATGTCTGCTAGAATAAAAGTCTCATTTGATTGTTTGATTGCTGTGCTTTTCACAATTGCTTCTTCGGGATCAGGAGTTGTAAAACCACTTTGAATATGAACTCCATTAGTCCCAATAAAAGCTTTGTCAAAATAGTATTCTTTAAGGGAATCCACAGCCTTACTTCCGATAATGGCACCTGTTTGATTCTTCATATATCCACCAATGATATATGTTGTTACTCCTTTTTCCATCAAAGATTGAATATGAGCGAAACCATTAGTCACTACCTTAACTTTCTTGTTTTCCAGCAGCGGAATCATCTGATAAGTTGTAGTACCAGCATCTAGAAAAATACAATCGCCGTCTTTTATTAAATTTGCTGCAGCTTTAGCAATTAGCTTTTTTTCTGAAAGGTTGATAGAAGATTTTTCAATGATACTTGGTTCCATCCCTTTTTGAAGTATCCTTGCCGCGCCACCGTGTACTCTTTTTAGTCTGTTACCTTTTTCAAGCTGACTAAGATCTCTTCGTATGGTAGATTCCGAAGCTCCTGTCGCATCCACCAGTTCTGAAAGCTTTACAACTTCCTGATGTTGAATCATCTCCATTATTTTTTGCAGTCTTTCTGGAGTTAACATTTTATTCACCTTTTTCCTTTTCACTACCTTATATATCTGCTGAGTAATATGCCCAATAAATGAACACAAACCGATATTAGAAAGAAATATTGTGATGTATTTTATAATAGCTACATGCTTATTCTATTGTAAGCTCTTCCAAAAATCAATCAAAAACAATCACTTTCAATCATTACCAATCATTAACCTTTCACATATTAAATTGAACTCAATCACTGGATGGAAGGAGGAAGTGGCTTTACAAACTGTTTGTGGTTACATTTCACTAAAAATAAAAACATGGAGCCTCTTATTGTGAGGTCCATGTTTTTATGGGTTTTATGCATTAAAGCATAAATGATTTAGTTAAAATGGGTTAATAAATCTTCCAACGTATGAATAATGTAATCGTAGTCTTCTACATCACCAAAACCATACTCTGCATAAACAAAAGGGATACCAGCCTCTTTGGCAGCATTATAATCACCTAAAGTATCACCTACATAGACAGGGCTGGCTAAATTATTTCTTTCCATAATTAACTTTATATTTTCTCCTTTTGATAGCCCTGTTTTTCCAGGATTTTCATAATCTATAAAGAAGCTTTCTAATTGATGATACTTATAAAAAGCTTCAATATAGCCATCTTGGCAATTACTCACGATGAAAAGCTTATATTTATTTGATAATTTTTCCAAAACCGCTTCTACATTTTGATATAGTTGGCCACCTTGTTCTTCCAAAACTACATTTTCTAACTCCCCACAATCCTTTATGACTTTATTCCGAGTCACTTCATCTAGATCTGGAAAAAAACGTTTTCCTATTTCATTCATTTGAAGTCCCATCGTTGCTCTAAAGTCTTCACTAGTCAATTCTTTTTCCACTAGCTCAGATTGTTTTAACACCTTATTCCAAGCATTTAATACAGTATCTATCGAATCCCATAAAGTTCCATCCAAGTCAAAAATGATACTATCCATAAATTCTCCTTTTTGGAAAAGTAATACTTTCTTATTTATTCCTTTACAATCAATCCTAACAAAGAGGCAAACATAATAGCTTGTTGCGGCGATACAGTACAACCTTGTAAATTGTTCGGGGATACATTAATATTTTCGAAAATACAGCTACTTATATCTACCCCTTTAAGTTTTGTAGTAGAAAAATCAGTATCATTGATGTCACATTTATGTAAGTCTACTTTTTCTAGGGAACACTCAAAAAAGTTAGCACTATGTAAGCAAGAATCTTCAAATTTCACATGCTTTAAATCCGCATCCACAAAATTACTCATATTAAGAATACAATTTTCAAATGTTACATGTCTCAGACGAGCATCTAACAAATCTAATCCTATTAATTTACAGTCTTTGAATCTTACTCTATGTAAGTTTCCTTTAGGAAATTTAGTATTCGATAGGTCACAACCTTCAAATACGACATCGGTCATATCTATTTGGTGAAAGGAAGAGCTGAATACCTGCACTTTTTTAAACATCACGCCTTGTAAAACGAAATGATTGATTTCTTCATCCGTCACAAATGTATTAGAAACTTCACATCTGCTTAGTTCAGGATCTTCGTGATAAAAAACATCTTGAAAATTCGCCTCTACTAAATTAGAAGGAATTTTTGGCTTATCCACTTTATATCTGGTTGTCATCATTAACTCATCCTTTCCAAAAAGAAAAAATACCTTTCACTTATATTAAGTAAATATCTAGATAAATAAAAGGCTTTTTATTCTGGTGAGTTTCTGTTACATGTCATTATTTAGTTATGTGAGGAATCAAAGACTGACTAAATTAAGTTAATAAGTATAATACTTTATGAGGTGCTTTATCTTACATTTAGGATAAGAATTTTACTGGATCTACAATCTCACAAAGTTCACTTTCTTCAAGAAACTTAGTAACAATTGAACTATGAGAACACCCAACAATAAATAAAATATTTTCATTTTTGGATTCTATATGACGAGTTAAATTAGAGAAAATAATTAAATTTCTTTTGTACCACCAAGTTAACCAATCCATACCAATATAATTGTTAAAATCTCCTATTCGAGCCATATTTACATATAGCTTGTTTAGTTGATTTAGAAAGAATGGGTGATTAAACTCTCTATAAAATTCTAAGAGACTCTTATTTCTAACTAGTTGAGGAAAATGGACTCCTTCAAATAATTCTTTATAAAGGTCTTGCTGGTTATTTTTTAGCCATGCTTCGATTTCTTCATATTCTTTATCTGCTTTTCCCATCCAATCAACTGCATAGAGCTGTTCGTGTTGTAGTTTGGAAGCCAGTCGAAACCCAATCTGATATATTTCGTTCATCTTTAAATGATAATTACCATACTTGTATAGTCGATACCTCTTATTCAATTCCTCATTCTTACTCACTTCCATTTCTACTGCAATTTTTGTAGGGTGAAATTTTTCTAATTTACTTACTAATTCGTTAATTTCCTCTTGTCTTTCCTGAGAATTCAATTCTTCATAACTACTCATGTGAAAAGTTCCTAGTACTAATATTCTAGGTTTATTAACTACCATTAAAGGCACTCCTTCCCTTTATTATGAAGTACAATTGTTCATACAATGATTCATCATTGTAATTTTTATTGCCATTACATTTCCCTTGCACTTGAAGAAATCGAATTTATCGTCTTCTTTGTTTTACTTCATTGATTGCTTGGATTAGTAATTGTTTATTGAAATCAGGGAATAAGATGTTGGTGAACCATATTTCAGACTTAGAGGCTTGCTTTACTAATTCGCTTTTCTCCCCCTGTCCTGATTAATATTTCGGGGGCTGGAAGTCCTTTTGTAAAAAGATAATTTCCAATGATTTCTTCATTTAAATCATCAGTTTTTATAGTTGAACTATTAATATCTTTTACTATAGATTTAACGGCATTTAGAATTTCGTTTCTTCCACCATAATTTAAAGCAAAATTTACTATTAATGAACGGTTTTGTGATGTATGGTTAATTGCTTTTTCTACTGCCGTTTTTGTATGAATCGGTAAACCATTTATATCACCCGAAATGAGGATTTTTATATCCTTTGACATAAATTCAGGTAGTTTTTTAGTTAAGTAAGTGCAGGCAAATCCATAAGATAATTTACTTCGTCTTTTGGTCTTTTCCAATTTTCAGTTGAAAAAGCATACAGGCATCAATAATCTTCTCCATTGCTTTAGAACCAGCAAAATGCCCTTGACTACGTGTCAGCCCCCGTTTTGTCCCCCATCTCCCATTACCGTCCATCAAAATAGCTATATGTTTTGGAATATTTTTCATTTGATTTACCCCTACATCATTCTTCCTACTTAAATGTGTAAACCCATTTAGTTTTTCCGTGTCTTTTTATTTTATTGTGATGCTTTTTTTATCTACCTCATTGATTTCAAGATAATAAACACTCTTCAATGACGCTAGCATCGTTTTTATTGGTGAGCTAATCATTAGTTTTTCATTTTCTCTTCTGTCGATTATAATAGTTACTTCAAACTCGACTTCTTCATCCAATATGAAGTTATGTTTATTAAAATCTAGTGGTAATACATCTCCTTTTCTCACCTTTTCCTTCTCACTTGCATACCCTATATTTGCAGAACCTCTATATGTACCTTTTTGATAATAGGAAACTTCAATGCCTTGGAATTCAATATTTGATTTATTAACAAAATTTATAAGGAAAGTATTCTCATCAGGTATCGTTGTATCTTCGGAATAACTACACCCCAATAGTTGGATACACATAATGAAAATGAAAAAACTACTAAGGTTTTTTTTCATCTCTTTCTCCTTTCAATATATAATTTCACTAAAAAACTTTGAAAGACGAATAGCTTCAATTTCCATCCTTCCAAAATCATTGTTTCCCCTCAGACCGTCGATTCATTTTCTGCTTTTAATACTATGGCATTCGTTAATAGCTTCTTAAGAACAGCGGTAAAAACGGCAAGTAAACTACATGAAAAAATAATTATTAATGCAATAATTCCTATTCCCGGGTGTAAAGCATTTTGCAGTAATAGAAAAATACAACCTATTACATACATATTGCTAATTAAAATTGCACACTTTTTTATATTGTTTAAGGGTATGACAGCAGACTCCGAAAAAGCATTGTGGTTTTCAATAAAATTTAAGAGAGTTGAAGCCTGATATAAAGCAATGAAAAATGGAATTGTCGTTACATACAATCCCAACAATCCTGGGTATTGTAAAAAGGCATATTCAGGGAACATCTCTGCTGTGTAAGTAGCTATATTAGGTAACCAAAATAAACATAAACTACAGTAACTCCGATTAGAAAAATTGCTCCTCTTAAAAACATTGTTGATACTCGATTCATATTATACCGACCTTTCATATTCCATAATTTAACTATAACTCCTTATTTATTGTTTTACAATAAATTTTTGTTTATATTTAATACATTTTCACTCTAACCTATCAAAAGTACTGAAATAGTTTTTTGATAGTAAAGTTTACCCCACAAAAAAAAGTCTTCCTAAAGGAAAACGTCATCATAATCATATTCATCAATTTTGTAACAAGATACGTTATTAGTTGAGCATCCAGCTAAAGTCATACTCGAGTCTTTCAACCGATACGGTTCTTCCATTCAGGAAAATCAAAATAAGTACTATCCCCCATTTCAGCTATAATGGGGGATAGTTTATAGTGGTTAGCTCGGTCTAGTCTTGTTGGATACTTACAAAATTTATATATACTTCCGGTGCACGCTTTTCCCGTCATACGTAAACAAGACATTTTTCGTTTCAATCACAGACTCCATATGAACTGGTCTTCCCCAAAGTTGATATATATATGGTAACACCTTCTCTAAGTACTTCAGGTCTAGTTCAATGCCCTCATACCAGTGTTTTAAATATAATTCCCCGGTGCGTAAGTAGTCGCCATCATTGACAGTAAGGTATGGGAATCCCCCATTTACGCGCATATTTACTAGTTGATCTCGAACACTTTCCCATGTTTTGTCGACAATTTTATAGTCTTTACCTTGTTTTTGGAAGAGGTACATGTCTTCTCTCATCACAAGGTCCTTGTTAAGATAGTTTCTTAAAAAAGAAATATCTGATTCTACTTCCCTTACCTCAAACATTTTTTCACGGCCAGATCCCGGTTTTACTCCATCTCGCTTCATTTTCTCTGTTGGATTGTTATATCGTTCCTCGATGTCTTCAAAAATTTTGATGCCTAAATAATATGGATTGATGCTTGTTTTGGAAGGTTGCACAACGCCAGCATTCAATTTTGCGTATTCGAATGCTTCATCACTTGTTAGATCCATTTCGCGGAGGATGCGTTGGTGCCAGTAGGAAGCCCAGCCTTCGTTCATGATTTTTGTTTCCATTTGCGGCCAAAAGTAAAGCATTTCCTCACGCATCATTGTAAGGATATCACGCTGCCAGTCCTCGAGTTCACTACTGTATTGTTCAATGAATAATAGAATATCTTTTTCAGGCTGCGGAGGGAATTTTTTTTTGCGCTTTTTAGGTGGCACTCTTGGTTTGTTCCTGTCATCCAGGTTCCATAAATCATCGTAAGCAGTTATCTGTTTTCGGGTTTCTTCCTCTTCTTCTAAATCGTGAATACTCCAGGCGAGTTTAGAGCGAATCAAAGATGGGTCGATATGTTCCTGGATTGCGAGTACTGCATTCAGAAAATCTTCTACCTCTTTTTTGCCATAGTCATGTTCATATTGCTTGATTCGTTCTGCTGTTGCTGCCATGCTCTCTACCATATCTCTATTTGTGTTTTGAAAACGGCAGTTGTTTTTGAAAAAATCACAATGCGCTAGGACATGTGCAACAATCAATTTGTTTTGGATTAACGAATTGGTGTCTAATAGGAAGGCATAGCATGGGTTAGAGTTAATGACTAATTCATAAATTTTACTTAGTCCAAGGTCATAATGAAGCTTCATTTTATGAAATTGCTTTCCAAAGCTCCAATGGGAGAATCGTGTCGGCATTCCATAAGCTCCGAATGTATAAATGATGTCAGCAGGACAAATTTCGTAACGCATAGGATAAAAGTCAAGCCCGAATCCTTTAGCGATCTCGGTAATCTCATCAATAGCGTGAAACAAGGCCTTTTCGTCATTCGCTTTCATCAAACTACCTCCCTTTTCCTCTTAACACAATGTATGACGAAGGTGACCATATCATGAAAGGGGATTGTTTGTTAGGATTTTTTTTCGATAGTACATCCATTTGGTAAGGGTAGTGGTATACTAGTATAGGATTTTGATTAATGAAGGAGTATACATATATGGAGTATATATTATTTATCCTATTAGGTTTTTCGATAAGTATGCTTTCTGGTTTTTTTGGTATTGGGGGAGGTCTTGTCCTGACACCAGTACTTTTGCTCTTTGGATATAGCCCAATTGAAGCAATCTCTACTAGTCTATTGTATACAATTGGTACGTCTTTATCAGGAGTGTATGCGCATTTTAAAATGAAGAATATTCAATGGAAAGCTGCATTTATTATGGGGATTAGCGGAATATTGGCAACTCAGTTAGCCTACCCAGTTGTTAATTGGTTGGAACAGAATGGATATGATACGACCGTCGTTCCACTTTTATATTTCGTACTGCTTTCTTACTTTGCGTTTAGGATGTTAAAAAAGGAATCAGGTAATTTGCATCCGCCTTTTGACGCGACTGATAAAAACCAACGATGGATTCCATTTATCTTAATCGGGTTTGTTGCTGGATTTCTTTCCACCACACTTGGAGTAGGCGGCGGATTTATTATTGTGCCTCTAGTTATTTCCTTTTACGGCTTCACCTCTAGGCAAGCTGTTGCAACTAGTCTTGCCAGTGTTATTATGATTGTTAGTGCAGGGTTTATCACCTATGCATTTAATCAGCCAATTCAATACAAGATTGGTCTTTTCTTAATTATCGGAGCTCTTGTCGGTTCTCAACTAGGAGCAATTGCAACCTCGTACTTTAAAAATAGAACCATTCAACAGTTACTCGGATTTTTGTATATTGTTACGATAGCCAGTTTAGTATTAAATATGCTGGAGCTTTCTGTTGTAGGCTTGGTATGCATAGCAGGATATACACTGTTTATTAACATCTATCTAATAGCTAGAATATTAAAGAAAAAAGTCCCATTAGCAAATTAAAAGAGCCTCACTCCAACTTTTTTGGAGTGAGGCATTATTTTTATGTTAAATATGAAAGAAAAGCTGTAGCTATGCCAAAATAAATCATCAAAGATAGAATATCATTTAATGTTGTGATCAGTGGACCAGAAGCGATGGCAGGGTCGATGTTTAATTTATAGAGTATCAAGGGAATAATGGTGCCTGCCAATGTACCGATAATTAGAGTAATGAAAAGGGATGACCCTACAACAATCCCTAGTATCCAGTTGCCATCCTGCCATACATAGGCAATGATGGTAATGAGGATAGCACATGTTATTCCGATGGTGAGACCGACACGAAATTCACGAAATACGAGTTTGAACACAACTTTTTTATCGATTTCTTTGGAGATTAAACCACGAACAACTACCGCGAGCGATTGGGTACCTGTGTTACCGGTCATCCCTGCTATCATTGGCATAAAAAATGCGAGTGCCACTACAGCATCTAATGTTTCTTCAAATCCGCTTATAATACTTCCTGATATGAGTCCTATAAATAATAATAAGATTAACCATGGTAGTCGGCGTGCTGATGCTACAAGTGCCGGTGTTTCAAAATCAATATCCTTACCAGATGCAGAAAGCTTTTCAATATCCTCATTAGCTTCTTGAATAACAACGTCAATAACATCATCTACTGTAATGATCCCAATAAGTGTTTTATTATCATCCACTACCGGGATAGCTAAGAAGTCATATCGTTCAATGATATGAGCGACTTCTTCCTGATCTGTATCGACATGTACAGATATAACACGTGAAAACATAATGTCTTGTATTTTTTCAGTTGCATCTGCAAGAATTAAGTCACGATAAGAGACAACGCCAACAAGGCGCTTTTCTTCGTCAATTACATATAAATAGTTGATGGTTTCAGCGAGTTCAGCATAGGATTTTAATTTATCTACAACTTCCCTCACTGTATACTCCTGTGGAATCCACACATACCGGTTTGTCATCAAACGTCCGGCAGTTTCAGTTTCATATTTCATTAAACCTTGAACAGCTATAGATTCTTCTTTGTTCATCTTCTCAAGGAACCTAGCTTTAATTTCAGGATCCATTTCATCAAATAAGTCTGCAAGATCATCATTGTCCATCAGGTTCATAACCTTGGCTGACTTTTCCACCCCAATTTTTTGTAAAATCTCTAATTGGGTTTCTTGATTTAACTCCCCGATTAATGCAGTCAATTGGTCAATCGTTAAATAGGTAAGGAACCTTACTTTATGTTTTTCTGGGAGTTGTTGATAAATGATACCAGTATCATATGGTTGTAATTCTTCAATAATATCCTGGAATGCCTTACGTTTTCCTTCTTTAAGGAAATTAATAATATTTAATATTATTTGATCCTCAGTCATGTTATTTACCATGAGATTTTGCCTCCTTCTCTCTTTCTAAGGAGTACAAGGAATCATATTATTTTGTTACAAAAGACGTGGTAACAAAAATAAATATGTATTCACTTGCACTAAACTCCACGTTGTCCTCGGACTTGGACTACTATCCATTTTTGTTACCACCACCTGTTTTTTTATTACTTTCTCCATTAAAAAAGCACCTGTCATTATCCGAATGAAGGTGCATGAAGGCATAAAAATCCTTTATGATTTCCCTCATTCGTAGAGCTTTAGCACTGTGTGGCATAGGAAGAATTCCAGCTGCATTAAAAACCACCTTATCTCGATGGTTTCTGTTGACCCATTGGCGTCTTTAGACGTTTCTGGGCAGCAGCATATCTCCGGCACAGGAGCCTCACCTAACGAAGGTATGAGTATATTACAAGTAATACTCTACTAGGGAAAAACAGAATATGTCAACCTTAATTTATCTACTCTTTTTTTCTTCAATCGTCAAAGATTTCAATTGTTTCGTCTGTGGATTAAATGTAAGCGCTACAATTATCTGAAAGGATTTTTGACCTTCTTTAGCTAACAACTCAAATGTGTCAATAGCTTCTGTTTCGGAAACGTTTTTGCGTCCAAGATATTTATACTCCGAAATTTCTATTTGGTCATAATTTTCCTTTGCAACTTCAACCGCAATTTTACCCCATTTTTCATAATCCACTTCCCGTTTTATTTCTGCCACTGCTATATTACTTCCTGAGATGATAATAAAAACACTTAACAAACTTAATACCCATTTTTTCATTAAAAAAAACCTCCTTGTGCAGTTAATACAGTTATTCTGTCTCAAGGAATGGATAATCATTACTTTTCAATAAAGATTTTTTGATTCTACAGGAAGATAACAATCTTTATGGAGATACGACCAACATTTTCAATGAAGAAAAGTGCTTGTTCTGAGCAAAATAATAGCACTCCTTAACAAAAAGGAGGAGAGGATGCAGAATGAACTCAGTTGATTATGACCGTGCATTATATTACACACATCGGTCGGAATGGGATAACCTTCTCATATTAATGGTTCGTACAAAGGATGACTTTCTTTCCAAAAATATCGAGCATTTTCTTCACTCCTACAATTTTTCCAAGGACTATAAAGAAGTGGAGAAAAACTTGTATCAATTGCTTCGATATATTGATCATGCTGTAACAAAAAGTTCAGAAGAGCAACTGGGAGAAGTCAGCCATGGATATTTAGTATAAACGTTCTTACTAAAGCAGTGATTCAAGGTGGTTAACCATACCTTGAGTCGCTGTTTATAGGCGAAAGTGAGTCTCGTTCTGAAAAAAAGAGACCTTATAAGGCCTCTTCATTCTCATATAAATATTCTCGCATTTTCACATACATCACAAGCTCTTTATAAAGCCCATTAACTAATTCTGCGCTTTCCTTATTTAAGGAATCGTTATCGTAATCAAAGCAGTGTGGATCAAGAACAAGCTGTTTTGGGATAATATTGGCATAAACACCTCGACCCACAATACGCATATTATTTAGGGCATTAATGCCTCCCTTTCCTCCTCCTGCAACTGCTAATAATCCAACTGGCTTACTATGAAACTGCTCGCTGCTTAGATAATCAAGTGCATTTTTTAAGGAACCGCTCATTCCACTATGATATTCTGGTGTTAGCAAAATAATGGCATCTGCCTCCTTTGCCTTTGCACGTAAAGCTAATACATTATCCAGGTCTGATTGATAAGCTTCGCCGTTGTATAATGGAATATTCCCTTCACTTAAATCAATAACTTCCACACCATATTCCTTTGCCAAAAACCTTGCTGCTATTCCTGTTCTTCCACTTTTGCGGGGGCTTCCGCTTATTGCTAATATCTTCATTTATTTTTGCTCCTCCCGATTGGGTTTCTATTTTCAGTATAGCTTTTATGGATGATAAATAAATCGGAAGATATGGCTAACTTTACCTACGATAAATGAATCATTCTTTCCTAAGACTAAAGATGGAGATTAAGCGATTCCATTTTTGACAGCATAAAGGGCAGCCTGAGTTCGGTCTGCGAGCTCTAATTTTGCAAGTATATTGGAAACATGTGTTTTTACTGTTTTTTCTGTAATAAAAAGGGCTGCTGCTATCTCCTTGTTGCTTTTCCCCTTTGCTATTTCCGCAAGTACATCAAGCTCTCTTGGTGTTAATTCTTCATGAAGTCTATTTTTGCTTGTGTCTTTTGTAAAATGGGACATAACATGGGAGGTGACTTTCGGATGCAACTGACTTTCTCCTTTATACACAGCACGAATGGATTCCGCTAATTGATCTGGTTCAACATCTTTCAATTGATAGCCTGATGCTCCAGCTCGTATGGCAGGTATGACATGATCTTGATCAGAAAAACTTGTAAGAATTAACACTTTAGAAGAAGCACCTATTTCCATAATTTGTTTAGTGGCCTCAATACCGTTCAGTTCAGGCATGACTAAATCCATTAAAATGACATCTGGCTTCAGCTTAGCTGCCAGTTCCACTGCTTCTTTACCATTCTTTGCTTCTCCGACGATTTCTATATCTTTTTGAGTTTGAAGGAAAAAAAGTAGTCCTCTTCTTACAACATGATGGTCGTCAGCAATCACTACCTTAATCAATATTTTTCCTCCTTCGTAACTGGCATTTGAATACTTACAATGGTTCCTTTTCCAAGTTCACTTAATATAGTAAACGTTCCTTTTAAGGATTCTGTGCGTTCTTTCATACTTTTTAAGCCAAGTGATGGTATCACTTCACTTTGTTTAAAAGAAAAGCCGTTCCCATTATCCATAATTTCAAGCCTTACTTCATTATTCTTTACTTCCATATGGATACAAGCAGATTTTGTGCCTGAATGTTTTTTGCAATTATTAAGTGCCTCCTGGCCAATTCTCCATAGGCACTCTTCTATGTGATTGGGCAGATCGATGACCCCCTTAATTTCGGAATTAATCGTTAGTCCAAGGACTTTTCCATAATTAAGCAATGCACTGAGGACACCGTTTTCCAAACCCTCTGGTCGTAACTGCCATATAAGAGCTCTCATTTCACTTAATGCTTCTTGTGACAATTCTTGCATATAAGTTAACATTTCTAACATCTTTGGATCACTTGTTAATTCCTTCGTCCCTCTAGCAGTAAGCATTAAAGAAAAAAGAAGTTGATTGACAGAGTCATGTAAATCTCGTGCAAGTCTATTTCGCTCAGCTAAAACAGAAAGATGTTGCTCATTTTCTGATAGTCGAATTCTCTTAATTGCTGTTCCAATCTGAAATGCCACAGATTCTAATAGGGCAAGCTCCGTATCATCAAAATGAGTTTTATTAGGTGATGCAATATTCAATAACCCGAATTTTTCCTTTCCAGCTTTAAGTGGAATTGTCGCATGATGTGTAATATCGTTCGTATCACCCCACTCAAACTTTATGGCGTCTTCTATTCTTTTACAAGATATAATATTGGAAGCACGCTGGAGCCTGCCTTCTTTATAGCGGTCTATACACCAGCATCCCCCTTTACACATAGGGCTTTTGTTATCGCCCTTAAGTGCTTCTGGGAGATTATGATCAGCTGCAAGTGTATAGTTTTCTTTTTCATCAATAAGGAATATCCATCCGGTTGTAAGTCCGGTTACTTGAATCAATTTTTTTAGCACATCATCTAACACTGTAGACAAATCATTTGCCTGATTTAAGGATTCTGCAATAATCTTTAAAGCACGTAGTTCCTCAACCCTTTGTGTTTTATGCTCCATTTTGTTGAACCTCCTTCTCTTTTCGGATAATTATCATCTACTATCTTTCTATTGTATCAGAGAAAATCCCTTTCCTCGTTCGGAAATAGTCTGTCTTTTCTTGCGACTTTAGTCGTAGAAAAAGGCTGTTTTCGCAAATTTTGTTGCTTTTGCTAATTGATTAAGGAACTCATAAAATTCCTTATTGCCGAGCTCTTTTCCTACATAATAGTTTAATTTAAATGGCATGTTTTTAGAAACAAACAAATAAAAAGTCCAGAACTCGACTTTTTAATGGTTAGTAAAAGAAAAGAGCATAGAAAAAAGCCGCTTCCATCCCTATTATCTAATAACGATTGAAACGACATTTTAAAATTTATGCAATTGGGTATTGTTGAACAAGTGGATGAACGACAATTTCATCGACTAGCATATGCTTTGGTGCACTTGCCATATAGACCACTGCATCTGCAATATCTTCCCCTTTTAGCCAATCTTTTTTGTCTTCAATTCCCTGTTCCGAGTTATTGAAATAGCTATCCACCATTCCAGGGTTAATGGTTCCAACACGGATGCCATATTCACGAACCTCTTGGGCAAGAGAGCCACAAAAGCCTTGGACAGCATACTTGGTTGCAGTGTAAGCAGAACCATTCGCAATGGAATATCTACCAACATCAGAAGAAATGGTGATGATGGTACCAGCTTTATTCGATTTCATATGCGGTAAAACGGCTTTTGAACAGAGGAATACTCCTTGTACATTGACCTCAAATACCTTTCTCCATTCTTCCACGGATGTTTCTTCCACTAATTTAAAGAAACCTATGCCAGCATTATTGATTAGTACATCCACTTGACCGAAGGTACCAATAATAGAAGATACCATTTGGTTAACTGCTTTTTCATCAGCAACATCTACCTGAAAACCTTTTACATCTACAAACCCTTGTTCCTTTAGTTCTCTTTCTACCTTTAGGATTTCTTCGGAGCTCCCAACTAATGCAAGCTTCATACCTTGTTTAGCCAATTTATGAGCGATTGCCTTTCCTATTCCACGGGACGCACCCGTTACAATTGCAACTTGATTTTTTAACATATCGTTCTATCTTCCCTTCCTCAGTATATGGATTAGGCTGTTTTTACAAACTTTATTTGCCTTTGTGAATTTTATTAGAAATACTTTTCTGCTTATTTTTCTTTAAAGTAAAAAGTCTAGAAGCCGACTTTTAAGGATTAATTGCAACAATCTTTTTAGATAAGAGCCAATTTTAAAAAAAGAAATGGAAAGGCACTCTCTCCATGCCTTTCCAAACAGGTTATCCGACTGTGCTCATGCTATTCAATAACTTTTCTACTTTCAGCATTAAGGATTCTGAGATAGTCGCAAGCTTACCCTGACTCTTTTCTAAGGAATCGGATTGTGAACCGAAATAAAATTTAATTTTTGGTTCCGTCCCAGATGGCCGTACACATACCCATGTGCCATCTTCTAGGAAGTATTTTAATACATTGGATTTTGGTAGTTCGATGGGTTCCACTGTATTTGACTCTAGAATCAATTTTTCCTGTGTCGAGTAATCTTCTACCACTTTCACATCAAATCCGCCAATTTCACTTGGAGGAGTATTACGGAATGCCATCAGGAGGTTGGCAATTTGTTCTGCTCCTTCTTTCCCTTTTAGCGTTAAGGATTTCATCCCTTCTAAGTAGTAACCGTATTGATTATACAAATCGATAAGAGCCTCAAACATAGTCTTACCTTGCTTCTTATAGAAAGCACAAATCTCTACTGCCATAATACAAGCTTGAACAGCATCCTTATCTCTCGCAAAATCTGCGATTAAAGAACCATAGCTTTCTTCGTACCCGAATAGGAATGTATATTCACCTGTTTTTTCATATTCTTTTATTTTTTCTCCGATGAACTTAAAACCAGTCAACGTATCAACAGTTGTTACCCCAAAGCTTTCTGCAATTACTCGTCCAAATTCTGAGGTTACAATTGTTTTTAACATAATTCCATTGGTTGGTAGTGTCCCAGTCGCTTTTTTTTCTGCCAAAAGATAATGGAGGAAAAGCGCTCCTGTTTGGTTACCGGTTAACACTACGTACTCACCATCTGGATTTTTCACTGCTACTCCTAGTCGATCGGCATCTGGGTCTGTTGCAATTAATATGTCTGCATCTATTTTCTTTCCGTCACGTATGGCAAGCTCAAATGCTGCGTGCTCTTCCGGGTTTGGAGAAGCAACAGTTGAAAAGTTTGGGTCAGGCATTTCTTGCTCTTCTACTACGTATACCTGATTATATCCAAGCTGTTGAAGCCCTTCACGGACCGGCAAATTAGCAGTTCCATGCAAAGGTGTAAAAATAACCTTTACATCGTCTCCCATATCTTTACCAAGCTCTGGGTGAACACTAATGGTGGTCAAATGATTCAAGTACTCTTTGTCCACTTCTTCACCGATGATTTTAATAAGCCCTTGTTCTTTAAGTTCCTTTTCAGAGCGCACATGGATTTCTAGCTCATTCTCTATTTCATTCACTTTTGAAATTACTTGATCAGCTTCCAATAATGGCAGTTGACCACCATCTGGACCATAAACTTTGTATCCATTGTATTCCGGTGGGTTGTGACTTGCTGTGATGACAATCCCTGAATATGCTTGCAATTGACGAACTGCAAATGATAAAACTGGTGTTGGGCGAAGGCTTTCAAATACATAAGTCTGAATGCCATGACTTGCAAGCGTTTTAGCTGCTTCCATAGCAAATTCAGGTGATTTATGACGACAATCATAGGCAATTGCTACCCCTTTTTTTATCGCCTCTTCACCAAACGATTCTATGTACCGTGCTAAACCTTCCGAAGCCTTGCGCACGGTATATATATTCATACGGTTTGTTCCAGCTCCAATTTCACCACGCATACCACCTGTACCAAATTCTAAATCTTTATAAAAGCTTTCTTCTTTCGCTTTATCATCGGATTTCATTTCCTGGATAAGCTTATTCATTTCTTTATCTAAATTGGTATGAGACTCCCATAGATCATATTTCTTCAACCAGTCCATCTGTCTTTTCCTCCTTGCATATTTCAAGATACTGTTTCTTTTCTACTTTTTTATCCAGCTTCCTGCAAAAAAATTACGTCGATTTTTGACTAAGTACGCATACGTGAACGTTTTCACTGAATATTATACTAAAAAAGAAAAGGAATTGCTTGAGCAATTCCTGAAATCATTAAATCTTAAATGCTTTTAGAGTCTTGATGCTCATTATTTATTTCTTTTACGGCATCATTAAGGCGCTGTTCTAGCAACAATCGGTTCTTTTCCTTTTGTTCACTACTCCAAACTAATTCACTAGTCATTATGTGAAGAACTTTTTCTTTCCACTTTTCCACCCATTCAATATGGAAAAATAGCGCACCTGTCCGTCGAATAAAGAAGTCATTTATTGTAGCAGCCATTTCTTCTCGGATTGCATAAAGTACCTGCACATAGACATCAAGTGGTACTCCAAGCTTTACTGCTTTCTCTTCGTTTTCCTTGCCTAACTTAAAAAGCTTCACTACATTAGAGCCATACATGGATGCTAATTTTTGTGCTTGATTATTAGTAAACCCACTGTTCATTCCTTCCTTTACTTGGTGATGAAGAAAAGATTGAAAATTTTTAGAACCACCAACATCTCCACCTGAAATAGGCATGTTTTTTGTTTTAGAACCCCCATAATTTTTTCCTGATTCTTTTACTAATTGATTATTAATTAAATTCACGACCATCTCCGCCATTTTCCGATATCCTGTTAATTTTCCGCCGGCAATCGTTATTAATCCTGACTCAGAAACCCACACTTCATCTTTTCTCGATATTTCAGAAGCTGACTTTCCTTCCTCGAATATTAGCGGTCGCAATCCAGTCCAGCTTGACTCAATGTCAGCTTCCTTAATAGTTAAAGAAGGAAACATATAGGCAACAGCACCCAGCACATATTCTTTATCCTCTTTTGTCATGCGAGGGTTCTCCATATCGTCCTTATACACTGTATCGGTTGTGCCTACATAAGTCTTTCCATCACGAGGAATGGCAAAAATCATCCGTTTATCTTCTGTATCAAAATAAATAGCTTGTTTTAATGGGAACTTACTTTGATCAAATACTAAGTGAATTCCTTTCGTTAGTTGCAGATGCTTTCCTTTTTTGGATCCATCCATTTCTCTCAAGCTATCAACCCATGGTCCAGCAGCATTTACTATTTTTTTTGCGTATATGTAATGCCCTTTCTCTGTTAGCTGATCAACTACTTTTACACCTATTACTTTGTTATTCTCGTATAGAAGCTCCTCTACTTTGACATAATTGACAGCTTCAGCTCCGTGCTTTACCGCTTCTTTTAAGACTTCAATCGTTAAACGCGCATCGTCTGTCCGATACTCCACATATAAACCGCCACCTTTAAGGCCTCTTCTGTTCAATAATGGTTCCCTTTGTAAAGTTTCTTCTGCATTTAACATTTTGCGCCGTTCTGATTTCTTCACATTAGCCAAAAAATCATACACCCTTAACCCTAAAGAAGTGGAGAGCTTTCCAAAAGTGCCTCCTTTTTGAATGGGAAGAAGCATCCACTCGGGTGTAGTAACATGCGGCCCATTTTCATAGACAATTGCCCGTTCTTTTCCTACCTCTGCAACCATCTTTACTTCTAATTGTTTTAAATAACGGAGTCCACCATGTACTAGTTTGGTAGAACGGCTAGACGTTCCTGCTGCAAAATCCTGCATCTCCACTACAGCTGTTTTCATTCCACGGGTTGCAGCATCAAGAGCTATACCACTTCCTGTAATACCTCCACCAATAACTAATACATCATACGTTTCCTCTGTCATTTTTTCTAAAATAAGGCTTCTGTTATAGCTTGCAAATGCTATCTTTTTCATTGGATGTGCCTCCAATCAATTTTTATATTTCTCATTGTGGCTATTTTAACTTTTAGTCATAATTGGAGATTTCCAGAGATATCAAAGCAATTGTTTTCTTCCTTTTATATACAAAAAGAGACCACTAGAAACATAACGAAGCACAAATGCTTTGTCTATGTTCTGTGGTCTCTCCTAATCTCCAACCGAATTATTAACTTATTATAAGTATATCATATGCGGCTATTACTTAAAAGCCATTGCTGCATGTACAGCCTTTTTCCAGCCAGAATATAGTTCCTGTTGTTTTACCTCGTCCATATGCGCTTCAAAGCTTGCTTCCATTTGCCATTGGGAAGAGATTTCTTCTTTATCCTTCCAATAACCTACTGCAAGACCAGCCAAATAAGCAGCCCCAAGTGCAGTTGTCTCGTTAATAGAAGGTCGTTCAACACTAACTCGGAGCATATCACTTTGAAATTGTATCAGGAAATTATTTCTCACAGCTCCACCATCTACACGGAGTGTTTTTAACGTTATCCCTGAATCCTGTTCCATTGCAGTTAATACATCTTTAGTTTGGTAAGCGAGAGATTCTAATGTTGCACGAATAAAATGCTCTTTAGACGTACCTCTTGTCAAACCGAACACAGCTCCTCTTACTTCACTATCCCAATATGGGGTTCCTAAACCAACAAATGCTGGAACCAAATAAACACCATCTGATGAATCAACTCTCGCTGCGTACTCTTCACTTTGGCTAGCGTCCTTAAACATTCTTAAGCCGTCTCTTAGCCATTGAATTGCGGATCCAGCAACGAAAATACTCCCTTCAAGTGCATAGGTTACCTGACCGTCCATCCCCCATGCAATGGTGGTTAACAAACCATTCTTCGATTGAATCGGCTTCTCTCCTGTATTCATTAACATAAAACAGCCGGTTCCATATGTATTTTTAGCCATTCCCTTTTTATAACAAGCTTGGCCAAAGAGTGCAGCCTGTTGATCTCCAGCAGCACCAGCTATCGGTATCTCGTGCCCAAAGAAATGATAATCCACTGTTTTTGCATACACCTCAGACGATTGCTTTACTTCAGGTAGCATACTTGCAGGTACTTGTAGAATGTTTAACAGTTCTTCATCCCACTTCAGCTCGTGAATATTATACATTAACGTCCTGGATGCATTTGAATAATCTGTTACGTGTGCCTTTCCACCAGATAGCTTCCAAATTAACCACGTATCAATCGTTCCGAAAAGAAGCTCACCATTCTCTGCTTTTTGTCGTGCTCCTTCTACATGGTCAAGTATCCATTTTACTTTTGTTCCTGAAAAATAGGCGTCTATAAGCAAACCCGTCTTATTACGAAAAGTATCTTCAAATCCCGCTGCCTTCAAGTCCTCACATATAGAAGAAGTTTGTCGTGACTGCCACACGATGGCATGATGTATTGGTTGCCCTGTTGCTTTATCCCATACTACGGTAGTTTCACGTTGGTTTGTTATACCGATTCCTGCTACTTGCTCCGGTTTCACACCAGATTCAGAAAGGCAAGATGCTATCACAGCAAGGATTGAACCCCATATTTCATTGGCATTGTGCTCCACCCATCCTGATTTAGGAAAATATTGCTTGAATTCCTTTTGTGCGATATGAACTGGTTCGCCTTTTTTGTTAAAAAGTATGGCACGTGAACTAGTCGTCCCTTGATCCAAAGAAAGGATATACATCTCCATCCTCATCACTCCTTTTCGTATTATTTCGAGTAATGCACCCAAAGTTCCTGCTTGGATGTTGTGACAGCTGTTGCCCCTGCATCAATAGCTTTTTTCACGTCATCAACAGAACGAATCAACCCTCCAGCTAAAATAGGTATGCCCGTTTTTTCGTTTACTTCCCTTATCAAATGGGGGACAACTCCGGGGAGTACTTCAATAAAATCTGGTTGAACTTTTTCAATTAACTGATAGCTTTTCTCTAATGCATTGGAATCAAGTAAAAAAAGCCTTTGAATTGCATACACTCCTCTTTGCTTAGCTTTTGCAATAATAGCTGCCCTAGTGGAAATGAGGCCATCCGGCTTCCAAAACTGAAAAAGGAATTCTGCAGCATGTTCATCATTCTTTAAGCCAGAAATAAGGTCCACATGCACAAACAGCTTTTTCCCTGACTTCTTTGCTGCTCGGAAAAAGCCTGGTAGCTGAGACAAAGTGCTATCTAAAATAACCCCATATTCATATGAACTATTCAAAAATTCTTCCAATGTTTTACCGTTTTTTATTGCTGGAAGGATTGTTTGATTTTGAAAGCTCATCATGTGCGCCCCCCTTTATGAACAGCTCTTTTTTAATTGAATGTCAGTTTTTGAAAGTTTACCTTCACTCTTATTAAATACCTATAATATCAACCAAAACAAAATTGGAAGTGTTATTATGGAAAGCAGTGTACTAACTAAAGTGGCACTTGAAACAAAATCTGGCTCTGTATTAAATTCTAGTGCATACATCGTAGTATTTGCAGCTGCAGGCATTGCCGCCATAATGATCATTAATTGCTTTACTAATAGGTCTACTGGCAAGATAAGGGTAAATAAGAATGCAATAATTGGCGATACGATCAGCTTAATCGATAAAGCATATCCTAGCTTTTCTTTTGCAGTATTCCTTATGGAAATTTTAGCTAATTGCATACCGAGAATGACCATGATAACTGGAATCGTTGCATCTGCAACAAGGTTCACGGCCTGCATAATGGAATCGGATATTTGGATAGACAGTAATTGGAAGAAAAGTCCTATAACAGCTCCATACATAATTGGCATTTTAACGACGGATAATAACGCCGAGCGAACACCATCATTATCAGGACTTCCTTTTGCTGCATAATAGACCCCCACCGTGGCCATCAAAAGCGATTGAAAAACCATTAGGACAACCGCATATTCGAATCCAGCGGCACCAAATAATAAAAGCGCAACTGGTGTTCCATAATTCCCATTGTTCATAAAGCTTGATGATAAGATTAGTCCACATGTCTCTGATTTGTTAAACTTTCTAATCCAAGCTACACAATAGGTAACTAGAATAAGAGAAAAACAAAGTAGAAAACAATATAAAATAATATAAAAATGCTCACTCGTAAACTCGTTCACATAAAATGTACGAAATACGAGAACCGGTGATAATAAGTACATCGCCATTTTCGAAAGTGCTTTCACATCAAATCCAAGCATTTTCTGACCAATAAAGCCAATCGCAAAAATTAAAAACACCGGTAAAATGACTTGTAAAAATATCAAAATTCTCTCCTCGAATCCTTATGTATTTCTTGCATGCAATCTATATTACTCCTATACTACCAAAACTTTTCAAAAGAATCTCCTGTTCTGTTTTCATTATTGCATTTAGCTATATTCTTGGAGTATGATATTAGTAATCATTTTTATATCCGATTGAATAGGTGGGGATAATATCTCTATGAAAAATCATACCGTACCAAAGCCGTTAGTTACCTTCAACCAATGGTTTATCCTAATTTCAGTTATACTTTCCTTATTGACAGGGGTTTATTGGATTATGTCACTTCCTTTATTGGCAGGGTTGTCGGGACTCCTTTTTAAGTGGAATCCTGTGCTTCAAGTTGCCCGAACATTTCTTAAAAAACCCTCAAGTTCATACCCTCAGGAAGAATTAGCACAGCTACATTTCAACCAGACCATTGCTGTAACGTGTTTGGCACTTTCCCTCATTGGTTTTTATGCTGGAAATTTAGCTGTGGGATATGCATTTGCTTTAATGGTAGGTATTGCATCTAGTGTGGCACTTATGGGATTTTGTATCGGCTGTTTTCTCCGTTTTCAATGGCAGCAATATAAATACCGCAGAGCTAAGGGATGAACCGATTTTTGGGGTTTATCCTTTTTTTAAACCTTCCACCTTGTTCTCAATCAATTGACTTTTCCCAACAATAAAAAAGCGATCAAAAAAGATCGCTTCAGACTGTTGACAAACCCAAATTATTTTTAGATTTGTATTTAACTGTTGATCTTCGTTGCAGACGCTTCGCTTTCCGCGGGCGGTCCGGGAACCTCCTCGGGCTTGCGCCCTGCGGGGTTTCCCATGTCCCTTCCTCCCGCAGGAGTCTTCGCGTCTTTCACTACGATCAACATAGGAATCGCGTTAACATAAGAAAAGTACCTTTGTCTACACACTGAGACGATCAAAAAAGATCGCTTTTCCTAAGATGTTACTTTTTATATTTTATTTCATACACATCCCTGCGGCGGTCTTTAAGCTGACGTACCGTTCCTGATTGACGTTGGCGGCGGAGGATTTCCAGATCTACGTCACCAATAATCACCATTTCGATATTTGGGTTACATTCCCCTACAATCCCGTCTCTGGCAAATTCAAAGTCAGACGGGGCAAATATTGCCGATTGTGCGTATTGAATATCCATGTTTTCTACTTGTGACAGGTTCCCACACGTACCTGCAATGACAGTATAAATTTGGTTTTCTACAGCGCGTGCCTGAGCACAGTAGCGGACACGTAAGTAGCCTTGTCGATCTTCAGTATTGAATGGGCAGAAGATAATGTTTGCTCCTTTTTCGGTTGCTATTCGCGCTAACTCAGGGAATTCAATGTCATAACATATTTGAATTGCTATTTTTCCACAATCTGTATCGAAGACTCTTACACTTTCTCCTCTACTAATCCCCCACCATTTCCGTTCATTTGGTGTGATATGAATTTTATATTGTTTCTCAATCGTCCCATCACGGCGGAATAAATATGCAATATTAAAGACTTTTTCATCTTCCTCTACAAAATGTGATCCACCAATGATATTGACATTGTATTTTACTGCAAGATCTGTAAACAATTGAATATACTGTTCGGTAAATTCGGTTAATCGTTGAACTGCTTTGCTAGGTACTTTTTCATGTAGGAAACTCATCAATTGTGTTGTGAATATCTCTGGGAATACCGCAAAGTCTGCCCCTGCATCTGAGGCAACATCCGTATAATACTCCACCTGGTTTGCAAACTCATCAAAAGAGTTGATTGATTTCATCATGTATTGAACAACACAAATTCGAACTGGGAACGACGTTTTAAAATGGCGCTTTGTCTGTGGAATGTATTCAACATTATTCCATTCCATTAACGTTGCATATTTATTGGAAGCAACATCATCCGGCAAATAACCTGGATTAATACGCATTAGTGTAAATTCATTCAGTAATTGAAAGGAAAGAACTGGATCATAAATCTTATGCCGCATAACATGACGAACATATTCACGCGGGGACATTTCATCTGCATATTTATGATAAAATGGGATCCTTCCCCCAATAATAATACTCTTTAAATTCAGTCTTCTTGCTAAGTCTTTTCGCGCCTCATACAAACGATGGCCAACCTTCATTCTGCGGTATTCAGGATGCACCATTACTTCAATTCCATATAAATTATAGCCATCTGGATTATGGTTTGTAATATATCCCTCATCGGTAATATCGTCCCATGTATGGCGATCATCATACTCATCAAAATTAATAAGTAAGCTTGAGCAAGAGCCGATAATTTGCCCATCATACTCCGCACATAATTGACCGTCAGGGAACATATTCAAATGACTTTCCAAATGTTCTCTTTTCCATGGTTCCATCCCAGGAAAACACAAATGTTGAAGAGCTATGATATCATCTATATCTTTCATTTCTATATTTCGGATAATCATTCTTTTTTCAAATTTAGATAAATCAATCTTTGACATGCCCTCAACTCCTGAACTTATGTAGACTTTCTAGTGTAACTGATCAGTTTAATGATTAGTCCAATATTACTTATTCCCCAATATTATCATACCAAAACTTGTGACTTTTCATGATTGAAGTAAGCATTGAAAGACAAAAAATGTTCACAATATCTATAAAGGAATAACTTTGCAAAGCAAGTAAGTTAGGACTATAATTTTAAGGAAAGTATCTTGAATTCAAGAGAGGTGAATATGAGTGGATAATTCCAAAAAAGTCGAGAATCTTTTACTGTTAGCGACAATAGTTGCACTTGTCGCCACACTTGGAAGCCTATTTTTCTCTGAAGTTATGCTGTTTATACCATGTAATTTATGCTGGTATCAACGAATATTAATGTATCCGCTTGTAGTGATACTTGGAATTGCAGCCATCAAGAAAGATGCATCTATTTCCACGTACGTATTGCCTCTTTCCATTATCGGTGGAACGATTTCTTTTTACCATTATCTCGTACAAAAGGTTAACTTTTTTGGAGAAGCATCCATAGGTTGTGGAGTTGTTCCATGTAATGGCCAATATATTAATTGGCTAGGGTTTATTACCATCCCGTTTTTAGCACTTATTGCCTTTACTCTAATCACTATCATTATGTTTTATGTAAGAAAAATTGAAAAGAAAGCAGGGAAATAACGATGAAAAAGCTCTTAGTCATAGTCGGAGTCATTACAGCAATCTTTATTGCATTAGTTGTCGTCACAAATATACAACAAACACAAAATGCTGAAGGTAATCCTTTCGGCAAAAGCAAACTTCATCCTGAAACAGTAAAGCAACTAGAAGACCCTCTATATCAAAACGTTATTACTCCTGACCAATTAGAAGAAGAACTGGATGCAGGAGAAACAAAAACCATTTATTTCTACAGCTCTACATGTCCAGCATGTAAACAAACGAGTCCAGTAGTTGTACCAATGGCAGAAGATATGGGAATTGATCTTCAAATGTACAACCTGCAAGAGTTTCAAGAGGGCTGGGATGTCTATAATATTGAATCGACACCTACCTTCATCCATTTCGAAAATGGACAGGAAGTGGATCGTTTAGTAAATTACCATAAAGACCATACAGTTTTTTCTGACTGGTTTGAAAGTGTAAATGAATAACTAGGTTCTTTAGACTTTTAGCAGTGTATGGCGATTTTCTTAAATAAGCTAAGCCTATTGCGGAGATAAACAGCGTCGTTTTATTAAGGAATCTTCCGAAAAATAAAAGGGACTGCCAGATGAAAGTATTCACTTTCTGGTCAGACCCTTTTTTTGTTACACTAGGTATTGATTAGAAGCACGCATAAACTTACTAAAAAAGCTTCCAGTCATGTCTCTTTGCTTAAATTGATTCAGTGCATATGGAAAGGTAAATCCAAAGTCTATTAACATGTTTACATTACGCTTAAATAACTCAATATGCTTATTTCTAATTTCTTCTTTTTGTACCGTTTCAATGACAGCTATAATTGTCTGCAAGCTAGAAATAATTTGAAATGCTTCTTTTAACGTTCCATTATAGTTGGAAAAGATATCATATACAGTGCCTGTGTGAAGGGTAACTTCTATCTCTTGATCTGTGAAATGAAATGGTAAAATATTTGTCAGGAGGTGCTGTATCAGTTCACAGATATGATCCTCCTGTTCTGGAGTTGATGCATGTACTACTTTCACGTATGAAACCCACCTTTTTATCTTCAATATATGAAAAGAGTAACATAAATAGCCCTATGATGGCGGAGGTAGTTAATGGAATCCTTAGACTAAATCCGACATAAAAAACCTTAAAAAATTTCTACATAAATAGGAGAAAAATATGACAAGTCAATCTATAGATATTACCGTTTCTGGAAATCACTTACCTACTCTCCAAGACTACTTGAGACAGGATATTCTAGTGTCCAAAAAGCTACTGCATGAAATTCGCATGTCAAAATTAGTTACAGTAAATAAAGAAATCCCTGTATGGACGCAACCACTTCAACAAGGAGACCTCATTTCTATTCCAATTTTTCCAGAGAATATCGAACCATCAGCCTCCAATCTCGCAATTCAGGTTTTATTTGAAAATGAGCATCTATTAATAATCAATAAATCTGCTGGAGTAGAAACCCACCCAAGTTCTGTAGAAGTACAGGAATCCCTTGCAAATGGAGTAGCTTACTATTTTAAAGAAAAAGGCATTCATGCAAAGGTACGCCACACGCATCGTCTAGATAAAGATACAAGCGGTGCCATCCTTTTTGCTAAGCATGCCATCAGCGGTGCCATACTGGATAAATTATTAGAAGAACGGAAGATAAAACGGACGTATATAGCCCTAGTGGAAGGTGTTATGAAGAAAAAAGAAGGAACGATAGATACTCCGATTGGAAAGGATCGACACCATGCCACAAGAAGAAGAGTATCTCCATCAGGTCAAAAAGCTTTGACACATTATAAAGTATTGAAGGAGTTCCCAAACGAAAAATGTTCTCTTTTGAAAATAACTCTTGATACTGGGAGAACTCATCAAATTCGGGTACATATGAGCAGTATTGGTCATCCACTTTTTGGAGACAAATTATATGGTGCCACAAGTAATCATCACCGCCATAGCCTCCATGCTTGGGAGCTAAGTGTCCCGCATCCATTTACGAATTCTATCATTACTACGGTTGCTCCCTTACCCGTAGATTTTGGCCCAAAGTTTGTACAATTAACAGACTATTATTAATTTGCATTCCAAACGCAATACTAAATAGGCTTTGTGGGGAAATCGCATTTCCATAGTAAACGTGCTCTTTACTTCCATTTTAAGAGCACGTTCTGTTTAAAGTAATTCTAAAAAAGAGACTGACAAAAAGTCATTAAGCATGACTTTTTTATCAGTCCCTTCTACTATTGAACAAGGCTTTTGCGAAAAACGTAACTTGCCTTCTCATAATTCATTTTCTCTTCATAGAAACGGTGTGCGTGAACTCGGACCAACCCTGACGATAAGGTCACTTTTTCACACCCTTGTTCTCTACCTAGCTCTTCTACGTATTGCAACAGCTTTTCCCCGTAACCTTTTGACCTACCCGTATTTTTTGTCACAAGATCATAAACATAAATATGTCTTCCATCATAAAAATTGGTGAGGGTAATAATACCTGTCACTGCCACTATTTCCTCACCATCGTAGTACGCATGAAGTTCATAGCCCTCTTCGGACATCTTTTCATACGTTTGAAAGAAAAAATCATTTGTAAGATGTGGCCTTAATTCTCTTAATACTTCTAGTCCTTGCAATAGCTCTTCACGAGTTTGAAGTCTTTTCATCATTCTTCTCCACTCCTTTTATGTATAGGCTTCCACTTTTATGGCTATTACCAATATTGTACTATTTTTGTTCACAGGATTGATCTTTTTTCAAAAAATTTCAGTAAGGATTCTAGTTATAATATAATCATTGATTGGAAGGAGTGTTTTGGTTGAAAAAGATAGGTCTTTTATTAAGTATGTTTTCATTTATGCTATTAGCAGCTTGTGGAAATGCTGATAATAAAGAGAACACAAATGGAACGAATAATGCTATACCGACTATGGTTGAGGTAGAAATCAAGCTTCCTGAAAATGTAGAGCTTAATAAAGAAGTAAAGATAGAAGCGTTAGTTACTCAAGGTGACGATAATGTAGATGACGCCAATGAAGTACTTTTTGAAATTTGGAGACAAGGTCATGAAGAAGACCATGAAAAAATAGAAGCAACGAATGATGGAGAAGGAGTCTACTCCATTTCGAAAACATTTGAAGAAGACGGATTTTATTATGTGGTTGCCCATACCACTGCAAGAGACATGCATGTAATGCCACGTGTAGAATTGACGGTCGGAAACCCGGAGCCAACAGAACATGATCATGATGATCATGAAGAAACAGAACACCATGATCATCATAGTCATGGAAGTGAGCATGACAATTCTTTATCCTTAACATTCTTGCCTGAGACTTCTGTAGTCGTAAACAAGGAGACTACATTACAGACTGAGCTATCTTTAGAAGATGTTGCATTTACAGGTGCTGATGTGCGTTTTGAGATATGGCATAAAGACTCAGAAAATCATACTTTCATAGATGCTGAAGAAGTAAATGATGGAATATACGAGGCAAAAACAACCTTTGATCAAAACGGCCTGCATTATGTACAGATTCATGTGGAAAAAGATGATTTACATGAACACCAAATAGAAGAATTAGAAGTACAATAAATTTTTTGAGGTTAAATCGGTTGCTTTCATAGAGGGATTAGGGGGATTGAGAAAGATACATCGACGAAACCGTACCACTTATCGACGGTTTTTCGATTTTATCGACGAAACGACTATGTTCACTAATTTCTGCACCGTGCATCAACACAATATATAAGGTGCTACTCTCCAAAAAGAGTGGCACCTTTTTTTAGTAATAGTATGAGGTCAAAACTAATCTAGAAGATTAAAACAACCTTCACGATGACTTCTTCTTTTGCTTAACGGAGATAAACATGGCAATTCCGATTATTAGAAGTTAAAATTATCAGGATCAGAACCAACACGCTTGTTTTCATTCAAGGAATTGATTTTTTCCATCTCTTCCGCAGATAGCTCAAAATTAAAGATGTCCGCATTTTCCTTGATTCGGTGTTCTTTAACTGATTTAGGAATGGTTACTACTCCGTTTTGAAGATCCCAACGAAGAATGACTTGTGCAACCGACTTTTGATGAGCATCAGCAATTTCTTGCAACACTTCATTATCCAGAAGCTGTCCTTGCATTAATGGGGACCAAGCTTCAAATTGGATTTCGTTTTCTTTACAGAATTTCACAAGCTCCACTTGAGACAATTTAGGATGATATTCCACCTGGTTGACCATCGGCTTCACTTCAGCTATTTCAAAAATATCTTTTAGATGGTGGATATGGAAATTACTAACCCCTATCGCACGTACCTTTCCGTCTTTATAAAGCTTCTCCAACGCTTTCCAAGTGTCTACATATTTTCCTTTTACAGGCCAATGGATCAGGTAAAGATCAAGATAATCCAGACCAAGTTTTTGCATACTCTCATCAAACGCTTTTAATGTGGATTCGTATCCCTGCTCAGAGTTCCATACTTTTGATGTAATAAAAAGCTCTTCACGTGGAACATCTGATTCTTTTATTGCTTTTCCCACACCTTCTTCATTTCTGTAAACTGCTGCAGTGTCAATGCTTTTGTAACCCGCATTGATTGCCATTCGAACAGAGTTCTCCACCTGTTCTCCTTCTTCTACTTTAAATACCCCTAAACCGAACCATGGCATCTTTACTCCATTATGTAAGGTTGTGGTTGATGCTAAATTTTCCACTTTTCTCACCATCCTAATTCTAGAATACTTTTATTATGCGTTAAATAAGAGAATATGCAAATATTTTAACTCGCCAATCACCTTTTCTATTGTCCTTCTATATAAATAAAAAAAGGCTGCTTTCTAAACCTATGAGAAAGTTAGCCAAATAAAGGAGTTATATAATGGAGATATACGATTACATGATGCTGCTAAATGTATTGGCTATTATTGCCTCGGTAATGGTTGGTTATTTATATGTCTCCCTAATGGTAATGAGAAAAGGTGCTTTTTTATTTCACGCCATCATCAGCCTTTCCTTTATTGTCTTTACCTGGTTTACGACCACTAGCATTTGGTATTTTATGACCATTCAAGTAGACAGTCTCCTTTATACTAGTGGAATGTTGTTTAATATGATTACTACCATTTTTTGCACCACAGTTTATCTTGCTTACTTATCTGTGCAACGATCATATATGATAAATAAGTTCAGTAAAAAACACCAACCCCGCTAACGAGTTTACTCGGGTGGGTGTTTTTCTCTCATTATTGAAGGCTGTTTTTTATGGCAGATGCAACCTGAAGGGTTCTTTTTGTTTGATGTTTTACAGCTGATGAAACATCCTCTTTCCAATTCCCCTCCTGATCTACCGTAACACTCGTCCCATAAGGATTACCACCAGCCTCGAAAAGCGACGAATCCGTATATCCTGGAGCTGCTACTATTACCCCCCAATGGTAAAGCGTCGTATAGAGATTTAATATTGTCTGTTCTTGCCCCCCATGAGGATTACTTGCGGAAGTCATGGCACTCGCTACTTTATTAACAAGCTTACCTTCCGCCCATAACCCACCTGTTGTATCAAGAAATTGCCTCATTTGAGCAGGTACTGCCCCATATCTTGTCGGCATACTGAAAATATAGGCATCCGCCCATAATAAATCCTCTAAGTCTACTTCTGGAATATCCTTTGTTTCTTCATAGTGCTTCTTCCATTCAGGATTCGAATTAATTGCTTCTTCTGGAGCAAGCTCTTTTACTTTGAGAAGTTTTACTTCTGATCCAGCTTCTTTCGCTGCTTCTTCCGCTTTTTTCGCAAGTTTATAGTTTGTACCAGTAGAGCTGTAATAAATGATTGCCACTTTAACATCTTTAGACATAATATTTATCTCTCCTCTTTGTAAGTTTTTGAAATCGAAAGCCTTTAAAATGCATGAAGTATAATTAGCAAACATTCTCCTCATACCCTTATATGTATTCAGATACCCATTTACTTTGAAATCAAACTATCTCTATCACTTTTCACATGACGTTGGATGAGATGATTATCCTCAGATTTTGTTAAATGTGATTGCTAAAAAAAGAACCCACCAGATAACTGATGGGTAAAAAATCTACTATTCTGTTAGTTAATCGTCAATACCTGGATGTTCATCCTTATCGGGTGAGAATACCTCTCCATAATGTTTAGAAGCTTCAGCCTTCTTTACTTCACTATCACCGCCATACAAAAACAGTACAACAAACGACACGAGAACTAATAACTTTTTCATCTAACCCATCTCCTCACCTAAGAAATGTTTGTTTTTTTATTTCTCTATAGCATATTGAATAATACTGGCTGGCTTTTTTATACTTGAAAGTTTTCTCAAAGTATTGAGCCAATCTTTCTGCATAAAGGATTAAAGGCTCTTGATGCTCTTTTTCAAGAAAATAAGGCATTGCTTGCTCCTGAAAAATCTCATCGAACCTTTCAAAATCACCAGCCAATATGGATTCATGCATGGAAAAATAATATTGGTATTCGAGAGCACCTTGATGATGTTCTAAAATCTGTTTTCCTACTTGAAGCCATTTTTTACATTGTGCAACTTCACCTAATTTATCGTATTCTAAAAGGATACAATATATGGAATTTAATTTTCTTAACGGCTTATTTTCATCTTTCAATTCATAACTGTTTTTGAATTGAATGATAGCCTCCGTGTGCAGACCTTGTATGGAATAAAGCTTTCCTAAATTATGATGAATCAGTGATTTTAAATAGGTATTATTTAAAGACTCTGAAACCTTTTGGGCCAATAGGTAGCTTTCTTCTGAACGATCATATTCTCCAATCCTTCTGTAGGAAATCCCAAGAAGAATTTGGCATTCTGCACTTCTTTTAAATTCATAGGTTGCTTGAAATTCATGTAATGCTTTCGTTGTATATGTAATACTTAGAGGTACAATCATTAATTGGCTGTATGTAAGGCCAAACATGTAGTACAGATCTGCTTCCTCCGACTTTTCGAAATTGGAGTTGCGTTGTAAAAGCTTTTCAGCAGTTTTCAAATGCTTTAAGGCTTGAACAAAGTTAGTTAAACGATACTCATAGATCGAATAGAATTTTTGAAAATAATAATGCATTTGAATATCAAAGATGTCCATGAATTGCTCAAGCTTTTCAATGAGTACTTTTGCCTGATTTGTATTACGAAAATACAAGTGATAACGTAATTCAAACAAGACAAAATACATATATGTTTTCGTATTTGCTGATTGGATCCTTTTAGAAAGCTCCTCATATTTGTATTCAATTTCTTCTTTCTTATTCGAAACCATCAATTTGTACCAATCCATTATTTCTTGAAAAATAAGGTCATCCTGCTGCTCAATTAAACTAACATCTAAGCGCTCACATAATAACTTTAATACTTCCTCACTAGGAGAGGTTTGGTTATTTTCTATTTTTGATAAATAGGAGACCGATATAATTCCCTTTGCAAGCTCATCTTGTTTGAGATTTTTTTGGATGCGAAAAAATTTGATTTTACTACCGATATCCATGTTTGTTGTCTTCGCAGATGGCTGATCTAAATTTAGCATATGGACCATTCCTTCGCCGTATTCTATTTTAAAAATTCAGATTACTACAAATAGATATATTAGTCAAAAGGACTATTACTCTCGTACTCCTATTATAAAAGCTTTATCTTCCTTTGGTAACCCTTATTAGTAGTTATCTAGGCATATTTAATTAGTATTATATTCCTTTTTTTTCATTTCTACAGGAGGATTTGTTTAAACATCACTAGTTTTGACGAACGATAACTAGTTTTGTCTTTCATGAAGGGATTATTATAAGAATGTTTAATTACATTAAGAAAAGGAGGGATATGGAATGCTATTAAAAACACATGAAGTTGCAAAAGAGTTGGGTATGGCTCCTAGAACCGTCCGGAAGTGGGTCAAGGAACACGATATTCCTTGTACAAAAAATGATTATGGTCATTATGTTTATAACGCTGAAGCGATTGCCCTTCTTGAAACCTTAAAAGGAAATACCGAGACAGCGGGAACTTTAGATTTATTTGCGAATGGAAGTATGGAAAAAAACAGAGAAGTATCCTCCCCCTATAACCAACAGGATAAAAAAATAAAGATATTAACAGAAAGAATTATGAGAACGGAACAACTACTACAACAAAAAGCAGATGAAGTAGTATCCTACCAGCTCCTACAGCAGCGAAAAGAGATTGAAGAGTTGACTCAAAAAGTAGAGATTTTAGAAGAGATGCTAAATGATGTTCAAGTAAAACCAACTACCAAACAAGAAACCTCTCATTTTTTCAATCAAGAGCCTCCATTTAAAAACAAACGCAAAAATGTGTTCCGAGCTATTTTTGGATTATAAGAAAAGCTCAAGCTCCTCTTTCAAATACGACAAGCTATTGCGAGGAAGCGAGAAGGAGGGTTTCTTTTCTTTTTTGCGTATTAGCTTATGACCAATGCATAACACCAATATTAGCAAAGCTGACCATTATTCGTACTGGTCAGCTTTCTTTTTTTAATAGATCTAGGACCATTGTATATTCATTTATTAACAGGATTTGATCCTTTTCGCTTAGAGAGGAAAGGAGAATTCGTTTAATAGCCAGTATATATTTTTCATGAGGCTGTTTTCTAATGCGAGGATGTGTCATTTCATCCTTTAATTCCTTTTGGATTGCCATCTGAAGGACATCTGTACCCACACTGTCTTCATTTAATGATCGATTGTTCCAGAGCTGCTTATATAAGGTGGTTAAATGGTCTTGCATCAAAGAACCTCCCATTTACTGTATTTTTTCAAATTTTGTAGAATTTTCTTTTTATTTGTGATAATTTGTTAATATCAACCAAATATTTCACATCATGATAAGGGGTCAAGTAATGAACGTGCTGAAAGATATTTTACTTCAATTATTCTTTTTCATCGTCCCTTCCATACTATACTATATAATAGTTCATAAGCATCATTCCACACATTCATTATTTAAACGCCAAATCCTAGCTTTTTTGTTTTGTACAACATCTGCTATTTTCAGTATTCATTTTCCAATAGTAACTCCAGACGGATATTCTATACATTTCGCCTTCATTCCCCTCATAATAGCATTTATTTATAGTGGCTATTTAGCAGGTTTATTGACAATTGGTGCATTTTTTATGTATCCATTTTTTCTATCTGAACCTGTCAATATTCTTCATACATATGTATTAACTCCTTTGATGATAGTAGTTCCACTTTACATTCACTCCACATGGAAGTATCTTTCATCCAGACAAAAGTACACTGTTGCTTTTGTTATTTCTTGTATCATTTACTCCCTTCACACTATTGAATATCTCATTTTTAATGTGAACAGAAGTAATACAATTGGTGATACTCTTTTTCAAATACTATGGACATGTACCATTATCGTTTGCTTTACCATGCTTATTATATATTTAGTAGAATTTTTATGTGGCTTTGAAGAAATGCAGATTCAGTTAAAGAAACTGAGAAAGCTATCCCACCTAAATGAACTCGCAAATGAGGTAACACTAGAGGTAAATAAACCATTAACGATTGTAAAAGGGTTTGCGCAGTTACTAGGTATTCAACCCAATCAAGTAAATAAAGAGTATGTTCCTATTATTTTGACTGAATTGAGCCGTGCAGAAAGGATTTTCAATTCTTATTTGAAACTTGCCCAGGTAGAAGCACCTCCTTCTGGATACATATCCTCGAGTAAATTGTTGGAGAATGTAATCGATGAATTATATATTTATGCCAAGAATAATAATGTAACGATACATGTAAACAGTAAGCGAAGTTGGGGTGTTAAGGGGAATATGCAGATACTATCTGAATCAATTATTACAATACTTAAATATTGTATTGATTTCCATTCCGGAGAAATGAGAAATTTATCTATTAACCATTACCTTTATCATAACGAAGTAACATACGAAGTAAACTTTCCTAAAGGAGTTAAGATGAAAGAGAATTTTCTAACCCTACGTCACTTATCTACTTTAATAGGCAGTAAAACAGATCAATCTCTATATTCTGCTTACACTTTAGTGTTAGCACATGGAGGAGATGTCACACTCAAAAGAAAAATATGGAGAAAATCCATGATAATTTCACTGCCTGCACATAGTTTGAAATCGTAATTTACTGCATGGCAACCTGTCAACTTGAACTAACATGAAGCTCGTGACAATCTCTTTATCAACATTAGGTTTTCAACCAATATGTTAGTTCAAAGTTCAGAATCCGGCTTTTTAACGGTTTAATAGCAACAATCTTTTGGTAATAAGCCGTAATAGTAAAGGAACAACTTAGATTACGTAATAAAAGAAAATTATACGCTTAGTAAATAGCCTAAATAAAATCCCAAAATAGAACCGGCAATGCTTAAAACAATATAGAATGATGCAATTTTGTATTGTTTGTCCAACATTAATTGAACTGCTTCAACACTGAAAGTAGAGAAAGTCGTAAATGCACCCAACATGCCAATCCCAAAGATTTTATAAGTTGGATTTTGATACAAACTAGTTTCTTGTGGCAAAATTGCTATAAGAAAACCTAAAAGAAAAGAACCGATAATATTAACAAATAAAATGGCTATTGGAAGAGTTTGATTCGGGAATTTTTTCATAATAACGAGTCCAATCAGATATCTAAAGCATGAACCAAAGCCACCCCCAATCGCCAATAATAGGGTCATATACATTAGTCACTCTCCATACGCCGTATCATATTACTAGTGCATAAAAGCAAATTTCCTTCCAATTATGACACCAACTACCGCACATAATATCCCACTAGCAATTGAACTAATAATATAGATAAACCCACTAAGTTTACTACTACCAAATAAATGGAATGATTCGAAAGCAAATGTAGACATTGTAGTGAAGCCTCCACAAAACCCCACCCCTAGCCCTGTTTTGAGCCAATGTATTGGTTTTTTTAGAAGAGCCCAACCTGTAAGTACACCTAGTAAAAAACTGCCTATTATATTTACAAGTAAGGTCCCAACTGGATAGCTATAACCACTTATCATTAAGTTGATACCGTAACGGAAAAGTGTTCCAATTGTCCCACCAACAAAAACCGCAAAAATGTTACCCCACATAAAACCACCTACCTGTTCATCCAAGCATGTTAAAGTAACTATAACATTGTCATACCCATTACTAAAAAAAGAGTGGATTCTAAAATGAATCCACTCCCAGTGTGTAGACAAAGGTACATTTTTATTTAAATCCATGCAATTCCCTTGTTGATCGTAGTGGAAGACGCGCAGACTCCTGCGGGAGGAAGGGACATGGGAAACCCCACAGGGCGCAGCCCGAGGAGGTTCCCGGACCGCCCGCGGAAAGCGAAGCGTCTGCAACGAAGATCAACAGTTATATACAAATCTAAAAATAATTTGGGTTTGTCAACAGTCTGAGAGTGGATTCTAAAATGAATCCACTCCTCTTTATGCGTGTAAAGCCTCTTTCTTTTGAAGAAAATATGCTCGAACAATAATTTCCACTATTTCATTCGTCATGTTTAAGTGAGCAATTGGACTGCCAGCAAGAAGCGCTTGTGTATTATTGTCTTCAAAATTGATACTTCTATCCAAGTAAGGACCGAAAACATCTATCATCCTGTTTAATTGTTCTTCCACTGGACTTAGAGTAAAACTAGTCCCTTTTTCATAGATTCCCAATGAATCAAAACCAAGATGCTGTTTTATAGTCTCCAATACCTCTCTGTTAGTAGGTGGTGAAGGATTAGTAATATTATAGATTCTATTTCTTTCCGCTTTCTTTGCTGCTAGTGTTAAAATATCTGCCACATAGTCAACAGGAACAAGGTTAGATGTTCCCTCTTTTGAACCAACCAGATGAACTTTGTCTTGATATTTCTTTCTGTCTAACCTTTTTTTAAACAATTCGAGCCCTCTCATGAAACCATATAAAGTAAAACTCGAGTCCGCTTCTCCAGTTTTGGAATCCCCAACAATAATTGCTGGCCTAAAAATAGAAATATCCATGGATTCATTAAATTTCATGACTTCATGCTCTGCAAACGCTTTGCTTTCTTCGTAAGGATTATTAAATGCTTGATTTAAATCATACAGTTTTTCCTTACCTTCATTTGAAACACCAACTGTATATGCAGTGCTTATATGAAGAAACTTTGGTACTTTAATAGTATTTGCAAAATTAATGGCATTTTTCGTTCCTTCATAATTTAATGACATTAAAGTGTCTTTAAGATCTTGATCAAATTTAACAAGTGCTGCTAAATGATAAAAAATATCAATTTTATTTGTAAGCTCTTCCATTAAATCATGTGACAGACCAAGATTAGGTTTAACAATATCCCCTTTTAGTATATGGACATTTTTTCTAAAGACTTGTGGTAAGGATGCCTTTAAAGCTTCTGCTTTGTCCAAGTTTCTTGCTAATATATAGACGGCATGCTCTTGCTCTAAGAGGTTGCAAATTAATCTTCCTCCTAGAAAACCAGTAGCACCAGTTAAAAATATATTCATTTGGGTCCTCCATTGTTGTACAGGTTTTATCATTCTACTCTGTTACAATCTTAATATAGAAATGGGTATAAATCAAAGCATGGAAGATGTGGAATCTTTTCCATGCACAAGCGAATTTACTGTTCTATACCCCAAAAGAGATGAATTACATCAAAAAACCAGCACCATTTTTTCAAAAATTGGCACTGGTTTTAGTTAGGAACCTTTTAACGCCTTTGACTTTACTGTGCAGGCTTCCATTGCCATCATAACTGCTGAACGCAAGCCATGCTTTTCAAGTATAGTTACTGCTTCAATGGTTGCCCCACCGGGAGTGCACACATTATCTTTTAATACACCTGGATGCATACCCGTTTCGAGTACCATTTTAGCTGCACCAAGAACAGCCTGTGCGGCCAGGATGTATGCCTGATCTCGGTTCATACCCTGCTTAACTGCACCATCTGCCAATGCCTCAATAAACATGTATACATACGCAGGAGAAGAACCACTTACTGCTGGAATAGTATCCATTAATTTTTCTGGGAACACTTCTGCTTTTCCAAAGCTTTCAAAAAGAACCTTAACTTCGTTCAATTCTTCTTCTTTTACGCTTTCATTGGCACAAATAGCGCTCATTCCTTCCCCAACAAGAGAAGGTGTATTTGGCATTACTCGTATTGCTTTTATTTTTTTACCAAATGCTTGTTCTAGATAATCTAAGGTAATCCCTGCAGCAATCGTAATAATGACAGTATCGATTTTTATACTATTACTCACTTCTTCAATAACCGTTTGATGCAGATCAGGCTTTACTGCCAAAATTAATATATCCGCATTCGCTGCTACTTCAACATTATTGGTAGTAGCATTAATATGAAACATATCCATTACTTTATTAACAGTTGCATCTGATTTTGCACTGGCAAATAGCTCCTCTTTTGCAACAAGACCTGATTGAATTAGTCCCCCAATAATAGCCTGGGCCATCTTTCCACAACCGATAAAACCAATTTTTTTATTTATCATCTTTGTATCACTTCCTATTCGTTCTTGTTTGATTATATAAAAAGTGTACTGGCAACGCCACTATTTGTAATACGCTCACTTTTAAAGTAATTGTGTTCACACTTTTTTATACAACCGAAAAGCCCCAATTAGTTCGAAATGAACCGATTGGGGCTTCTATCATTATGCTGAATAGACCATATCAATATTTTTTTCTATCAGCACTTTTTGAATACGATGCTTTTTCACTTCTTCAATATGAATAATGAAGCTTTCGCACTCGACCCTTTCTCCTTTTTCCGGTAAATATCCAATCATTTCGGAGATCCAACCACTTAACGTATTAGCTGTAGTTTCACCTACTGGCAGCTTTAAAAGTTCTAAAAATTCTATAACAGACAGCCTGCCATCCAACCTGAATTTTTGTTCATCTATTATTTCCACTAAATTTTCATTTTTATCATGTTCATCCCATATTTCACCAACAATTTCCTCAATGATATCTTCTATTGTAATAATCCCAGCAGTTCCACCATACTCATCTAACACGATTGCCAAATGGTTTTGTGATGTTTGCAGTTCCTTTAATAAATTGGATACCTTGGCGGAACCGTAAACAAAAAATGGATTTCTGGCAATGTCTATTGGAGAAAAATGGGGACTAATGACATATTGAGCAAAAAAGTTCCGATATGAAATAACACCAGTAATATTATCTATGGACTCTTCATATAAAGGCAATCTTGAAAATTGCTCTTTTATAAATATCTCTTTGATTTCTTCTATAGGCGTTTCCTTAGAAATCGCCACGACATCAGTTCTAGGCGTCAGTATATCTTTTACGACGATATCATCAAACGCTATGGCATTATGCAACAATTCTTTTTCCTGAGTGAGAAAAGTCCCTTCTTCTTCCCCGATCTCCACCAATGCCATTACATCTTCTTCCGTAACAGTTGGTTCCACTTTTTTAGTGACGAATAACCAAGTAATCGGATAAAAAAGTTTCATGACTGCCTTTAAAGAAGCAGAGTTTATAAATAGATACTTTTCTGCATTTTTATTTGCTATTGCTTTTGGCAAGAATTCTCCAAAGACAAGGGTCAATACAGTAATAATAGTAGCAGTTATTGCAATGGTACTGGAATTAGCCCCATATACCTGAATGGCCATGCTTGTAGCAATGGTCGCGAAAGCTATTTTGGCAATATTATTACCAATAATAATGGTGGAAACACTATGATCTAAATTTTCCGCCATATTCAACGACATCCTCGCTTTTGCATTGTTAGTTGCCAAACTACGCAACCGTACTTTATTAACGCTTGTAATAGCTGCTTCTGATGCTGAAAAATATGCTGTTAATATAAACAACGCCCCCAATAAAATAATCGAGTCATAGGGTATACTATCCAATTTCTCATCACTCTCCTACATATTTATACTATTAATATATTTTGTAATATGTAATTTAGCAATAAAAAAGACAGAAATAGTTGAGAATTTTTTCACTTTTCAAAAAAATGACTGTTATTGAATATTTTCCTTTTACGTGATATAATTATCTCGAATTCAAGATATTTTTTCGGATTCAACCCCATGGCCATAACTGGGAAGCACAAGCAATCTGCGTGAAGTTGGTTTATTCTCATTCAGAAATTACACTTGGCTCTGGAAAACTTAATCTTTAAAAAGGAGCGATGCCATCATGAAACTATTAGGTTTGCACCACGTCTCACTATTAACTGGGAAAGCAGAAACGAATTTCTATTTCTTCACGAATATTCTTGGCATGCGCTTAGTAAAAAAGACAGTTAATCAAGATAATACTTCTTCATATCACTTATTTTATGGAGATGCAAATGGTAGCCCTGGAACAGAAATTACTTTTTTTGATATACCAGGACTAGGCAGGAACTATGAGGGCTCTTCCAGTATTTCATCAACCTCGCTTCGGGTACCAACTACTGAGTCCCTTCATTTTTGGAAAGAACGTTTTGAAAAATATGAAATTAAACACGGAACTATCGAAAAAAGAGGAAATAGAGATTCTATAGCATTTGAAGACTTTGAAGGAACTAAGTTGGTTCTTTTTGCTGAGAACAATGAAAAAGGTGTTACAGCAGGGGTCCCATGGGATAAGCCTGATATTCCTATCGAAAATGCCATAGTCGGTCTCGGTCCAGTTACGTTAACTGTTAAATCTTCATTGCCGACTACCAGCATATTAACTAATGTTCTTGGTTTTCATTATGTTGAGTCCTACCCTTCTCTTAAAGATGATTTTCCTGAAATTGAAGTGTATGCAACAGGTGAGGGAGGTTTAGGTGCTGAGGTTCATATAGAAACTAGACCAGACCTTCCAAAGGAAAAATTGGGACGTGGTGGTGTACATCATGTGGCATTCCGAATCCCTGATCAGGAAGAGTTCAAACATTGGGTAAAGAGAGTGAAAGAAACACGCTTACCAAACTCAGGTGAGGTGGAAAGATACTATTTTAAGGCTTTGTACTTTAGAGAGCCAAATGGTATTTTATTCGAATTATCTACTGATACACCGGGATTCAGTGCAGATGAACCTTTGGAAGAGTTAGGAGAACGACTAGCATTACCACCATTTTTAGAACCAAAAAGAGCTGAAATAGAAGCAAGTTTGAGACCTCTTAATATGGATGAAGAATAGCCTGCTGTTGTTTAGCAGGCTATTTTACTATTTTCAACAATTGTATTGAAAGCGCAAACAAAAATGTGCTAATACACATATAATAATTAAAAGGGAAAGGAGGGTGTCACATGGAAAGAATTTTATTATTCTTAGCAGCGATGTTAGCCGGTTTCGGACTTCTTAGAGTGCCTATGACAGGAACTTTTGCAGCTTTGGAACCGATCACAAACATTGTTGGCGTTATTTCCGTATTAATATTCTCACTTGCCTTAATTTATCTTGGGTTAAAAAATATTATTAAGAGATAAAGTATTTATGTTATAATTGTTAATTATCTGTAAATTCCGGGTAAGCATACTACCCGGTTTTTGTTTGGAGGTCAGAACATGATACAGCAAACTATTAAAAAACCATCAAGAGATACCATTAACATGGTGGCTGAATTTATTGCCATAAAAAATAATATGGCAGAACAGCATATTGGATTTTGTGGAAAAAACCATGAAGAAATTGCTGCTACATTAAAAGAGAACTTAACAGACATACCCTATGAGCAATCTTTTTTATTGGCATTACATGATAATAAACTTATAGGTGTTATTGGCTTTGACGCTGATTTACATAATAACTCTGCTGAAATTATCGGCCCTTTTATGGAAGAAGCGATTTCTCCAGAGGCCCTTTATACTGAGTTAACAAAATTATTACCAGAAAATATAGTCAGTGTCGCTATGTTTCCTGATAAGAATAATAAAAAAGTGAAGGATTTAGCTTCTTTATTAAACTTTGAAAAAAAGAGTGAACAAGCTATTTTAAGTATGAATTCGAAAACAACTAAAATGGAAAAATTCAGTCTAACAGAGTTGACTCCACCACTGTATGATGAAATGAAGTCTCTCCATGACAGTTCATTTCCGAATACTTACTACAGTGGGCAAGAAATTATAGATCGAATGAATGATAATCGGAAGGTATTTATTTTTGAAAAGGATCAGAAACTCGCAGGATATATCTATGCAGAAACAGAACCTGCATTTGGAGAAGCTAGCATTGAATTCTTTGCTGTTAATCCCTCATTTCAAAATAAGGGGATTGGAGCGACCCTTTTAAAAGGGGCTGTCCAATGGATTTTTTCCTTCCCTTCCATTGATTCTTTACAATTATGTGTGAACGCATCTAATAAGAAAGCACTGAAACTTTATCAAAAAATTGGATTTTCTTTGGATCATGAACTCGATTACTATATAAAAAATAAGAATCCAGAATAGCTCACTTCTCTATGGGAGTCGTTGGGAAGTATTGCTACAACATCCTGCAGGAAAAACATAGATTGTAAATGTTGGAATGGCAATGAGCTGGAACCAGAAATGGAATTCCAGCTTTATTCTTGCACCTTTTCACGATCAAATGCTTGTGGGGGTTGTTTCATCCACCCTCTTTTTAGGATAAGGAATTTTCGGTGGTCTATCATAAACTCCTTTTGAAAGCATTAACTGTAACGCATGACGATATTGCTTAGAAGAGGAATTTAACCATTCACTAAAATTTTTTACAACATCACTGCGCGCTATTTTAGTTAAGACTGTCGCATAATAAGGCACTGTCATCTGCCCTACTCGATAAGCAAAGCTAAGTGCAAATAAATCAGTAAATAGCGCTGGAGCAGATAGATTTACATCTTTATCAGAATAACCATCAGAAATTGGTAAACCCTCACTATTGAAAAGCTTTTTTATTTCCTCATTAATGCCCTGTTTTAATAATAGTGCTCCCCTTACTATTTTCTCAATTTCTTTATCTTTCATATTCTGAAGAAAGTGTTTGTAAAAACAAATTGTTGCACTGTTTTGTATGTAAGTCATCCAGAGAGCTGCAATTTCCGGTGTTGTCAGCTGTATGTTATGTTCTTCTTCATATATAACTCCCATCAGACTATTATTTCTTATTAAATTGTGTAATTACAATAGATATTTTGCAAAGAAAGTTATGACGGTCATATATGGATGGTCGTTTTTGGGGAGGTAATATCTTCAACACTATTGTAATTTTGAAAGTGGAGTATCACTGCCAAAGTGAACGATTTTCTTCTTTCGTTCGTGTTGGCAAAATTATAAAAGAAAAGAAAGTTGTTTTTATCAAAAAAAACAGACTTCATGAAGAAGTCCCAGACTGTTGACATACCCAAATTATTTGTAGACTTGCATTTAACTGTTGATCTTCGTTTCAGACGCTTCGCTTTCCGCGGGCGGTCCGGGAACCTCCTCGGGCTGCGCCCCGTGGGGTTCCCATGTCCCTTCCTCCCGCAGGAGTCTTCGCGTCTTTCACTACGATCAACATAGGAATCGCGTTAACATAAGAAAGTACCTTTGTCTACACACTGAGACTTCATGAAGAAGTCCTAGACTGTTGACATACCCAAATTATTTTTAGATTTACATTTAACTGTTGATCTTCGTTTCAGACGCTTCGCTTTCCGCGGGCGGTCCGGGAACCTCCTCGGGCTGCGCCCCGTGGGGTTCCCATGTCCCTTCCTCCCGCAAGACAAGGAAGGCTTCGACAGCAATTCATCGCACGAAGAAAATGTGGTAGCATTTTCGAGGAGTCTGCGCGTCTTCCACTACAATCAACAAGGGAATTGCATTTATTTAATTAAAAATGTACCTTTGTTTACACACTGAGACTTCATGAAGAAGTCCGTTTCTATACTAACTTAAGTCTATTACCTGACGGATCTTGCGTAAAATAAGCTTCATTTATTTTCTCTAAAGGTGCATGATGAGCTTGCAAAGCTTCAACTGCTGCAATTCTCTTTTTATCTGTTGGATATACTAAGGTATACCACTCTAACCCTACAGAATTTGGAGCTGGTATAGGCGCTCCTATCCCATTCCAAGTATTTAACCCAATATGATGATGATAACGCTCAGTAGAAATAAATAATGCTTGCCCTCCATAGCGTGTGACGACATCAAATCCAAGTACTTTAGTATAAAACTCTTCTGCCTCTTTTAAATCAGAGACATGAAGATGAATATGCCCCATTTTTGTATCGTTCGGTAGTTTAGTCCACTGTTTCCCGGCTGCCTCTTCTAAGATAGATTCAGCATCCAGAGCAACTGAAGCCATTTCCACTTCTGTTCCATGCCACTTCCAATCCGATGCAGAGCGGTCGCTGTATATTTCAATTCCATTGCCGTCTGGATCTGCAAGATATAGAGCTTCACTTACAAGATGATCAGAAGCACCCTGTAATCTTACTTTTTTATCGATGAAATGCTTGAGTATACTTCCCAAGTCTGCCCTCGATGGGAGTAAAAGTGCAAAATGATATAAGCCGGTTGCACGTACTTGCTTTGGAGCTACATCATTTGGTTGTTGTACCGTAAGAATTGGCGTTTTCCCATCTACAGTAAAGGAAGCTTTATAAGCAGTTTGCTCCAAGACTTGAAACCCTATTACTTCTTTATAAAAATCAACGGAGCGAGGCAAATTTTGTACATTTAATAATACTTCCCCAACATAAGTCGCTGGGGCTTTATGAAAATTAGTCATAATAAAATCCTCCATTACCTATTTAAAAATATCTTGAATTAAAGATATATTAACACAAACTATCTATTATTCCTACAAAAACATAATAAACCACCCTCAACTATAAGCTGAGAGTGGTTTTTGAATTAATAATTCATTTTTAGTTGAGAAAAGTCTACTTCTCCGTCTTCTACTAAATGACACGCAGATTGTTGGTTTTTCCCTGGAATAGCATGAAGCTGTGGCTCTTCCGTTCTGCAACGATCAAATGCAAATGGACAGCGCGTATGGAAGCGGCAACCTTGTGGCGGATCAATTGGAGAAGGAACATCTCCTTTAAGAATGATTCGTTCTTTTTTCTGCTCTAGGTTTGTGCTCGGAATCGCTGATAGCAATGCTTTCGTATAAGGATGTTGAGGGTTTGCAAAAAGAGCATCTTTATCTGCTATCTCAACAATTTTTCCTAAATACATAACAATAATTCTATCTGAAATATGGCGAACAACTCCCAAGTCATGGGAAATAAAGAGATACGTTAATTTAAACTCACGTTGAAGCTTTTTCAATAAGTTTAAAACCTGTGCCTGGATGGACACATCAAGGGCAGATACCGCTTCATCACATACGATTAATTTAGGATCTACAGACAACGCACGAGCAATACCGATACGCTGGCGTTGACCTCCACTAAATTCATGTGGATGGCGGTCTATTTGATGGGCACCAATTCCAACTGTTTCTAAAAGCTCTACAATTTTTTTACGTCGATCCTTACGAGGAACAACATTTTGAATCTCCAATGCTTCCTCTAAGATCTGACTAACGGTTTGACGAGGGTTAAGAGATGCATACGGATCTTGGAAAATAATTTGCAAATCTTTACGCTTTTTTCTCATTTGAGATTTGTTTAATGAAAGTAAATCTTCTCCCTGGAATGTTACTTCGCCTGAATAAGGATTATCTAAACGAAGGATTGCACGTCCAGTTGTTGATTTTCCACAGCCGGACTCACCAACTATACTAACCGTTTCCCCTTCCTTTACTGTGAAACTGATATCATCCACAGCTTTTACATGGTTAACGGTTCTCCCAAAAAATCCACCTTTAATAGGAAAGTATTGTTTTAAATTTTTAACTTCTAACAATGTTTCATTACTCATGGCTTGCAGCAACCTCCTCATCTTCCCACTTGTCAGAGTAAATCCAGCAACGTACTTGGTCGCCATCTTCCGCTTCTATTAAATCAGGTAGATTGTTGCGGCAAATGTCCTTCGCATGTGGACAACGTGGTGCAAAACGGCACCCTGTTGGAAGGTTAAAAGGACTAGGAACAGAACCATGTATTACAGATAATTCACCTTCTACATCTTCATCATGCTTTGGTACTGAGTTTAATAGACCAACTGTATATGGGTGCTTAGGATCGGAGAAAATAGTCTTAACGTCTGCATACTCCACTACTTTTCCACAATACATAACCGCTACCTTATCACACATTTCGGCAACTACACCGAGGTCATGGGTAATTAGCATCAACGAAGTTCCTAGCTCCTCTTGTAGATTTTTCATTAAATCTAGTATTTGAGCTTGAATCGTTACATCTAGTGCGGTAGTAGGTTCATCGGCAATTAATAGCTCTGGATTACATGCAAGTGCAATTGCAATCATGACACGCTGGCGCATTCCTCCAGATAGTTCAAAAGGATATTGCTTTGCACGCTTTTCTGGTGAAGGAATACCTACAAGTCGTAGCATATCTACTGCTTTTACCCATGCTGCATTCTTTCCTAACTTTTGGTGAATGCGAACTGACTCTGCAATTTGCTCCCCACAAGTCAATGTTGGATTCAAAGAGGTCATCGGTTCTTGGAAAATCATTGAAATGTTATTTCCACGAAGATTCCTCATTTCCTTTTTCGTTTTATCAATGAGATTTTCACCTTTGAAAATAATTTCTCCACCAACTATTTTTCCAACTCCATCTTGAAGAAGTCGCATAATAGAAAGGGATGTAATACTTTTTCCCGACCCAGATTCACCTACGATTCCAAGGGTCTTCCCCTTCTCAATAGAAAAATCCACGCCATCAACTGCCTTTACTTCTCCACTATCTGTGAAAAAGGAAGTTTTTAGGCCTTTCACTTCTAATATTTTATCGCTTTTAGCTGTAGTCATTTTTTTCACCGTCCTTTAGTTAAGGTCTATACGTTTGTTAATTAAACGGTATGAGATATCCACTAGGAAGTTTACTAATACGAACATCAGCGTACATACAAGAATTGTTCCTTGTACCATAGGGAAGTCACGCATAGTAATCGACTGTATGATAAGACGTCCTAATCCATTAATCGCAAAAACCGTTTCTGTAATTACTGCACCGCCTAGCAAACCACCAAATTGTATACCTACAACTGTCACTACTGGAATAAGTGCATTACGTAAGGCATGCTTATATATTACTAATTTATCACTAACACCTTTAGCATACGCTGTTCTGATATAGTCCTGATCAATAACATCCAGCATACTGGAACGAGTCATACGAGCAATAATTGCTGCCCCACCAGTACCTAACGTAATGATAGGAAGAATCATCTGTTTCCAATCATTTCCCCATCCCGCAACAGGAAGCCATCCAAGATTTACCGAGAATAGATAAATCAACATAATTCCTAACCAAAAGTTTGGCATGGATACTCCAAACAAAGCTACGATCATAAGGGAAGTATCTGCAAATGTGTATTTTCTTGTCGCAGAAATAATACCGGCAATTAGACCCATAAACACGGATAGGACTGTCCCCCATAAAGCAAGTTCTACTGTAATCCAAAACCTACTGCTAAAGATTTCTGAAGTAACATCACGATTAGTACGAACCGAAGTACCTAAGTCACCTTGGATCGCATTACCTATATAACTAAAATACTGAACATGTAAAGGTTCATTTAATCCGAGTTTTTCACGCATTGCTTCAATCTGTTCAGGGTTTGCTTGTTCCCCTGCCATAATCTGAGCTGCATCCCCAGGTATCAGATGCACCATCATAAATACTGCTAGTGTAACTCCAAACAGAACTGGAATCGTTTGGAAAAGTCTTCGTATGATAAAAATAAGCATATTAATTCACCTTCTTTTCCATTATTTTCTCGATTTTGGATCTAACGCGTCACGCAGTCCATCACCCATTAAGTTAAATCCAATAACGACCAGCAAGATAACAAGTCCAGGGAATAAAGTGATATGTGGTGCCTGTGCTAAATAAGCACGACCTTGACTCAGCATTGCACCCCACTCAGCAGTCGGCGGTCTTGTTCCCATTCCCAGGAAAGATAAGGCACTTGCTGTAATAATGGCAGAAGCAATATATAATGTTGCTTGTACAATAATTGGAGACATAATATTCGGTAAAATGTGACGGAAGATAATTCTCCCATCTCTAGAGCCCATAGCTCTTATTGCATCTACATATTCAAGTTTTTTCACGCTAAGAGTTGATCCACGTACAATCCTCGCAAAAGATGGAATCGCATAAAACGCAACTGCAATAATTACGTTTCTTGTGCTTGCACCTAATACACTTACAATTGCCAAAGCAAGTAGAATACCTGGGAAAGCAAGTAAAATATCACAAATTCGCATTATCAAACTATCTACCCATCTCCCATAATAACCAGCAACGATTCCTAACGTTACTCCTACTATAGCACCTAATAATGTAGAGACAAATCCAATCCCTAATGAGACTCTAGTCCCAAATAGAAGACGACTGAAAATATCCCTTCCCATTTCATCTGTACCTAAATAGTGTTCTGCAGACGGGCCTTGAAGCTTATTCATGACATTTGGAGTATTTGGGTCATGAGTAGCAAGCAATGGGGCAAATATCCCCAAGATAATGACTAATATAATAATAAAGGTCCCCGCAAGGGCTGCTTTATTTTTAGCCAGTCTTTTGTAGAAAGTCCGCCAACGGAGCGCCTTTGTATTATCAAATGTAACCGGAACTCCTGTTGTCGTTTGTGGTTGTGGTTGACTCATAGGTTCTTCTCATCCCTTCATCTCTTTGTAACAAAGTTAATAATTCTAAATTTTCCACATAACTAGTTCTATAATATCTACTATTTTGTAATATTACAATAGTTTTAAAGAGTCATAGGATACATAATTTTTAGAAACCTTATTTCTACATATAAATTAACCTTCATTATATACAAGAAAAAATTAATAAAAACGTAATATTTTGGAAAAAATAGGACTTTATTATTACAAAAATAATAAATTTGTTAAAATTCTTGTAAAAGAACTCTTGTGAATTTTCAGTTTTTAGATTATTATAAATATCAATCGTGGCAAAACCACTGATTACATTTTCGTAAAAAACAATTTCTTCAAGGGGGTAATTTTACATGAAAGCGAAAAAGAATGTATTTATCTTGCTTCTTCTTTCACTTATGCTAGTACTTTCAGCATGTAGTGGTGGAAATGGCAGCAGCACACCTACTAACGGAAACGGCAATGGTAATAGCGGTTCCGAAGATGGTGAAGAAGTAGTAGGCCAAGAAGGCGGAGAGTTAGTATATGTAGTGTCTTCTGACGCACCAACACTTGATCCACACGGAATGAACGATACTGCAACAACAAACGTAACAACCCAAATTTTTGATCGTTTAACTGAATATGCAGAAGACGGAAGCGTTATTCCATCTTTAGCAGAATCTTTTGAGCCTATCGACGAGTTAACTTGGGAGTTCAAATTACGTGAAGGCGTTAAATTCCACGATGGCACTGATTTCAATGCTGATGCAGTAAAAATGTCCATTGAGCGTATTATTGATCCTGAATTTGCTTCTCCACGTGCAGTTGTACTTAACATGATTACAGAAGTAATTGCAGTAGATGAGCACACTGTTCAATTCAAAACAGAAAAGCCATTTGCTCCACTTCCAGCTCACTTAGCACATAACGCTGGATCTATCATTGCTCCATCTGCAATCGAAGCAGAAAACAATGAAGAGTCTACTGTTGATGAAAACCCAATCGGAACTGGTCCATTCGCATTCGAATCTTGGAACCGTGGTTCTGAAATCGTATTAAAGAAAAATGCAGATTACTGGAATGGTGCTCCAAGTCTTGAAACAATTAAATTTGTAAACGTACCAGAACAAGCAACTCGTGTATCTATGCTTGAAACTGGTGAAGCTCAAGTAATGCAAGTTGGTTCTTCTGACGTTGATCGTGTAGAAGGAATGGCTGATATCGAACTGCTAACGATTCGTGGTACTCGTATGGATTATGTAGGATTCAATATGAACAAAGAGCCATTTAACATTAAAGAAGTTCGTCAAGCAATCTCTATGGCAATCAACAAAACAGATATCGTTGACGGTATCTTAGACGGTCAAGGTGTACCTGCAGTAGGTCCTCTTGCACCTACAGTAGTTGGTAACTACCAAGATCTTAAACCACTTGATTACGATATAGAAGCTGCTAAAGCACTACTTGCTGAAGCTGGTTTCGATAATGGTTTTGAAACAACACTTTATGTAAACACAGGTTCTGCTGAGCGTGAGCAAATTGCAACACTTGTTCAAGCACAGTTGAAAGAAATCGGAATCACTGTTAATATTGAACCAATCGAGTGGGGTGCTTTCCTTGACGCAACAGGAAATGGGGAGCACGAAATGTTCATCCTTGGTTGGACTACTGTAACTGGTGATGCTGATTACGGTTTATATGCTTTATTCCACTCTTCTCAGTTCGGTACGCCTGGTAACCGTTCATTCTACAAGAACGATCGTGTAGATGAATTACTTGATGCAGCTCGTTCTGAAACAGATCAAGCTCAACGTGATGTAGCTTACAAAGAAATCTCTGAAATCCTTGTTGATGAAGCACCAATGGTTTACTTACAGCACCCAGACTTTGTTTATGGTACTAACAAAGCATCTGGATTATTTGTAAACTTCAGTGGAACTCCTTACTTCCACGGTGTGAAGCTTCAATAATTTCCAAAAGGAAACCCCTGACCATAAAAGTCAGGGGTTTTTATATGTTTAATTCTTTTTGTTTCGGAAGTTTAATAAAGAAAGTTGTACCTTTTCCATTCTCACTTTTAACATCAATTTTACCTTGAAGCAATTCTATTATTTGATAGGTTATCGTCAGTCCGATTCCAGTACCTTTATCTTTTGTTGAATAAAATGGAGTTCCTAAACGTTCGAGTTGTTCACTGGACATGCCTATTCCATCATCTACTATCTCTATTAAAACGTCATCTTCTTTACTAGTAAGGTAAATTGCTATATTTCCGCCATTTTCCACTGCTTCGACGCCATTTTTTATTAAATTAATTAATACCTGTTTGATTTCATCCTTATTTGCCTTTATGTACAAATCTTGTTCAACACTAGTATAAATTTTTATGTTTTTAATACTCGTATAGCTGGACATGAGCTGTATTACATTTTCTACTTGTTGTGACAAATTAATAATACTAATTCCCTGTTTATTAGGTTTTGCAAGTGACAGATAATCTTGAATAATTACCTGTGCACGGTCTAATTCTTCAATGGATATGTCCATAAACCTTCGTTGTGCAGCATTTAAATTTTCATCCTCCTTCATTAACTGCAAAAATCCTCTTGTGGCAGTCATTGGATTCCTAACCTCATGCGCAACTGAAGCAGCAAGTTCACTCACTACTTTTAGCTTTTCTGCTCTTTGTACTTCATACTGTAAAATAGTTTGCGTTTTTAGGTTTTCAATAATTAAAATTGCTGTACATAATGACACCCAGGTTATGCTAGAAACGATCAGTGTAACCAACATATCAGAGTGACCCCCGATAAAGGATTGCCTAATTAATCTTGTAACCGTAACGATTAAAAAGATAGATGAAATGATTACTATTTTTTTCCTCACTGGAATTGCTGAATAAATTCCTTTAGCTATCCCTAGTAACACTCCAACTACTAAATAATTCACTATCGTATATAAAAATAGGTTGCTCGAATAAAAGAAGAGGTACAGAAACATAGTGACAACTACAACGTACCCAGAAAGCCATCCACCATATAAAAATGCTAAAATGACAGGGATTAATTTTTGATCATAAAAAGTCCCTTCTGTTACTTCAATCGGAAAGGACATAGTACAATACAACATGACTAGTAGCGTTACGAGAAAACGGAAATTTACTTCCGTATCTTTCCCATCAGCTTTCTTGTTTAAAAACTGATAATAAAAAAGGATTGGAAATAGGATAATTAATACATGGTATAAAACAAATTTAATATCTTCAAACATTCCAATCTCCTCTACAATTTTTTCAATCTATTCATTGATTTCGACTAACTACTTCCAAACTCCTTTATTAATTTAATTGCAGTAGTGTATTCAACTTGCACGGAAAAATGAAAAAACGCATGAAATCAAGAGAGTTACTTTCTTGGTTTCATGCATTTATTCATATCAAAAGGGCTTTGCTATGCAAATTTCTTCCTCTCTTCCTTTTTAAAAAATTCTTTCATTGCGTGAAATACATCTGGTTTTTGTTTTAGTATATAGTGACGAAATTTTTCATCGTTTACATTTTTATAGGCCGACATTAAGGTGGAGTGACGATTATATTGATTTACTTCTCCATATCCAAACATATTGGATACTTTCATTAATTCACCGACTAGTTTGACACATCGTTGGTTATCCGATGTGAGATTATCTCCATCTGAAAAATGAAAAGGATAAATATTGAATCTTGCCGGATTATATTTATTTTCAATCAATTCCAATGCTTTACGGTATGCTGAAGAGCAGATAGTACCCCCACTCTCTCCTTTTGAGAAGAAATCTTCTTCACTAACGACTCTTGCCTCTGTATGATGCGCAATAAATTCAATATCCACTGTTTCATATTTCGTTCTCAAGAACCTGGTCATCCAAAAATAGAAGCTTCTAGCCATATATTTTTCCCACATTCCCATTGATCCGCTCGTATCCATCATCATCAAAACGACCGCTTTCGAATCTGGCTTAACGACTTCGTTCCATGTTTTGAATTTCAAATCCTCTTTAAATATTGGATGAAAACTAGCTTTGCCTTTCATTGCATTCCGTTTGTAAGCAGACATCATTGTCCTTTTTTTATCTATATTTCCCATAAGACCTGTTCGCCTAATATCGTTAAATTCATAATGTTCAATGATATTCTCAGCTCGTTCTTTCTGCTTTAGGTTTGGAAGTTCCAATTGATTAAAAAGAGCTGTTTCAAGATCCATTAACGAAACCTCTGCTTCGTAATAATCCTCCCCAGCTTGATCTCCCGCTCCTTCTCCCTTACCTGGACCTTTTTGCTGACCTGACCCGTCTCTGGCAACAACATCACCGACTTGACTGTCTCCATCTCCCTGGCCAACATGCTTGTTTTTGTCATAATTATAACGAATTCTGTATTCATCTAGAGACCTAATTGGAATTTTTACGACCTCTCTACCATTAGACATGACTATATTCTCTTCAGTAATAAGATCTGGCAAGTTATTTTTAATAGCCTCCTGGACCTTTTCCTGATGGCGTTTTTGGTCGTCGTGGCCTTTTCGATGGAGGGACCAATCCTCTTTGGACACTATAAAATTCGTATCATCTGACATAGTCATCGATATCCCTCCCTATTTAATTAATTTTACGTTTCCAGGAACCTTTTCATAACTTTTTTCATAAACTATCTTGGTGAAATTTTAAAATCCAACCGTTCAATACGATGGGGTTGGTTACTCTATCCTATGCACGTTCGATAAATAATTGACAGATTATTAAGAAAATTAGGCTCGTATTTTCATATTTAGACAAGCCTATCTACCAATACTGTAATAATAGATTTATGCACAAACAAGATTGTACTATACAAAAAATCCAAAATAAAAACCCTCCTCAACGTGCAGAAGGGTAACATTTACTCTTTTTCATTTTTGCTATTATTTTTATGCTGCTTTGGACTTCGTTCTTTGTTTGTTTTATTTTCCTTTAACTGTTCCATTTCTTTGGCCAGTTTCTCCATTTCTGCTTCATTTGGTGCCATTGTATTCTCATAAGCATCTTCTCTCTTCATAGGAATCACCTCTTACATTTATTTTTCCCTTTTTAGATAGGAAACAAACCTACAAAGAAAAAGTCAATATCTTAATGTAAGACAAGCTCAGAGCGATACAAACACTCTGAGCCTTGATCGAGCTTGTAAATTCTATTGCTTATCTATTCAAAAGGCTACCGACATATCTTAGTAAATCATTTGCAGAAGTAGAGTTATAACCATGCTCATCAATAAGACGAGCTACAACTTCATTTATCTTCTTAAGTTGTGTTTCATCTGGTGTTTTCGAGGAAGTCGTTATTTTTACAACATCCTTTAGATCCGCAAAGAGCTTTTTCTGGATTGCTTCCCGGAGGCGTTCATGGGAATTATAATCAAACCGTTTACCTTTACGAGCATATGCAGAAATTCGGATGAGAATTTCTTCACGGAATGCTTTTTTGGCGTTCTCGGAAATTCCAATCTGTTCTTCAATTGATCGCATTAATTTTTCATCTGCACTCATTTCTTCACCTGTCAGAGGATCCCTAAGTTTAGATTTATTGCAATATGCTTCAACATTGTCTAGATAATTATCCATTAGCGTCTTTGCCGACTCTTCATAAGAATACACAAAGGCTTTCTGAACTTCTTTTTTAGCAATGTTGTCATATTCTTTTCTAGCAACTGAAATGAAATTCAAGAATCTCTCTCTATCCTCATTTGAAATGGAAGCATGTTGATCTAATCCTTCCTTAAGAGAACGAAGAACGTCTAGTGAATTGATAGATGGTATTTCCTTACGGATAATAGTAGATGAGATGCGGTTTATGACATACCTCGGATCAATCCCGCTCATTCCTTCATCTGGATATTCCTTTTTTAATTCATCCACATCAACAGAATTGAATCCCTCTACAGATTCGCCATCATACAAGCGCATCTTTTTAACGAGGTCAATATCTCCCCGCTTTGCTTCTTTTAACCTGGTGAGGATCGTAAACATCGCGGCAACTCTTAGAGTATGTGGAGCAATGTGGACATTTGCCACATCACTTTCTCTAATCATTTTTTCATAAATTCTTTCTTCTTCTGATAAACGTAAATTATAAGGAACAGGCATTACGATTATCCGAGAATGCAACGCTTCATTCTTTTTATTGGAAATAAAGGAACGGTACTCCGTTTCATTTGTATGAGCTACAATTAATTCATCAGCACTTATTAAAGCAAACCTTCCTGCCTTAAAATTTCCTTCCTGAGTCAATGAAAGTAAATGCCACAGGAATTTCTCATCACATTTAAGCATTTCCTGGAACTCCATCATACCCCGGTTTGCTTTATTTAGTTCTCCATCAAAACGATAAGCACGTGGATCTGATTCAGAACCAAATTCAGCAATTGTGGAAAAGTCAATACTTCCGGTCAAATCTGCAATATCCTGTGATTTTGGATCAGATGGACTAAAGGTCCCCACCCCGACTCGCTGATTCTCTGATAGGAATATCCGTTCAATCAAGACATCTTCAATCCGTCCCTCATATTCTTTTTCCAAGCGCATCATATTTAAAGGCGATAAATTCCCTTCCACCCTTACACCGTACTCAACATAAAAATCATCCCGTAAATGATGTGGTATTAAATGAAGTGGATCTTCATGCATCGGGCATCCTTTTATCGCATAAACAGCCCCTCTATCTGTAAGGCTGTATTGCTCAAGCCCACGTTTTAAAATAGTGACCAAAGTGGATTTCCCCCCACTTACTGGTCCCATCAAAAGCAATATCCTCTTTCTCACATCAAGGCGTTTAGCAGCCGGATGGAAATATTCCTCTACAAGCCGCTCCAATGCCTCCTCTAACCCAAAAAGGGCATTGCTAAAGAAATTATACTTTCGCTGCCCATTAACTTCCTCTACCCCAGCATCTTTAATCATATTGTAAACCCGTGAATGCGCGGATTGTGCCACCCATGGTTCATTTTTCAAAATCTCCAAATACTGCCCAAAGGTTCCTTCCCACTTCAGCCTTTGTTCTTCTTGCCGGTACTTTTCAATTTTACGTAAAATATCCATTAGGACCTCCCCTTTTTTTACAGCTTCAAGAGTCGTGATTGTTGATTAATATACTCTATGCAATGCCAAAGTGAAACATGTATTATTTAATTAAGGGAGGACTATCACCTTGTCAAAAATTCTCCATACATATGATTCACATAACTTGTTCATTGGGTTATACTATAAATAGTATGCTTACATGAACTAACTTTACATAAGGAGGAACAAATCCATGGGTATTTCCGGATTTTTAATTCTTGGCGTATGTATTACCTTTTTAATATCAATTTTCACTGCTGGATATGATACACGCCCAGGTACACGTAAAAGGTAAAAGGCTTGTCTGTCCAATAAATGAAAAGAAGCCCTTCCATATTTCGGAGGGCTTCTTTTTTAAGCTTCTGGAAATTCTAAAGAAAGAGTAGGATAATCTTGCTGGCGCAAAGCTTCATAAACAAGAATTGCAGCTGTATTTGAAAGGTTTAATGACCTAACATTAGTTGTCATAGGAAGTCGTAAGCACTGATCCAAATTATTTTGAATTAAGTCTTTAGGCAATCCTGTTGTTTCCCTACCAAATACGAAGAAATAATCCTTCTCAAGATTGCTGTAATCAAAAGAAGTATGCGGCTTCATCCCGAACTTAGTAATATAGAAAAACTCCGCTTCTCTATTTTTCTCAAACAATTCATCTAATGAATCATAATACACCACATTCACAAACTCCCAATAATCAAGACCCGCACGTTTTAACATCTTATCATCTGTTGAAAACCCAAGCGGTCTGATTAAGTGTAATGTCGTATTAGTCGCTGCACACGTTCTTGCAATATTTCCTGTATTAGCTGGAATCTCTGGTTGATATAATACCACATGTATTCCCACAATCGTCACCTCATATTTCTATCATTCCTCTACAACAATACCGTTTTCTTCTATTGGAATCAAGTACTTAATTACGGTCATGAATGTGAAAAAACTTATACTTAATATTTGGTGTGTAAGCGGTAGAATCCTCATACTTCCAATATCTCATCCTACAGTTATATGTGTTAGCATTTACCAACGGCTCACCATTTTCATCCTTCGCTACCACAATCGTGTTATGATCAAAGCGTCCATCACCCTCAAAGTCATAACAAATAACGTCCCCTGGCATAAGCTGAGAGACACTCTTGACCTCCTTTGCCTTTAACCCCTGCTTAGCACTTGGCAAATACCACCTCAAGGCATGCGCCACTGTCCACGTATAACTCCAATCATTATTTCTCATCCACCAGCCACCAGACTTTTTAGGATACCCAACCATCGGTGCCCCACCTGCATACAAACACTGCGAAATATAATTCGTACAGTTCACATCAAAATTTTTAAATTGCGGGTTATACGCATTCCAATACTGTTCAGCATACCTAACAGCTTCTGTCCGGCTGAATTTAAAGCGCACTCCCTCTGAAGAATGATTCAGAATTTGCTCCTCCTCCATTGATGGAATAAACTTCGGCAAGTTACTCTCCCCCTCATCCAAGATTGAAATATCCTGAATGAGCGTTTCATTAATCCACTGTGCAAAGCGCTGATCTACTTCTTCTTCCAAATAAAGTTTATTCTTCTGTTTAATAAGATAACGGGTGTGTATCTCGTATATAACATTTGTCTCTGATTCGTGTTGTTCCTCAAGAATAGAATGAATCTTTGCATTTGCCGAGCATTTCACAATTTCGGCAGCCCTTCTTTTATGTGCCGCTTGCTTTTGTTTGATGATATCCTCGTTAAGAATGGATCGTCCACTTATCTTTGATTTTAAGACATAGCTATCCAGTTTACTTTGTATGTGGTTTTGAAGTTTCTCCCTTATGCTGCTCATCCTTCCGTTCCCCTCTCTTGGGTAAGTAGCCCTTGTAATTATACTTATGAGGAGGGCTTGGGGAAGTTGAATTAAAAGAATTGCTAGAAATCCTAATTATTAATAATGCTAAGGTATTTTTGTATTTGCACCAACCTGATTGTGGACACTAATTATAGTATTCCTCTTTTTTCGCGTTGCAAAGGCAGTGAATGTGGACACTAATTATGGTTTTCCTCTTTTTTCGCGTTGCAAAGGCAGTGAATGTGGACACTAATTATGGTTTTCCTCTTTTTTCGTGTTGCAAAGGCAGTGGATGTGGACACTAATTGTGGTTTTCCTCTTTTTTCGCGTTGCAAAGGCAGTGGATGTGGACACTAATTATGGTTTTCCTCTTTTTTCGTGTTGCAAAGGCAGTGGATGTGGACACTAATTGTGGTTTTCCTCTTTTTTCGTGTTGCAAAGGCAGTGGATATGGACATTATTTCAGGTTTACCACTTTTTTTTGCAAAGATTTAAAAAAATATAGGCAAACCCCAAGTCATTCATCTCTTCCAATATTCACTTGTATAGTGGGAGTATTTAAACTGTACATTGTACCTTTTGCGTGGCCAATTGAATGACAATATTTTTTTAATACTCTTTGAACTGTTCTTTTAGAAACAACTTTTCCTATCCACTCTTGAATCAAGTTTGTGGTAATATGCATATTAGGAAATAACTTGTTAAATTCAATTATTGAATTGTAAATTGCTATTTCCGTATTTTCTATAAAACTGCAATTCTTGCATCCTAATTTCCTGTTAATGCTAGTTCTAATCATTCCGCCACATCCTAAACAAACTAGACCCTTTTGAAGCTCTTCAAACGTATAATCGGGGATTCTCTTAAATGGGGAATCAGGTATATGTAATTCCATCAACTTTTTAGCCAATTGTATATGCCTTGTAGTACATTTTCCTTTGGTATTTTCTTTGAGTTTATTTAAGTATCGTTTAATTTGAGAAGCATAAACAACTGGGAACTTTGGGGTACTGTTATATAGATGAAATTTGCTATTAATTAATATGAGGTTAAATTCAACGGGGATAAGATATCCAAGATCTTTTAGAATCTTTCTTAGCATGGTTTCACTACGGGAAATTTGTAACAACGGGTTTTTGATTTCTGTTCTTCCTAGTGTATACCATCGATCACCTTCAACAATAAAGTCACCTTCGTAATTTTTCACTTCAAAAATATAAATTTTTTCAGAAGTTATTAAAACAGAATCTAATTGAAAAAATGTACTCGCATGGTTTAGTAACAAATCATTTAATACTATCCAGTCTTCTGAAAGATAATCTTCCAAGATACAATCAAATAATTGTTCACCTTGGTAACCTTTAAGAAGATTGCGAAGATAACTATCATCCACTTTATCTACTCTTGTCTTAAGCATTCTCAAAAATCTTAGTTCTTCAGACTCTTCTCTTCTTTTCAATATCATCCACACACCCCCAATTTTTTATAAAAGCAGGTAGTAAATTACCTGCTTTTGACTAACTGACATTCACTACTTCCACCATGAACTTGTAGAAACATATCACTAATAGCTGTCAGCATTTCCCCACATTCTGAATCATCCATTGAAGGTTTAAAGTAAACAACATGTAGTGCAGCAGTAGTATCCAAAGAAACAGCAGTACGAATACTATCTACGAACGGACTTCCAAATGGTCCTGCATCATCAGCAGTATGGATCATATGGTCGAGCTTAATTTCACGCCCATTTAATCCCTGATAACTCCCTCCTTTTTCTCCTGCATGAATTATTACGTTGCCTTCTATTTTTCTTAAATCATAAATACCTAAAGGAATTTCATACTTTAATGAAAAGAAATTATTCAAATCAACTGCTGAATGAAAAGGTTCCAAAAATTGTCCTTTTTTTATTCTTCGATATAATGCTTCTACAGATGGACGATATCTGGAAGGATCAGTACCTACCTCTTTAAAATAAGAACGCCATACTGCAACACCTTCAATATCCTTCATATCTTTCTCTTCTAAGTCCAAATGAAGAGATTCCTGAAAGAGTCTAATTCTTCCCTTTAACATTTGAGGTGAGTCGCCTACTGTAATATCTTTATAAACAATTATTCCGAAATTGCTTGAGGGAACATTTGAACTAATGATTATGTGCATAAAAGACCAACCTTTCCATCATTACTTATCGCAATTGTATCATATTAGTTGGGTAATTTTGCTATCAAAACAATTCTAATAAAATATGATACAATAAGTTTTGGCTAATGTATAACAAAGGAGGTGTTCACTTTGATTAAGGCAAATCAGCAGCTAAAAGAAGAAATTATTAAATTCAGTAAAGAAATTGGCATTGATAAAATTGGATTTGCAAGTGCAGGTGTTTTTACTGGGTTAAAAGAAAGATTAATTACTCAACAACAACTCGGATACCAATCTGGTTTTGAGGAACCTGACATTAACAAACGTACGAATCCAGAGCAAGTATTACCGAAAGCAAAAAGTATTATAGCTATTGCCCTTGCCTATCCTTCAAAATTGAAAAATGCACCACGAAGCACCAAAGAAGAGCGTAGAGGAGTCTTTTGTCGTGCTTCTTGGGGAAATGATTATCATGACATATTAAGAGAGAAATTAAGACAATTAGAAGCTTTTATAATAGAAAAAGAACCAACTGCTATTACAAAGTCTATGGTTGATACGGGCGAACTAAGTGACCGAGCAGTCGCTGAAAGAGCAGGAATCGGTTGGAGCGGAAAAAACTGTGCCATTATCACACCTGAATATGGTTCTTATGTTTATTTAGGTGAAATGATTACGACCATTCCATTTGAGCCAGATACACCGTTAGAGGATAATTGTGGAACATGTAATAAATGTGTCGATGTTTGCCCTACTGGTGCGCTTGTTCAAGGTGGACAACTCGATTCAAATAAATGTATTGCATTTCTCACTCAAACAAAAGGCTTTCTAGCTGAAGAATACAGACTAAAACTTGGGAACCGCTTATATGGATGTGATACGTGTCAAACAGTCTGTCCCGAAAATAAAGGCAAAGACTTTCACCTTCATCCCGAAATGGAACCAGATCCTGAGATTGTAAAACCAGTACTGAAACCATTGCTTCATATCTCCAATCGCGAGTTCCGGGACAAGTTTGGCAGCATCTCTGGATCTTGGAGAGGAAAGAAACCAATACAGCGAAATGCTATTATTGCACTTGCTCATTTTAAGGACGATTCTGCAATTCCAGATTTACTTCAATTAATTAAAAATGATCCACGACCTGTTATTCGTGGGACTGCTGCTTGGGCTGTAGGGAGAATTGGTAATCCAAACTACCAAGAAGCACTTGAGACATTCAAACATTCAGAAAAAGACGAACAAGTATTAGAGGAACTTGATAAAGGAATATCTATGCTACAAAACGAGAGGTGATTTCACCTCTCGTTTGCGGGTTAAATTACTATAATTTGCTGCGTAGGAATACATTTGACTTTTCCTGTCTTATGCGTTCCTACATCTAAATAATTGTAAAAACACTTAAATGGCACGAGAACTAGATAGTGCATTAATTTCAAAATACAAAAAAGACCTCTTCCTTTATTAGGTCGAGGTCTTGAACTGTTATGTATGGAGCGGGTGATGGGAATCGAACCCACGACATCAGCTTGGAAGGCTGAGGTTTTACCATTAAACTACACCCGCTAGTGGTACCGGTGGCCGGGGTCGAACCGGCACTCCAGAGGAACACGATTTTGAGTCGTGCGCGTCTGCCAATTCCGCCACACCGGCATAACTCAAACAATTATTCATATGGTGCCGAGGACCGGAATCGAACCGGTACGGTAGTCACCTACCGCAGGATTTTAAGTCCTGTGCGTCTGCCAGTTCCGCCACCCCGGCTGGGCAACGTTAAATGAAAAAATAAACAAAATTGGAGGTGGCAACCGGATTTGAACCGGTGATAAAGGTTTTGCAGACCTTGGCCTTACCACTTGGCTATGCCACCTACTTGCTGGAGCGGAAGACGGGATTCGAACCCGCGACCCCCACCTTGGCAAGGTGGTGTTCTACCACTGAACTACTTCCGCAATTGGCTGGGCTAGCTGGATTCGAACCAACGCATGTCGCAGTCAAAGTGCGATGCCTTACCGCTTGGCTATAGCCCAATAAAAAAATGGGGCGACTGATGGGAATCGAACCCACGAATGTCGGAACCACAATCCGATGCGTTAACCACTTCGCCACAACCGCCATTTTAATAATATAATTGGCAGGGGCAGTAGGAATCGAACCCACACCGGAGGTTTTGGAGACCTCTGTTCTACCGTTAAACTATGCCCCTATTAACTTAAGTGTTACAATTTACAAAGAAATGGTGGAGGGGGGCAGATTCGAACTGCCGAACCCTAAGGAGCGGATTTACAGTCCGCCGCGTTTAGCCACTTCGCTACCCCTCCATATATGTGGTGCCGGCGATAGGAGTCGAACCCACGACCTACTGATTACAAGTCAGTTGCTCTACCAACTGAGCTACACCGGCAATTTCACTAATGTGAAAAGTTAAAGGTGGCTCGGGACGGAATCGAACCGCCGACACATGGATTTTCAGTCCATTGCTCTACCAACTGAGCTACCGAGCCTATTTAAAATGGCGGTCCCGACGGGGATCGAACCCGCGATCTCCTGCGTGACAGGCAGGCATGTTAACCGCTACACCACGGGACCATTTTGGTTGCGGGGACAGGATTTGAACCTGCGACCTTCGGGTTATGAGCCCGACGAGCTACCAGACTGCTCCACCCCGCGATAGTAATAATTAATTCTTGTTACTGATGCACATTAGTTACTGACTGTCCCGACCTCTAATTGATTTTTCAGTGATGTTAATCGATCGGTACAACTCGAAGTGTTTCAAGAAGCATACGCTCGTTGCTCCACCCCGCGATAATAATGTTATGTTAAAAACAATGGTGGAGGATGACGGGATCGAACCGCCGACCCCCTGCTTGTAAGGCAGGTGCTCTCCCAGCTGAGCTAATCCTCCTATGTAATGGACATTTTAATTACTTTCTTAAAAAACTATGGTGACCCATACGGGATTCGAACCCGTGTTACCGCCGTGAAAGGGCGGTGTCTTAACCGCTTGACCAATGGGCCAGTTATAATGGCGGAGAGCAAGGGATTTGAACCCTTGAGACGGCGGTAACCGTCTACACGATTTCCAATCGTGCTCCTTCGGCCACTCGGACAGCTCTCCATATTGGCTCCACCAGTAGGATTCGAACCTACGACCCTTCGGTTAACAGCCGAATGCTCTACCGCTGAGCTATGGTGGATCAATACTAGCCTGGCAACGTCCTACTCTCACAGGGGGACAGCCCCCAACTACCATCGGCGCTGAAGAGCTTAACTTCCGTGTTCGGTATGGGAACGGGTGTGACCTCTTCGCTATCGCCACCAGACAAATTATATTATACGTTGTTCAGAAAGAATTTCAAGATGTTTTTTCCATCTTGGTTGTTCCTTCAAAACTAGATAATGTGTTCTATCAAGAAATTCACGATCCATTCATCAAATTTTTGGGTTAAGTCCTCGATCGATTAGTATTCGTCAGCTCCACGTGTCGCCACGCTTCCACCTCGAACCTATCTACC
>NZ_CAKJTJ010000014.1 GCF_917563925.1 Sutcliffiella rhizosphaerae
AGGCGAAGAAGTAGAAACAGTCTGTCCGTTCTGTAATGGTACTATGCGAAAAGCGAGAGATGTCCAAAGAGATTAATATCTCATTTGGGACGTGGTTTTGGGTCGCGTTAGCGATTTTGTTTTTTAAGATAGTATAAAATTTATTAGTTTGAACTGTGTCTAGCCCCCCTAGGTCATAAGCTGATGCATCAAGAGGGGAAAACCTTCATGCATGCCGCCTTGGTTTATGTTTGTCTGATCTGAACAAGACATTACAGCTTTTCTTATATACTGTTCACCCTCCGCGATTTTTTTAAAAAATAGGCACATATCTAGAAAAGCTTGCATAGAATGAACTATACGTCAATGTGTTAGAAATCATATTGTTGTGCCTTATTTTTAAACAAAACACAATTATCATTTAGCCCGCATAGGATGAAATGAAGATTGTTATGAGGAGGGTGTATGCTCGAATGGCGGAATACAGAGAAGTTATCACGAGAGCAGTAACCGGGAAGGGTAGAAAGTTTACACAGTCCAAACATACGATTAGTCCAACGCATCGTCCTACAAGCATACTAGGGTGTTGGGTCATTAACCATAAGTATGATGCGAAAAAAGTAGACGATACGGTAGAAGTAAACGGATCTTATGATATTAACGTATGGTATTCCCATACCGACAATACTAAGACCGAAGTAGTGACAGAGACAGTTTCCTATAAGGATGTTGTTCGTTTAAGGTATAAGGATGAAAACAGTACTGGAGATGAGCATGAAGTCATTGCCAGAGTCCTGCAACAACCGAATTGCCTAGAGGCAAACATTGCTGCGAATGAATCCAGAGTCGATGTTCAAGTGGAAAGAGAATTTCTAACTGAAATTATCGGAGAAACAAAAATAACGGTTGAAGTACATCCTGATTCATTATTGGATGATGAGGATTGGGATGTTGAAGAAGATGAATTCGAAGACCTAAATCCTGACTTTATCGTGGATGGGTACGAAGAATAATTTGGAAACTGGGGAGTATAAAGCTTCCTAGTTTTTTTATGCATAAGATTTCATTATTTTAAAAGGAAACTCTATATTTTTCTACCTTATGTATAAACCATTCGATAACAGACTTGAAATTTAAAGTATGATATAATGAAGCAGCAAAATGAAAAGTTGGGGGATTAATATGGCTTCTTATACGCCTATGATACAACAATATTTACGAGTGAAGGCAGATTACCAAGATGCCTTTTTGTTTTTTCGCTTAGGTGATTTTTATGAGATGTTTTTTGATGATGCTACAAAGGCATCGCAAGAGCTAGAAATAACGTTGACTAGCAGAGATGGTGGAGGAAAAGAAAGGATTCCGATGTGCGGTGTTCCTCATCATTCTGCACCAAATTACATAGAACAATTAATTGAAAAAGGCTATAAAGTTGCAATATGTGAACAAGTGGAAGATCCGAAACAGGCAAAAGGGGTCGTAAAACGTGAAGTGGTTCAACTTATAACCCCAGGAACTGTTATGGAAACAAAAGGGCTTACCGATAAACAAAACAATTTTATTACAACTTTAACTCACTTTCGTGAAGATATTTTTGGTCTAGCGTATGCGGACCTTTCCACAGGTGAGCTATATACGACTATGCTAACAGGACCAAGGCAACTATTAGTGAATGAGGTTTATTCCATCGGTTCAAAAGAAATAGTAGTCTCAGAGAATTTTCCTGCCGAAATACTTCACTCGCTTAGAGAAAGAATGATAATTACTTGTTCCTACGAAGAAAATTCAAACATCCCGTCAGAATTCGATAAAATTACAGAAGGTATTGTTCATGATGATTTGCTAGTTACCATTGGTCGTTTATTGCATTATTTGAAAAGAACGCAAAAACGTAGTCTCGAACATATACAAGCTGCAAAATATTATAAATTAGAGCAATCGATGAAAATAGATCTTTTTTCCAAAAAGAATTTAGAATTGACTGAAACTATAAGATCTAAAGGGAAAAAGGGCTCTCTCTTATGGCTTTTAGATCAAACAGTTACTGCTATGGGTGGAAGACTGTTGAAACAATGGGTGGATAGGCCGTTAATCAATCAAGACGAAATAGAAAAAAGGCATCAAATGGTAGAGACGCTCATAAAGGAGTATTTTATAAGGCAAGAAATACGGGATCTATTAAAAGAAGTGTATGATTTAGAGAGATTAGCAGGAAGGGTTGCTTTTGGAAATGTAAACGCAAGAGATCTTGTCCAGCTGCGAAAGTCATTATCACAAATTCCTTTATTAAAATCGCTGGTTGAAAAGTTACCAACGGACAATCTTTGCCTGTATGATCAGATGGATGTTTGCGATGAACTTACATCCCTACTTCACGAAAGTATTATTGAACAGCCTTCCATTTCTGTGAAAGAAGGGAATATGATAAAGGATGGTTTCCATAAGGAACTTGATACATATCGTGATGCAAGAAGGAACGGTAAGACTTGGATTGCCGAATTGGAGAAAAAAGAACGGGATCTTACTGGGATCAGGTCTTTAAAGATCGGCTACAATCGAATATTCGGATATTATATCGAAGTGACAAAAGCTAATATATCTTCTCTCCCAGAAGGGCGATACGAAAGAAAACAAACACTTGCAAATGCAGAACGGTACATTACAGAGGAATTGAAAGAGAAAGAAACGCTTATTCTTGAAGCGGAGGAAAAAATAATTTCCCTTGAATACGAACTTTTCCTAAAGCTTCGGGAAGAAGTAAAAGTATTTATCCCTAGATTACAAAAACTTGCCAAAGCGGTGAGTGAGCTTGATGTCCTGCAATGTTTTGCGACTATAAGTGAGGAAAGATTTTATACACGTCCTACCTTTAATGATGAGAGAAAAATATACATTTCAGAAGGTCGTCATCCTGTGGTCGAAAAGGTAATGGACTCAAATGAGTATGTTCCAAATGATACATGGATGGACAAAGAAAAAGAGATGTTATTAATAACAGGGCCTAACATGTCTGGTAAAAGTACTTATATGAGACAGGTAGCATTATCTGCAATTCTTGCACAAATCGGCTGTTTTGTACCTGCAAAAGAAGCATCACTTCCTATTTTTGACCAAATATTTACGAGAATTGGGGCAGCAGATGACCTTGTATCAGGACAAAGTACCTTTATGGTTGAAATGCTGGAAGCAAGAAATGCCATTGTCTATGCGACTCAGAATAGTTTAATTCTATTTGATGAAATTGGACGAGGCACATCTACTTATGACGGGATGGCACTAGCACAAGCATTGATTGAGTATATACATGATAAAATTGGTGCAAAAACCCTTTTTTCTACTCACTACCATGAATTAACGTCCTTAGAAACTGATTTGCATAAACTAAAAAATATTCATGTAAGTGTCGTAGAGCAAAATGGAAAGGTAGTCTTTCTTCATAAGATGAAAGACGGTGCTGCTGATAAAAGTTATGGTATTCATGTTGCAGAACTTGCGGAAATGCCAAATGAGCTAATTCTCCGAGCTCAACATATTTTACAAGAATTAGAAAATAATTCTGTAAATGAGAAGACAGAAACTTCTACAACCAATGCCATAGAAAAAGAAGATCCATTAACTCAATTATCTCTTTTTGAATGGAAGGAGGAAAAACGTCAAACTGACGGTCCATTAAAAACAGAAAAATTGGTATTGGAAAAATTGAAACAAATTAATTTATTAGAAATGACACCACTTGAAGCAATAAATAAGCTGTACGAATTACAAAAGCACCTTAAAAAATGATGAGAGGAGGGAATCGAATGGGGAAAATAATACAACTCGATGAAAGCTTAGCTAATAAAATTGCAGCAGGTGAAGTGGTAGAAAGACCTGCATCTGTTGTGAAAGAGTTAGTGGAAAATGCAATTGATGCGAATTCTTCTATTATTGAAATAGAGCTTGAAGAAGCGGGTTTATCTAAAATCCGTGTACTTGACAATGGGGATGGAATAGAACAAGAGGATTGCTTGATAGCATTTCAGCGGCATGCGACAAGTAAGATTAAGAATGAAAATGACTTATTCCGAATTAGGACGCTTGGTTTTAGGGGCGAAGCATTGCCAAGTATCGCCTCAGTTTCTATGTTTGATATTACTACAAGCACTGGGGAAGGACCTGGCACTCATCTTCATTTTAAAGGCGGAGTTTTGGAAACCAACGAGTTTGCAAGTAGTAGAAAAGGAACGGATATTATCGTGCAGCATTTATTTTATAATACACCAGCACGATTAAAGTATATGAAAACCATTCATACAGAGCTTGGTAATATTTCGGATCTAGTAAATCGACTGGCTTTGGCACATCCATCGATTTCCTTCCGTTTAAGTCATAACGGGAAACGGATGCTCACAACAAACGGAAACGGGGACAGTCTACAAGTCCTTGCTTCCATTTATGGCATGAACATCGCCAAAAAAATGGTACCCATTCATTTCTCTTCTCTTGATTTTGAAGTAAAAGGTTTTGTTGCCTTACCAGAAGTAACGAGAGCTTCTAAAAACTACATTTCTACTGTAATTAATGGAAGATTTGTAAGGAATTTCACAGTTGTTCGTGCCATTCAAGAAGGTTATCACACCTTACTGCCTATTGGAAGGTATCCAGTAGTCTATTTAGAAGTGAGAATGGATCCGCTTCTTGTTGATGTAAACGTGCACCCGGCAAAGTTGGAAGTAAGATTAAGTAAAGAAGATGAGCTGTATAAGCTGATTGCTGAAGGCTTGAAAAATGAGTTTCAACAAAAACAGTTAATTCCGACTAACCAACCTGTAAGACCTATAGTAAAGGATACTGTATCAAAGCCGATGCAACAAACATTTACATTAGAGCATGAAGATGGGAATTCTTCATTAATCGAAAAAGAAAATCAACCCACTATTATGTACGAAGAAAAAAGGGATGTTGCAATTAATGCATCCATAAAAGAGGCTACCTCGGTTGAACCACAACCACTAAGGGAAAACAAAGAAGAGAATCAGAAGCCAGAAAATAATAATATTGTGGAAGAATACGTTACACATAAAAAGGAATCCAATCACGAAGACGAAATACTTAAATCCCAAGAAAATAGGATAGATAGTGATTATGATAGAATTCCGGTCCTTTATCCTATCGGCCAAATGCATGGAACCTATATACTCGCGCAGAATGAACAAGGTTTATATTTAATAGACCAACACGCAGCTCAAGAACGAATTAACTATGAGTATTTTTATAAGAAGCTTGGCCAAGTAGAAAGAAATCTTCAAGAATTATTAGTTCCACTAACAATAGAATGTACAATGGATGAGTATCTCTTCTTAGAAGAAAACAAAGGTTTTTTTGAAGAAGTTGGGATTTTACTAGAGGACTTTGGGCATCAAACTTTTATTGTTAAAGCACATCCTGTCTGGTTTCCGAAAGGACAAGAAAGAGAAATGATCGATGAAATGATTGTCCATATGAAGGAAAAAAAGAAAGTAAATCTTTCTGATCTTAGAGAAGAGGCAGCTATCATGATGAGTTGTAAAGCTGCCATTAAAGCAAATCATCATCTGAGGCATGATGAGATGGTAACACTACTGGAAACCTTAAGGAAATCAGGTAATCCCTTTACATGTCCTCATGGCAGACCGATACTCATTCATTTTTCTACTTATGAAATGGAAAAGATGTTTAAAAGAGTCATGTAAAATAAAACTTTTGAGAAAAATGTGTAAATTCTATGGAAATAGGGAATAATGATATCTTATGATAAAGATTACGTGAGAGAGTGAGTAACTGTTGGGGAAGAAACAGAAAATAATTGTAATTATAGGTCCTACAGCTGTAGGGAAAACAAAAACTAGTGTAGAGCTTGCTAAATCCCTTAATGGCGAAATCATTAGCGGAGATTCGATGCAGATTTACAAGGAAATGAATATTGGAACTGCGAAGGTAAAACCAGAAGAAATGCAAGGAGTTCCTCATTATCTTATCGATATAAAAGATCCTACAGAATCTTATTCAGTAGCTGAGTTTCAACACGATGTAAGAGAAAGAATAAGTTTAATAGCCAATAAAGGTGCTATTCCCATCATTGTTGGTGGAACAGGGCTTTATATTCAATCTGTATTATATGATTATCAATTTTCAGATCAAGGGAAAGATGAAGAAATACGACAAAGATTAGAGAAGAAAGCTAATGAGTTTGGAGCGAATGCACTATTTGAAGAACTAAAAAAAATAGATCCAAAAAGTGCAGAACAAATACATCCTAACAATATTCGAAGAGTTGTCAGAGCACTGGAGATCTATTACTCCACAGGAAAGACAATGTCCGAATATCAGGAAACACAACTTCCTGAACTTTTGTATGATGTTGCCCTCATCGGTTTGACGATGGATCGAGATTATTTGTATTCGAGGATTAACCAGCGGGTTGACCTAATGCTAGAGGCAGGGCTAATAGAGGAAGTCTCCAACTTGTTTCAAAAAGGTATAAGGAATTGTCAATCCATTCAGGCAATTGGTTATAAAGAAATTTATGCATTTTTTGATGGAAAAAGGACAAAAGATGAAGCTATAAATGATTTGAAACAGAATTCCAGAAGGTATGCTAAGCGTCAACTTACTTGGTTCCGTAATAAGATGAACGTAACATGGTTTGACATGACAGAAGCAGACTTTGACCAAAAGTTAACAGAAATTTTCACTTTTGTTGCAGGAAAGCTTCAACTTGAAGCGAATAAATAATAAAGATAGAGAATAGAGGAGGACGAAAAGATGAAGCAATCAATCAATATCCAGGATCAGGTTCTTAACCAATTAAGAAAAGATGGTACTAGTGTAACAGTATTTTTGCTAAATGGTTTTCAACTGCGTGGCTTGATTAAAGGGTTTGATAATTTTACTGTTCTTCTTGAAACAGAAGGAAAACAACAGTTGATTTATAAACATGCCATCTCTACTTTTTCTCCATCAAAGAACGTCCAAATTGAAACAGAAGCATAAAACCAGCTAATAGCTGGTTTTTTATTTTTGTCTATAACATATCGTTTTTGTTTTTACATATATTTAGATAATAATTGAGAAAGATTCATTGTTTACATTTCCAGTGGGAATTTTGCTAAATTATTTCTCGGGAAAGCGCATAATCTGACATTTTTGTCAATGCTTTGTTGAAAAGATATTCTACTTGTAGAATAAAATCGAAATAACGGGTTTTTTAGAATCGTTCCGCGTTAGAGAATGAAGGAAAATAAATAATATGTCGGATTTTGGTAGTGAAATGAGGTGATTGCGTTTGGATCATATGACCAATCATAATGGAAAAATAAATATTGTGTTAAACAGAGAACGTAAACCATTGAAAGTTACACATATCCAACACCCCGAACCATCTTATACACCAACAAATCATGCGGTATTAAAGGATATTGAAAAAGAATTAGCGGAATTAGTTGGACTTCAGGAAATGAAAAGAATTGTTAAAGAAATATATGCTTGGATTTATGTGAACAAAAAACGTGAAGATGTTGGATTAAAGGCACAAAAACAGGTTTTGCATATGATGTTTAAAGGCAACCCTGGAACAGGTAAAACAACCGTGGCAAGGTTAATAGGGAAGCTTTTTTGTGATATGAATGTATTGGCAAAGGGTCATCTTATTGAAGCAGAAAGAGCAGATTTAGTTGGGGAGTATATTGGGCACACCGCACAAAAAACGAGAGATCTAGTAAAGAAAGCATTTGGTGGGATACTCTTTGTGGATGAAGCTTACTCTTTAGCAAGAGGTGGGGAAAAAGATTTCGGTAAAGAAGCGATAGATACGTTAGTGAAGCATATGGAGGATAAGCAACATGATTTTATCCTGATTCTTGCAGGTTATAAGAGAGAAATGGAAGAGTTTTTACGAACCAACCCTGGTCTCGTATCTCGATTTCCCATTATAATTGATTTTCCTGATTATACGGTAGAAGAGCTAATGGAAATATGTCAACGGATGCTTAGAGAAAGAGAGTATCAATTTAGTAATGAAGCAGAATGGAAAATTAAAGAGCATCTTATCCAAATAAAAGAGACACTTTTACCAACTGCTTTCAGCAATGGCAGATACATTAGAAACATCCTGGAGAAGTCAATAAGAAGTCAAGCGATGCGTCTATTGTCAACAGAACGTTATGAAAGAAAAGACCTTATGACTCTAGAGGCTAAAGACTTGGTACTTACTTGGTAATGAAAGAAGTAGCCGGGAAATAACCGGCTACTTCAGTGTGAAGACAAAGGTGCTTTTTCTTAAAGTTAATGCAATTCCCATGTTGATCGTAGTGAAAGACCCGAAGACTCCTGCGGGAGGAAGGGACATGGGAAACCCCACAGGACGCAGTCCGAGGAGGTTCCCGGACCGCCCGCGGAAAGCGAAGCGTCTGTAACGAAGATCAACAGTTCAATGCAAAGACTAAAAAAATGGGTTTGTCAACAGTCTGATGTAGCCCGGAAATAACCGGCTACTTCTTTGTTAAAAAGGATTACAATGATGTTTCCCCTTCGATATGCCTGTTTGGTAATTTCCATTTATACGTATATGAAAAAACTCGCAAGGTAACAATTGCAGCGAATAATAGATACAGTTCTAATGGAGAACTAGCTATCCCAAAAGCAATGAGAAGTCCAGCTGCAATGGCCCAAGCAGCATATATCTCTGCTCGTAAAACAAGCGGTTTCCTGCCTGCTAACAGGTCGCGGATTATCCCCCCACCACTACCTGTAAGTACTGCTGCCACAACGACAGCGCTGATTGGATGACTCATGCCTGTTGCATATAGGGCACCTTGAATGGCGAAAGCTGCCAAACCGATCGCATCAAAAAAGTTTCCCCATTTTCGCCAATGCTTTAACAAGTTGTTTGGAAAGAGAAATACCGTTGTCATCGCTACTAGAGCAATCTGAAAAAGCATACCTTGTTCCCAAAGTGCTGATATTGGGACCCCTATTAACAAGTTACGAACTGCACCTCCCCCAAAGGCTGTTACGATTCCTAATATATAAACACCAAGAATGTCATATTCCTCTTCCATTGCGACAATCGCTCCACTTATCGCAAAAGCGATGGTGCCGACAATGCTAAATACTTCCCATGTCATTTTTTTTCACTCCGTCATTTATTCATTCAAACCTCTCTGATTTTATATACAAAAAGACCGGAAAGCAATACTTTTTGAGGATTTATTAGAGAAATAGAGAATAATTTGATATTATTAGATGAAAATGACATGAGTTTAGTTTGTTTTCACATATTATTGTTATTCTGGAAACTTACCTAATTTCATACTAAAGAGAGCGGTAGTATAATAAATATAAGTTTATAATGTTCGTGATAACAACTTAAATACATACCTACTTTGGAAAAAAGGAGTAATCAATTTGAAAGATACACAGCATAAAGAAAAAGAGCGAGTAATATTAGTTGGCTGCCAATTAGCCAATAATGAAGAGGAAGCATTCCAGTATTCAATGGAAGAACTAGCATCACTCACCAAAACTGCTAATGGAGAAGTACTTGTTACACTTAGTCAAAAAAGAGATAGAATTCATCCTTCCACATATATTGGAAAAGGGAAAATAGAAGAGCTCACTTCTTTAGAGGAGGAATTAGAACCAGATTTAATCATCTTTAATGGTGAACTCTCCCCTAGTCAAAACAGAAACCTCGGGAAGGTACTATCTGCCAGAATTATTGATCGTACTCAGTTGATTCTTGATATCTTTGCTCAACGTGCAAAATCAAAGGAAGGAAAGCTTCAAGTGGAGCTAGCACAGTTGCAGTATCTGTTACCAAGACTGGGAGGAAAAGGGATAGAACTCTCGCGTTTAGGTGGGGGTATTGGGACAAGGGGTCCAGGTGAAACAAAGCTCGAGTCAGACCGCCGTCACATTAATAGAAGAATTGTAGATATTAAAACACAACTAAATATAGTAGTAAGTCATAGAGAAAGGTACCGGGAAAGAAGGAAAAGAAACCAGGCTTTTCAAGTGTCATTGGTCGGTTATACAAACGCAGGTAAATCAACTATATTTAATCGTTTGACAGAAGCAGATACTTTTGAAGAAGACTTATTGTTTGCTACCCTTGATCCGAATACACGAAAAATAATCCTTCCTTCTGGATACCATGCACTGTTGACAGATACGGTAGGATTTATACAAGAACTTCCGACCTCTCTCATTGCAGCATTTCGTTCTACATTAGAAGAAGTAACGGAAGCAGACTTAATTTTGCATGTGGTGGATAGTTCAAGTCCAGACTATGTGAATCATGAAAAAACAGTCAACAATTTGCTGAGAGAACTTGGTGTTGAAGGAGTGCCAATACTAACTGTTTACAACAAAACTGATAAAGTTACAAAAGAATTTACACCATCCTATTATCAAGAAATGATTTCTATTAGTGCATTACAAAAGAATGATCTTCAACGGTTGACCGAGAAAATACAGGAAACAGTCACAAGAGAAATGATTCCTTATACCATTCACGTTCCATCTGCTGAAGGGAAAATAATGTCACAATTAAAACAAGAAACTATTATCAAAGAATTATCCTTTGATGAGGAGCAGGAGTTTTATAGAGCCCAAGGCTATTACTTTAATAACTCAAAATTAGCTTCAGATATACAGCGAAGAATGCAGAAGTAGAGGAGAATGTAAATGTTTGATTTTTTGCAACATGGGGATAAGATACAGCCAATCGTAAAGAAAATGGAAGAAAAACTGCAGGATCATTTTCTTTCAGTAGATACGATTGTGGAAACCAATCAATTCCGAGTGCTGAAAAGTTTCCAAGAAAATAGAGTAAGTGACGCTCATTTTATTCCGTCCACTGGATATGGATATGACGATATCGGAAGAGATACGTTAGAGAAAATATATGCAGAAGTATTTGGTGGTGAAGCAGGGTTAGTACGTCCCCAAATAATTTCTGGTACTCATGCTATTTCTATAGCCCTGTTTGGAATCCTTAGACCTGGAGACGAATTGATCTACATAACTGGAAAGCCATATGACACATTAGAAGAAATTGTGGGTATCCGGGGATCAGGAGTCGGTTCCTTAAAAGAATATAATATTGACTATCGAACGATTGAATTAAAGAATAACAGGAACATTGACTGGGAGGGTGTTAGCAATGCCATTACACCTTCCACAAAGATGATTGGAATCCAACGTTCCAAAGGCTATGCTACTCGTCCATCTTTTACAATAGAAGAAATTAAGGAAATGATTCGTTTTGTGAAGGAAATTAATCCTGAAATCGTTGTATTTGTGGACAATTGCTACGGCGAGTTCGTGGAGTTAGCAGAACCTTGTCATATTGGCGCAGATTTGATTGCAGGCTCACTCATAAAAAATCCTGGTGGAGGTTTAGCTAAAACAGGTGGGTATATTGTTGGAAAAAAAGAACTGGTAGAAGCTTGCTCGTACCGAATGACATCTCCAGGTATTGGCGCAGAGGCAGGAGCATCTCTTTATAGCTTACAAGAAATGTATCAAGGGTTTTTCCTTGCACCTCACGTCGTAGGACAAGCTCTAAAAGGTGCCATGTTTACTGCCGCTCTTTTGGAAGAACTGGGAATGAACACTACTCCAAGTTGGGATTCCTCAAGAACGGATCTGATTCAGTCTGTTCAATTTGATGAGAAAGAGAAAATGATCGCCTTCTGTCAAGCAATCCAATATGCTTCACCTGTTAACTCTCATGTTACGCCATATGCAAACTATATGCCTGGCTATGAAGATGATGTCATTATGGCTGCAGGTACTTTTATCCAAGGAGCCAGTATCGAACTAACGGCTGATGGACCAATAAGACCACCTTATGTTGCATATGTGCAAGGAGGCTTAACCTATTCACATGTGAAAATTGCAGTTTGTTCAGCAATTGACCACCTCATTACGAAAAATTTGCTGAAATTATAGTAATAGTAAAGAGTCTTGAAGTTTCAAGGCTCTTTTACTTTTCATGTTTCCAACTAATTTAGAAAGGATATAGATAAAAAGATACATAATTTATCCTTCTAAATAGTGAATAAAGAAATGATGTTAGAAAACCTCACATATTCTTGACAGATTATCTAACATTAGATAAAATGTAATTAACTTCACAAGTTATATCAGGAAGGAGGATTTGTAATGAGTGACAAAATAAGACGTTCGATGCCGCTCTTTCCAATTGGAATTGTTATGCAATTAACAGAACTGTCTGCTCGACAAATCCGCTACTATGAAGAGAATGGTTTAATATTCCCTGCACGTTCTGAAGGAAATCGCAGACTTTTCTCGTTCAATGATGTGGATACTTTATTGGAAATAAAACACCTTATTGAACAGAAAGTTAACATAGCTGGAATCAAACAATTAATGGCTGTAAGAGATCAGCAAGTTGCTCCTCAAGCAGAAGCCAATGAAAAAGTTGTGAAACCAGAGCTTTCTGATGAAGAACTCCGTAAGCTCTTAAGGGCTGAAATGATGCAAGCGGGAAGATATAACAGAACAAGTCTTCGCCAAGGAGACATGTCTCGATTTTTCCATTAATTCTTCAATATTTTAGTACAAAGAAAAAAGATAATAGCAAAATTAGAGGAGGAACTTTGAATGGCAAAGTATACGCAAGAGGACATTAAACGTATCGTTCAAGAGGAAAATGTAAAGTACATCCGTCTTCAATTCACTGATATTTTGGGGACAATTAAAAATGTAGAAATCCCAGTAAGTCAGTTGGAGAAAGCACTTGATAATAAGATGATGTTTGATGGTTCTTCCATTGAAGGGTTCGTTCGAATCGAAGAATCTGATATGTACCTATATCCAGACCTTGATACTTTTGTAGTTTTCCCATGGACTTCAGAAAAAGGAAAAGTTGCTCGTTTCATCTGTGATATTTACAATCCAGACGGAACTCCATTTGATGGTGACCCACGTGCAAACTTAAAGCGTATCTTAAAAGAAATGGAAGATTTAGGATTCTCCGATTTCAACCTAGGACCTGAGCCAGAGTTCTTCCTTTTTAAATTAGATGAAAAAGGCGAACCAACATTAGAATTGAACGATAAAGGTGGCTATTTCGACTTGGCTCCAACAGACCTGGGTGAAAACTGCCGTCGTGATATCGTATTAGAACTGGAAGAAATGGGCTTTGAAATTGAAGCATCTCACCATGAAGTAGCTCCAGGACAACATGAAATTGATTTCAAATATGCAAGTGCACTAACTGCATGTGATGATATCCAAACATTTAAGCTTGTTGTAAAAACAATCGCTCGTAAGCACGGTCTACATGCTACCTTTATGCCAAAACCATTATTCGGTGTTAACGGATCTGGTATGCACTGTAACCTATCCTTATTCAAAGATGGAGAAAATGCATTCTACGATAAAACTGGCGAATTAGAGTTAAGTACTACAGCTCGTCAATTTATCGCTGGGATCATCAAGCATGCACCAAACTTTACGGCCGTAACTAACCCAACAGTTAACTCATACAAACGTTTAGTACCTGGATATGAAGCACCTTGTTATGTGGCTTGGTCTGCGCGTAACCGTAGTCCGCTAATCCGTATACCTGCTTCCCGTGGTATTTCAACACGTGTAGAGGTACGCAGTGTCGATCCATCTGCCAACCCATACTTGGCAATGGCCGTACTACTAAAAGCTGGACTCGATGGAATCAAGAACAACCTTGAAGCGCCTAAACCTATCGACAGAAACATCTATGTGATGAATAAAGAAGAGCGTTTAGCTGAAGGAATTGTAGATCTACCTGCAACGCTTGCTTCTGCACTAGACAATCTAAAATCAGACGAAGTAATCCAATCTGCTCTTGGAGAGCACTTACTTGAACATTTCCTTGAAGCAAAAGAAATTGAATGGGATATGTTTAGAACGCAAGTTCACCCTTGGGAACGTGACCAATATATGTCTCAATATTAATAAGAGAAACCCTTTGATACCATTGGTATTGAGGGGTTTTGTTTTTATGCTAAGAGTTAATGGAATTAATAAAAATATGGGTGCACCCATGAAGCACCCATAAAAAATAGAACTACCGAAGAATAACACCCATGTGATGTTCATATCGTCCCATTGTGTCCATTCAATTTTCTTAGATATGTGAGAGTATTTATCAACAGTAATTTGGTAGTTTTTATGACCTAATCTTTTTTGAACGTACTCTAAGCTTGCCCATGATCCTATCAATAGCACAGCATGGCTATCTCTTAATGCATGAATTGGAATCTGAGGGAGATAATCTCGTTTTAAAATTCGTTCCATTGCATTGAAAAGTGAGCTCTTAGGAATAAAGTTTCCATCATTTCTGCAAAGAACCAAATTTAGATCGTGTTGATAAGATTCTTAAAGTGCAAGCTTATTTTGATTTTGGTAATTCCGATGGAATGTCAAGTTATTTACCACACTTTTTCGAATGGTTATTGTTCTGTAGAAGAGAAAGTTTTAGGATCTCCCCAAATAAATCTTCCCCAATTTTAGCATGGAAATCTAATGTTTTATTATTATGTTCGTTACATAAAGGGCTACATGAATCTTTATCATCCCCGTCTGCTTAGTATAGTCATAAGCAACAAGAAGTAAGGAAGTGTTGGGCTTGGCTAACGTTCACCCAGAGAAAGGATTTACTAGAATTGCTCATGAAATACTGGAACAAACCATGAAGATAAAGTTAAGCCCAACCCAACATAAAATAATTCTTGCAGTTTGGAGATACACTTACGGTTTTAATAGAAAAGATCATGAAATGTCGTTGTCGTTTCTGTCTGAGGCAACTGATGTTCATAAACAACGAATTAAGCCTGACTTGGACAAAATAATTGATAGAAACATTCTAATTATTACCCAAGAGAATTCAGCAAGAAAATCCAGGAGAATCTCCTACAATAAGGAATATGACCAATGGGATAAATTAGAGTCAGCAAAAATACTTACAGTAAGCAAAACTGCTTACCAAGAAAGAAAGAACTTAAAAAAAAATATATAGAAAGATGCATATGATATGAACAAAAATCCTTTTAAAGAATATGAGAAAAATTTTGGTCAATTGTTATCAAGTTCAGTTATCAATTAATTTAACTACTGGTTAGATGATAGTCAGTTTGTAGATCCAGAAGAGATCATTTGTGAAGTGATTACTAGAGCTAAAGCGAATGAAGCAAAACATCAAATGCATTATATCGACAAGATTTTATTGGATCACTATAAAAACAATCGTTTTACTTTAGATGCTGTAAAAGCTGTTCCACCAAGCCTTGACATTACTGAGTCTTAAATGAGCATTGACGAGTTCAATGAAGCTCATGAAGGCATTGAATATAAGGTGGATAAAGACGGTTCAGTAAATGTTGAAGATGGTCAACTTACACTTGATGAATAAAACGGATCCAGAGGAAGAAGAGTGATGGGATACAGTAAAAAACAGAAAAGACGGTTGGGCAAAGCACTTGCCCGCCGTCATAAGCAGAGTCTAGCCAGAGCACGGCGAAACATTTTTGTTAAAGCAGGCATACTTGAATTGAATAGAAAAGCAGCCAAGGAATGAATGGCTGCTTTGACCCTGGAGGGTTCGTTGGGTAATTATGACACACTTCACTATATTCAATAATTTTGTCTTGGTGCTTGTATGTATTAGTAAGGATATAAAAAGGGCAACCGATGAAGGTTGCCTAAAAATCATAGGAAGTAGCTAACAGAGAGCTTATTGTACTAATATGCATTATTAATAGAAATTGTGATACAAAATGAGTTGTTATCTATATAAATGGGGTGGAGCAATAGGCAGTCAACAGTGTAGACCTTCACCAAGAATTGATATATGAATTGGTACTTCAATCGTTCAGGGAAATTGATGTGGCTAAGGATGCGAATAGGTGGTTTTGATGTTCTTTTGACCAAAAGTGCGCAAAAAAAAGAGGCGGCTTACCTCTCATCAGTTTTTCATTTTTATCACTGGATAGCGATAACGAAAATACTAAACAATGAACTTATGATTTTCTTGCAAAAGATAGTCCTTTTTCTTCAAGAGCGTCTTTGATTATTCCCATTGCTTTCGGTCCCATACCATGCAATTTCAAAACATCCGATTCGGTAAGCTCTGTAAATTGTTCAAGTCTTAAATACCCAGCTCTTACTAGGGCGCGTGTAGCTGGCTTACCAATCTTGGAAGGGAGGTCGCTTTCTGGTGTTGGTTCAATTGAATTTCCCATTGATTATTCTCCTTTTTTTAGATAGTTGAATAAAAGTGGATACAAGCATAAGTTCATTTTTATTATAGCTGAGAGTAGGACGTTGATTCAATTAGAATCTCATTAGGAATACACTCAATTTCAAGGATTTTTGGACGCGCAGTTCGAGAAAACATTAAGAAAGGGGTTTTAATATGAGAAATACACTTGGAGATTTAAACAATCACCTATTTGCTCAACTAGAAAGGTTGAGTGACGAAGATCTTTCCGGAGAGAAGTTAATCGAAGAAATTAATAGGGTAAAATCCATAACGGACTTTGCGACTCAAATATTCTAACGGTGCCTTAGTGTTAAAAGCTAAAACTGCATACGATGAAAATATATCTGCAAATGCATCTAAGCCTAAAATATCAGAGGGATAACATTTGCCTCATAAATATACAGAGGAACAAAAAACATTCATTAAGGAACATGTCAAAGGACGAACTAGTACGGAATTGACAAAGATGTTTAATAACCATTTTAACCTGGATTTATCGTGGTCTTTGGGGCAGATATAACAATCATAATGCTCATCATAGGTATACTCATACTTTTTCATGTACCCATCATTGATTCTCGGGCGAGTGTAAGGCATCACAGGGCGAATATCTTCTTGAAGTAGATAATGGGCAATGGGCGCAGTTTTATATCCAGCAACCACCGCAACAGCAGTGGGTTTTCCTACTTTTTCTTGCACTTCATTCACGAGGGATTCCAACATGCGACTATCATGCACATTGGCTCCTGTCACTTGAGTGGCAAGAATGAATCCTGTGGAATCACAGGCGGTATGAAACGAATAGGCAAACTGTTTCTCTCGTTCATCCTTCACATAAATAACCACTTTCCGGATCTGTCGTGCTCACTTTTATTTCTTTTGATTCATCTTTGTTTGAGGGGGAAGAGCTTTTTTCCATGTGTTACTCTGTCTTCGTTTACTTCTTGGTCCAGTTGTTCTTGGTAGCACCTGGTTTCTACATTCACAATTTCCTTGGTAAACTTCTTTTTGTTGGCATTGGCTTTTACATGAGTAGAATCAATAAAGGCTACAGATGGGTCTACAAAGCCTTTCTTCATTGCTTCCTTTAAAATATGGTAGAAGATGCGTTCAAAGATTTCTGTATCTTTGAATCTGCGGTTATAGTTCTTACCAAACGTAGAGAAATGAGGAATGGATTGATCGAAGTCAAAACCTAAAAACCAACGATACGCCACATTGGTTTCTATTTCCCGAATGGTTTGTCGCATCGATCGAATGCCAAATATATACTGAATAAATACCATTTTAATGAGTACAACTGGATCAATACTAGGACGTCCATTATCTGTGGAATATTTATCTTCCACTAATTCATAAATAAAGGTAAAGTCCATGGCTTTTTCAATCTTACGAACAAGATGATCTTTAGGAACCATTTGATCCAAAGCTAACATAGAAACTTGATAGCGCCCTTCCATCGATTGTTTCGATAACATCTTCAAACACCCCTCAAACAGACTTACATCATTATATTCGACAAAAAAGTCTGTAGACCTGCCTAGTAACTAGACTTTGTCAACAGTCTGACCCCTCCATACCAATGGAGGTTTTTTACTTTGGTTTATGATGTTTTCAAGAAATGGCCGATATTTACCTGATAATAATACTGTCAAAAGTACTTTTCTATATTTATTGGTTAGGTACTCTTGGTGAATATAGTGAATGTATTGCTATAATATGTAATGAAAATTATGATTATTTTGTATTTAATGAAAATAAATCTAATATTACAAAGTTTAATAATATTACTGTCGAAGGTCCTTCTTTTGGTAATGTTTTGGATGAATTTAGTGGGATAGAATTAGAAGAATTAGAGCTTCTCATATTGAAAGTGAAAGAATAATTTACTTAATCAATGAAGAAGAAAAATATCTCGTGAATAGAATATACTGACCTCACGAACGCAGGCATACCCATAGAGTAACTAAGGCTGACTGTTTGAACAATCATTGTTGAGAGTTCAAAACACGATTATATGCTTGATAAGCAGCAATTACCGCAATAAATGAACCGATTAAAAAGAGGAGGGATCCTCCTAGTGTAAAGATTCTTCCAATAAGTGTGTTTCTTTCTTCAATTAGCTGTTCATTCATTTTTTTCCACCAACCTCGTAGCTATATCGATTTACTATATGCACAAAAATCAAACTTGTGCTATTTGTGTAATCAATTTAGTGAGGTAGTTACTTTATTTATTTCATCCAATATGATATTATTTTGTGTTTTGGTACAAAATAATACGAAAAGATGAAGATTGAGGTTAAATTTATGCGCAAATTTATTATTATTATATGTGTTCTCAATATATTTCCCTTTTTGGAACCTAACCAAAGTTTTGCCGAAATTAGACCAAGAAAAGAATATGAAAAAACAGGACAGGTATTTTGGGAGGCACACACAACTGATAAAAAAGTTGCCATTACATTTGACGATGGACCTAATTCCATTTATACCCCCATTGTGTTAGAGGTTTTAAATGAATATGATGCAAAAGCCACATTCTTTGTTGTTGGAAACATGGTGGAAAAACATCCTGATATTGTTTCTAATATTGTTTATAATGGACATGAACTCGGAAACCATACGTTTTCACATGCATATGGACAATCTGTCTCAGAAGAAGAGTTATTAGAAGAGATTGAAAAAACGAACAGTATTCTTCAACTAGTAATCGGTTCACGGCCATCTTATTTTCGCCCTGTCGGTGGCTATTATTCAGATGAAGTGATAGATTCTGCTGTGCAATTAAATCATAAAGTGCTTTTATGGTCTTGGCATCAAGATCCCAAGGACTGGTCCGATCAAAAAGCTGCACAGATTGCCAATCATGTTACCCAAAACATCCGCCCTGGTGATGTTATATTGCTGCATGATGGTGGGGGGAATAGAATGGAGACGGTTCTGGCCCTAAAATTAATTTTGCCAATTTTAAAGGATGAAGGGTATCGGTTTGTTACAGCTAGTGAGTTGTTTGCCGAGTAAAATTACCAATATGGACAACCTATAAGCTGATCTATATGAAAACCCCAGAGATGTTGAATTTTCCACATCTTTGGGGTTTTTTGTTTGATTATGTAATATATAATTTGAATTTCACCTTCTTATGATTTTTAGATGTAATGGTAAAATGAATCTATAAACGAAAATAAAAAGTATAAAAGATATAGGGATACTCCAGCTTTTGGTTTGTAAATATCCAGAAAGATAAAGAGTAATTTCGATTAGAGATGAAATGAATGAAAAAAGAAGAGATAATTTCCATTTGTTGTTTTCTGTTAAAAAGTTTAAAAAGAGTATTGCTAACGATGTTGGGATAAAGGTATAAGCAAGAATGTCTCCCAAACCCGTTTTTGTAGGATGACCTAAATCTAATAAATCAATTACTCGGAATAGAATTGCATCACAAATCCAAGTAGCGACACCAACAATACCAAACGTTATATATTGTTCTTTCCAAGTAATGTTTCTTTTTGGAATAATTAACGACAAAAGGAAAAGTATCACACTAATTACCACACAAATCCATACTCCTTGGAAATGAAGGTCCAGATTTTTTATGATTTCCTGCATCTTTTTACTCCTTATGTTAGCTAAATGTCACACTTCAATAAAAAAGTGATAATTCCTATTTTTATTATTTTATCCAAGACATTCTTACTTATACTGATCACCGGGTATGCAAGCTATGGGTACGATTCTCATGTTTCTACACATCTTAATACTTCAAAACTCTTCCTGTTATGATGGATGGTTCAAAGTTAAAAACCGCTTAATAGTGTAGTGGAATACACTTTTAAACGGTTTTTCCATGATAAATATCAAACAGCAGGTTCATTTTCACCTGTTTGTTGATCTTCTTGTAATGTTCTTACATCACCTGTTGCTTCCACTGCTGAACCAAATGATTGAATGGATACACCAGTAATAATAAGTTTTTTCCAGTAAGATGTATCTCCTGAAGAATTAATTTGTTGGGAAAAACTTGCAGCTTCTGTAAATAAGCCAATGACCCTTGTCCATACCCCGGCAGCAACAATTTTCTCTCCTTCTGACTCATAATTTAAATTGGCAAGCTGAGTAACTAAAATGGCTTCGTAAATAACCATAATTAATTGAATCCATAAAACATTAGATAGTTGTCTTTCAAGTCCTCTAATCTCTCGATCTCTTTCTTCTGGTGAAATACACAACCCATAGTTCCTCCAGACATTTTTCTTATATAAATATGTAAATAAAACTTGTGTGTTACCTCCAAAGCTGCTCTTTATTAATAGATTGTTGCTTTTAATCGGTGAAGAGTCCTCTTCTGTACTTATGCGTACCTATAAAACAAATGCAGGTTAATTGGACGACTTTATCTAAATCGAATAAGTTAACGAAAACAACCTTTTATTTATATTGGATGTTATCTAACTTGATCACTTTTTCGTTGCTATTCATTGCTTCTTGTTTCGTGTTGTCCACAAGGTTTACTACATCTTTATAGCTAATTTTCGCACCCCAAATAAGAAGTGGCACTCCAATGAAATCAAATTTTAAAACTCTAGAAAAGAAGCCACCGATAGTCATTGGAAACGGAACGGTTGGTGAGGTATTGGTGAATATAATTTTTTGATCTAACTGATAACTTTCATTAAAAAGCTTGCACAGATTTACCAAGGATTTTACCGCAATTTTGGAAGAATGCCTTCCTACTGAATATACAGCGTTATGTTCTTCGTCATAGCCATGAAAAAAGAAAATTCCTTTTTCATCTGGGGTTAGTTTATTGAAAAACGGAACATTTAAAACATCTTCTTTCGTGAGCTTTTGATGTTTAGACAATAATTTTAAATGATACGCTGCAGCCAAAGCTGTTGAATGTGTTCCGCCAAAATCATTATAAATATATATCAAAGTGTTCACTCCTTCTTTATTATTTAATTGCCCCAAAAGCATAAAATTTATTAGGTCATCCATCAATTACCTTTTAGGTTAATTGCCATAGTAATAATTTGTCCCTTTCACAAATAGACTTTAGTAGTACAAATATAGGAGGGGAAGGGATGGCAAAAACTTCTCAGCATCAAGTTACAGCCGATTTGATTCAAGAATTTTATGAATGTTTAAAGCGCAAAAAGAAATTAGAACAAAGAATGGGTGAATTAAAAGAAAAATTTCATCATTACTTTGATGAGAAATTTGGTCAGGATGAAAAAGCAGAAATTGTGATGGGGGCTTATAAGCTACAAAGGCAAGTTAGAAAAACTGAGAAATATAAAGAAGAAGAAACGGTTGAAAAACTGGAAGCATTAAATATGGAGGAACTTATTAAAGTAACCAAAAAGCCAGATGATGAAAAAATAAAAGCAGCTATTCAACTAAATCTATTAAAAGAAGAAGATGTAAAGGATTTCCTAGTAACATCCTCCACGTTAGCGATTGCTGTAAAACCACTTACACCTAGATAAAGGGGGATTGACATGCCTGAAACAACCAAAGAAAATCAACTTTCCATTCGTCCTGTGTCAAAAGGTGCATGGTTTCGTATTGTGTTTTTATTACTAGCACTTGTTAATCAGTTACTTGTAATTTTTAATAAATCACCACTTCCAATTTCTGAAGAGCAACTAGAACAACTATTTACTATAAGTTGGACAGCTATTGCAGCAATAATGGCCTGGTGGAAAGACAATGATTGGACCAAAAAAGCTAGAAGCAGAGTGAAATAGCTTTTATTTTAAAAAAAAACTCCTATCACTCCGCCTGGCATAAAAAACAACAACTAAAATATTTCAGAACAGAAAAAAGTGCCAACCTATGTTGACACTTTTTTTAGTGGATATTACGATATACACCAATCACTTTTCCTAAAATGCTGACATTACGAACAATAATTGGTTCTAACGTGGAGTTTTCTGGTTGCAGGCGAATATAATCTTTTTCCTTATAAAATCTTTTCACCGTTGCCTCGTCTTCTTCAGTCATGGCAACAACAATGTCTCCGTTGTTAGCAGATTGTTGTTGACGCACGATGACATAATCTCCATCAAGGATTCCAGCTTCAATCATACTGTCCCCCATGACTTCTAGCATAAAAACATGCTCGTCAGGAGCTACATAGCGATCAGGTAGAGGAAAATAATCCTCTACATTTTCAATTGCAGTAATAGGTTGACCTGCTGTGACCTTTCCGATTATCGGAACATTAACTGCAGAAATTTTAGGGACAAGTTCATCCTCCATAATTTCGATTGCCCTAGGCTTTGTAGGGTCTCTTCGAATTAGACCTTTACTTTCCAACCGAGCGAGATGACCATGGACAGTGGAACTAGATGCAAGTCCAACTGCTTCACCAATTTCGCGGACGGAAGGTGGATAACCTTTTGCCTGGACTTCTTGCTTAATATAATCCAAGATATCTTGTTGCCTTTTTGATAGTTTCATAATACCGCACCTCTATTACTATGATTATGTTAAGTATAGCATGATTTTCCTGAAAATACAAACATAAGTTCGAGTATTTGACAAGAATATACGTTCGCATAATAATAAACGAGAGAGAAAGTGGGGGAAATGTATGAAAGGAATAGTATATTGTCGAGTTAGTACAAAAAAAGACACACAAGAGACATCGCTAGAAAGACAAAAGGAAGAGTTATCGTCATTAGCAAACAAACTAAATATAGAAATAGTGAGTATAGTGGTGGAACAGGCTAGCGGCTATGATTTAGAGAGAGATGGGGTGTTTCAAATTATTGAAGACATTTCAGCAAAGGAAATTGACGTACTTTTAGTGCAGGATGAAACTAGGTTAGGAAGAGGAAATGCCAAAATTGCCTTTTTACACTGGTTGCGAAAAAATGATGTGAAGATCTATTCTATCTCAGATAATGGTGAACTTTCCTTATCTGACTCAGACTCATTGGTATTAGATATTGTCGCAATTGTGGAAGAATACCAACGAAAGCTACATAATTTAAAGATTAAACGTGGGATGAAACGAGCAGTTAAGAATGGGTTCAAACCAGCAAGGAATCTTCGCAATATTAATCAAAGTCCTGGAAGAGAAAAAATCGAGGTACCTATTGAAGAAATTGTTAGACTCAGAAAGAACAAATTGACCTTTCATGAAATTGCAGCCACTTTAAGAGGGTTAGGTTATGATGTTTCCAAAGCCACGGTTAATAGGCGCTATAGAGAATACATAGATGAACAGGACAACGGTTTGCTTGTAAAAAAAGAAGAGCTTTAGTAAGATAAAACCATATCTTCACATGGGTGAAAGAAGGAGATTATTATGTTATCAAAAGAAAAAATTGCTCGAATAAACGCTCTTTCTAAAAAAGCGAAAGCATCGGGTCTTACAAATGAAGAAGCAATGGAACAAAAACAATTACGGGAAGAGTATATAAAGACTTTTCGAGCTTCTATGGAAGACACTTTGCAAGGAGTTACCATTGTAGATCCAGAAGGAAACGATGTTACTCCAGAAAAATTAAAAGAACGAAAAAAGAATTTAAAGCACTAAACGCTTTTTTTCAGAACATTGGAACATACTATTTATGATAAAATAGAATCTTTCCAAGTAATAATGATAAAGAGAGAAAGGATGGAAAATATGACACACACGATAGATCAACTTTCCATTAATACCATTCGCACACTTTCTATTGATGCGATCGAAAAAGCAAACTCAGGTCACCCAGGAATGCCGATGGGTGCTGCACCGATGGGATATTCTTTATGGACTAAATTTATGAACCATAATCCTAAAAACCCAAACTGGTTTAATAGAGATCGTTTTGTTCTCTCTGCGGGACATGGCTCCATGTTATTATATAGCCTGTTACACTTAGGTGGATATGATGTTTCGATGGACGATTTAAAACAATTTCGTCAATGGGGGAGCAGAACTCCTGGACATCCAGAATTCGGACATACTCCAGGAGTAGATGCAACTACCGGTCCGCTTGGACAAGGGATTGCTATGGGTGTCGGTATGGCTATGGCTGAACGTCACCTAGCTGCAACATACAATAAAGATGACATGGAGCTTGTTAATCACTTTACATATAGTATTTGTGGAGATGGAGACTTAATGGAAGGTATTTCAAATGAATCAGCTTCCCTGGCTTCCCATTTAAAGCTTGGCCGTTTTATTGTCCTATACGACTCGAACGATATTTCCCTTGATGGCGATTTGGACAAATCATTTTCTGAGAGTGTTGAGCTTCGCTTTAAAGGCTATGGCTGGCAATATATCCGAGTGGAAGATGGAAACAACTTAGAAGAAATTGCAGCAGCTGTAGAAGAAGCGCAAACCGACTTAAACCGACCTACTTTGATTGAAGTCAAAACAACCATTGGTTATGGTTCTCCAAATCGTTCTGGTACATCTGGTGTTCATGGTGCCCCACTTGGTTCTGATGAGCTAAAGCTAACGAAAGAAGCATACAAATGGACATTTGAAAACGACTTCCACGTTCCTGAAGAAGTATATGAGCACTTCCGTGAAAAAGTTGCGGTAAAAGGCGATAAAGCTGAAGCGGAGTGGAACGTATTATTCCAACAATATAAAGAAAAATATCCAGAACTAGGAAAGCAATTAGAAACTGCAATAAACGGCGTACTCCCTAAAGACTGGGATAAGGATATCCCTGTTTATGAAGAAGGAAAAAGCTTAGCTTCTCGTGCGTCCTCTGGTGAAGTATTAAATGCCATTGCAAAAAATGTTCCATTCTTCTTCGGTGGTTCAGCCGACCTTGCAGGTTCTAACAATACAATGATTAAAGGCGAAGCAGACTTCACACCTGAAGACTACAGCGGTCGTAACATCTGGTTTGGTGTTCGGGAATTTGCAATGGGCGCTGCACTAAACGGAATGGCATTGCATGGTGGGGTAAAAGTATACGGTGGAACATTCTTCGTGTTCTCTGACTATTTACGTCCGGCAATTCGTCTTGCAGCCTTACAACAATTACCTGTAACATTTGTATTTACACATGATAGTATTGCTGTTGGCGAAGATGGACCTACCCATGAACCAATTGAGCAACTTCCAAGTTTGCGTGCAATGCCAAACCTTTCTGTAATTCGTCCAGCAGATGGAAATGAAACAGCAGCTGCATGGAGAATAGCAATGGAATCTGAAAAAACACCTACTACATTGGTATTGACACGTCAAAACCTACCAACAATAAAGGGGACAGATCAAACTGCTCTAGATGGTGTGAAGAAAGGTGCTTACGTTATTTCTGACTCCGGTAAAGAAACTGCTGATGCGTTAATACTTGCTTCTGGTTCTGAAGTTGGATTGGCTGTTGAAGCACAGAAAGCACTTCAGCAAGAAGGTATTCATGCAAATGTTATAAGTATGCCTTCATGGGATCGTTTCGAGCAACAATCAGAGGAATACAAAAACTCTGTGCTCCCTAAAGATGTGAAAAAGCGTCTTGGTATTGAAATGGCTACTCCACTTGGATGGGAGCGTTACACTGGTGACGAAGGTGATGTGTTAGCAATTCATACATTCGGCGCTTCTGCTCCTGGTCAAAAAATAATGAAAGAATACGGATTTACGGTAGAAAATGTTGTAGCAAGAGTAAAAGCTTTACTAGAAAATTAATGCTTTATATAGGACTGTTCGACAAGTCAATATTAATTGACTGTTGGCAGTCTTTTTTTCGATCCTAAAACCTCTTCAGTTATTCATTGAGACAAGCGATTTTATGTGGTGAGTAGAAGCCCTGATGTTGTTTTTGCACCTGATTCGACATATTTCACCAAAAATAGCGCTTTCCTCTCTACAACATCAGACAAATGTTTCCTCTACCATCCTTTATAATAGATAAAAGAGGATGAGTGGAGGGGTTTTGATGCGTGAATATATCATCTATTTAATAGAGGATGAAATAGCAAAACACTATTCTGGTAATGAAATAAAACTATTTCAATTGTTTAAACAATATGAACAGGAACATGATATTCAAAGCATAATCAAACAACAAATCGATTATGTTACCTTGACAATACCCACTATCCGTTTACAGCATTCTTTAGAAACGGCATTACATGCAAATAAAAACTATAATCCTTCTCAGCAAAAAATAGAAAAAATAGATTCCATGGCAAAGCTTACGATTAATGAAAAATATTTAAAACTAACTTCAAACGGATCGTTTGAGGCAGAAGCAATATTTTTTGAAATAATACGAAAACTGGCACCATTCTTTCTCGCCATAGACACTAAATCAAACCGCTATGGTTGGTTGCAGCCAATTAAACAGAGAAAATTTGTCTGAATGATAGAGAAAAATGGCGGAAAATGTTGTATAATTACAATTGGTTTAGTACACTACTTGAGTAGACCTGGATTTGAGGAGGAAATTTTTGATGGATACATGGATTTGGATTCTAATTGTAGTTCTAGCTCTTATTGCTGGAGTTGCGCTAGGATTTTTCATCGCTCGTAAGTACATGATGACTTACTTAAAGAAAAATCCGCCAATTAATGAGCAAATGCTGCGTGTTATGATGATGCAAATGGGAATGAAACCATCCCAAAAGAAAATCAACCAAATGATGTCTGCAATGAGCAAACAAATGAAATAAATGAAAGTATTAAAATGCTTTTCGCTCTAAGTTTCATCATACATTTGTTTGATAATCAAAACCATAAAGTTAAGGAGAAGAAGGTCAAAAACTGAATCCTTCTTCTTAAATTTAACGATATATGCGGTTAATCTTTTTTTAAAAAGTCACTTTTTCTGTTGGAAAATTAAACAGAAGAGGTGGCTTTTTATGTTGTAGTCTATGAAAATGATTGAAGAATTTGGAGGATGAAAAAGAAAATATTCATACTCCAACCTGAGAATTTCACATTCGATGAGTATGATTATCAATTCAAGTCTTTAATATGGTATTTTGTAAAATGATTTCTACTCATGAATGATTTCTCGTCAATTTTTAATAAGCGTTCGTTAATCGTGTAGTAGTTCATCTCTGTAGAATTATTTTTCTTTTGTAAAAATTTCCTCAGTTAACGAATAAACATCTTTCTAAATATTTGAATATTTGCTAAACTATTATAGTTCCATATAGATAGATAACAAATCGGGGGAAAAGTAAATGAGTATTTTTAAGGATCTATGGTGGTTCTTTAAGCAAGAACGCAAATCATATATACCTGGTGTATTATTGTTAGCCTTAGTGGCTTTTCTAGAATTAATTCCTCCCAGGATAGTTGGTATGACAGTTGATTATATTGTCGAAGGAAATCTAACAGAAGACACCATTTTAGTGTTAATGTTGGTATTGTTTGGCACAGCGATTCTCGTATATATATTAAGATACCTTTGGAGAATCATGATTTTTGGCCCTGCAGTTCGACTTGCAAGATTATTGCGAAATAATTTATATGAACATTTTACAAACATGTCACAAAGTTTTTATCAACGCCGTCGTGTCGGAGATCTGATGGCCCACTCCACGAACGACCTGCAGGCAATACAGCAAACAGCAGGAGCTGGTGTTTTAACACTTGTTGATTCCTTGATGACAGGGGGATTTGTCCTTATTGCAATGGCAGCAACAATCAGTTGGAAGCTGACATTAATCTGTCTTATTCCTCTTCCTTTCATGGCTATTTCAACAAGCTATTATGGTTCTCTTCTTCATAAAACTTTCCATAAAGCGCAAGCTGCATTTTCTTCCTTAAATGATAAGGTGCAGGAAAGTGTTAATGGTGTAAAAGTTATCAAAACCTTTGGCCAGGAAAAAGAAGAAATTAAAGAGTTTGAGAAACAGGCAGAAGATGTAGTAAAGAAGAATGTTACAGTTGCTAAAATAGATTCATTGTTTGATCCTACGATTGGAATAATTATAGGGTTATCCTTTTTCCTTGCGATTGCATTTGGCTCTCGATATGTCCTTATTGGTGAAATGACGATTGGAGAATTAATTGCTTTTACTACTTACTTAGGGCTACTAATATGGCCGATGCTAGCTTTTGGCTGGCTCTTTAATATTGTGGAAAGAGGGAGAGCATCCTATGATCGCGTTAGTGCCTTGCTAAAAGAAGAAGTGGATATTAAAGATACAGAAAATGCGGTTTCTACCATTCCGACAGGCGACATCTGTTACCAAGTAGATAATTTTACGTATCCTAATGAAAAAGAGGCGCTGCTGAAGGATATCCATTTTGACATCAAGCAAGGTGAGACACTCGGTATTGTCGGGAAAACCGGAAGTGGGAAAACTACCATTTTAAAGATGCTAATCCGTGAATTTGATGGGATAAAAGGAAATATCTTCATTGGAGGAAAAACAGTGAAGTATTACCAATTAGAAGCGCTAAGGAATGCAATAGGTTATGTCCCGCAGGATCATTTTTTATTTTCTGCCACGATTGCAGATAATATAGCTTTTGCTTTACCAAGTGCTTCGTTTGATGACATTATTCAAGCAGCAAAGCTTGCTAACATTCATGATGATATCATTCAATTTACAGATGGGTATCAAACGATGGTAGGGGAAAGAGGAGTATCCTTATCAGGGGGACAAAAGCAAAGACTTTCCATAGCTAGAGCATTATTAATGGATCCTGAGATATTAATATTAGACGATTCATTGTCGGCAGTGGATGCGAAAACGGAAGAAAGTATCCTCCATGCATTAAAAGAAAATCGGGAAGGCAAAACAACTCTCATTACTTCCCATCGTTTAAGTGCCATCCAACATGCTCAAACGATAATTGTGTTGGAAGACGGAGAAATTGTTCAAAAGGGAAATCATCGGGAACTAATGGAGAAAGACGGTTGGTATAAAGAAATGTACCATCGTCAGCAATTAGAATCCCTAGTTGAGCATGGGGGATAGAAAATGAATAGTCAAACAATCACTGCAAAAGAACAAAGACAGGTATTAAAGAGGCTCTTAGGGTATGCGAAACCACATACGAAACAATTCATTTTTGCCTTCAGCCTCTTGGTGCTAGCCACCATTGGAGAAATAGTAGGACCGCTTATCATAAAGGTGTTTATAGATGATTACCTGACTCCTCAAGTGATGGAAACAGGGCCAATTGTCACTCTGGCTAGTCTTTATATCGGTATATTAATCGCCAAAGTGATCATTACTTATTTTCAGTTGTTAAAGTTTCAAGAGATTTCTTTAAAGATAATTCAAGAGCTTCGGATTGACCTTTTTGCAAAAGTGCAAACACTTGGACTAAAGTACTTTGATAAAACACCAGGTGGTAGTATTGTTTCGAGAGTAACAAATGATACAGAAGCAATCAAAGATATGTTCGTGAGTGTTATTTCCACTTTTGTTCAAAACGGTGTGTTTTTAATCGGAATTTTTATTGCCATGTTTCTGTTAAATGTCCAATTGGCTATTTTTTGTTTACTAATCATCCCAATCATTTTTGCCATTATGGCTACTTACCGTCACTTTAGTTCCAGATTTTATGCGGATATGCGGGAGAGGTTAAGTCAGCTTAATGCGAAATTGAATGAGTCACTTCAAGGGATGGGAATCATTCAAGTGTTTCGCCAAGAAAAGCGGCTCCGTAAAGAATTTGCTGAAATTAATGAGGCTCACTATCAAGCTGGTGTGAAAAATATAAAGCTAGACGGACTTTTGCTTAGACCTGCAATTGACTTTGTTTATGTTTTGTCATTAATTTTGGTGTTAAGTTATTTCGGGATATCTTCTCTTGGAAGTACGATAGAAATAGGTGTTCTGTATGCATTTGTTAACTATTTAGGTAGATTTTTTGAACCTGTTAACCAAATGATGATGAGATTATCTATGTATCAACAAGCGATTATTTCTGCATCTAGAGTATTTTATCTTTTAGATGAAAAAGAAGTTGCTCCAACCTGTGCAAATCATACACAACAACCGGCTATCTCAACAGGGAAAATTGAATTTAATAATGTAACTTTTTCATATGATGGGAAACGTGATGTTCTAAAAAATGTTTCATTTACTGCTCTACCTGGTGAAACTGTTGCTCTTGTAGGTCATACTGGGAGTGGAAAAAGCTCCATCATTAACTTACTAATGAGATTTTATGACCTTAAACATGGGGAAATCATTATAGACGGCTCATCTCTGAAGCAGTTTGAGAACGAAGAATTAAGGAAGAAAATGGGGTTAGTACTTCAAGATCCATTCTTGTTTTATGGAACTATCAACCACAATATTCGATTGCATGATTCTACCATTTCAGATGAAGAGATTAGAAAAGCAGCAGAATTTGTGCAGGCAGATTCTTTTATAAAAAAACTACCAGATCGATATGAACAATTAGTTGTAGAGAGAGGTTCGACCTTTTCCAGTGGTCAAAGACAATTAGTAGCTTTTGCTAGAACGATTGCCACAAAACCAAAAATACTTGTCCTGGATGAAGCAACAGCAAACATTGATACGGAAACAGAAGAGGCTATTCAAACCGCGCTGGAAAAAATGAGAAAAGGAAGAACAACTATTGCAATTGCACACAGACTTTCTACCATTCAAGATGCAGACCAAATATTGGTTTTACACCAAGGAGAAATCGTCGAAAGAGGGACGCATCAGGAATTATTAAATCTCGAGGGCTTGTATTATAAAATGTACCTATTACAAAATGGACAGCCGGAGAAAGTAGAAGATGTACTTGTTCAGCCATAAATTAAATGTTGACGGAGTGAGATAAGAATTATTTAACGCTTAAATCTCAACACTGAAAATCCCAACTCTGTTAGGAGTTGGGATTTTACTATGTAAGTAAGAAAAGTTTATGTAGTTATGTTAGAGCTCAAGGCACTTGCTTCTGTGCTAGTCGGTTTTCAAAGCTGCTCCTTGCGCATATTTATGTATTATTTTGTCACAATGATATGGTTATACTTGTTTAAGAGTGTGTCCAGTTCTTGACTTAATTTTAACGTCTTAGAAGAGGACATTCCGTATTTTGCAACAATATCTATAAGTTCAGCACGCTTCAATTCAATTAAATTTATAAGTTCTTGTTTAGTAGCCAATGTTGATTATCCTTCCTTCTTCCAATTCGTAACATTATTATACTAGATATTGGGAGGTAATTCAAAGGAAAACTCCTAGTTAATGGGACTTTAATAATTGTAAAATAGTGAAGAATAACTATACAAACTTGTCACGGATTCGTCATAGATTGTTAAGAAGATTATCAATACCAGGGTCATTTTTTTGGTACTATTATAGATATCAATTTGTAGGAGAAGTGATAATATGTCAGGAGATCTAACCCTTTTCTTAGCATTTGGTGCAGGTGTGCTTTCCTTCGTATCACCATGTACATTACCTATTTATCCTGCTTTTCTCTCCTATATTACAGGAGTTTCTGTGGGACAGTTAAAAGAAGACAAAGGTATGATGCAAAAGAAAAGTATATTACATACATTATTTTTTCTTATAGGATTCTCATTAATTTTTATTGCCCTTGGTTTTGGGACGAGCTTTTTAGGACGATTTTTTATGCAGTACCAGGATCTTATCAGGCAAGTGGGAGCTCTGTTAATCATCTTTTTCGGATTAGTAATACTAGGTGTATTCCAACCTAAATTCTTAATGCAGGATAAAAAATTCACATTTAAAAATAGACCATCTGGCTATATCGGAACTGTCCTAATCGGCATGGCGTTCGCAGCGGGTTGGACTCCTTGTTCTGGTCCTATTTTAGGTGCCGTAATAGGGATGTCGATGAATAATCCGACATCAGGAGTTTATTATATGCTGGCATATGTACTTGGATTTGCTATTCCATTTTTTGTACTTTCTTTCTTTATCGGTAAGATGGGGTGGATAAAACGTAACCATGCAATAATAATGAAAATTGGTGGTTATTCAATGATCTTTATGGGAGTTTTGTTGTTTTTTGATTGGTTGACAAAAATTATAGTTTGGCTTTCTGCGATTACCGGGGGATTCCAAGGATTTTAAATTGTTTGATATTTTTGTTGATTCTTATGACTTAAAAGAGTAAAGTTAAAAATGGGAATAAAGTAAATAAAATACTTTTTTATAGGTCGTAAGGAGGACTCTGCTGTGGCGAAGGTTTTAGTAGTGGATGATGCGAAATTCATGAGACTGACAATTAGAAACATTTTAACTAACTCAAACCACACTGTTATCGGTGAAGCAGAGAATGGGAAAGAAGCAGTGGCCCTCTATAGAAACCATCAACCTGATTTAGTGACAATGGATATTACCATGCCTGAAATGAATGGAATTGAAGCAGTTAGAGAAATATTGAATGAATTTCCTAAGGCAAAAATCATTATGTGTTCTGCAATGGGACAGCAGCGATTAATAGTAGATGCTATCGAAGCTGGAGCTAAAGATTTTATCGTGAAACCGTTCGATGAAAATAGAGTGCTGGAAGCTATAAAGCGGGTGTTAGGTTAAGATGTAGAACGATCGTGTACAAGTATCTTGTATACGATTGTTTAGTTTTATGAGGTGAATAATGAGGTTCATACTTAAAATAATAGAAGGTTTTTTGATCGTGTATTTTTTTACATTTACCGTCATTTTAGGTATCGTGAATTCCTTAACAATTTTATCAGTTAAATCAATTAAAGGTACAACTATCGCAGAATTTGATACAGAGATGCTTTTGTTATTTTTTATCTATTTGTTCATTTTGTTTTTGTTTATAAAGACGTATAAAGATTGCAACACGTATAGTAAAGTAATGTTGTCTATATACTTGTTTTGCTTTTCTGGAAGTATTATTGTCACACTCATGAATATTATTATTTCATTCATATTTATACCTAAATCATATGTGGAAGAAAATTGGATGAGAGACTTAGAATATCTTTTATTGTCCTTGCTATTGTTTTTTTACACATTACATAAACTTAGAGATTTTTCGGAAGGATAGATTTCCCTTTTATTATTCCGCTTTTTCGGTATAATAGTAAGGGGTTAAAAGTTGTGAAACAAAAAGGATGATACGAAGTGAATACAATACTATCTACGATCATTGCAGTTTGTATGGCATTAGTTGTCATAGTTATCCGTATGAAAGCTGCAAAAAAGCCTTCATCTGTTAAAAAAATTGTCTTACCACCTATCTTTATGAGTACGGGTGCCCTAATGTTTCTTTTTCCAGAATTCAGGGTTTCCCCACTACAAATAGTCGAAGCACTGAGTGTAGGTGCTATCTTTTCCATTTTTTTAATTAAAACCTCGAAGTTTGAAATTAGGGATAATGATATCTATTTAAAGCGTTCAAAAGCTTTTGTTTTCATATTACTCGGTTTATTAGCGATCAGAGTCATTTTAAAACTAGTTTTAAGTACGTCAATAGATATTGGAGAACTGACCGGGATGTTTTGGCTACTCGCATTTGGAATGATTGTTCCGTGGCGGGTTGCGATGTACTTGAAGTATAAAAAATTGGAAAGTGGTACGATTCCACCCACCATAAAAACAACTGTTTGAACAGAAAAAACCTCGGTTAATAATCCGAGGTTTTTCTTTAAGGATGCTTTCTCATACTTTGTTTCTTTTGATTTTTACTCTCATGCATTTTCCTGCATTTAGTATGAGAAAAAGACAACCTTTCATTCATTTGCCTTCTTAAAAGAGATGCTGATAGGGGGTGCGGTCAATATTTAAATGCTCTAATTTCTTGATCAGAAACTTATGATCCCTTTTTGGAGTGGCCAGAATGTAGCCTCTAATAACATGCTCTCTAGTAATTTCTTTTGCTTTCTCTTGGTATGCAAGCTCACCAATTTTTCCTGCAATTTTTTGCCTGGCAATATCGCGGAATAATTCAGGAACTGGAGACACTAGCTCTTCTAAAAGAAGTTTTAGGTCATCCGGCCACAGATGGCGAGTTTTTTGTAAATAATAATCTTGCCAGTCCAATTCTGACTTACCATCTTCTTTTGGTAATCTTTTTAAAAACTTTCGGAACATAAAAAAACCGCCAATGGCAAGTAGTGCTACCATTGTTACAACCCAAAATAATATTAACCATAAAAACCATCCGGTTAACATGTTCATTCCCTCCGAACTCGTTAACATTCTTGTATTATTATAACCGAAACTATTATAATTGCACTAGTAAAACGAAAATCCATCTAAATTAATATAAAAAATTGACTAAGTTTTGACGGAGGTGGCGACGATGAAAAAGATTGGAGCCGTTATTGGCAATATGGGGAAAACCGAAATTTTATCCCAAAGAGTTTGTCCAAAATGTAATCGTGAAGTGAAGCGTGTACGCATGCAAATTATTGGTGGTGAAAATAAAGGACAATGGCAGGAGTATGAAAACGAATGCGATTGTCGTCTTGCTGAAGAAACAGTTCAGGCTGAGAAACGTCGTAAACACAAATATTTTGAGCAGTTTTGCATTATTCCGAGAGAATTGGAAAATGCCACATTGGAAAATTTCCAAGTGAATTACTCTAGCCAAAAAGAAGCATTAACTAGTACTATTGATTTTTTTGACCAGTTTACTGGGAAAGAAAATCTTTACTTTTACGGACGTACCGGGCGAGGGAAAACGCATCTTGCTGTTGGGTTATATAGGTATTTTAAGGAAAACAATATAACAGCTATGTTTTTTGATGTACCTAAATTAATGGACACTATTGTTGCATCATGGGATAGTGATTCAGGTTATTCAGAAAGTAAATTTATGAAAGCCATTGCTGAGGTAGATGTTCTGATTCTTGATGACCTTGGTGTAGAAAGAGTAAGCGAATGGGTAGACCAAACAATATATTCCATTTTGAATCAACGGCAAGGTAAAAGTATTGTGTTCACATCAAATATTCACCCTAGTGATTTAACAAAACGTTATGGTGAAAGAATAGCCGATCGGATAAAGAACAAAATGAAACAAAACCAATTAATTTCCATCGTCACACCAGAAAGTTTCCGTACGAAGGATTTAACATTTTTTAAAGAATAATTATAAGCTTCTAGAATGATCTATTCATTTTAGAGGCTTTTTTGTTGTCGACTGATATTTCGAAATATTTCCTACTTTCAGTTAGATAATGGTAAAATATACATATTACATAGAAATATATTAAGGGGTGTATTCATTGAAAGTGTTAGAGCAGTTAAGAGAAGAGATGTCAAAAGTAATAGTAGGAAAAGATAATATAGTAGAGCTACTTTTTAATGCACTATTGAATAAAGGTCATGTACTTTTAGAAAGTGTTCCAGGGACTGGGAAAACAATGCTTGCTAAAAGTTTCTCAAAAACGATTGATGCTGATTTTAAAAGAATTCAGTTCACCCCAGATGTTCTGCCAAGTGATGTTACAGGTATTCAATTCTTCAATCCAAAAGAACAACAGTTTGAGTTGCGACCAGGACCAATAATGACAAACATACTTCTAGCAGATGAGATTAATCGTGCAACTCCAAGAACACAATCAAGCTTACTTGAGGTAATGGAAGAAAGGCAAGTAACCATTGACGGAGAGACATTACTAGTAGAAGGACCATTCATGGTCATAGCCACTCAAAACCCGATTGAATCTCAGCAAGGTACTTTTCCATTACCTGAAGCACAAATGGATCGTTTTTTTATGCAAATAGATCTTGGATATCCCACTGTTGATGAGGAACAAGAAATGATGATTAAATATCGTTTAGGAGAACCAATCAAAAAGCTCGCTACTGTGCTTTCTAAACAAGAGGTATTTGAACTGCAGGAACAGGTAAAGCAAGTAAAAGTATCATCTGTCGTTCAAAAATACATGTTAGAAATTATTCATCTAACAAGAGATCACGAGGAGATTGAACTAGGTGTAAGTCCAAGGGGAACTTTGGCTCTGATGAGGGCTTCGCAAGGAGTAGCTTTTCTTAATGGGAGAGAGTTTGTGACACCTGAAGATGTCAAAAATATTGCTTCCTATGTTCTTAGCCATCGAATTATCACCACCATGGAGGGTTCATTAAAGAAAACGAACCAACAGTTAATAGAAGATTTACTTTCTAATGTAGAAGTACCAGTGGAGGCTACATACTAAGGATGAGTGGATGGAATAAACAAGTAGATAATCTAGGTGTCCATGTCTATCTTCGTGCTTGTGCATTTGTCATTATAGTCATTGGATTTGTAACTGGTCATACTTTACTTTTTTTACTTGGTTCAATGTATTTTTTGTATTTTCTCGTTTCCTATTTTTACCTTAATAGAGTGGGGGAAAAACTTCAATTTACAATAGTAGAGGAGAAAATGAAGCTTTTTCCAGGTGATGCTGGAGTATTAAAAATAAAGATTAAACAACCATCAAGATTACCAATCTATATTGGTCGAGTTTATTTTGTCGTTGATAATAATATTCATTTTGTGAACGGGGATGAAAGAACGAGAATATCACAAATAAATATTCCATTTTCATTATTGGGAAGAAGTGAGGTTGTGATAGAAGTACCTTTTATAGCGAAAGCTAGAGGAGTAGCTAGGTTGCATCAAGTAGAATTGCAGATTACACATTTTCTAGATGGTGGCAAATTATACTTGCATAAAAGTGATGTCACGAAGTTTGAAGCACTAATTTATTCAGAACAAAAGCATGTACATGGCCTGACCCGAATCTTTCCTCGTAAACAAGGTGCATTTCCTACAAGGGCTTCTATATATGAGGATAATACAAATATAGTTGGTACGAGAGATTATGTAAATGGCGATTCCTTCAATAAGATTCACTGGAAGGCTACTGCCCGAATGAATTCTCTACAAACCAAACAACATGAAAAAACGTTGCAATTTTCTTGGTTAATTGTTCTGGATGTTCGCTCGGGCAATTTAGAAGACCGAATTAAAGGTATATCGTTTTTACTGCATTATGCAATGAAGCATCAAATTCCATTTTCATTATTAATAAATATTAAAAAGAAGGGAGCCCCAAGCTATTTAGAGCTTCCATTTGGAAGTGGAAAACGACACTTACAAACAGCGTTAACGATACTTGCCAGAATCCAAGGTAATAGTATAACAGTTGGTATGAAAAGTCTGGAACGAATAGTTTATCAGCATGCAGTAAATTCACCATATGTCATTATATGTGCAGATAGTGATAGACTCAACGGCTGGAAACTACCGACGCACACAAGTGTATACATTCTTGATGGATATAATCAGCTAATTCATTGGAAGGAGGTAGCTAATGGTTAGTCTATGGAAAAATGTAATACACCTGTTACTGGAAATGAATATTTTTTATTTTTTTGTCTTATTATTTTACTTAGATAGTGGTACTTTGCCTTCGTTGATTGGTATTTTGCTACCTCTTGCTATTTCCTTTGCCATTTTTACTTATCTTTCAAATATGCTTCCAAATACGTATGCTTCCATTTTAATTGTTGCACCGGTGTTAGCAGTGTTTTCTTACCTTGCCTCCTTTAGTATAGGACTATCCCTTTTAATAGGCTTCTTTATTAGCATTAGAAGTTTCATGCATATCAAAGAAGAAAGGCCTCTTTCTACCTTTGCACTACTTATTATTTCATTTATCTGGATGCCATTTATATATGCTTGTGGTGTTTTAGTACAATACCCACACGGATTTGTATTAATGACTTTGTTTGGAGGACAGCTCCTGTTAATTGTTCTTTTATATAGTGGAGTGACTGTAATAGAATTAAGAGGAAATCCTTCGATACAGAAGAAAGTAATATCATCTTCAGCTATTTTACTAGGATGTATCGTAGTTGTCTCGGTTACTATTGCCACTATCGGAAAATGGTTCATTTCCTTGGTTTTCTCAACAGTCGGACAAGGTATTAGCATGGTGTTTAATCTATTAGCCCGTCCAATATTCTATCTGCTTGGCCTACATGATTGGACTCCTAATGGACGTGAAATGGAAGAAACTGAAACATTGACAGATTTTGAGGAAGACGAATTAGAACCAGCAATGTTTGAAACGGTCAATATATTTGATAATTCATTCATTGTTGCTGCTATGATTATACTGTTCGTTTCCATCCTATATTTTCTTCTAAATAAAAAGAAAGTAACCAATAAGTGTAATGAACACGAAACACAAGAACATTTTGTCTTTACAATGACTAAAATGAGTAATAAATTGTTTAGTTCCGATAAAAAGTCAAAACCACCTAAAAACCAGGTACGTAAATTGATGTATGACTTAGAACAACTTGCAATTAAGAAGAAAAGGGGACGCATGAGAAGTGAAACACTAGAAGAATGGCTAAAACGAGAAACAGGTCTTAAAAAAGACTTTATCCAATTATATGCAAAAGTTAGATATGGAGAGATCCAACTGAGCGATAATGAAATAGAAAAATGCACGGAGATGGCAAAAGAAATACGTCAAGTCATGAAACAGTGGAAAAAGACAGGATGATAATTAAGTGTGCCTGATATATAGGCATGCTTTCTTTTTTTGTAGGAATATAGAATAAAGGTTTATGTACTGCATGGGTTATTTAATGACCATTTTTCCTATGTAGCCTTAGCGTGAGGTGATGATGGCCTTTTTTACGTTATTTCACCTAGCGTTTTGGTCATCATAGGAGTGATGATGGCTTTTTTGCATGATTTCACCCGGCTTTTTTTCATTATTTCACCTAGGGTGTTGTCATCATAGTTAAGATCCAAGTATTTCTACAAATACACTCTCAGAAAAGACAACACACTTTTTCCAAAACCTAAAATTCGCCAAAATCTCGCTTTAATCATGATTATTGTCCTTCAGGTTAAATTAACAGGAATATAGATGGATATGTTAGCGTTTACACTCACTATCTGGCAGTCTTGCAAGCTAATTGCCAGAACACCCTTGATATCCTTTCTCTACATGTTACGATAATAACCGTTGAAAAAGGAACGGACAGACGGGAGCGGATTGGATGCTAAAAGACAAAGTTATTGGATTTATTGGTGCTGGTTCTATGGCAGAAGCGATGATTTCTGGAATTGTTTCAAGTGAGATAATTCCATCAGAAAATATTGTGGTTAGCAACAGATCAAATAAAAATAGATTATATGAATTAGAAAACAAATACCGAGTACGCGGTGTAATGAAAAAGGATTTATTGATAGAAGGATTGGATATCATCGTCCTCGCAATGAAACCTAAAGATATTGAAAAAGCGTTGGTTACACTTAAAGACAACATAAGACCACATCAACTGGTACTATCTGTTATTGCTGGAATAACTACTGACTATTTGGAAGAAGGGTTAGCTTCTGGTCAGCCCGTTATTAGGGTTATGCCAAATACTTCTAGCATGATAGGTGAGTCGGCAACTGCCATATCTTCTGGAAAATATGTTAGTTCTAATCATGTAATAGATACAAGATTAATTTTAGAAACAATTGGTCGAGTTTATACGATAGATGAGAATCAGATGGATGTATTCACAGGAGTAGCGGGAAGTGGACCGGCATATTTTTATTATTTAATGGAGCACATGGAAAAAACGGCTAAAGAAGCGGGTTTGGATGAAGAATTAACGAGAGATGTTGTAGCTCAAACGATTTTAGGTGCAGCAAAAATGATGCAGGAAAAACAAGAGGAGCCATCATCCTTGCGCAAAAAAGTAACCTCCCCTAATGGTACAACTGCAGCAGGTTTAGAAGCGCTAAGTGAAAATGGTGGGGGAACAGCCATTTCTGCTGCCATTAAAGGTGCAACAGAACGATCAAAGGAAATAAGTGCAGAAAAAGCGCGGGAATTAGTACTTTACTAAACAGATATGATCTTTATTACAGGAGGGACGGAATGACCTACAATAAAGAGATAAAAAGGTTAGTTATAAAAATTGGGAGCAGTTCATTGACTAGCACTCATGGAGAAATTAGCAGGAAAAAACTAGAAAGACTTGTCGATGATGTAGCAAAACTGAAAGATATAGGCTATGAAGTATTACTCGTGTCATCAGGTGCTGTAGCAGCGGGATATCGTAAGCTTGGTTGTTTAAACAGACCAACAAGTTTACCAGAAAAACAAGCTGCTGCATCTATTGGTCAGGGATTGTTGATGGAGGCGTATAGCGAGCTGTTTTTATCAAATGGATACGTTGCCTCTCAAATATTAATTACAAGAGAAGATTTTTCAGATGAAAATCGCTACAACAACGCGCGCAATACAGCAAATGTCTTGTTAGAGCGTGGTATTGTACCGATTTTCAATGAAAATGACACCGTCACGGTAAACAGACTGAAGTTTGGAGATAATGACACATTATCTGCTAAGGTTGCAGGGTTAATTGATGCAGACCTACTAATTATTTTATCGGATATCGATGGTTTGTATGATGGAGATCCTCGAATTAACAAGGATGCAACATTATTAAGAAAAGTAGAAGAGATTACACCGGAAATAGATGCAGCAGCAGGAGAATCTGCAAGCTCTGTTGGAACTGGTGGAATGAAATCTAAAATAGATGCAGTTAAAATAGCCATGGCATCGGGTATCCCGGCATTCTTAGGAAGAGCTGGAACTCCTAACATTTTGCTTAAAGCAATTAAGAAACAAGCAACCGGAACATATTTCCAGTTAAAAAGTAATTCTGTTAACTTAAATCATAAAAAACAATGGATTGCTTTTAATTCAGGTCCTGAAGGTGAAGTGGTTCTATCAGAAACTGCAGATGTATCCATGTTAGGGGAGAAACAATTATTGCCTTCTGATATAAGTCAAGTAATCGGGGAGTTTAAGGAAGGCTCAGTTGTAAAGATTCTTGATTACGAAAGAAAAAGAATTGGACTGGGCGTTGTAAACTACTCTTCTAAACAACTAAAAGCGTATGACACAACAGAAGATAAATGGGAAGAAGAAGTTGTGAAAAACGACAATTTAGTCTGTCATTTAGAATCATCCCTTCCAGTAGGAGTATAATACAAGGAGGTATTAGATGTCTTTAGTGATAGAGACAAACGTTGAGTATCAAGCAAAAGAAGCTAAAAGAGCTGCAAAAGTGGTTAGTTTACTTTCAACAGAAGAAAAAAATGAAATCTTATTTCATATCGCAAATACGTTGGAAAGTAATAAATCCTATATTTTACAAGCAAATAAACAAGATTTAGAAAAGGGTCAAGAAAAAGGATATACTACAGCATATATAGATCGTTTAATTTTATCAGAAGATCGTATTTCTGAATTTGCTGAAGGCTTAAGAGAAGTAGCAGAATTAGACGATCCAACTGGTGACATTTTAGAGGATTGGACTTTAGAAAATGGATTGAACGTTAAAAAAGTACGTGTACCACTTGGTGTCATTGGAATGATTTATGAAGCTCGTCCTAATGTAACAGTCGACGCAACTGGTTTAGCATTGAAATCGGGGAATGCGATTGTATTAAAAGGTGGATCTTCTGCCATACACTCTAATCAGGCCATTGTAGATATCATACACAAAGCACTTGAAACTACTGCTATTCCAAAGGAAGCTGTTCAGTTCATCGCAAGTACGGACCGAAATGCAACACAACAGCTATTTACGATGAAAGAACATATTGATGTCTTAATCCCACGCGGAGGAGCTTCACTAATTAATGCAGTAGTCGAAAATGCTACAGTACCTGTATTGGAAACGGGTGTTGGCAACTGTCACATTTATATTGATAAAGCTGCTGATGTGTCGAAAGCGTTGTCGATTTTTGTTAATGCAAAAACGGACCGTCCCGCAGTATGTAATGCAGCAGAGACACTGACTATCCATGAAGATTGGTATAAAGTGAACAAAGATGCTCTTATTGAAGTGGTAAAAGAACACGGCATTCACGTCTATGGTGATGATACTGTAGTTCAGTCCATATCAGGTGCTGAAAAAGCAAAAGAAGAAGATTGGTCGGATGAATATTTAAGTTTAGATATTGCTATTAAAATAGTAGAAAATGTAGAGGGTGCGATAAGGCATATTGATGAGTACGGTACGAAGCATTCTGAAGCAATCATAACCGAAAATAGAGAAACAGCAGAGAAATTTTTAAAACTTGTAGATGCTGCAGCGGTATATCATAATGCTTCTACTCGCTTTACAGATGGTGGAGCACTTGGCTTTGGAGCAGAAATTGGTATTTCCACACAGAAGCTACATGCAAGAGGACCTATGGGTTTACCAGCACTAACAACAGTAAAGTTCCAAATGACCGGGGATGGTCAAATACGTTAAATAGAGTCTTGCCTTTCTTTGAAGGGTAAGGCTTTTTTATGATGTTTTCTGGAGAATAAAGGGTTTTCTTGTCTATATATAGAAATATTATTTTTGGGGGGAATAAAATGCAAAATATAATAGAATCAGCATTAAAAGTACTTGGCTTTATTATTATTATCATTGGTTTATTCGTCTCGATTATTGCAGGTGAAGAAGCAGAAAGTATATCAGTGTTCTTTTCAACATTTATATCAGGTGTTGTATCAGGTTTAGTGCTTTTCGGTCTTGCAGAAATTATCAGGCTGTTAGAATCAATTAACGGAAAGCTAAAATCTAAAGATGATAGTAATCATGCAACATCAAAAGAACAGGAAGAGATTATAAATGGTCAGCCAATGCAACTTAGCCACAAAGAAGAGACGGAGATATATATCTTTTTCAAAGAGCAAAATAAAAAAATAGATAAGATACTCCCTACACCAAGGGAAGATTTTTTTATCATTTTATCTAACGATGAATATTTACTAGTAGAGTTAGGTGGGTTCTCGATAAAAGTATATCAAGCAGACAAATGGCCAAATAATCTTAGACTATGGTTTGAGGCAAACAAAGACACCTTGCATTAATTCCTGCAAGGTGTCTCATCTTTTTTAGATTATGAATAGGGGTGAAATCAAATTGTTGACTGAAAAAATATTCACAGACATTATGGATAGAGTAGCCAATCAATTTGGTTGGCAAGTAAATCAAGTGGAACAAATAAATAAAGGTTATCTTAATTTAAAATGGAGAGTAGTAACAGATCATAAAACCATTTTAATTAAACAGTTCAATAAAGATCGCATGAAAAAGTATAATCCGAAAGAGCATTTATTTGCTTTAAAAGTTCAGCAATATTTACATTTGCAAGGATTCCCATGTCCTCAAATCATTACATGCAATGAGGAGATAGTCTGGAAATCAGAGCGTGGAGAGTTGTTTATGGTAATGGATTTTCATTCTGGAAGTACCATCATACCTGGGAGGGCTAATTCTGAAAAAATGTATCAATTGGGTATGATAACGGGAAAAATGCATCAACTGTTGTCAGAGGTAAAGCCAAAGGGTAAGTTGAGCCCGGTATTCCTAATACCTACTAAAGAGGAACGAATGTCCTATTGGAAAAATGTAAAATGTAAAGTAACTTCTAATGACAAAATAGTATCCCTCATGGAGAATCAATTAATACTTACAGAAAAAATTGATTTTCACAATTTTACAGAGCTTGAAATAGGACTTACCCACCGAGACCTCTTTATGGATAATATCTTATTTAAAGAAAATGAAGTTGCGGCCATCTTAGATTTTGATCGATTAAATTTGGATTACCCTTGCTTAGATGTCGCTAGAGCGATTATGTCTGGTGCTTTAATAGATGGTAAACTATGTATAGAAAACGTTAGGAGCTTTGTTGAAGGATATAAAGAGAATAAGAGCTTAAGCAGAAAAATGTTAATAAAATCATTTAAATTACTTTGGTTAATGGAAAGTACCTGGTGGATAGAACCTAGAATGGAACATCATGTTGGGCCGCCAGTTCGTTTTTTAGAGGAAATACTATGGTTACAAGAGAATTATTTCAATCTCGCAGATATAATGAAAGAATGATAGTAGAGAACTTTATAGAGAGAGGGAGAAATGTGAAATTAAATAGAGATACACAGTACATAAGAAGTTTACATTTGAAAACAGAGGATATAGTAACGTTTGAGGAATATCCATTCAACCTTCCAGTTATGAAAGATGTGGATTCTATTATATTTCATCCTAATGTAACCTATATTATCGGAGAGAACGGAATGGGAAAATCAACACTCTTAGAAGGAATAGCAATTGCCCTTGGTTTCAACCCTGAAGGTGGAACATTAAACTTTAACTTTTCTAGTTATGATTCACATTCAGAGCTCGATCAGCACTTGAGAATTATTAGGGGAGTGGAGCGTCCAAGAGACAATTTTTTCTTTCGTGCAGAAACGTTTTATAATGTAGCTACTAATATTGAGGAATTGGATAAAGAAAGTGGTGGAGGAAGGATTATTGATTCTTTTGGAGGAAAATCACTTCACAAGCAATCTCATGGAGAGGCATTTTTTGCTGCTTTTGTGGAGAGGTTTCAAGGCAATGGACTCTATATTCTAGATGAACCAGAAGCGGCATTGTCGCCTTTAAGACAAATGTCGATGTTAGCCAGAATAAACGATTTAATCAACCAAGGATCACAATTTATCATTTCTACACATTCACCAATCCTGATGGCATATCCTAATGCTAGAATTTATGAATTGACCGGTGAAGGGGTGAGTGAAGCTCGACTGGAAGAAACCTCGCACTATACTATCATGAAGCAGTTCATGGAGAATAAAGAGCGAATGCTTCAACATTTGTTTGACCAATCTTAAGTAAGTGCAGTTTGCATCCCCATAAGAATGAACCAAACAATTTGGTAAAAAAGTATGGAAAATACTACATGAATCGTCTAAAATTGTATAAATCATCTTGTATTCTTTCAAGGGGGAAATACATAATATATGTCAAATAAAAACAGAGTAATCGGAATTGCTATCATTACAGCAATCGCTGTCCTTGGTGATGCGATGCTTTTTATCGTACTCCCAATTTATTGGAGAGAATTTGGTTTAACCGCACTGTGGCAAATCGGTTTGTTACTATCAATAAACCGATTCATCAGATTGCCTATTAATCCGCTTGTAGGGTTGTTTTATCGTCATTTTCAACTTAGAACAGGTGTGGTAATAGCTGTTGTTATTGCGGTAATAACTACATTCTCTTATGGTATATTCCAAGATTTTTGGGTGCTTCTTTTGATGAGAGCATTGTGGGGAATTGCTTGGTCCTTACTTAGGCTGGGAGGCTTCTTGACGGTTATTGAAGTTAGTAATGATGAATCAAGAGGGCATCATGTTGGATTATATAACGGACTATGGGGCATTGGTGGTTTAGTTGGGATGCTTGCTGGAGGATTTCTGGTCGACCAAACCTCAGTCTATTTTGTTTCCACTCTTTTTTCTGTACTTGGCGTTATTATTTTTCCATTTATTTTTTACTTAGTCCCATTGATAAAGGCTTCAGATACGAAAAAGAAGTCCACTGGCACAAACAAAAAGTGGTTAACCTCGTATGTTGGAATGGTTTTAACAACAGGTATCGTCCTCGGAATGATTGTATTTGGACTTTTTGCCTCAACAGTCAGTGCTTTAATTGAAAGAGTATATATTAATGACTGGTCTTTGTTTGGTATGGTTCTTGGAGCTGCATCCATTGCAGGTGCATTACAGGCAATCAGGTGGGGATGGGATCCATTTATAGCTCCAAGAATTGGGAGAATGTTAGACAAATCAGATGTAGCCGCTAAGTTCCTTTTTATTCCTTTATTTGGCGGGGGATTGCTATTTCTGATTCTCGGTAACACTCAATCTATTTATCTCTTAATCTTTTTCTTGTTGCTTTATCAAATATCAAGTACTTTCTTTGTTACCATAACGGATACGTTGGCAACATCTGTGGCATCAAAAACAGATGCAGTAAAGGTAATAACAGCACATACTGTTGTCGTGGATGTAGGTGCAGCAATTGGTCCCGTACTTTCCTTTCTCATTCTTCATTACTTTGGCTTGACAGCTGTTTATATGGTCGCAGGAGTTTTATTATTAATTCTTGGAGTAGGATGGACTATATTTTTAAAAAGAAATAATGAAGATTTGTCTCAGTGAGTAATTTACTGTTCGGTATTTCATAGCTGAAGAATAACTGGTTATGAGCCAGTAGAGGAGGAAATGCCGTCCTTTGAGCGAGCAATACAGAGGCATATAAGCACCAAGATTAATTTTCCATTAACATGCAAGGCTGTTTTTTCCTAAAATACTATTTTTCGGGCTTTCATCATTTATGAAAGCCCGATTTTTTTGTTCATTGAGGCTTTGACAGAACGAAATGGACGACTATATAGCTAATTTAGTAAAGTATATAATTTCAAAAACAGTAATACTCCAAACTAATTCATCATTCTCCAGTAGAATCATGGATTCATGTTCGGATGTATCACTAATAAAGGCTGTTTTCGCAAACATTGTTGCTTTTACGAACTTTATTAGATACTCGTAATAATCGTTACTGTCGTGCTCTTTCCCTGCATTTAGTTTCAGTCAAAAGGACAAGTTTTCACTGAACATGCACGTAAAAAGTCAGAACCCGACTTTTTACCGGTTACTAGCAACAATCTTTTAAAAAAGAGCCTTAATAAATAACTTTAGTTTCAACCATTATTTATAGGATAGACCATTGCACAATTTTGGGAAATGTAATATACTACATTACAACACTAATGCACTATGTTGGTCGTAGGAGGTGGAATATTGATTCTCGAAACAGATGGAGCAAAACCAATATATGTACAGATTGCCGAATGGCTGGAAACTGAAATACTGAACGGAAATTTTATTACTGATCAAAAGGTTTTTTCGCAGTATCAATTAGCTGAAATATTTAACATTAATCCGGCAACAGCAGCAAAAGGGCTGACATTGTTGGTAGAAGATCAGGTCTTATATAAAAAAAGGGGGCTAGGCATGTTTGTAACTGGGGAAGCAAAAGCCATCATTTTAACTAAAAGAAAAGAACATACCTTAAAGCGATTAGTGTCTGAGCTTGTTGCAGAAGCAGAACAATTGAATGTGGATTTCAACGAATTGATAACGATGCTGAAAGAAGCAAGTAATAGGGGGGAATAAAAAGTGGAAGTCGTTAAAGGTTATAAATTATCGAAAGATTATAGACATTCAAAAGCTTTGAAAAATCTCCATTTTACTATAAATGAAAATAAAATTTCTGGTTTAATAGGCAGAAACGGAGCTGGTAAAACGACTTTATTAAAAATAATGGCAGGATTTATCAAACCCTCTGATGGAGAAGTTTTGATTTTTGGAGAACGACCATTTAACAGCTTGAAGGCATCTGCCAATACTATATTAGTGGATGATATGATGAGCTTTCCAACATCATTAAATTTAGGTGAAATTCTTGAAGTGGCAGGAAGGTTTTATCCCAATTGGGATGCAGAGATGGCAAAAAAGCTTTTTCAGTACTTTCATTTTTTTGAAAATCAGCGACATGATGAGCTTTCAAAAGGAAAAAGAAGTACATTTAACATGATTGTTGGTCTTTCATCAAGGTGTCCATTAACGATGTTTGATGAGCCAACTACTGGTATGGATGCTGCGGTAAGAAAGGATTTTTATCGAGCGCTATTAAAAGAGTACTTAGCACATCCTAGAACCATCATCATTTCTAGTCATCATTTGGAGGAAATGGAAGACATTTTAGAAGAAATCCTTCTTATTCACAATGGTGAAAAGCAGCTTCATCTCCCAATTGAAAACTTCAAGGAATATGCAATTGGAGTAATTGGTCCATCCGAGATAGTCAAAGAGTGGTCTCATGATAAAACAGTTCTCTTTCTAAAAGAGCTTAGTCCAGGTTCGACTTATATTGTGATAGAGAGTTTGTATAAAGCTAAGATACATCAGGAAGCAAGTCACTTAGGTTTAAAATTGTCCCCAGTTTCACCAAGTGACCTTTGTGTATACTTAACTAGCCAAACAAAAGGAGGGATTGATGATGTCTTTAAATGATGTAAGTATGAAGCATGTAGTAATCGAACAGCTGCGTTTTAAACTTTCTGCCTATTCAGGAGTTTTTCTATCATTGGTAGTTGTACAAATTATTGCTATACTTTTTTCTTTTAACGGGATAGGGATGTCTGTTGGTGGAGTGAATAGTTTAAATTATCAAGTAAATCAATTTTCAAATGATTTAGTTTTTACCTTTACACTTTTATGGGCATTTATTTCAGCAATTATCCTTACAGCTCGATCGTTGAGGAATGATGATTTTACTTTTGTTTCCAGCAGGTTAACTAGTAACCTTTCAAATATTTTATTTTTGGTAATAGCGGCAGTGATTGCTACTGTAACCACAGAACTAAGCAGCTTTCTATTGAGAGTCATTATCTATTTTTTACCAAACACAGGAACAATTTTCATTACACCGAATTCTTTTTCATTAGAAATATTAGCTAGCGGGTTATTTGCAACTTTTCTATATCTATTATTGTTAGCAGGTATCGGTTACTTTGTTGGAACCATTACTCGCCTACATCCATTAATGAATATAATTGTACCTTTGATTATATTTGGCTATTTTATTCTTGGTGGAAAGACTAATGAAGGAATGCCATTTATAATGAGTTTTTTCTTGAATGAAAGTTTTCTTTTCATGTTTTTCATTAAATGTATAATGACGCTTGTAATTCTGTTAGCTGTTTCAAGCTGGATTTTTAACAGAGGGGAGGTTAGGCAATAATGTCAATAGTTGGTGCTTTGTTTCCTTTACTTATTGTGATTATCTTCTTTATCCTACTGTGGATAGGATTAAACAAAGTAAGAATAAGGTTTTCTTACAAGAAAAATTGGGCGATATTATTTTGTTATGTCGGATTATTACTACTATCCACAATTACTTTCATTCTCTTACCCGTTGACAAGTTTGTCTCAAGTGAAGAGGTGATAGAAACTGAAAATGTATCAACAACATACGAAAGCCTTCTTGAAAAAGAGAATGTAGAGTACTTGGTTAAGAAAAAAGAAAGCATGCCTTATACGAATAGTAGCATAGATGTTCGCGAAATAGGTTCTTCTGGCGTTACGGTAATGTTTGAAAGAGATAGCGAGTTAATGAATGAAATACAGGTCAATGTCTATGCTGGTGAAGCAATTATTGACAACATTAACGTTTCATCAATGATAAGCTTACCTACGTATTATCTTGAAAATAATGTTTTTTACGTTCGAAATATGAACGAAGTAGAAATCAATCTAACATATTGGAATCTTGGTTATCCATCGAGACAATTTAATAATTTTCGATTGATGGAGCATTCTGGAAGTTCTTTTATCTATCCAATTATTCATTTAAAGGTTCCAGAGAAATTAGAGGTTATCTCAGGTCCAGATTTATTTATTGAAGAAATAAAATAGCAGAAAAAAACATGAGTGCTCAACTCATGCCAGTGTATAGACAAAGGTCCATTTTTATTTAAATTCATGCAATTCTCTTGTTGATCGTAGTGGAAAACGCGCAGACTCCTCGAAAATGCTACCACATTTTCTTCGTGCGATGAATCGCTGTCGAAGCCTTCCTTGTCCTGCGGGAGGAAGGGACATGGGAAACCCCACAGGGCGCAGCCCGAGGAGGTTCCCGGACCGCCTGCGGAAAGCGAAGCGTCTGAAACGAAGATCAACAGTCAAATGCAAATTTAAAAATAATTTGGGTTTGTCAACAGTCTGCCATGAGTGCTCAACTCATGCTTTTTTCTATCGATTCTTCTCATCTGATTTCTTTTTTGCAAAATAGAAAGCTAGAAATATCAATGGAATGGCAATTATCCATGGTACATTAATATGACTTTGCGTAATAATGGCTAGAAATAACAAGATCCCGATTCCGACTATAATATATAAACAGCCCCTGCCGAACGTTTCCATTATTATCCCTCCCATTGAAAATATATGTAGTAATGTATATATCCATTCTCCAGGAATAGCAACATCCTGGAGAATTTTAGATTCAAGGTCTGTTATACCTATAGGAACGAAAAGGATTTTTACTTTTTATCTGGTTGTTTTCTTTCGTTTTTTCAATAAAGTATTCTACTTTATGTTCTGGTTCCTTATTAATATATAGGTTCTCACTATTATCCCCACTAATTTGACCTTGATCTGAAGCGGTATAGGATACGCCGGCTTGTGCCCCGGCATTTGCAAGATTATTATGATTATCATTTGTATTGTATATGTTGATGGTTAAGTTAAATTCAATAATTTTACCATCCTGCTCAAGTCTTAAAGTAGGTTTCATTCCTATTTGATTGTTGGATAAATTCTGCTCGCCAGCATTGTTATTCATAATGCACTCCTATCATAAAAGCAGAGAAGCTTAGTCCTCCTCATCTTCAACTATAGTAAAGGATTCCTCCGGTGGAGGTGGAGGTTCAATTGTACCATCCTCTAAAATATTTAGGCCTCTCTTTTTGGCAATTTGCCCCATTTGATTTGCGTTTTGTCCGTATTTTTTGGCAATTTGTCCACCTTGACTAACGTTAGTTCCACGTTTACCGCTTACTTGTGCACCACCTGAAGCATCAATTTTTGTTCCTGCCTCACCACCCTGATTTGCAAGGTTGTTGGTGTTTTTATTCTTGTTTCTGTTCCGGTCATCAACACTGTTTCGATTAGTAGGATGGAACATGATATCGTCTTCCCCAATATTACCCCAATTTTGATCTGTCAAATAAATCACTCCTCTTGATAAAATTTACTATACCAATGTATTCCACTAACAGAAAATTGGATAAGCAATTGTCCCTATTTAGTTTAAAGAAGTCATATTTGATTTATTTGTCACGTTTTCATTCTCGCTGCATATACTTTCCATTGTGTGATAAATTATGGAAGGGAAGATAACCGGATGATGGAAACTTACAATATTGATAGAGTATTAGTGTTAGATACGAATAAAGAAGGGGTTTCAAATGATTTCAAAGTTATTGAAGTCAATGTCTCAGATGAAACTGAAAACTTACCTGCTTTAGTTAACCCAATTAAGTTAAATTTATAGAAAAGGAATCCATCTTAATTGTAGTGCTTACATAATGAGATGGATTGATATGTCAAACACCTGTCTGAGAAGCAAATGGTCACCTGAAAGGATGGTATTACTTTTTCACCGCTCGGCTCATTATCTCGCTAGCCTACGATACTAGACAAAAGGGGCGGACCCAATCTTGGGTACGCCCTAAAAGTATGTAGACAGAAAGTATTTTAGTTAAATTACATATTTATTTATGTTGGGGAATTAAAAGATATTCATATAGCATTTAATGAAAAGGGAAGGACCGATAAGTATCTAAAGATTGATTTCAACTTTTATTTTACAATTGATATAATTAAAGGAATGACAGTTTAATGGAGGACAAGCTTGGAATTATATTGTGTAAAACATAAACAAATACTAGTGGAACGGTATATTAATGGAGAAAAAAAAATAGAACCATACTGTGTGGACTGTGAAATAGAACAAAAGTATCAACTACATTCCAAAATCAATAGTCAGGAAAGCACCTTTAGAAAAACTACAAAACTGTATTTGGTAGTTGCTGTATTATTTTCTTTTATCGTATTAGTGATGCCGCTTTCGATCACCGTAAAAGTTATTGTTTGGATAATTCTACTATTAATGTGCCTAAAGAAATTACTAAATCATTTTTTATCAAGTGCAATTTTTGAGAATGGTTATGAAAGTAATGATATACGGGCAAAAATACTGAATCAAAGTAGTATTCAAGAAAATGAAGTTGCTCAAAGAAAGAGACAATGGAAAAAAGATTTTTTACAACTGAATAAAGGGAAAAAATGGACACAAGAAGATTGGGAATGGTACTTAAGACAATATTACCGAAAAGATTAGCTCCTTAGGACGTCCACCTATACAAGCATAAACATGCCATCATACGCTACCTAAAAGGAGTGTGTGATGGATGGGGTGTTTTATTAATAAAGTAATAATTAAAAATGTAAATGGTGGAGTTGTCAATTTTGGCAATATATTTAAAGCTAGTCCAATAGCGGAAGAAACAGGTGTGACCGGGGCAGGTTCCGGGAATGTTGGCCAATCTATAAGGACTTTTACAAAAATAAGTATAGTTAATGTCAATGGCAAAAAGGAAGTCAAAGTGATAGATGAAATTGTTGAGAATGATGAGTAATCACAAGGATAAAAACAAATAAAAAAAGGGGAACTCCAATAAATAATTGCCTAAATGCATCATTAGCAGGATTAATAACAAGACAATTACAGTAGAATTCCCCAAAAACATTATTATATTTTTTCTACATATCGTGGCTAGAATTATTTTTTTGGCGGGTGTGGTTGCGGTTTTTAACTTTATGGGAACCACTTAAAGGGGCAGGTTGTCCTGATCCTGTTTGATTATTTTTAGGTTGGTTTCTCACCATATCCTTATGATCATTTTTGTTCATCGTATAATCGCCTCCTTTGTTATAGTGTTTGATAAATGAATGTTTATATGCTCCTAGAATATAGGTATATTTTTCAGTGTTATTGGTCAGTATATGTAGAGCTAAAGCACAATTACTAAAGGAGCGATACCTTATGCCATATCATAAAAATAAACAACAGGCCTTTCAAGCAGCTCAACAAGGAACTGAACAAGCAAAGGATATTTACGAATTGATTGTGCGAAACGATCCTGATTATGGAAACGATTTTAAACGCCTTGAGAATGAAGTAAATGAAGCGTTGGAACAAATCAATAATGCTTTGGAGGTTGCATCCGATACGCAGCGTGTTCAATTGCAACAATTCCAGCAAGACCTTGGGCGAATGATGCAGGGTCATGGAGATCTTTAAAAATTCTTGAACCATCTTTTATACCAAAGATTTTGGTTGAAGGGTGGTTTTATTCGTTTAATACTACATGAAAAAGAGAACGGTTCTGCTTAACCGTTCCATATATCTAAACGAACACTATTGATTTTTCTTACGTTTCTTATTATTTTGCCTTTGCTCTTCAGTTAAAGGTTCACTGGAGAATTCTTCATTATAGCCTGCTCCTATACCTTGTGCCTTTGCAACATTCATTCCTTCAATAACATGATTTGCCTTTCTTTTTGCCATCAGTCCCACCTCCATTATTAGCATCTCCTTATGTTTCTTTTGCATGTATTTGTGGAATATTATGAAAGATAAGGCTAACTTATGTGATTTGATAACTTTATTGATATTTACTTATGAGAAATGTTGTATTAAGATAATATCGTAAGGACTATACGGTGGGAGAAACAACTCGAAAATTGTCTCTAAGAAAAACAATGTCGCAAACGCTTTCTCTAGTAGAAGCATGTTTTTCATGCCTAAAAATTGTTCATAGCGAAGTCCTATTAAACTATGAGTAGGGGGTAATACATATGACGAAGCAAGATGTTTTTAATGCGCGCACTTCTTTTGAAGTGAATGGAAAAACGTATCATTATTATTCTTTGCAAGCGCTTGAAAATGCAAAGGTAGGTAACGTGTCACGCCTGCCTTATTCCATTAAAGTACTTTTGGAATCTGTTCTACGCCAAGTGGACGGTCGTGTAATTACGAAGGAGCACGTTGAAAATTTAGCTAAATGGGGAACGGACGAACAAAAGGACGTGGATGTACCATTCAAGCCTTCTCGTGTAATTCTTCAAGACTTTACAGGTGTTCCAGCAGTAGTTGATCTTGCATCACTACGCAAAGCAATGGCTGACTTAGGTGGAAACCCTGATAAAATCAATCCTGAAATTCCAGTTGATCTAGTCATTGACCACTCAGTACAAGTAGATAGAGCTGGTACGGCAGATTCGCTTGATTTTAACATGAAGTTAGAATTTGAGCGTAATGCAGAGCGTTATAAGTTCCTAAGCTGGGCAAAAAAATCATTTGATAACTACCGCGCGGTTCCACCAGCAACTGGTATCGTTCACCAAGTTAACTTAGAGTACTTGGCTAACGTAGTTCATGCTGTTGAAGAAGATGGTGAACTTGTTGCATTCCCTGACACACTTGTTGGTACTGACTCCCATACAACAATGATCAATGGTATTGGTGTTCTTGGTTGGGGTGTAGGTGGAATTGAAGCTGAAGCTGGAATGCTCGGGCAGCCTTCATACTTCCCAGTTCCTGAAGTGGTTGGAGTTAAGTTAACTGGAACATTACCTAACGGAACTACTGCTACAGACTTGGCGTTAAAAGTTACCCAAGTACTGCGTAAGCATGGTGTGGTTGGTAAATTTGTAGAATTCTTCGGTCCTGGAGTTTCTGAACTTCCACTTGCTGATCGCGCAACAATTGCAAATATGGCGCCAGAGTATGGTGCAACTTGTGGATTCTTCCCAATTGATGATGAGTCCCTTGACTACATGCGCTTAACTGGGCGTTCAGAAGAGCAAATTAAGCTAGTAGAAGAATATTGTAAAGCAAATGGACTATTCTTTAGCCCAGACGCAGACCCTGTTTATACAGATGTTGTTGATATTAACCTAGATGAAATAGAGCCTAACTTGTCTGGTCCAAAGCGACCACAAGATCTTGTTTCCCTATCCATGATGCAGGAGACTTTCCGCAATGCATTAATAGCACCACAAGGTAACCAAGGCTATGGTATGTCTCCAACTGACATTAATAAAGAAGTAGAAGTGGCGCTTGCTTCTGGCGAAAAAACTACTATGAAGACCGGTTCTATCGCTATTGCATCCATCACTTCCTGTACAAATACATCTAACCCATACGTTTTAGTTGCTGCTGGTCTTGTAGCAAAAAAAGCAGTTGAACTAGGTTTAGAAGTACCAAGCTTTGTAAAAACATCTCTAGCACCAGGTTCAAAAGTAGTTACAGGTTACTTACATGACTCTGGTTTACAACCATATTTGGATCAATTAGGATTCAACATCGTTGGTTATGGCTGTGCAACATGTATCGGTAACTCGGGTCCTTTAGCTGATGAGATTGAAGAAGCTGTTGCTGAGAATGACTTGCTTGTTACATCTGTTCTTTCTGGTAACCGTAACTTCGAAGGACGTATCCACCCACTTGTTAAAGGTAACTACCTTGCATCTCCACCTCTAGTAGTGGCATATGCACTTGCAGGTAATGTAGATATTGACCTTCAAAATGATGTTCTTGGCAAAGATAAGAACGGCAACGATGTACATTTCAAAGATATTTGGCCATCTACGGATGAAGTGAAGGAAGTAGTAAAATCTACAGTAACTCCAGAACTATTCCGCAGAGAGTATGAGAGAGTATTTGATGATAATGAGCGTTGGAACCAAATTGAGACTTCTGATGAAGCACTTTATAGCTGGGATAACGACTCAACTTACATTCAAAACCCACCATTCTTTGAAGGATTAACTCCAGATGCTGGTACGGTTGAACCGCTTTCTGATCTTCGTGTAGTTGGTAAATTTGGTGATTCCGTAACAACGGACCATATTTCACCTGCAGGATCAATTGGTAAAGATACACCAGCGGGTAAATACTTGCAAGCAAACGGTGTAACTCCTCGTGAGTTCAACTCATATGGATCCCGTCGTGGTAACCATGAAGTGATGATGCGTGGTACTTTTGCAAACATTCGTATCCGTAACCAAATCGCTCCTGGAACAGAGGGTGGCTGGACGACTTACTGGCCAACAGGCGATGTTATGTCCATATATGATGCTTGCATGAAATACAAAGATGTTGGAACTGGGTTGATGGTTATTGCTGGTAAAGATTACGGGATGGGAAGCTCTCGTGACTGGGCAGCAAAAGGAACAAACCTTCTTGGAATTAAGACAGTTATTGCGGAAAGCTTCGAAAGAATTCACCGTAGTAACCTTGTCTTAATGGGAGTTCTTCCTCTTCAATTTAAAGATGGAGAAAATGCTGAAATTCTTGGCTTAACTGGTAAAGAAACGTTTGAAGTTGCTGTTGATGAAACAGTAAAACCACGTGACTTTGTAAAGGTTACTGCTACAGACCAAGAAGGCAACCAAAAAGAGTTTGAAGCTCTAGTTCGTTTTGATAGCGAAGTAGAAATTGATTACTATCGTCATGGTGGAATCTTGCGCATGGTATTGCGTGATAAATTAAAAGCATAATAAAGAAATAAAGCCGGTTCCGATATGGAGCCGGCTTTATTTTTTTGATTTAGTAATATGTTGTTTTATGCTTGGCGGAAAAAGGAAATTTCTGTTTTTATAAGAAATGTTATAAAATAGACAAAAGGGTAACATTGATTTAGTCATAATTATGATTTAATAAAGGTATCATGAAATGAAGGAGCTTTTTATGGATGCTGTTCAATTGGGACCTTTCCTGATAAAAAAGACTTATCTAGTACTAATTTTTTCAAGTATGCTTTCGTTTTTATATATTGCCATACTTCTTAGAAAGCGGACAAAATTATTACATAAAGTGGAAGAGGTTTTAACATCAGGTTTGTTAATCTGGCTACTTACATATAAATTTAGTATCATTTTTTTCAGGCCGTCAATATTATGGACAAATCCTTATGGTGTTCTATTTTTAACAGGAGGAACGGAAGGTGTTTACCTAGCTACTTTCGTCTTCATTGGATTTTCTTTTTGGAGATTTAATATAAGCAATATTTCATTAAAAACTTCAATAGTAATACTAATTCCAAGTCTAACCATTACTAGCTTCGCTTATTTTGGAATCATGACTTTGCTGTAAAGGAGGAATGAAAAAGTGAAAAAAATAATTGCAATTACATTTTTAGTATTTTTAATTGGGTATGCCACTTTCCAAGTGTTCGCAGAAAAGGAACCAAGTGTAGGAACGCAGGCCGGTGACAAAGCAAAGGATTTTGAACTTAGCACCCTAGATGGGAGTACTGCAAAGCTCTCTGACTATAAAGGAAAAAAAGTAATTCTAAACTTTTGGGCAACATGGTGTGGACCTTGCCGAGCAGAAATGCCTGAAATGCAAAAGTTCTCTGAAGAAAACGAAGATATCGTAATGCTGGCTGTTAACCTGACAGAAAGCGAGAAAAATGTGGATAATGTTAGAAAGTATGTAGAAGAGGGTGGCTACACTTTCCCGATTTTGTTGGATGAAAAAGGTACATTTAGGCATTATGAAGTACTTACGATGCCAACGACTTACTTCATTGATAGTGAAGGAGCTGTTTCTATTAAGCACATTGGCCCTATGACATATGAATTAATGGAAAAACAAATATCAAAAATGAACTAAAAAGGAAAAGGAGTCCTACTTCCATGGATTCCTTTTCCTTTTTTAGAAATTCCATCTGTAATGTCCTGTAATCGGTGATCTGAATGAAGTCAGTTTAATTTCAGAAGCATACGGATGGGTGTTATGAATCAAATACGGTATCCCATCTTTTGTGCGCTTATCAGAGATTATTCCAACATGATCAAACTCTCCACCAAGAAAGACAACAATATCACCTGGTTGCCAATCCTTTAAGTTTTCGATATCTCCTTCTATTAGTTCTGTTGTTAATGATGTTGAGTAACGCTCAAAAAATACAGCTTGATTTGGGACGCGTCTAAAATCGATATTAGGATCAGGATTTCCCCCAACCCTTGGATAAAGTTTTGTATTTTCAGCAATATCGGCGTCCATTAAATCTTTCAGATTGATTCCTGCTCCGAGAAGTCCCCTCCAAACTACGTCGGTACACACTCCTTCGGTATTAGGTGGATAACCGCCATCATAATATACACTTTTATAAGGAGTTCGCTGCTCTACTTCTTTCCTTGAAGTGAAGACAATATCCAGCGCATCAGGAACGCCGTTATCGTTGTTATCCATCTTGGTGATGTTAAGTGGTATCTCAATTTCTTTTGTAAAGGGCATGGTCATCTCTACACCTAGAAAATCAAGGACGATACCATCACGGAAGATAAAAACAAAATAAAGAATAAAAGCAGACAAAAATCCGACTAGTACAATTCTTTTCTTTTTCAACTAAAATTCCCCTCGAGGTTATAAAATTTGATTCAAATGATGTTGATCATGTTTACAGAACATCTTCAAAAAAGATTCGGTGTTGAAACGCCTTTTACCTTCTCCAATAGTGAACTTTGTTTCAGTATCAATTTTTTTCAATTCATTTATCAATTCCTCACGTGTATGAGTAAATTCTTTTTGGAATTCCTTATAGTCATTAAATCTTTTTATGTAGTCTATCGCTTCTTTGTTATATTCATCATGATTAGGAAATGAAGGCAGTACGCCATTTGCTTTTATCTGCGGTACCATTACATCTTTTAAAAATTTATCCCAATAATAGATATGTCCAACAACTTCAAATCTGGACCATTTATTGTCTGCTATTGGAGTGCTGAGAGGGTGGGAATTATCATTTAGAACGTCTATAAAAATTGCCAAGTTTTCTCTATATGTTTGAAAAGCGGATTTTGTCATTTATATCCCTCATTTTCTAAAAATTCGTGTTAAAAAAATTGTAGCTTAATATTCCATTTATTACAAGAACGTGTATTCGTATAATAGTGGTTTTATTTTCAAATATCTGGGTAATTCATTAAGAAGATACTCAAACATAAGATACTTCACCGAGTTTTCCCTTTCTCATGAATTTCTCATCAATTTGTTCGGAAATTATCATAATTTTTAAGAATTTTGGACATTAATACTATTACAATAATAAATAAGAAGGTGATAATATGAGAAGAATTCGTAAACGTTCTTTTGAAGAACTAGTTATTGAAAATAAACAACTCTTGCTAAAGGACGAAGAAGCTTTGCGCAAAATTGAAGACCGTCTTGAAGAAAAAATGTTAAACAAGGCTGCAGAATAACTTTCAATAATTTCTTGTTATGAAAATCCCTCCTCCTTCAAATAGTAAGGGTAGGAGGGATGTTTTATGAGTAATCCAAAAAGAAATAATAAACATTTTGTTCCAAACCATATTGGGACACAATCTCGTGCAGCTGGAGGAAACAAAGGCAAAAAAATGCAGGATACTTCCGGCGAACATGCACAGGTGATTCAAACTAAAGGAGAATAAACCTCCAAGTATTTCAAGTGTTTTTAACTGATAATTGTAAACAATAATCTATGTAGTAGCTCATTAATTATTATGGGAGGCGTTTAGATTGGAAGAAAATAATCATTATCGTACAAATCCCGATGACCGTAGTGATAATGTCGAAAAACTTCAAGATATGCTCCAGAATACTATTGAGAATATTGAAGAAGCACAGGACTCTATCCAATTTGCAACTGAAGAAGAGAAATCTCTTATTGAAGCGAAAAATAAGCGTAGGGAAGAAAGTATTCAAGCTTTCCGTTCTGAAATTCAAGATGAAGCTAACTCCCGTGAAAATGGTTTCAATAAATAATTAAGGTGGGCACTCCATTGGTGCCCATTTTTTTTAATATAGCTTGAGTAAAACTTGCCAAATCAATGTGGAAAAATATTCATTTATGTTATGATATGGGGAACACAATAACACAAATGAGGGATCATCATGCTTATTTCCAAAAAAGAAATTGAAGTTCGCTATGCAGAAACGGACCAAATGGGAGTAGTATACCATGCTAACTACCTTGTCTGGATGGAGCTAGGAAGGACGCAATTAATCAAAGACTTAGGTTTTTCTTATGCAGAAATGGAACAGGATGGGATAATATCGCCTGTGATAGATATTCAAGCAAGCTATAAAAAACCACTTCGTTATGGGGATTACGCCACCATACATACATGGATTGAATCTTATGATGGCTTTAGAGTCGTATACGGCTACAAAATTTTAACACCAAATCAAGAGGAGGCATTGCTTGGTACCTCTTCTCATGTGTGTGTGAAAAAGGATAATTTCAAACCAATTATTATTAGAAAAAAATATCCAGAGTGGCACGAAGCATATGAAAATGCTAAAAAACAGGGTGAATAAAGTATGGCATTTGGTATAAATCGAAAAGAACTTGAGGATTGGAAACAGCAAGTAAGTAGCGGTGAAATAGCATTTATTACCCATTTCTGGGTTCATCCGCGTTTTGAAGGTATTACTTCCGTTACAAAAGTAGGATGCAATGATGTACATAAGTTAGTATCTTGGGGAAGGAAATATGGTCTTCAGGAACAATGGATCCATAAACGAAATCTATTTCCCCACTTTGACCTTATTGGAGAAAAACAATTGGAAGTACTTAATCAGGAAGGACAATGGGAGCAATTAAAAAGGTTTTTCTAACACCATTGTGTAAAAAGCAAAGACAAGTCAACTGTTTTGGAATATGAAAAAGAAGTGGGTAAGCTTCTACAAGCATTTCCACTTCTCATTACTATCACTCATAATCAAAGGTTGGCTCATTTAAATCATCATTAAATTCGATATGCAAATCGTGGCCATCAAAATACCAGGCCTCTTTATCTTCTACAAAAAATGTGATGCCATCTTTAACAATCTGTGCAATAGGTTGATCTGGGTCCTCTTTTATAATACCTAAAGAAAATCCCTTTTGCACTGTACTGCAACCACCATATCGGACATGGAATTTGATATGATCGCCACTTTCTAAATTTAATTCATTTTTGTACCATTCGAATGCCTTTTCTGACATAGTCATTTCCACTGTTGAGCAACTCCTTTACTCTTTAAATATATTACGTTAATTGATAAAAGGAAAGATGCTTCCGTTTACACGCAATCTGTCAATACCATTATTATACCTGATTACCAACAATTGAACCATTGAAACCACTTGAGGAGGAACTAATGGAACTACCATATACTATGTGTTTTATTAAACGGAAAGACACTGTTCTATTATTGCTAAGGACAAAAGATCCCAATAATGGCAAATGGAACGGAGTTGGTGGGAAAATCGAGAAAGATGAAACACCATTAGCAAGCGTTATTAGGGAGACACGGGAAGAAAGCGGGCTTATTATTAATGACATGACGTTTAGAGGAATTGTCACTTGGAACAAGAGAACTGGGATGTATGTATATGTTGGTAATGATTTTGAAGGAAGCCTTATGAAAGATGGACCGGAAGGAAAACTAGAGTGGAAGTCAAAAGAGTGGATAGTAAGTTCATCTGAAGTTGTAAGTAACATTAAGTTCTTTCTAGATGAACTATTTAGCAAAAATGAGCCGGTTGAGCATTCTTTTATGTATAATTCAACAGGGAATATAACGGAATATGATGTAATAGGGTTAAATCATGAAGTAATAATCGCTGCTACAACAAAAGTAAAAAGCATTGAGGAGAAAATTTATGCAAATTATTAAAGCATCGTTAAAACACTTAAATGAAGTAGCTGTTCTGTTTAATTCATACCGGGAATTTTATGGGCAACCTACAGATTTAAATGGAGCAAAAGAATTTTTGGAGAAAAGATTGGCAAATGAAGATTCTGTTATTTTTTTAGTTATAGAACAAGAAAATGCGTTAGGATTTGTTCAGCTTTATCCTACATTTTCGTCAGTGAAAATGAAAAATATGTGGATTCTAAATGATTTGTATGTCACAAAATCCGCTAGAGGAAAAGGTATTGGACAAATTTTAGTAGAAAAAGCCATTGAATTTGCAAAGGAAACAGGTGCCACAGGGTTATTATTAGAGACAGGTAAGGAAAATAGCAATGCACAAAAATTGTACGAAAAAACAGGTTTTCATCAAGAGAGCAATTATTTTTACTACTATTCTATATAAGCAATCAGCACCGATATGAAATCGGTGCTGAAAACCTTTTAGTTAGTATATTCTCCCTCTTCCAACCATTGATACATATGCTCCATCATCTCGATATGTTTAACTTCTCCTTGTGGAAAACCGTATTTAGCAGCTTCTTTAAGTAAAACAATATGATATAAGGTAGGATTAACTTGTGAAACATAGGTTGGAATAAAATTATCCACCTTTACTTCAATGTTTTTATCCTTACCATCCACGAATTTTTCTACTTTTAACTGTACAATCCCACCAATATCCTTGTAATCGTCCTTTTGCCCTGACAGGAAATTACCTAATGAATATACGACAAACATTTTTCCACCATCAGGTCTTTCAATAAAGTCCATTGGTTGGAGCACATGAGGGTGGTGACCAATAACAATGTCTACCCCGAGCTCCGCCAAAAAGCTTGCAAGCTCTTCTTGCTCACTGTTAGGATAAAGTACGTATTCTACACCCCAGTGCATCGCAACAACGATCACATCTGAGTTATCCTTTGCTTCTTTAACATCGCGTTTAATTGCTTCTTTGTCAATTAAATTAACGAAGTATTCCTTACCTTCAGGAATAGGTATTCCATTTGTCCCATATGTATAAGACAAAAAGGAGAAATCAATACCATTTTTGCTGATCGTACGAAGTCTAGATTTATCTTCAAAACTTTTATAGCCACCAACATACTCCATCCCAATGGTTTCATAGTGATTAATTGCGTTCATGATCGCTTTTTCACCACGATCAAGTGTATGGTTATTGGCAATGCTGACTATATCCACCCCAGCCTCTTGCAAGGCATCTGCTACTTCAAAAGGAGAGTTAAAGCTTGGGTAGTTAGAGAGACCGATCTCTGTTCCCCCGATAATGGTTTCTTGATTAGCGATCGAAATATCCGTTTCTTGTAGATAAGATTTTACCCGCTCAATCATCGGATTAAAATTATAAGCGTCTGCTCCTGTTTTTGCCGCATTATAAACCGTACTATGTATTAAAAGGTCTCCCACTGCAGATATGGTTGCTTCTGTGCGGAAAGCTTTTTGCGGTTTGGTCCATTCAGTATTCTTATGGTTCTGAATGATGGTTGTTGAAGTTCCCTCTTGATTTTGCTCAGCTGTAAAAGAATTAAAATGATTCAAAGTCAAGTAAGAGAATATGAGTCCTAAAGAAAGGACGATAACTACTGGAAATAAATATTTCTTCATTTTTCATGAACCTCTCTTCCTATTATTACTTCCAACATAATACATACTTTTCGTTTATTTTGTCGAATCAGGTCGAATGATAAAAATATTGAAGGAAATATGTACTGTTAATAGAATATGTTAACTGTAGAATACTTGAAGGTCCAAATGCAGGCTTTTTGAGGAATACTAACTTAAAGGGGGAGTTTTACATGCTTACGTTTAAAAAACCAACAGCTGAACAATTCTTCAAAGTATTTAACATCGAGGATTTTAGTGTCAGTCCAGATGAATCACAACTAGTATTTAGTACGAATTTAACAGGATATTATAATATTTGGGCGATGGATTTGCCTAACAATTACCCATATCCACTTACTTTCAACAATCAGAGTTGTCATGGAATTAAATATGAACCAAATGGTAAATACATCATGGCAAGCTTTGATCATGACGGGAACGAATTGACACAACTTTATGCACTGCCGACATCTGGGGGTGATTTGAGTGATATTCGGGTAGATAAGGATCATCGCCATATGGTAGCAAGGTTCTCAAAAGATGGAAAAAGAATTTTCTACACTGGAACAAAAGATAACAAAACATTTTTGAATACTTTCTCCTATGATATAGAAAAAGGGGAAGAAAAGCTAATTGTAGAAGGAAAAGATGCTTCCACTTATTTACTTGATGTTTCTGAAGATGAAAAAAGTTTTATTTTCTTAAAGCAATTTTCAAACACCTATACACTTGCATACTTACTTGAAAATGGGAAAGAAGTACAGCTAACTCCTCCCACAGATAAACAGCATACAGTAAATGGACCAGTGTTTACGGATGAAAATACCATCTATCTATTAACGGACTATGAAGATGATAGTACTTATGTCGCTCGGTATGATATACCTTCTGGTTCATTTGAGAGAGTTTCAAATGGCGACCTACACTTTAGTGAACTTTACTTCAACAAGAACAGTAATAAGCTTTACATAGTGTCATCAAAAGGAGTAGAGGATACGCTTTATACGTATTCCCTAGAGAGTAATGAATTAACAGAATTGGATGCCCCTGTATCCATCATAGATAAATTGATCATTTCTAAAAAAGGTACAGTATATTTACTCGGAAAAACCGCAATAAAACCTGCTAATATTTATAAGCTGGAGGATGGTAATTGGTCTTGTTTAACAAATAATCGTGTTCCTGCTGTTTCAGATGAGGACTTAAGCGATCCTGAAATTTTGACCTACCCTTCATTTGATGGGTTAGAAATTGAATCATTGTTTTTTAAAGCAAAAGAGGAGGTATCAAATGGTCATGTTATTCTCTGGCCACATGGTGGACCTCAAGCTTCTGAACGTAAATTCTTCCGTTCGTATTTCCAGTTCTTGATTAACCGTGGGTTCAGTATATTCGCTCCTAATTTCCGGGGCTCTTCCAACTATGGATTATCTTATATGAAGATGGTAGAGGGTGATTGGGGCTACGGTCCACGTCTTGATAATATTACTGGTTTAGACTGGTTGATTGAGAAGGGATATGCCGAAAAGGATAAAATCTTCTTGATGGGAGGCAGCTATGGAGGGTATATGGCACTCCTGCTTCACGGAAGACACCCAGAATATTTTAAAGCTGTGATCGATATTTTTGGTGTGAGTAACCTATTCTCCTTTATAGAATCTGTTCCTGAGCATTGGAAGCCAGTCATGAAACAATGGGTAGGAGATCCTGTGGAAGACAAAGAAAAACTTACAGAATTTTCACCAATTACCTACTTGGATACGATGACAAAGCCGATGTTGATTATCCAGGGTGCGAATGACCCTCGAGTTGTAAAACATGAGTCAGATCAAATAGTAGAAGCGCTTCAGGCTAAAGGAAGAGACGTGGAGTATATCGTGTTAGACGATGAAGGCCATGGATTTTCGAAAAAAGAAAATGAAATAAAAGTTTTTCAGGCTATTTTAGATTTTATTGAAAAACATACGTAATGTTCTCTATTGGAGTCGAATCTCGGTATTCGGCTCTTTTTTTATTTTTTGTTTTGTAAGCGTTAAGTGATGAATTTTAGATATCTAGCTGCCGAGGGTTGGCGCACTTCCTGCATAGGATGGAACCTCTACCTAAACTTCGGAGGTTGCGAAAATAACTCAAGTGAGCAAATAAGCGAAGCCAAGTGAGGAGTATCAACTCCCGAATTTATCAAAGCCTAATTTTTGAGATGTATCCAGACCTGCCCTATAGTCTTATATCCATCTAATCCCCTAGAAGTATTTTCCAATTTATCCTTTAATAGTACTGTTGGAGCACTTATAATCAACTGTATTACTGGTAATATATTCATCTATTACTAATTAAAGGAGAGAAATAAAAGTGAAGTTAATAGAGTTTATTTTAAAAAAGAAGTTGGCAATGGGATTAATGGTTGTATTTTTGTTTGTAATTGGATTCTATGGATTAACAAAGTTAGATCAAGAATTATTTCCCCCAATTGCTTTTGACATGACGGTGGTTCAAGTTGAGGCTGGAGAAATGCCTGTGTTGGATGTAGAGGAAAAAATCACAAAACCAATTGAACAAATTTTAGATGGGATGGAAGGGGTAGATTCTCACGCTTCTTCTTCTTACATCGGAAGGTCCTCGGTTACGGTATGGATTGAGGAAGGTAGAGGGGATGAAGTTCATAAGGCAATTGATGCTGCTGTAATGCCTCTACAGTCACAAATTAATGGAGTTAATTTCATCCACAGCGTACAAATAACAACTGCTCAGGATTATGATTTCTTTATGGATGTATCCGGTGGTAGTATGCAACAGATTACTGACTTTGCTATAAATGTGATAGAGCCCAGGTTAGAAGCTCTTCCCGAAGTAAGAGATGTACAATTTGAGGGTTTAGAAGAGAAAGAGATAGTAATTAGCTTCAATAATGAGGAATTAGTAACCGCAGGAGTTGATGCTCAGCAAGTAATAACAACCATTCAACAATCTAATATCATTACTTCTTTTGGGCAACTAGGAGAAGAAGAAAATGAGCCAACGGTAAGATGGAATACTTCACTTTCAAATATAGAAGAATTGGAAAACATCCTTATTCCAACTATGGATGGGGTAAAAGAATTAAAGGAAATGGCAGAAATAAAACTTCAAGTGAAGGACGTATCTTCTGGAGTATGGAAGGACGGAAGTCAGGATGTCGTTATGGTACAAATCGGGCGCACGTCAGATTATACCCAAATTGAAATGGCAGAGGCTGTCCGGAAGGAAGTTCAAAAAATCAAAGAGGAAGGACTTGTAGCAGGATTTGAATTTAATGAAGTAGTGTCTCAGGCTGACTATGTAAAAGATGCGGTTGATGGAGTTACCACTAATATATTAATAGGTGGATTAATTTCTATTATTATATTGTTTTTCTTCCTCCAAAACGTCAGAGCAACCATCATTATTGGTATATCCATTCCTTTATCAATCCTTCTTACATTTGCAAGCATGTGGCTCTTTGACTATAGTTTCAATATGTTAAGTCTTATTGCTTTAGGACTAGGAGTAGGAATGATGGTGGATGCATCTATTGTAATTTTAGAATCCATTTATCGGAAAAAAGAAACGGGGTATCACGGAAAAGAAGCGGTACTATTAGGTGTAAAAGAGGTTGCTTCAGCAGTAATAGCCTCCATGCTTACAACCATTGTCGTATTTTTACCAATTGGATTATTAAGCGGAGAAGCAGGTAAGTTTATGATTATACTTTCAGTTGTCGTAATCGTTACATTAGTAAGTTCAGTTATTGTATCCTTTACTGTAATACCTTCCTTAGCTGAAAACTTTTTAAAGTTATCCAGCAAGCAAAGATTAAAAAGAAAAGGTAAAGTGACCGGTTTTTATGGTCAAATTTTAAGTTGGGTGACTAGTAAGAAAAGAAGGCGCTATGGAATCATTTTTCTATTCGCTCTCTTATTTATCGGTTCTTTGGCTTTATTACCAAAAGTACCGATGACGATAATGCCGGATATGTATAATCGTTATTCGGAATTGATGATATCCATTGACAGGGGAGTAAGTCCGAATCAGAAACAGGAAATGGCTGAGGCGATTCATCAAAAGCTCTCTCTCATTGACGATGTAAGGGAAGGATTTGTTTTAGACCAAGTTGATTCACTATTTTTGCTCGTTAATATGACCCCTGAAGAAGAGGCAACAATGGATCAAAAGGAAGTCAATGAACAGATATTACATGAATTACTTGAATTAAAAGATGACTATCCTATTGTAGATGTATCTTCCGTTATGAGTATGGGTGGAGGGTATCCTGTACAAATTGATATTCAAGGAGAAAATATGGAAGATTTAAATAAGATTTCAACCAATTTATCCTCTGAATTAAATAAAATCGATGGAATAATTGGGACAACAAATTCTTTCGGCAGCCTTGTAGAGGAAGAGCTTGTCATTTTAGATGAATCTGCTATGAAAAGGGACGGTATTTCCCCAAATCAAATTGTTGGACAGTTAGACAGTTTAACGATGCAATATCCAATTGGAACCTTACAGGATGAAAAAGAAACTGCGATAACAGTAGCGCAAGCTCAATCTTTTAACAATAAAACTGATGTGTTGGAAATGGAAATATTTACGCAGCAGGGGATGAGAAAGCTTTCAGAATATCTTAGTTTTCAAGCAACAAAATCACCAAGCCAAATCGATCACATGAATGGTGATAGGGTAGTAAGTGTGATGGCGAATATTGAAAATCGGGATTTAGGATCAGTCAACCGAGATGTTCAACAGCTATTACAACGCTTTGAGACACAAGATGGGTATACTGTGTCCATTAGTGGAAGTCTCGAAGAACAGCAGGAAATGATGATGGAAATGATAGTTATTATTGGTGTGGGTATCTTTCTCGTCTATGTTGTAATGGCTGTTCAATTCAATCATCTCATTCATCCAATCATAATTATGTCTATCATTCCCATGATTTTTACAGGAGTAATATTAGGTATGCTTTTGACCCAACGAGAGTTAAGTATTATGTCAGGTATGGGGATTATAATGCTTATGGGTATTGTCTTAAATAATGCTATTCTCTTGATTGATCGTGCGAAGCAATTACGTAATGAGAATTATCATGCATCTGAAGCAATCGTAGAGGCTGGAGTAAACCGCCTCAGACCAATATTTATGACTACCTTGACAACCGTGGGAGGAATGCTTCCCTTGGCAATTTCAACAGGTGCAGCTAGTAGTTATCAAGCTCCACTGGCAACAGTTGTTATTGCAGGCTTACTCTTTTCGACGCTTATCACTCTTCTATTGATTCCGGCGGTTTACATGCTATTCCATGATATAGGAGTAGGCATGAAAAGACTTTTCATGAAAAAGAGTAAACAGTCGTTGGATACAGAAACGAAAGTAGCAGGATAAATTAGAAATGCATCGCCTCAATAGGAAGCGATGCATTTTTTATATACTTTCTGTTTTTTCTTGTCTTTTCCATCGTGTGTAGTTATACATTATTTCTATACTAGCACTAATTATTAGCAGACCAATCACACCAAGGGCAATCGTAAGTTCAATTTTATAAAAAATAATTACTACAATTAGAGGTATGAATACAATTGGATATGTCCACATCGAGCGAATAAATCTTCGTCTGTAACTAAGACTATAGTAGACTAGAGAAAATCCCTTATCTACTTTTTCTTTGTTTCTATAGAATCGTGATAAGAACAGAGCCAAAAAAATAATAACAATCGTCACTATTAAATAGGTAACTAAAATGGGTGATCCAAAGAAATCTTTCGTTATTTCAAAGTTCATATATGTATCCTTTCACATTTAATAGTTAGTATAATAATAACATATTTTGTTAGTAATGTATAAATATTTCAAGTATTAGGGTAAGGACCTGGCAACCAATTTTCACTAATGATGTCCTTCAAATAAATCACCGTAATGGGGAGAGAAAAACTATTGATTAAAGCTGTTATTTTTGATTTGGATGGAACGTTATTGGATAGAGAACAATCTATTGAAAAATTTGTATGGGCTCAGTATGATAAGTTTTCTTCTGCATTTTTAGGTGTAAGTCAGAGTGACTATGTGAAGAGATTCATAGAACTAGATGAAAAAGGCTATGTTTGGAAAGACAAGGTATATCAGCAGCTAATAGATGTGTTTAACATAACTTCCGTAACCTGGGAAGAGTTGCTACAAGATTATTGGGATAATTTTAGTAAATACTGCGTACCGTTTGAGGGGTTAACAACTACACTAGATTTCTTATATGAAAGGAAAATACAATTAGGAATTATTTCTAATGGTTATACACAATTTCAGTTAAGTAACATAGGAAGTTTAAATATAAGGAATTACTTCCAAATAATTTGTATCTCTGAGAATGAAGGGACGAAAAAACCTGAAGCGGCAATTTTTAATAACACATTAGCCAAAATAGGAGTAGTTGCTTCAGAGTGTATATATGTAGGGGATCACTCTATAAATGATATCCGAGGGGCAAATGAGGTAGGAATGAAAACTATTTGGAAAGAAGTGCCTGAGTGGGATCAGACTGATGCGGATTATACAATAAAGAATTTAAAGGAAATAACAGAAATCATTCAAGCCCTAATTAGTAAGGAGGACTGTGATTGTTATATCAACAAGGTGACATGAAAGTGAGAAACTTAGAGAAAAGAGACGCAAAATTACTTCTTAAATGGTTAACTGATTCTTCAGTACTCCAATATTATGAAGGCAGGGACAAGGTATTCGATATCGAGAGCATACAAAGGAAATTTTTTCAACGGACCGATGTAATACGTAGATATATAGTGGAATGTCAGAATCAAAGGATTGGATACATACAAGTTTACCCAATTAATAAACATACAAGTCCTTTTGTAGAATACTTTCAAGAGAAAGATGTTGTTGGCATGGATCAGTTTATTGGTGAGAGCGCATATTTAAACAAAGGGATAGGGACACAACTATTAACATCTATGGTTCAGTATCTTACAGAGAAAGAAGGTGTGGGCAAGATATTAATGGATCCTATGGTAACAAATGCACGAGCGGTTCGTTGTTACGAAAAGTCAGGTTTTATAAAAAAACAGGTTCTTTCGAATCATCTGCTGCATGAAGGGGCATATCGAGACTGTTGGTTGATGGAATACGCTAAAAAATGCGGATTATAAATCCGTTTCTTATGTACTTAAGTTGTTATTTAGGTTTGTTTCCAGTAAACTGAAAATTCAATAGATTGATAGGTTAGGAGTGTTTTATGTGACGATAATAGGTTTTATAAGACATGGTACAACAGCATGGAATAGAGAACGAAGAGCCCAAGGGAGCTCAGATATTCCACTTGATCAAGAAGGAATTAGTGATGCAAAACGGTTGGCAAAACGGCTCCAAAAAGAAGAATGGGATTTCATTTATTCTAGTGACTTAATGAGAGCAAAACAAACCGCTGAGATTGTTGCTAAAAGTATGAATGTAAACGAAGTTAGTCTTGATAGTAGATTGCAAGAAGTGAACGGTGGACAAATTGAAGGAACCATTGAATCTGAGAGAATAGATAAATGGGGTGAAAACTGGCGTGAACTGGATCTTGGGATGGAGTCACTTGAAATAGTCCTAAAACGTGCCCATTCCTTTCTTGAAGATATAACCAAAAAGCATCCTAATAAGAAAGTACTTGTTGTAAGCCATGGTTCATTTATCCGCCACATCTTAAGCGATTTAGTAAAAGATTTAAAAATGGAGTCCCATCTTGAAAATACATCTGTAACTATGGTAAACGTCAGAGAAGGTATTTGGGAGTGTGAAGTATATAACTGCATTAAGCATCTTAAAGGGGATTGAACTCGTCTCATGCAACAACCTCTATGATTCTTCATAACAATTTGCCATAAACTCTTTATTATTCTATAATAAGAACAAACGTTCGTAATTCGTAGGAGGTAGCATATGAGAGGCTTAATTCACCACATTGAGATATACGTGTCAGATTTAAAGAAATCTAAAAAGTTTTGGGGTTGGTTATTGGAGGATCTTGGTTATGTCAGTTACCAGAGTTGGGACAAAGGACAAAGCTGGAAATTGGATCACACCTATCTTGTATTTGTGCAAGCAGAAGAAGACTTTTTACAACCTGCATATCACCGTAAAAGGGTAGGACTAAATCACCTAGCCTTCCATGCGTCCAGCCGGCAGGAAGTAGATGTTTTGACGAAAAAACTATTGAATAGGAATGTTAAACTCCTTTATAAAGATAAGCATCCTTTTGCAGGAGGAAGCAATTATTATGCCGTCTTTTTTGAAGACCCTGATCGTATAAAAATAGAAGTTGTTGCTCCACCAGAATCAGAGTAATACTTAATGTCTGTTAGAAAATAAAAGAAACGAGTGACTCACCTTCCCAAAAGTCAGGATGTACACCATGTGTCTAGCAATAAATAAAGATAAGGTTTTCCTGGATATATTGCACCTGGTGGAAAGGTGGAGTTCCCTGAGAGCCTATCGGAAGGCGCAAAAAGATAAGTTTTTGAAGAAACTGGTTTACTTGTTCATAATCTTAGCTATAAAGGTCTAGATGAATAGGTAGATGAAGGAAACGATGAACATTACATGGTATTTAATTACATAACAGATTCATTTGAGGAATCGCTACTAGAGCATCCACCCAAAAGGGAATTAAGATGGGTTACCATGGAGGAAGCTTTGAAATTACCAATCCAATCCTGGTTTAAGGAGCGATTTCCTCTCTTTTTCCAAGACGGCACTTTTGTTTGGGAAGATTATTTTGAGAAGTCGATAAGGGAAGTAGTTACGAAACATTAAAAAAAGCACTCGAAAAGCTCGAATGCCTCTAAGATACATTTTTCTTTTTTAATGTTAACCATGTAATTTTGGGCTCTGTTTTATTAATGATCCTCCCAATATTGGTTCTGTGTTTGAATATAACGAAAGCTGTTAATAAAGATACAGCTACAACTAGTGGAACATCCCCATAAATCAAACTGTAGATGGTTGTAACGAGACCTGTCAACATAGATGACAATGACACATACTTAGTTAAAAATAAGAATAAAAAGAAACAAAATAGCATTAGCCCAAAAAGAATCGGGCTGGCGAAAAGAAGGACTCCTCCTGATGTGGCCACTGCTTTACCACCGCGAAACTTTGCAAAAACAGGATATACATGGCCAACTACTGCAAATGCTCCAACAAGTAATGGGTGAATGTCTGCACCAAATAATACCGGTAAAGAAGCAGCAAGTGTACCTTTTAAAATATCACAAATCGTAACAATCATCCCTGCTTTAATACCTAAAGTACGAAATGTATTAGTCCCTCCTAAGTTTCCACTCCCGTGTTCTCGGATATCTATCCCATATCCGACTTTTCCGACAACGAGTGCAAATGGAATGGAACCAATAATGTAGGCAAGGATAATAACTAACAGTTCAATCATTCAATAAACCCCTTTATGTATAAATTCCTATCTTTAATATATGTTAATTTGGACATGTTGCAAAGGGTTTATTGCAACTTATGTAGAATTTTTTATGAGTAAGTCTTAACATCAGGTTGTTAAATACCGATTTAACGGGTATAACAGTAATAATTTTAATAAAAAAGAAAGGAAGTTGTTAGTATGAGTATGGAAATACCAAGTCGTGAAGAAATCGGTAAAATTTTAAAGAAAAGTAAACGAATTGCTGTCGTAGGATTGTCTGCTAATCCAGAACGAACTTCTTATATGGTCTCAAAAGCGATGAAAGATGCAGGATATGAAATTATCCCAGTAAATCCTAGTGTAGATGAGGTATTAGGTGTTAAAGCGGTTCCTTCATTAAAAGACATAGAAGGACATGTAGATATAGTAAATGTGTTTCGACGTTCAGAACATTTGTATGGTGTTGCAGAAGAGTTTCTTGAAATGGATGCTGATGTCTACTGGGCACAGCTTGGCCTATCCGATCAAAAAACATATGATTTATTGAAGGAAAAAGGCTATACTGTAATTATGGATCGTTGCATTAAAGTGGAGCATGCACTAACAAGATAGCTTGCACTGTCCTTGTTTTATCATTAATAAAACAAGGACTTTTATTCGTGTAAAAACAGGCTATCCTTAAAGGTTGTTGGTGAAAGACAAGTGTCACTATACATTTGAACATAGACAACGAAAAAATGTATGATAATATATATACGGATAATCGTTTATAGCAAGATTAATTACCTATACATAAAGAAAAGCTTTATTGGTAGTATGTGAAAGGGGTATGTTTTCGGTGGTAAAAAAAACGATAGAATATAACGATGATGCTATTCAGGTGTTAGAAGGTCTGGAAGCTGTTCGAAAACGGCCAGGAATGTATATTGGAAGTACTGACAGCAGAGGTCTTCATCACCTCGTTTATGAAATCCTTGATAACGCAGTTGACGAAGCACTAGGCGGATTTGGGGATCATATCATTGTGACTATACATAAAGATAATAGTATAAGCGTGAAGGATAAAGGTCGTGGAATGCCTACCGGAATGCATAAAATGGGAAAACCAACCCCAGAAGTCATTTTAACGGTCCTACATGCAGGTGGTAAATTTGGACAAGGGGGATATAAAACGAGTGGAGGGCTTCATGGAGTAGGGGCATCTGTCGTGAACGCTCTGTCAGAATGGTTAGTAGTAACGATCAAACGGGATGGAATCATCTATGAGCAGCGTTTTGCAAATGGTGGTACACCTGTCACAACACTTGAAAAGATCGGAACTACCAAACAAACAGGTACTACTGTTCATTTTAAACCAGATCCAAGTATTTTTAGCACTACCGTTTATAATTTTGAAACTTTATGTGAAAGGCTAAGAGAGTCTGCCTTCTTATTAAAAGGATTAAAAATTGAATTAATCGATGAGAGAAATGCCGAAAAAGAGAGTTTTCACTATGAGAGCGGAATTGAAGCATTTGTAGAATATTTAAATGAAGAAAAGGATTCCTTACATACGGTTGTGTCTTTCGAAGGTACGCAAAATGGTATAGAAATCGATTTCGCTTTTCAGTTTAACGATGGGTATTCTGAGACCATCCTTTCATTTGTAAACAATGTACGTACTAAAGATGGTGGTACTCATGAAGCGGGAGCAAAAACGGCGATGACGAGAATCTTTAACGAGTACGCTCGTAAAGTGAGCTTGTTAAAGGAAAAAGATAAAAATCTTGATGGTTCTGATATTCGTGAAGGTCTATCTGCCATTGTTTCTGTCCGCATCCCTGAAGAACTTTTGCAATTTGAAGGCCAGACGAAGGGTAAACTAGGAACTAGTGAAGCACGTTCTGCTGTAGACAGCGTTGTATCGGAGCATTTGGCTTATTTTCTTGAAGAAAATCCCGAAACTAGTTCAATGCTTGTAAAAAAATCCATTAAGGCATATCAGGCTCGAGAAGCTGCCAGAAAAGCGCGGGAAGATGCGAGGAGCGGTAAAAAACGTAAACGTTCCGATGCAATGTTAAGTGGAAAGTTAACACCAGCACAGTCACGAAACCCCCAGAAAAACGAAATCTATTTAGTAGAGGGAGATTCAGCTGGAGGGTCTGCTAAACAGGGACGTGATCGACGTTTCCAAGCAGTTCTGCCACTTCGAGGAAAAGTAATCAACACAGAAAAAGCAAAGCTTGCTGATATTTTCAAAAATGAAGAGATAAACACGATTATTCATGCGATTGGCGGTGGCGTAGGACCTGATTTTTCTGTGGAAGACATCAATTATGACAAAGTAGTAATCATGACAGACGCAGATACAGATGGTGCTCATATCCAGGTTCTATTATTAACATTTTTTTATCGTTATATGAAGCCATTAATTGAAGCAGGGAAGATATTTATTGCTCTTCCACCTTTATATAAAGTAAGTAAAGGAACAGGTAAAAAAGAAGTGTTGGAATACGCTTGGTCAGATGATGAGCTTCAAGGAGCAATTAAAAAAATTGGCCGCGGTTATACGATTCAACGCTATAAAGGTCTCGGTGAAATGAATGCCGATCAATTATGGGAAACAACGATGAACCCTGAGACACGTACACTTATTCGAGTCCGGATTGATGATGCTGCACGTGCAGAAAGACGTGTTACCACATTGATGGGGGATAAAGTGGAACCAAGGCGAAAATGGATAGAAAGCCATGTTGCTTTCGGCTTGGAAGAAGACCAGAATATTTTAGAAAATGATAACCTTGTGGTCGCAGAGGAGGTATAACAGATGACACAGACAGAGAAATTTCATGATTTACCCCTAGAGGAAGTAATAGGCGACCGCTTTGGACGTTATAGTAAGTATATTATTCAAGAACGTGCTCTACCGGATGCACGTGACGGTTTAAAGCCAGTACAACGAAGAATTTTATATGCGATGTATGCAGAAGGAAACATTGCCGATAAACCATTTAGAAAATCAGCAAAAACAGTTGGTAATGTTATCGGTAATTACCACCCACACGGTGATTCTTCTGTATATGATGCAATGGTCCGTATGAGCCAGGATTGGAAAGTCCGTAATATGTTAATTGAGATGCATGGAAATAACGGTAGCATAGATGGAGACCCTCCAGCTGCGATGCGTTATACAGAAGCGCGTCTATCTCCCATCGCATCAGAACTTTTAAGAGATTTAGATAAAAAAACGGTAGAGTTTATTCCTAACTTTGATGATACATCTGAAGAACCCGTCGTTTTACCTGCTATGTATCCAAATCTTTTAGTAAACGGTTCAACAGGTATTTCTGCAGGCTATGCAACGGATATACCACCACATCATCTTGGTGAAGTAATTGACGCCACAATTATGCGCATTGATAATCCAAATGTTTCTGTGGACGAGTTGATGACCGTTATAAAAGGTCCAGATTTTCCTACAGGAGGTATTATCCAGGGGTTAGAGGGCATTAAGAAAGCCTATGAAACTGGTAAAGGTAAAATTATTGTGCGTGGATTGTCAGAAGTAGAAACAATTCGTGGTGGGAAACAGCAGATTGTTATTACAGAAGTGCCTTATGAGGTAAACAAAGCAAATTTAGTAAAAAAAATTGATGAACTTCGCTTTGATAAGAAAGTTGATGGAATTTCTGAAGTGCGGGATGAAACAGACAGAACAGGTCTAAGAATTGTTGTTGAGTTGAAAAAAGAAGCAGATGCAAACGGAATTTTACATTATCTTTATAAAAATACTGATTTGCAAATTACATTCAATTTTAATATGGTAGCCATCTATAATAAGCGTCCAACACTTATGGGGTTACCACATTTTTTAGATGCATATATTAATCACCAAAAAGAAGTGATTTCTAATAGATCCCGATATGAGTTAGAAAAAGCAAAAGAACGCCAGCATGTTGTCGAAGGCTTAATGAAGACTCTTTCTATCCTAGACGAAGTAATTGCAACCATTCGCGCTTCTAAGGACAAACGTGACGCTAAGGATAACTTAATTGCCAAGTTTGATTTTACAGAGCCACAAGCGGAAGCTATCGTTTCTTTACAGTTATACCGTTTAACTAACACAGATATAACAGCGCTTCAAGCAGAAGCAGATGAACTCGCTAAAAAGGTTGCAGAACTAGAAGCAATTTTATCGAGTGAAAAAAAGCTTTTTGCTATAATTAAGACTGATTTAAAACGTGTGAAAAAGTTATATGCTAATGAACGGCGTTCCAGCATTGAAGATCAAATTGAAGAGATTAAAATTAATCTAGAAGTAATGATTCCTTCAGAAGATGTCATTGTTACAGTGACAAAGGATGGCTATGTGAAACGCACCAGCTTGCGTTCATATTCTGCATCAAATGGTCAGGACTTTGGGATGAAGGAGACAGACCGGATTATCGCAAAACTTGATATTAACACAACTCAGACATTGCTGTTGTTTACAAACAAAGGTAATTATTTGTTCTTGCCTGTACATGAGTTACCTGATATTCGCTGGAAGGACATGGGGCAACATGTTGCCAACATCGTTCCAATCGAACGCGATGAAGTGATAATCAAAGCGATACCTGTTAGCAGCTTTGAAGACCCTAAGTATTTGCTATTTATTACCCGTAATGGAATGGTAAAGAAAACGGAACTCAACGCATATAAAGCCCAACGATACTCTAAACCATTGATGGCAGTGAACATTAAAGGAACAGATCAGGTCGTAAATGTTCATTTAACTGATGGTAAACAAGACTTATTCCTTGCCACAAGAAATGGTTATGGACTATGGTTTACAGAAGAAGAAATAAATGTAGTGGGAGCACGTGCAGCTGGTGTGAAAGGAATTAATCTCAAAGATAGCGATTTTGTCGTTAATGGATTAGTTTTTGAAAAGGAAGCAAAAATAATGCTTTTCCTTGCCACACAACGTGGTGCTGTGAAAAAAATGAAAATCACAGAATTCGATCAAGGTGGCCGTGCTAAACGCGGACTTGTAATGCTTCGAGAAGTGAAAAACAATCCGCATCAAATAGCAGCTATTGAATTGGTTGATTCAGCTAGTAATGTATATATTCAATCAGAAAAAGGTAATGTTGAAAAACTATCGGCAGCATCATACAGAAATAACGATCGTTATTCCAATGGATCATTTGTATTAGATCAGCAAGATGCAGGTGATGTTACGGAAATGTGGGTGGAAACCCCTGAGAAAGAAAACAACAACTAGTGAAAAGCCACTCCGTGTGTTTATAAGGAGTGGCTTTTCATATTAGGTACAACTTTATTCATAATCAATGTATGTAAAAAATAACATAGATTATAGGGAAGAGAGGGGATAATGTGAAACCAGTATTACTCGTAGTAGATGTACAAAAAGGAATGGATGAACCAACCTGGGGAATTAGAAACAATATTCAAGCAGAGGAAAAAATGCTAGAGTTATTAAATGTATGGAGAAAGAATGAGCTGCCAATCATACACGTTCAACATGTATCCCAGAATCCAGAATCTCCATTACATCCCAGCTATCCAGGATTTCAGTTGAAAACTGGGTTTGAACCAAAAGAAGATGAATACTTTATTCGTAAAAAGGTAAATAGCTGTTTTATTGGCACGAACTTAGATAATTACTTAAAAAATAATGGGTATCAAACTTTGATAGTAATAGGGCTTACATCTAACCATTGTATATCTTCCACAGTCAGAATGGCGGGAAATCTCGGGTATCGAACATATGTTTGTAGTGACGCAACAGCAGCATTTGAGACTACTTCTTATGATGGAGTAGACTTAACAGCAGATGAAGTACATCGTCATGCTTTGTCTTCGTTACATCAAGAGTTTGCCGAGGTAGTTACAACAAATAATGTTATTAGCATGATCGAGAGCATCAAAAAGAATGTCTGAGCAGTTGCCAGGCATTTTTTATTTGTGTGCGTATGATTATTGACAATATTACAAATCGGTAGTTTAGAATGTATATAAAGCAGAATTGAACAGTAAAAATATATTATGTAAACTAGTGAAATGAAATAGCAGGGAAGTATATAAAGAGAGATTGTTTTTTTAGAAATTATTTGTATGAATGAAACTAGTATAAAATTAATTATATTTTAAGTAGCTGACTATATTTTATTTCAGGATAAATTACGTTGGTTTATACTCAATAAAATATAAAGGGCATTTTAGAAAGCTTTATAGAAACATTCATAAATAGCAATTTAATTACATATTGTCTCAATATCAAAAGTATACTTGCTTAATGATACAAAATTATTAATTTTCACATAACTTCCTATAATAGATGTTATGTTAACAATAAAATGAATATAAAATATTGAAGCTTTATATCTCCCACACTTGTTAACGAGCGACACAAAAGTACTAAATATTAAGGACTTTTGTGTCATTATTATATTATTCCTTGTTACAGTAATGCACCTGATTCCTGAATAGCCAAAATAATATTTCTTTAAAATAATTCGATTGTTTTCACACCAACTTCGTTGGAGCCGTTTTGTTTTGAAACTCTATCTTTACGTTTTTCAAGATTTTCTATGTCACGTGAATACTTAACCTCTAGTATCCAGTGATCATATTCAAGCTCACTATAAAAGAATACATCTCTTCCGATTTTTTTGCTGTTACACTCCCAAAAATTACTACTAAAATGGCTTGTCTTTTTTTGTTCAACAGAAAAATACACGTTAGATGCTGCCTCTTCCTTCTATACATTTCCATAGATAGATTATTTTTTCATCCTAAAATGACAACATTCGGAAGGATTATTTATTTTTCTCAATAACTTCTCTTTTCACTAGATGTTTTCCTTCAAAGAAAAAACACTAGTTTTGCTAATCAACACTCCCATTTACAACGTTATGCTAACTGATTTGGGAAACAATAGCTGTTTCGTTAATTAATGCATAAAAAAGAGCCAAATTGTGTATTGGAAACATCTACACATATTGGCTCTTTTTTATTTCTGAGTATGATGCATATTAAAACATGCTTTCTATTGCAATAAAACTTTTGATAAATTAACTTGAGCAGTTACTTTTCCAATTTGGATAGGAAATTTAAAAACTCATGATGTCATGAACCTTTTTATCATTATTCATCTTTAAAATAATCGTAATCAATACTTTTGACAATATAAGTGTGGCTCACATCCACTCCAACATTGTGATCAATCATCAGTTTTGCCAGCTCTTTTCCATCTATTAAGATAATCTTCTTCGCTTCCAAACGTTCTACATAATGCCTAGCGTTGTCTGTAAAATAAGAAGTGGTGATAAACACCCCTTTTCTTGCTCCCTTACCGTCCAATGCTCCGGAAAAACTTTGGACAACGTCCCTCCCCACTGAATTTTTGGCACCATATCGTTTCGCTTGAACGTAGATGTTATCCAGCCCAAGTTTATCTTCTTTTATCACTCCGTCTAAGCCTTCATCGTTTGTGCGCTGAGTTACCTTTCCATCGCCATATCCCATGACGGTCAGTAGCTCAATGACGATATCTTCAAATTTAATCCAGTGAACATTACGCAACTGCTTAAGAAGCGTTTCTGATAACTCCTGTTTCAACTCATCCAGCTTTTCTTTTACTACCATTAACGGATCTATTACTTTTTCGAGTTCTTTTATTTCTTCTTCTATCTCTTTTTTATTTTCATTCAAGAGATCCAGACCGTCCGTAGTTATCTGATAGGTTAGTTTGTTTACCTCTTCAATATAGTTCTCTTTTTTCAAGCTGTAGCGCACACTACGAATTCTAGAAAGAAAGATGATGTCGGATGTATTTTCATATTTCATGACCTGCTGCGCTTCTGATAGTCGGAAATGACTTACAAGTTTCTCTGTGATTTCACTTGCTGGATAGGCTTTCCGGTCCTTTATCATTAGTAGATAGGGAAGCATCATTTCTTTTATTGAAGGGATGGCATCTTTTACCTGTTTGAATTTTTTTCCATGTATTTTTTCAAATAAGAGTTTTTCTTCTTTTTTGTTTTTAGGTAAACCTTCGTTTAAAAAGAGGTGCTTAATTTCCGGAATAATAAGTCCTTCTTCATTTAACCTTTTTAAGATTTGCATGATACATAGGGATTCTGCATTGTACATAACCCTGGCACCCGATATGTCCTCCGGTATGTAATCCTTGAAATGTTTTACCCATCTTCGCCCATTTGCCTCCGACCATCCAACAATTTCAGACATTTTCTTTTTGGATAATAAATGTTCGTTCTTCACTATGTTCTCATCCCCCAATTGTATCTTTTAAAACAATATTATTTTATTTATTAAGTAAGTAGCATAAGATACTTTTTAACGTATGTTTTACTCTCACGTTTTGATTTGATGCTCCATTCTTTCCACATTCTACTAATATCAGTTCCCCTATAATAAAATCATATCTTTGATACTCTATGTGGTAGTTTGGGATGTCGGAGGTTAGATATGTATTTATTTTAAGAGCGTGATCATTTCTAAAACTGTATGCTATGCTCTTTAACTAATATTGCTCCTCAATAATTTTTCTTTAAAATCTAAATCACAAACTTTAAAAGGTAAATCGAAGTTAAATCACTTGAATTTTCCACTACATTGGTTTCTCTCTTCCAAGCATCTGCAAATCCTATAATTTGACCTTCATCATTTTCTGCAACAACAACAAAATTATCATCTTTTGCAATGTTTTTTCTTCCATAGTTCTGTTTCATAAGATAAATTATTTAAGAAGTCATTTTGAATAATACCCTTATAAGTCGTTCTCCAACTATTCACATGAACGATTGCGATACCTTGTGCATCATTTATTCCTGCTCTTCTAATAATCATTTTCACACCCATTTTATATTAAAGTGCTTAAACATAAACTTAGACAGCTATCATTGCCCTATTGGGTAATACCAATTATTTCATAATCTATGAATTCCGCCAATAAGTTATTTATTAATTTAGCCCATATAAAAACGAGCGCTAATCCTGAATCGCGCCCGATCGTAATTGTTGAATAGTGATATTTACCTGTTGCATTAATATACTATAATATGTTTCTAACCTTACGCTAAAGTTTGAATTCCTCGATTCTCTTAAAGTTATTTTTAGCGCTCCGACGTTAAAATCCCCTCTGCAATTAAAAGATTATCTAAGTTATCAACCAGTTTATTTACTTCTGCTAAGATTCTTTCATCAAAACCAGAAATGCTGCTTAATAAATCATTTAAATTTTCTTCCATGTCGAAAGGCAGTTTAGCCGCTTTTTCTTTTAATATTTTTACTAATTTCTTTTCTCCAGGATGCGGCATTTCATTTATCGCACACAAAATATCGAAATAGCTGGCCAATAGGGCTGCCACTCTATGGTTTATACTTACGTAATCATTTCTCTTAATGGCTTTTTCTATTTGAAAATAATAAGCAGGCATCTGCTCTCTTAGTAAAGGGTAATTTTTTCTTACAATATTTAACTTTAATGCTTCAGGATATTTTATATTGTATTTTTGTTGAAGCTTTCCAGCTTTTTCGTGTTGATCAAACAATATAACGGATGTTATGAAATTACTCCAAAAACAAGTTGTATATCCGACATCTGCTTGATAATTGAATAATGTTCTCTCAAGCTGCGCATCCATCCAATCGAAATCCCGGTATATAATTTCGATTGGAATATTCCCGTCTCTTATAATCCCATCGTCTTCTGTCTCCCAAAATTGATTATTAATCTCTATATAATCACAAAATTTCTTTGTTATTTCTTCTCTTTTTTTAATGGGCACTTCCTTGTTTGAATAGATATATAAATCATAATCAGAGTTTTCATCTTGAGTGTCGGTTGTGTGAGAACCCGCCAGTAGTATGGCTTCTACCTCCTGTAATTGTGAAAACTCTTTTACAATAGCGTTTAATATTGCGTTATCTTTAAACATTAACCTCATCTCCTCCTTCACTTTAACAACTATTTCTTATTTACCTATTAAGCTTCCGATTTTCCCGTTAAAATATATGCATTTATCAACATCCCCTAAAGTAAAAAAGGTACAACCTGGAATTAAGTCCTAGGTTGTACCTCTTTTAGGTATCATTGCCTTCAAATTTTTGAGTTATATCATCTATACATATTCTATACTTATTTCCGTTTTCCTACAAAGAAGCAGAAAATAGCAAAATTTCATTTTAAAAGATTTCTTGCATTATAATTACATAACCAATTTATTCAAGTGGTCTAGAATGGTGAAACAACTTCAACAGTCTTGCTTTTTTTTACATATCATTTAAGTACTTATCTTATTTTTGCATTAACAGTTTATTATAGGATTTATATTATTGAATTAAAGCGCCCGTTCGGAATATTAGAAAAAACGAAAGATCTGAAAAATTGCTCCTCAATAATTTATTTAAAAAAACTAATTAACAAACTTTTAAATGGTTTTCAATTAATCATAACTGGAGGTGAATGAACATGAATACAATCATTGAAACTTTAACTGGCATGGAAGCATTAACAGATCAAGTGGTTGCAATGGATTTATTGATTGCAGCTAAGAGTGGCGTTAGAAATTATGCCATGGCAGTAACAGAATCAGGAACGCCCGAAATTAAAGAAATGCTCACTCGCCATTTAGTGGATTGATATGCATGAACAAATAGCCGCATATATGGTAGTAAAAGGATGGTTTCATGCTTGGGATACAAACGAACAAATCAGTTTGGATTTAAATAATATCAATACAGCATTGAACGTAGCTACCCTGTAAAAATAAAATAGGAGCAGTTTATTCTTAGCCTACACTGCTCCTAATACTAATACGTTGAACCGTCTTTTTAAATGGTAGCAGCAGGAAATTCACCAATTTTCATACGAAGTAAACTGTAAGGCTTTTGTCGAAGGTCTTTTCCATAATGAAATCTAGGCTGTCGATGTAATTGGTTCACAATGACATACAAATATTGATCCAAACCAATTGAAAAAGTATCTGGCCACAAAACTCTCGGATCATGAGAAATAGTTTCCATTACTCCATTTGGAAATATCTTTCGAATACTGTTATTTTCATAGTCCCCAGCATAAACGATTCCTTTTGCATCGGTAATCATTCCATCAGATGCACCTTTTTCTCCCCAATACTCTACATGATAAGGTAAATTCATGTCCGGTATGGTTCTGTCTCTCAGGGCTTCTGTTGAGATCGAGAACAAATGACGACTGGTTAGCGGAGCAAAATATAATATCTTTCCATCGTGAGAAATCGCAAGACTATCAGATGCCAATCTAAATGGAGAAGTTGAACCGTCTTTGTTTCTATTCATTAATATTTGACCTTCTACCTTTGGTATAAAATAGGGATCCGGTGAAGTTGATTTTGCTCCATTTAACCGTCTAAACGCTGTTCCATTTTCTAAATCTACGACGATAATAGCTCCTGGTCCTGTAGAAGAAGAATCTGTTATATAGGCATAACCTGCATTGCCAACACGATAATCAAATCGGACATCATTCAGGTAAGTCGTTGGCAGGACAACATCTTCTGTAAAGGTATATACCCTTCTAATTGTATTGGTTTTTAAATCAACAGCAACTAATTTTGCCCCACCTTTAATGGGTACAGAAAAATTTGGTGCCCCTGTATCTAATACCCAAAGCGTTCCCAAACCATCCGCAACTACACTTTGGACACTGATGAAAGTCATTGTGATATTCTCGGGGTTAACAAAATTGGTTTGTAAATTAGGATAAGGCAGCAATTTATCCCCAACAATTTCAGCGACTGTAAATTTAACATCGTCTCCCCATTTCGGAAAGCAAATGAAAATACGACCGGCTTCTGAAACAGTAACACCAGTGGGCATAGCTCCATAAAATGCATAAACTAGTTCAAAATTACCGAAATATTGTTCACTAGGTAACTTAGGTTTCATTATATCCTCCTCGAGCATTCAAACGGGATATCTCCTATATATGAGGTAAATTTTTTCTAGTGCATGTTTCTTAGTAAATTTCTATACGTAAGATGATTTAATTGATTGGCTTAAATATTAGGAAAGTTATCTTTTAAAATTTTGTGAAGAAAATGTACATAAGCTAAACTACCCCGTTAGTTTAAATGGGAATATTCACAATCTCACACTAATATTAATATAAATATCTAGTTTCATTTGGAAGTCTTATTCAAATAAATGGCCCTTAAATGAAAAAGACGCATTTCCTAAAGAAACGCGCCCGATCGTTGAAGTTATTAAAACCCTAAGAATATACACAATACGTAAATATATTGTAAAAGGCTGCTATTCCCCTGTATTTTTATACTGCATTATTCTTTCAGCTATTTCATCACGAACACGTTGAAAAAATGCCCATTTTTCTTCCTCTGTACCCTCGGCTTTTGCAGGGTCATCAAATCCCCAGTGCACACGATTTACATGTGGGGGAGTTACTGGACAGTGATCTGCTGCATGACCACAAAGTGTTACGACTAGATCCGCCCGAAGGAGAATATCAGTATCAATTGTATCAGATGTTTGGTTAGCAATATCTACCCAAACTTCTTTCATCGCTTTTACAGCGTTTGGATTGAGACCATGTGCTTCTAATCCAGCACTTTTCACTTCCCATTCCTCTCCTAAGTGCACTTTCGCCCACCCTTCTGCCATTTGGCTTCTGCAAGAATTACCTGTACATAGAAAATAAATCACTTTTTTTGACATAGATGTACACTCCTTTATGTTTAGTGAATAATAAGTAACCACATATACAAGCCAACTAATGTAATAAATAAGGTTGGTATAGTTAAAATAATTCCTACTTTAAAGTAGGTTCCCCATGAAATCTTTACTCCTTTTAACGATAGAACATGTAACCAAAGCAAGGTGGCTAGTGAACCGATTGGGGTTATTTTTGGACCTAAATCAGATCCAATTACATTTGCGTAAATCAATGCCTCCCGAGTTATTCCAACTGTATTCGTATCCGCAATGGCCAATGCATCAATCATAACAGTTGGCATGTTATTCATGACAGAGGATAGTATCGCTGCAATAAATCCCATCCCCATCACTGCTGGGAATAGCCCTTGGTCTGCCGTCCATTGAATGACATCTGTTAATACATTCGTAAGCCCGACATTTCGCAAACCATAAACAACTACGTACATACCAATAGAGAAGAAAACAATAGCCCAAGGTGCACCTTTTACAACTGCTCTTGTATTTACAGCCGGACTTTTTCTTGCCATCGACAGAAAGACGATAGTCACGATGATGGCTACGAATGATACTGGGATACCAACAAATTCACTTCCAAAATAACCAACTAGCAATACCGCTAAGATCCACCAGGATAACTGAAACATCTTATCGTCCCGAATAGCCTCTCGTGGCTTTTTCAATTCAGACAGATCATACGTCTTAGGAATACTTTTTCTAAAGAAAAGATATAAAACTAAAATACTTGCAAAAAGTGAAAAAAAGTTAGGAACAATCATTCTGGATGCATACTCGACAAAACCAATTCCAAAAAAGTCAGCAGATACAATATTCACAAGATTACTGACTACAAGAGGAAGTGAAGTAGAATCGGCAATAAATCCACTTGCCATAATAAATGGAAAAACCATCTTCTCATTAAAGTTCAAATTACGAACCATGGCTAGTACAATAGGAGTCAAAATTAGTGCTGCACCATCATTGGCAAAGAAAGCAGCAACAATTGCTCCTAACAAGGAAACGTACACAAACATCCGGACTCCATTACCTTTGGCAGCCCTCGCCATATGTAAGGCAGACCATTCAAAAAATCCAATTTCATCTAATATTAACGAAATAATAATAATAGCAATAAACGTTAAGGTCGCATTCCAAACGATAGATGTTACATCTACTACATCATTCCAGCCTACAACCCCAACCAATAACGCAAGAATGGCTCCACCACAGGCTGACCAACCGATCGATAGCCCTTTGGGTTGCCAGATGACGAGTGTGAGCGTTCCCAAAAAAATAAGGGATGCGAAAACAATTGAAACCAATACCTATCTCTCCTTAATGACATGAAATACGTAATCCTCTTTTTTCTAATTCTTGTAGCTTTTCATCCTGTGTTGGTAAATGTTCCAACAGGCTATGTACGAGAGGGTAATAGTCGCTTTTTTTATTCAAGTGATAAAAAATCCAATGTCCTTTTCTCGTTTCTCTAACGAGGCCAACATCTTTCAATTTTTTTACATGTTGACTAATAGCAGGTTGACTTACTTGAAAAATCTCCACAAATTCACACACACAGCAGTCATGAGTATTCAAGATTTTCACCATAGACAAGCGTGTTTTATCTCCTAACAATTTCACAATGATGGCTGCATTCTCTAAAGGAATAACGGAGCCTGTCATTCAAACACCTCCATTCATTATATATATAACAATTCACTTATATAATAATTGACTTATATAATAATGCACTTATATATAATTTGCAAGGGGGGAAAAAAATACCAGGACTCCTTAGGAAGAGAACCTGGTATCATAGATAATGTTAGTTATTGCAACAGGAACTTGCTGCAGACGCTGGGGCTTGAGTGGAGTGGATATCCGTATCTGCTTTCGTATAGAAGAATTCCCACTCGTTTCCGTTAGGATCCGTTACCCAGAATTTATCTTGCACAGCATAGCAACATGTAGTATCCATTTCATCTCTTGCAAAGAAGCCTTCTTTTTCTAGTCTTTCCTTATGCTTTAACACGTCTTCGGATGTTTCTATTTGAAAACCAAATTAAATCACCTTCAATATAAGCACTATGGTCAAACTGTTCAGCAAAATCCTTTGAAGTTGTGGATTTACCTACTCCTGCTGGTCCAGATATAATATAAATTTTATTCATTATTTCCACCCACTTTTTATATGTACATATGTAATTCAATGATAAAACCTTGAAGTCCTTCTTAACAAGCCTTCCTCCATTAAATGGCCCTAAAATGAAAAATAGGCACGAATCCTTGTTCCAGGATCGCGCCAGATTGTTGAAGATTATAATTATTTATTGGACAGCTGTTCTTAAGATTGTATAGTTTTCACTATCTGAAAATCTATCCCCATAGCTTCTCCTGATCACCTATAGGCATTTATGCAAAAAGCTAACTTTTTTCAATTAAACTCCCAAATTCAAGTTAAGGTTCCGATTGTAGAAAAGGATATCGAACAGACTTAAAAAAGAGGTGGACCAAGCTAACAGGCCCACCTCTCTCTTTATTTTACTTTTATTTTATCCTCTCCTTTGATCCATTGAGGATAAAACGCAAGTTCAATTGTAATCGGGTTTTGAGCAGGCTTTAATACAGGCAGTTTCATGCCAATTCTGTTCACGCCATTGTCATAGTCATAATAGGCACTCATTGATGTCTTGGATATTTCATTCCCTTGTGCATCTATCACTTCACTGAAGATAAAATAATTGAATTCTTTTTCGGTGTGCAAATCAAATGACAGTTCACCATGCTCTTTACGAACATTGTCTAGATTACTGCCAACAGGCTGTTTCAGGATCTCAAGTTTTTCTGTATCCACTATAATTGTTGTTTCATCTTTTTCAATGGCTTGAGCCTTGTTTAAGACAAGATACAACTCTTTAGGCTCCTTAAAGTAGTTGCTTTGCAAATAGATTTCCTGTTCAGAATCTATATCCCCTGACTTCGTTATCCCGTTTAAAATCTTCCCCCATACTTCATTGTTCTCATCGACAAGACGCAGATCATCCAATTGAAGAATCTGCTTTTTATTATTTGGATCCATCTCCAAATGAACAACTGCCCTAAGAGGATAGATGGTGACTTTTTCAACATTAATTTTTTCACTTTCTAATTCTAAAGTTTGATGAACTGGATATTCTTTTTTAGCTTTATAATCATTAAGAGTAAACGGTAGAGAGAATTGCTTTCCTTTCACCTTTATATCCACCACATACTCTTTAGTTGTCAGTGGCGCTTGAAAGAAAAACTCAATTGTACCATTGAAAGAATTCTTCCTGTCATCTGAATGATAGGGTTGCCCATAGGAGATAGTTTTTCCATCAAGAGGAGTACCATTATGAGCTTTAATTTCCACTTCATCCATCATAATCTCTTTAATTTTCTTGTCTGATTCCAATGTATAAAAAAGGACGATTCCCATTTCATCGGATATGGCTCCATCAATCGTTACTTGCAAGCTGTCATTCTTATCATACACACCAATATCCTGATAGTATTGATGTTCAACTGCAGCAACCCTTCCTTTATCATCTCTAATCATCTCGACAATTTTTTCCATGCCGGGAATACTGGAAATATAGCTTGCAAAAGCAGGTGAAACTCGAATCGTAGAAAACAACCCTATGATTAAAAGTGCTACAACAAGTAAGCTTGAGAAACCATTCTTTTTTCTATAAAGCTTTTTTTCTTCTGCTTTCGCTCTGTTGAAACCTGTTATGATTGCTTTATCCAGAGAATCGAGTGAAACAGGGGTGTTTTCATACTCCTGTTTTAAATGATTCAATTGTACCTCTTCCCTTTTAAACATTGAGGTTCTCTCCTTTCTCCTCGAGTTTTTCACGTAACTCTTTCAGTGCTTTATTCAACCACGTTTTTACCGTTCCCTCTGGGCATTGCATCGAATCGGCTATATCCTTTATCTTCAGATCATGGAAATATTTTAAGGTCAGGATTTCTCGTGACCGTTCATCTAGGCTGAGCATCGCATCTTTTATTTCTAACTTATTATGATTCTCTGAAACACCATGCGACTTTAAAAGCTCATCATCAAGGAGAACTATTTTCTTCTTTTTCAGCTGATCATTACAATAGTTGATCATAATCCGGATGAGCCATGTTTTAAAATAAAAAGATTCTTTTACTGTCCGAATGCCTTTGTATGCACGATATGTGACTTCCTGAACAGCCTCTATCGCCTCCTGATCGTTCCTTAAAAAAGACATTGCTGTTTTATATAAATCGATTTTAAACAGCTGGATGAGCTGCAAAAATGAATCATCATCGCCTTTAATGGCTTTTCTGGCTAATTTTTCAATCTCCAAATTCTTTCCTCCTAACCCATACCTATATATTAGACTGTGAAGAATAGAAAAAGTTTTTATATTCTAATAAAATTTATCCCATAATTTTTAGACGAATTTTTGTTGTTATTATTTGTTCAATATAAAAATGCATTTCTTCTAATTGAAGAAACGCGCCCAATTGCTAAACATTCCACCTCCTTTTTGGGCTTTATGTATTTACTTCCTTCTGCATATATTCTTATCACTATCCATCCTCGCACTCTTAAAATTCCATGTACCTGTAATAATTGAAATGAATACAAAGTTCATGAAAGCTGTGCTCTAAACAATTCAACTATTAGACCATTTAGAAAAATAGAAATAGAAAAGATTATTTGATTTAATGTCGCACATGAAGCAATAAAAGAGGGTAATTCTTCTTTTCTATTTCCTGTTGAATATAGTTTGTTTCCATGCACTTTTCAATAACGATAGAAAAGAGTATTAGCAAATTCGCTAATACTCTTTTTGTCCTTAAAATTCTTGTTCAACTAAGAATGTTACTCTTCTTATTGGTACGTTTTAGGGGTACTCATTGTTTCATCGACTTTCTCTATTAGTTTCTGATTTATTCCGAGTTTCCCTATAACTATTTCTTCAGATAATACATTTTTTGCGACATACCCGTCGAGCAATAACGATGCAAAGCATTGTGCATATACGGCTTGTTTTCTTTCAACTTCAAAAGGTATCGTTCCATAACTATGGGCAGCTGCATTTCTAAGACTAAATAGTTTATAGTAGAAATCTATATATGTAGTTTCACCTTTTGTGAAAATATCATCTGGATTTATTCCAATTTGGTTTATCCATTTTTTTTTATGCTCTAAAAAACGGTTTCGACTTTCTTTATTAGGCGGTTTTCCAATTAACGCTTCCACACACCTACAAGCCTGTAAAATTGCTGCCTCATATTCTGATATCACATTTGCTTGCTCCCAAGATTTTGGTTCATGACTTGTGTGCTTTTTATACGGAAATCTATCTAGCTCACATATTAAACAACAATAATGTGTCTTCATTGATGAAAAAAAGTTACTCAGAGCAGTATATGCCTTATCATCACGTAAAAGCAGTTCTATAATTGGAGAGATATAAGATAAATCAGTAAGCTTTATAATATTCCCATTCAGCAAACTATGTCTATCGTAATCACTACAATCATATATTTCCTGCTCTGATATTGATTTATTTGAATCAAAGTAATAGCACCATTTATATTCCATATCAATAGTGTGTTCAAAGTCTCTAGAGTAAGAATATGCTAGTTGAATAACTGTTCCAATGTTCTTCCAGAAATTCTTATCCTTTACATTATCTGAGACCCTTGAGACTAATGCAGTATATGTATCTTTTGTATGTGTCCATACGAATAATTCCTCGTCACCACATTTCATTAACGGAACGAAATCGTATTCTTTAGGTTTAAAACTATTTTCGAATTTAATTCCTTTTATAAAAGCATGATTACATACTTTATTTGGTATATCAGTTGGATAGTATTCGACCAAATATGCTTGACGTTTTCTATACATTTCATCTAGATCTTTTACTAAATTACTTAATTCACCATTGTCTTCACTATCAACTCTTTTCATAAATTCACCTCTTATCAAATAAAACTCCATACTAATTTAATTATCTACAATCTGTCCCTATTGATAAACATCACTTTTCAACTATAATTCCCTTTACTTTGGAATGTTTTTATTATTTATCATTTTACTTGAAAGAGTCAAACTCCTTGTTCTACTGGCCCATTACACGAAGATAAACTGCATTGTTAAATAAACTTGCCCGTTTGCCTAATTCCAATTATTTCATAATCTAAAAATTGCTTCAATAAGATATTTTCTTTGGCCAATATAAAAACGAACGCTGATCCTTGTTCCTCGATCACGCCCGTTTGTTTAATAACACGTTAGCTTTTAAACTTCATAAAGTGACTTGAATTTGGATAAAGATTTTCCTTTGTAAATCCTAAAGAAGTATAAAAGTTATCAGCCTGTTCCGTATCTGTATGAAGCACCAAAACTTTATAATATCTTTTCGCTTCGTCAATTATCTTTTTTACCAAAAGGCTTCCTATACCGTTTCTCCTATATTCCTTACTAACATAAAACCTTCTCAGCCTACCAATAGATAGTTCATTTGAAAATGGGTCTTTATTTAATCCGCCAATAGCAACAAGGACACTTTCTTCATTGAACACTCCAAATAAACCTTCTCCAGAATAATTAAAAGTATTACTGCCATTTTTATAATCATTTACTAATCTTTCTATAAAACGAAAACCGTCTGCTTTGCTTTGCTTTACTAAACTATCTAAATCAAAATTCAACAGATTATATATTTGCGTTACCTCAAATTTTCCCATATATATCCCCTTGTAAATTACGTAATTCTTGTTAAACGATTCTCCCTATTGCTTAATACCAATTATTTCAAAAACAAGTGATAAACTCAATCTTCTATTTTCTTCAATATAAAAAATCACGCTCAGATATGAACGTGATTTCTTAAAAGTATTTGCTGTAGAGATCTTTTCTCAATTTCCCACTTAGCTGAGCATAAATTCTTGTTGTTTCACTTTTTTCATGGCCAAGTAAGCTTTGTATTACTTCCAGGGGAGCCCCATTGTTGATCATATGCGTTGCGTAGCTATGCCTTAATTGATGTGGATGAATGTTCTTCTTAATCCCGGCTCCAGACGATATACGCTTAATGATGTATCTTATTAAGTCGATACTCATTCTTCTCTTAGGTTTCCTTTCGGTTATGAACAAACACGGATCTTGGTCATCTCGCTAATCGAGATATCTCTTTAACCACAAGGAACAACGAGTATTGAAGTATACCTCCCGTTCTTTATCTCCTTTTCCATGAACGATGACCGAATTTGATGCAAAATTAATATCATCACGATTAAGTTTAACAACTTCACCAATACGGCAACCTGTTGAATAAAAAAATTCAAACAACGCATTCTCCATGGCATTTTGACAGGATTCACGTAGGTGTTCAATTTCAAGTTCGGTTAGGAATTTTGGAATTCGCTTCCCAAGCTTTGGTTCTTTCAACTTTGCTGCAGGATTCTTTTTTATTAAACCTTCATCGTTTGCCCACTTGAATATTGACCTAATACATCGAACTCTATGCCCCAGACTAGATGGTTTTAGATGTGTGCTTCCCTTAATCAGATAAATTTTTAACTGATCTGCGGTCATCTCATTCAGATCAATATTTCCAAAGTAGCGCAACAACATATTATATTGAAAACAATAGGTTTTTAATGTTAATGGTGAGTACCCCTCTATCATTTTATCAAGCTGGTATTTCTCCCAAACTTGTGACAATAACATCCGCTTCACTCTCCTAGTTTATAAAGCAATTAATCTTAGGATTAGTATTGACTAGAAAAGTAGGTTTTATTCAACAATCTAGTAGAATTGATTATTTTAGGATAGTTGATATAGATTGGGAAATATATGAAAAGGCGCTTTCGTTACTACTGAAAAGCGCTTCGTTTGCTTAACATCACGTAGCCTGTTTTCCGGTATTAATAAGCAAGTGATTATGTAGTAACAGAATAAATATATACCTCTTTACCCCATTTTTGAACGGTCTTTTCAATATTCATACCAATCCGTTCAGCAACTTTTGTGGATGGAACGTTGTCTACATCAGGTAAAGAAATTATCTTTCTTAATTTCATTTGCTCAAATCCATAATTCTTACAAGCTAACGCAGCTTCGGTAGCGTACCCGTTTCCCCATGCACTCCTCACGAACAGATAACCAATTTCCATTTCTATTTCACCATCAACCTCTTGAGGGACAAGACCACATTGACCAAGAAAATCTCCTGTCACCTTATCTTCAACGATCCATAGTCCGACCCCGTATTGGTTATAATTATTTAACGTCCATTCTATCCACTCCATCGTCTGACTTTTGTCTTTTGTCGATGGGTAATACTTCATCGCCACTGGGTCGGAGAATATTTCCATTAAATTTCCTACATCATCCTTATTCATTTCTCTTAGTGTCAACCTCTCAGTACTCATGACAGTATTTTTCATTTCATCATTGCCTCCTCATTTTTACTGCTTTTCTTCAAGAATATGGCCCTTTAACGGAACAACTCTATTATCACTCAACAGTTTCTTAATCCATTCTTCCAGTTCAGATGTTCTTTTCTTTTTCACTACAAAAACACCCCTTTAGATAACCATATCCAAAGGGGTAAAACGGTACATCTTTATTATAAACGGTATAACTTTCTTTAAAACGATACATCTTTCTTATAAACGGTACATCTTTCTTTCAAAGTCACATTTAAGAAAACACTGTATCAAAGCCATTTAGTTACTCTAAAAATGTATATTCAAATGCTTCTTCAACATCGAGAGTTTCTCAACGTACTTGAGCAGGAGATTGAACAATTAGCAATGCA
>NZ_CAKJTJ010000015.1 GCF_917563925.1 Sutcliffiella rhizosphaerae
AACCGCTAGTGTAATCTAAAAAATAAAAGCATATTTTTATACTAAAAAACCGAACATATTTGATCAATCACTCAAATAAGTTCGGTTTTGTCTTAGGCTAAAACATTTTTGTCCCAGCCCCGCTTCTTTAACTTTTTAACTTAATAGCGCTCTGTCACTTGTCATCTTTTCACCGCGTATCCTTTGGAATTCTGATAACAAACGCTCAATTGTTAAAGTTTTCTTTTCTTCTTCATCTACTTCTAATATGATTTGACCTTTATCCATCATAATCAGTCTGTTACCAAGATCAAGTGCCTGTTGCATATTATGAGTCACCATTAATGTGGTTAGTTTTTTTTCTGCTACGATTTCTTTTGTAATGTTAGTTATTAATTCAGCTCTTGAAGGGTCAAGTGCAGCTGTATGCTCGTCCAACAGAAGGATATCAGGGTCGGTGAATGTAGCCATTAGCAGTGACAATGCCTGCCTTTCACCTCCAGAAAGTAATCCAACTTTCGCTGAGAGCCTATTTTCAAGTCCTAAATGTAGTGTTTCAAGGACTTCTTTAAAATAGGATTTTCTTTTCTTTGTTACACCTAGCTTTAACGTTCTTTTTTTATTACGAGCAAACGCCATTGCGAGATTTTCTTCTATTGTCATCGTCGGTGCAGTACCTGCCATAGGATCCTGAAATACCCTGCCAATGTATTTGGCTCTTCTATGTTCTGCCATATAGGTGACATTTCGACCATCAATTTCTACTTTTCCAGTATCAGGGGTTAACACGCCGGAAATCATATTCATCATCGTTGATTTCCCGGCACCATTACTGCCAATGATCGTTACAAAATCTCCCTTATCAAGTGTTAAATGGATAGAATCTAAAGCATTTTTTTCATCTAACGTCCCTTCATTGAACACCTTATTAATCTGAGTTAACTGTAGCACGTTGGTCCCCCTTTCCACCGGTTGCGGCAAGAGATTGGAGCTTCAGTATCTTTTGTCTTTTTCGTTTTCTTTCACGGTATCCATCTATGAGTTTTGGAGTAATGAGGGCAAGAATTACGATGGTAGCTGTAATCGCTTTTAAATCCCCTGTTTCTAAAAACTCAACACGAAGTGCCAATGTAACAACGATTCTGTAAATAATTGCTCCTCCAATTACGGCTAAGGTAGTTCTGGCAATTGTTTTTGTTCCAAAGATTGCTTCTCCGATAATGACAGAAGCAAGTCCAATAATAATCATCCCAATTCCCATCCCTACATCCGCATAGCCCCCGTGCTGGGCAATCAATGCACCAGAGAAAGCAACCATTGCGTTAGAAACGCCTAGGCCAAGAATTACTAATCCATTTGTATTCGCCGATAAACTTCGAATCATTCGCTTGTTATCACCAGTTGCTCGTACTGCCAGTCCAATTTCTGTTTTCAAGAACCAGTCTGTAAAGTACTTTATAGCAAATGTCACGAGCAACATGACAATGATAATTCCCCAAGATCGAGGGATAAAGGCTCCTAATCCAATCGAAGAGAATATTTTATTTAGAAATGGATCTATGCCTAAACCATTCCACCATTCCCTTACATCTGTAAAGAAAGTATTACTGCTTAACAATGGAACATTGGAACGTCCCATTATTCGTAGGTTTATCGAATAAAGAGCAATCATCATTAATATCCCGGATAAAAGGGCATTAATTTTTCCGAAAGTATGTAAGACACCAGTTATACATCCAGCAAAAAATCCTGCTACCATTGCAATTAAAGTTGCTACAACTGGATTATATCCACTGACAATCATCGTTGCTGCTACAGCAGCACCAGTAACAAAACTACCATCTACCGTGAGATCAGGAAAATCAAGGACCCTAAAGGAAAGATATACCCCCAGGGCCATGATTGCGTAGATGATTCCCAATTCGACTGAACCAAAAAGAGCTGTAATCACGTCCGAATCATCTCCTCATTTACTTATTTTTCATCATGAAATTCTGCAATATCTGCCCATGCTTCCTGAACATCCACCCCTTGCGCCTCTGCCGCTTCGGTATTAATAACCAGCTTTAGATTTTGCGGGTATGCTACTGGAATTTCAGATGCTTTCTTTTCACCTTTTAAAATTTGGACTGCCATCAATCCCGTTTCATAGCCGAGATCAAAATAGCTGAATCCTGAAGCAGCTACTGCACCAAGCTCCATAGAATCGAGCTCTCCAGCAAATAAAGGAATCTTTTCATTATTTGCTACTCCAACAACTGTTTGAAACGCAGATACCACTGTGTTATCTGTAGGGATATAAATAGCATCCACTCTTCCTATGAGTGATTCTGCTGCCTGCTGTACTTCAGCTGAAGTGGAAACGGATGCTTCCACAATAGATGCACCTTTTGATTCAGCAATCTCTTTTACCTTTTGTACTTGTACGATTGAATTCTGTTCACCTGCATTGTATAAAACACCTATATTTTTTGCTCCAATCTGATCCACAATAAAGTTAATGGTACTTGTAATAGCATCTGGATGTGTATCAGAAGTACCAGTTATGTTTTCACCTGGCTCATCGAATGACTTGACTAACTCAGCGCCAACTGGGTCTGTGACAGAAGTGAAAACTATCGGAATGTCTTTTGTAGCCTGCAATGCACTTTGAGCACTAGGTGTGGAGTTTGCAAAAATCAAATCGACTTCATTGGCAACAAAATTATCAGCGATTGGCTTATTGTTATTAGGATCCCCCTGTGCAATTTGCACATCGTATTTTACATTCTCTCCTTCTTTGTAACCGTTTTCTTCAAGTGCTTTCTTAAATCCCTCAAAAGCGGCATCCAGTGAAGGATGTTCTACAATTTGGGTGACTCCAACGACAATCTGATCATCATCATTTCCACCAGTCGTTTCAGAATTACAGCCTGCAAGTAATGCAACACATGCTACAGAAGCCAGCATAGTTCTTAATTTGAACCTTTTCATACAAATCCCCCTTTAGTATTGTACTGAACTTATCAAAATGTATCTCTTTGCAAGTTCAATGTATTTTTTAAAAGCGATTATAAAATATAACCACTTGTAAAACCTATAAACTATGATGAATATTTTCAGTTTCGTATTTTCACCGTTATATTATCACTTATAGTAAATTAGTGTCAATATATTCTAAAAATTTAAAATACATATACTATTTTACTATAAATTTTCTTTTACTCATAGAAAACCTTTTTATTTTTGTTTCCTTTCATAAAAAAGAAAACCTCTTAAATGAGGTCTCTTCATACTGTTTAAAAAAGTCCGTATTTATCTGGATTCACCATTGCTCTGAATCTCTTAAAAGATTTACCTTTCTAATTTCTAGTCCAATAACGTAGTGGCTTTTTGTAATTGTTCTTTTGCTTCCTGCAACATTGATTGAAATAATTCTTCCACAGTAGGAATATCTGAAATCAGTCCAGAGATCTGTCCTCCATTAATAAATCCCTTTTCTAACTCTCCATTAATTGCACCAATAATATGTTGTTCTTCTGTTGTTAGGTTATTAAAGCTATCCAGATCAATTCCATCTTTTTCTTTTTGTAACAGATAGGAAGCATATGGAGTTTGCATAACTCTCCTAACCCTTCCAACTGATCTGCCGACAATGACGGTGCCATTATCATCTGCTTCTATGATCATTTGTTTATAGTTATCATGAAAAGGAGCTTCTCGTGTAGCTATCAATCTAGTTCCCATTTGCACTCCTGATGCTCCAAGAGAAAGAGCGGCAGCCAAACCTTTGCCACTCCCAATCCCACCTGCAGCAACTACTGGAATGGATACAGAATTGACCACTTGGGGAATCAGTGTCATGGTAGTAGTTTCTAGGTTAGAGTTTATACCAGCCGCTTCATAGCCTTCTGCTACGATTATATCAGCACCTGCCCTTTCTGCCTTCACCGCTTGTTTAGGGGACGCGACTACACAGATTACCTTTACTCCATGCTCTTTTAGTTTGGGGATGATGGAGGTTGGATTCCCAGCCGACAGTGACGCAACAGCCACCTTGTGTTTAATAATCAATTTTAGGATTTCTTTTGTATATGAAGATACTGAGATAGCCACATTAATAGCAAATGGCTTTTTTGTATTGTTTTTAGTGTCAATAATTATTTTTTCCACAACTTCTGGTGTCATAGTTCCTGCCCCTATGGTTCCAAGCCCACCTGCGTTTGAAACTGTTGCGGCAAGAGTTGCATTACTGATATTCCCCATTCCTCCTTGTATAATCGGCGATTCTATATTTAATATCTCTTTTAAGTTATTCATCTAATATTTCACCCCTCGTAAAAATAATGTTATACTAATTTTAATATTTAGACAATAATTACATAGGAGTGAGGATAATGATATATCCATATGGCGGAATATCACCCAAGGTAGATCACTCAGTATTCGTTGCACCTGGTGCTAGAATTATCGGAAATGTAACAATCGAAGAAGAATCAACTGTATGGTTTAATGCCGTGCTACGTGGAGACGAAGGCCCTATCACAGTTGGAAAAAGGTGTAGTATTCAAGATAACGTTACTGCGCATTTATATGAAGGGTTTCCACTTGTCATTGAAGATGAGGTAACTGTTGGACATACTGCCATTCTTCATGGGTGTACAGTCAGAAAACGCTGTATTATAGGTATGGGATCGACGATACTGGACGGAGCTGATATTGGGGAAGAATCTATCATTGGAGCTAATACATTAATACCTTCTGGAAAGAAAATACCACCTCGCTCTCTTGTGGTAGGTTCTCCAGGAAAAGTTATTAGAGAACTGACGGATAAAGATTTAGAGTTAATCCAACTTTCCATCGATACATATGTTCAAAAAGGAAAAGATTATCAAAAAGAGTTCGAAAAGTAACGAAGCACCAAAAACAAAACCGGGCATTTTGCACGGTTTTGTTTTTTGACTTAGGAAAAACACAAAATAAACTAATATATTCACAAGTTGTAAACTATAACAATATTATGTTAACTGTTGAAAAAGAACACTCCCCCTCTTTACTGAAATGTTCTTTTTTTTAATTGTACTACTCCATCATATAAGGATGATCTAACACATCATAGCGTTTATCTTTTAATGTGAGCTCATTTCCATCTTCAAAAACTTCCTCAAAAAAGCGGGAAGCCGGCTCCGCAAGCTCTTTATAATACTCACTAAATAATGAAGCGGCGTGACTACCTAGCCACCTATTAGGCAGAAGTTCTTCTGGTAAACCAGGGTCGACAAATAGGAATTTGCGGTATTCGTGTACAAGTTTTGTTCTCTCTACAAAACACTCTGCATCTGACATTTGACCTTTTCCAATTTTATTCTTATCGATAATGTATTTTTGGCTATATTCTTGAATGAAAACTTGATACCTTCCGTTAATGTCATCAAGGTCCCAGCTTTTTAATACAAGGCGTTCGTTCTCATGTGGCCCATGGTAGTCAGAAATAAAGAAATCGACATAATCACTAATCTCATACTTAGAGATCAGATCTTGTACTTGCTTTTCTAATGCATTGGGTGAAATCCAACAACTATTAGAGAGCGTTCCGAAGCCACTCCAAACTAATTCTTTTCGAAGTTCGTCTCTCACAGTTCTAATCTCTTCTGGTATGGAATACATTAACATCCGCCATTTTCCATCCCAACTCTCCGTTTTCAACTTAAAAATACGTTTTGCAGCTTCATCAATACGCTTTACTCCACGCTCTGTTAAATAATAATAGCTTTTATTACCTTTTTTTTCGGCCTGGACCCATCCTTGTTTATTCATCCGTGAAATTGCAGCTCTCACTGCTTGATCATTGTGACCAAATTCATTTAGTAACTTGATTAAGCTTCCAATCCATATTTTATTTCCATAGTGCCTGACATAATCTCCATATAGGGTAAATATCATAGATCTTGTATTCATTATGTACATCCTCTTCCTTCAAACTATCGAGCTTTATATTACACTAGTTTCATTTTATCAGAGTAACGCGTTATAGAAAAGGTGAAGTTACTGTTAAAAATTTGCACCACAAAGAATCATAGAGATACCCCCTATGATTCTTCCATTCCTTCTACGATGGTTGCAATCCCCTGCCCAACTCCCACACACATAGTTGCAAGCCCATATTTTACTTTTCTCTTTTTCATTTCGTGCACAAGTGTAGTAAGGATTCTTGCGCCACTTGCACCAAGAGGATGTCCAAATGCTATCGCACCACCATTTACATTCACTTTTTTAGTGTCCAGCTCCAGCTGACGAATACACTCTAGTGACTGTGATGCAAATGCTTCATTTATCTCGATTAACTCGATATCTGCAATAGAAATACCAGCTCGTTTGACTGCTTTTTTGGTTGCAGAAATGGGACCAATCCCCATGATATTAGGCATTATTCCAGACACAGCAGAAGTAACATATTTAGCAAGAGGAGTGACACCTAGCTCTTTTGCGATTTCTGCGCTCATTAGTAATAATGCCGACGCTCCATCATTTACACCTGAAGCATTGCCAGCTGTTACCGTTCCACCATCAAAAATCGGTCGTAATCTTGAAAGCTTTTCCATAGTTGTGTCTGGACGTGGGTGTTCATCCTCTTCAATAATCGTTTCATTGCCTTTACGGTCGAAAATAGACACTGGAACTAATTCTTCCTTAAAACGATGATTTTCCATAGCTAGTTTTGCTTTTTGTTGGCTCTCAAATGCAAATCTATCCTGTTCGTCTCTGGAGATGGAAAAAGCTTCAGCTACATTCTCCGCTGTTTTAGGCATCGTATCAGCCCCATACATACCTTCAAGATTCTTGTTTGTAAACCTCCAGCCAATTGTTGTATCCATCAATTCTATGTTTCCGCGCGGATAATCCACTTCCGGCTTCGCCATGACAAATGGGGCTCTTGTCATGCTTTCCGTACCACCTGCAATGAAAATATCCCCTTCCCCTGCCATAATAGCTCTTGCTGCATAATTGACTGCATCTAGACCAGATCCACATAGGCGATTAATCGTTGTTCCTGCCACATCTACTGGAAGACCTGCAAGTAATGCACTCATTCTTGCTACATTCCGATTATCTTCCCCTGCTTGATTTGCATTCCCAAACACAACTTCTTCAATTCGTTGGACAGGTACATCAGGATTCCTGCTTATTAATGCTTTGATAACTATTGCACCTAGATCATCTGGTCGCACTGTTTTCAAGCTACCTTTGTATCTTCCAATTGGTGTACGACATGCATCCACTATCACTACTTCCTTCATTAACCTCACCTTTCTAGTTGTTAGTTTCGTAATCGTAAACACCTTTTCCCGTTTTACGGCCTAATCTACCTGCCTTTACATATTTTTCAAGTAAAGGGGCAGGTCGATATTTCTCACCGAGTTTTTCATGAAGATATTTTAAATTGTTTAGGCGGGTATCTAATCCGACTAGATCACCAAGCTCAAAAGGTCCCATCGGATAATTCAGTCCGAGTTTGATTGCCTTATCAATTTCTTCGGGAGTTCCAACTCCTTCTTGTAGCATGTAAAAAGCTTCGTTACCGACTAGTGCACTAATTCGACTAGTGACAAATCCTGGAAATTCATTTACGATAACGGTCTCCTTTCCCATTTTTTCTGCAACAAGGCGAATGTATTCAGAGGTTTCATCACTTGTTTCCAAACCTCTTACAATTTCCACGAGCTTCATTTTATGTACTGGATTAAAGAAATGCATTGCAATTACCTTATCGGGACAATCGGTGAAGCTTGCGATTTCGGTTGGACTCATTGTGGATGTATTTGAAGCGAAATAGCAGCTTGCTGGCGCGGCCTTATTTACTCTTTCAAAAACAGACTTCTTAACCGCCAAGTTTTCCGGTACCGCTTCGATAATAAGATTTGCACTTGATGCAGCATCTTCAAGACTTGTGGAGTAGGTCAAATTTTGCTTGAAGAACTTATTCTGTTCTTCTGTGATCTTTCCCCTTTCCATTCCTTTTAGATGTATTTTTTCTAGCTCTTCCCTTGCACTTCCGAGTTGCATTTCTTCTACATCAACAAGAAATGTATGGTAGCCGCCGAGTGCGCTAACATACGCAATTCCCCGCCCCATTACTCCAGAGCCAACAACTACAATTCTCTCCATTAGGATGTTTCCTCCTTTAACACGTTGTAAAAGAGCAAAGAGGCATCCCCTTTGCTCAAGATACACTTATGACTTTATACACCAAACGGATTTAGTGAACGATTTCCAAAGTAGGATATGACGCTTTTCGTTTCAGTGTATAAATCTAATGTTTCAATACATAGCTCCCTACCGAATCCAGACTGCTTATATCCTCCAAATGGTGTTCCCGGGAATGCAGAAAATGGACAATTTACCATAACTATCCCTGCTTGAATCTGCTTTGCAACCCTTGTTGCACGTGCATGACTTGTTGTCCAGATTGCAGAACCTAAGCCGTACTCACTATCATTTGCCAGCCTTATTGCTTCCTTCTCATCACTAAACGGCATCACTACAACAACTGGTCCGAAAATCTCCTCTTTTACTGCCTTCATATCATGAGTCACACCTGAAATGATTGTCGGTTCATACCAGAAGCCGTCTTCAAAACCTTCTACCTTTGCAATTTTTCCTCCCAATAGAATATTTGCTCCGTCTTCTTTTGCAGACTGGACGTAACCATCAATGACTTCTAATTGTCCTTTATTTATAATAGCTCCTATATGTGTCTCTTTTGAAAAAGGATCACCGAGTTGTAGTTTTTTCGCTTTTTCTACAAACTTCTCCATGAACACATCATAGATACTCTCGTGCACATACAAACGAGACCTAGCTTCGCAGGATTGACCTGTATTATAGAAAATACCGAAAAGAGAACCATCTACAGCGGCCTCTATATCAGCATCTTCGAAAACTAGATTCGGAGATTTACCACCAAGCTCCAAAGTAACTCGCTTTAAGCTTTGTGATGCTTTTTCCATAATATCCTTACCAATTGGAGTTGAACCTGTAAATGCTACTTTATCTACCTTTGGATGCTCTACAAGATGGTTCCCCACCTCAGACCCAGCACCAGGGATAATGTTAACAACACCTTCTGGCACACCTGCTTCTATACAAATTTCTCCTAAACAAATAGCTGTTAAAGGTGTAAGTGTAGCTGGTTTTACAACAACTGAACATCCCACTGCTATGGCAGGTGCTATTTTCCAAGCTGCCATCATTAATGGATAGTTCCAAGGTATTATTTGTGCACAGACACCAACAGGTTCTTTTTCTGTATAGTTATGGAATTGACCTGGGACGTTATTTACGGACCCTCTATGACCTACGATGGCTCCCGCGTAAAACTCAAAGTCTTCTATAGCCTGCATTACCTGCCCTTGCGCAGCAGACAATGACTTTCCAGTATCTAATATTTCTAGCTCTACAAGCTCATTAAATCGCGAACGCATTATTGAAGCAATTTTATTTAATGTTCTGGCACGTTTGTTGAGCGGAAAAAGCTTCCATTTCCCTTTATCAAATGCATTTCGAGCCGCTTCGATTGCTTTCTCAGCATCTTCTCTGCTTGCTTTAGCGATTGTGGCTATGGCTTCACCAGTTGCAGGGTTGTATGAAGTGAACGTTTCACCTGAGGTACTCTCTACACGCCTTCCGTTGATAATCAGTTGGTAAGTATCACGTTTCATGTCAAGTTTCTCTAATTTTTCTTCTTTAACGGTAGTCATGTTCTCATCTCCTAAAAAATTCTATTTCCCTTGGAATTCAGGCATTCTTTTCTCGCTAAATGCAGTGACACCTTCTTTATGATCTTCCGATAACCCTGCAATCCGTTGATTGTAAGCTTCCTGTTCAAGAAACTCTTCATAGCTCATATTCCAGCTTGCTTGAATGGACCTCTTAATCAACCCAATAGCTTTAGTCGGCATAGAAGCTAGCTGTTCAGCGAACTTTGTAACTTCAGACTGCCAATTTTCTTCAGAAATTATCTTGGTTGCAAGACCAAGTTCTTTCACTTTATCTGCCTTTAGTTTTTCTCCAAAGACTGCTAACTCCAATGCTTTTGCATTTCCTATTAGTTTTGGAAGAAAATATAGATTTCCTGAGTCAGGAACCAACCCAACATGAATGAATGCCTGAACAAAGCTAGCTTTTTCAGAAAACAACCGGAAGTCACTAGCCAAAGCAAGGCTAAAACCTGCTCCCGCGGCTACACCGTTAACTGCTGCAATTACTGGTTTCTCACACTTTGCAAGCTGTTTCATCATTGGTCTATATCTTGATCGTAGAACCTCACCATGATCCATGTTTTCATCCACTTCGGCTAGGTCCTGCCCTGCTGAAAACGCTCTTCCTTCTCCAGTAATCACAATTGCTCTTACGTCATTATCCATGCTTGCATGCTTCAGAGAATTGGTTATCTCCATGTTCATTTTTTCTGTAAACGCATTCAATTTTTCTGGTCGGTTTAAAATAATCCATGCTACGTGGTTCTTTGTTTCATACTTGATTGTTTCGAACATTTGTCCACCTCCCTATTCACCTTTAAAATTAGGTTTGCGTTTTTCCCGGAAGGCACGCATTCCTTCTTTTTGATCGTGAGAAGCAAAAAGAAGATAAAAGTTCTTCCTTTCATATTGCATTCCTTCATAAATGGAATAGTCCACTGCTTTATAAACAGATTCTTTTATTAATCGCAGCGAAAGGGATGGTTGTTGCGCGATTTTGTGGGCGAATTTTAATGTTTCCTCTAACAATAGCTCTTTTGCTATAATTCGGTTAATGACTCCGTGATGTAATGCTTCCTGGGCACTCATCCTATCTCCAGTCAACAACCATTCCATTGCCTTAGATTTTCCCATTAGCTTTGTCAGACGTTGCGTTCCCCCAGCACCAGGCATTACTCCAAGACCAACTTCCGGAAATCCAAACTCTGTATCATGGGCAGCGAAAAGCACGTCACAACAAAGAGCAAGTTCAAATCCTCCACCAAGCGCAAATCCTTGAACAGCACCAATGATTGGTTTCTTCACCCATGCTAGGCGGTCCCATTCTGTGAATTGATTTAAAAGTTCCATTTCAATGGCTCCGGCTTCTGCCATCTCATCAATATCAGCACCTGCTGCAAATGCACGTCCATTCCCTGCAAGTATTATCACTTTCACGGAATCATCACGGTCGAATGCTTCTGTCGCCTTTACGATTTCTGTAACCATAGGACGATTTATTGCATTTAACACGTTCGGGCGGTTAAGCTTAATGATTCCAATGGAAGCTTGATTGGATACTTCAATAAATGTATACTCCTTACTCATTCACTTCTTCACCGATCATTAATGTTACTAAATTACCAGCAAAGCTCATAAGATCCTTTCCAGAAGCTTTTGCTTCGTCTGTTTTCATTGCCTGCTTTAAAGCATCATGATTGTCATAATACATTTCGCACATTAAATAATACTTGCCTTCTCCACCCATTGGGCTTCCAACCACTTTTGTCACATCCATTTTACGTAGGCCAGGAATCTTAGCAGTAATTGGTGCATGGATATCAAAATAATGCTGATCAAAAGCTTCTTTGTTTTCAGGGTGTTTGTAAAGCGCGATTAATTTTACCATTTTTTCACTCTCTCCTTTTTTATGTATGCATTTTTTGAAGAATATCTCTTATCTCTTAGAATGAAGGGTTCTGGACACTTTTACTTGCATGTTACTTAAAAACTAGAATCTTACTTTAAACTAATAGCAGCAATAGCGGATCAAAGTTTGCGAAAACCACCTCTAACATTCTCAAAATCTATTACATTAACGTTGAGACAGGTTTCATTGCTTCAAAAGGGTTTTTGCATCCTTTACAGTACAGAATGCTTCGGCATGCTGTCGGACCGAATAAATTTTCCAATGTCGTATAAGTGGAATCGCAATAAGGGCAGTCCACATGCCATTCCCCACCTTCATCAAGTTGAGGAGGAGGAGCAATACCAAATTTCTTTAAGTTCTCTCTTCCTTGCTCGGTAACTCTATCAGATGTCCAAGGTGGATGATAGATGAATTGAACTGCTATATTGTTAAAGATTTTTAAGAGATTAATTTCCGTCTCTACATTTTTTTTAATAATATCCAAGGCAGGGCACCCCATAAAGGTGGGAAGCATCTTTACTATCAATGTATCATCCATGATTTGTACATCTTCTACCATCCCTAAATCAACAATGCTGACTGTGTCTATTTCAGGATCTTTCACTTTGTGTAAAGAATCCCATATTAAGATTTCTACTTTCTGCATCACACATCATCCTTTTGTTCTACCATATCGCTGCAGGGTTGCTGTTATAGACCTCACTTAATGTCTTTAAGGCATCATCCAGATCACTTGTATGCTCACCTAATCTTCCGTTACCTCGCTTCATTTCCATATTCATGGTAAAATTCAGATCAGCTTTTTCAAACATCTGCTTCATCTCTAAAAGGAAACGTTCACGAAGTATCTTCTCAGAATCAATTAATTGGAACGATGTCATTTCCTTTTGAGCAGGACCTAAATGGACAACCCCGCCAAAGTCTTCCAATACAATACTAATAGCTGCCTTCATCCTAGTCTTCGCATCTCCATTTGCTGTGCATAATTGATGAAACCAAGTTCGCCAATGCAGTAAATGATAGTAAAGCTCCATGTTCACTTTATATGCCACATGTTTTAAAGGCTCATAAGATGAATTTTTAAGTGATTCTGTTTTTATCTTCTTATACTGTGTGTAAAAGTAATGCCGGACGACGGTAAAAGCCCAATCGTATTTCGGCTCTGTTAAATAGGTTCCAGTACCATTTACTTTTTCAAGCAGTATAGCATTTACCCGTTCTTCTACTTTTCTTCCATGGGCAAGATAGTCCAACTTTCCTTCCCCAAGTTCTTCTAATAGCTGATAATACATGGCAGCATGACCCATGGTGTCCTGATTGATGGATGAAAAAGCAACATCTTCTTCTATATGTGGAGCTAATCCCAACCATTCAGAACCTCTGTAGGCAATGATGAAATCATCGTCTGCAAGTTGATATAAAAGCTGTGTCAATGCTTCGTAATACGCGGAATCTCTTTTTGCTTCCTCCACCGATGTGATGTTCATTCCTGTTTCTTCCCTCCCCACGACATGATTTCCTGTTCATCAAGCATTCCTTGTTCATATTGACGCCATTTTTTCTTTAAATATCCATAGCCTTTTGTAGTGCGGTAGTCTTTATTATCAATTCTGTGCAAGGATTCCTTTTCTTCCTGTGTCATTCTCCTAATATGAGATCGCTCAACTACCCAAATATCCACAACTGGTTCACGACGCATAAAATTTTCCTGCGCCATTATCAGTGCAATTTCTTTATTGGGAGCGAGCAGACTGAACTGATATTGCAGCGGTGAAGTGTGTGTTCGTTTACTGAACACTTCAAACTCCTTATAAAATCCTTTAGTACTCATGTAAGCTCCCCCTTCTATCCTGCGTTTGTTTCGGAGCTTAGTGCTTCGCGAACCCATGCATTATTTTCGTGTGCGATTATTCTCAGACGCAATCGATCTTTAGATTTTGGTCCGTTATTCTTTATTATTTCTTTAAAATTGCTCCAGTTTGGTTGCTTATAGATCCATTTTTGTTGCCCTTCATCAAAATGCATCGTTTCATCTGGAACAGTCAACCCAAGAGACAGGACACGTGGAATGTACTTTGTAAAAAAGTCTTGCCGTAATTCCTCATTGTTTTTCGTCCTTATTTTATATTTCATGGTAATATCCTGTTTAGAGGTGCCGGTAGTTGATGCATCTGCTGGTCCAAAGAACATTAATAATGCTTCCCACCAACGGTTAATAGAATCTTGGATCATCTCTTGCTGTTCTTTCGTTCCTTCCGCAAGTGCCATTATAATTGCTTCTCCATGCTGTGCATGGAAAACTTCCTCTGCACATATTCGTTTTAATGCTCTTGCATAAGGTCCATAGGAAGCATCTAACATATTGGTTTGTGAAATGATTGCTGCTCCGTCTACCAGCCAGCCTATCAGCCCCGCATCCCCCCAAGTCGGTGCCTCCATATGAAAAACATTATGAAACTTCAAGTCTCCTGAAAACAAATCCTGCATAATTTCTTCTCTGGATTTTCCATAAGGTGTCATTAAATCTTCAGCTACACGAAGTAAAAGCTGACCATGGCCCATTTCATCCTGTACTTTTGCCATAATACCAAGCTTGCGTTTTAATGTTGGTGCTTTAGGAACCCATTCTTTTTCTGGAAGCGCTCCCATTATTTCACTTATAGCATGCATGGATATCAATTTTATTAGCGTCTTCCTATATTCTTCTGGCATCCAATCATCAGCTTCAATCTTTTCCCCAGATTCGATACGCTGCATAAAATGCACATACTTTTCTTCTTCTGTTAAGCGGTCAAACGATACCTGATTAGTCAAAATTGCCGCCTCCTATTTATGACGTTTATTTAACGTTATTATATATTAATGTTATATGATTATCAACTCAGAAATTTCTGAAATATTTACACGTTAATTCTTCGTTTATCTATTACCCTAGTAGCTTTACCATGAGAACGTGGGATGGATTTCTCCGGTAAAACCGTTACTCGGACTTTGACATAGCAAGCTGAACGAAGGGATTGAGTAATGTTTTTTTCTAGTTTCTTCCATTCTTCTACTGGATAATTCGTTTCTACTTGAACCTCTAACATGTCGAAATTATTATCTTTCGTAAGCAATATTTGATAATGAGGAGTTACCCCATCAATTTGAAGAAGTGCATGCTCAATTTGAGAAGGAAATACATTTACCCCCCTGATAATCATCATATCGTCTACTCTTCCCATTACTCTTGACATTTTCGTAGTCGTTCTACCGCATTTGCACAATTCTTTTTGAATGGAGGCTATATCTCCTGTACGGTACCTAATGATAGGCATCGCCTCTTTTGTAAGAGAAGTGAAAACCAGTTCTCCTTTTTGTCCTTCTGACAATACTTTTCCCGTTTTAGGGTCAATCACTTCCACATAAAAATGATCTTCTGCCACATGTAGGCCGTTTTGTGCTTCGTGACATTCCATCGCCACACCTGGTCCAATAACCTCACTTAGTCCATATATATCACAAGCTTTTATGTTAAAAGTTGTTTCTAAAGTATTTCGCATTTCTTCAGACCATGGTTCTGCACCAAATATCCCATATTGTAAGGATGTAGATTTAGGGTTTATATCCATTTCCTCCATTTTCTCTGCGATATTTAGTATGTAGGAAGGAGTTCCACAAATTATCGAAGGCTTAAAATCAAGTATTAATTGAATCTGTCTTTCTGTATTCCCACCTGAAACTGGTACAGTGATCATCCCGAGTCTTTCACTTCCGTAATGAAGCCCTAATCCCCCTGTAAACAGTCCATAGCCATAAGAATTGTGTAAAATATCACCACTTCTTCCTCCAGCCATGTAAATGGCTCTAGCAACTATATCTGCCCACATGTCAATGTCTTTTTGGGAATATGCTACTACTGTTGGTTTTCCGCTAGTCCCTGAAGATGCATGAAGTCTTGCAATTTGTTTTGGAGGAATGGCAAAAAGTCCGAATGGATAATGTTCTCTTAAATCATTTTTTGTAGTAAACGGTAGTTTTTGAATGTCTTCAATGGAGTGTATATCTGATGGAGTAAGATTTTGTTCGAAAAGTTTTTGTTGATAGAAAGGGACGTTTTTGTATATATGTTTTACTGTTTGCTGCAATCTTTTCAACTGAAGAAGTCTCATACTTTCTGCAGAAATTGATTCTACCTCATGTAAAGTCAAATGTACTCACCTTTCCTTTATAACGACTTTTTTATTGCTTGTATATTTTTCGTCACAGATTTTCTAAGACATATTAAAATTACTCTTGACCAGATATATTGTCAACAGAAAATTCTGAAATTAACTCATGAAAAATAAGCCGCTAAATAAAGCGACTCTGAAATACTGTATTTCTATTCAGTGTTTTGTTTAACAGCTTCTATGAGAGCGTCAATCGTCACTTCTCCATTGAAAATAACCACATACACTTGTTTATCTTTTCGGGCTATAACTGAGTATGTATCATACAATTGACTTTCAGATACATATAAATCATGAAAGAAGTCGTCGTTAATTTTTTGGTATTGCCCATTTCCCTCATGGTATTTTAATAATTGTTGAGTAAAAGACTTTGTCAAAAATTCACTAATTAATTGATATTTCTTAGAAAATAACATGGAGCTTTCCCTATCAGCGTCTAGAAAAAACTCTTGTCTCAACTCATATTGGATCGGAACTATTAAACTGGAAGATTCCTTAAAATAACTACCGTTATCCTCGACCGTTATATTTCTTAATGAATCATCCATTATGTCTACTATTGTTATTATGGGAAGTTTACCTGCTGGAATCGGTGGATACTGATGGGTGAAAACTGTTTTTACCAAAGAACTAGTATGAAAGATGAGGAATGTAAAACTAATACAGATTATAATCCCTATTGCTTTATTCATATAATAACTTCCTTTCTAAACTGCTTTATTCACTAATAAATTATTGGTGTCTGCTTCTACTATTAATTTACCTAAATGTTTAACGCCACTCCACATTTGTATATTCACTAAAATAAAAATAGAAATAATAAATAGGGGTGATAAGAATGCATCTTCGGTATAATTTTTTATCGGTTCTATTACCATCATATAAGTTTGTAGAATAATTATTAGAATAGATAAACAGAGAATGGCAACTGTTCTAACTTTTAGTTTTTTACGCAGTTTTTTCAAGGAACTTATTTGATTGATAGCGGGGAAACTGTCATTGGATGAACCATTCTTATAGATATGCAGATTGCCCCTAGACGCGACATATTCCCAACTTAATTGTTTATATTCACTTATTGTTAAATCAGATGGCTTCTGTGTGGTAGTATCGACTGCAATCTTGTATGTAATATTCTGCGGCTGTTCTTTTGCAAAGATGGCGTATAACTTTGTTACTTGTTTTAAAACATATCCTTTTGTTGCTAAATAGGAAAACCACGCTTCCTGTTCTTCAATCTTCCATAATTCTAGCCATAATATTTTTCTTTTTAGTTTCATGACTAATAGTCTCCTAAATTCATTATATGATTAACAATATACTGGTTTAATTTAGTTTTCAAGGTGAATAATGGGGATATATAAATAAAATAAACCTAAAGACATTTATGCCTTTAGGTTTGTTACTACACTTCTTAAACTTCGTATGTCCAGAATGTCTCCCTGTAAAGCCATTCTTCAATTTCTGGGGCATTTTCTTGTAACTGTTTTTCCATTAACTCCACCCAACCGCTCGTTTGCGACTTGTGTGCTTTTATTGCCTTTAGTTTTTCTTCTGCTACAGAACGAATATCAATAATGACATTCGGATGACCAATTAATTCAACACTGTTTTTTAGTATTGCTTTGCCGTATATAGTAGGTCTTTCCTGTTCAGGGAGTCTTGAAACTGCGATTTTCACTCCATTGCTCATCGCATCGTGATCTGGGTGCACGCCATGTCCCGGATAAAAAGTAATCACTAAGCTTGGCTTTAACTCATGAATAACTTTCTCCACTATATCAGCTATGTATTCTTCATCTTCAAATTCTATCGTTTTATCATGAAGACCCAGCATACGCAAATCTTTTATTCCCATGACTTCACATGCATTTATTAATTCTTGCTTGCGTACGGCTGGCAAAGTTTCACGGTTTGCAAAAAGTGGGTTTCCTAAATTTCTTCCCATTTGTCCTAAAGTTCCACATAAGTAGGTAACTGGTACCCCACTCTGAGTAAACTGCTTTATGGTTCCTGAAGAACTGAAAGCTTCATCATCAGGATGTGGAAACACAACAAGTACATGTCTTTCTGGCTCCATTACCTCTCACTCCTACCTAAAATGGATTTTCACTGATCTGTAAGGCAACTGCTAATTTACCCTGAGGATTTAACCCAGCTAAAAGCAGACGATTTTTTTCATCAACTTCAAAATGAGTTAAACCCTCTGCGTATATCCAGCCATGCTCTAATTTAAGCCCAATACGAAAAGGACCGGCACCAGCTATTTTAGCACGCTCAAACGATAATGGAACGTTTCGAATAAATGCTCCGACAGTTTGTCCTGTTCCATGATGACCAGCATAAGCACCGTTAGTTGTCTCTAGATGAACAAACACATTACTGTTCACGAATAGGTTTAATTGATCTTGAACAAGTTTTTGATCAATAAGCTTCATTGTGTCCTCCGTTTAAATGATTTCTTTTATATAGTGTAATACAGTGTTGGTTGGAAAGAAAATGCTTTGCTCAAGTTGGACTATAAAATAACAGAAAAGCCAGATCAAAAAGCATAAAATATCCCCTATAAATGTTTAGGTTAATTCATTCCTAGGGGATAAAAGACTTTTGCAATTTTTTTACAAGTTGCTAGTATTATAGTTAAATTTTCTCATACCACTTTCGCGAAGCCTGTACTTCACTTGCAGTCAATTGATGACCTTGGTATTCCCAGTGTACGGTAACATCCGCTTCTGATGTATTTAGCAACTCACTCAGATCCTCTGTTTCCTGAGCCGGGCAAATTGGATCATTCTTTCCAGCACCAATAAATACCTTTACACCATTCATATTTGGAAGTTCTATTCCTCTTCGTGGAACCATTGGATGATAAAGTATCGCAGCTTTCAAGGAATTGGAATAATGAAATAATAAACTTCCTGCTATATTGGCGCCATTTGAATAGCCAACTGCGATAACATTGTTACGATCAAATTGGTATTTCTCTGCAGCCTCTGTTAAAAAATCATTCAGTTCTCTCGTCCGAAAAATCAAATCTTCTTCGTCGAATACTCCTTCTTGTAATCGGCGGAAGAATCGTGGCATACCATTTTCTAAAACGTTTCCTCTTACACTTAATACAGAAGCATCTTCGTCTAACATTTCTGCTATTGGAAGTAAATCTTGTTCAGTCCCTCCTGTACCATGCAACAAAAGGAGAACTTTTTCAGAACCTTTTTTAAAAATGTGTTTCATTGAATTATCCTCCTTTACCTTATATATTAATATATCTTGATTTCGAGATAATTTTAGTATAGTAGAAAAAAGTAACCCCGTCAATTAATCTTCATTAACCTTGATATCACTGAGTGAATAAAGTAAAGTATCAACAATTTTAAAGGGGGATATCATGTGATACCTTGGAACAAAATGTTTCCCTTTCCTAAAGATTATATGAAAGATGATTATTTAAAGCAGCCAGATGTAGAAAAATGGTTATCCCAATCAATGAAAGGTAAACTTCCTCTCAATCATCAAATGTTAAATAATACTGATTTTTTTGCTCAATCGTTTGAAATGTTAAAGCATGCACAAGGGAAGAAAAAAAGGAAGAAGTCAAATTATGATGACCCAAAAATTTTTGAAACTCATCAAGATATAATTGTTCGTATACCTATACAATCTGAGGATATATTGAGAAAATTAAAGACATCTCATTCCTGTAACACAGTTTTTTTGGATGATGTGGATGGTAATGGAAAAAAACAATCAATACCTCTTCCATGTATGGTAAAAGTAAATAGCTCAAAAGCACAATATAAAGACGGGATATTAGAAATCACACTCAAAAAAGAAACGAATATTCCTGTTACGAAACTCCCAATTGAACGAATAGATAAAAACAAACGAAAAAATAAAGAAGGCTGAACATGCCTTCTTTCAGTGTGTAGACAAAGGTACTTTTCTTATGTTATCGCGATTCCTATGTTGATCGTAGTGAAAGACGCGAAGACTCCTGCGGGAGGAAGGGACATGGGAAACCCCGCAGGGCGCAAGCCCGAGGAGGTTCCCGGACCGCCCGCGGAAAGCGAAGCGTCTGCAACGAAGATCAACAGTTAAATGCAAGTCTACAAATAATTTGGGTTTGTCAACAGTCTGAAAGAAGGCTGAACATGCCTTCTTTATTTGATGTAAAAGGTTTTGAGAACCAAAGTAATTAATGGGAAATATGTTATTTCAATTGATCAATTAGATTTTTTAGGTCCATAGTCCATGGTTCTTCTAATGAAGCCCGGTATATTTTAAATGTTACCATTCTGGATTCTGCACCAGATGAATCTTTTTGGAAGTAAAGTTTAACTGTGATTGGTATATATAGTTTTGTATCATGGTCATGTGTATCAGGAAAGTCTGACACTCTTTTTATTACTTCAATATCTTCTAATGTTTTAATATTTTCTCTAAAAAGTTCACGATTTTTATCATCTAGTATGGAAGCGAGAATAAACCAGTCATGCTGATGAACAGATAGTACTGCAGCATCTACTATTTCAGGTGGAGACAGTTTTTCTGTGTGATCTAACCATTCACCTGCCGCTTTTTTAATCATTATAGAGTGTGCATGATCCATTTTCCTAGATTTATGGGTGATACTATCCTGAAAATGAATACAAAAATGGCCAGGAAAACCATTTTGCAAAGCACCTTGACCGTGAGGCATTCCATGCATGGATCCAGCGTACTTTTCTTCACCTGACAGTATGATTATTGCCCGTCTATCCCAACTCCAAGTTCCTTTATAAATCTGTTTCATTATTTTTGTATCTTCATGTGTCAATGGTTGTACATCAGCATGATATGACCCTGCCCGCCTTTGAACCTTGAATGTCTTCCCAGTGTCAAGATCCAACACTCTAAAAGTACTGTATTTAGGCAGGACTTTATTTGCTTCATTCCATGTAATTAATGTTCCATAATGTGCTTTATATAATTTTTTCATATCTTTTGATAATTGATTTGCTACTTTTGAAGGAAGTATTAAAATGACCTTCTTTTTTTTCAAATCATATATATTCATCTGATGATCTATAGCATATTTAGTTTTGCCATCAATTGAAACAAAAACATCTGTTGGTGGAATTGGGTAGGTTATCTTTTCCCACTTCCCTTTCTTAATTGCTTTTATTATTATTTTAGGAATCAGCATTTCGGTTCGATAACTAGATTCCAATGATGTTTGAACTTGATAAACATCATCTTGTTTTTGAGCAGCTGGCCCTTTTTCGCTTACAAAAAATATGGAGATAAAAACAAATAACATTAAATACCAAAATTGCTTTTTCATACATACCCTCCTTCAATATTCAAAATGGCTTACCATCTTTATTGTGTGAATTAAAGAAATAAAGTATGTTGAATTTTTTTTCGTACACATTAGTAATATACATAACTAATATAAGTAGGGTGAATATTGTGTTACAGGCATTATTTTGGGGGATGGTTGCTGGTGGGGCACTTCTTATCGGGGCACTTGCTGGATTATTCATTCCTGTTCCAAGGAGAGTAACAGGATATATTATGGCATTTGGTACTGGAGTTTTGATTGGCGCGGCATCATTTGAATTGCTGGGAAAAATTAAAAAAGAAATTGGATTTAGTTATGTCATATTTGGATTTATAATAGGAGCGTTAATATTTACATGCTTTGAATTATTAATCAGTAAAAAAGGTGGAAAAGATCGTAAGCTTTCTCGTCAAAAGCTAGAAAATCATTCTGGAATGGCTATATTTATAGGTTCTATAATCGATGCTATCCCTGAATCGATCATAATTGGAGTAGGCATTCTTAAATCAAATACAGTTAGCTGGGTTCTTGTACTTGCCATATTTATTAGCAATATTCCAGAAGCATTATCAAGTTCTGTTGGTCTAAAAAAAGACGGATTTTCTCCCAAAAAAATTATTTATCTGTGGACATTTGTGCTTATATTAACTTCATTAAGTTCTTTTTTCGGTTATGTTCTATTTAGTAAACTAAATGAATCCTACATGTATCTAGTAAGCGGCCTTGCAGCAGGGGGCATCATTGCCATGGTGGCATCAACGATGATGCCAGAAGCCTTTGAAGAAGGAGGACCAATTGTCGGATTACTAACTGCACTCGGACTTCTATGTTCTTATATCTTATCGGCTGGAATACTTTAAATGGGTGTCTTATATCACAAGAATGAGGCGAAAAATAAATATTTGGCTTATGATGACCTTTTTATCCGACTTTCTCATGATTTTTTGTCTTCATCCGGATTTTGATTCCTCTTTTTACCGTGCTTCCCCATGATTTAAGACTTTCTCAAGTTTTTTCCTGCATAAATCTCATTACTTTTTTATTCGTCTGTATGTAATGTAAAAGAGAATCAAAATAATCAGTTTTACTGACTTTTTGATCCCCCTATTAAATCTTATTGTTTAATTGCTCTATCAAAAAATTCTTCAAGTGTTAAGTTATGTTCGTACATGTATGCGGCAACTTCATTTCCTACATATCTTAAATGCCAGGGTTCGTATTGATATCCTGTAATTGGCTCGCCCTCTTCTGGGTAGCGGATGATGAAACCATGTTCGCTTGCATGTTCTTTTACCCATTTACCTTCAGTCGTTTCTCCAAACTCTTCAGTCAAATCAAGTGCTGCGGAATGGCTGGAAATATCCATGGCCAAGCCAGTTTGATGTTCACTATGACCTGGAACTGCAGATACAGCATTTGTTTTTTCTTCTCCCCATCTTTTTATGTAGGAGTTATAAATGCTATTTTGGGTTTCATAGGAGCGATATCCAGAAACTGCGAAAATCTCTATCCCGTCTTTTTCAGCAGCTGTAAATAGGCTTTCCAAGGCTTGCGCTGCTTCCTTACGGAGATACTTTTTTTCATAGTCCCCTTCAAATGAAAAAGGAACGTCCGGAATCGTAAGGTCCTTAGGAATATAGTCCGTTGGTAATGACTGATTTTTATTAACAAGTACTAATATATTATCTGTATTCTCAATTATTTTTTCATCATTTAAGACAGTAAAAAATGGGTCTGCCAATACAAATTGTTCATCATTTGTTTCAGGTAAATCTTGTTCAGGTTCTTCATCTGGTACTTCTTCTACTGGTTGTTCCTCTACATTTTGTTCCTCAGGATCATTTACTTCAATCCCTTCCTCCTGAGTCCCATTCGTAAAGTACTCCCAAAATTTCCAATTAATATCTTCTACCGGTTTTGTACAACCAGTTAAAAGCATTAATATCATGAAAGCGGAAAAATGTTTCTTTTTCATTACCTATCACCTTTTTGTTATACTGAAAAAATACAGCCTTATATAAGCTATTTATAAGTTTAACACTTATCCGTTTTTTCGTAAAAGATTTTATCAATTTGACTATGCTGTATCTTATATGTAAATATGAACTTTCCTAGTTCTAGGTCCATCGAATTCGCAGAAGAATATTCCTTGCCATGTTCCTAAGATAAGCTTTCCATTTTGCACGATTACTTGCTGTGAACTTCCCATTGTCATAGCCTTTAAATGCGCAGCTGTATTACCTTCCCTGTGCTTGTAATTTGGATGTTCCCATGGATATACTTCGTTTAACCTCATGATTACGTCTGAAACAACATCCGGATCTGCGTTTTCATTAATTGTAATTCCAGCGGTTGTATGTGGGCAGTATATTGTTATTATGCCATCTGATATCCCTGACATTCTTAGCTTTTCCTCTACTTCTTTTGTGATATCTTGCCATTCATCCCGGTTAGAAGTATTAATTGTAAGTGTCTTAAACATCAGTATTCCTCCTCGTTGGAAACTATACAAATTCTTTCCCTTTGACCTTTTTCGTAAACTTTTTTGCTTTAATCCTAGACTTAAGAACTTAATTAAAATAGCCCTTGAGCTGAACTCAAGGACTATTTCTAGATCTTTTATTTTTTCGTGACAGCTTCCAAAGCAACTTCCATCATATCACTGAAAGTAGTTTGGCGTTCTTCGGACGTAGTTTCTTCCCCTGTCAGGATGTGGTCACTTACTGTAAGAACAGATAGCGCTTTACGATCGTATTTCGCAGCTAATGTATAAAGTGCAGCTGATTCCATTTCGATTGCAAGTATCCCGTATTTAGCCCATTTTTCTAGTTCTCCATTATCGTTGTAGAACATGTCGGCAGTAAACACGTTTCCAACCTTCAAGTTAAGTCCTTTTTCCACTCCAACGTCATATGCTTTTTTCAAAAGTTCAAAATTAGCAGTTGGTGCATAATCCACTCCACCGAAAGTCAAGCGGTTCATCTGTGAATCTGTTGATGCACTCATTGCAAGGATAACGTCCCGCACCTTAACATCCTTTTGAATGGCTCCACATGTTCCAACTCGAATTAAATTTTGTACATTGTATTCGTTCATTAACTCATTGATATAAATAGAGATAGATGGAACTCCCATTCCTGTTCCTTGAACAGAAATGCGTTCACCTTTATATGTCCCGGTAAAGCCGAGCATTCCTCTTACTTCGTTATAACAAACTGCATCCTCTAAAAAAGTTTCCGCAATGTATTTTGCACGCAATGGGTCGCCAGGCAACAGTATTGTTTCTGCAATATCCCCTTGTTTTGCTCCAATATGTACACTCATTTTGTTACCTCCTAATAAAACTTACCGTTGTCATTTTACAACAAAGACTACTATACCATATATTACCCATGTTACAAAAGAATCTCTCGCGAAATAACGCATTCTTTTCCTTTTTCAGCAAAAGCTAATCCTGTAGTGAGCAATTCAAAACCTGAAGGTGATTTTCAAAGGAAAAAATAGATCAAGCAAAGCAGAAAACAGCGCAACCACATACCTCTAAGCGTAATAAGAAACAAAGTTAAAATATAAGGAGGAATCATAATGGGAAAAAAACATCGTAACCGAATTAATGGGCAAAAAAAGAACAACCACATCCCTCCAGAAGCTATTGAAGCTGAACAAATTGCACATGAAAAAGAGTATTCACCTAAAGGACGCAAAAATGGCCCAGGAAACCATCAATAATAACGAAAAGAAAGGGCAAAGCCATCCTTTGCCCTTTTATAATAGAAGTGTTTGCTCATACTCTAGCCGAATAAATGATACAACAAGTGAGTCTGAAATTTAAACCTATTATATTACTAGGTGGCTATAGAGCCAGATTTTCTAAAATTATCTAATTGCCACTCGGTTTATTTTCTTCCATCCCCCAAATTCCAGTCTGTAATACGAAATTCCCAATGTTCCTTCATCAATCATAATAATATCGCCTGTTGCTATAAATCTGCCTGAGTACGCCTTTGGTATGCTGTCTGTTACATTGAATTTCTTATAAATTTTATTTACTACTTCGGCATGACTTCCGCCTTCAATCGTTAAACGAAAAACAGGTACATATCCTTTTGATTCGCCATAGTTTGGTGTTTGCATAATGGTGACATCATAATCCCCATCACCAATCTTAATCATTCTTTTAAGTGCTAACATTCTCTTCACCCCTTAGCGATTAATCTATATAGAATATTAGCAACTCACTGTGTCGAATCCTTCATCAAAAAACATATTGTTTTGTCGAATGGAAAAAAAATAAACGAAAAAAGTTTCTTCATGATTATATATTACCTTTCATACAATAATGCGAGGTGATTTTATGCTTTCGAAATGGTTTTCTTCTTTCTCCAATAAAGTTGAAAATAGCCCACTTCAGTATAATCAAATATGTTCATCTGCAGATGTCGAGTTCCTAACTAAGAACTGGCAAAGTGAAAAAAAAGAAATAAAACCGACAATCGAGGAAAGGAAATTGCTTGTTACTATTAGGGAGGAAACAATTAGGCACAATAGAAACAACATTACAAGAACTAATGCCTACCTAGACTTTTTCAAAGAGCATGAAGAAGTACACTGGGCATTTTTAGCTCATATGGTCTCTCGAAACGGAGGCTGGAATATGACAGATTTGAAAGCAAGCCATATTTCTTCTCTGCTTTCCTATGAAACTACCGCAATTTTATTTCGATTTTTAGAAAAAGCAAACTATCTTATTTTTAAAGATGCTTTTCCACAATTATTAATTTGGAAAGAGAGCAAAAAAAGGGAAAAATCACTTTTTCACCTTTTACCATTGTTGAAAGTATCTACTTTTATGGAGCCTGTTTGGAATCAGTTTTTTCAAACAAGCAACAAAGAATTACTAACTGTAGCTCTCATAATAAACGAACAATCATTGATTGAAGAAAATCTACTAAGAAACCCTTTTTATCAGCAAAAAGTTCTAAGTAATTTTACGTTTCAACTCCAAGAGAAATTAGGTTTCACCCTCGTACTTTTCCCTTATCATAAAGGGTCGTCAGTTTTTTTAACTGGCCTTATAGTAGATCAGTTTTCCTCTCTTATAACTAGAATTGATGTAGGAAAAAAATTATATTGTCTTCTCTTTAAAAAATTTGTGAAAAAAGGGGCCATTCAGTTTTGTGACGGCTCCATCCATACAGGGTCAAGATCGGATTATTATCCCGAAATCTTTTCAATCCATAAAAACAGCCATAAGATATTTAGTCCCCCTCTTCAAATAGTATGGCAAGATGTACACCATCCTAGTTCCACTCCCAAAGACTGGTTTACACATCCTGATCATATTATTAGTTTGCTCTCCTTACCTCAAAAGGCAGAAGTCATTGAAATGGACAATGTTCATAAAAAAAACCTAATCAAGCTATCTGGCATGACAGAATTACATGGGATTTTTTCTACCCAATAAAAAAACGACGAGAATGATAGCTCGCCGTGACTTCCTTATTCATGTCATACCTAGGTGGTGTTTGGAAAAGCAGAGATGTTATTCAATCTCCTCATCAATAATGCATTTTTCCAATAGATAGTCAAACGTGATATCCGCCAAATCCTCAATCTCACTCTCAGCTGGAACATATCCCCGCCTTACCAGCTCATTGTAAAAGAACTCGGCGATCTCCTCTGTATCAATAATTACCTCGATTTCTTTCACAATATCACCCCTCAATAAAGGTTTATGTAAATCGTCATAGATATATGTCTTACTATCTATATTAATCCAATAGCATGTTTAATTGCTATCATTGTTTTAAAAATCTCTGGCATATTTAATTAATAAAAGTCATACATTGGGAAAAAGACAAGCATCCGCTAGGAGGAGATCCCATTATGAAGAACTTTATGTCCGATATTGAGAAATTAGGAGACGAAGATTTTTTATTACCAATATTAGATAAACTATCCGATAAAATTGTATTATTAACTACTATTGTTGGGATTCCATGCTTCTTTTACTTACTTTTTCAATTTTCCTATTCATTTCTCTAACTGACCTTGTTTCTTGCCATCCATGTACTTTCTTAGGTTTTTCATCACAAGCAGCATCACTTCTTTGTATTCTTCATCACCGAATACTTCATATAATACTTTATAATCGTTATACACATCCAACAATCCGTCAATAATTCTCTGATACTCTTTGTAGTATTCTTCTTTTTTATAATGCTTGTTTGAACCTGTCATCGGATTATACAACTCCAAGCTTGTATTTTCTTTGTTGAACATGTAGGATAAGCCCAATTTATGAATAAGGATTTCTGCGTGTTCATGATGGACAACCATTGTCAATTCTTCCTCCCCAGCCTCCAGCCACTCACCATCAGATAATCTTGTCATTTCATAAATGATATCTTCCCACGAATCTTCTTTGTATCTCCATATTTCTGTGCGAAATCCAACAATCTTGAATAGTTCTTTTCCATACCCGGCTACATGGACAATATCTCCGATGAAATATAAATACTTTATATCCAATCGCTCTGTAATAAGAACTTTTCCTTCATATTCCGAAACAAATGCCAAGGTTTCTTCCTGGTACAACCCCTCACTGGAATTTACCTCATATACGTACACACCATCTATTAGCTTCATGTCCGTTACTTTACCGACAGTACCATAGATAGTAATGACAACAATGTCACCAATTTTATATTTGGGTTTATTAGGTTTCCTATTCTTTCCCATCACTATTTCTCCTCGTTTAACACTATGGCTTTTGTAGTAATGTAGTATATGCAGTTAATGAGCAAATCGCTAAAGGTCTAAAGTAAAAAGTCATATTATTGTGCGATTGGAAAAAACATAAAAAGCACGTACTCCAAACTGGAGTACGTGCTACAAAACTCAAACATCCTGTTTATACAATTCCCAAGCCTTATCAAAAGTTGACATACTATCTAAATACTGCCCATTCATTTCCAGGTAACTGCTGATTTCATGATAATCTACCGAGTTTTTTGGAAAAGCATGATCATCATATGCATGATTAGCAAACGTGCTGATTTCATCTTTTTTAAGTGCATGGCGAAATTTCATCATGTAGTGATAAAATGATTTATTCATTCAAGACCCACCCAGTTTTTCTATCATTCTACATGATAATAGGGAAAACGAACAAGCTTTAACTACTGAAATCGAAATAGTTTCTCTTTAGTAATCTAGGTTTTCCCATCAATTCTTCAAATGAAAGAACTGTCTCGATTTTCGTAGTATCAATAAGAAACAATTGATTTTCAATTTCTTTTGTTATGCTTTCTTTTTGGTATTCCATGCCACAAAGAGAACAAGCAACAGAAGGTGTTCCTGTGATGGTTATTGCTTTCGTACCGTCTGGCAGCTCCCAATAAACAGTACTATTAGATTGAATTGCATCATTACTTTGACACCATTCACATGTTATCATGCAATTCCCTCCTTAGCTGCTTTCACTTTTATTCTCTTCATTTACAGTATTATATTTTTTTTGTTGTGCTTGGTATTTTTTCTCCTTTAACTCATCTCTTTTATCGCGTTTATCTTTTAATGAAGCATGCGAGGGATTTGTTTCATAGTCTTTTCGACGATTCAATCTATTTAGGCCTTCTGGTACTAAGTTAAACTGAGAATCATTCATTAAGGAAGCAATACCTATGTTTGAGCGTTTTGCTTCCATATCAGAATATATTTGGCCAAAATATGATTCAGCAGTTCCAGGTACATAATTTTCCGGTTCTGGATAAGTAGTAATTACGCCCTCAAAATTACGTAGTACGACTTTGTTAGCACTTTGCGAAATAATATAATTTGGTTGCACGGCTATTTTCCCTCCGCCACCAGGAGCATCGACCACAAAAGTTGGTACTGCATACCCACTTGTATGTCCCCTGAGCCCTTCAATTATTTCTAATCCCTTGGATATTGGAGCACGAAAATGTCCAATCCCTTCTGATAAATCACATTGATAAATATAATATGGTCTGACACGGATCTTTACGAGATCATGCATTAATTTTTTCATAATTGGTACGCTGTCATTTATTCCGGCCAATATGACCGCTTGATTGCCTACTGGTACTCCTGCGTTTACAAGCATTTCACAAGCAAGCTTTGATTCTTCTGTAATTTCAATGGATGTATTAAAGTGTGTGTTCAACCAAACAGGGTGATATTTTTTTAAGATATTACATAGATTTTCCGTAATACGTTGTGGAAATACGACTGGTGCCCTTGTTCCAATTCGGATAATTTCGAGATGTGGAATTGCCCTTAAATTTTTTAGAATATACTCCAGTATTTGATCATTAATGAGTAGTCCGTCTCCTCCAGAAATGAGACAGTCTCTAATTTGATCATTTGCTGCGATATATGCTATTGCTTCATCTAATTGTTTTTTAGGTACTCCCATACCAATTTGCCCTGAGAACCGCCTTCTCGTACAGTATCTACAATACATAGAGCATTGATTTGTAACAAGAAACAACACTCTGTCTGGATATCTGTGTGTCAGCCCTGGTACAGGAGAATCCTCGTCTTCATGTAGTGGGTCTTCAAGATCATATTTCGTTTTGTATATTTCTTTTGATATGGGAACAGACTGCATTCTTATTGGACACCGTGGATCGTCTGAATTCATGAGCGAAGCATAGTATGGTGTGATATTGAGTGGTATTGTTTTGGTAGAAATCTTCACACCTTCCTCCTCCTCAGGTGTGAGATGGATGACCTTCTTTAAATCTTCTAGGGTCCGGATTGTATTGGTGAGTTGCCATATCCAATCATTCCATTGTTCATCTGAAACATTTTGCCATAGCTCTATATCTTTCCAGTGTCTGGTAGGCTTGTATAAATCCATTTTCATTCTATCTCCTCCCTTTCCTTTTCACATGCAATAACTGTGCCAACTATCTATCACCTAGCTATTACTTATATATGAAAAAAGAGGAGAACTTGTTATTTACACTTAGCTGCCAATTTTTCGGCATTTTCCAAGCGCACTTTATGTCCATTTACTTTAAAACTGATTTATACTTTCTTGACAATATGAACTTAAGAACTATTATGATATGGGGAATTGCTTATCATTCTTCACTTTCCTGCCGATTTTATCTTTGTAAGCTTATATTGAAGTGTTTGTCTTGGAACGTCCAAAAGTTTTGCTGCTTGCAATACATTACCATCCGTTTTTACCAAAGCTTCATTAATTAATTTTTCTTCTGTTTGTTGTAGAATGGATTTTAAAGAGCTGTTTCTACCATCCTTTTTTTTCACTGAAGTGTTCTGAAATTTAGAAGGAAGATGGCAAAAAGATATCGCTTCATCCTTTGAAACTAAACTCAAATATTCCAATGTATTTAATAGCTCCCTTACATTTCCTGGCCATGTATAGGACTTTAAAAGTTCTTCCACTTCAGGTTGGATATTTTTTTGGCTTTGTTGAGTTAGGAAGTGATGAATTAATAATGATACATCCTTAGGGCGATTTCTTAATGGCGGAATATGGATCGAACATGTATTAAGTCTATAATAAAGATCTGAACGCAGCTTCCCATCTTCCACACATTTTTCAGGAGATTCATTCATTGCCGTAATAATTCTTACATCCACTCGCAAAGAACTTGTGCCGCCAACTCTCCGTATAAAACCGTCTTCAAGTACTCGGAGCAACTTTGCTTGAAGTTCCTTTGACATAGAGTTCATTTCATCTAGAAAAAGAGTCCCGCCATTTGCCATTTCAAATAACCCTGCTCTTTCTGTAGCACCTGTATAGCTTCCTTTTGTTGTTCCAAATAATATACTTTCTAGCAATGTTTCTGGTATTGCACCACAATTTTGGGCAATAAACGGGGCTAGCTTTCTTGGAGATTCCTTATGGATACCCTGTGCAATAATTTCTTTTCCCGTGCCAGTTTCACCAAAAATGACGATTGGTAATGAGGATGCTGCAAATAATTTTGATTGTGTTATAATCTGGAGACACTCTTTATCATCAGTAATAAAATCCTTTAAAGAATAAGGGATCTCAAAGGTTGCTTCTATATTAGTCGTCGAAGTTTTATATACTTTTGATTGCAAATCCATTAATTTATGTGATAGCAATTTCAATTGTCCATAATTTTTAGCTATTTCGACAGCACCTAAAAGTGACTCTCCGGACATAATAGGAATAGTAGTATTAACAGTTTCTAATATTTGCCCATTTTGATTTTCATAGCGTTGTTTTTGATGATAGATGGCTTTTTTAGTTTTTAAGACCTTCAAAAGTGTACTAGTTTGTTCTGTTAAGGACGGAAATACGGAAAGAATATGTTTTCCCAATACTTCCTCCTGCTTCATGCCATCATAATTTGCAGCAACTCTATTGTAATAAATGGAGTAACCATTCTGGTCAACAGCGTGAATAGCCTCATCAATTCCATCCAAAATAGCTATTATCATTTCTTTCGATAGTGGTTGAGTCTGGTTCATAATAGACCGCCTAATTTCCGTCTAAGATTGCCAAGTTTTTGGCATTTTTATTAGTTAAATCTTTATACCAGACATTCATATCTTCCATCTTATCAAAGATATAACAGTTGTTTTTAAGTCTTCCAGTATAAGTATAATGAAGATTTTGTAAAACCGCATTCATCCCAAATGATAAAGACCTGGCAATCGAATAACTGCAATATATTTGCTTATTCAATAGCTCCTTTTCTAAAGAGCGTATGATGTGATTCATGTACCCGCCTTTACGATTTCCAGGTAAAGTTGCACAATCCGTTATTTCGGCATTTTTATACGTGTTATTTATTTCAGCTGAGGCTGCAGCGATAATATATCCTTTCTCTTCCATCAACATAAAAATAGTTCCCGTATCTATTTGTTCCTCTATATAAGATGGCTGATCAATTGGTACAGGATATATACTAAAAACAGAAGAATAAAAGTTAGATAATCGTTCCGCATCATCCTTAGTAGCTATTCTCAAAATAAGTGAAGAGTCCAAATTATTCAGTCCCTTATTTTCCCTATTTCTTACATTTCCTAGAATCGTATCCTCATCACACCACCATTCACTGTTATATCTTTCTGATGAATTATATTTACAAAGAAAGTACATGTCACTCCCTAAAAAATATCCCGGTACGACAGCTTCCAGTAAGAAACCAACTTCTAACAGCTGCTTGACGAATTCTTTTCTTGTTTTGATAATTATTTTTTCAACATTTGAATCATTGCCCCATGATTGTATTTGGTTGATAATGTTTAAAACATCTCCTCTGAAGTCTTCAATTTTAAGTCGTTTGTTATGAAGATCTCTATATCCATATAAGTAATAAGATTCCGTTGAAACAATTAGATTTTCCCCATTGTTGTTTGTCATGTTATCCCCCCTATATACCCTTTCGCCATTATATTGAAAAATCCCCTATTTAATTTAAGTAAAGTTACTTTACACCTTTAAATATTCACCAAACCAAAGGATTTCCTTCTTTCTTACGGCGTGCTGAAGCTAGATCCTGTCTTCTAACTTCAGTTACCGAACCTATTTAAAAAACCTCCTGTGCGACAGGAGATCATTTTTCAGCAATTTCACACCAATCTATTAAAAGGGAAGCAATAATTTCAGCCGCTTTCATCATCTGATCAATTTTAATATATTCATTAGGATAATGGGCTACCTCTGTAGTACCTGGTCCAAAAACAATTGTGGGTGTATTTAATAAAGCTGTAAACAAACCTCCGTCTGTACCCCAAGGTGAAGCTTCTAAGGTTGGTGATTGTCCCGTAACCTTTTCAAAATTTGACTCTAGTAACTTGAGAAATGTGTGATCTTCCTTTATTGATCCAGGTACCCACTGGGCTCCGAACCATTCCAATTGAACTGGATTTTCTTTTAACCATGGATCAATTTCTTCCAGTGAAACAAGGGCTTCACTCAATTCTTTTCGTACATCTTCCAATGTTTCGTGTGGACCAACACCAATTCTCCCTTCCATTAAAACGAGGTCAGGAACAGATGATGGCCAGTTACCTCCTTCTATTTTCCCAATATTGATGGGTAGAGGAATTGAGATACTTTTAAATAATGGATCAGAAACTTCACTGTTACGTTTTTGTTCAAGTTCATGGATTTTTTTTATTACAAGAGTTGCTTTTTCAAGGGCACTAACTCCTTCATATCTTGTACCCCCATGAGCTGCTTTTCCTTTTATGTTAATCCGAAACCACATGGAACCTTGCTGTTTCGGAAAAATTTTCATATTAGTCGGTTCAGGTATTATGACCGCATCCGCTTTATAGCCACGTACTATTGCTGCCAGGGTACCAGCCCCTCCACTTTCTTCTTCAATGACACTTTGGAAGATTATATCTCCCTTCAACTTGATTCCTAAATCCTTTATAGCAGATATCGCCATCAATAACGCTACGTTTCCACCTTTCATGTCTGTCGATCCACGCCCATACACTTTTCCATCTTCCACTTTTCCATCGTAGGGATCATTACGCCATTGCTTCATGTCTCCTTCTGGCACTACATCGATATGGCCATTTAAGATGATTGATTTTCCCCCACCTGCTCCACTCCACTTTGCCACTACATTCGGTGAATCATGAAAGTCTTTTCGACTTGAAACGAAATTTGGATGGGTACTCAATTCTTTCATATCTGGTTCCCAAATATCAATTTCCATTCCAATTTCCCTGCAAGTCTCGATAACAATTGCTTGTGCCTGTCTTTCATGCTCTGAAATACTTTTTTCCTGGACAAGTTTTTGGAGTAGTTTAATAGCATAACTTTCCCTTTTTTGCATATATTTTGTTATTTTTTCGGAATAACTCATCACCTTCATCCCTTCACCAATAGTCTAGTTCTCAACCCACTTTAACGTGACGGGGAATTCCTTTAGTACATCAAATTTGCTTCTGTTTTTTCTATTACTTGATTTAACGAGATACCCGGCATTAATTCTTTTAAGTGTAAGCCTTCGCTTGTTATTTCCATTACTGCTAAATCGGTGATAATAATATCCACGCAGCTAGGAGTAGTAATTGGCAATGAACATTTTTTCACAATTTTTGCTTGACCAGATTTGTCTACATGACTCATTAGTACAATGACTTTTTTTGCTTTTTGAGATAATTCCATCGCTCCTCCCATTCCTGGCACCCTTTTTCCTGGCACAATCCAATTGGCTAAATCTCCTTTTTCACTCACTTGTAATGAACCAAGTATAGTTATATCCAGTTTTCCTCGCCTAATCATTCCAAAGGCCAATGCACTATCAAAATAAGAACCTCCTTTAACAAGTGTTACTGGGTACCCTGCTGCATTGCATAGGTTCTCATCCTCCTTTTCAGGATCAGGTGTGCTACCCATACCAAGTACACCGTTTTCTGCCTGAAAAACAACGTGTATGTTTGATGAAAGATGATTTGGAACTAATGAAGGGATGCCAATACCAAGATTGACGACCATCCCATCTGAAATCTCCTGTGCCGCTCTTTTTGCAATCAAGTTCCGTATGTCTTTTCCCATACCCACTTCCAGTTCACTCCCTTACTTTGGATCATAAAATCTATATAAACGCCAGGCGTCACAATTGCTTCTGGATCTAAATGGCCAAGAGGAACAAATTCTTCTACTTCAACAATGGTAGTTTTTCCAGCCATCGCTACCAATGGATTGGTATTTCTGGCACTCTTGTCAAAAACTAAGTTTCCATATGGATCTGCTTGTTTGGCATACACAACAGAAACATCTGCAGTCAAAGCCATTTCAATAATAAAGTTGTCACCATTAATTTTTACTAATGACTTGTTTTTGGTGACGATTTCATTTGTAATACCAACATCCACTAGAATTCCACCAAGCCCTACTCCTCCTGCCCTAATTCTTTCTGCAAGGGTACCTTGGGGAGAAAATTCCACTTGAAGATTATTTTCTGTCATTAACTTTCCTGCTTCTGGATTTGAACCAATGTGTGAAGCTATCAACCTTTGAACTCTTCCTGCACAGACTACTTTTCCAATACCAATCGTAGGAAAACCAGCATCATTTCCTATCAGCGTTAAATCCTTCACCCCAGTTTCTAATACAAGGTCTACAAGTCTTGGCGGTGTTCCGACCCCACCAAATCCACCGAACATTATGGTCATGTTGTCATAAAAAAACTGATGTAATGTTTCCACTTCAACTATTTTTTGAAAACGATTATCCACTTTTTCCACCTGTCTGCACTCCTTACAAATGTCCTTGTAGTTCTTGTAGTGTCGATTCTAAGATGGTTATTAATTCATCGATTTCTTTTCTTGTAATGCATAGAGGTGGTGCAATAATTATTGCATCCCCCCCAATTTCTTCCACTCCAGCAGAAGCTGGATACACTAAAAGTCCATTTTTCTGTGCTAATTCTACAATTCTTGTTGTGACTGCTTTTTCAATCATAAAAGGATATTTACTCGACACATCTGCTACTATTTCCAATCCAAGCAATAATCCTTTTCCACGGACATCACCGATAATAGAGTAGGAGGTTTTCAGATTATTTAACTTCTCTTTTAAGTAGTCTCCCATTTTCCGTCCGTTTTCCACGAGTTTTTCTTTGTCTATATATTCTAGAACGGCATTGGCTACTGCAGCTGATTGCGGGTTAGCACTATAAGTATGACCGCTCATAACAACTTTGGATCCTTTCAAAATACTTTGAACAATTTTGTCAGATACAAGAGTAGCCGCTATGGGACTATAGCCCGCACTCATACCTTTTCCAATACAGATGATGTCAGGTGTCACTCCCCAATGTTCAATGGCAAACATTTTCCCAGTCCGACCTATCCCTGTCATCACTTCATCTGCAATAAAATGAATATCGTATTTTTTGCAGATTTCCGCAATTTTCTCATAGTATCCTTTTGGAGGGCATACTGCTCCAGCGGCAGCTCCAATTATTGGTTCTGCAACAAAAGCAGCTACCCTTTCTTTTCCTATTTCCTGTATTGCACGTTCTAAGTCATTTGCACATTGAAGATTACAGGCTGGATAGGAAAGATTAAATGGACATCTGTAACAATATGGTGGCTCTACTATTGGAGATTTCTCCAATAAGGGTTCAAACCTTTTCCTTCTTTGTTGATGCCCAGATAAGGACAAAGCTCCAATAGTTATTCCGTGGTAACTTTTCCATCTGGAGATAATTTGGTTTTTACTTTCCTTCCCTATCTCTTGCCAGTATTGAATCGATATCTTCATAGCAGTCTCTAACGCTTCTGTTCCACTATTTACAAAGAAAGACCAATTCACATCTCCAGGAGCAAGTGCCATTAACTTTGATGCTAAAGTTTCTGCTGCATGACTAGTAAATTGTGAACGGTATACAAAAGAAACTCTTGCTGCTTGGTCGGCCATCGCATCAATTACAGCTTGTACATGATGACCGATACTCGCAGTCACCGCTCCTGACGAACCATCAAGGTATCTCTTTCCTTCCTTATCGTACAAATAAACGCCATTTCCATGGCTGATAACAGGATATTCCTTATCCAAAAGCGGTTTAATTAGATAAGATTGATCCATAAACGATTACTCCTTTCCTGCATCTTTTTGTAACCGTTTACTAGCATGGTTAGTGCTTTTTAGATCGTGTCAGTTACTAGCTTACTAGTATTCTATGTATGAGTATGGAATTTCTTTCATACTATTAAGCATTTTCGACTGATTCATTCCTGTAATTGTTGCCAGGAACTTTGACGTGTTAATGGATCAGAGATTGGAGTTTGTTACGGAGATTAAAGCTGCATTGCAAAATTACAAAAAAGAGCCTGACCAGAAAGCCATTACTGATAGCTTTCTGCCAGTCTCTTTTTTTAGAAAATATGTTGAATGCCACAGTCCATTATACAGGGCTTAGTTTTAATCATTCTTATAACATTGAGACAGTCCAATGTTGCTTATACTTCTACCGTCTCTTTTATTGTTGTTTTCTTCGACATTGTTTTAATCATATCTCTTGCAACCCAGACACCACTTGCACTAGCTTGGGCAAGCCCTCTCGTTATGCCTGCTCCATCTCCACCAACGTATAGACCACCTATCTCTGTTTCAAATTTATCATTGATTTTAGGGCGGGCAGAATAGAATTTAGCTTCCACACCATAGAATAGTGTGTGCTCAGATGCTAGACCAGGTGTTACGTGATCTAACGCTTCCATCATTTCTACTAAGCTTTTCATTGTATTGTAAGGCAATACTAAGCCTAGATCCCCTGGAACTGCCTCTTTCATTGTAGGTTCCAAAAATCCTTCTTTTATTCGATTTGGGGTGGAACGTCTGCCTTTTAGAATATCTCCGTATTTTTGAACAATGAGACCGCCATTAGATAATCTATTTGCTAATTTGGATACTTCATGCGCATATTCCGTTGGCTGATCAAAAGGCTCAGAGAAGGTATGAGATACTAACAAAGCAAAGTTTGTATTTTGACTACCTAGAGCTGGGTCCTTATAGGCATGACCATTTGCAAGCATTATTCCTGAATGATTTTCTACCACCACATGGCCTGATGGATTGCTACAGAAGGTGCGAACTCGGGTTCCCACAGATGTGTTGAAAATAAACTTCCCTTCATATAAATGTTTGTTGATTTCCTGCATGACTACATTTGAGGTTTCCACACGCACCCCAATGTCGACTTGATTGTTAATCATTTTAAGACGACGTTTTTTAAGAATATCTGTTAGCCACTTTGATCCGTCTCTTCCTGGGCAAACCATGACTTTTTCTGCGTGTATTTCTTCACCATTTTTCAAGAGTATTCCTTTTATTGTGTGCTGACGGTCTATTTTTTCTGTTAGAATATCATCGACTTCCACTTTAAATTGCATATCAATTTTTGTTGTGAGGTATTCGTATATATCTTTTAAGATGGCAAGGTTTTGTTCTGTGCCTAGGTGGCGAACTTGTGCACGTAAAAGCTTAAGCCCAACAGCATACCCTTTTTTCTCGATTGCTTTTACCTCATCAGTAAGCGGATCTGTAATTGTTTCAGTTGCACCATGCTTTAGGTTAATTTGATCTACATATTTAATAAGATCTACAACCTTGGATTCTGGAAGATAGTCTGTCATCCATCCACCAAATTCACTAGTTATATTAAATTTACCATCGGAATAGGCACCTGCTCCCCCGAAACCATTGGTGATGGAGCAAGCTGGCAAACAACCAGCAAATTCTTTTCTTCCAGCAGCTGGTGGACACTTTTCAATTTTCTTTTGAAGTATCGGACAATTCCTTTTATAAATATCATGACCTTTATCAATTAATAAGACTTTTAGTTCTGGATTCAATAAAGTCAATTCATAGCTTGCAAAAATACCAGCAGGACCGGCACCAACTACTATCACATCGTAATTATTATTCATGTTGATTCCCCCGTGTCACTTCATTCGTTTTTACTATCAAACAATGGTAAATATAACAAATAATCGAGATAAGGTCAACCTTTTAGCGAATAATTACGAATTAAAATAAATTAATGTTCGGGTTTTTATTGTTTGATGTCGGATGTCAATTTATAGGTATATATCCCCGTTTGCGGAAAATATATGACGAAACCATTTATTATAAAATTAAAAAAGCGTCAACCCATTTGTTTGAGCCGACACTTTATTTCGTTCTATTATTTACAAATACAAGCCCCAACAATAATTAGCAAAATGAATAGTACTACAATTAATACAAATGGGCTTCCGCATCCATGTCCATATCCATATGCAGGACCTACAGCTTGAGGGTAGCCACATGGTCCACTTGTGTAGTAACAGTAATCGTGCATGGTCATCACTCCTGTTTAATATTTACACTTCTACACTATGTACTGGGTGGCTGTCCCGTATGTGCGAATGCCCATATTGAGAAAATACTATTTATGCTTTTCCATATTATCAATGATTTCCACCATATCCTTTAATGTTAGTTCAATACGATTATTCTCATTTGTCACTTGTTCGACACTTGCACTTATTTCCTCCATTCCTGCTGTTGCTTCCTCCATTAAACTCGCAAATTCACTTGTATGATGATCGGTCCTAGAAGTTTTCTCTTTTACATCTTTAGCATAATAATGAAAATGTTGTGCATCAGCAAGCAAAGCTGTTAAGGTTTCACCAATATGCTGAAAGTACTGATTAACTTCTTTCGTTGCCACCACATTTTTAGTCATTTCAATCGTGTTACGTCGAAGCATTTGTAACACTTCTTCTTTTGTCTCATGTAAAGAGGATAAGTTTTCCGTAATTTCTTTCGTAGTCTCACCAGTAGAGCTTGCAAGCTTCCTGATTTCCTCTGCGACAACAGCAAAGCCTTTTCCAGCTTCTCCTGCCCTCGCTGCTTCAATGGAAGCATTTAATGCTAACAAGTTTGTTTGTTCTGTTATTTTTTTTATGTGTTGAGTCAGTTTATTTGTTTCATCAATTTTTTCTGTAAGGACATGAAAAACAGATTCCATCTCTTTCACATCATTTGCAAATTGGTTCATGCTGTCCGTTAAGTCCACTGACTTTTTTTGCCCCTGCTCTGCTGCATTTTTAGTTTTATTGGTAAGCCCGTATAAATTGTTAGACTCAGATACAATATTATCCATTAGTAAAGTCACGTCATTTGTAAGCTCCGCAATTCCACTTATTTGATCGGCTTGTTTTTGACTTCCCGCTGATAATTCGTTAATTGTTTGTGATATCTCTCTTTGTGAGTGGATATTCAGGCTCAATCTTTCATTTACGTTACTTAGATGATCTATCAATTTTAACGCATCTTTTTGAAAAAGGTCTTGTCGAAGTTGCCTTTCCATATTTACTTCTTTCATGTCTTTAACTATTTTTTCAAAATTAAAAAAAAGTTTATTTCCAATTTTCACTTGGACGATAGTCACAATAAATAATACAAAGAAAAGCAAGACAATATTTCCAAGTTGACCATCTGTAAGTAAATTACCGTTCAAAAATGACCATAATGAGAAGGAAAATAAAATTAAACTCCCAATTCCTCCTACAATGAACACTTTTCGGTTTAAATAAATAGTTGCAAGCATGAGAACAAAAAAAGGAAGAGTAAACCCAGATAAAGAAGCTCCCCTACTCACTAAAATGGTAAAGAATACGAAAAAAGTGACAATAACCGCAAAATATGGAACTACATAATTGAACCACTTATTTCGTTTTGTCAATATGTACAAAATAATTCCTAAACAAAATGCTATTAGAATAGTGACAGTTATGACTGTTGCAGCGGGAATCAGGATATTGACGAGCAGACCTGCCCCATATGAAAAAAATATTACAAAAAACATTAACTTATTCTTACTAACTAAATCCTGAAATTTTAATTCACTTACACTTAGTAATGACATCTTTAATCCCCCACAAAAGAATCTTTCTCATTTACTTTTTTATAAATTATTACAATTCCTATCTATACTATTTATCTTCTTATAGTAATATTCTTCGCATCTTCTTCATTATCCTGCATTATTTGTTGAATTTTGCCATATGGAGGAAAAACTATACTTCAGCCTCGAGAATAGACTTTTCGTTAGGAGTTCTTTTAAACAATGTTTACTATTTAGTTAAAGACATACAAGATTCGATTGAACAATGCTTACTTCAAACTTTTATATAATCTCCAAGAAAATCCTTAAAAAGGTCACCTCAACTTTAATCCTGAGGTGACCTTCTATCAATTAAATAGCTTCTTATATTCGCCGTAGCCTTCTTTTTCTAGATCTTCGAAATGTATAAACCTTAATGCTGCAGAGTTAATACAATAGCGCAAGCCACCTGTATCCAGCGGACCATCTTCAAAGACATGACCTAGATGAGAATCTGCGTCTTTACTTCTTACTTCAGTACGGACCATTCGATGGCTGACATCCATTTCTTCCTTGATAGATTTACTATCAATAGGTTTGGTAAAGCTTGGCCATCCACAGCCTGCATCGTATTTGTCCCTTGAACTGAATAAAGGTTCTCCAGATATGATATCCACATATATCCCTTCGTCTGTTCTATCCCAATATTCATTTTGAAAAGGTGGCTCTGTTCCATTATTTTGGGTTACTTCAAATTGCATAGGAGTAAGTCTCTTCTTTAGGTCATCGCTTTTGTTTTTCCAATACTCTTTGATAAAAGTTTCCCTCCCAGACCCTGCTGCATACATTTTATAGCGAAAAGGGTTTTTCTTGTAATATTTCTGATGATATTCCTCGGCAGGGTAAAAAGGTTTTGCAGGCAAAAGCAATGTAGCAATCGGTTTAGTAAACCGCCCACTTTCCTCCAACCTTTTTTTTGATTCCTCAGCCATTTGACGCTGCTCTTCTGAATGATAGAATATGGCGGTCCGATAGGAATCACCTCGATCATGAAACTGGCCACCTGCATCAGTTGGATCAATTTGCATCCAAAATATTTCCAATAGTTGTTGATATGAAAATACACTTGGATCAAATGTAATCTGAACAGCTTCAAAATGACCAGTCGTTTCAGAACATACCTCTTTATAAGTAGGGTTTTCTTTATGCCCACCTGTATATCCTGAGATAACTTGTTCAATCCCTTCCTGCTCATCGAAAGGTTTAACCATGCACCAGAAACATCCTCCAGCAAATGTAGCTCTTTCTAAAGGGCTATTCATAAGAACTCATTCCCCTCTTTTGAATCGTTTAGCTGCATTATACCAATATACATGAAGAATTCATAATGTCTTGCTTAATCAGATTCCTATGTTTTATGCTAAAATAGATTGTTCGATTGTATTTTCTTCGAATAGTTTAGGAGGGTAAATTAGATGAAAAAGAAAGTAGAAGTATATATATTAGCAGGGTTTCTCGGCAGTGGTAAAACAACGCTCCTTACACAAATGTTAAAAGAAGAGCAACAAGCAAACAGAAAAGTGGCAGTCGTTATGAATGAACTGGGGAAGGTATCCATTGATTCAGATGCAGTACCTAAAAGCACCCCATTGTCTGAGCTTTTCGATGGATGTATTTGTTGTACGATTCAAGAAAAACTAGAATCTACCTTGCAAGAGCTTTTATTAAACAATGATCTAGATGCTATATATATTGAAACAACCGGTGCAGCACATCCCATTGAAGTATTGGATACGATTTTATCTCCAATTTTTGTAGAGCAATTTACAAGTCCAAAAATCATCACTCTTCTCGATATTCTAAGATGGAGAGATAGAGATATACTTTCCGTCCAAATAAAGCAACTTATTAGGGAACAGGTTAAGCACGCTGAGATGCTCATTATCAATAAAGTAGACCTAGTAAGTGAAGCCGAGGTGGGAAGCATATTATTTGAACTTCAAGCGATTAACCCTCATGCAAAGACACTTTTAACTAATTTTTCTAAAATTCCACCGAAAAGCTGGATGCAAACACATAGTCTCGAAAGAAGCGCACACACTTCAACACATGTAAAAGATAATCTGTATCTAAAAACATTTGTATATCAATTCCAATCTTCCATTGATTTAAATGAATTTGAAGACTGGTTGAGAAAGCTCCCAGAAACCATTTACCGTATCAAAGGATATATAAACTTTAAAAATACGAGCGGGATCTATTTATTCCAATATTCCTATGGAACACCGTTATACATGAAAGAATTAGTAAAAGTCCCTTTGAATCTTGTACTGATAGGTGAAAATTTAAATACAGAACAAATTAAAGCGGAGTTGCAAGATCTTGAAAACAAATAACCAATTCAAAAAAGGATTTACCTTCTTGCTTAAATAAATTGCTTAATAATCGATTTTAGAAAAGGAACAATGCCTTTTTTACTTGTAATCAAATAGAGATCAAACGTAATTAAAAACTTAAATTCAACATTAACCCAATTTGTGAATACCCTGATAGAAATACACTGTATTAGCTAGGGGGAAAACTATGATTGAAATTGCAGGAAAGCCTTTTGATAAAAGTACATTTAAACCAGACGAAAAGTTTCAGAAGCTTATTTTAGATAAATTAATAAGTGATAATGCAACACATAGTTACTTAAATATTGGTGAGTTAAAATTTGAGTTGACTTATCGGCAAAATCTAGTTGCGAGTGCAGCTGCGATGAGTGAAGGTGATGCACGTTTTGAGACGTTCGCAGGTTCACAATGCAACCCAAAGTACTGGACATTAACAAGCAATGGTGGATTTCTTCTACGAAAAGGTGTCTCACCTGCTGATGCGATATTGGATATATATAAAAATAGTGGTGAGTATGCCTACGAATGTGCAACCGCAAAGGTGATCATTTTATACCATGCTTTACTTAGTACCATCGGGAAACGGTTGTTTGATCATGCATTCCAAGATCTTTACTTATACAGTTGGCATTTTGACCCTGATCTTGTAATAGATTCCACTTACACCTATCATTTTATTCCTGGTGATATCGTCTACTTTGATAACCCGGACTTTAATCCTGTCACTTTTTGGTGGAGGGGCGAAAATGGTTTGTATATGGGGGATGAAAAATACTTCGGACATGGTATTGGCATTCAAAGTTCAGATTACATTATAGAATTTCTCAATGGTACAAGGAAGCCTGATAGTAATATCCCTGCAAAGCTTACCGATTATGTTGCTAGACCAGATTTCCGTCAAGTTTCCAGGCTTCTTCATCAATTTCCATTACAAAACAGAAAATATTTGCATACCGTCATTCACCATGATACTGCTTCTATTTCATGTAACCGTTATTTACAATTGTTACACCATTTATATTTTGAAGAAGCTGCTGATTAGAGTAACCCTAACTTAATGCGTATTTTGTAATTCTCTCAATATTTCAAAAGCTCGATCACCTGCGCTTAATAGGAGTTCTTCCCATATTTTATCTCGTTGCTGATCAAGTTTTATTATTTCATTTGCTAATTTGATTGATTCTGACATTTGATTGGTCTCCATTGCCCATAGTCCCCTTTCCAATTAATGTCGTATATTCTTTTTTCAGTTCACTAAGAGTATAGGAGGATAAATGATTACTATCACTAAAAAATCCTGCTTCTACGAGCGTCCTTGTATAATATTCCCTTGCCTCATCAATAGCATTACTTATTAGCTTTGCCATTGTCCTCACCTCGCTTTTCCTATGAGTTTACCAATACACCTAGTACCAATACCTTATTTTTGTTAGAATATTTAACACGAAACTTTGGGAATTTTATATTTATATGTCAGCTTTTCTTACAAACATACAGGTTTATAGGAAGGAAATGATCTATACTTGTAGTAGGAGATGCAGATAGGAAGTGAATAACCATGGCACATGAAGATCATTCTTTAAAGGAAAGAAAAGTCATCTCGATTGGTACGGTACGTGATTTAACTGGGTTATCTGAACGACAAATTCGTTATTATGAAGAAAGAAAATTGATATTCCCAGCACGAACCGGTTCTGGTATCAGAAAATATTCCTTCTCAGACGTTGAGCGTTTAATGGAAATAGCAAATCAAATGGAAGAAGGCGTACAAACACATGAAATACGTCGTGAATGGAAAAAGAAAGAGAAAGAAAATGAAAACTGGAAAAAGCAAATGTTAAAAGGACAAATTCAAGCTCACTTTAAGCAAAGTAGACAATAAGAATTGATGGGTATAATTATTTAATGAGATGCAGAGCCTATAAATTAAAGGAGGCGTTAAAATGGCATCCCCATATTTATGCCCAAACTGTAAGACAAATCGGTCACGCTTTAATATTATCGAGCAAGTTGCAAAATCAGTAAAACTTAATCCGCAGTCTGGAGAAGTGGTTGAGGAGTTTACCTCTGAAAACCTAGAACCATTCCATATTCCTTACAAAGGTCCATCCCAAAAGGTACAGTGTGCAGCATGCGGGTTAGTTGAAGATGAACAGTTATTTATTAAAAGAGCTGAACATCAAAACGGATAAGCGGCGAAAGTTTTTCGTCTGCTTATCCGTTTTGTTACGAATCTACACGATCAATAAAAGTCTTAATTTCCTCTACAAATCTTCTAGGCTCCTCTAACATACCCATATGCCCTGAATGTTCCAGAAGAACTTTTTTAACATGATCTCCATCCGTTATAAAAGTTTTTTCTTGAGGGATAACGCGATCTTCTTTACCTGCAACTAACAGGAGAGGACCTTGATAATTTTTTATGAAGCTAGATCTATCTATTCTATTTTTCATTGCTTGGAGGGTGCCTATGGCTCCTTGTGGTGTAGTCTGATAACCTAATTTTTTTGTAAATTCCACTTCCCCTTTATGACTTTCAAGGTTTTCCGGTGAAAATAATTTAGGCACTAAATCAGTCACAAATTCATTTATTCCTTGATTGTTTATCTGAATTATCCCTTTTTCTCTGCCTATTTTACTTTCTTCACTATCAGCGTAAGGAGTTGAATGGATTAATCCTAATCCTGCTATAAGATTAGGTTCATTTTCTGCCAATGCCAAAGCTACATATCCTCCCAGAGAGTGTCCAAGTACGACTGATCTTTCTATTTCTAAGCTGTCGAGGAGTTTCTTCACATCATCTGCCATTTCATCCACAGTAAACTCGTCTTCTGCCACAGCGGAATGACCATGTCCCCTTAAATCAATGGCAATCACTCTATTTTTTTCTGAGAGTTCTTCTAAACAATATTTCCAATACTCATTTGAGCCGCAAAAACCATGCAGTAATACGATGGGAAGACCAATTCCCCTGTCTTCGTAATATAAGGAAATACTATTGGTAACCACTTTTTCATACCCAGCCATTTTCCTGCCCCTTTCGTTACGTCCTATTCGTTATTTTACCACTTACCCATTGTCCTTAAACAATGAAAAATAGTATCTTCTTGAAATATCAAAAATGATTGGTTAACAGTCGAGCCTTTCGTGCATATCCATGAAGCAATATCAATAATTTGGATAGGGGGACAAAGATGCTTCATTATAGCTATGAACAGGCTGGAAGATACCAATCCCTTGCTGACTATTATAAATATATCAATCTTGACAAACACTTATATTACTATAAATATTACTATCGTTATATGTATCAGTTAGTAAGTCAAGCAAATGTCGAGAGAATGAATCTTGTACAATTGCAAGATACTAACAAAATTCGTTTTTTACATGCATCCCCTAATACTCCAGAAGTTGACATTCATATAGATGACCATCTGATTATGACTCTATTTCGTTACACGAATAGTAGTGGATATTATGAAATTCCCAAAAAGAATTTCCATGTTACTATTAATTCGAAAGAAAATAAAGAAACCCCGTTACTATCCAGAACTATCCAAGCAGAAGAAAATACTAGTTATACTATAGCTTTGACTGGAGTAAGTACTGAATTGGAGCTTATAATGATCAAGGATGATGAAACACTCCCTATGAATGAATCCAAGTTCCGAATATGGCACTTATCCCCCGATACTCCTACTATGGATGTTGCAGTAAAAAAGGGGGATGTTGTCTTCCCGGATATATCCTATTCTGATATGTCGCCTTATTTAGGAATAACTCCGATGACAGTAGATTTGGAAAAACGGCTTGCTGGAACAAAGGAAGTTATTTTTTCATTAAACAGAGTTAACTTTAACCCAAATTTAAGTTACACAATTGTTATCATTGGTTTCTCCAAAGGCTCACCAGCTCTTGACACCGTTTTCCTTGTTCCTTAGCAAAACAAAAGTGCTCAACCAAAATTTGATTGAGCACTTCTTTTCTATCTTATTAGCACCAAGCAGCACCAACAATGATTAAAAGAATAAACAATACTACAATTAAAACGAATGAACTTCCGTAACCAGGGTAACCTGCACCTGCCACTGGTCCGTAGCCGTATCCGCCGCCGCATCCACACCAACTCATAGCTGTCACCTCCTCTTATAAGCAATATTCATACATTTTTATTTAATAATGTAATATACCTGCCCCTACAATCACCAATAAGATAAACAGAACAACTATTAATGCGAATCCTGAGCCATAACCAGATCCACCCATGCTCTCCACCTCCCCCTCTTTTCTAATACATAATGTATTCACAAATGACTTATTGGTAAAGGCAAATGCCCAGTTCCGAAAAAAATTGGGTTTTTTACGTAGCGGTATTTGACTGGTATTATAAAATGACTCTCTCCTTACTACTTTAGTTGTAAAATGCAAAAAAAGATGCCCACTTAAAATTGGACATCTTTTGGTCTCTAGTCCTCAACAGGTACTAGTAAATTTAGTTTTATATCATTTTGCTCTAAGTCAAACCTGGAAAATTGTACTTTTGTGTCACTTTGCAGCTCCAATTCCTGTAATGACACATAAATACTTTGCTCGTTAGGTATGATCTCTACCCATTCTGGAAGTGGATAATTATCTGCTACATATTTTAGAACCATTGATACTGGCACTTGCAGTCTACCAATTGACATCGAGTCCTGCTTTAACATAATATCACCATTTTCCTGAACTTCAGGAATAAATGTCATGGTGAGGGGAATATCTCTTTCAAATACGGTCATTTCCCCGCGTAATTCTACTCTGTCAGTCAAGAGTACCTCATAATTGAGTGGTCTTCTAGTTTCTTTTTCTAAATAATATTGAATAAGCGCATTGATATCTTGCTTATCTGATTGAATCGTCAATGCGACCCTTTTCCTATCTTCCCCATTACCATTACCCATCAGCTTAAACTTTGTATTATTAGGTAGCAATGCAAGTATGATAGCAGATGCAGCTATTAAAATATTTATTATCAATAAACCTATAAATGCATTTTTCCAGTTGACAACTTTTTTCAAAATAACCATCACCACTATTCTTCTTCAAGCATTTCATCCACATCGGAATCTTCGTTAAAGCGATTTATTTCTTCAAGAATGTTGTTCCCTATTAATTGATACCCCTTTTGGTTAGGATGAAACTGATCATCATCAAGCAAATTTTCTTCTGGATCAAAGAAAATATTTTGAATTGGTACAAAAGCTGTATTTGGATATTTATCTAATACGGAAAGAGTCGTCTCGTTCCAGTTGGTCACAACCTCGTTCATTTCCTCTATCTCCTGAAAGAATTGATAAAAAGGATTAAATAGTCCCACTAAATATATTCTGCTACTATCATTATGCATCCGTACTTCGCCTAATACACTATCTAATCGGTCCGCATATAATTTCTGTTCTTTATCGAAAAGAGTGAACGTTAAATCAAGAAAATTTTCTCGAACTACTTTCATCAAATCATTTCCACCGACAGTTATAAATATTACATCCGCATTTTTAAGGGCTTCTTGTACTTCTGGGTCTTCTAGCCTTTTTAACAAATGGTTTGTTCTGTTTCCTCTTACACCTAGATTAGTAATTGTGACATTGTCTATATAGGATTTATCCTCATAGTAATCTTTTACAGTAGAAGTAAAACCACCTTTACCAGATTCATCACCAACACCCTGTGTTAAGGAATCTCCAAAAAATACAAGGTTAAATGAACGATCAAAGAACCCTTCAGGAACTTCCTCTTTCTCTTCAATGCTTGTAATTTTTTGTTGGTTTTCAATATTATCTTCTCTTTTAAAGAAATCTTGTAAAAGTTGCTTTTCCTGCTGATTTTCTCTTCTTTCCTTTACGCGCTCCGATACATAGCTTGAGGAATTTTCTGATGTACAACTAACCATACTAATTATTAATATGGCAAGTATTCCAATTACACTCCATTTTTTCATGTTTCAATCTCCTTATAGATTAGCCGTTCATCTAGGCTATTTTTAAAGGAATGCAATAACTGCAGTATACTTTTTATAACATAAATTACTGTTTTTTTCAAAAGGCTGTATCCGCAAACTTTGTTGTTCATTTACGAAAAATCCAAGAAAGTTCCAATTATCGTTACTGTCTTACTCTTTTGCACCCTCTAGTTGTTTAATTTAGAACTTTCTCATTACCCTTTTTTTGCAACACTTTAGAAAGCCATAAATTCAGGAGATGAAAAAAATTGAAAGAAAATGAATTATTGGCTTGTAATGAAGAATTAGCAAAAGAGCTGTTTAACAAAGAGCTTCAAATTATCGTAACAGATGGAGTTATGGCAAGCAATAATAATATGGTAGATAGTACGAAAAACACAAGAGGCTTGTCCAATCCTGACAATCATCCTACGAATGAGCGAGAACATACTTAAAGTATTTACTTATACCCACCTAATAATAGGGGTTCATTCTAATGAAAAAACGCCTGGATCCACAAATTAATGTGTCATCCAGGCGTTTTTTATTGATTTTCAAGTATTTCTATATGTTTTAATATTTCCTCGTAAGGAACATTAAGTCCATCATAACTTTTAATAATTACACCTTCTTGGTTAATTAAGTAGAAACTTGTCCCGTGTACCACATCCCCACCGTTTTTCGGTTTGGCAACTATAGCTTTAAAATTTTCAGGACCAAAAGTCTCAATTTCCTTTTGTGTATAACCAGTCAAGAAGTTCCAATTTGATAAATCAGCATCAAACCTACTTGAAAATTCCTTCAATACTTCTGGTGTGTCTACTTCAGGGTCGACAGAGAAGGATAGAAAATGAGCATCTAACTCTTTTTCATCAGCCATTCTTTGTAGTTTTGCCATATTTGCTGTCATTGGTGAGCAAACAGTTGTACAATTTGTGAAAATTAGAGTAGCTACCGTAATGTCACCTTTTAGATCATTTAGGCCGAATGGTTCATTCTCTTGATTTATGTATTGAAAATCATCAAGCTCCCAATTTGTCTTATCGGGTATTTGTGAATTGCATCCAGCTAAAAACAAACTTAAAACAATTATTAGTATTAAATAAGTATGTTTCAATTATTTCACCTTTTCATATTTTTATCTTTCCATCAAATCCTATCATTAAATACTTTTAGAAGGAAGAATTCACCCTTGAAATTCATAAAATAAACACATTTTTCAGGCACCTATCACATGAATTCGTTATTTCATATATTTTTCACTTTTATATATTACATAATGAATATTCCACATTAGATTAGTTGGAATTCTCTAGGAGTAAAATTTAAAAATCGATGTAAATGAATCTTTACTTTGTGGATGATTTCGATTCTCTTAATGGTTATTCATTCTACATGAATTTAGCTCATTAAGGCTTCAAGTTGTTCCCCTTGCAATTGTCCATTTCTAAACAACAAAGACTGCAAACAATCTCCATATTTCTTAGAGAATGTCTACAGTCTGCTTTGATGAATTGTGCCATTATTTTCTTTTTCGATTTTTTGCTTTTAGTAACTGATTCATTCGATCATCTGCAGTCGTTGATTCTTCCTTAGCTATTGTTTCTTTTTGCATTATTTTTTTAGGCAAGTCAATGTTCGGTTCTTCTCTTTGTGTGGTTTGTTTTGCTTTATGCATCCTTTTAGGTTTTAGTTTTGTTGCAGAATGAATGTTCTTTTTTGCTTTCTCTGTATTTTTACGGAAAGTAAAAGAGAATAACCCAAATCTGCGGATAAATATTTCGAAGATAAACAAGAAGAACGCAAGGATAACAAATGGAATCCATACATTTTGACTTGTATAAAGATTTTTGTGCCAAGGTCTAAAAGCATCTTGTGGCTGCTCTAACATTTGTCCGTTCATGTTACTACTTAATGTTTCAAGTAGTTCTGAATTTACAGGACGTTGTTCAAACTCTGTTGAAAATGGGACAACGATTCCACTTTTAAACGTTGAAACTACTTCTCCTTCTTCTTCCTGCGTCACATTTAAAAAGTAGATATCTGGTAGGGCGGAAAATTCTAATTCGTACTGTCCAGGACCAACCATCTTACTTGAAATATCTTCAATTATTTCTCCTTTATTATTAGAAACTGAAATAGTTAGTGGCAATAGGCTATCATCAGCCGAATCCACCTTCAACGAGACTTTTCCTCCTTCAATGAATGAAGAGAAAAAATAAGAACCTTTATTGTAGGAGGGAAGTGACCACGTTACCATATCGTTCCAAAAACCAGACCACTCCTCCCAGCTCGGAAATCCACCGCTCCATGCTCCGGAAACATCAGATGTCCAAGCTATGGAACGACCTAGTCCATAGTTCATTCTCGCAAGAATTGGGTCTTCCTTTTCACTCTCAATAATCATTTCTGCTCTTGGTTTCAACGTAGTTGCCACATATGCATTCAAAAAAGGAGTTCCATGTTGAAACCTTGAAGACCAAACGTAACCACCGTATACAGTTGGTACATGAGGATTATCTTCAATGTAGGTTTTGGTAGTCAATGCCGTTTCTCTTGAGAGAATACTAGGAATGGAAGTGGCATCATAAACTTCGTAAAACCTTCCTGTTCCTAAAGTTGCCAACTCCTCCAGAAGATTTAAATCAGCATCCCCTCCAATTGCAACAGTCGAAAGTGTAACATTATTAGATAACCCTTCATCGATGATTTCATCATAAGCACCATTTGGTGACTGTCCATCTGTCAAAAGAATAATATGTTTTCTTTTAAGATCCATTTCATTCAGCTGTTGGTATGCTTCTTCAAGCGCCGGATAAATATCCGTCCCTCCACCAAGTGCCGTGGAACGTATTGTATTCATTACTTCTTCTTTATCTTTTATCGGTTCTGTATCGACTATTTGCCATGACTCGGTATCAAAGGCAATAAAACCAAATGTATCTCCCTCTTTAAGTAGTTCCACTGATCTCGCTGCTGCTTCTTTAGCAAGATCAAACTTCTCGCCCATCATACTTCCAGATCTGTCCAGAACAATGATTAAACCAAGTGATGGCACCTCTTTTTTTCCTTTAAGATCCATTTCTACTGGAAGTATACGCTCAACTGGCGTTTTGAAATATCCGCCAAGTCCATAAGATTCATTTCCACCGGTCATAATAAATCCAACACCAAAATCTCTTACCGCTGTTTCCGTTAACTCCATTTGAGATCCGCTAATTTGATGACCAGATATATTATGGAAAATGATACTTTCATAGTCTAAGAAACCGGAAAGATTGGTTGGAAGCAATTCCGGCAGTATCCGATCAACATTCCACCCGCTTGAATGAAGAGCCTGATAGACATTTTCTCCCTCTCCTTCTCTATCAACCATTAGTATTTTCGGTTGACCGGAAACCTGAGTGAGTGCATGTGAAACGTTATTTTCAACGATTTGATCGTCATGAGGGAACACTTCTGCTTTAAATGTGTACATCCCAGGATCGCTTATTAGAAATTGATAGGTAAATTGATTGGTTCCCTTTGCTACAGCAATCTCTTCCTTTACAATCGTTTCTTCATTTCTAGTGATAATCAAAGTAGCATCTGTATCATAATTCGACTCTAACAACACTTGTAATGGAACGGTTTCACCTTCAAAACTCATTTGTGGTGTATAGAACGAATTAATGGATACATCTTCTACAGTTGGTGATTGAAAGGGAATGATATCCAGCTCAATATTACTATCTTTTGCAAATTGGGATTGTCTTAGGCTGTTTCCATTTGTCTCTAAACCATCAGACAAGAGAACGATCCTACCCTTTTTATTACCTGGTATATAATTTGAAGCGAATTTGATTCCTTCCTCTAAGTTAGTAAATTGAGGTTCATCATTGATGGATAGCTGTGAAATGGTATCTAGCTCGTTTGTAAATGATTTTTCCAACTTCGGTTTATTAGCAAACGTGACGATACTGTAATGGTCATCTTTATGCTTTCCTTTAACTGCTTCATTTACAGCAGACAATATTTCTGTTTCCATGCGTTTTACACTATCTGATTGATCAACTAGAAATACCGTGTGTAAACCCTTAACAGGATATAGTACCGATGGTACAGTAAGGGCTAATATTAAAAAAAGGTAAACCAGACTTCGAAGGGAAAATATGATATATTCCTTTTTGCCTTTTTTCTTTTTGCTTTTCCAATAGAGAAGAAGACTAACAATAACAGGTATGACTAATAACAGCATGAGAGGATACTCAATTTGAAATCCCACGTCGATATACCTCCCATTCTATTAAAAGTACGATAAAACCAAGTAAGATAAACAGATGGGAAAATTCTTTTTTGGACATTGCATTTGTTGTCCCCTCTTTTGATCCTTCTGTAGAAATAGTGAAAGCTTCTTCTGTCTGAATCGTTTTCTCATTATCCGGAAGCATGACATATAATTTTCTTTCTATCTCTTCACTTTCTTGATATTCCTTGAATGTATATAACCCAGGCTTAAATGGAACCTTTATTGGTTCATCTAGGTTTTGAATAATTGACACTACATTATTTGAGTTGTTTATTATTTCATATTTCTGAGTGTTGGTGCCTGGAATTATATCCAAAAACTGACCTGGATAATAATAGCCAAGTAATGCCTCTTTTTCAGATAGGTATTGAATCGCATGATAGATAAATAATGGAAATCCTGTGTGAAGTGGCCAATCACTGACAGACAAGTCAAACAATACAATTATGGTAGGTGTTCCTTCGAACATACCACTAAGAATCAATGGGGTTTCACCGCTTTTCGCTACAACTTCCAACCCTTCAAAAAGCTCAGTTGATATGGCACTTTCGATATGAACCTTCTCAAGTTCAACAGATTGAAAAAGTGGACTTGACTGATTATAGGTGATATCACCTGTCACATTTTCCTGATTTTCATTTTGGGAAAGAAAAATCAACTTCGGACCTTTTGGCCACTCCTCATCTGGCATCCCTTTTAATACATGAATACCAGCCAGATTTTCATTATTCCCTTCATCTTTAGTTAAATGAATAACATCCTCTCCTGCAATTTCAGCAGCTTTTCTAACAAACGGGTGAACATCATTATGTATATAAATAGATGCAGCGTGGTCACTAGATAAAAAAGCATATTGCTCGTTATCCACTTCGTAATGATCATCTGTAACCAGTATAGCTTTATATACACTAGCCAAAGGTAATCCTTCTATATAGAAAGTCTTAGTATTTTCCGCCTCTAACTGGTCCACTATCGTTTCTAGGCTATTCCCGTCACCGTCTTGTATAGTGAGTTCCACCCCTTTTAGTGCTTTCCCCTCATTTTTAATTGTAACTACTCCGATTACGTTATTGTCACGTGTACCCACACCAAACGTATCAATTGCTAAATTTTCATTACTTTCCCCTATGTTGTATGCTATAAAGGTCGTATTTTCATGAAAATCTAGGGCCGTATCCTTAGACAAAAAATCAGTGAATAAATGAATTTGCCCTTCTTCATCTCCCAAAAGATTCTTAGCCATTTCTATTGAATCTAGAAGGTTTGCACCGCCATAAGTAGGATTGAGGTCTGTCACATAGTTCTGCACTTCTTTTGATGATGTGGACCTTTCTATCAATATTTCTGGTGTCTCAGAAGCATGAATTACAGTAATATGTTGATCATTAACTTTTGCAAGAATTTCTTTTGCTTCTTTCTTAGCCAGCTCAAGTCTTGTAACTTCACCCTCTTTTGCAGTCATGGAAGCTGAAGTATCCATGATAAAAATAATATGATCTCCTTTTAATCCATCTTTATTATAAAATGGTTGAGCTAACGTTACTATTAGAAAACAGAGGGCAAGTAATTGAAGGTACAAGAGCAAATGATGCTGGAGCTTTCTCCACCATGCCTGTGCTTCAAATTCATTCATCCACTCCTGCCAAAGTAGAACTGATGGGATATTTTTTGTTTCGTATTGTTTACGAAAAAAATACATGAATATGACTAAAAGTAAAAATACACTGAATAAAAAATATAATGGAGCTGAAAATCCCATTCCTATCACCTAATCCACCCTTTTGTGGTCATCCTGTTAAATAATATATCTTCTACTTTTTCACCTGTATGACAAGAGATATAGGATATCCCACGTTCAAAGCAAAAATTCTCCAAAATCTCTATTCTTCTCTTCATCTTTTCTAAATAGCTTTTACGTGCATAATCAGATACAGTCACATTCACTTCCTGATTTGTTTCACTATCAACCAACATAAAATCGCCTTCAAAACTTGGAGAAAATTCATCTTCATCTAAAACTTGAAGTAGATACACATTTTGTTTGTTTGCCTGGATTAGTTTTAGAGAATGAATAACAGTATCAAGAGGTTCCATCAAATCAGTAATTACAATGGATACACTAGATTTTCTTTGCAAGTATTCGCCAATAGCTTCAGAAAATAATAGATTTAAATCCTTAGATGATAGATCACCTACATACTGCATCATTCTGTAGAGGTGTGCTTTTCCTTTACGATACAGATAAGGAGGCTCCTGTCCATGGACACCTATGATGGATACCCTATCATCATTACTAAGTGTTAAGTAACCAAAAGCTGCAGTTAATGTCTTTGCTAATTTCCACTTTTCATTCGAGATGGTCATTGATTTGGTGCAATCCAAGTATATTGCAGCGGTTAACTCTTGTTCATCTAAATATCTTTTAATATAATGTTTTTGTGTACGAGCATAAATGTTCCAGTCAATTTGCCTTAAATCATCACCTTGTTCATACATTCTGTAATCGGAAAAATCATGAGAAGCTCCAAACCGAGTTGATTTCCGAGTACCTTTATGCCAACTTCTTTTTAAATTTCCTACTTGAAGTGTGTACGCTTGTAACTGCTTGGTTAACGTTGCATTTAACATGCCACTACCTACCAGTCATGGACTTATCAATATGTTGGATTACATCTTCCAAAATAGCATCTTCTTTAATGCCTGTTGCTTCCCCTTCAAAATTAAGGAATAGTCGGTGACGAAGAACTGGTATTGCTGCATGCTTAATGTCTCCTTTGGATACATGAAAACGTCCGGCACAAAATGCTCTTGCTTTTGCTACTCTTATTAAACTTTGAACTCCACGAGGGCCAACCCCATATCTTACATATTTTCTAACCATTTCACTTGATAGTTCTTGGTCAGGATGAGTTGCCATTACAAGGTTTACCGTATAGTCAAGTAAATCCTGAGAAACAAGCACTTCTTTAACTGCAAGCTGAATTTTTTGCATAGAATCAGTGTCTAGTAAGCTCTTAACTTGATAAGACTCCGTACCGGTTGTTCTTTTTATGATTTCATACAACTCTTCCTTTTTTGGGTATCCCATATGAATTTTCAATAGAAAACGGTCCATCTGCGCCTCAGGCAATGGATAAGTTCCTTCCATATCTACTGGGTTTTGGGTAGCAAGGACAAAGAATGGCGCAGATACCTTTCTTGTCTCCCCCATAATAGTAACTGTTTTCTCTGCCATCGCTTCCAAAAGGGAACTTTGTGTTTTTGGAGTTGCACGATTTATTTCATCCGCAAGGACAATATTTGAAAATATCGGACCTTCATGAAACACAAAGGATTGCTTGCCATTATCATGAATTTCTATCATTTTCGTACCTGTAATATCAGAAGGCATTAGATCTGGTGTAAATTGAATTCTGGCAAAATCAAAATTCAATACTTCTGAAATAGTCCGAATTAACATCGTTTTCCCGACCCCTGGCATCCCCTCAAGGAGTGCATGCCCCTCTGAGAGCATAGCCCAAAGCACCTGCTCAATAATTTCCTCCTGACCAACAATTACTTGACCAATTTCCTCTTTTATTTCTACTAAAATATGTTGAAAATGTTTTAGTTGTTGTTCTTTTTCTTCTAAACTAATCATTTAATCAGCTCCTTTAGGCTCCACTTCACTGAAATATTGCTTGACGATATTTTCTAGACGTGATGGTAGTTGCATTCTTTCCAATGCTTCCCGATTGGTCCTTTCGTAAGAGGAGTATATTTCCTCATAAGGCCGTGCTACTCCCTTTAATGTTGGAGAATCAGGAGCATCCTCATATTCAGACTCACCTTCTCCTGTTTGCCCTCCATCGGATTCCGTGTGATTATTTCCATCAATATGAGAAGGAACAGTAAAACTTTGCTCGCCAACCCCTGTCCCAGCTCCTTGTCCACCACCTTGACCCTGACCTTGACCTTGACCCTGGCCTTGACCCTGGCCTTGACCCTGGCCTTGACCTTGACCTTGGCCTTGCCCCTGACCTTGTCCTTGTCCTTGTCCTTGTCCTTGGCCTTGACTTTGGGAAGATTGATTGGTATTTGACAAGCTTAATTTAGATGGATCCAAACTCGCTGCCGTCATGTTATTATACATACTAATAGATGCTTGATGGAGCAAATCATGCATTTGCTCCATACTAGAAAGACTCTCCAATTCTTTAAAAAGGTTTTCAAGTTCTTCCAGCATTGCCGCTAGTTCTTCTTCCAGTAATTTATCTAAATCAATCTCTTGATCGGCCAATAATTCTTCAATTAGCTCTTCTATTTCATCTTTTTCATCCTTTGAAAGATTTTCAAGTCGCGAATCCATATCATTTAATTTTTTTTCCAGTTCTTCAAAATTTCCATCTAGAAAAAGGTTCGCCAAAGAATTTTCAGGTTGGTCTTTGGCAAGTTTTTTTAATTCCTCTTCTTTCTCCTTCAATTCTTGAAGCTTCTCATTTAACTCATTTTCTTTTTTCATCAGTTCTTGTAATACTTCGTCTGCATTCACTTTATCTTGAAGTTCTTTTAACTCTTCCAGCTCTTCTTTTAATCCTTTATCCTCTTTAAGATTTTCTGCTTCTTTTTGTAAATCATCTACCGTTTCACTTATTATTTCTCGTTCTTTTTCTACTGCCTGCGCTTCTTCCATCCTGCTGTTAGGGAACAGAATTGAGCCAATGGCAAGGCAGACTGTCAAAAAAGAGGTAAGGATTAATTTAGGATAAAAGTGAGGAAGCTTTGCAGTTTTGATAATATCTTCTTTAGCTTGCAATTTTGAAACGGTATCTTTACGTTGAAGTTGTGCGACTAAGGAAGTATCTTCCACATAATTTAATGTTGTTGTTAACCTGTCTTCTTCTAAAAAACGATCGGAAAATCTCGCAGCATCCCAAGTGGAGGGAAGTTTTCGCAAATAGAACAATATGGCAACAGTAAAAACTACTCCACATGTCCAATAAGCCTTTTCCAATAAATATGGAGTAACTATTATTCTTGCGATTACCATTACCATCAAGAACGAAATACTTGCTGCCATTAAAGCAACTTGAGCCTGTTTTGAGAGCTTTTGATACCTCAATTTCTTTCTGATTGAAAGCAGAAAACGAATAATTCTATCTTTTTCACTCATAGATACATCTATCCTTTTCTTGGCTTCATATTTGGTCGTAGCTTTTTAATGCTAAGTAATATTAGTAAAACTGTAATTATACTAAAGGAAATAATCATCCCGATTCCTAAATGAGTATTAATTCCTGTGATGCTTGTAAGCTCCATTGCTGCATAAGGTTCAAACAAGGCAAGTAAAACGCCAAATGGGTTGAACATTGCGACAAAGTAAGGAAGTGGATTTTGTTGTGGGCCTGTTGCTCCGTATTGTGTAAAATTTATCATAAAAACTGTAATAATCGCTGTTCCCGCCGCTAAGAAGAATGCTACTCCATACGTACATACCATAGCAACAATTGTTTTTCTAATCAAAGTAGAGAAAAAGACTCCTATACTTCCTAAGGTGACCATCGTCAATAAATATAAACCGAACGTAAGTAGTAAAAGCTTCGGAGAGATTCCTCCAAATAAAAAGACAATACTATACAGTGGCAAGCTAGAAATAACAATTAATAGTAGAAATGACAAAGATGAAACGAGTTTACTGATAATAATACTTGCCGAAGACTGTTGAGTTGTAAGTAGTATATTTAAAGTTTGTTTCTCTCGCTCACTGCTTATTATTCCAGCAGTTAGTCCTGGGGTCATGAAGAATATCAATGCTAGTTGGACAAAGGCTAAAATCATAAACATGTTCTTACTGTTTTCTGGTCGGAACATTCCCATTGATTGATACCTTGTCTCCATATAGATATAAAATAGTGCAATTAATCCTAAAACACCAAGGTAAAACAATATCCCTAAATAGCTTTTAAAGCTTCGGAATCTAAGTTTAAATTCTTTATTAAGCATTGGGTTTATTATTTGTGCTTTCATTATTCCACACCCTTTGTAATTTCTAAAAAGATGTCTTCTAAATTGGACTCTTCCTGACTCAAACTAAGAATTTTTACACCTGCATCCAATGCGTCTTTAAGGAGGTTCACTTGTTCCTCATCTGTTCCCGCGTAGGAGAACGATAGAAGATTTTCTTTTTGTTCACTAACTTGTAAGTTAGTGATTTTCGGATTATCCTCGAAGTAAGCAAAGGCGGTTTCAATATTTTGATATATTAATACACGTAAAACTTTGTTGGCTTGTAGCTGCTTATGAATCTCTTCTACTCGACCTGTTGCTACTAACTTTCCTCCATTGATTACACCTATTTCATCGCACATTTCTGCTAATTCCGGAAGTATATGAGAAGAAATCATAATGGTTTTCCCCATACTTTTTAATTCCCGAAGAATTTCTCGCATTTCGATTCTTGCTCTTGGATCTAATCCAGATGCTGGTTCATCTAATATTAATACTTCTGGGTCATGAATAAGTGCTCTTGCAAGGCAAAGTCTTTGTTTCATTCCTCTAGATAATACATCGACATAGGTATCTTTCTTTTCTGTAAGGTTGACAAGCTCTAGTAGTTGCGGAATAAGCTTTTGTCTTTCATCGTATGATATACCGTAACTCGCCCCATAAAAATCAAGGTATTCATCTGTTTTAAACTGATCATAAACTCCAAAAAAATCTGGCATATAACCGATAAATTTACGTACCATTTTTGGATTTTTCGTCACATCAAAACCGTTTATTAAAGCTGTGCCAGATGTCGGAGCTAGTAGTGTGGAAAGAATGGAAAAGGTTGTCGACTTTCCAGCACCGTTATGCCCGACAAATCCAAACACTGTACCCTTGTTAACTTTTAAATTTAATGAATCCAATGCAGTGAATTTACCGTATTTCTTAGTAAGATTTATCGTTTCAATCATTCTTTTATCTCTCCCTCAACCTGAATCCCAGGTACTTGAATATCACTATCCATATTAGAAACCTGAAGTGATAAATCAATGGTACCTTGCTCACTAATATAATGTTTTAGCTTATTTTCAAGCGTTATTGTCGGCTTGTTATCCAGTGGTTCCAATTCGTTAGTGGAATGGTTGTAAATAAAATATTCTACTTCCATATTTCTTGAACGTAGCTTTAATTGAATTCCTTGGATATCGTCTTTCGTGAGATCAATCATGTCAGGAAGTGTATAAGATAACGTGAATGTGCCATTGCTTGTATAAACGTACTGTTCTCCGAAATCAAGACCATTATGATGAATACTTCCGTTTGAACCTTCCGCAACTGAAATGCTCTTATTCATACTTTCTTCTGTAAAACTGAAGCTCCCTCCACCGATATTATTAATTTCAATTGGTAATACCACTAAGTTGATTGCATTTGGATTGACTGATTTCCCATTCACTTTTGTACCAAGAATATCCTCTGAAACATAACCGACCAATACAGGGTGATCAGATATAGACAAAAGATCCTTTTTATACATCAACAAATCTAGCAATTGGAATTTTTTGAATTTATCTAATTCCTCTTTCTCCACTTTATTTCCACTTGGCCCATAATGGTTATAGCTTGTAAAACCAGGGAATGCTTTCGCTGCAGCGTTCATCTGTGGTGATGTCAGAGCATTGGCAATATTACCCTTGGCTATCTCATAATCAACCTCGACTGATTCTCCGGCTTTTATGATTCCCAGACTATGAGAGTTGCTACCAGAAAGAATAAAGACATCTGTTAACTCATAGCTGAGCTGATTAGAAATAGTTCCTTGTACCTTTCCATCCTTAACAAAAATGTCATAATCTATTTTTCCTAAAGAAGCACTATTTATGGTACCAATACTGGATCTTATGGACCAATATTCGACATCTTTGTAAGTTATGTCAGTCCCAACGACACCGGAATTAATGTATGCATAATGTTTTTTAAGATCTATATTGTCATTGTATCCAAAAGTTATCGGAAACAAAGACGCCACTTTATCTGTTGAAACCAGATAATCTCCACCACTATTTGTTAGTATTGTAGAAGAGCCATAACCTGATGCTGCTCCTATTTCATTATCAAGAAGAAGCACGCTTGCTTCATTGACTTGAGTCCCAGAGATTCTATCCTTAGCACCTACTCCAAATACAGTGATACTTGTTAAAATAGCAATAGAAGGAATGATCCACCATGAATGTTCTCTTTTATCCATTTTTCTTAGAGCTAAGTAGAGAACTGGAATTAATATAATTAGGTAGAAGATAAATGCCGAAATTAACAACGGAACTGATACTATCGACCCAGGAAACGCCTCACTGACAGGAGTTAGTTGATGGGACAATTCTTCCATAATAGGCTGGCGGTATGAATTAGGCGACTTGGAGGAAATTTTTTGCAAAACGCTACTCCACCATTTATTTCCTTCAGACCATTCAGCCCATTGAGGAGATGAAAGATTACTTGTAATTTGAGTGACGTATCCAGTTCCTACTTTATTTACTAGTGTAATAGGTGTATCGTTATCTTTTGTTAAAATGTTGGAGTCATTTTGTAAAAGCTCCCCTGTGAAGATTGGAATATTTGGGAACCTGCTATCTTCATTCAATTCTTTGATCGTTGTTTCCGTTTTAGGAGCCATTAAAAGAAAATCACTTAGATTCCCAAGATCCTGTCCAATGCCCACTTTCGTATCATATACTAGGGAACCCCCATTTTTTACCCAGGACTTGATTGCATTTTGTTGATTTTCTGTCAAAGTTGCCAATGAGAAATCATGAACAAGGAGAATATCAAACATTTCCAGCCCGTATGACTCTGTAGAAATATGATGACTATCGACATTTAGTAATTCCATACTTTCGTTATGAAATTTATAAAGTTTCAAATAATTTACCGCATCATGTTTATTGCTCAATACTCCCAGAACAACTCGATTATCTCCAATAAATCTTGGTTTACTATTTGCATTGCCACTTAATTTAACTTCTTTGCCTTTTTCCACGCCACCTTCATAGAAACTGACGAAATTATTAGAAGTTCCTGTATTATTATATGAGTAATAATCAGAGCTTCCTTTAATCGCTAATTCGATTGTTTTTGTCCCACCAGCTTCCAATTCCATGGGCACAACATAACTCCCAGCCATATTATAAGTAGGATTGGAAAAGACCACGAAATCCCCTTTTACATCTTCTCCCTTGTTTGCTACTTCAATGCGGATGGTATGACCTTTACTCATCTGTACTTTATTTTCTACTCCATACTCCACTTTCACTTCTAGAGATGCAGCAGCACTTGCCCCAGATGGATAGAAAAAATATCCTAATAACATGAATAATAGTAAGATTTTCACCTGCGCGAATGCTTTCACGTTCTTTCCCCCTAAGCTCTCAATAACTTTCTATTTTTGTAAAATAACTATATCTTAGACGTAAGGGAATAGGAAAAAGTTTCAAGAAATAAAAAAAGAAAGGAAAAATTGTTCCTTTCCTTTGCGGAGTATGAAGTTAATCCATAACTCCTGTACGTAAAATTTCTATATTGACATTAATGTTTATTTTCGCATTTTGATAATGCTCTTTCCAATCTTCCATTTTAAAGGCTTTGTAACCTACTTTTGCACGATAATTATTGCCAAATCCAACAGGGTCTGATTTCATTTCCTGTAATTTTTTTATGAGTTGTTCCATATTGCGTTTCATTGTCTTGCCAATTTCCTTTTCGATTTTCCTAATGGCTGCAGGGTTCCCCAAATCATAATTTTCTGTAATTTCCTGCATCCTAGTCTTAATAATAAGGTCTACATTAAATTCCGGACCTTCCAAATTATCTAACTCAATATTTATATCACTTCGTAAATGATCCAATGAAACAAATAGATTACCTTCATCCTCATTATTATTTTTAATAATATACTTCTTCACATTTTCTTTAGGAATACCTATTTCTACATTTCCGGCATGATAGGGGTCCAAAAATAATTTTAAGTAAAATGCTTCTTCATTATTTATACTTCCGACAACTTTATCAAAATAAAATATTGCCATCCCATCAATGACGATGGTATTATCTCTAAAATTGATTAACGGAAGAATGGGATCCTTTCCTTCCGAGTAATAAGCTTGCATGAATTCATGTAAGGTTGGGGATATCAATGATTCTGCTCTTACATTTTGACCAATGAGATTATAGAGAAATGTTCCTGCATTGGATATATCAATCGATTCTTGAGAGAGTGATAGGAGTTCTTCAGCTGGAATCTCACTAACAGAAAGATAAGACATTGTTCCAATTTCTGAATCTCTCGATAAAGTATCTATAGTAGAGATTATGCCTTCTTCTGCAAGCTCTCTACCATAAATGGCTACTCTTAACTGACCCGACACTAGTTTTTTACTTGATGATAAGTTTTCTTTATACCTAATGCCTTTACTTGTTTTTGAAGTTGCTGTCACCATCTTCGTATTTGAAGGATGCAATGGGTCAAACTCATAATAAATAATTGTTCCTTTTAACTGGTTCTCCTCTTTGTCATATCCAATAGCAGTGACTAGTCCGAGTTCCTCCAGTGGCTTTTGTTGAACACAACTGGTTAATAGCAACACTAGGAGTATACAAGTCCATCTTTTCACCCTTGTTCCCCCCTTTTCTTCCACAAACTTCGGATAAAAACAATAAATGCAAGTAAAATAGAGTATACAAAAATCATATAAAAACCAAATACTCCAACGTTATCAACCAATTCATTAATAATTATCCTTTTTTGAAAAAACGCAGTACTCAAGATAAGAATTACCGAACAGATAATTACTAACTTTTTCTGGCGTACTTTGAATACTCTTTTAAGTCCTTTGGATACAGCCCAAAGCATAAACAGCGTATTAGGTAGAATGATGACCAACCAAATAGAAACGGCCAAAAACTCAAATCGTTCTAAATTAGGGAACTGGATAATCTTAAACATGGATAATGTTGCCCATATCGTTTTTTCTAGCTGTTCTCCGCTATAGTACCCAATGGCAACAAAAGTTACAGCTAATACGAGAAGAAATGTAAAAAAAACTGCCATTTGCGAATAAAAATGCACCTTCTTTTTTTCACGAATATACGGGTATACGAAATATAGTATCTCTACACCTAACACTGTAAAGGAGGTTTTATACGCACCTCGCAACAGTTCTGGAATGGAAGCTTCCATTATCGGAAAAAAATTGGTCCAGTCAATATATCTTAAAGGTACTACTAGCATAAGTCCGAGCCATATTGTTAGAAAAAAACCTAGGAAGCTAACTCCAACTATTGTTTTTATTCCCCCAAATACACCATATATGGTGACAAGTAAAAGAATGGTTACTATCGCCCATGTTTCTAAATCAGGAAAGACCCACGCTTGTATGATTTCGGTATAGTTAAGGATGATGGACAATAATCCAGCAAATACATACATTACTACCAGTAAATTAAAAATATTCCCTACCCATTTCCCAAATAATGCTATATGTATTTCAAATAGGTCTTTGTTTTGGAAAGTATTAAGTATGTAGCAAATGGATGCCACAATAATAGCCATTCCAACGTAACTTATGAAAATGGAAATCCAGGCATCTTGCCTGGATTCCAAATAGATAATCCGCTGAACACCTGCTATTCCCACCCCTGTTTGATTGGATTGCACGATAAAAAACGTTAAATACGCAGAAAAAAAAATCTTTTGGTTAGAAGTAGTAGAGTTACTCATTATCTACACCCTATTCATCTATGTCTTTTGTAGGTACCTGTCGAGAAGAAAAAAAGTTTTGTTTATTTGTGTTCTTCCTAAGTAATCCGGTAGGGACACGGACAATTGTATTTAATGCATGGTGAAAATTAAATGGATAAACCGGTTGCAGATATGGTTTACCTACACTAGTAAGTCTTATTAAGTGAATCAAAAGGAAACATAAACCTAAGGCAATGCCTATTCCACCATATAAACCAGCAAGTATCAGCATCGGAAACCTAGTAATTCGAACTGCAGTTCCCATTAAATAACTCGGTGCGGTAAACGATCCTAGCGCACTTAAAGCAACAACAATGATAAGAATGTTACTAGTAAAGCCAGCTTCGACTGCAGCTTGTCCTAAAACAATACCACCAACGATACCCATGGTCTGTCCCACTTTAGTCGGAAGCCTTGCTCCTGCTTCACGTAAAAGTTCAATCATTATTTCTAATATCAAAGCCTCAAATATTGGTGTAAATGGTACTTTAGATCGTGATTCTCCCAATGATACTAACAGTGTAGAGGGAATCATTTCATAATGGTAAGTAATTATTGCTACATAAGCGGGTGTTAATATTATGGAAAGAAAAATGGTCATATAACGTAAGAAACGGATAAAACTCCCCATATTCCAACGCATATATACATCCTCAGTTGATTCGAAAAAATTAAAAAATGAAGCAGGTCCTAACAATACCATCGGACTTCTATCAACAAAAACCGCAACCATACCACGTTCTACGCTATAGGTTACTCGATCAGGCAGTTCTGTTTGTACAAACTGGGGAAAAATAGAATAACTGTTATCATCGATTAATTGTGCTAATACAGATGTATCCAATATATCGTTAACTTTTAATGTACTTATTTTCTTCTTAATGTCCTCTACTGCTTGCTTATCTGCTAAATCGTTTAAATACACGATTCTAATTTCAGTTTCATTTTTCGTGCCAACCGTTAATTTTTCAGTACAAAGATTGGTCGAAAGTATATTCTGTCTAATGATACTTATATTAGTACTTAAGGATTCGGTAAAACTAATCTTCGGTCCAAAAACGAGGGACTCGGTTTCTGCTTTTTCCAGCCCTCTTTCCACTTTCTTACTTACATTTATAAGAACTCCTGTACTTGTTTGGTCACTAGTTATGTAAAGATACCCATCTAATATGTATTGAATTGCATCCTCTCTATTAGTAACAGGAGATACTTGAGTAGTAGGTAAATTCCCACTAAATTCATCAGAACCTAAAAGATGTTCTACAGGAGAATCAATTATTGCAGGCATTATCGACTGATTGATAACGTTGTAATCTACCAAGTTCTTCAAATAAATAAAAAGAAATTTACGCTTTTCTTGATTCAGTTCATAGAAATACAAATCAGGACTATGGTGAAACGCTTCCTGAAAATATGTTTTCATTTCTTCTAAATCGTAATGAGGAACATTTTCTTTTTTCATTTCCACCACCCCAGTGATTTATTAGTATAGTGGTAGGTTAGCCAATTATGCGATTTTTATGAGGAATGATAAAAAACGAACGAACTAACTCAACCAGGTTCGTTAGAGGTTTTATTACCATGAAAGCTTTTATTCAATTCTACTGTTAATACAGTCACTACCCTTTCAATGAAGACATCGTAATCAAATTTCATTGCAATTCGATGAACGGGATATTCAGCTAATTGTACAAAATCACGAAAATCTCCTATTGTTTGACCAAAGCCGGATCCTAAAGATGTAACAATTTTTACAGGCTTTATTTCATAAATTATATGATCATCATTAAAAATGCCCCATAAAGTAAGAACATCATGCAGTGGGGCTCCATCTATAATAGGAATTTGAGATTTATAAAACTGCCAGTAGTAATCCATCATCGGTTTTATTAGCATACCCAGATGATTATTTTGCATTTTGCTCACTTGATCAATATAGTTAACCATTTCTGAAGTTAAAATTGCTCTTTGTGTAACGTTTAGAGGGAAAATCGTTAAGTTGCTTGCATGATTAAAAACGATATTTGCAGCATAAGGATCTCCAAAAATATTTGCCTCTGCAATTGGGGTTACATTACCTGGAAAGTTAAAGGATCCACCCATAACAAAAATTCCATTTACTTTTTCGACCGTTTCTGGATATAAAATAAACGAAGTTGCTAACGAAGTCAGTCTACCAATACAAACAATGGTAATATTGCCATCATACTTTTCGATAATGTCGTATATTTGATGAAAGTTCTCAAACACATCTTCTGGTTCATCAAAATCTTCATTAACTACATATCCTCCAAACCCTTCTGGCCCGTGAACTTCCGGATAATAAATGGCTGGATCGCCAATCATCGACCTCTCGGCCCCACCTATAAGAGGTATATCATATCTACCAGTGTTTCTTTGTAAGTATCTTGCATTTCGGATTGCCGTTTTTTTTGTGACATTTCCATACTCCGCTACAACTCCTACAATCTGAATACTTTTTTCATAGTAGGCATAAATAATTGCCAAAATGTCATCAATACCAAAATCTGCAAAAAGAAGAACTTTTTTCGTCATTTTTTTCTCCCCTTTGTATTTATCATCACACTTGTAGTAGACAAACCGAGACATTCGTACAGGCAAGCACATATAGGGCTGAATATTGTAGTAAAGAAAACCGGAAAGGAGGAAGATACATGTCACATTTTTATAATCAATGCCAACGATACCGTGGTCAAACGGTTACTGTTAGATGCAGAGACGGCTCTTCTCACCATGGAAGAATTGTTAGAGTGTCTCCAAGTCATGTGTACCTACAACCAGTAGGAAGACACAGATTTGGTGGATATGGACTAGGATTTTGGGGTGGCGGTTATGGAGGATATGGCTACAGTCCTGTAGCTGTTCCACTAGCATTTGTCACAGGAGTTGTATTAGGTAGCTTACTGTTTTGGTAATAGATAAAAAATAAACTTTCATTCTTAGTTTTCATATTCCTCGTTCACAATGGTGTCAAAATATCCAAGGCAGTAGTATGTTATAGTTATTTTGGTACATTTTATGTGAACGGGGTGTGATTTATGAAAAAATTGGTAATTGGTTTAGCTTGTTCTGTCCTGATTTCTACTGGGTGTTCTAACAGTCTCTCTAATAACAATCATGCAAATCACACAGAGAAAGAAACGCCTAAACATGAAAAACCTGCATTTTTTCAAGGAGATATTAGAGAAGAAACATCCTCTATAGAGCACTTACCTGATTTTTTACAGGACAAGCCCGAAGAAATACAAGTAATATACATTTCAGCAGCTAAACACGAAGAACTCCTCTCTCATATACCTTGCTATTGTGGGTGCGGAACCTCGGCTGGGCATAGAAGCAGCTATGATTGTTTTGTACATGAAAAAAAAGATAATGGATCAATAGTTTGGGATGATCATGGAACTAAATGTGGAGTATGTTTGGAAATTGCGGCAACTTCAGTATTGGAATACAGTAACGGAACAAGTATAAAAAAAATTAGAGATTTAATAGATGAATCCTATAAGGAAGGCTTTTCTATTCCTACACCTACTCCGGTACCTGAAGAAAGTTAAAATAAAAAAGAGTTCAACAAATTCTATTTGTTGGACTCTTTTTTCGTAATTTAAAACCTTGCCTTATTCAACGTGGTACATTAAAGCAAGTGCGCCTGGACCTGTATGAGTTGATATGACTGGTGTAGTATAAGAAATTTGAATCTCTTCAAATCCACATATCTCAAAAAGTGCATCTTTTAGGCTTTCTGCTTGTTTTATGGATCCAGCATGAGCAATGCCGATACCTTTGACTACTTTTCCTGCGATGTCTACTTTAAATTGCTTTGTCAGGAATTTAATAACCTGAGAATGGCTTCTTGCTTTTGTTACAGGTGTATACACACCGTCTGCCAAGGACGCAATTGGTTTAATGTTAAGTAGTGAGCCAATTAGCGCCTTTCCTCTTCCAATACGTCCACCCTTTACAAGGTTGTCTAAAGTATCTACCATTATAAATAAATCAGTATTTTTTCTAATAATATCTATTTTTGTTAATATCTCTTCCTTTGATTTTCCTTCCTGTGCCATCCTAGCCGCTGTAACTACTTGGAAGGACAATGCAAATGAAATGAATCGTGAATCCACAACTGTAACATCTGCTTCAGATATTCCAGCTGCACTTTCCGCAGAACCTACCGTTCCACTCATTCCGCCAGTCATATGAATAGAAATTATGTGACTACCATCTGCTCCTAATCGGTTATAAGTATCAACAAATGTCCCAACTGCTGGTTGAGAACTTTTTGGAAGCTCTATAGAATCTTTCATTTTTTCCATAAATTCATCAGGTTTAATTCCTAATCTATCAATAAAAGATTCTCCGTCTATTGTTATCGATAACGGAACTATTTCAATATTTAATTCATCTACAATTGACTGATCAATATCGATCGTAGAATCTGTCACAATTTTTACTTTTGTCATCGTTTTCACTTCCCCAATTATATCCTTATATTCTATTATACCTTTCTTTCTATATTGATAAAACTTAACAGAGATATCTAGATAAAGATACCTCATAATATGTCATGAACTTGACACAATTTATCGATGGTGTTTTTACTTTTTCAAGTGAAATGCCAGATTTTTTTGGACTTAAAAGTAACAATCTTTTAGGAAAGAGCCTTCGAAAAGCCAAAAAAAATAACAGGGTGTTTTCCCTGTCTTCATATTCACAGTAGTCAAGCATTATTTTTTAAAATCTCTATCTTCAACACATTGCAATAATCCGTCCATTTCAGTTCTTTTCTTAAATATTCTTTAAAAGAATATATTTGTTTTTGTTCTTTTTCAGATAAAATGGTACGGATATACGATTCAAGTTTGATTCTGATCATAAAATGATAAGTGCTATCGTCCTCCAATACTGGAATTTCAATGACTTTTACCTTCTGTCCCTCATCAATTGTGAACTCTAGGCTTTTCCATAGCAAAATATCAATCCTCTTTTTCACCCGATTATCCTTATTATACCCTAATATTGGATGAAAGTGTAAACATTTAATAGTAAAAATTAAACATTACTTTTTGGTTCCAAACATAATGGATGGTTATTTTTAGGAGAGTTCACTATGTCAGAAACCTCATATGCAATCATTTTACTTGCTTGAAAGGGATATAGCATTTCAGTTAGTTCATTATTATCAATTAACTGTTTAGAAAGCCAACGTTGTTCATGTTGTTGATGTACAATAACTGGCATTCTATTATGCACACCTTCTACAAGTGAATTAGGTGTAGTTGTGATAATAGTACAACTTATTAATTCGTCTTCCCCTGACTGCCATCTATCCCATAATCCTGCAAAAGCAAAAGGTTCCCCATTTGTTAACGTAAAACGAACAGGGATTTTTTCACCATTAATTTTCTTCCATTCATAAAATCCGTCGGCAGGAATCAAACATCGCCTTCGTTCAAGAAGCCTTCTGAAACTTACCTTTTCGTGAAGGGTCTCTGCTCTAGCATTAATCATCTTATAACCAATTTTTTTATCCTTAGCGAAACTGGGAACTAATCCCCATTGTAGATACCCGGCTCTATTTCTTTGATTTCCCTCTACAATACCAAGAACATGCTGACCTGGTGCAACATTAAAGCTTATTTGATAGTCCATGCTATGAGCATTTTCCAAAAAAAAACGCTCCTCTAATTTATGAAGTTCTGTCGTTAAAGAAAACCTTCCGCACATTTTGTTTTTCTCCCTTCATATTAGAGAAAGTCGTTTTTTATCGAAAATGCATTAGAGGAACAATTCGAAAGTACTTATTATAAGCTTCCCCTAATAATTTTTTTAACTTGCATCCCAAGTTCGTTTCCATCTACTTTTTCTTTATCATCTAAGAAAATAGGGTTGTGAATCGTAACTTTAACGTTCGCAGCTTTAAATCCAAACTTGCTTTCTTCCATGATTTTATAAGATCCAGAAATTGAAACCGGAACAATGGGAACCTTGCTTTCCGTTGCAAGACGCAGTCCACCTTTTTTGAATTCACTCATTACGTTTCCTTTACTTCTTGTCCCTTCTGGAAAAATAACTAAGGAATGCCCCTTTTTCAAAGTAGCGACTCCTTCTCTTATTGATTGAACTGCTTTTCTCCTGTCTTTTCTATCAATAAATACGCAATTCATCGCTTCCATCCATTTAGGTATGAAGGGAATTTTCTTCACTTCCACTTTGGATATGAATCCAAATGGTTTGGGAATAAAACCAATCAGGATAGGGACATCAAAGTTACCCTGATGGTTACTGACAAATAGCACAGGACCATCTGGTATATTCTGCTCACCTATTACTTCCACATTAGTCCCAGTAATTCGCACCAGTTCTTTTGCCCAAGTTTTTGGCTTTTCGTGAATAATTCTATCGCTTTCTTCCAAAGACAAAGATTCACTGATTTTTTTCGCCTTATTGATGGATGGCAAATGAATAATCATATATCCGAAAAAAAACAAAAACCACCATAATGTACGTAACATCTTTTATCTCCCTAGACGTGTGCCCATTCTTTCTTTTTATATTTTCTGAAATAGTAATCGTAAGGATTCACATCGTCTTTAATTCCTTTTTCACTTGATACTAATTCCCATTTGCTCTCTTCAACTTCCGGAAAATATGTGTCTCCTTCAAATTCCTCATCTATATAAGTAAGATAAAGGATATCTGTCATTGGTAAGGCATCTTCAAATAGTTTTGCCCCACCGATAATAAATAGTTCGTCCTCTTGTTTAGAAAGGTTGATAACCTCTTCAAGTGAATGAATGGTTTCACACCCAGCAACTTCATAACTATTTCTACTTAAGATAATATTCCTTCGCTTCGGTAGAGGTTTTCCTATAGATTCGAATGTTTTACGCCCCATTACAACCGTGCTACCTAACGTAATTCGTTTAAAATAAGCAAGATCAGCAGGCAATCTCCACGGTAAATCATTGTCTTTCCCAATCAGCCCGTTTTTATCTGTAGCAACAATTATAGAAATCATACACTTACAGTCCCTTTAATGTGAGGATGTGAATCATAGTCAACAAGTGTAAAATCTTCATATTTGAAATCGAAAATTGATGTAATCGTTTTGTTTAGTTCCATTTTGGGCAGCTTTTTAGGATCTCTTTGTAACTGAAGCTTTACTTGATCAATATGATTAGTGTATATGTGGGCATCTCCTAGCGTGTGGATAAACTCTCCAAGTTCCAAATCACATACTTGAGCAACCATCATTGTTAATAAGGCGTAAGAAGCAATATTGAATGGAACACCTAAAAATACATCCCCAGATCTCTGGTAGAGTTGACATGATAGTTTTCCATTTGCCACATAAAATTGAAACATAGTGTGGCATGGGGGAAGTGCCATGGAATCCACATTTGCAACATTCCAAGCAGAGACAATTAATCTTCTGGAATCGGAGTTATGTTTGATTTGATCAATTAATTTGGAAATCTGATCAATCGAACCACCTTGTGGCGTTGGCCAAGATCTCCATTGAAAACCATATACTGGTCCAAGATCACCATTTTCGTCTGCCCACTCATTCCAAATTCGTACTCCGTTATCCTGAAGATACTTTACATTTGTATCACCATTTAAAAACCATAGGAGTTCATGGATTATTGATTTTAAGTGTAGTTTTTTTGTGGTCACTAAAGGAAAACCGTCCTGAAGATCAAATCTCATTTGATAACCAAACGTACTAATCGTTCCTGTACCGGTTCTGTCTTCCTTCTTTGTTCCATTATGTAAAATATGTTCACATAAATCCAAATATTGTTTCATTTTAGGTCACCTCTTAAAACGTCATTTTCCTAATATATTCTAACATAGTTTTACAAAGTTTAGCTTGTGATTTAATATTATCGTTCAATTGGAAATCGTAAAATTAATTTACGGCCAATGTGGGTCTATTTTTTTGAATGAAGCGGATGTGAGGAAATCTCTAGGTTCGGACTGAAAAAAACACACATTGTTTTTCTTGAAAAAATGGATATTATCTAGTAATTTACTTTCGACCTTTTATTAGTATTAAAAAAAGGCTATCCATAAAATTGGACAACCTTATCAATTATTACTTATACGGAATTCTTGCGTTAGGGGAAGTTTTTCCATATTTTCAAAAAATAAATAGGTTTTTGGTGCATGCTTTGCAAGTTCAAACCGTGAGGACTCATTTAAGTAGTACATAGCAAATGCTTCAGCAAAATATTCTTCTGGAAAAGTATTAAAATAGCTTTTATTTGGAAATAGTACCGACACCTCTTCCTTCCAGATTTCCAGAAATACATTATTGTTACGTATATTTCCTAGTACAAATCGATCAATGGAATGTGCGAGTTCATGTAATTCTAAGTTTATGGAACCGTGACCCATCCCTTTGTTACTATGACCTATTTTGGCAAGCACTAATTTTGATCCACCTATCCCTGGAACCTCTTCCCATAATGAACCAGTTTCGCTATAGCCTCTTGGTTTAAGACCATGTAGATGTTCAAATCCTTCAATCTCAGTCAACTTTCCATTAAATAGATATAAATGAACATTTTGCTGAACTAATATATTTAGTATATTGGTAGGAATATTCGAAATGTGTTGAATCATCAAGGCTGCATCTTTTTCCGAAAACTCACTTGGAGGTAAATAAATCAGCTGATTTAGTGTATCCCTGCTAGGTACGTCATGAAGATAATTTTCTAAGTCAGGAGAATAATATACTCCAAGAGGAACAGCATCCAAATTCGCGTATGCTTTCCAATATATCGGAATAATAATGAACAAAATTAAAAAAAGAATAGCAAGAATACGCCGCTTCATAGTTTCTCCCCTTCTCAAGATGCTGATTCCAAGATGCGTAAATTATTTGAAAATTCTAATCTATTATACTGTATTATATCATTAAAAAAAATAATTTGAATGTAGTTTTTGTAATGTTTTATTAATAATTGAGATGTATTTTTTTCCAATATGCCTTTCTATTCTTGGGAAGCAAGAAAAAAAGATCACCCATTAATGGATAATCTCTTCCTATTTGTATGACACTCAGACAATTACTTCTGTTTCGTTTAGATTTGCTTCTTCAATATCTCTTGTGCGGTGAGCAATTCTGCTTGCAGCCGCGGCAGCAAGTGCACAGACAATGTCATCCATAAATGTATGTACCTCATTGCCTTCTGCTTCATCCAGCCTCTTAATAATACCGAACTTTTCCTTGTCCAAGAAGCCGAAATTAGTTAAACCAATAGAACCGTAAACATTGACAATGGAAAGTGGAATTATTTCATCAATTCCATAAAGTGGTTCATCTGTTTCCACTAAATATTGAAGTGGTTCTGGGAGCAGTTCCTTTTCAGCTAGTATATCTAGAGAGATACCTGTCAGTACTGCATGGACAATCTCTCTTTTTTCCAACACTTTTTCTACATTATGAATACAATCTTTAAGTGTTACATCTTTTATATACTTTTGTTGAAGTTGAAAGACTATTTCCGCAATGTCTTCAATGGTAACTCCACGTTCAATTAGCATCTTTTTCGCTATTTCATGCATTTGTTGCAGCGTATATTTTCTCATATGCTTGACTCCATTTCTGTCTCTAACTTAACCATTTGGGTGGTGTGTTCTTTGCCCAATATATAGAACCTAATAAATGATGATTTTGGAAATTATCATGATGGGTATGGTAATGAAAATTAAAATAATATCCATCAAGTGGTGGATGGTCTTTTCTTACATGGAATCGAATCAAGTCATTCCCATCTTCAGCATGGTATATATGAAATATTTTTTCACTATCGCCACCGCCTGGTTTTTCAGAAATGGCGAGGTTACTTAAATCCTCAGTAGGGTGCTCTTCTGCAAACTGCTGGATGACAGTTTCCATTTTGGGGAGAATAATACCAGAAAATTCATCTTGAATTTTAGGACCTATACGATTTCCGAATTTCGTTAAGCTCTGTGTTTTTGCTTGTTCTTTTGCTAACATCATAAACGATTCCTTCGTTATTTCTTCTGAAAAAGGGTCAATTATACTATTGGAGTATGTATCTACTTCCTTGTTAGAAATATCTCCAAATGAAGAGTCATCTTTTTGGTCGTCCACTGTTAAATAGGCTGGTGGAGAAATAGTACCAAATGTAAGGGCAGTAATTAGGGCAACAAGGGATTTTTTTAACCATTTAGGCATGGCAAGTCTTCCTTTCTATTGCTGTTAACTGTATTCTCTTATATTTCTATCTATCTTCTACACAATTAATTTCAAACATTGGGCTATTCTTATAAACTAGTATACCATAAAAGTAAGAATATTTTATTTATTTTCTTCCTCAATTAAAGTTTCAAGTTCTTATTGTATTTCATATATTTTTGTTCATTTATTTATGGTTTTTTGTTAATATTAAGGAAGAGTACATATTGGAGGTAGTTGACATGGCAGATGTTGCAATTATCGTTAGTTGCTTTGTTACTTTGGGTATTTTAGTTTATTTATGCATAGCTGATTAAAATAAAAAACTCGTGTCGTTTACACTACGCGAGTTTTTTATTTTGTTCTTTTTTAAGTCAATATAAAACCAAAATGAAATTTCGCTGTTTTTCTTTTTTGAACTTGGAAGCCAAATTTTTCAAAACGATCACTTTGCCAATGGTCTTTCAACACTACTCTGTTTTTTGCAACTCTTTTTGCATGCTCGATCGTTTCAATCGTTAAATCATCATAAACAGCAACATCTCTCAAAGCCGCTATCCCATTAGATTCTACTATTCTTGACTCAAACATTGGATCAAAATATATTACATCAAAAGAGTTTTCAGGTAATAAGGGAAGAATAAAGTGATAATTCCCCTTTGTCACTTTTATTCGGTTCATAGCCTCTGTAAGATAATGATTATCGGTACTCCAATTTTTTAGACCTTTTTCGACTATGTATGCAAAAATTCGGTTTCCTTCTATTCCAACCACATTCCCATATTCCCCCACTACAAGACTAGCCATGATACTGTCTGAGGCAAGTCCGAGTGTGCAGTCCAGAAGACTCATTCCGCTTTTTAGATTGGTTACTGTAATAAATGGATCGTGCTCGCCATTTAACCACCTCTTCACACGAAAGCTAGCTGTATTTGGATGAAAAAATAATGGTTCCTGAGAATTTCGCTTGTGCCATTCGTATCGATTTTTTCCGATGACAAGTACATCAGATTCATACTCTTCCCACAAATGCTGAATAGATTTTTTCTCTCTTTTTATGTATGGACACCCAAGTTCTAACGCAATTAATTCGGCAGTTTTAAACATCCTATTTTCTGTCCTGCCAGCTGTTGTCACAATCATTTTTTCTCCTTTTTTCAAAAACAACTTAGGGTAATGCTAGAATCTTGTCCAGCCCTAACAGGACTTAGATCTCAAAAAAATACTGTAAAAAAAGTTGTCCGATGTGTAGTTAATACTAGATATTTTATGTCCTATCGTTTTCAATTTCTCTTTGATACATAAGACCATCTTCGCTTAATACTGTTCTAGCAGTTTATCTGAGAAAAAGACGAAAACTCTGGCGGAATAGTAACTGTAGACTTTAGATCCACAACGAAGGGACTGGGCTCAAGACCGTCCCTTGGAATGGGAAGTCTTTTTGTGAAGATAAAAAGCGTCGTGTTATAGAGCATTTCTAATTAATAGGGACTGCCAAACGAAAGTACTCACTTTCTGGACAGCCCCTTCTCACTTTAATTTAACAATGCTGTTGGAAAGCATTTTGTAAGTTAGTCATTATATTTTCCATTGAATTCGCTTCAATATCATGTCGGTGGATAAAATGAACGACTTCCTTGCCTTTCATTAATGCCATGGAAGGGGAAGATGGTGGGATTTCACCGAAAATCTCACGCATTTTTGAAGTAGCTTCTTTATCCTGTCCTGCAAAAACAGTAACAAGATGCTCTGGTGTTTTTTCCGCTTGTAAAATGGATTGTGTTGCAGCAGGTCGAGCAAGTCCAGCTGCACATCCGCATACAGAATTCACCACTACTAATGTTGATCCATCTACTTTGTTAAAAAAGTCATCAACCTCATTATCTGTAGTTAGTTCCTGAAAACCTGCTCTTGTCAGTTCATCTCTCATTGGTTTAACAAGTTGTCTCATATATTCTTCGTAAGCCATGGACATATTAATATTCCTCCTTAATTGTTACGTTCTGTCATTTGCTTCCACACAGAACCTTTTGCTTCCTCTCCGCCTTCAATACGCTGGATAGCCATTTTCACTTGCATACTTACTTCAAATTCCGGATCATCTTCTGCTACATGTAATGCTGGTAATGCTGTATCATTACCCACTTCATATAAAAACATGGCAGCTCTCCAACGAACAAGCTTATTTTTATCTTGTAATGCTTCTATCATATCCGGCATTGCAGCAATATCACCCAGGTCTGACATACAATCTCCTGCTGTTCTTCTTACAGTCACGGATTTATCTTTTAGTGCCTTTGAAAGATATGGAAGTATGTCAGAATCCTCCAACATTCCGAAATATACTGTAGCAAGTCTGCGTATGGATGCTTTTTCATCTTCAAGTGCTTTTGCCAGTACTGGAATGTCTTCATCCTTAGGATCCATTTGATCAAGTGCGGCGAATCGTTTTGCCCAATCAGATTGATCTAGCATTTCTAAAGTAACTTTAAATCGTTGCTTTTGTTTTATTGTATTCGCCTTTTCATTTTTATTCTCTTGATTGATCATTTTTTGTAGTCGTTCTTTGGTGAAGGTAGCGGAAAGTTCCTCGACAATTTCATTTCCTACTGCTTCCAAATCTCCGTATCTGATACCATGCTCTTTCCATTCCCGTTCAAGTACTACGTTATCCTGATTTTGCTGAGCTTTTAATACCGTGTCCATAAAGAGTTGCGGAAGACCAACACGTTTTTCTTGCTCGCCATCTGATAATTTCACTTGCATAGGTATACCCTGAAACATCTGTACATATACTTTTACTTCCCCAAAGCTGTCAGATACTGCTTTGGAATGTTTTTCTTGCTCCTCTTCCGATTCTCCGAAAGCAGTTCTAACCTCTGATAGAATTCCCTTCCAATTGTATCGTGCATTCCTTTCTACTGCTAGGAAATCAGCTACATGGTATACTCCTTTTACCCCTTCAATCTCGAGGATATCCTGAATAACCTTTGGTGCTTGGCTACTATTTTCTTGCGAGTAATTATTTCTAGCTCCTGCACGAAGTTCTTCACTTAGGATTACTTTCATTGTATTTGGACTGGGAGTTGGCTCAATTGATAGTATTTTCAACTTAAATCACTCCTTTATATTTACTGCCATAATTCTATAGATTTTATGATTTTGAGGCAGCATTGATTTGTTCTACTTTTTCAGAAAGCTCTTCCCACCGCTCCATTAATTGTTCAAGTTTATCTGACGTGGCTTTTTGTTTTTCGAGCCATTTACTTACCTTCTCGTAATCGCTCCCTGATTTGGAGATTTCCTCATCTATTTTTGACAATTCATCTTCAACAGACATGATTTGTTCTTCTATCGATTCCCAATCTTTTTGTTCCTGATAGGATAGCTTAAATGGTTTGCTTTTTTGCGGACGGAACTGATTTGTTTGTATACTTTGTTCAGCTATTTTTTCTTCTTTTCTTTTTTGTAGTTGCATCTCCACATAATCATTATATTCGCCAGATATCCTCTGCAATTGACCAGATCCATCTAGTATTAAAAGCTCATCTACTACTTTATCCAAAAAGTATCGATCATGGGATACTGTGATGACAACCCCTGGGAATTCTTCCAAATAATCTTCCAGTATCGTTAGAGTTTCTGTGTCTAAATCATTGGTAGGCTCATCGAGTAATAAAACATTTGGTTGAGACATTAAAATTCTCAAAAGATATAGCCTCTTTTTTTCTCCACCAGATAATTTTCCTATCAAAGAACCGTGGGAATGTGGTGGAAACAAAAAACGTTCAAGAAGTTGGGAGGCACTGATAAAGCTACCGTCTTCCCCTTTTATTACTTCAGCTTCTTCTTTAATGTATTCTATTAACCTTTGATTCGGGTTCATTTCCTGCTGTTCTTGGGTGTAATAACCTGTTTTAACTGTAATTCCCGTATCTACTTCCCCAGAATCAGGAACAACTTTTCCTGTTAGAAGATTAAGAAGTGTCGTTTTACCTACACCATTTGGTCCAACAATTCCTATTCTATCTTTTTGCTTTAATAACAAATTAATATCTTTAAATATTGCTTTTTCTCCAAACCCAATGCTTACTTGTATTAACTCCATTACTTTCTTTCCAAGTCTTGTTGAACCCGTTATAAGCTCAAGATCATTAGCTGAACTCGCATTTGCCACTTTCTTCTCTAAATCTTCAAAACGTTTGATTCTAGCCTTCTGTTTAGTTGTTCTTGCTTTTGCCCCTTTTCGCATCCATTCCAATTCCTGCCGAAAAAGCCCTTTTTGTTTGGCTTCTGACTTTTGCAGTTCTTCTTCTCTTATAGCTTTTGCTTCTAAATAATCCCCGTAATTCCCTTGGTAAGAATGGATTTTCCCTTGATATAACTCAAAAATACGGTTTGTAACTTTATCCAAAAAATATCTGTCATGTGTAACAAGTAAAACGGCACCATTATATTTACTTAAGTAATCCTCTAACCATTCGATCGCTTCAAAGTCAAGGTGGTTAGTTGGCTCATCCAAGATTAATAAATCTGATGCTTCTACTAAAGTTTGAGCGAGTGCTACTCTTTTTTTCTGGCCACCTGAAAGATGTTTAACTTTTTGATTAACATCAAAAACACCTAGTTTATTTAAGATTGCTTTTGCATGCGCACTAGCATCCCAGGCTTGAAGTCTGTCCATTTGCTCTTGGTATTCTGCAAATCTAACTTGTATTATTTCGTCTATAGGATTCTTCTCTATGTTTTGTAGGCATGCTTCATATCCCTTAATTGCCCTGTTGACCTCAGATTCTTTACTGAAAATCTGCTCTAAAATATTTGATTCTTCTGCTAATAAGGGCTGTTGTGATAAGTATCCAATTGTATAGTCATTTGACGATGTAATTGTTCCTGTATCAGAAACTTCTATGCCTGCAATAATCTTCAGCAAAGTAGATTTTCCTGTGCCATTAACACCAATTAATCCAACTCTTTCTTTTTCTTGAATACTAAAAGAAGTATGATCCAGAAGGACTTTTTCCACATATGTTTTTGAAAGATTTTCCCCGATTAACATTTTCATTTTACTAAATCTCATTCCATTCTTTCATAAATTGATGAACAAACTGTTCCATAAAAGCATGTCTTTGGGCTGCAATCTTCTTAGCCGTTTCCGTTTGAAGCGCGTTTTTCAAAAGAAAAAGCTTTTCATGGAAATGATTAATCGCTGTCGACTTTTGTTCACGGTACTGTTTAAAACTCATGGAAGTCCTCACTTCTATTTCAGGATCATACATTGACTGACCTTTAGCTCCCGAGTACATAAAAGTACGTGCAGTCCCAATGGCACCAATGGCATCTAAACGATCTGCATCCTGAACAATTTTTCCTTCCAAGGAGTCCAACACTATTCCATTTCCGCCTTTATATCCGATATTCTCAATGCTGAACAATATTTCATCTATGTGCAACTTTGTAAGAGGGAGCTCAGATAGTAACGACTTAATCTCTTCTTTTGCATTCGGGAGATTATCTATTAATTTATCGTCCAACACTTCATGCAATAATGCAATGATCTCAACCATTAATAAATTTGCTCCTTCTTTTTTTCCTATATATAATGCAAGCCGCTTTACCCGTTCAATATGGAATAAATCATGACCTGTAGTGTCATTCTCGAAAATAGCTTCTATGTAATTTTCTAATTTTTGTATCATCCTTGCATAATCCCCTTTACAAAACTCTTCAAATGCTATCAAATCCTGTTATAAATATAGTAACATGTGCTGCCAAATAACTATAACATTATGCAATAGCTATCGCCAGTTGTGAACCCACTTACCCAATTTACATAAAATAAAGAAATAGTTAAAGGCCGATGCCAAACGGATATGTTCCGTCAACAACAGCCTATCAAAGGAGGTAAACACATGTATCTTCCACGTCCATTCAACAGACCTCAAATTGGAACTGCATGGCACGGAACACATATTATTATTATTCGATGCAATTTTCAGGATAATTCCGTCATTTCGATATTTAAGAGTCCGCATGCACCGCTAGAACCAATTTCTACGGAATGTACAGAGACTTTATCTAGATTCTTAAGCATTGGTTACACACTAATTGGAGCAATTCCTTTAAATGCAAAAGAAATTCAATACGTACTGCAATATCGATAATAGTTATTCATTATACCACGCAATCCCGATTGTATTTACACCTGCATGCACCGCTATTGCAGTCGATAACGGATATGGATTTATAGGTATATTCGAATATATTCCCTTAAGGGTTTCTACTAGTGCTTTTGCTTCATCATGATTGGTGCCATGGAGTACAAATAGCTCTTTGAGCGGAGATTTTGAGTTAGATACTTCTACAAAGTCTAAAATTTTTGACAGCGCTTTCTTTTGTGTGCGCACTTTCTCCACTACCTCGAGTTTCCCATCTTCTATTTTAATAATTGGCTTAATCTGCAATAAACTGCCAAGTAATTTTTGTACACCAGACATACGTCCACTTCGATGCAGCTGTTCAAGACTACCAATTAAAACATATAGTTCGCAATTGTTAGAGAGGTTTTCCAGATATTCGATAATTTCAGCAGAATGTTTCCCCTCTTCCTGTGACCGGATCCCCTTTTTCACCATTGCAGATAATGGAAAAGATATAACTTTTGAATCAATCGTATGTACTGGGATATCTACTAATTCACTTGCTTGTTTACTTGATGAAACCGTGCCACTTAAATGGCTAGATAAATGTACTGATATAATACGGTCATACTTTTCTGCTAATTGATTATACAATTCTACAAAGGCTCCAACAGAAGGTTGACTAGTTTTGGGAGGCGTCGAACTATTTTCCATTTTGGTATAAAAATCTTCAAGAGATAATGTTACTCCATCTAGGAATTCTTCCCCTTCAAAGTAAACTACCATTGGAATGCTGTATACATCCTGATGTTCTTTTAACATATCATCCAAATAAGCGGTACTGTCAGTTACCCATGCAATTCTTTCCATAAAAATCCCCCGTTTCTTTCTATTTCTAGTTTGAATCCAATAATCCTCGCACTTTTGGAAAAACATTTAATGCTGTGTCATGGAAAACAGCTTGATGAAACTCTATCGGAATAATGCCTTTTATAAAATTGATGTATGTTCCAGTGGTAACAAGTGGCCAATCGGTACCAAACATTAATTTTTCATAGTGGTCACAGTAATCTAATGCATGTAGAAGATGATTAAGAAATCTTGTTTTACGGTGCCTATCAAACTCTGCTTCTGTACCAACTATTAACCCTGAAAGATCTGCATACATGTTTTTGTTTTTGTAAACCACTTCTGCACCATCCAACACCCATGGATCACCAAAATGAGCCATCACAAATGTGACATCACGATTTTTCACTGCCACTTCATCTAATGTAAGTGGATGCGAATATTTTAATAGCCCATTATCAGAATATGTATCACCGGAATGGAAAACAACCGGAATTTGATACTTAGCTGCTAGTTTGTATACTGAATCATAAATTTCATCGTACGCATAAAATGGATAGTAACCTAGATATATTTTGATTCCTACTGCCCTTCTTTTCTGTATTTCTTGCTCAAGCTCGATAAGATGTCTATTATCCATTTTATACGGGTTAATACCAGGACAATAACCCATGTTTGGAGGGGTTTTTTTTGATAGGTCCAGCATCATCGGTGTCTCGCTTTTAGCGTCAGGGAAGGCTTTTGAGGTTGTTTCTGTTACCCCCATTGCCACTGCACCAATTACACTATTCTCCTCCCACTCTTTTAAAAGACCTTCATATGTATAGGAAACCATTGAAAGCTTATCAGCTGTATCCTGAAAGCTTTTTATTTTCGAAAAATGCACATGTGCATCAATAACTTTCAACTACGTTACTCCTTTCTTCCAATAGTGATAATACTATTTATTCGATAATAATTTCAAAAACCCTTCTCGTAAATGAAAGAAAAGGGTTTTCTTTTATATTAGTATTTGCAATAGATTATCATCCAATATTTACCTGTTTTTCTTTTGATAATTATTATAGTAATTTTTCAATATCATTTTTGATATTAGCAGGTGTTGTCGCAGATGCAAATCTTTCGACGACTTCACCATTTCTGTCCACTAAAAACTTTGTAAAATTCCACTTTACCGCTTTTGACCCTAAAAGGCCGGTTGCATTTTCCTTTAAATATGCAAATAGTGGGTGTGTTTCGTCACCATTAACGTCTATCTTCGAAAACATAGGGAAAGAAACGCCATAATTTAATTGGCAAAAATCATTAATATCATTCTCATCACCAGGTTCCTGGCTTCCAAATTGATTACAAGGGAAACCAAGCACAACAAATTTCCTATCTTCATACTCTTTATACAATTCTTCTAATCCTTCAAATTGGGGGGTAAATCCACATTTGCTTGCAGTATTTACAATAAGCATTACATATCCCCTATAGTCTGAAAGGGAAACTTCTTTTCCTCTTATATTTGTAGCTTTATAGTCATAAACGGACATTACTATACACCTCTTTCTATTTTCAAAAAGTTTTGCTATTTGCACGTAACATGTTGTTTTAACATTCACCATTCACTTTAACTAATTGTAGGAAAAAGGCAAAAAGTTAATGAAAACAGCTTTTACAAGCAAGTAACCAGTACATTTACCATCTCTCGTAAGTCGTCGATGTTCTCTTCATAAATTAGGCGATCAAAGACAATCTCTGCTGTTACAAAGTCCTGGTCATCACCACTAAAAGTATTTACTACCTTCATTATGATTTGCCTGTGAGGCCAAACATGTTGTAACTTACTTTGCCATTGCTCGACTTCCACTATCAAAGTAGTATGATTTTGGAGAGGCTTTGTAAATTTTATTTGTGCGATACATCCCGGAGAATTAATTTTGTGTAGAAGTTCTCCAGAAATGTTTTCAATATCTGAGCTTAATTGAATATGTCCAAAGATATTTTTATCCTTTGTAAGTTCCATCTTGAAGGACCTAGACATATTTGCGAGATCAACAATGTCGCTTCGACCCACTACTTTGATCATACCTAGAAGATCTAGTTCATAAATGTCACCTTCCATTACCACTTTCAGGTTATCAAAAACAGATGGATCAAACATTAAAATAACCCAGTAGCTTTCCCTTGTTCATCTACATCCATCTTTAGTGCAGCAGGCTCTTTCGGTAGGCCTGGCATAGTCATGATGTTCCCTGTCAAGGCAACAATGAAACCTGCCCCAACTGAAGGCTTTAACTCTCTTATAGTAATCGTGAAATTCTGAGGTCTTCCTAATTTTTTAGCATCATCACTTAAAGAGTACTGCGTTTTTGCCATACATATAGGTAAATGCCCCCAACCTTCTCCAACAATTAGTTGCAATTGTTTTTGGGCAGTAGGAAGAATATCGACTCCTTCTGCTCCATACACCGTCTTAGCTATAATCTCCAATTTTTGTTCAACTGTGTTTTCCGGTAGGTAAAGAGGGGTAAATTCATCGTTACTTTTTTCGATTTCTGATAGAACTGCCTCTGCAAGTTTTAATCCACCCTCTCCTCCCTTTTCCCAAACTTGAGTTAAAGCCATTGGTATTTCATGAGCTTTACACCATTCTTGAACGTAGCTAATCTCTGCTTCTGTATCTGTTACAAACTCATTTAATGCAATAACATATGGCAGTCCGAAACTTTGAATGGTTTCGACGTGTTTTTTTACATTTTCAATCCCAAGTTTCAATGCTTCAAGGTTTTCCATTTTTAACTGGTCCTTAGAAAGGCCTCCATGCATTTTTATCGCGCGGACTGTTGCTACAATAACAACTGCTTGTGGATGATAACCAAGGGAAGGTGTTTTTATATGTAGAAATTTCTCGGCACCTAAGTCCGCTCCAAAACCAGCTTCTGTTACAACATAATCACCTAGCTTTGCAGCCATCTGTGTTCCAAGTACACTATTACAGCCGTGGGCGATATTAGCAAAAGGTCCTCCGTGAATTATAGCGGGAGAATGCTCCATTGTTTGGACAAGATTTGGCATACTAGCATCTTTTAATAACAAGGTCAATGCACCTTCGACGTTCAAGTCCTTTACCGTAACAGGTTTTTGGTTTACATCATAACCAATGACAATTCTAGCTAATCGGGCTTTTAAGTCCTTTAAATCTTTAGCGAGACAAAATACAGCCATAATTTCAGATGCAACCGTAATATCAAAACCATCTTCTCTTGGCACTCCTTGGGTGGCACCACCTAGACCAATTACAACTTTTCGAAGAGCTCGATCATTCAGATCGACAACTCGCTTCCAAGTAATTCTTCTTGTATCTATTTGCAACTCATTACCTTGATGAATGTGATTATCAATCATGGCTGCCAATGCATTATTTGCAGTAGTGATTGCATGAATGTCCCCTGTGAAATGAAGATTGATATCTTCCATTGGGAGAACCTGTGAGTAACCTCCCCCAGCAGCTCCTCCCTTTAGTCCCATAGTTGGACCAAGAGACGGTTCCCTCATCGCAATAACTGTTTTCTTTCCAAGTTTATTTAGTGCTTGTCCAAGACCTACTGTTACAGTAGATTTTCCTTCACCCGCAGGGGTAGGATTAATTGCAGTTACAAGTATTACTTTGCCATTTTCCTTTTGTGCTAGGCGATTTAAGATATTATGGGAGAGTTTCGCTTTATATTTTCCATATAACTCTATTTCCTCTTCTTCAATATCAAGCTGTTCCACAATTTCTGTAATCTTTTTCATCGATGCTTGTTGAGCAATTTCAATATCGCTTGGCACAGCTGTCTTTGTACGTTTCATATTCTTTCCCCCACCAAATTATGTCGTTTCATTTTCTTATGTCACGTTTATTGTACCACTATAGAATAGAAATATAGGTGATAATGTCTTACTGTTTATTCGCCACTATAGTACACCTCTTCAAAAGGCTGAACCACGACAAAACCATTTCCAGAAAACTTCATTTGAATGGACTCTCCACTTCCTCTTCCAAAAAAAGTCTTTAGTTGTATATCTGTTACAAATTCTGGTTGAAGATTTCCAGACCAAGCAACAGTAGCATTAGGATCCGTGTATATAGGTTGGCCAGGATATACCATAAGTGTTAAAGGCTCGTAATGGGAAGTGAAGGCTACCATCCCTTGACCTTCAAGCCTGACATTAAACAAACCACCAGCCATCATACCGGCAATTCTTCTCATCAATTTAATATCCCAATCTAGTCCCTTTTCAAAGGCTAGAAGGTCATTCCCGTTTATGTAGATACTTTCCCCATCCAAATCAATGATGGTTATCTTTTTTCCTTGATCAGCTACGTACAGCTTCCCTTTGCCTGAAGCTTTCATAAGCTGGGAGCCTTCTCCTGTAAATGCCTTTTTCATCAACCTACCTAACCCATGTTCTAAGATTCCTTCCCTTTCGAATTTAATGGTACCTTCATAGGAAATCATGGAACCCATTTTTGTCCAAACATCACCATTTAAGTTCACTTCCAGAATTCTTTCTGTTTCCAGTTCAAACATTCCTTGCCCTTTATCTACCTGTTTACTTTTACTGACAAATTGCTGAATGGAGTATTTAGACATTTGACTATCCCCTTTTATATTTTTTTTAGCATAAAAACCCACATAAAGGTTAATGCCTGTTTTAAATACCGTGGAATCCCAGTGGTGTCTATCTTCTTGGCTTCTTCTTTATATACGGGCATTCCATCCAAAAGTTCCCATCCGTTTTCTAAAGCTAATCGCTCAAATTCCCATGGCATCATAGTATTACAACTAGCACCTTGCTGATATAAACGTGAAAAACTATGACTTCTCGGACCTGCAGTAGGACCAAGTAAACCGAGAAACAATTTGCCATCAGCTTTTAAAACACGATGAAATTCTACAAGTGCCTTTAAAGGGTTCTCCACCCATTCAATCGAGTTTATCGCCATAATAGCATCCAATGATTCTGCTTTAAGAGGTAAACAAGTTATACTCCCTTGTTTAAAATATATATTTTCATGTTCTCTTTTCTCTTTTGCTGTAATAATCATATTTTCGGCAATGTCAACTCCAGTAACCCTATAGCCTTTCTCAGCCAATAGCCATGATCCATATCCATCTCCACAACCAGCATCTAATACTGTAGAACCGGGTGATAGACTTTTTTCGATGAAAGGTATGATAGTTTTTCTACTTCCATTATTCCACATGTTTTCGCTGTTCTCATGCCAGAAATCTGCACGTTCATTCCAAAGTTTTGTCGTTTCCTCATTCCAATTAAATAAACTCATGTAAAAGCACCACCTTTATTTAATTTAATATCAGAACAATCAATCTACCAAAGTATAATTTTATCTTACAGGGAAACGCTACAATCGTATAGCAAAATAAGGAGGTGTCATCCATTGAAGGAAACATTTGTAGCAGTACAAAAGAATGGGGACGGAGACATAACTTCATTTAAAACTTCGTCAGGCAGGGTCCTCTCCTATCAAGAAGCAATAAACGATGTTAACGACGGAAATGTACTCGGAGCCAACGTATTTAAAGGAAAAGACGGAGAGAATTACATCAGAGGAAATGCAGATGGCGATCCCAGTAATAACTTAGATAATTTACCTACATTCTAAATTTTAAGGAGCTTTTAGCATGACAAAAAAGGTCAATAAGGGTAGCAAAAACCAAAACAGTCCAACAAGTAGTTGGATAGATCAGAATGTAAAAGTATCAGGGGATAATAGTAAAGGAAATAAACGTAACAAGGATCAAAGGGACAAAACGGAGTTATAATATGTTTCTTTAAATGATTGTTGCTATAAACTTTAAAAAGTTTACGAAAGCAGCTTATTATTATGCTGGGGTTGGTCTTCATGTGGCATATGCTATGAAGACCTTTTTTATGTTTTTCCAGGTGATTTTGGTCATCCTACTGATTACGATGACATTTTTATTTGTGATTACCAGACAGTTTGGTTTTAGTGATGCTTATGAAGACATTTCTATCACACTTCCCATGTGCTTTTTGTCTTCATACTGCATAAAAATTTTTTAACTAGCCAAAACCATTATCTTATCTTAAGCAATTGCATTTTTTGAGTGAACAACGTTTTGTAGGATAAGAGACCAAGCATAATGCTTGTAACGGATGCTGTCGTTAATAATAAAAAAAGGATCAATAGTTGGAACTGCACTGCTTGAATTGGACTTGCCCCAGCAATAATTTGACCACTCATCATACCAGGTAGTTGGACTAACCCCATGGTTTTCTGGCTTTCAATTGTTGGAATCATGCTTGCTTTTACTGACTGAATTAGTTGGTTATGAATTGCTTGTTTTGGCGTACCCCCGAGTGATAGTACAAGTTCAATTTCATCTTCCCCTGATTCTACTTCAGAGATGAATCTGTTCAGAAAAAGGATACCAAGCACCATCGAGTTCCCAATAATCATGCCACTGATTGGAATAATGTATTGCGCTGTTGGTGGCGTAATTTGTAAGCCTAAAAGTATACCTTGAGTTAATATTTCGATAAAAGTTAATGTTAGTGCTATTTTCCAAGTAATTCCCTTTATCGCTGTCTTTTCTCTTGCCACATTTTGTGTAGCAGCAACAATCATAATAACGATCATCATTATGATGAATGTGTATCCTTCTGATTCGAATACAAACGATAGTAAATAACCGACAATAAATAACTGGATTACAGAGCGAATAACAGCAATAGTAGTGTCTTTTTCTAAACCAAGACGAAACTGCTTAGAGAGCAAAATTGGAATAAGGACAAATATTAATGCGATTCCTAAATTTAATAGATTCATTCCAGTTCCCCTTTTAAGAATGCTTGTACCATTTTGTTTGAAGAGTTTGTTATTTCCTTACTTTTACATGCCTCCACCAGTTCTCCTTTTATCATAACCCAGGTATATGTTCCAACACTTAACGCTTGTTCAAGATTATGTGTAATCCAGACAATTGTTGTCCCATAGGTCTCATTTACTTTTTTAATTAAATTATTTATTTCATTTTGAGATACTTGGTCTAAGGACGAAGTTATTTCATCTAGTAGTAATATTCCGGGACGGTTAATGAGCGTCCTTGCTATAGATACTTTTTGTTTTTGTCCCCCTGATAAGTCTTTAATATTTCGAAATAAATATGATGGATCAAGACCTACAACATTCAGTATCTCTTTTGCATGTCTTTCTTCCAATTCTTTTGCCTGTAGTCTTAAGGGAAGTGAAAGATTGTCATAGACATCTCCCTTAATCATTGGAGCACTTTGTAGGGCAATTCCAACCAGTTTTCGTAATTCAGTTGGCTCATATTGCTCAATGTGTTTGCCATTTATTATTATTTCTCCAGAATTAAGTGGCACCAATCCATTTATTAGCTTCAGAAGTGTTGTCTTCCCTGCGCCGGAAGGACCAACTAAAGTAATAATTTCACCACCTATGATCGTACATGATATATCTTTTAGTATATGTGAGTTCTCATTGGTGTAATAATGGATGTTCTTTAGTATTATTGCTTCACCCAAATTTCTCTCTCCTTTCTACCCTTAACATTCATATTATTCCCTACTTCAGAAACAAAAACAAAAAAACCAGGCTTACACCCAGTTTAATTAGAACAAAAATTGAATATGGTTGTCTTTCCAATGTAGTGCTGCATTAAACACTTTTTCACCTTTTTTAAATCCTTTTATTTCGTCCGTTTTTCCGGTAGTTAGTAATTTTTTAGCATTCGTTACAGATATTGATTTTCCGAGGACTTTTTTGGAGATTGTAAAATTACATTTGTTTGCTTGATAATTTGTGCAGCCATAAAATATTCCTTTATCTACAACATCTCCATCACATTTTTTACAAGCTCCAATTTTCGTACCTAATCCATTTGCTCGTCCTTTTCGCTTCCCTTTTGGGACATATTTAAATTCCGTAATATTAATATCGTCAAATGACCAACTCTCACTTTGCGTTTTGGCATCTTCAATTAATTTTATGGATAGTTTTTTTGCTTGTTCCATAAACTCTTGTGGTGAAGCTTTGCCCTCTCCTATTTCATGAAGCCTTTGTTCCCATTTTGCAGTCATTTCAGGGCTTGCGAGAATACTTTCACCTATTGACTTTATTAAAAGCCTCCCCTTAGTCGTTGCATATACTTGGTTTCTTTTAACCTCGATATACTTTCGGTCTTTTAGTACACCAATAATACCTGCACGAGTTGCTTCTGTCCCAAGTCCTTCCGTTTTATTTAATACCTTAGTCATTTCATGATCTTCCAAATGTTTTCCTGCAGTTTTCATTACCGTAATTAACTGTCCTTCTGTGTAGCGTTTTGGGGGTTGAGTTTTCCCTTCTTTCACTTTCACATCATGGACTACTCCGCTTTCACCTTCCTCAAGTGGTGGAAGGTCTTGTTCATCATCATCGCTTTCTTTTTCCTGTTTGTCTCCATAGATTACAGAACGCCATCCTGCTTGTATTTGCTCCTTTCCTTTTGAAATAAATTGAGCCCGTTCGTCAACAAGGGTATGTATGGTCGTGTAATCAAAAATCGCTTTCTCATAGTGAGCAGCAATCAGACGACTTACGATTAATGAGTATATTTTTTCTTCTTCCGCTGAAAGCTTTGAAGGATCTGTAACTTGCTCTGTTGGGATAATTGCATAGTGATCCGTTACTTTCTTTTCATTAACAACCCGCTTGTTATGAAGGATTGATTCATTGGGAAGTGGAAAAAAGGTCTTATACTGTGGGTATGTGCTTAATTTTCTTAATGTGTCTGGAAACATAGCTGCCTCTTCTTTTGTTACAAAACTGGAATCAGAACGAGGATAAGAAATAATTCCTTTTACATACAATTTCTGAGCTATTTCCAACGTCTTTTGTGGTGATAATTTATACAAACTGTTAGCTATAGCTTGTAAAGAAGACAAATTAAAAAGGTATGGGGGATGAAATTCTTTCCTTTCCTTTTCCACTGACTCAATTCGTGCGGCTTTTCCTTTACAAAATTGTTCGATTTTTTCTGCTAACTCTTTCTCATCAATTCTAGGTTGGTCCTCTCTATGCCATTTCCCTTTATATTTTTTTCCATCGAAATTAAAAGTGGCAAGTACCTCCCAAAATGGATCTGATTGGAATTTCTCTATTTCCAATTCTCGTTTTACTATAAGGGCAAGTGTCGGAGTTTGCACCCTACCAGTAGAAAACACATCAGAAATCCCTTTCTGTTGTAATAACAATGTATATGCTCTTGATGCATTCATTCCCACAAGCCAATCTGCACATGATCTACTTAAGGCTTCATAGTAAACATTACGTGTCTCATGCTCTTCTAGCAGATTTTTAAATCCTTTTATTACCGCTTTTGGTGTTAAGGAAGATATCCATAAGCGTTTCAGAGGCCTGTGACAATCGCTAACTAATAGAATAATACGGATGATCGCCTCCCCTTCTCGTTCCGCATCCCCTGCCATTATTACTTCTGTTACTTCAGGGTGATGTATAAGCTTTTTCACTACTTGAAACTGTTTCCATTTAGATTTAGATACTTTATGTTGGAATTTTTCAGGTATGATGGGGAGGGTTTGTAATGTCCAGCGTTTCCATGAAGTGTTATATTCTTCTGGGGATAATAGTTCGCATAAATGTCCAACAGCCCATGTTAACATAGCGCCTTTAGGAAACATTTCTTGTGGGGGTATTTCCACATAACCATCCTTTTTCTTATAAGAAAAAGGCGCAGCCAATTTCAAGCCTTGATCTGGCTTTTCTGCAATAATTAATTTCACTTTGTTATTCACTCCATATTAATAATAATGCAGTACAAGGGGTATCCCCTTTTTTCCTACACTCATTATAAAACCAAAACATGTGTTTGTATAGTTACAATCCGAGGATATTTTTCTTTGGTATGACACTTTGAATGGTAATTAATGCTACTTCCGTACGATCGGTTTTACCTACAACAAGATTTTCTTCTAATACAACCGCAAACACGTTTAAATGATAAATTTTATCCAAATTATGTAGAAGACCGTTATAAATCTCCTCATTACTTACTATTTTTTGGGTTAGATTTTGTTTAATTCGTATAATCAACTCTTTACCTTTATAATGAGTTCGAAACATGCTTATCCCCCTCTTTTACTTTATTTATATGAAAATGATTTGTTTTAAAGACCGCTTCTTGACTCTTACAGACTAAATATTGTATATTGAAAGTGTCATTAAACCGCTTTCTTTTTAGAAGAACAGTTTGTGATAATACACTTTCTTGCACATTAGTGCGCTATATTTAGGAGGAAAAAGAAACATGCAAAATGGTAAAGTAAAATGGTTCAATAACGAAAAAGGGTTTGGATTCATCGAAGTTGAAGGTGGAGAAGATGTATTTGTTCATTTTTCTGCAATCACTGGCGAAGGTTTTAAATCATTAGAAGAAGGTCAAGAAGTTTCTTTCGAAATCGTAGAAGGAAATCGCGGACCTCAAGCTGCAAACGTTGCAAAAATCTAAATCATATTGATGGACCATATATATTGATTGGAAAAGAGTTGCCTTTACTGGTGACTCTTTTTTTGTTTACCTATGATTTTAATGTATATCAAACCACTCAATAACGGATTCTAACAACAGAAGGAGGCTAAAAAATGAACAATCAACATAATGACGGTATCCATACCGGCTATAATGATTTGATGCAGGTTGAGGTATCTATTCAATCTGCAGAAAAAATGGTTGGGTCTGCAACCATGAGCATGGATCCTGAAGCACTTGATCATGCAGAAAGAGCTATAGATAATGCACGGACTATGTTAAGTAACGCAAAGTCTAATGAAACCGGATTGGATACAAATTTTCTCCAAAATTGCGAACTTACCTTATCTCAATGTGAACATCAGCTTTCTGAGGCTAGAAAATAACTGCCTGGCTCGGATACCTATCACAATACGTTAATCTAACTTGTAAAAAGGAAAATGTGTTGCATATAAAAATGTTATTAGTTTTGTGGACCAAATTGCTATCCCGGCGATTTGGTCCTTTTGTTTTCTGAGACATTTATTAACCATTATTATTAAGAAGGATTTACGCTTAGTGAACTAACGATGTAGTTTAGTGGAAGAGAATAGATTGAAGTGCAGGAGTGTTTCTTATGAAATATATATTAGATAGGACATATGCTGGTAAACTTCTCGAATGGGCATACGAGCAAAACCATGGTCCTTGGTACGAGCATTCACTTAATGTTGCCAAGGCTTTAAAAAAAATCGTATTAGAACTGGTGAATAAAGGGTACCAACTGGATATAAACCTCGCATACAATGCTGCTCTGCTACACGACATAGGTAGATACAAGTGTTTTACCAAATCTGTTATCCACCTCATGAACATCAGCTTTCTGAGGCTAGAAAATGGGGCTGGGACAAAAATGTTTTAGCCTAAGACAAAACCGAACTTATTTCAGTGATTGATAAATATGTTCGGTTTTTTAGTATAAAAATATGCTATTATTTTTTAGATTACACTAGCGGTTGATTGGAGGGCAAGACGTAGACTCCTGCGGGAGAAGTGGCCAATGTGAGACCCCGCAGGCGAAGCCGAGGAGGCTCGCGGGTCACCCGCGGAAAGCGAAGTCTT
>NZ_CAKJTJ010000016.1:0-30068 GCF_917563925.1 Sutcliffiella rhizosphaerae
AAAAACCTTTCAGCGGAAGAGAAACTAAGAAAGGCAGAAGCTAGAATTAAGTATTTGGAGGCAGAAAATGATTTCTTAAAAAAGCTAGAAGTTCTCGAGAGGCAGGCGCTGAAGAAAAAACATTAAAGGCATCGGAGAAGTATCAACTTATTGAATTAACGATTAGGACACACCAGCTAAAGGGACAACTATCCACACTTTGCGAATTATGTAATGTCAGTAGAAGTGGTTATTATGGATGGCTTCAAGGGGAGGAGAGACGACAATTTCGTGAGGAGGCGGATGAATTAGAAGTAGAGCTTATTCGTTATATCTTTGAACAGCACCATAATAAGGTAGGAGCGCTGTCCATCAAAATGTTCTTAGAAAATGACTATTATGTCGTCATGAATCATAAAAAAATCAGAAGACTGATGCGTAAATTCAACCTTGTAACGAAGCTCCGAAGAGCAAATCCATATCGAAAAATGCTTAGAGCCACAAAAGAGCATCGTACTTGTGAAAACTTATTAAATCGAGAGTTTAATCAAGGAGAACCAGGAAAGGTATTATTAACGGATATTACGTATCTATATTATGGCAATGGGCAGAAGGCCTATCTCTCCTGTGTAAAAGATGGCGCTACCAAAGAGATCTTGGCCCATTACTTATCCACTTCACTTGAAATGAAAATTGTTTATCGAACCCTTCATAAGCTTCAAGAAACACTAAGATATTTCCACCCTGAAGCAATCCTCCACTCCGATCAGGGATTCCATTATACCCATCCCGTGTTTCAGGACAAGGTGAAGAGGTTAAAGTTAAAGCAATCTATGTCTAGACGAGGAAACTGCTGGGATAACGCACCAATGGAATCTTTCTTTGGGCTTTTTAAGGATTGGGTAGATCATAAAGCATGTGAAAAGTTAAGTGAATTGAAACAGCAAGTAGACTCGTTTGTAGAAGAATATAATAATAATCGTTACCAATGGGGATTAAAGAAAATGACCCCGGTTCAATACCGAGGTCATTTACTAGCCGCATAGGTCTTTTTTATAAACTGTCCATTATTTGGGGTACAGTTCAATTATTACGGGTATCTAATAAAGTTCGTAGAAGCAACAAGGTTTGCGAAAACAGCCTTCTCTAAAGATAAAATAAATGCAGCACGGAAAAAACTGTTCGTTTTTTCCGTGCTGCATTTTTATTTTCCTATTTAAGGAAAGTCTTTTATACGCGCTCTTTGTTAGAACGTTTGTAGCCTTGACGTTTGTTGTTGCTGTCTCTGAAATCTCTAGAACCAGAACGTCCGCCTTGTTTGCCACCGGAGCGTTTGTTCCAGTTACCTTTACCACTACCACCAGTGCCAGTGCCACGATTTCCACCACGATTTCGGTCACCACCGCCGCTACGATTTCCACCACGATCTCTTCTAGAGTGAAGTGGTGCTTCCTCTGTTAGACGGATAGGTGTTTCGTCTGGCTCTTTTGTGAACAATTTAAGTGCTGCAGATACTAGTGTTACTGCGTCATGCTCTTCTAATAATTGCTCAGCTGCATTGCGGTAGAAGCCAAGGTTTTGGGAATCAACTGCTTGCGTTAATTTCTCCATAGACATTTTTTGTTGACCTTCTAATGCCTCATCAAGAGTTGGAGCTTTCATACGATCCATTTTACGCTTCGTTACACGTTCTACATGGTGTAAGTAGCTGATTTCACGTGGGTTAACGAAAGTAATCGCTAAACCGCTTTTTCCAGCACGACCTGTACGACCGATACGGTGAACATAGCTTTCTGGATCTTGTGGGATATCAAAGTTGTACACATGTGTTACACCAGAAATATCAAGTCCACGAGCAGCAACGTCTGTTGCAACTAACACATCAATAGATCCTTCTTTAAATTTACGAAGGACACTCATACGTTTTGCTTGAGAAAGGTCACCATGGATACCTTCTGCAGAATATCCGCGTACGTTCAATGCGTCAGATAGCTCATCTACACGACGTTTCGTACGACCAAATACAATCGCAAGTTCTGGAGACTGAATATCTAATAGACGTGTTAACACATCGAATTTTTTCTTTTCTGGAACTTCCACATAGTACTGTTGAATGTTAGAAACTGTTACTTCCTTCGTTTTTACCTTTACGCTCACAGGCTCGCTCATGAAACGCTCCGCAATCGCACGGATTGGGGCTGGCATTGTAGCAGAGAAAAGTAATGTTTGTCTTTGTTCAGGAACTTCTGCAAGGATCTTTTCGATATCCTCAATGAATCCCATGTTTAACATTTCATCTGCTTCATCAAGAACAACTGTATTTACACCTTGTAGTCGAATCGTTTTTCTGTTGATATGGTCAAGCACACGACCAGGCGTACCAACAACGATGTGTGGGTTCTTTTTCAAAGAACGGATTTGTCTTGTGATATCTTGACCACCAAAAACAGATAATACGCGTGCACGTTTATGATAAGAAGCTTTATAAAGCTCTTCTGCAACCTGAATAGCAAGTTCACGTGTTGGTGCAATAACAATCCCTTGGATGGCATCGTTTTTTACATCCACATTTTCAAGTAATGGTAAACCGAACGCAATTGTTTTTCCTGTTCCTGTTTGCGCTTGGCCAATTACATCTTTACCTTCTAGTGCTACTGGAATGGTCTCAGATTGGATTGGGGTAGCCTCTTCAAACCCCATTCTGTTGATTGACTGCATTATGTCTTCTGATAAACCTAAATCTTTAAATAACGCCAAATTATTCCTACTCCTTTATCTATACAAATTAAATAATTAGGCATACGTCAAGCGTTGCCTAATCTCTTTAGTAGACAGTATTAAACACATTAACTGTTATCATACCACTTCTATCTTTAAATAGCAATAAAGCATATTGCCAACTTATAGGAGGTTACGCTTACATATGAAATTTATTTTTCCATAATAGGAAATTCGAAATAGAGAAATTATTTTATTCCTTCCATTACTTCTTCTAGCCTCATTCCGCGTGATCCTTTTACGATAATTACATCATTGGTTCCCAATATTGGGAGTAATTCATCCACTAGCTCCTGCTTATTAGCGAATTCTTTGATAGCAGAAGGATTCATTACTTCCCTTGCTCCATTGGCAATTTCCGCACCAAGTTCGCCAAAAGTAAATACATAGTCAATATTTTTCCCCTGAATATATTTTCCTATTTCATAGTGGAAGGTTCGTTCCATATCCCCAAGTTCTAACATATCTCCTAGTACTGCTATTTTTTTTTGATATCCATCTAAACTTGCCAACAAGTCCAAGGCTGCTCTCATGGAAGTTGGACTAGCATTATAGGCATCATTAATAACTGTCCAGCCACCTCTAGTTTCTACCACTTCATTTCTCATCCCTGTTATGGTGAGCTGATGCAGGCCTTTTTTCCTGTTTTCTTCTGTAACTCCAAAAAGTTCGCCAACAACAACAGAAGCTAAAGCATTAGTGACATTATGTGCGCCAAGAACTGGAATAAAGTACTCCGAATCACCTAATGTAAAATACGTTCCTTTTCCTTTTAAAAGAATGTCTGTTGCTTGATAATTATTTTGTCCACCTAAGCCAAATTTGATGATGTTATCAGATTGATTTACTCTCTTTGTCAGTAAAGGTTCATCACCATTAATAATCAGCTTGCCATTTTGAGTCAATCCTGCTGCAATTTCAAGCTTTGCCTCTGCAATTCCTTCTCTTGAGCCTAGGTCTTGCATATGTGACTCCCCAATATTTGTAATAATGGCTGCATCCGGCTTAGCAATATGGGACAGAAGTTCTATTTCTCCTCTGCCGCTCATCCCCATCTCCAGGACCGCTACTTCCGTATCTTCTTTCATGGAAAGGATAGTAAGTGGAAGACCGATCTGATTATTGTAATTCCCCGCCGTTTTATGTACGCGAAAAGTCGTCTCCAACACTGCCGTTACCATGTCTTTTGTCGTCGTTTTTCCATTGCTTCCTGTAATTCCGACTACCTTCATTCCGATTTGATCGCGATAGGAGCTTGCAAGCTGCTGTAACGCTTCAATGGTATCCTCAACGAAAATTAGATTTAAATCTGCTGGAGGTTCTCCTTGATCCTTTTGCCAAAGCGAAGCCACTGCTCCATTTTTCTCAATAGCATCCCTTACAAAAGCATGCCCATTAAAGTTCTCCCCAATAATCGGAATATACAATTTTCCACTCATATCTTCTCGGGTATCACGTGACACCCCTTCTATCATAATGGAATGATATTCTGCAGGTATTTCCTCGCCTTTTGCCATTAGCTGAACATCTTTTAACGACCTTTTTATCAAATCATTCACCTACTCTATTTATTATTCATCAAGGTACTTTTCTATAGATTGTTGCTAGTAATCGGTAAAAAGTTGACTCTAATAAAGTTCGTAAAAAGTTTACGAAAATTTCCTCTATCACAGAGAAGGGGCTGCCGTCACGTGAAACGGACTCTTCTCGTGATGGTCCAACCCCTGTCAAAGCATTAAAATGTATGTTTGATTTTTTGCTTTTCTTCGTGCCGTTCTTTCGCATAGCCTACAAGCTTTTCAATCAATTCTGGATAGGATACATCGGTATGCTGCCATAATAACGGGAACATGCTATATGGTGTAAATCCAGGCATGGTGTTGACTTCATTAATATACAATTCCCCTTCTTTTGTTAAAAAGAAGTCCGCTCGTACAAGCCCTGCCCCATCAATGGACTTGAATGCAGTAATAGCCATTTCTTTTACTTTTGCATAGGTTTCGCCATCAATCTCTGCAGGAATGATCATGGCAGTATCTCCATCTTCATATTTCGCTTTATAATCATAAAATTCAGTCTTTGGTGCAATTTCCCCAACAACAGAGCATTCCGGTTCGTCATTACCAAGTACTCCAATTTCAATTTCACGAGCACCATCTAGCCCTTGTTCCACAATAATTTTCCGGTCATATTCGAAGGCTTCACGGAAAGAATTCGCAAGCTCTTCTCTATTCTTAGCCTTGCTTATACCAACGCTGGAACCAAGATTAGCAGGCTTTACAAAGCATGGGTAGCCAAGGTCTTCTTCCACTTTTACATAAGTTGCTTCCGCAGCCTTCTCCCATTCTGAGCGCAAGAAATGCACATACCCTACTTGAGGAAGACCTGCCTGCGCAAAAAGGTTTTTCATAATTACTTTATCCATACCTGCTGATGAAGCTAATACTCCATTTCCCACATATGGAAGATTCAATAATTCCAACATTCCCTGAACCGTACCATCTTCCCCATTTGGTCCATGCAGTAAAGGAAAGATTACCGGTGATGCCTCTGCTACATCTTCACCAGATGATAATGCAAGTGGAGCAATGGTTTCCCCACCATCTTCTAACTTCAGTTGATGTACGCTTTCCGCTGGTCCATTAAGAAGGCCCCCGCGTCTCCATTCACCTGTATCTGTAATATATAATGGATACACTTCATATTTATCCATGTCTAGCGCTTTTGTTACTGCAAGCGCAGTTTGCAATGATACTTGATGCTCGGCAGATTTCCCACCATATAATATGTGTAATTTTGTCTTCATTTATGGCTCCCCCTAACAAGAGATTGATCTATTTTTTTAAGTAATAATTTTTCTTCAATTATTCTATTATAGCACCTACAAGTAAGAATTCGAAACTGCTACTCCTATTTAAGTAGGTTGAATTCTGAAAATATTTGTTTAGCTGGGCTTTCTATAGATATATGAATGTGATTCCACTATCGTGTATAAGACAAACCTAAAACTCAGGGGAAATTTCGACAGCATTCTTTCCTAGGAAATAAAAGGTGTCGGTTTTTGCTGGTGGGGTGACATACAATTCGATTGATATCCCACAGCGGATTGGCACCAACTTTGGGCTTTTTCGCACGAATTATCCCCCATTTGGCACGAACTCGAGGGAGTTTCACACCAACTCCTGCGATTTCCGCTTCCATTCACATATGAGGGTGACCATTTCCTTGGTTACGTAACTGCTATTTGGCCCCACTCCATTTACCAATGAAAAATAGGTAATTTGATCTTTTTACTAGGGGAGGAGTTGCTACTTTTAGGAGAATTTGGACAGCGAATTCCGCTCGTATTTATTGTTGCTGGTTTCGGATTAAATAATGGTGATTCTGAATTAATTATGACCCATTCCGGATTTATTATTGGGTATGTTGGATTTAATATCTGGCATTTCGGATTTATTCCTCATCAAAGCCAACATATAATGCGATCCCCCACCGCATTTGAAAGTAGTATAAAAAATGGACACAGGGATTGGCGTCATGATTTAATCATAACTATCTATAAAAAGGACGTGTTAAACATGACAAAAAAGAAAAGCTACTCCCCAGAGTTTAGGGAATATGTGGTGAAACAAATCGTATTGGATGGGCATAAGATCGTTGACGTTAGTCAGAAACTAGATATCCCCTATGATACCTTACAAAAGTGGGTATATCACTTTCGGAAAAAACAAAAAGAAGCTGCTCAACAAGCTCAAAATCAATTATTAACGGCCACTGAATATAAGGAAATGTATGAAGCTGAAAAGAGAGATAAGCTTGAATTACAGGAAGAAATAGATATCTTAAAAAAGGCCATGCACATCTTCACGCAAGAAAAGAAGTAGTTTTTGAGTTTATTCATTCCCACCGGAAAGAACATACCGTGGTGAGGATGTGCAGAGTCTTTGGTGTGTCTACATCTGGTTATTATTTATACGTGAAGCGTTTGGACCGTGAGGAAACAGAAAGAGAACGATGGAGAAAACACATAGATGAACGTATACTCTATCATTTTGCAGATAACCTTGAAGCATATGGAAGTGTGAGAATCCATCGTATGTTAGTGCAAAAAGATAAAATAATGGTGTCTTCTAAAACGGTGGCCAATCGCATGAGAGCATTAGGTTTGTTTGCCACGCCGCCTAAAATTTATACCGTCACAACAGATTCCAATCATACAAATCGTACGTATAACAATAAGTTGAATCGTCAGTTTAACCCAGACGCCCCAAATAAGGTTTGGGTGACAGATATCACCTATATCCCTACACATGAAGGCTTTTTATATGTAAACCCAATCCTGGACTTGTTCGGCAGGAAGGTTATTAGTTATGCCATGGATGACAAAATGGACCGTTCCCTGCCTCTTCGAGCTTTGAGAGAAGCAATAAAACTGCGTCAACCGAAAGAAGGTTGGATACACCATTCGGATAAAGGTGCTCAGTACTGTTCCCATGACTATATGGACGAACTTAAAGACGCAAAAGCAAAAATTAGTATGAGTAGGAAGGGCACTCCCTATGACAATGCCTGTGCTGAGTCATTTTTTGCATCATTGAAAAAGGAATATCTGAATAAATTTATCTTTAAAACAAAGGCAGAGGCAATGGGGGCTGTTCAACTCTACGTTGAGTTTTACAATAGGAAGAGAATCCATTCTACCTTAGAGTACGCCACTCCTAATGAGTACGAAATGGCGTATTATAAGGCACAACGCGAACACGCCAATCCTACTCCATTGACCTCTGCTTAGAGGAACCATTCGGTTTTTAATTGTTCCTTTAAACAGAGGCATCCAAGCGAAGTGGACACGTAGCGCGGAAGAAAAAAATACGCCAATCCAGTACAGATTAATGTCTATTTTATTGACAGAAGTCCACATTAAACCCGGTTTGGCACCAACTTTGGGCATTTCCGCACGAACTATCTCTCATTTCGCACGAACTCGAGGGAGTTTCGCACCAACTCCTGCGATTTCCGCACCAATTCACATATCGAGGGTGCCTTTGGGAGCACTCCATCAAAAATAGGGCTGCCATAAAGACAGCCCCATCCCTTACCATGTGATTTTTGTCGCCTTAATATTTTTTGGTGTGACCGTATATAAATGATCTTTAATGTACAGGATTCGTTGCACTGTCTTTTCCCAGTCTTCATACAGTGTTTTTTCATTTTGGTGGGTAATTTGTTTATTTAGTGTAAAACCTTTGTCTAGGTCAATTCCATATACCATGGCACCTTCAAATGCTAGACGGTAGCTTCCATCTTTACTATTTTCGTCATATACCGTTATGGGGAAAGCAAAAATATCTTTTTCCTTATTGAATAAAAGGGCTTTATGATCATAGTTTAATGGAGAGTATGTTGATCTCCCTCCAATAATCTCTGTGTGCTTCTCAAGTGGATTTGTTGGATCACTAACATCGAAAAGGGATATTTTCACTCCATTTGTCACGACTCGTGTACCCCATTGATCCTTTTCTAATAAAGTATCGTAACCGAAGCCAATCAAGTGATTTTCATCATAAGGGTGTAGGTAGTTACTGAATCCTGGTATTTTCAATTCACCAAGGACTTTAGGTTCGTTTGGGTTACTTAAATCAAAAACAAAGAGAGGGTCGACTTCTTTAAATGTAACGACATATGCTTTTTCCCCCATAAAGCGGACAGAGTAAATACGTTCTCCCCTTGCCAAATCATCGACGCTGCTCACTACATTTAACCCACTATCCAAAATATATAGATGGTTACTTGATGGTGAGTTCTCATCCCATGTTTGCCCTTTGGTGGCAGCTACTCTGAAGTGGCCATTGTATTCGTCCATCGAAAATTGATTCAACAGATATCCTGGGATGGATCCATTAGCAGCAAATTCTACATTTGTACCGTCAACAGCAAACTTATAAAGCTCTGTACTTTCATTGTTCATCCAATTCGGGCCATAAGCATAGTTCGGAACCGCAACATACAGATTCTCCTTAGACATATAAATCTGATGACCACTACCAAGGTAAGTGAGAATGGATGCATCCCTATCTGTATGGTTCAAATCAATGGAAGCAATCAACATAAAATTATCTTCTGTGGATTCTGGGAAGTAAGTGATGCGATCGTAAGGTACAGGTTCCATGCTACTTTCTTCTTCACCATTTGCATCAGACACCCGTGGACGTAAATCTGCTTCTGGATGCTCATCCAATATCCAATAGTTCGCATATTGGTTTGTTAAAAAATAAACATACTGATCAATTTTTCTACTTGATACATAGCTGCCTTCCAATGTAACGGTTTTTTCTACTATTGGATTTTTTGCATCCGCTATATTATAGACAATGGCACGTGTGGAATCATACATTGGCATGATCATCATTGACTCCGCCCCACGCTTTGGCTCATGGTGGATCTTTTCATCCCAATGATTTCCGATTACGATTAGTTGATCACCATCTAAGAACAACTGCATCGGATAAAAGTCTCGATAGGAAAGTTCTGTCAAGACGGACATTTCTCCTGCCGGCTCCGCTTTCGTAATCTTTAATTTTTGATCAGTTGCCTGATAGATGTATGTCCCGTCTGTCTTCACAATATCCGCTTCATCTACTCCCTCTACTTGGACATTCGTCTCTGAGTGGTCGTCCCCACTAGAAGAATCTTTACTTTCTTGCATTGTACTATTTTCAGAAGTGCCAGAATCGTCTGAGCTGGTTTGAGATTCATTTCTTCCAAATTCAAAAAACGATTTACTTTTTTTCATTTCTTCCTTCATTTGCTTCAGCTTATCACTAAAGAGTTGAGTAAATTCGTCTTTGGATGCAAACGTAGGCAATGACTCCTTGACGGTAAATGCGATTGATTTCTGATTTCCTAGTGTTTGTCCGTCGATGGATTCAATCTCTCCCAGAATATGAAGCTCAAACGGACCAAGTTCTTGATTATAGCCTTGTTCTGGCGGGAGAACTGTCACTGTATTATCCGAAATCAATAGTTCCACTCCTACTACATCACCATTTTTATCTGTTATAAAAATGGATTGTTCATTTATGCTTTCCTTCTGGAAGTTCTCTGAAAAGGTTAGCAACCAACTTTTATTGATCATTACTGACTGAGTAGTTTCGAAGCTCCTTGCTCCCCCGGTAGTGTTGACCGCAAATGGCTCTTTAGCCTTATAAAGAAAACCAAATATTATTGCCAATCCAGCTATTATTAAAAAGAAAACGATTGCCCTTTTTCTCATGAAAAATGCCCCCTTTTTTTGTTAGACGAGGGTTGTGTAAAAAAGTTACAATCTAGGAAATGATTTGTTTTTCCTAGATTATTTCGGTAAATTCTCCAAATATAATAGTTATATTCCAATATAAGTAATAAATTACAATATATATCCAATTACCCATTGGTTAGTATTACAATACTTGGTATTATTTAGTTAGATGTGGCCGCGTCTAATAATTATGTAAAGGATGGTAAAAATGAAAAAACTCTTTTTATTTTTATTTGTAGTAGCTTTGACTCTTTCATCCTTGTTTTTCACAGAACCAAGTGCAAGTCTAGCAATAAATGAAGATACTACTATCAAAATCCAAAGCAATGAATCTATTAAACCACTTTTTGCTATTCCTTATGGAGAGGAGAAGGAAAATATTGGTATTAAAGAAAGAGGTAGTGAAGGAGATACTAGCAATGGTGTTAGTAGTTTTTTTGTTAAAGATGGAATCTTTTACATCCTAGACAACGTCCACAAGAAAATAATTGTGTATGGAAATGGTGTGGAGTCAATTATTCCACTAAATGAAAACACATGGTTAGAAGACCTCTATGTAGATAAGAAAAACAATATTTATGTCTTAGACTTTCTTAACAGGGAAGTAATTCAACATAATTCAAATGGTGACTTCGTAAAAAGTTATAAAGTGCCAAGTACGCTGGAAGTACCTACTGGTGTAACTGTTAATGACAAAGGGGAAATCATAGTTGATCAAGCTCAAGAGATCACTGCAAATCTAAGCAAACAAGAAATTTCATATACTTCAAGAGAAATAAATACAAAAGGTATTATATTATCAGAAAAAAAAGTAAATGAATCAAGGGGTCTTATTTCTATTAATGAAGGAAATAAAATCACAGATATACAAGTGCCTTTTGAAGAATCCTTTGGAGGAATTACTGTCAACAGTATCGGGGAAAAAGAAGTAATTTATACTAAAACTGAAGTAGCTTCTAATATTCCTTTAATTATGGCAGAATCACATGTTCATTTAGTTACTAAATATGGGTATGAATTAGGTGCTGTTAGAATCCCTTTAGAAAAAATGTACTATGCTCCTAGACACCTTATAAGAGTTGATAATAATAAAATATATTTATTGTCACCCGAAAAGACAGAGCTCGTTATATACGAATTAACACCAGGAAAGAATTACAAGACGACCTTATCAAATAGAATTTCCGAATTTATTAAAAACCATCCTCAAGAAGTTGATCAAATGAAAAAAAATATACTTAATTTTGATGAAAGAATAGATATCTCAGGCAACACAGGAACAAATGGGTATCTTCACAGAGCTGACGCACTAAGTAGAGCAAACCAAATGATAAATCATTCATGGACAACTAAGTCTGGAAATTTAACAACTACTTCAGGATCTACATTACCGAGTTACTTAAGGAATATTTCTAACGGAACAACTGTAACAGGATTACCTTATAAATGGGGCGGTTCTGATGGATTAGATTATGGTACTACTGCCGAAAAAAGAGGTACATTTTCTTCTTACCAATCTAATGGTAGTCCAACTGGAGATGTAAATACAAATCATTCTTCTGTGTCTTCTATTACAGGAGTGGATTGCTCTGGGTTCGCTCAATTAGCTTGGTTTAGAATTGATAAGAAATATGCAACTTCTACCATGTCTCAAATAACATCATCTATCAACAAAGCCAATTTAAAATATATGGATGCATTAAATCATTCTGGATACCATATTGTACTCTATAATGGAGAAGGAAGTGGTGGCGTTAATACAAAAGAAGCAACTGTAGACGGAAAAGGGGCAGCCCAAACTTATAGTAGAACATGGGCATGGCTTGAAACGACTAACAAATTTGTTCCAGTCCGTTACAATAGAATTGTTGACGATGGTGGTGCACTCCCATTACCTTACAATAACTAATTGTAATATTAGGTCAAGTAAGTATTAGTAAACACATGATAGCTCGATAATCCATGAAGGATTAAGAGACTATCGTGTGTTTATTTAAATTTTGTAATTTTTGAAACAAAACATACTTTCAAACGACTTATATATACACTTCAAAAATTATTTAAGGAGGCTTCTTATGTGAATATTGACCCTAATGAATTAGAAAAATTGGTTGAATTATATTATAAAGACGTTTATCAATTTGCCTTATATTATTCAAATAGTAAGGAGGCAGCAGAGGAAATAACACAGGAAACTTTTATTAAATCTTACCGGAATATTAATCAATTAAAGAATAAAAGTAAATATAAAACTTGGCTCTTTTCCATAGCTAAGAACACTGCCATTGATTATATACGTAAAGATAGATACTTTCATAACTTAAAGAATTTAATTGTTATCAATGAGAAAAGAAAAAGTAATTCCTTTGGAAAAAGTTTTTCAAGTGATTTAGAGCTATGGGAAATCCTTCAGGCAGGGATATTATCTCTAAAACCCTATTATAGGACACTAGTCATTCTAAAGGGCCTCAAGGAGCTATCTATAAAGGAAATCTCTGAGATATTAGCATGTAAAGAATCAAAAGTACGTGTGGATTACCATCGAGCTTTAAAACAAATAAAGAAGAACCTTGAGGAAAGGGGATATTTTTATGAAGAAGCATGAAAAGAATAACAATAATGTTGATGAGGAGTTTTTATCTCCCTTACAAAAGAGACCTGGTTTAGAACCGGGTAGTAACCGCTTAGAAGAAACAAAAAGAAAAATATTTCTAGAATCAAACAGAAAACAAAAATCTTTTTCAACAATCAAGGTAATAGTACCGACCGTTTTAACCATTTTATTATTTTCTTTTTTATGTTACTCCTTTATCAATGATTATAGAAATATGACTGAGGCCCCAAATCAAGAAAATTCACTACCAGCTATTCAAGAGAGTGATGACCAAAGAGGGGTTGTTACTCAACAAGAAAGTGATAGCGTAGAAGAATTTATCTCCAAAACCAAAATTGAAGCAACTGAACTTTTAAAACAAGAGGATTTCAAGAGAATACATGAAGAACTCCAAGGAATGTTTGAATACTCATATAGTACGGATGTATTTATCGTATATTTAAATGCGCTAAAAACAGGTAATTTAGAAAAGGCAAAAAAATTTGCTTTCTTATCAAATTCTAGTTTAGCGGACAAAAAATTAGAGGCGTTATCCATGATTTATAAGAGTATAAATTTCTCCACTGTAAGTGTATCAAACGTTACTTTAAGCCGGGGAGAACCTAGCGCAGAAATAATATTAAGCTATGAAGTTCTAACCTATGATGACAAAAATAATAATAGGATTCGTTCCATTATCCTTAACTATAATGACGATGCGGAGTTTGTCACGATTTACGAACCAGAAATCTAAACAAAAGAAACGACCAGATATGGTAAAAACCCAAATAATTAGCTAAGATCGCCATTTATTTGGGTTTATCTCATTCTTTAATCATAGCACTAAGGATCCAAGTCGACTATCAAGCCTCTAATCTCCCTTTCAACGCCTCAAAGCCATATCTGTTTACGAACTTTGCAAACTGTTCCCGCTTTTTTCCCTCTGCAGCATAAATATCTATTAGCCTATCTATTGTTTTATACAATTTTTCTTCTGACAAACCACCAGCTATCAATCTTCCTGTCCTAGCATCCAAGCCTTTTGCTTTGCCGCCAACATATAAGTCAAAATGTGCTTCACCTTGTTTGATTATCCCGATGTCATTAACAAGCGGCTCCCCACAGGCAACCGGACAGCCCGTATAGGCAGGTTTTAAAGTAAAGGGGACTGGTCGCCCTGCAATTCGACGGTTGATTTCTTTTGCGACTGGCATTCCTTCTTCCAGTTCTCCTTTACAGAAATTACAGGTGCGAAGGCTTTTCACAAAATTCCCTACTGGATAACAGTGCAGCCCCACTTTATCGAACTCATCTTTCACTTCATTTATATTGCTTTGGGGAATATCTACGTAAAGCTGCTGAAACGTGGTAACCTCTAACTCATTGTCTTCTGTTAGATAGCGGGCAAGCGTCAGAAGCTGTTGGCTGTTTAATTTTGCTCCAAAGCCTATACCTGCATTGACTGCCAGCTTTACCATTTTTTCTCCCATTCCATCCGCTCCTTTATTCCGTAATTTCCAACACATAAGGAAAAGCGTACACTTCTCCGTTCAGCTTAAATTCTGCCCAAAGCTTATACATACCTGGCTTACTAAAATGCGCTTCAAATACAGGAGCTTCTCCAGCGCGTGGATGAACATGAATGAATTCTTCCAATGTCTCATTTACTACTACCACATGTCCTAAAGCACCGAGATATGGTTCTGGCTCTGCGCCTTCTATATTAAATGAGAGCACCACGTTATCTTTTACCGAAAAATTGTCTACTTCAAGTGTTACAGAATATCCATTTTGTTCTTTAGTCCATTCTGTATCTGGATGCAGGTGGGCATGAGCATCTCCATGAGTACCATGATCCCCTACCATAAGAGGGTGAGGTTTAATCATATAGGGAAGCTCGCTTGGCTTTATATCCACAAAAGCTTGGTACATCCCTTCTTCCAAATTAGCATCCACGTTAAATACACCCGGATCTATTTTTTCAGGATGAAGATGTCTGAATATCTCCAAATCTTCACTGATTAATATTAAGTGCACTAATTTTTCATGATTAACTTCTAAGTCATCCATTGGATTACCTTGATTGTCTATCAGCTTCACTGTCAATGTCTCTCCCGAAATCTCCACATCTGCTGTGACCTCACTATCACTTTCGTTATCATGTGCATCCCCATGACTGTGATCTTCACCCTTTTCAATTGACTCATGCTCTCCATGACCCACTTCGTTATAAGCAGAATCCTCCGCTACAAAATAAGAATAAGCCGTGTAACCCCCGATAACGATTAGCAAATAAACAAGAGCAGAACCGATCCATTTTTTCATCTAGATCCCACCTTAAAGTTTAACTTTTTGAAGTCTTAATGCGTTTAACACGACAGAAACGGAACTGAAGGCCATTGCTGCTCCTGCAACCCATGGTGCTAAAAAGCCAATTGCTGCTACTGGGATACCCATAGAATTATAGGCAAAAGCCCAGAACAGGTTTTGCTTAATATTTTTTATTGTTTTTTTACTCATCATGATGGCGTCTGCAATGCTGTTCAGGTCACCACGCATAAGCGTAATATCTGCTGCTTCCATTGCGACATCTGTCCCTGTACCGATAGCCATGCCAATATCTGCAGTCACAAGTGCCGGAGCATCATTAATTCCGTCTCCAACCATCGCAACTTTCTTTCCTTCTTTTTGAAGCTTGGCAATCTCTTCTGCTTTTTGCTCTGGCAACACTTCTGCTATGACGTGTTCAATATCCGCCTGACCTGCAATTGCTTTTGCTGTTCGTTCATTGTCTCCAGTCATCATCAAGACTTCAAGATCCATCTCTTTTAATCGTGTGATGGCAGATTTTGATGTTTCCTTTATCGTATCTGCTACAGCGATAATCCCTTTGTAAGACCCATCAATCGCAATTAGCATAGCCGTTTTCCCGCTCTCTTCAAGGGCTTGAATACGCTCTTCGGCAAAGTCAACCTTAATGTTATTTCTCTTCATCAGCTTGCGAGTTCCGATGATAACACTACTCTCCTCAACAGTAGCTTCCACACCGTAACCAGGAATTGCTTCGAAAGATGTCGCATCTCCAAAGGCTATTCCTCTTTCTTTTAGTCCTGTTACGACTGCCTCAGCTAAAGGGTGTTCGGATTGTTTCTCAGCCGCTCCAACTAAGGATAGAACCTTTCTTTCATCTATCTCCTCTACTAGTAGCACATCCGTTAAAACAGGTTCTCCATTTGTGACTGTCCCTGTTTTATCCAACACAACGGTAGTAATTCGGTGAGTCTGTTCCAGGTGTTCCCCGCCTTTAAAAAGTATTCCAAGTTCAGCTGCTCTTCCAGAACCAGCCATGATGGAGGTTGGTGTTGCAAGTCCTAGTGCACAAGGACAAGCAATAACTAAGACAGCAATCAAATTAACAAGTGCTTGTGCAAAATTACCTGGATCGACTATAAAATACCAAACAAGAAATGTAACAATTGCAATTCCAACTACAATCGGTACAAATATTCCAGAGATTTTGTCCGCAAGACGTTGAATAGGGGCTTTTGAACCTTGTGCTTGTTCGACAATGCGAATAATTTGAGCCAATGCTGTTTCTCTTCCGACCTTTGTCGCTTTTATTTTTAAGAAACCGTTTTTGTTTATAGTGGAGCCATATACCGAGTCACTAGCTTTTTTATCAACAGGTATACTTTCTCCTGTAAGCATGGACTCATCCACAGCAGACTGCCCTTCTATGATTTCACCATCCACCGGAACTTTTTCACCTGGTTTTACTGAGATGATATCTCCTACAAGTACTTCTTCCAGTGGTACTTCTATTTCTTGACTATCTCTTATGACAAGTGCTGTTTTTGCCTGCAAGCCCATCAGTTTCTTGATGGCTTCAGAAGAACGCCCTTTCGCTCTTACTTCAAATAGCTTTCCTAAAATAATCAGAGTGATAATAACAGCACTTGTTTCAAAATATAGATCCACCATATGTGCATTAGATCCAATGGATTCGATGGACAAATATACGCTATAGACGTATGCCGCAGTTGTACCAAGGGCAACCAAAACATCCATATTGGCACTCTTATTCTTCAGTGCTTTATAGGCACCGGAATAAAATTGCCACCCGATAAAAAATTGAACTGGTGTCGCTAATGCCATTTGTACCCAAGGGTTCATGAGCATATCCGGTAAGTAGATAAAGGAGGTAAAAGAAAAATGGCTGACCATTGCCCATAATAGTGGAAGTGTTAAAATAAGCGAAAAGAAAAATTTCCCTTGCTGCTTCTCCAGCTCCTTCTGGCGGAATGTTTCTGCTTTTTCACTTTTCTCTACTTTTTCTGTAGCACCATAGCCCGCTTTCTCGATCCGGGTAATGATATCTCTCGGTTGTAGCTTAGATGGATTGTACTCCACTGTTCCGCTTTCCAATGCAAGATTTACAGTTGCATGATGGACACCATCCATTTTGCTTAGTACCTTTTCGATTCTGCTAGAACAAGCTGCACACGTCATTCCGGTAATCAGAAATTCTGCCTTCTCTTTTACCACTCCATATCCGAGATCCTCCACCTTCTTTTCAATTTCTTTTTCAGTAATTTGATCCGGATGGTATGTGACAGATGCATGTTCAAGAGCTAAATTAACAGTTGCGTTTTCTACTCCAGAAAGCTTATTTAGTCCACGTTCCACTCTAGTTGAACATGCTGCACATGTCATTCCGGTTATCTGCAGATGTGCTTCCTTTCGTTTATGCTCGCTCATGTCTTCCCCTCCAAAATACCCACTGGGGGTATATTGATTTTCGAATAAAACGTGCTTTTCCATTAAGGAAGCACGTTAGTTGATTCACACTATTTCATAACCCTCTTCATCGATGGTTTTTTTTACCTTTTCCAGCGATACTTGCTCACTTTTATATTCAATCGCCACTGTACCAGCAGCAAGGTCTACTTTTACGGTTTCTACTCCATTTAGTTCACCTACGCTTCCTTCGATTGCTTTTACACAATGTCCACAAGACATACCATTTACTTTTAATGTTACTGCTTCCATACTGGACCTCTCCTTTATTTCATTAATTTTTTCACTGTAATTAGCAGCTCATCTAGCACTTCTGTATCGCCTTCTTGTATTCTCTCCACCACACATGACTTCATGTGCCCTTCTAAGAGAAGCTTCCCTAAGCCGTTTAAAGCAGATTGAATTGCTGCAATTTGTGTTAATACATCATCACAATAAGTGTCATTCTCGACTAGACGCTTGACCCCTCTAACCTGTCCTTCAATTCTATTTAAGCGGGATACTAAGGCCTTTTTCACCTCTTGTGAATGGTGACTTTTACGTTCCGTGCTATCATTATGGCAAGATGCTTCATTATTTAATGGTTCTATCGGAAGGTTTTCCATAGTTAATGACCTCCTGTTCCTGTATAATATAACATACCCCCTAAGGGTATGTAAAGGGATTGATTTTGATATAATGGTTGGTGGTGGAATTCACATTTAAGGGATTTGTCTGAATTATTGCTGGATTTGTCCGAATACCACTGTGGTTTGTCCGTATTATTTGATGATCTGTACGAAAAATACGGACGTTTGTCCAAATGGAGTTGAGTAGATAAGCTTTCTTCTTTAAAATCGGAGAATTAACCACATATGTTGTCCGTATTAATCATAAGAATGTCCGTATTCCAATTTATTCTGTCCGAATCAAAAGAAAAGTCACGAAAAGTAGTCATTTTTCTATTCAAAAAACAAGAGGTATAACAAATGTGGAGAGATTATGTACTCGATTTATTTTCAATGTCAGGACCATTTGCTGTCCTCATAAGTATTTTAATCAATACAATCATCAGTATTTTGGCAATTGTACCAAGCGTCTTTATTACCGCGGCCAACCTTACTTTCTTTGGGTTTTGGCTCGGGACCCTTATATCATTTTTAGGTGAAAGTATTGGTGCCATCGTCAGTTTTTGGCTTTATCGAAAAGGCATAAAAAGGTTTGCTCCAGATGCCCTACTGCAACATAAATGGATGGTAAAGCTGCAACAGACTGCGGGAAAGGAAGCATTTTTGCTCGTACTAGCTTTGCGTTTGTTCCCATTCGCTCCATCAGGACTTGTTACATTAGCTGGTGCAACAAGCAAAATGGGCTGGGTCTCTTTTGCAATAGCAAGTACAATCGGGAAAATACCTGCCTTATTAATAGAGGCATTTTCAGTTTATCAAGTATTGCAGTGGAATACAGCTGGTAAAGTGATATTAGTAGCAGTATCTGTTGTCCTAGTACTCGGAGTTTGGAGAAAATGGGTCAAAAAAGATAGCTAGCTATGTCTTCTTCTAAATGAAATTCTCATATAAAGAGAATATGAATGTAGATTTTTTTTGCTGACAAAGGTACATTTTACATAGCGGCTTGATATTGATGAGAATGCATGTTCATGGTTACGTTAACAATGAAAAAGAAAGTCTAAAGATTGAAAGAATAGAAGGAGGATAGCAAAAAATCATGATTTATTTCTCCATATTTTTAGTTGTTTTATGTGTAATAATTATATTATTTATTAACTTCCATCCTGTATTTGGCGGGAACCCAAGTAAAGAACAAAAAGAAATATACCTTACTTTCGATAATTATAGTAATGGTAAATTTGTTAATCTTGTCCCTACAAAGATGAACATGAGTATCACTAATCTATTCTCCATGCTTAAGGAATCTAGTTTAGGTAAGGAAGAGCGTACGCCTTCTCGTAAAGTTCCTGTGTCCGTAATTGATTGGAACGCAATAAAAAGTGAAGAAGATACGTTAACTTGGTTTGGACATTCTGCTTTTTTACTTAGTATTGATAATAAAAAGATTCTAGTAGATCCCATGCTAGGTAAAGTTGCATCACCGGTTTCTTTTGTAGGAAGTAAACGCTACAGTGAAAATATGTTGCGAATAATTGATGATATGCCACCGATAGATGCCGTCTTTATTACACATGACCATTATGACCACTTAGATTATCCATCAATAAAAAAACTAAAAAATAAGGTCGGTCATTTCTTCGTCCCTCATGGTGTAGGTGCCCACTTGAGTCGATGGGGAGTTGCAAAAGAAAAAATAACCGAATTCTCTTGGTGGGATGAAACCGAGTTTGAAGGTTTAACCATAGCATTCACTCCATCTAAGCATTTTTCTGGAAGGGGAGTGTTTAATGGGAATTCAAGCCTTTGGGGTGGTTGGGTTATTATCGGAAAACAGACACGTTTCTACACTAGCGGAGACGGTGGTTATGACGTACATTTTAAAGAAATCGGAAGAAGATACGGACCTTTTGATATCACTTTAATGGAAGGTGGTCAATATGATAAACGCTGGTCTTGGGTTCATATGACACCAGAAGAAGCGGTACAAGCCCATTTAGATGTAAATGGGAAAAATATGATGTTAATTCATTGGGGGGCTTTCACCCTAGCATACCATGGGTGGACAGACCCAGTAGAACGGGCATTAATCAAGTCTGCAGAAGTAAATGTGAATCAAATCACTCCTAACCTTGGAGAAACGGTCACACTAACTGGAGATTTATCCAATCCAAAATCCCATTGGTGGAAAACTTAGAATTATGAAATGCTCTGAACATTTTTTGAATTGATACATCAACGTTGGTGTGGGACTGATGGAGTAGCTAGGACCCCATTTTTAAAAATAACGCGAAAAAAGGTCTTCATGAAGCCAATGAAGACCTTTTTCAAATAAATCAACTAAACTGATCTTCATAAAAGAACCTAGGATTTAAGGTATCCCCAAAATCCCTGTCACTCTCCCAATTTTCCTTCTGCCACATGCTCGAGTAGAAAATCATTTTTATCGTTTCCATAAAAACTCAAATGGTGAAGGGGTCTTGTCATGGCCACATATAAAAGCTTGAGGTCTATCTCTACTTCTGTGAACACTTCCTCCATTGCGCACAATAAGACCGCATCAAATTCTAAGCCTTTCGCTAATTGAGCATGAACAATTACAACATCTTTCTGATTGATTTCTTCATTTTCACCGAGTAGCTGAACTTTTACGTCTGAATGTTTACGGAGAAGTTTCTCAAGCTTCTGACATTCCTTTTCTGTTTTGCCGATAATGGCAATGGTTTTCCGACCATCCTGATACAGGTCGTTAATTTCACTTGTCAGCAATGCTGCTTTATCCCCATCTGCAGATGGCCAGTTATGATATACCGGCTTACTTCCATGTCTTACAACTGGTTCTACGCTTGGAAGTTCAAATGGGAGAAGCTTCAAAATGTCATTGGCAATTTCCATTATTTCTACTGTCGTTCGATAACTTTTCTGCAACGTCGTATAAGAGGCACGGGGGAAAATTTCCTGAATGACTTTATTCCAGTCCTGGATTCCCCGGTATGAATGGATTCCTTGGGCTAGGTCTCCTACAATGGTAAACATATCTGTTTCGAGAGCACTTTTCAAAGCAGCAAGCTGGAAATAGCTATAATCCTGTGCTTCATCTATGACCACATTCTTGGCACGAAGATCTTTATCGACGCCGTATAAATGATGTTGCAAGTATAACAACGCTGCCAAGTCTTCCAGTTCATACTGCTTTTGGCGATGTAATTTCAATTGATAGTCAACAAAATATTTAATCTGGTAGTCATCGAGATAGTCACTTGCATATTTGGCAAACAATTCCCGATTCGTGACGAGCTCTTTAAAATAGTGGAACAGTGTATGCTTAGGAATCTTTCGGATAAATGCATTTACCGCAGTTCTGGACTCCCTTGTGATTTCATTGGTCATCTCATCTTTTTTATCCATTGCTTTTGTCACATAACTTTTTCTTTTAGCTGGATCAAGTTTCGAATTGAACAATGCCTTGTCGAGCTTTTGGTCGTAAAATTTCGCGACCTTTTCAAGGAGCACTTTCTTTTCTGTTCGCACGTAATTTTTCAAGACACCCTTCACCTTTTCTACTCTTCGATAATACGGGAGGTAGGTATATTCATTGCGAATGAGATTCTCCATTTTATCGGCTGTATAAAGCTTAAATTTAGGAGTTAGATAGAAATCCTCTTTTGGGATAAGTGTGTGAAGTATATCTAAAAGATAACTGTCTATAATGCGCTTAAATTCTAGCGACCCCTTAAAGCCTGACAGCCACTGAACCATTTCTGGATCTTCATATGTATGGTTAATAAAGCCCATTAGCTTTTCCGAAGGTGGCCTCAGCTTCACTTTTTTTCCGATACAGCTCTGTACAAAATCAATAAAAGTGGATTGAAGAATCCTATCTACACCAAGCTCTGGTAATACTTCTGAAATATAATCAATGAATAAGTTGTTTGGGGCTAATATCATCATCTGTTCCGGTCTGAATCGATCCTGATACGTATAAATAAAATAGGAAATTCGGTGAAGGGCAATGGTGGTTTTCCCGCTTCCAGCAGCCCCCTGTACGATAATCGGTTTATTGAGATCGGCACGGATGATTCGGTTCTGTTCCTCTTGTATCGTGGAAACAATATCTGTCAGACGATTGCCCGAGCTACCTGCAAGGGATTCCTGCAAAAGTTCATCTGTAGTGGTGAGATCAATATCTCGAATGTCTGCCAGTTCACCATCTTCCATAATAAATTGGCGTTTTAGGGAGAGAAATCCGTCATAAATTTCGCCTTCTGCTTCGTATTCCACTTCACCTAGCCTACCATCGTAATAAAGGTTTGCAATCGGAGAACGCCAATCTACAATGATTGGGTCTTGGGTTTCTCTATCAAACAAGGAAGCTTTGCCAAAATAGAGAATTTCCTCTGAATCTTTTCCTTTTCGCTTGTAATCCACTCTTGCAAAATAAGGCTTGTGATAAATTTTCTTGAGGCTGCGGATTTCTTCATTCGTTCTTTGTAGGAGATTAGCATTTGTTAGCATGCTCATGTAGCTGAAACTACTATCTTTAAAATCCATGCCTTCTAATGCTTCTTTAAAACTTGACTTAAAGGACTCTTCATCCAATTCTGTTGCTTGGATGACAATATCCATATACTTTTTGGTGAAAATGAGCCGCTCTACTTCCTGATCAAACTCAGGATGTTTTTGCTTCGGTTCTCCCAAACTCTTCACACTCCTCTAAATTTTTTGGAGACGCAAAAAACCATGAATCGGAACAACTTCCATTCATGGTGAATCCTTGGGTTATGTTTTCAAAGTACAATGCAACGTTTTTCTGTTCTTTTTTGCCGGGAAGCTAATTATAAACGCTTTCAAAATAATTTGCAATTTTCTTTCAGATTCTTTTATTTCATTCCTCCTACTTCAAAGGCATCATTGAACAATGCCAGTCTATAACTAGATAACTCCCCTGTCATAAGGTCCTTCGAGATGGCAGGATCGTTATTCATAAACCTTTCTGCTTCTGCTTCATTTTTAGCAAGAAAAATAACAATTCCAAAGCCTGTTTCATCTGTTTGGTCCGTTCTTCCTGCCAGTATGACAATCCCAGCATCCACATTTCGTTGTAAATAAGAAAAATGAAGGGATACAATATTCTTTTCCTCAACCGTCCAACATTCAGGTTCATACAATCTTTCTGGTAAACGCAGTACATATATATAAGTTTGCTTCAAGGCTATCCACTTCCTCTCCTCTCGGTACCTTATATTTCTACAACTTTCGCGAAAATCCTTTATAAAAATCATAACCAAAATAGTGTATAATATTGGTAGTTAAAAGATTTATAATTTTCAAATAAGAGAAGCTTATGTTTCATAAGACTTTAGTCACAGAAGTTAATTTCAACAACTTTTACTTATTTTTCAAAAAAGGAGTGCCCGACAATGAATAATGCTGAAAAAAAGCATATATATTTGATGTATGCCATCGGAACTTTGGTACTTTTACCACTATTTATTTTTGTAGGTCCGTTTATGATTCAAGGTATCCTTCTTGATGACAGAACTACCTGGCTAATACAGCATTCTAATGATTCTTATTGGTTATATGCAGCAGCTGGTCTATTTCTTGCCATATTTTTTATACTGACATTCTTGTATGTCAAATATGCAAAATGGTTTGTTCCCATAGGAATTATAAGTTTCCTTGTTTTTCTTGCCCTAGGTACTTTTAGCTATAAGGCACTAGGGAGTGAGTCGATTTCTTGGACGGAGACAGGTTCATTTAAAGCTAACCATTATACATGGGAAGACGTGACAGAGGTAGTACTAGTACTAGAAAGGAACGAGAAAAACCCAAAAATAGTCTTTTATTTTGAAGATGGGAAAGATTTAACAGTAATTCGGGATAGTGGATTCATATCACAACTATACCAGTTGAATAATGTCATTAAGGAGTACGATATACCTTATATTGTGGATCGAACCAATCAATTCTAGATATATAGATCTGTTTTGGAAAATGAAAAAGGAGCCTCCTCTGCTTTTAGAGAATATTATGGATATCTCTTAAAGACGAAGGAGGATTAATATGGAGTTTATCTTTTTTGCCATTGTACATCTTAGTATCTTTGGAACCATCATCTTTTCTCTTTTCGCTTTTATACAGTTTCTTTTCCCAAAGTTTAATATGGTGTATTTTGTTGCCATTTGCTATGCAATCGGCAGCGTAATTTGCGCTTATCTAGGTGGAGTGCAACTTTTTATCTTCTCTAGTATCCTTGCACTGATAGCTTTACTTGCAGTATTAACGGTAAGATTTTATCGTTATATGTTTAGATTGATGGAGCAAAAAGCGAAGGAATGGAAGGAAATTAATACACTCTAATTTAAAGCTAAAGCAGTCTATTTTTTTAAGGGTCAACCATACCTTTATGTTGACCCTGCTTGTATTTCCTTTAAGAGTCTTCGTCACTTTTGTATTCTAGGATATCTCCAGGCTGACATTCTAAAGCCTTACAAATTGCCTCTAATGTGGATAACCGAACCGCTTTTGCCTTTCCATTTTTCAGTATAGAAAGATTGGCCATCGTGATCCCAACCCTCTCCGAAAGTTCTGTCACGCTCATTTTTCTTTTGGCCAGCATCACATCAATATTAATTATTATCGCCATATTATTCACCTCAGACCGTTAAATCATTTTCGGATTTTATATCAATCGCTTCTTGTAAAAGTTTTTGAAGGACAGCTGCAAAGAAAGCGATTACCATGCCAGCAAAAATAAGGACCAACCCAATTACGATAATACCAGGTGCGTCATCGACCTCTGCTATTAAGTAAAAAAGCGGCATTCCTACTACATATAAGCTACTAAATATGATTGCACAAACCTTAATATTCTTTAATGCTTTTATAGAAAATGTGGAAAAGGCCTTGTTCGTATCAATATATTGTAATAGTTTAAAGGTTTGATACAGCGCAAAATAAAAAGGAATTGCCGTTGCATACAAGTCGATAAGTATAAGATACTTTATATAAGCATTCTGTGGAAACAATTCTGCAGCAAAATTTGCGATTTTCGGAACTAAAAATACACACAACGCCAGAACCGGTATACCCATAAAAAGCAAAGTTAACTTCAAAAAGAGTGTTGATCCGTGTTTCATCAAGAGCACCTCACATGTTTTGTTTATTTGATTTTACCTCACAATTTATTGATTTTCAATAAATATTTGCTTTATTTCAATGTTAACACCCTTTGATTTTCGGCAAAAAAATAGCATTTCTCATAATCAAGAAATGCTACAAATAGTGAACACGCTTTGCTTATATAGTTGAGTATTTTGTGAATACTTTCATTTAACCATTTAGTACTTTGCCTCCATTGATGTGTATCATTTGACCTGAAACATAGGATGAATCCTCTGATGCTAGATAAACATATGCAGGAGCAAGCTCTGCTGGTTGTCCTGGACGCCCCATCGGTGTGTCCGTACCGAAATTTTCCACTTTATCTCCCGGAAAAGATGCTGGAATTAATGGAGTCCAAATCGGTCCAGGTGCAACTCCGTTTACCCTTATACCTTTCCCTACAATATTTTCGGATAACGCTCTTGTTAATGCAACAATGGCTCCCTTCGTTGCTGAATAATCCATTAATACTGGATTACCTTGATAAGCCACAACTGAAGCTGTGTTGATAATTGAGCTTCCTTTTTTCAAATATGGCACTGCTGCTTGTATGAAATAAAAATAAGAAAAGATATTTGTTTTAAATGTTCGTAACAACTGTTCTTCAGAAATGTCTTCAATCTTATCTTGAACATGCTGTTCCGCCGCATTATTCACGAGAATATGCAAGCCTCCCAATTCCTCCACTGTTTGCTTAACTACATCTGTACAGAATTGCTTACTTCCAATATCACCTGAATATAGGAGACATGATCCTCCATATTGCTCAACCAATTTCTTCGTTTCTTTTGCATCTTCATGCTCATCTAAATAAACGATGCTGAGATTTGCGCCTTCCTTGGCATAAGCAATTGCAACCGCCCTGCCAATTCCACTATCCCCTCCTGTAATGATGGCATTCTTTCCCTTGAGCTTTCCACTCCCCTTATAATCGGGATTTTCGCATATTGGCTCAGGTATCATCTTATTTTCATCACCAGGCTGTTTCTTTTGCTCCTGTGGAGGTTGACCTTCTGTTTGTTTGTCCCAAAATTTCTCGCCACTCATTTCTATCACCCTTCTCTCTTTTGATTGTTTATAATTCCTTCATTCCACTTGAGCAGCATTTGAAACGTATTTGGAAATTCTCTCTCTTTTTCTCCCTTTTCAAATTTTTGTTTAACAATTTCAGAGCCGGGGAATTATTCTCTGTGAAGACGTTGTAAAAATACAAACTAAATTATATAGAGGAGGAAGACATAATGTTGTGGACAATTTTTGTCGTATTATTGGTTTTATGGCTACTCGGATTTGCTATGGAAATCGGTGGGGGACTTATTCACATTCTCCTTGTGCTTGCATTGCTATCTATCATCTTTAATTTATTTGGGCGTAGGCGTGCATAGCTACCAATAATTGCATTGGTTTAATAAAGAACAAACAGGGGATAACATACTTAAAGTGATTATGACAAATGACAGACAGAATAGGAGGCGTATCTCTATGTTATGGACCATCTTTGCAGTACTTCTTATTTTATGGTTACTAGGATTCTCCTTTGATATTGCTGGGAATCTCATTCACATCGTTCTTGTAATTGCACTAATTGCACTTGTCTATAACCTATTTATTGGCCGTAGAAGGTGACGAGAAAATTGGAAGGCCATGACCAGCCCGGAAATGCATAAGCGAGTCGGAGCTAATGACCTCGAGGGGGATTGGCGTTGTAACCTAGGCAAAGTAAAAGCCGGAATGTATGTTCATACATTTTCCGGCTTTTTATCATTATAGAATTATTTTGTTAAAGCATCTGTCAAAACTGGCACTACTTGCTTTTTACGAGATACAACACCTTTTAGTACCGCAGTATTGTTTTCCAATGAAACATTGTATGCTTTTTCCACAACAGGGGCTTGTGAGCCAAGAGCAAGTCCAACAGAGTCATTCTCAAGAATATCCGTCACCACTAACAGGAATAAGTCTAAATCCTTAGTTGAAACTACCTCACGAATTTCCGCTTCCAATTCCTCTTGTTTCGAAAGAACCTCATTGGTGTCCACTGTATTAACCTGGGCAATTTCTACTTTATACTCACCCATTTGGAATTCTTTAGCATCAAGCGAGATAAGCTGCTTGACTGTTTTATCACTTAAATCCGCACCTGCTTTAAGCATAGCCAATCCATACTCATCTGCGTCCACACCAGCAATTGCTGCAAGCTCTTTTGCTGCTTGTACGTCTTGGTCCGTGCAAGTTGGAGATTTGAATAATAAGGAGTCAGAAATAATTGCAGATAGCATCAAGCCTGCTACTGTCTTAGAAACTTCTACTCCATTTTCTTTATAAAGCTTGTTTAAAATAGTAGCCGTACACCCTACTGGCTCTGCGCGGTAGTACAATGGATCGCTTGTTTCAAAATTGGCAATACGATGATGGTCAATTACTTCTAATACTCGTACTTGATCTATATCGTTGACACTCTGTTGACGTTCATTATGATCTACTAAAATAACTTCTTGAACCTCATTTGCTACTGTCTCGACTAAGCGGGGCACTTCTGTGTTAAAGTATTTTAACGCATACTCAGTTTCTCCGTTTAACTCACCTAGGCGAACTGGCTCAGCGTCTAATCCTAATTCCTTTTTTAGTTCTGCATATGCAATTGCTGAACAGATAGAATCTGTATCAGGGTTTTTATGTCCTAGTACTAATACTTTTCCCATGAGTACTCTCCTTGTATTAAAAAATATTTGCTAATCCTCTCTGTATATTATCGCATTTTGGCTTTTGTTTCAAAAACAAATTACTTATAATGTTAGCTGTTTTCCTTTTTCAATTTCTCCATTTTTTCTATCCATTCATTTATATTGTTATCAATTCGATCAAGCTCGGCATCCATTTCCACACGCTTTGCCTCTCGAAGCTCGTCCTTTAGCCTTTCCATCGTTTTCTTGTACTCTTCAATTCTTTTTAGAAATGCCTCCTCTTCTTCATTTGATAGAAGCTCATTTTCCCCTAAAACACCCGTCGCCTTTTGGAATCTTTCTGTTTCCTTGTTAATTGCATTTTGGATAATATCCTTGTAGCTATCTAGCCTGTGGTTTGTATTAGGTACTGCAAAGCCTGATCTCGGTGAAGCTAACGATTTATTTTTTAAATCTAAGGAATCTGGAAGCCATTTATATTTCATGCTATCTTCTAGTTCCTCTTGACTATTAGCGGAAATATATTCACCATTCCCGGCTGCTGCAACCTCTTTTAATTGACCTTCTGATTCTTTATCCACGTTAAAACCGATAATGTTAACATGTCTACCTTCTTTTTCATCAGAAAACCCCTTTGCTGCTTCAACTGGATTTCCATTACAGGTTTCCATTCCATCACTGACTATGTAAAGCGTAATGTTGCCATCGAAACCAGCACTATCCTCACGAGCCTTGCCAATAGCTGCAGCAAGTGGAGTCCAGCCCTTAGCTTCTACATCTTGAACTGCATTAAAAAATGATTCCTCCTCATAAGGCTGAACAGGGTACACCTCATCAATAGTTGTACAAGAAAGCTCCATATCCTTATCCTCTTGTGAGCCCGCATGCCCATACACATACAATGCAATATCACTATCTGTTCCAATGGTCTTGCCAAAACTGAGAACAGCATCTTTTGCAATCTTCATTCGCTGTTTTCCATTAGCATCTAAAAGCATACTTGAACTCGCATCCAAAAGAATCAATGCTCTTTCTGGAGTTGCTTGATTTTCCCGTCCAGTATCATTTAATTCTGGATCTGGCAACAATGGCTCACTAAAAGAAAATTCATACTCTGACAATTTACTTATTACTTCCGGATAAGCACTGTTACCTAGTAAATGTATAAAAGACTTCAACAGCACATCTTCATCCGTGTTACTTGCCGTTACTTCTTCCATCGTTTTAATAAAATCCTCTTCAAAACCAGACAATGGATTGGAGATTGGCCAAATACTAGTCTCCTTGCCAATTTCCAAATCCTTCGTGAAAAGACCAGCTTCTATAGAGGTGAAATCATCGAGATTCATCGGAATTGTTACCTCATCTATTTCATTCATTATTTCAAAAGAGCTTGACTCCTCTTCACTTTCTTCCTGAACTACCTCTTTCTCTTCAACTGGTTTCTCTTCTCCTTGAACAGGCAGAGCCCCATTTCCTACATTCGTATCTTTAGAGCAAGCAGACATGAAAAGAATAGCAGTTAATAAAATACATAATTTCTTCATTCTTCTCCCTCCTTCTTACTTTGTATGTACGAAGTAATATAGGTTACGTTACATGAATAACTAAAAATAAGGCATTTTTCCTATATATAAAATAATGGTGAGGAATTTTATTTTAAGAAACTTTTGTGTGTTTGCTAATGAACCATGGGAATGATTGTAAACATAGGGGGTTAATACTTAAAGAATATTTACCTTGCCTGTTTTTTTACTTTCCTGTTTATCGGGCACTGGTTTGCTCTTTAAGTGCCCGATTTTTCTACTTTCTGGTTTTTCGCGCACTAGTTTGCTCTTTAAGTGCCCGATTTTTCTACTTTCTGGTTTTTCGGGCACTGGTTTGCTCTTTGAGTGCCCGATTTTTCTACTTTCTGGTTTTTCGGGCACTGGTTTGCTCTTTAAGTGCCCGATTTTTCTACTTTCTGGTTTTTCGGGCACTGGTTTGCTCTTTAAGTGCCCGATTTTTCTACTTTCTGGTTCTTCGCGCACTGGTTTGCTCTTTGAGTGCCCGATTTTTCTACTTTCTGGTTTTTCGGGCACTAGTTTGCTCTTTGAGTGCCCGATTTTTCCTTTTTTCCATTTTTAGGCATTCAGGCAAAAAAGCCATTATTCCCTGCTAATTCT
>NZ_CAKJTJ010000016.1:30168-77674 GCF_917563925.1 Sutcliffiella rhizosphaerae
AGTGCCCGATTTTTCTACTTTCTGGTTTTTCGGGCACTAGTTTGCTCTTTGAGTGCCCGATTTTTCCTTTTTTCCATTTTTAGGCATTCAGGCAAAAAAGCCATTATTCCCTGCTAATTCTACGTATGATATATTTAGGTTATCACAGCTTCCAAATTAGACCATTAATACCAATTGATTATGTTGGAGGATAACAATGACTACTACTTTTGTAAATTGGGGAGAATCCAGAGTTAAATTAACTTGGAAAAAAAGCAGCGTACTTCCTCCATATGATTTAATTACAAGTGCACACGGCTTTTGTTTTCAAGAAGAAAAAGTATTATTGGTAGATTTAAACCATAGAGGATGGGATTTTCCTGGAGGACATATTGAAGCTGGCGAAACCCCAGAGGGTTGCTTTAAACGGGAAGCAATGGAAGAGGGTTATGTGGAAGGAGAATGTAATTTATTAGGACACATAATCGTTGACCACAGTGAAAATCCATTATGGACAGAGAGTAATTCATATCCTATGATTGGATATCAAATATTCTACAAAATGACTATTTCAAAATTGCTTCCATTTGATGGGCGGTACGAATCCGCTCAACGTATGTTTGTAAACCCTTTTGATGTTTCCTCTTATTATCACAAATGGCACACTCTTTATCAGGAAATTTTGGATTGCGCATTAAAATAGCTTTTAAACCTACAAAAAAACGACCATTTCTGGTCGTTCTCAAGGTGCAACTATTCGTGCTTCTTTGCTTACATATTTATTAACGAGAACTACGATTCTCCCGTTTTCAATATCTGTAGCATACATAGGTGCTTCCCTGTCTGAAAGCCCCATTTCTATTAGCTTATTGCCCACCCCTTTGGGAGCCATTGCTTCTTCTGGCATTAAAGAATGCTTTAATTTATCCACTACAGTGTCTTTTTCCTCCGTGGCAATCCGTTCAAGACGGGTGCCAATCGGAAAATCATGTCCTAGCGTATCCTCTAATGCCACAATAACAATTTCTTCGGCTGTATATCCTTGAACAATTAAGCCTTCTACGACATTCCTTGCTTTTTTATTTGTATCGTAGACTCCTAATAGTGTTTTTTGCATGTAAATCCCTCCTCGGAAATGCGACTTGCTTATTGGTTACATTCCCGTAAGATAGGCACTGAAAACACAATTCCTTAAATTACCTAGGTCTTTTTATCATCCAAATTGTGCTTGATGGAGTCTGCTATAAATCCCTTCTGATTCTAATAATTCCTCATGACGTCCTGACTCGGCAATCCCCTCTTTAGTAACCACCATGATTCTGTCGGCATTTTTAATGGTTGCTAGTCGGTGGGCGATTACAAGTGTGGTTCTGTCTTTGGCAAGCTCTGTAAGAGACGTCTGAATGGCACGTTCTGTTTCGGTATCGAGTGCAGATGTTGCCTCGTCCAATATAAGAATCGGTGGATTTTTCAAAAAGATACGTGAAATAGCAAGCCTTTGTTTTTGACCGCCTGATAGCTTGACACCGCGTTCTCCAATGACAGTGTCTAATCCTTGTGGCTGAGTTGCAATGAACTCATCTAGCTGAGATCGTCGCGCTGCTTCCATTATCTCTTCATCTGTTGCATTAAGCTTCCCATAAGACATATTTTCGCGAATGGTGCCTGAAAAAAGGAACACATCCTGCTGCACAATCCCGATTTGACTTCGTAAAGATTCCAGCTTTAATTCACGAGTGTCATACCCATCTATCAATATGCTTCCTTGCTCCAATTCATAGAAGCGTGGAAGTAAGCTGCAAAGAGTTGTTTTTCCAGCTCCGGATGGACCGACGATCGCTACTGTCTCTCCTGCCTTAATGGACATATTGATGTTGTTTAATACTTTTTCATTTCCTTCATAGCCGAACGAAACATTTCGATAATGAATTTCTCCATCTAGTTCCGCATGGACAGCATCTGGTGCATCTGCTATATCTGGCTCTGTATCCATTATTTCTGTATAGCGTTTGAATCCAGCGATCCCTTTAGGATAGCTTTCTATAACTGCATTAATCTTTTGAATAGGTCCTAATAGAATGTTAGAAAGGAGAATAAATGCTACAAATTGCCCTGGGCTTAGCTCTCCTCTAATGACAAAAAATGTACCAAACAGAAGAGTAAACAATGTCACAAGCCGCATTAGCAAATAATTTGCTGTGATGTTTTGTGCCATAATTTTGTAGGACGCAAGCTTCGTATTCCGGTAGTTCTCGTTGTTAACTGCAAATTGCTTCTGCTCGTGCTTTTCATTTGCAAAAGCTTGAACAACACGGATCCCACCAATACTATCTTCCACCCGTGCATTTATTTCTGCCACATCGCTAAACATTTTTCGAAACGTACTAGTCATCTTTTTATTAAAATAAATTGCAAGTATGATAAGTAACGGTATTACTAAAAATGAAAGGACTGCTAGTTTCCAATTTAGGGTCACCATGATGGCAAAGGCACCGACAAGGGTCATCAATGCCACAAATACATCCTCAGGCCCATGATGAGCTACTTCTCCTATTTCTTCTAAATCTTTCGTTAGCCTGGAAATAGAGTGGCCTGTTTTGTTATTGTCATAGTAACCAAATGACAGCTTCTGCATATGTTGAAACAATTTCCTACGCATGTCCGTTTCAATATTAATTCCAAGCATATGTCCCCAATAGGTAACGACATAATGGAGCCCTGTATTAATGGCATACACAGCCAACAATCCGATACAAGCCCAAACAATTAAGCTCCAGTTTTGCTGAGGCAACAGACGATCAATGACCTGGTTCACAGCTACCGGAAAGGCAAGTTCTAAAATACCTACCAAGACAGCACATGAAAAATCCAAGATAAAAAGCCACTTATATGGCCTATAATAGGAAAAAAAACGACGAACCACAGACTTACCTCCTTATTTATGTATGCAAATACCTTTTATTTTATAAAAATTTCGTCTCCCTAATGATAATCATTATCACTAAAAACAACTATACTATCAACAACGCTTTTACGTCAACGACATTTGTTAGGATGAAGAAGAAAAGTTATGATAAAAAGATAAACGGAAGAAGCCTTGATAAGGTTGGGTCTCTCCATCTTGACCGAACGGCTAGGTACTACAGTATTCTATTTAACAAAGACTAATCGGAAAGAGTGAGCGCCATGGCATATATTTTGATTATAGAGGATGAGAAAAAGATTGCCCGTGTGTTGCAGTTAGAGCTCGAACATGAAGGATATGAGACAGACGCTGCCTTTACCGGGTTAAGCGGGCTGGATAAATTCAAATCACAAAGTTGGGATCTCGTTTTATTAGATGTGATGCTACCTGAATTAAGCGGGCTGGAGGTACTAAGGAGAATTCGTTCAGTGGATACTCACACACCTGTTATTTTATTGACAGCCCGCAACTCCATTCCTGATAAAGTTAGTGGGCTAGATTTAGGAGCTAATGACTATATTACAAAGCCTTTTGAAATAGAAGAGCTTTTGGCTAGAGTACGAGCAAGTCTGCGGACGATACAGACTAAACCTGAACAGACAAGTGTTCTGAAGGTAAAAGATTGGACTGTGAACGAGAAAGCTCGTGAGGTCCACCGTGGAGATGTAAGTGTTGATTTGACACCAAAGGAATTTGATTTACTTGTATTTTTCATTGAAAATAGCGGCCTTGCCTTGAATCGCGAACAAATTCTCACCAGAGTTTGGGGCTTTGATTATTATGGCGACACTAATATTGTGGATGTGTATGTAAGACATCTGCGAAAAAAACTTGATTTAGCAGATGTCTTACTAACTGTCCGTGGTATCGGATATCGACTGAAGGAGTAACGAAAAATGAAACTGAAACAGAAGATTCTGCTGTTCTCTACGGTATGGCTGCTGATCATGCTTTTATTAGTTAATGGCGCTATTTATTTTCTATTCCAAAAAAATATATTAGATAACGACTTAAACCGGGTTAAGGAACATGCACAATCTGTGACAGAGGCTGTTACAACGGCAATTAGTGAAAATGAGACAGATTTTAGTGCGCTTCTGCACGCTTATCTTCCCCCAAATGGAATGATACGCATTGTCACAGAGGAAAACACCTCTGTTGCTAATAGTGCAAAAGAGTATGATATGCGATTAATCCCAACCAAATTCCAGAACCAGCAATTTTCAGATGTTCGAACATTTGATGGAAATCCTTATGCAGTCGTTTCTTATCCTTTAATTTGGTCAGACGGTAATATTGTTATGCTGGAGGTAACCGAAAGCCTGGAAGACTCTAAGCGAACCATTGATACCCTTTTAGTTGTTTTATTGATTGCTTCTTTGTTTATCATCATTCCGGCTATCTTTTTTGGAAACGTGTTGAGTAGAATAATTTTAACACCGATATATGCCATGACAAAAACAATGAAACAAATCCAACAAACAGGGGATTACAAAAAGCTGAAGCTAGAAGGAACATCAAAGGACGAATTGTATATGATGGGTTCCACCTTCAACCAAATGATTGATATTTTAGAAAAAAACTTTCAAAAACAGCAGCAATTCGTTTCAGATGCTTCCCACGAATTGAAGACGCCATTAACGGTCATTGAAAGCTATGCAAGCATGTTAAAACGCTGGGGAATGAAAAAACCGGAGCTCCTGGAGGAATCTGTGGAAGCCATTTATTCTGAATCCATTCGAATGAAAGAAATGACAGAGCAGATGCTCCAGCTAGCCAATGCAGATAATCATATCGCATTACACAAAGAAGAGACGGACCTATTGTCTCTCTCCAGACAAGCTGCCCATAATATGGAAATATCCTTTGACAGAAACATTACCATTGTAGAAAAAGGACACGATTTTCACGTCTTTGCAGATACGAATAAAATAAAGCAATTGCTCTATATTCTTCTTGATAATGCAAGAAAGTATAGTGATCATGATATTTTAATGGAACTAATGGAAGCAGCTGATGGTTGCTCTGTTACCATTATCGATAAAGGTGATGGTATTCCTTCAGATGACTTGGACAAAATCTTTGACCGATTCTACCGAGTCGATAAAGCCCGAAGCCGAGAAAGTGGTGGGTCTGGTTTAGGTCTTTCCATAGCAAAGCAAATAGTGGACGCTCACCAAGGGAGTATCGTTATCACAAGTGAAGAAGGAAAAGGCACGACCGTCCGTATTACTTTGCCAAAACAAGAAAAGACGGTGATTAAATATGAGAAATAACAAAGGTTATCTGCTTATTTTCGCTGTCATCTTCGTCCTACTTTTAGGTATCGCTGTTTATTACCTACTATCTAATCAAGAAGGGGAGATGGTCTCTGAATTGACTGTTCGAGAAATAGTAGAAAGTCAATACGGAGGAAGCTCTATCACCTCTTTGGAAAAAAACGATAAAACGTTTGTGGTATTAATGGAAAATGATATGGGTCAATATCAAATGCTAGTAAATGGGCTAACCGGGGAAATCACCTCACTAAAGCTGATAAACCGTAAAGGTGAAGACTCTCAACCTAACGGCCAAGATGGTGAGGAGTCCGAAACACCACAAGATACTCCAAAGCCAAGCATGCTAACAAAAGATCAAGCGATAGAGATTGCACTTGACGAGGTACATGGTGCCATTGAAGATATCGAGCTTGATGAAAAGAATGGCATAAAAGTCTATGAAGTTGAAATCGAAGTCAATGATGACACAGAAGCAACGATTATTATTAACGCTTATACTGGGGAAATTCTCTCTTTAACATGGGATTAATAGTATCTAGACTGAGTTTTCCTTATCTTAGATTAAAAAATTTTAATCTTTTCCTCCTTTTCTATTAATGTTCGCTGGCTATTATACAACTGTAGCAAGCAATACAAACAAAACATTAGGAGGAATTCTTTTATGAAACTTTTAGCAACCGTGGTTACAGGTGCCCTATTAATTGGAGGTATCAGCGTTGGTGCAGAGGCTTTGAAAAAAGATGACAATATGGAATTGAAACAAGTGAACGTAGCTAACCCAACGAACGAACAAAATGGAATCTCCATTTCAGAAGCAAGTGAAATCGTCTTAGAAAAAGTGGAGAACGGCGTCATTAAAGAAGCCGAAAAAGATCGCGAAAACGGCAGAATTATTTACGAAATTGAAGTGAAAAATGACGAATATGAATATGACTTCAAAGTAGATGCACAAACTGGCGATATCCTTAAAGAAGAAAGAGATGAGCGCGACGGGAAAAAGCGTCAACGCGTAACTTCTGAAGGAACTAATGGAGAAAACAGCCCCCGCATTTCTTTTGAAGAAGCAGAAGAAGTAGCACTAAATGAAGTGAACGGAGTAATTGATGACATCGAGTTAGACCGTGAAAATGGAAAGCTCGTTTATGAAGTAGAAATTGACACAAACCAAGGTGACGATGACGACGTAACAGTATATGTGGATGCAGTGACTGGGAAAGTGTTATATGTAGAGTGGGATGACTAAGTTTGTTAGAAAAGGCTGTCCAGGAAGTCATGATACATGGCTTTCTGACAGCTTTTTTTACTTCTGTGTTTGATTTCAGAGTGGCGGACTTGAGCAGATTACCGCTACTTTCCTGCTGGACAAGGAAGGCTACGGCAGCATTACATCGCACGCAGGAAATGCTCGCATTTTCTAGGAGTCTGCTCCTTTTGCTCCAATCAACAGCTGAAAACTTTTTTATGATAGTTTCTGTTTACTTTTACAATTCAAAAGACAATCATACAACTCCCACGTAAAAAACCACTCAAGGTCCTTAAAAATCCCCTTAAGTGGCACAATAACTCACATAAACACACTTTTCTCAATCTCTTTCATTTCATAGAAATAGCCTTTTGCTTTCATCAACTCATCAAAAGTTCCTGCTTCTACCACGTTTCCATTTTCCATCACAATGATCTGATCCATTCTCTCTAAACCTGTTAAGCGATGGCTGACCAGTACTAACGTGTCATCCTTTGCCTTTTCAAACAGTTTTTCAAAAATAGCATTCTCTGTCACAGCATCCACAGAAGATGTCGGTTCATCCAGCAGCCATACATGTTGACCCTTAAGAAAAGCACGTGCAATGGCAAGGCGTTGCTTCTCTCCACCAGAAAGATTTTCTCCTTTTTCCAGGACACGATCTTCCAAGGAAAAGTGGTTCAACTTTACCATACCAAGAGCTTCTAACATTTCTTCATCTTTGATGTCCTCTTTTGCAATGGCCAAGTTTTCACGAATAGTTCCGTAAAAGTAATGATTCTCTTGGAGTACGACATTGCTTTTACTCCACAGATCTTCTGAAGAAACAGAAGAATAGTTCCAATTATTTAGCGTAAACGTACCGTTATCTGGTTGATGCAGCTTTAACAACAAATACAGCAATGTCGATTTACCGGAACCACTTGGGCCGACAATGGCAGTTTTTGTACCTGACTCAAAACTTACATTCACATTAGCCAAAGTTGAACTGGACTCACCCGGAAACGTAAAGCTGACATCTTTCATATGAAACGAGAGTGCTTCATTGTCCGGCAACACATTAGTAGCCTCCGAGACATACTCCACTACTTCATTCTCCACTACTTCCTCCAAACGACCGGCAGCTCTCCTGCTATCCTCGTAATGATTTGGGAAAACCGCCATTGGCGCAGCATTTTCAAATACAGTAAGAGAGATCATGACAAGCATTGCAAGGAACAGTCCTTCAAATTGACCTTGAACTGTCAGGTATGCGCCTAAGGCCAGAATCAACCAGGATACGAGAAGCGTCACGAATGTATTAACAGAATGATTGAAAATCTCCTGCTTTCCTTCTGTCTCTTGCTCTACAACATAGTCCCCTGCTACCTCTGTAAGCAATTTTTCTTTTTCTTCTAACTGCTGATATATTTTCAAATCCCGAAAGCCATAAAATAGTTCCGTCACTTCGGTGGAAAGTCTCGCTCTTCCCTCTCTAACATTGCGTTGAAGCTTCCGCTGGTCGAGCGCGAAAATGGCTGGTACAACAAATCCAGTCAATAATAAACCTAGCAGCATCACAAACGCCAGAATTACCGAGAAGTATGAAATAAAAAGAATGGTGCTTAAAAAAACGATTACTAAGACAACAGGTGGATAGAAAACCCTTAGGAAGAAATTTTGCAGACTTTCTACATCTCCTACAATACGGGCAAGTAAGTCCCCACTTCTGTATTTTTGAAAAATCCTTGGGGCTAGTGGTTCTATTTTTTTATAAAAAGAAACCCTCAGATTACTTAGTATCGTAAATGTTGCTCGGTGTGAAAAATACCGTTCTCCATATCGGCTAAAGGCTCTTGCAAAGCCAAAAAGCTTTAGTAGCGCGATCATCACTGTTAACGTATAAATTGGTGGAACTAAGGCTCCTTTGGATATCAAATATCCACTTGATGCAAAGAGTCCCACAGCGGAAATTCCGGCGCTAAACCCTAGAATGATGGAAAGCAAAACGTCTTTTCTTTCCTTCATCACAAGGAACGTGACATGACGAAGCTCTTTCATATGGCATTCCCTCCTTGCTGAACAGACACCATTTGTTGATACGAAGGTACAGTCTGGAGAAGCTCATGATGAGTTCCTTTTGCTACTAAGCTGCCAGTTTCTAAAAAGAGAATGGTGTCTGCCTTTTTTATCGTATGAAGTCGATGGGCAACCGTAATGACTGTCGAGGTTTTGGCTAGCTCTTTCATCGATTCTTGAAGAATCTTTTCGGTTTTTAAATCTAAACCTGTTGTTGGCTCATCAAATAAAATAATGGATGGCTTTTTCAGGAATGCACGGGCAAGAGCGAGACGCTGCTTTTCTCCACCTGAAAGTCCACGACCACCCTCTCCTATCTTAGTTTGAAAGCCTTCTGGCAATGATTCCACTAGCGCAAGGATACCTGCTTTTTCTGCAGCAATCTTTAGCTCCTCCTCTGTGGCATCTGCTTTTCCACCAATTGCGATATTATCAGCAATGGTTCCTGCAAATAAATATGGGTTTTGTGAAATGTAACTTACTTTATCAAACCAGGCTTTCTCCTGATAATCAAAGAGAGGCTTTCCTTCTACCATTACTGTTCCGTCTGTCGGACGAATAAGCCCTGATATTAGATTAAGCAAAGTAGATTTCCCTGAACCACTTTTTCCAACAAGCGCGATTTGACTATACGGTTTGATGGAAGCAGCGATACCTTGAAGAGCAAACCCTTCGTCTCTATACCGAAAACCTAAATCGCGGAGCTCTAATGAAGGTGGAGTTTCCATATTTGGAAGTGATTCTTCTCCCCACTCTACAGGTGCCTCTTCTGCATTTAATTCATCTGTCACTTTCTTCGCTGCACCCATGCTACCCCGTCCTGTATGAAAAGCACTTCCGAGTTCTTTTAAATACAGATAGAATTCAGGTGCAAGGACGAGAACAAAGAAAGCGGTGAAAAAACCGATATTTTCAAAAACAACGAGCTGTAATCCTGCCTCAAGTGCAATAAGTCCAATGGCAAGCATAGAAATAAATTCGAGCATAAGCGATGATAAGAAAGCTATTTTCAACACTTCCATCGTGGCATCCCGGAAGCTATGACTGCTCTCTTCAATCGTTTGTTGTTGCTTTTTGGAACGATTGAACAGCTTTAAGGTGGTTAAGCCTTGTAATGTATCTAAAAAGGTTCCCGAAAAAGCATTCAGCTTTTCCATTTGCTCTTCTGATTTCTTCTTCGTTTTTAGTCCCACAACAATCATGAAAATTGGAATAAAAGGTGCAGTGACCAGAATAATCAAACCGGTATTCACATGCTGACTGAATGCTGCTATTAGGATAATGATCGGGATGATGCTCGATTGAATGACCTGTGGAATATATTTACTAAAATACGGATCCACTTCATCGACGGCATCCATCATGACACTAACCTTTTGACCGGACTGCCCTTTTAGTGCAGCCTGCACAGGACTTTTAGAATATTTTTTTAGCAGGGCTATTCGAAAATCCTTTTTTACTTTCGTTGCTAGCTTTACTCCAGTAATTCCGTTGAAATAGGTAAGGATAGCCCTCGCAGCCAAAACACCTAATAAACCTGCAAGAAACGGGATGATTTCTTGAAAGGAGTGCCCACGTAAAAAAATTCGATCGACAATAGTCACAAAAAAGTACGCCTGCCCAATAATAGTCAAGCCTGTTAAGACAGCAATAATTATTAATGTTATCCTTGTGCCTCTATATGATTTTGCGATAGATTTTAAATCGGTCATTTTTATGTCCCCTTTATTCCGTTTAGGTTGGGATAGTTTTATGTTGTGAAAAACTTCACATACTTTATGTATCTTTATTATATAGCATATGCAAGGTAATTTCTCGTTTGGTGATTGACCATTTTATGACTTATTATTAGTGTTCCCGATTTTAGCTTATTGGTAACAGGGTTTGGAAAGATTAGATGACACATTAAAGAGGGATAGTTTGCTTCTTGGATGGAAGTGTGAAGGTAAAACGTGACGGCAAAATAAGGTTATCTCTGGGATAACTGTGGATAGTCTTTAAATAACCATTGAAAGCTATTGGCGGAACGTTCTTAACATCCCGCCAGGAAACTGGAGTCTTGTAGAAATCCAGTTTCATATTAAGGTATTTCAAACCTTGCTATAACTGTACATCTTGGGGCAGCTTTTGAAATGTCAATAATGACGGCGTTGGAGAGAATGGGAAGAATTTTAACATTTCAATAGAAAATTTATCTGTTGAATCAACTTCAGCTTCAATAGTATGTATTCCTTTTTTCTCGGCATAATTTATCTGAAGTGCTGTTAGCATTAACATTAATCTCATATCATTATTGTTTTTGGTACCTCTCCAACCAAAATCTAATTTATTTGGTGTATTTGAATAATGTAATAAAGAGTATGCGTGTATTTCATTATCCTTTAATACAATATAACTTCCATCTTCAATCAAATCTTTATTAAAGATTAATTTTTTCCATGTCTCAAAGCTTTGAACAGAAACAGGATTTATAGTATGAGATACTTCATAGTTTTTTTTAACAAGGTTAATTAACTGTATTATTAGTTCTTGTTGATTACCTATACTCTTCATGTCTTTTATGTAAATATCTTGTTGGTTAAATTCCGGAAATATTCCCTCTATATCAACCTTTGAGACCATTAATGATGGCATATATGTTCTTCTGACTTCTAAAAACTCACTTTGTTCATAGAATGATTTTAATCTATAAGACGACTCCCAAATGGATGTTTGCAGAGGAAATTTAATCTTTTCAACATTCAATAAAGCATTAACCAATACAGTCTCTATTTCATATCCCATATGCGCTTCCGTAACCATTGCGAAGTAGGTACAATACGGGTGAAATTCAGAATTCCACGCAGTTATTAAACCTACCAATTTTTCACTTTCATAAGCTTCATAAGTACACAGTCTATGCTTGGTGTTGAGTCCTCTTAAAAAGTATTGCTGGGAGAAAGTGTCATCCCCCAACCATTTGGAGAGAACTTCTTTTAAAGCCTCGACATTTGGAGAAATATTAGGTTTTACTCTATAATAACTTCTTATCATCATTTCATCCCCAATAGGTTATTATCTACCACTATCCTGACCCTTGTTGAAAAATCCGAAAAGAGCTTTTTATAAATGAGAACATCGAATTTGAAATAATAAGTCCCCCTCACCAAGCTTGGTGGAGGGGGACATTTTTAAGTCGGGTCATATTCTTTTAAGTTGTCCCATAACTTTTTAACCTACGTGTCATTAAAATATATATCATGATGAAACAGAGAATGCTAAATGAAAGACTACATATAATTTTAATGAATACCACGTTTGCCGACATGTTAGGATAAAACATCAAGGTCATCGTTAAACTTATTACAAATCCACAAATTACAGCGATCATCATCCAGACCATTGTTTCTTTCACTAAAATTCCTCTTACATCTTTGATTTTCCATCCGATATCTTTTAAGGTTATTACCTCATCTTTTCGGATGTGCAAAGTAGAAGAGATTGTCTCACTAAGTGTCGCCGTTGTGAGGATCAATGCTGCTAGGAATATAATAATCACAAAAACAAGAACTGTGGCATTTATATATTCTCCAAGATTGGTATCCCCAGTTGCTAATATTGTTTGATATAAGTTAACAGGTATAAAAGTGATGATGACAGTTAATAAAACGATTTGTAAAAAAGAAAATACAATTAAATGTCTAAAGTAGTAGAGACTTCTAAGCCACAAAGTTTTAAATTTAGGAGATTCTGTTTTATTGGTGGAGCTACTGTTTTGAAATCTATTGATGAGCCATGTCACTACTAATGCGATGATAATAGATAAGAGAACATAAGGAAACGACATAATATGAACGTACCCATAAGTATACAAAATGATTAGTGCCAAGCTTGTCCCAAGTGCTGCTAAAACAAGGATAATGGCACTCTCCATAAAGTAGAGCTTTCTGATATGAGATGGCTTCCACCCTAAATCAGAAATGATTTTTTTATCTTCAATACTTGTTCTATTACGGAAGAAGGCGTTGTTTAGTGGGTATAGAAGTCCAATGAGAAAGAATAAACCTGTAACAAGGATGTTCGTCCCATTCCACCCATCCGCTATTTCAGCGGCAGCACCAAGACTTGTCCATGGCTGTGATACCATTCCAATTCCTTCTACATCTATAGCCATCTTTGATATAGATGCCCCTGCCACCACGTCCATTTGAAAATTCCCAATTTGGCTAATTTTTATTAATGCCTCTTCAATTTTAGCGATAGCTTCATCATCATACTCCTTAATATCGGAAACACGCACCCTTATAGCATCAATAGGGGAATCTCCTTTAATGTAAGCAGCATCTTCTAAACTCATAATCCCTTTTGCTGGTGAACTAATAAAGCTTCCAGGTGTGAGCGTTTCATGTAACGGTTGTTCTTCATCTAAAGTAATGGTAGGTGCTTGTTGGTATATACCGAGAGGACTAGAAGATAACGTATTTTGATACTCCACCGTAGTAAAAGAACCTACAGGAAATAAGATAAAAGGAATAGTTTTATCAGTGCCTGCAACAGTCGCAACTGATACACCTTGAAAATTCATATCTCTATATGTTGGTACTCCTAAATGTTCTCCTACTTGTTTTACTGTAAGAGTACCGTCTGAATTAATCATATAATCAATAGGATTAATCTTGTAGAAATGAGAAGATTCACCTAATGAAGAAGAGAAATTATCAGAAGTTTTTACTGTATGATCGTAATCTACAATTAATGGATTATACAGAAATGGAGTAATGTATTTCGACATATCAAAAGTGTATTTGTCATCTGATAAGTAGTCCATCTCTAACTCTTCCATTAATCCTTCGAACCGTTCAGACAAAAATAAAGGCTCATTTTCTGATAGGTTTAAACTTTCCTTTAAATTAATAGTGTCTTGTGTTCCCCAATTTAAATCTTTTACATTTACTTGCAGTTTTAATGGTGAAAAGGAATCCTCTAAATAGATAAGACGGATTTCTCTTTCCACATTTAAGGACTCAAAGGCCATTGCCATCTGATGGGGAATTTCATTATTTAAAGCAGATAGGTCAATTCCAGTTAATCTTTGCTCTTCTTCTACATCTACACCTACAGTTAGATCATAAGTTATAGGGATATCAAATTCAGGACTCATTCCTTCCCCAGTAAAACCTACACCCAATCGTTTTAAGAAATCAAACCCGTTTTCAGGATAACCCTCTTGCTCTAACATGTAATAAACTCCAAAAGTATCTTCAACCTCATAATGGTTTACACCATCATACGTTTCAAAGTAACCAGAAATATAACTACTTTTAGAAGGGTAATCTAAAGCTAAGGACTTATTTTCTCCTGTAAAATATCCTAAAGATATAACAGGAGCAGCAATGTCTACTTCTGATAATGCCTTTATTTTTTCCCATTCCTCTAATGAGATACCGCCAGCTCCATAATTTAAGTAGTTTTCTTCTACTTTTCCTAATGTCTTTTCGACAGAAGTAGCTGCTTCTGCGGGACGGATTAAAATATCATAACTTCCCCTAGCATGTTCCTGTATACTTTCTCTCACATTTGTTTGAATCGTTAGCACGGAAGAGATACTTACAGAACTTGCTACTAGCAAAATCACCATCGAGATTAGAAGAATAAGAGACAGTTTATAGCGACTTCTCACGGCTCTCCAGCTATAGCGAAGCAATTTTATCGCCTCCTATGTGAATGGTATTCCCCGTGAATGTGATGATACGGTCGCTTTTTTTCGTTACGAAGTCATCATGTGTAGCCAAGACGATTGTCTTTCCCTTTTTATGAACAACAGAAAGGAGTTCTAATATATTGTTGCGGTTATCATGGTCTAAATTTCCTGTTGGTTCATCGCATAAGAGTATATCAGGTTCTGTTATTAAGGCCCGAGCAAAAGCAACCCTTTGCTGTTGTCCTCCTGATAGTTGACTTGGCAGCTTCTTTGCATGTTCCTCCAATCCCACATCTTCCATCAGCTCTAACGCTTTTGCTTGAATTACTTTACGGTCACGGTATGGGATAAGAGGCAGCATAATATTTTCTAATACTGTAAATTGAGGAAGTAACCGAAATTGTTGATAAACGGTTGAAATCTTTTCTCTTACATATAGTTGCTTTTCATTGATTGATAGAGTTTGTATATCCGTTTGCTCGATAAATACTTTTCCAGAGGACAATTCAATGCTACCGCCTATGATATTTAACAGTGATGTTTTACCAGATCCAGAAGGTCCTATTAAGGAAATCCATTCCCCCTTAGCTATATGTAGAGTTACATCTGAAAAAATAGGGGTTTTCGACATATTATATTGTAATGTAGCATTTTGTAAGTGTATCAATGATCATAACTCCTTCTCTTAAATCACTAATGAATAAGCAGCTTTTCAGCTACTTATTCAAAAATTATTAAAAACATGTTTTAGTTTTCCAAACTTTAGCATAAGAATAACCAGTTACTATGTATAGGGTCGTAATGCAGTATTTGCTATATTAAAAGCCTGCCTAAAATTTCTAATTTATGTAACCTTTAGCAACAACAGTAAAATTATACATGTATAATTTTAAGCTTGCAAACATATATTTTAAATATTTTAATAATTTTTTCATCTATTAATTTTAAAAAGGAATTGACCAGGGATTACGTGCAAAATCCGTTCAACTTTATAAATCAATTAACCTGATTTTATAAAAAACCATTGCATTTCCCTCATACCTGTTGTAAATTAGAAAAATAATTAAATTGTTCTGATAATTTTATATGTAAACTTTCTTATCCAGAGAGGTTGAGGGAATGGCCCGAAGACACCTCAGCAACCATCAACGTCAAATAGTTGGCGATGAAAAGGTGCTAATTCCAGTGAGCAGTGTTGCTCACATAGATGAGAAGAATGAACTTTCTAATCAAAGTCTTCTTCTTAAGAAGGCTTTTTATTTTTTTAAAACGCCTCTCACTCTCTGGATGATCACCAGTTAATAGGAGGCCTTTTTCATGTATAAAACAAATACGAAGCTAGCGCAAATAGGAAATCGCAGTGAGTCTGCTACTGGAACAGTAAATCCCCCTGTTTATTTTTCAACTGCTTATCGTCACGAGGGCATTGGTCAATCGACAGGCTATGACTATACAAGAACAGGTAATCCAACTAGGCACGTAGTAGAAAATGCCATTGCAGAGCTTGAAGGTGGCGACCAAGGATATGCCTGTAGTTCCGGTATGGCAGCTATTTTAACGATTCTTTCTCTTTTCAAGTCTGGTGACGAGCTCATTGTTTGCAAGGATTTGTACGGAGGAACGTATCGTTTATTAGAGGAAGGCTATAAAAAATGGGGACTGTGTTGTACGTATGTGGATACAACTGACTTAGCACAAATAGAAGAAGCTATTACTCCACAAACAAGAGCCATCTTTGTGGAAACTCCGACCAATCCCCTGATGGTAGAAACAGATTTGGAAGCCGTGTCACAGCTCGGAAAGGCACATGGAATTCTACTGATCTGTGATAATACCTTTTACACTCCTGTTCTTTTAAATCCCATAAAACTTGGAGCTGACATTGTCATCCATAGCGCTACAAAATATCTTGGTGGTCATAATGATGTCCTTGCGGGTCTAATTGTGGCAAAAGGTTCTGAGCTATGTGAAGCACTCTCTCTTCACCATAATGCAGCAGGTGCGGTGTTAAGTCCCTTTGACTCTTGGCTATTAATTAGAGGCATGAAGACGCTATCCCTTCGCATGGAGCGCCATGAAAAAAATGCTAAAGTAATTGCTGCTTATTTAGAAAAGCATGAGGCCATTACAGATGTCCTTTATCCTGGTAGAGGTGGAATGCTTTCTTTTCGAATTCAAGAGGAGGCTTGGGTCAATTCGCTCCTTCAGCATCTGACTCTTATCACATTTGCAGAAAGTCTTGGCGGAGTAGAGAGCTTTATTACATATCCAGCTACTCAGACACATGCCGATATTCCTGAAGATATCCGCATCCAAACCGGGGTATGTAACAGACTGCTTCGTTTTTCTGTCGGAATTGAGGATGTAGAAGATCTCATTCAGGATTTAGAGGCAGCATTAAAGGCAGCTTCCATTCAAAAGGAGGTCCTATCATGAGCTATTCTTTTCAAACGAAGCTGTTGCATAACCAACACAAGGTTGATAAAAGCAACGGAGCGGTAAGTGTGCCTATTCAGCATGCTTCTACTTTTCATCAATCTGATATCGACTCTTTTGGAAAATATGATTATGGACGTTCCGCAAATCCAACGAGAGAAGCGTTAGAGGAAACCATTGCCCACCTTGAGGAAGGAACGAGAGGGTTTGCTTTTTCTTCTGGAATGGCAGCTATTTCCACGTCCTTTCTATTATTATCACAAGGAGATCACGTCCTCATTTCAGAGGATGTATATGGCGGTACGTACCGGATGGTATCAGAAGTCCTCTCACGTTACGGAGTCACACATACATTTGTGGATATGACGAATATTGACTCTGTTAAAAACGCTATTCAACCAAACACGAAGCTTTTTTATATAGAAACACCTTCTAATCCGTTATTAAAGGTTACCGACATAAGCGCAATATCAGCGCTTGCCAAAAGTATAGATGCCTTAACATTTGTAGATAACACCTTTTTAACACCAGCGCTACAAAAGCCGTTAGAACTTGGAGCAGATCTTGTTCTCCATAGTGCGACTAAGTTTCTTTCAGGACATAGTGATGTGGTGGCAGGACTTGCAGTTGCAAAGGATCCAGTGCTTGCGGAACGACTTGCCTTCTTACAAAATTCCTTCGGAGCGGTTCTTGGGGTACAAGATGCTTGGCTTGTGTTACGTGGACTAAAAACCTTGCACGTCCGCTTAGAACAATCGATTAAATCCGCTAACAAACTAGCTCATTATTTTGAAAAACATGCGGCCATTAAAAGCGTCTATTTTCCAGGTCTCACGACTCATCCAGGGTTTACCTTACAGCACAGGCAGGCGCAAGGACCTGGAGCAGTACTATCTTTTGAACTTAAAGATGGAGTTGACCTTCGCACCTTTGTCAACAGCCTAGAAATTCCTGTTTTTGCTGTCAGCTTAGGTGCGGTGGAATCGATTCTATCTTTTCCAGCAAAGATGTCGCATGCTGCTATGCCTGAAGCAGAGCGCTTAAAGCGAGGAATTTCCAACTCTTTACTTCGTCTTTCTGTCGGGTTAGAGCAAGTAGACGATCTTATCGCCGATTTTGATCAAGCATTACATCTAGCAGCAAACGCATTTACCGAACAACGGAGGGTATATCATGGGAATCTTAGATAGTTTACAGCAGGATAGAATTTTAATTGCAGATGGTGCAATGGGAACCCTCCTTTATTCGTATGGATCAGATAGTTGCTTTGAAGAACTGAACCTGTCCCACCCTGACCAAATATTCCATATACACCAAGCTTATTTGAATGCTGGTGCGAACATTATTCAAACAAATACGTATGCTGCCAACTATCACAAGCTTGAGCGCTATGGTTTACAGGATCAAGTAAAAGAAATTAACAGTGCTGCTGTAAAGCTGGCTAAAAAAGCCGTTTTACATCACACTGGTTCACATGTGGTCGGTACGATTGGAGGAATTCGTGCCATTAAGCCTGAAACGATACCACTTGAAGAAATTAAAAGAACATTTCGCGAACAGCTTTATTGTCTTTTACTTGAAGGTGTCGATGGAATTTTACTAGAGACATTCTATGATTTAGAGGAGTTAGAAACAGTTTTACAGATTGCCAGAAAAGAAACGGATTTACCTATTATCTCCCAAGTTTCACTACAGGAAGTCGGGTACCTGCAAAATCGTGTTCCGATTACAGACGCATTGAATCGTTTAGAGGCATTTGGGGCTGATATAGTCGGGCTAAATTGTCGGCTTGGACCTTATCATATGATCTCAACGTTAGAAGAGGTATCAATTCCAAAGCATGCATTCTTGTCCGCATACCCAAATGCTAGTCTTCCTTCTTATGTAGATGGAAAACTAGAGTATGACAGTGATGCTGGTTATTTTAAAGAGACAGCTCTTGCCTTCCGAGATCAAGGAGTAAGACTACTTGGGGGCTGTTGCGGCACAACGCCTGCCCATATCCAAGCATTTTCAGAAGCATTAAGAGATGTATCTCCTGTAAAGGAAAAACAGGTTAAGAGACGGGAGCGAACGATTGTCATCCCTTCGCAAAAGAAGGATGTACCTACCCCTCTTTTTGAAAAAGCAAAAAAGGAGCAGTCGATTATTGTAGAGCTTGATCCTCCACGAAAACTAAATACAGATAAGTTTTTACGTGGTGCACAAGCCTTGAAGGACACTGGTATCGATGCGCTTACCATGGCGGATAATTCCTTAGCATCACCAAGAGTTTGCAACACCGCACTTGGGTCCATTGTAAAATCACAAGTTGGCTTACGGCCGCTTATTCATATTACTTGTCGTGACCGAAATTTAATCGGGTTACAGTCACATTTAATGGGGCTACACCAGCTAGGTATCCATGATATACTTGCCATCACAGGAGATCCAACAAAGGTTGGCGATTTTCCTGGTGCATCTTCCGTTTACGATGTCACTTCCTTTGGTTTGATTAATATGATTAAACAGTTTAACCAAGGGGTTTCTCTTTCAGGAAAAGAACTCGGTGAACGTACTAGCTTTTCGGTTGGTGCGGCTTTTAATCCGAATGTGCGCGTTATCGATAAAGCTGTCGAACGCCTTGAGAAAAAAATCGAAGCTGGTGCAGACTATTTTATTAGCCAACCTGTCTTTTCAGAGGAAAAGCTATTAGAGGTCTATCATGCAACCAAACATATTAATGCTCCCATTTATATTGGGATTATGCCACTGACAAGCAGTAGAAATGCCAATTTTCTACACCATGAAGTTCCCGGAATCAAACTAACACAGCCAATACTTGATTCAATGAACAGCTATCGAGATAATCCAGAGCAGGCTAGTCTTGAGGGCCTAAACATCGCAAAAGGTCTGCTTGATGCAGCACTTGAGCTCTTTAATGGTATTTATCTTATCACTCCGTTCATGCGTTATGAGCTTACAGTGGAGCTAGCAAGTTACGCAAAAAAATACGGTCCGTCTCATACATCCAGGAGGGTTCAAAATGTCTAAACCTATCACACTACTAGAACAACAAATGAAAAAGAAAATCCTCATCATGGATGGCGCGATGGGAACGATGCTACAGCAGGCAAACCTCACCCCTGAAGATTTTGGTGGAGAAGAGCTGGACGGCTGTAATGAAAACTTGAATATCACAGCTCCAAACGTAATCGAACAGATTCATATCTCCTATTTAGAAGCTGGTGCTGATATTGTGGAAACAAACACCTTTGGGGGTACAAACCTCGTTCTTGATGAATATAATCTAGGATTTAAAGCTTATGAGATTAATAGATTAGGAGCTGAAATTGCCAAGCGTGCAACCGCTAAGATTTCCACTCCAGAAACGCCTCGCTTTGTCGCAGGCTCGATTGGACCTACTACTAAAACCTTAAGTGTAACGGGAGGAACGACATTCGACTCTCTGACAGAATCTTATGAAGAGCAAGCCCGGGGTTTATTGGATGGCGGCTCTGACTGTTTACTTGTAGAGACAAGCCAAGACTTATTAAATGTAAAAGCTGCATTCCTCGGCATTCAACAGGCTTTTAATAACACAGGCATTACTGTGCCTATCATTATCTCCGGTACAATTGAACCAATGGGAACAACCCTTGCAGGCCAAGCGATAGATGCGTTTTACATCTCAGTGGAGCATATGAAACCACTTGCCGTTGGATTAAACTGTGCCACTGGTCCAGAATTTATGCAGGACCATATCCGCACACTTTCCAATCTTTCCAAAAGTGCCGTGAGCTGCTATCCAAATGCAGGACTGCCAGATGAAGAAGGAAACTATCATGAAACACCACAATCCCTTGCTGCCAAGCTTGGTGGATTTGCTGACCAAGGCTGGTTAAACATAGTTGGTGGTTGCTGCGGAACAACTCCAGATCATATTCAGGCAATTGCGGAGATAATGAAGGATAAAAAGCCACGTGTTTCGGACGTTGTCGATCATCACAGCGTTTCAGGCATCGAGTCCTTTATTTATGATGACCCTTCCCTTCGTCCTATAATGGTTGGTGAAAGAACGAATGTCATTGGCTCACGTAAATTCAAACGACTCATTGCCGAGAAAAAATTTGAAGAAGCAGCAGAAATAGCCCGTGCCCAAGTACGTGGCGGTGCACATGTAATCGACATCTGCCTAGCAGACCCAGATCGTGAAGAACTAGAAGATATGAAAGAATTTGTTCAAGAAGTGGTGAAAAAAGTTAAAGCACCACTTGTCATAGATTCGACTGATGAAAACGTCATTGAAATCGCCTTAAAGCACTCTCAAGGAAAGGCAATCATCAATTCTATTAATCTAGAAGACGGCGAAGAGCGCTTTGAAGCAATCATTCCGCTCGTTCACAAATACGGGGCAGCTCTTGTTGTTGGGACAATTGATGAAAAAGGGATGGGTGTGACAGCAGAACGCAAGCTCGAAATTGCTAAGCGCTCTTATGATTTGTTAGTTAACAAATATAAGGTAGCCCCTTCTGATATTATATTTGATCCGCTCGTCTTTCCTGTCGGCACCGGGGATGAACAATATATCGGTTCTGCTAATGCTACAGTGGAAGGCATCCGACTCATAAAAGAGGAATTTCCAGCTTGCCTGACCATCCTTGGTGTCAGTAACGTTTCGTTTGGACTACCACCTGTTGGCCGTGAAGTACTAAATGCTGTCTATCTTTATCACTGTACACAGGCTGGTCTTGACTACGCTATTGTTAATACTGAAAAGCTAGAGCGTTTTGCGTCCATTCCTGATGAAGAAGTCAAGATGGCCGAGACTCTACTTTTTGACACAACTGACGAATCCCTCGCAGTTTTTACCGACTTTTACAGAGGGAAAAAGAAAGAAGCCAAGTCCAATATTCCAGATATGCCATTAGAGGAGCGCCTTGCCTATTACGTCGTGGAAGGGACAAAGGAAGGTCTTCTCCCTGATTTAGATCTTGCTTTGGCAGCATTCCCTACCCCGCTCGACATTATCAATGGCCCTTTAATGGCAGGAATGAAAGAGGTAGGCCGTCTATTTAATGACAACCAGCTCATCGTAGCCGAAGTTCTCCAAAGTGCGGAAGTGATGAAGGCGTCTGTTGCCCATTTAGAACCGCATATGGAAGCAAGCGACACCTCTTCCTCCAAAGGAAAAATCCTTTTAGCAACTGTAAAAGGAGATGTGCATGATATCGGGAAAAACCTAGTCGACATTATCTTAAGCAACAACGGCTATGATGTGGTGGATCTTGGAATCAAGGTCACTTCCACTGATTTAATACAAGCTATTAAAAAAGAAAAACCAGATATCGTCGGTTTATCTGGTCTACTCGTAAAATCCGCGCAGCAGATGGTCCTTACCGCGCAGGATATGAAACAGTCCGATATTTCTGTTCCTATTTTAGTTGGTGGCGCAGCCTTATCCAGGAAGTTCACAGACCAAAAAATCTCAAAAGAATACGAAGGCCTTGTACTATATGCAAAAGATGCGATGAACGGTCTATCGTTAGCAAACCAATTGCGCTCACCAGATGAGTTTGAGCTACTTGTCGCTGAACAAGCAGAAAAGAAACGAAAACTAAGTGAAGCAGCTACGGAAGTTACTGTTACGACTGGTGCATCCGTCGCAACAGCTGTGAAAATGCGCTCTACCGTTTCGAGAAATGTGCGGGTCTTTCAACCAAATGATACAAAGCGTCACTTACTACGAAACATTTCCGTTTCTCACGTTGAGCCGTATATCAACATGCAAATGCTCATTGGTCACCACCTAGGAGTAAAGGGTAAAATTGAAAGACTACTAGCGGAGGGTGACGCGAGAACCTTGCAGGTGAAGGACGTAGTAGATCACCTCTTAACAGAGGCAAAACAGAAGAACCTGATTACACCAGCTGCTATGTACCAGTTCTTCCCTGCCCAGTCAGAGGATGATACCTTGTTCATTTACAACCCAGAAGACCCATCAAAAGTAATAGAACAATTCGAGTTTCCTAGACAGGAAAAAGCACCTCATCTGTGCTTGTCAGACTATGTCAAGCCACGTGAGAGTGGTGTCATGGACTATGTCGGTCTGTTCACTGTCACAGCCGGAAAAGGAGTTCGTGAACTCGCTGCCAATTATAAAAAAGAAGGCCGTTTCTTAGAAAGCCATGCCTTACAAGCATTAGCACTGGAAACGGCAGAAGGGTTAGCCGAGCTTGTCCACCAGCAAATGCGCGACCGCTGGGGCTTCCCCGATGCGGTGAACTTCACTATGAAAGAACGTTTCGCCGCCAAATACCAAGGCCAACGCTTCTCGTTTGGTTACCCAGCCTGTCCAAATTTAGAAGACCAAGAAAAGCTGTTTAAATTAATTCAGCCAGAGGACATTGGCGTCAAGCTCACCGACGGATTTATGATGGAACCAGAAGCATCGGTGTCAGCGATCGTATTTGCACATCCGGAGGCTAGATATTTTAATGTTTTGTAGACAAATAAGCAGGAATGAGCCGAGTTTTGTTGAGTGCGGCTTCTTTTCTGCTAGTTTTTTGTGGGATATTGCGTTAATTAATCCGGATTGGCTGTTATTTAATCCGGATCGCTCAATATTAAATCCGGTATTACGGATAATTAATCCAGAATACCTGACTTTAAACCCTTACCTTTTATAGGAAAAATAACCATTTAAACCTGTCAAAAAGAAGGAGTAACCACAGTCTGGTTACTTCCCTCTTTTATTATTCCAGCTCTACCGCAAGATCTTCGAAGAACTCCTCAATAGGATGATAGATAATTTCTAGATTGTCCTTTTTCCCTTTGATTGGAAAACTAACCTCAACGAAGTTTCCATTCTCTTGAAAATAACTGCTAGTGTACCAGTATTTATCTGAGTCGGATAATTGGATAAAGCTTGCTGCATATTCTGCTGGCACATTTCCTTTTGCCAACTTTACAATAATTTCATTTGCTATTACTTTCATAGAGTCTACTCGAATTTGTCCTCTTTCCGTTGTTAGGATTGTTCCTTGTTTTAGTGGTTGAATAATTGGATCCACATTCCACTTTCTTAAGTATGGGATTACTTTAGTAGTTTCTATATCTCGTAGTGGAGCATACGCTTCTGTGTGAGTATAATATTCTTTGTCATAATGATTGTATGAAAAACTTGAACTAACCTGAGGTGCATTTTTTATAGTGCCATCTTTAGAGTATCCTATCAATAATGTATGTATAGAAGTTTCTTCAGGGAACTCACTGATTTCTGGAAAATCCATAGTTGTTTCTACACGAAATTCAGACACTGTTTCTTTCACACGGTCTACTCTGAACCAAGCACCAGTCTCATTTTCAGCTCGTAAACCTACTTCTTTCTCTACTAGCATTGGTTCACCTTTCATCTCAAATTGAAAATTCACCTCTTTTACTTCTCCATTTAGTATGAATACCAATCTTAAATGAAAATCCTCGTTTTTAATGAGTTCGGCAGAATTAGGAAAATAAAATATACCCTCTTCTCCTTGTTGTGCCTCTACATCTAATCCCCTTGAAGTAATATATCTGTAATCTTTATCAGATTGGGCAGACAAGAAAGCAAGCATATTACCATTAAAGGCTTCACGAGCTTTAATTTGGTACCCAACCAGAGCTGTCCCAGCATCAAAATAAGCTTCTTTAATGGAAATTTCCATTTCTGGTATTTCTTGTTCCAAATCCAGTGTTGTCACCCTACCCTCTTGTGCCACTTGTTTTATGCCTGGGCCCCCATACATATATAAAATCCCTTGTTCGTTCCCAAACCCAGTTGTTGAATCATTATTCCAAAGATCATTTTGGAAAAGAACGGCGATGATTCCGACTACTAATACTGCAGCAATGTTCACCTTCCAGGCTTGCATTCTTGAGGATCTCTTTCTTTCTCGTTTCTGTCCCATCTCTAATGCTTGTTGGACACGTTTGTTTAGCTCTTCTTTCGGAACATACATTTCTTCGAATTCTGTGTTTATATCACGGCTAAGCTTCTCCATACTTTTCTCCTCCTTCGTCCAATTCTGCTTTTACATGCGCTAATGTCCGATGAATTTGTGATTTGATGGTGCCCTCTGGCTTGTCGAAGATTTGGGCTATTTCCTTGATGGAATATCCATAATGGAACCGCATCATAAGCAAGGTTCTTTGTTCTGGCTTTAATCTTTCCAGCACTTCTGCTAGGTCTAACCTATGTATGGAAAGCTGAGTGTCTTTTGCTGGTTGTTCGTATTTTTCAATTTCTAAAAAGGTTACTTTTTTCTTTCTTCTTAGTTCGTTGATTGCTGTGTTAATAAGAATTCTAGTTATCCAAGTAGAGAAATATTGCGGTTTTTGCAGCTTATCGAAAGCTTTATAGCCGTTCACGATGGCTTCCTGCACGACATCCAGTGCATCTTGTTCATTTTTCATATAAGAAAAGGCAATTTTATAGAGTTTTTCTTGTTCGTTTTTAATTAGTGTTTCAAATGTTGGTCCAGGTTGAGTTGGCTTAAAGAGTTTTTTCCAATTTTTCATTTGTTTAGTACCTCCTTTCGTTTATTAGACAAGCGAGTTTTAGAAAACGTTCCTTATTTTTAAATTTTTTATCGTTTTTAGGAAAAATTTTGGGGAAGTTATTTCTTTTATGAGCGAAGAGAGGAGAATATCGAGGGAAAAATTATAATATCAACGGCTATAAAGGGCTATAAAGATATATCGACGGTTCTATGATTTTATCGACGATTATGGCAATATATCGACGTTCACTTTGTTCGACAAATTTTGCCGACCGTCTACTCCTCCCACAAAAAAACCCAGCCGCACTTCCACGACTGGGGCAATCTATTATTCTTCTTCCACTTTAAATCTCTTAATCAATTCACTTAAGTCCTCACTCATTGCAAGCAACTCTTCAGCAGAGTATGCAATGCTGGAGATCGCTTTGACTTGCTCGTCGGTGGAGGCAGCGATTTCCTCTGTACCTGCTGCAGATTGCTCAGCGATAGCAGAAATGCTTTGGACAGATGCTAGTACTTCTTCCTTTGATTCATTCATGGCGTTCATGTTATCCATAATGTTTTCAATGAACCCAATGATAGACTTGATATTGGTGGCAATCTCTCCAAATGATTCTCCCGTATTTTTCACTGCCACGCTTTGTTCCTCTGAGATATCATTCGTACGTTCCATCTCTGAGAGGATGACAGTAGATTCCTCTTGGATGCTGGAGATGACTCCTTTTATATGCTTGGTGGAGTCTGCTGTTTGCTCGGCAAGCTTTCTCACCTCGGTTGCGACTACGGCAAATCCGCGGCCATGTTCACCGGCACGAGCAGCTTCAATGCTCGCGTTTAAAGCAAGCAAATTAGTTTGATCCGAGATTTCGTTAATAGAATGTGTAATATCTTCAATGCTTTTTATTTTATCGGTAAATTGCAATAACAGTGCATGCAAGCTTGTGATGATTTCTCTTGATTCTTGCGTATGTCCTTTTAAGCTTTCTAACTTTTGCAGTCCTGCATCATTTGCACCGATTATTTGGCCAGATAATAATTCCAGTTCTTCTTGCTTGGAGAGGACGTCCTCAATGTTTTCTGCAAGGTTTTGCGTACGTGTACTGGTTCCCTCCAGATCGGTTGCTTGTTGAGTTGCTCCTTTGGAAAGCTCTTCAATGGCACGGTTCATTTCATCACCAGTGGCGGAGACTTCTTCGGTGACAGCACTCATTTCCTCGACTGCAGCTTTTACTTTTTGTGAGGAATTCCCTACTGTACTTATCATTTCACGCATGTTGATAAGCATGGCTTGGAAGGATTGTGCTAACAGCCCCACTTCATCCTTGGTGCGAACATGAATATTACCTGTCAAATCACCAGAGGCAACCTTATTTACTTCTTCATTTAGGTAGGAAATCGGTTTCGTAATAAATCTAGCTAAAAGGACTGTGAGCCCACTTGCTACTACTATTGCGATAAGACCAACGATTATAATGTTTTGCAGCATGCTGTTGGCCAAATGGAGCATGTTTTTCTCTGTAAACACGCCAGCAATTTTCCAGCCTGTCTCCTCGACTGTGTTATAGGCAAGCACTCTTTTCTCCCCATCGTAGACGTACCTTTCCACACCGTTGAGTTGCTCTTGGTACATGTTCTCTATGAATGGGAGATCCATATCTAACAAATTTTCTCCCATTAATGTTGGATGAACAAGTGCCACACCATACTTATCTAATAAAATACTATAGCCTTCATATCCTAATGTTGTTTCTGCAACAAGAGTTTCTAAGGATGAAAGATTAATATCTGTCGCAAGGACACCTTTAATAATTCCATTTTCTCGTACAGCTTTAGCGAGTGTGACAATAGGCGTGTTTGTATTTGCGTCTGTATACACATCCGTATAGATAACCTCTGACGGATTTTGAATAGCATCTATATACCATACTCTAGTAGTTGGATCAAAATCCGCTGCTAGCTTAATATCCGGTACGGAATACATTTTTTTATCCGGAGTGGCGATATAGAAGAACTGCATATCTGGAAAATTCCACATTAATTGATTAAATCCGTCTAGCATTCTTTTGCGATTTTCTGGTGTGTCGCTTTTTAAGTAATCAGAAACTAATGGTGTACTACCAAACGCAGAAATTATATTAGCATAGTTATTTAAGTAGATGTCTATTGTATTCTCTAATTCTTCCATAGCCGCTTCTGCGCTGGAAATGACATCGTTTTCTATTTCTTTTTTCGTTTGTGCGTACGTAATTGTACCGACAATTGCAATAATTAAGACAATTAATACTGAAAATGAAAATACTAGTTTACTTCTTAAAGATTGAAACATAACGTTAACTCCTTTATCTTTTAACAACTAAATATTATATCGACAAAGGAGTGAAATTATTTATACAAAACATTTATTCTTTAAATACTCGCTTTCCTCTCCATAAAATTGAGTCCAATACCCATGAAAAGGACACCCATACAGAACAATATCGATGCTGGAAGGAAAAACTGGGATAACGACCAATCCAGAATAGTGGCACCCTTTAACATTTCCATTCCATATGTTATAGGAACCAGTTTAGAGAGGAATAGAAGTGCTTTGGTTTGGACAATTTCCAGTGGCCAATAGGCTCCACCAATCATTGCCATGCTGACAGAAATTAGAGGAACGATAGCATCCAATTGTCTTGGGTTCGTCACTAGGGAGCTAATGAGCACACCTAGAGAAACTAGCGCAAACAGGTACGGAATGACGACAACAAGAATAAGTGGGAAGCCTCCATAGAGCTCTACCCCAATAATAAAGTGGAAGAAAAGGTAAACTACCGTTAGTTGTAAATATCCAATGAGAAAGCTATAACTTATATGCCCAAAATACATTTGTGTTTTGGTTAACGGAGACAGCACCATTCTGTTCCATATTCCATTTCTTTTTTGATCAAGGAGGGTACTTACTGTAAAACTAACCGTAAACATGACAAAGAATAATGAAAATCCAAATAATGCTTGCAGCGAGTTATCATAAATGAAATCTCGTTCATTAAAGGACTTCTTCGTAAAGGAAAATAACTCATTCTCATTTTCCACTTTATCCTGTAGGTTTTCTGTCGTGGTGTTTAATTGATCTGCGGCAAAAGATAAGAGTTGGTTAGTTTGCAGTACTGTTCCGATATGGGATTCTATAAAAGAATTTTGCGGATCATCAATCGTCATATAAAGCTTATAAGAATCTCTCTCTATTTGGATTCCTAGATCTATTATTCCATTCTCCAGCTTATCCATCACTACTGACCCCTCTTCCGCGACAAAGGACGTTTGTTCCGTTCCTTCATTAAGTGCTTTCAAAAGGGAAGCTTGCTCACTTTCACTAAGTTCATTTGAAAAAACAGGTATCTCTGATTGGCTTGGCTTATTTACCATCCCTACTGCCATGGCGAACACAACGGTGAGTACTAGCATTGCAATGAAGGCAAAAGGTTGCCTTCTTAATTGCTGCAAATGATTAAGTAGAATTGCCTTCATCTAATTCGACCTCCTTCTTGGATAGCATGGGATAGCAATGACTAGCATAAGAACACTTAATACAGTGAGACTCCATAAATTTGGCGTAATATCACTTAAGCCTCCTCCACTAAGAATCTTGACATAGCCTTGCAACGCTGCACCGTTTGGGGTAAATGAGCCCATTTGATACATCGTATCTGAAAATTCCCTCCATGAAGCAAAGCTGCCTCCTATAAATGCAAAAACACTAACAAGAAATGCAGAAAAAATGGAGGATATTTGATTGGTGTTATAACGATAGCTTAGTGCGGTAATCAGCACCGTCATTGACCCTATTACTAAACTAAAGAAGAAAGTTAGTATGAAAAAGGCAAGGAGATCAGACCAATAAACTTTATAAACTAAAGCAGCTAATCCATATAGGATACATAGCTGTAAATACGAAATGAACACTGCTGAAATCCATTTACTTGTTGCATAAATGAATGGAGAAGTATTGGATAGTAGTATCCTGTCATAAACAAATGTTGTTTTTTCATAATAGGCATATCCCGCAACAAAAGAAATGACATAAAGAGCGAACATTGTGCTCATACCTACTGCAAAATACTCAAAGGAATTTACTGGTTTCTTTCCATCCAAAGCAACTTTCTCCCCGTCTATTTCTAACAAGGATGGTAAGTCTAAGGATAACTGATTATTTGCATGTGCCTCCTTGGTCAAAACCGTCTGAAGCCTTAATTGCTCTGTAACTTTTTCTACTATGTCTGAAACAACACTCGCTTCTAATCCTTTATCCCTATTGAGAAGCAATTCTAGCTGAAGATTTGTAGGTTCATCAAAAAACTGAGATTTCCATGTTTCCAGCCGGTATTCCGCTGAAATTTTTATTACTCCAGCATATTTTGTTGACTCCACTGCTGCATTTGTATCTGACACTTCATCAATTGTCACGAGATCTGTCAGATTCTTTTTCATAACATTGTTAATAAGTACTTCAGGCAGCGATGTTTCTCTAGCAGTCATTAGGATTGGTTGCTGCGCTGACTCAGGAATTCCTTGTGAGCCCATCCATTCTTGCAATTGTTCTAGTCCCTCTTCTAAGCTTCCTTCATCTACCACTGCGACATGGGTATGCAGGCTGAGGCCATTATTTCCACTTCCACCAAAAGCAAAGCCAAGAATACTAATTAGAATAAAGGGCATCGCCAAGAGCATAAGCACTTCTTTTTTATCACGTAACAAATGAAGGAAATCCTTATATATAAAGGCTTTCAACATGCTCTATTCCTCCTAATCTCTTAACGTACGACCTGTCAGATGCAAGAAAACATCCTCAAGCGTTGGCGCCTTTATTTGGATTCCTTTTAGAGTACAAGCAGTTTCTTTAGCTGCAGAGAAAACATCTTCTAATAGATTAATATTTTTCGGAGCAAGTAAAACAATTTTCTCCTCAGTAGTAGTTACAGACGAAATAGCAGGAATTGCATCTAGCTTTGCCATAAAATCTGGCATTATTTTTTCTACCTCTACCTCAATCGTGTGTTCGGAAGAAAGAATGTTTTTCACTTCATCTTTTGTACCAGAAGCAATTACCTCTCCACGATCCATGATATAAATCCGTTTACACAAAAACTCAACCTCTTCCATGTAATGACTCGTATATAGAACCGTCATACCCTTTTCTTCATTTAATTTTTTTACAGTTTCCAAAATATAATTTCTTGATTGTGGATCAATACCGACTGTGGGTTCATCCATAATTAAAATTTGAGGAGTATGGAGAAGAGCAACTGCAATATTTAGACGGCGTTTCATCCCACCAGAAAAGGTTTTCACTATTTCTTTCTGACGTTTTTCAAGCCCAACTAATGTGAGCATTTCTTCAATACGCTGCTTTAGCCCTTGCTTTGGGAGTTTATAAATTTGACCGAAAAAACTCATGTTTTCTAAAGCGGTTAAATCCGGGAAAACCGCAATCTCTTGTGGCACTACTCCTAAAATTTCTCGAAGGTGCTTTGGTTGATTTTTGACACTTTCCCCTTTTAAGAGCACATCACCACTTGTAGGATGAACGAGCGAGGAAAGCATAGAAATAGTAGTAGATTTACCTGCTCCATTTGGTCCAAGTAATCCAACTGTTTCTCCTTTTTCTAGATATAAATTTACCCCTTTTACAGCTTGGGTGTTTTTAAATGTTTTCGTTAATTGAATAGCTTCAAGCATGAGAAAAACCTCCTTTATAGTTTTACTATACGGTTTTTGAAGAAGAACTTAACCTGCATAAGGTCATTAAATATGTTTAGAAGAAGTGACTTTAGTCATTTTTTTCATTTGGGTTTCATCTCTTTAAAAAATAAAGAGTGGGTACCTTATAGGTACCTCACCCTCATACTTTTTCTTTGTTTTCTTTGGTATATCTTTAAGTTTACCCATCCTACTAACAAACTCGATTAAATATGCATCAATCTGGAGTTCCCATTTCTCATACACTCGCTGCTCTGCACAAATGAATGCATATGCAAAGGAAGGTGCATGTTGATGCACTATTTTTGTAAACATGGAAGGTGGAATGATGACATTTTCCACCTTTATACGTGCCAGAAGTAATAATGCCGCTTGGAACTGTTGTTTTCCACCCCCGATGTTCAACTCTATGTAGGACGGCTTCCCGAATTTTTTGATATTAACGAGTATAGAGTATGAGATACTTTGCTTTGTAGCATATCGTAATAGGTATGCCACGCCACGTAATTTTTCTTCCAGATCAACTGTATGTATATCAATAATAAACAACCACGTTAGTTGAGATGTTCGTTCATATACCTTTGACTGCAAATGATTCGTTCGAGCTGTAGCTTTCCAATGAATTTGTCCAAAGGAATCGCCATTCTGGTAATCTCTCGTGCCAATTACCATACTTTTTTCTTCAATTAATGAATTGCTAGTTGGGTGCTTTCCTTGTTTTTTCGCTTAAATCGTTTCAATTTCATGCACAGCCGCACTATTTGGATAAACAATCACTTCAAAATTCACTCTATTCCTCATTTGTTGGAAAACTTTCCCCCACCCGAAAAACGATTCTATTTCAAGGTAAACAACTGCAGCAGCCACTCCCCTTTTCACAGCAGTAAATGGTAGCTCCACTTCCCATACGCTCCTACCCACTTGTTGAAAAGAGACATCTACCTGATTCTGATGAATTAACTCTTCTCCTCCCTGGAGGCGAATGTTTTTATCTGTACCCACTCGAAATTTCCCAAAAAAGATTGGTAGATAGCCGTGGTGGCTAATACGTAGCCTTAACCTCCCCTGTTCTTCATTAAAAAGCTTTATTTTCGATTCGACTATACTAATCTCCAACTTTTTCCCAACAAAGAGCAAATAAAGATAATTAGCCCACAAACATGCAAAAATAGTAAGAAAGAAAAATGATAGAATGGTAGAATCAGCATAAAATGTAACAGCTAATAATATAAACAAGAATCCTGATATCAAATGGTGTTGCCTTGCTAAGTTAACCTTTTGATACCAGCCCATCCATGCGCCATTTTCAACTTTTCGTAACCCTTGTTGATTAGGTTCCATCTATTCACCCTCTCTCCAATCTTTTTAAGCCAATCCATTTCTTATCGCAAAAATTGCCATTTGCGTACGATCTCTTAGACCAAGCTTTTGCAGAATGACGGTTACGTGATTTTTTACTGTACCAATTGACAAATGCAGCGTTTCGGCAATTTCTTGATTGTTCTTTCCTTCTCCAATTAGTTGTAAAATAGATCGTTCCCTACTTGTCAGCGCTACCGCTTCCATGCTAGTTGACTCTTGTTTGCTGATGAGCTTCGGGACTACTTTTCCTGCAACAGAAGCATCAATAGAAATTCCCCCGTTTAAACAGCTTTCAATGGAGGATAACAGATTGGCTGCATCGGCGTCTTTTAACAGATATCCTAAAGCTCCCATTCTCAAGGCTTCCATCGCATATTCATCATCTGCAAAGGTAGTAAGGATAAGCACTTTCGCATTGGGATCGCGATGTCTGATTAGTTTAGTTGCTTCAAGTCCTGTCATCACCGGCATTCTAACATCCATTAACACTAGATCCACTAAATGCTTTTCATAGGCTTCCACTGCTTCTTTCCCATTTGCTACTTCCGCAATTACGCGATACTCAGGATGTTGTTCTATCATCATTTTAATGCCTTGTCTCACTAGTCCTTGGTCCTCAGCTAATAATATATTTATCATGGTTTACGTTTCTCCCTTCAAAGGAAAAACCCCTTTTACGATGAAGTGGTTGTCAGCAATCTCTTTCTCCATCCTGCCCCTAAGGTCTTCCATTCGCTTTCTCATGTTTTGCATCCCAAAGCCCTCTTGGATACTTTTGGCACTTACTAATTTATTTCGTATGGTTGCCCGAAAGCTATGCCCACCAAGAATTTCAAAGGTGACGGTAATTTCTCGGGAATCTCCATGGCGCATTGCATTTGTTAGAGCCTCTTGTACAAATCGATAAACAGAGCTATTTTGGTCATTAGTGAAGGTATGGGAAAGCACTCCAGTTTTTGTTGTTAATTGAATTCTCATCTGACTTTCCGCCTCAAGTTTACGGATAAGATGAATGACGGATGCAATTCCTTTATCCTCTTCTCCCTGCAGTGCTTTTACAGCTTTTCTCATGCCATCCAAGCTATCCCGAGCAAGCTGTTTTGTCTGAGAAATAATACTCTTCACTTTTTGATTTTCTAAGGATTGTTCTGCCACCGCTAGCTGCATCATTAACGCGGTAAGCTGATGGCCAACTGAATCATGGATATCCCTTGCAATCCGATTTCGCTCTTCTATTCTTGCAACCTCTTCATTTTTTAGTAACTGTCTCTTTAAATCTCGATACTCTACTAACAAGCTTTTCCAGTCCTTATCTAGCCTTTCACTCTCCACCACATATTTATTTGTTATCGCTCCAATTCCAATTAAAAAGATAATTAATAGAATTTGATAGAAAAAGGAGGACGTGAACGCTAACGAACTTATGGAGAATACGATAGGAAGCACGGTAGCTATTCGAATTGAAACCATATGATCTTTTTGACGATGTAACATACCATCCAAAAGGAGAAAATAAATCAGCAGCCACGGAAGCAAATCGGCAGGCCTGACAATGAATTGTTGCATGACTACTACCACAGAGGCCGAAAAAAAATAGACTGGCCATTTTATTCTCCACATCGGCAGTGAAAAATAGAGTCCTAGAAATGCTCCACCAACCAGTAAGTACGCAGCCAATATGGTTCCAGTAAATGTATAAAAGAATGGGATACTTAACAAAACGATTAAAATATAGCTCAGCTTTCCCCAGAAAAGGGCTGTTTGCATCTTATTTTCCTTCTTTCTGTTTTGCAAGCTGTCAAAGAATTTATTTTATAAGGTCGAAAACCACGTGTTCCTTTTTATATCACTTTCTTAATCTTTTTCATCGTTTGATCAGTCGTATATACGGAAAGATGGGATAAAAGTTTCTCCCTTGCCTCTTCTCTTGTAAGACGAATTTTCGGAATAGCATTCTTTTCACACCAATGCTTCATCGTTTCGTAGGAGGTACTGCTCCAACCATTCTTCTCTCCATTATCATCCTGTTTCTCTTTTGTCCCAGAAACAACAATATTTAAATTCCCCTGTAGCTCCAGTAATGCCTGATCAAATGGTTTCTTCTTCTCTTTTTCTTTCATTCCTGCTTCGACTCTTAATAGTCTTGTATCAATTCCTTCTTGTTGTTCAATGATGGAATATAGGGTTAATGCCTCTCTTGACACTTCTCCCTTTTTGTAACGTTCTTGAACAGATTCATGTGAAAAGGATTTTGCTGCGAGCATAAGAGGAAGCATATCTTTTGAAATAAACACTGCTTTTTTCTTTAAGAATTTCCCATAAGCTGCATGCCCTTCCGCAGCAAACTTAGTCCGCCACTTCCACGGGTCCTCTTCGGTATCAGAATGCCATGCCTCTTTTTTCGTCAGACCTCCGAGTGATGGGAAGTCATCAAATAACGGTGCTAATGGAAGAATTCCTACCTTGTTAATTATCTCTACAGCTTCTGTATATGTATGAATGGTTTGTGTTTTCAATGTCATCCAGTTTTCCTCCTCTATCTTCCTATTTTTAATGGATTCTACATTTGAAAGGATTGTCCTTTATTTATTTGGGAAGATCGTTAAGGGGATTTTGATATAAAAGAAGAGAGTTGCAGCATATTGCAGCTCCCTATTTTAATGCCTCTGCTTCCACTCGATCCAAATACTCCTGGACCACTTTATGGTTACTTTTTTCACTACCAAGCTTCAACATCGCACGTCCAACAAAATTAACCCCTTCATTTTTCCCTTCATAAATAAATTTAGTATGCTGCACGTCCACCCTTTGCAAAGTAAAACCTAATGTTATTTCGAATGCCTTTCCTAACACAAAGGTAATTTTCTTGTGCTTTTTTTGAGGGGTATTTTCATAGGCTAGTGTTTCTACGATAAAAGTTTCTACCCGTTTTCCTTCCCTGTATGTTTGCTGGTGCTTTGCACCGACCTCTGTTTCTGATTTTTCTATTAGAATGTGTTCCTCCACTTTCGTCATCGTTTTTTTAATATTTTTATCCAGAAACAGTTCCCAAACTTTTTCGATGTTAGCTTGGATGATGCGTTCTTCCTTCCATTGGATCATTGTTCATGCTCCTTCCCTGATGCCAAAAAAGCATCGATTTCTTCTTTTTTAGAGGTAAGTTCCTCTATTTGCAACTGAATATTTGCTCTTTTATGTAAAAGAAGGTCTTCCAAATGTGCAAAGGATTCATCTTCCATCACTGAAGTCATCTCCTGGATAGTAAATCCGAAGCACCTTAATTTTATAAGCAGCAGTGCTAAAAAGTAACTGCCATCATCGTAGTAACGGTAATTGTTTTTCGGGTCAATAAAAGCAGGTTCCATCAGTTTGACCTCTGCATAATAGCGCAATGTTTCCTTACTAAGCCCCGTCATTTCGGAAAATTCACTTACCTTGTACATGTTTTGCCCTCCCTTCTCTATTTTAAACCGTGGGGTGCACCACACAGTCAAGTAACTATTATTTTTGTTCGTCATATTAGGTGATTTGGATATTTCGGAGAGTTATTTATGTATTTGGGGCTGTTATTTGGAGATTTGTTGCCGTTAATTAGAGATTTGAAACCGGTATTTGGATATTTCCCCACACTTCACTAAAAAACCCAAGGCACTCACGATACCTTGGGTCATTCTTCCTTTTTCGAAAGTTCTGTAAATGTATACGAATCCTCATCAAAATCATACTCATAAAAGATAGTGTATTCCTTTCCTTCCTCAAATTGAGCACACATTTCCTCTGCTGCTTGTTTACTCGGAGCTACACTGCTATAGCTTATTTTAGATTCATGGTCTGTAATTTCACACGCAAAGCTACCATTCTCATTTTCCGTGACAGCCACTTCTGAAATGGTAATTCGCTCTTCACCAGAAGCTTGTGGCATATACGTGAACATGATAAACGTTCCTATAAGCAGGATGGTTCCTCCAACGAGTGCCAGTCTACCCTTTTTCTTTTCGGATCTCACTAACGCAGTGAACACGCCGAAGCCAATTAATCCAAAGCTGATGCCAAATAATACTAGTCCTAATATGAACATGTTTGTCCCCCGTTTCTATTCTCTACTTTCCATTATATATCAGAGTCTTGCTATCATTCATACTTTTTGATGGAATCGATGAGTTGTTCTATGTCTTGTCCTGATATGGAGATATCTCTGGTCAAAAAATTAAATCTAATTTCCTCTACCTGCCGACATTATTATTTAGTCGATTTTTTAAAAGTAGCAAATAAAAAAACCTCAAACCATGGCAAAAACACACCACAATAGAGGTTAAGTAAAAAAGTATTTTCTTGTTCGCACTTGAACGTTTATGACAATGCCAATAGCTATCATATAGGTTAAAAGCGAGCTTCCACCGTAGCTAAAGAACGGAAGTGGAATACCGGTGATAGGCAGCAATCCTACGGTCATTCCTATGTTTTGGAAAACCTGAAATGTCAACATTCCGATGATTCCTGTACAAAGGTACGTGCCATATAAATCATGACACTCAAGAGCTACCATGGTTATTTTATAAATTAAGAAAAAGAATAAAGAGATTACAACCGTTGCTCCCATAAATCCGAATTGGCTAGCAATTGCAGCAAAGATAAAATCGGTGTGAGCTTCTGGCAAATAGACATTCATCTCACCGTAGCCTGATCCCATGTATTCTCCAGAACCAATAGCAAGCAGGGATCTCACTAATTGAAAGCCTTGTTCATCTTGATATTCGTACGGATTGAGCCATCCATAAAATCTATCTAATTGATATTCCGGTATCAGATAGGTGTGGAAAAAGGTAGGAAATTCGATAAAAATATAGAGAAATAAGGCAATAAATGCAAGGCATGTCCCAGTTAAAGATAAAATAATGCTCCATTTAATACCCGATACAAGAATTAAGGCAGCAATAATCGCACAATAGACAAGAGTCGTTCCCATGTCAGGCTGTTTCGCTACTAAAAAAAGTGGCAGTGCAGAAACAGCAACAATTTTACCGAGTAATATAAAGCTTTCACGTGTGGTCGTTACTTCATAGTTAGCCCTGTGATCAGCTATCACTTTACTTAACACAAGAATGATGGCTATTTTCATTAACTCGGATGGCTGAACATTACCGAGCCCGGGCAACTCATACCAACTTGTAGCCCCTTTTATTGTACTGACAAGTGAAGGCGGGATATTAAATTCTAAGCCAAGTAACAGCACGACTCCAGCGCCATATGTTAACCAGGCCAAATTTTGTAAATGATCGAAATGGATTAGTAACGAAACGACTATTCCAATTGCCCCAATAATAAACCACACTAACTGCTTTTCCACAAAATCAATATTTTGCAAAACTGGCGGCAGTGTAGGTTCTACGCTTTTCAAAGCAAGTAAGCTTGCCAGCGCCATAACTCCGATAAGAAAAATTAATGTGGGATCAAGCTGTGGCCTAAGGTCCTTTTCCACTTTTTCTTCTCCGTCCTTTTCCTTTGTATTCTTTATTCATGTATATATTTATCCTAATCTTAAAAATCATATTCGACAATGCTATGTTGGTCAATTGATAAAATTTTGGTAAGAAAGGGCATAGGCTACGCTACTTGTTCAGCACCAATGAGATTTAGACAATTTGAGAGGGAGTTTGGTTTCAACTTTTTAATAAATATCTTCACACATTTAATATGCGACTAACAAGAAAAGGGCACCCCTGAAACAAGAGGTGCGCCTTTCATTTATATTGATTGGTGTTGATTAGATAATGCATGAAGTCTTAAGCCAACCTTCTTAACTTGGTGATTGTCCATTTCTAAAACTGTCCAAACATTATCACCATGTTCCACACTTTTATCTTCTTCATCATCTTTATCCTGCAGCATTACCTGCATCCAACCACCAATAGTATCTATATCTTCCTTTTCTTCAAACGTAACCCCGAACTGTATTTCAATATCAGTTAACAAAACAAGGCCGTTGATATGATAAAGGTCTTTTTCTACTTCTAGGATATCTGGTACTTCATCAGCATCAAATTCATCTCGGATTTCCCCAACGATCTCTTCTAGGATATCCTCCATCGTGATAATACCAGCAGTACCACCATACTCATCTATAACAAGAGCAATATGGACTTGCTCTTCCTGCATTTTTAGTAAAGCATCTTGTAAGGACGTTACTTCGTGAATCAGTGGAAGTTCGTGAAGGAAATCTTTTAACTCACCGGCTCTTCCAGCAGCAAAGTTTGTCAACATCTCTTTCACATTCACAAATCCAAGAATATTATCCTTATCCCCATCCTCTGTAATCGGGTAACGGGTGTATTGGTGCTCATCTAGAACACTGATAATTTCTTCCCGAGGCATATTGTTAGATAAAGTGACGATTTGTACCCTTGGAATCATGATATCCCTAGCAACTCTTTCGTCAAAAGTGAAAATGTTTTCCATGTAGGATAATTCTGTTTGATTTATTTCTCCACTTTCAAAGCTCTGTGTCATAATGATTTTTAACTCTTCTTCCGAGTGGGCTTGCTCATGGCTAGCTGGCTGTACTCCAAAAGCACGAAGTAAAATACGTGCAGAACCATTCAAAGTCCAGATTAGAGGATACATCAGTTTACCGAACCAATATAATGGTCGTGCGATAAGCAAAGTCATTTTTTCTGCGTATTGAATAGCAAGTGTCTTTGGCGCAAGCTCTCCGACTACTACGTGTAAGAACGTAACAAGTGAGAATGCAATAGCAAACGACAAAATTGTCGATACAGTAGACGGTATCTCGAAGCTATCAAAAACCGGGTGCAGTATTCTTTCCACAGTTGGCTCACCTAGCCAACCAAGACCTAATGCTGTCACTGTAATACCAAGCTGACATGCAGACAAATAATAGTCTAACTCGGTAACAAGTTTTTTAGCCACTACTGCCGTTTTATTTCCTTCTGAAATCAACTGATCTATGCGGGACATACGCAATTTTACGACCGCAAACTCTGACCCAACGAAAAATGCTGTCAAACCGATTAACAAAGCTACTAAAAGTAAGTTAATGATCAATATACTATCAATATCCAATTCTTTCCCTCTCTAGAGGGATTCACCTCCGAAAAATTTCACTTTTTTTGTTAATTCTTTACCACTTACATATTCCACTGATTTTCAGATTAGAACTCCTCTCCTACCTGGGTAATAAAAAAACCTTTACCATGATTTGGTAAAGGTATCATCTGTATGAATATAGCACCTTTACCTAGTTGGCAAAGGTCTCGCAAACAACATTCGTATTAGAATGTTGCCAGTTAAGCCGGTGATACATAAGCATCACGTATTGACGGACATAACTGTCAGCTACTCCCCTTTGGAGTATATATAAGCCCAAATCTATCAGGCGATAGTCTAAACTCATAAACTATCAAGAAAAATTTTATTACAGTTTTTAAAGATTGTCAATTTTTATAGAATAATAGTAGGAAAAGTCTAACTCTTTAGGAGAAAAGTCCGACAAATATGCAAAAGGAACTACACATATTTTATGAAAAAGGAACTTTAGTTGATGGGATTTTTTTGTTGTTGAATTATGATGATGATTTCAGTCATGCATTCTCACTTTACGTGACTCAAATAGTGAGTATCCGTGAGCGCAGCTCTTGAGATTTTGTCACTTTTTGAAATTTTACTGCGTGAGAGCTGCCATTAGCTCCTCGAGACAATCTCGAGGAGCTAGAACTAAATTTTTAATTCGTTCTGCCTGTATAAACAAACACAGCATCACGCAAAAACGCTGCCATTCCTGGCTGTTTTTTATCATAATATCCAGTAAATCTTTCGTCATCGACATACATTTGTGCAAGTCCTGCATGCGCTTCCTTTGAATAGCTATCCCAGTAGAAGCCCAACCATTGGCGGTGCAAATCAGCTGCTTTTTGGGCAAGCTCACCAGCTGGATCTCCTGTTTGAAACGCTTCGTGCAGTACTTGAAGCACTTCTTCCCCAAGCTTTTCACCTTGAGCATACTTTTCCTTCGACATGCCCTTTAGTTTGGCATTTGATTTTCCTACAGCCTCATCCCCATATTTTTCGCGGATTTCATCTCCATATTTCCGTTCATTTTCATCTATGAGGTTTTGCTTAAATCCTTCAAACTTTTCTTGATCACTCATCATGATTCTCCCTTCCTTCGCAGCAAGAGTCCTATCAACGCTGTCAATTAATCCTTCAAGCCGCTTTTGCTTTGTCAGAAGCTTATCGCGGTGGTCTTTCAGCGCTTCTAATTCATTAAAGGATGGAGCATTGATTATTTTTTCTATACTGTCTAATTCAAGTTCTAGTTCACGGTAAAAGAGAATTTGCTGCAGCCTATCGACCTCTTTTGATCCGTAAATCCGATACCCAGATGAATTGATTCTCGCCGGCTTGAGAATCCCAATTTCATCATAATAACGCAGTGTCCTGCTCGTCACTCCAGCCAATTTGGCCAATTTCTGAACGGTATATTCCACCTGATCACCTCCTGACAATTACACTTTACACCTTAACGTTGCGTAAATGTAAATAGGTAATAGTAAATTTTTTTATCGACATGACTACCTCATATAGGGAGTGATCGAAGAAATAGGAGAAACTCTGGTTTTTATCAAAGCAGAAAGCTTATTCCACAATTACAGCTGTACCATATGCAATAATTTCTGATGCATTCGCCATAATATTAGAAGTTTCTAACCTCACACATACGATCGCATTGGCACCTTTTGATTGTGCATCCTCCACCATTCTGCCAATTGCTTTTTGTCTAGCTTCCTGCATCATTTCTGAATACTGCTTAATTTCCCCACCAACAATGGTTTTTAAGCCAGCTAGAATATCTTTTCCGATATGCTTTGATTGAACGGTACTTCCTCTTACAAATCCTTTTAATTCGGTTATTTTCTTTCCAGGTACCGTCTCAGTAGTTACGATAATCATTTTTTTCATCCTCCTTTTTCTCTTTTTGTCGTTCGATGATTAGAACAAGGAAAAGTGCAATAATTGCAATTGCATACAATATAAAAAATAAAACACCTATCCAAACGTGTAAGACCAACAAGGCAATGCCAACAACCTGTCCCATAATCGCCACCAGTAATAGTATTGTTTTTAAAGTGTCTATCATGCTCTTCCTCCACTTTATTTTGGAACAACTATACGCACTAAAAATATATTTTCAGGTTGCATTTTTCATACATCAAAAACAAAAAATAGCTCATTCTAAGAAAGAATGTGACTATTAAGGAGTGTTAAATTCATGCAAAATCAAAATAATCTGCAGGGGCAAAATTTCAATCAAATACCCCCAACCAATCCCCAAACGCAAGTGAGTAACAATCATGGTGGCCATGAGATTTTTGATGCACACGAAGTAATTGCAGGCATCATTAATATGTTGGATCAATATCAGATGTATGAGCAGCATATTCAAGATCCCGTTTTAAAGGACATTCTTCAGCACCAAACCACATTTGTAACACAAATGTACAACACGATAGTGGAAAGTTTTAGCACTGGTCAAAAACCCACTACTTCTACCCAAGTGTATAATATGACGCAAACACATGATGTTGTTTATGGAGTAAAGCCAACACAACCAAAAAAGCCTAATCAATCCGTTAATGACCTAGCTGACAAGGGATTATCTGCATATATGCTTGGTCATACAAAAGGACTTTCTACTCTTTTGGCTATGACTGCATTAGAGATGACTAATCCTGTCCTACGTAGAGTAATTGCTGACAGTGTTCCAAACTTTATTGAGATGAGCTATGAAATTTTCTTATATCAAAATAAACATGGTTATTATCAGGTGCCACAGCTTAATATGCAGGATATGAATGCGATGTTGAAGAGTTATCAAGCTGTACCAAATCAAGGAAATTTGCCTCATTAAGGGAAAAGAGGCTGGGACAAAACTAAAGAACACAAACAAAAAGACGAACAATATAATGGCCGACAATAAATACCGCTATTGATTTCCGTTCAAGACTTCGCTTTCCGCGGGTGACCCGCGAGCCTCCTCGGCTTCGCCTGCGGGGTCTCACATTGGCCACTTCTCCCGCAGGAGTCTACGTCTTGCCCTCCAATCAATCGCTAGTGTAATCTAAAAAATAAAAGCATATTTTTATACTAAAAAACCGAACATATTTGATCAATCACTCGAATAAGTTCGGTTTTGTCTTAGGCTAAAACATTTTTGTCCCAGCCCCTTTGTTATTTCTTTTGTCTCCTATACAAGTCCATAGACTTATACCCTTCCCCAACAATTGCTTCCATTTCGTGCAGGCGCTTTTCTTGGGTTTCTTTTCTTTTGGCGCTGTATACATAGCGAGCCCAGTCTTTTTGATAGCCATAAGTTAATGCGTCATATTTGGCTAATACTTGTTCGTTATTTTTAAGAAAGCCTCGAATGTCTTCGATGTGAGGAATATAGTCATCTACGCATTGGCTATTTTTTGTGTTTGCATTCTTTTTCCTCGGAGCTGACTTTAAGCCAACTACTGTAAAGGTTTCATTCAGGCTGACCATGCGGGAGAATTTCAGCTTACTTTTCGGTAGGTATCCTTCTTCGTCAACATTCAAGCCTTCATAGAATTTATCACGCTCTATGTATTCTTTATATGTTGGGTTGTTCTTTTTCGGATATGCGACAAAAAGGTAACCATTGTCATTCAATAGTTGCTTCTCATTTATAAAATTTGCATACTTTACAAATTCGTCCTGACTGAAAATAAAGACAAAAAATAGGTCATAGCTATCTTTTTGAATTGTTGTGTCATGCTCTAGCTCAGCAAAATCTTGCACATTTTCTGGAATATTCAAAAATAGACGGTTCTCGTATTTTCGCAGATTCAACTTATCAATAATTGTTTTTGCCATTTGCATTATAAACCTCTCTTTCCAACTACTTTTCTCCATATTATAACAAAAATCCTACTGGTAAAAAATGAATAGATAGTATTTGCTACTAAGAGGATTCTTGATACAGCCTGACAATATTTATTTGGATATGTAATCTATATACTGACTATTTATTTTTCGGTTGACAAAAGCTATCTGATAAGCATTTGCGCTTGCTAGTTCTTGTGTTACAATATTGACTATCATAAGTGTGGAGCAACGATCGAAGGTGTCTCTTATTCAAGGATCAAGAGCACAGAAACCATGCTTTACAACACTATTATAAGGAAGGTTGAAAAACTTGGAACATAACCCCGCTAACTCTAATTTCATACGAAATATAATTAAAGAAGATTTGGAGTCTGGCAAGCGAAATCATGTCATTACCCGCTTCCCTCCTGAGCCGAACGGATACCTACATATCGGACATGCTAAATCTATCGTGATTAACTTTGATTTAGCAGATGAGTTTAACGGAAAGACCAATCTTCGCTTCGATGATACCAACCCTGTGAAGGAAGATGCTGAATTCGTACAATCCATTAAAGAAGACGTGAAATGGCTTGGGTACGATTGGGATGGCCTTTTCTTTGCATCTGATTATTTTGAAGAAATGTATAATCGTGCCGTTCTATTGATAAAAAAGGGCAAAGCATATGTAGAAGACCTTTCAGCTGATGAAATTCGCGCATACCGCGGAACGTTGAAGGAGCCTGGGAAGGACAGCCCTTACCGCGACCGCTCGGTGGAAGAGAACCTGGATCTTTTCCAACGCATGCGTGAAGGGGAATTTGGAAATGGAGAAAAGGTACTTCGTGCAAAAATTGATATGAAGTCCCCTAATATCAACCTTCGTGATCCAGTTATTTACCGAATTTCTCATGCTAGTCATCATAATACTGGCGACAAATGGTGTATCTACCCTATGTATGCATTTGCTCATCCAATTGAAGATGCACTGGAGGATGTCACCCATTCTATTTGTACAGTAGAGTTTGAAGACCAACGTCCCTTATACAATTGGGTTGTGGCAGAGACGGAAATGGAAAGTGTACCACAACAAATTGAATTTGGCCGTTTGAACATTACGAATGCCGTAATGAGTAAGCGTAAGCTTCGAAAATTTGTGGAAGAAGGAATAGTGGATGGGTGGGATGATCCTCGAATGCCAACCATTTCTGGTCTGCGCAGAAAAGGCTACACCCCCGGTGCGATCCGTACATTCGTCCGTGAAACAGGTGTCTCTAAAGGTTCTGGTTTCGTAGATTCTCAAATGCTTGATCATTTCGTTAGAGAAGATCTTAAACTACAAACACCACGTACGATGGGTATCCTGCGTCCTTTAAAGGTTGTCATTACGAACTATCCAGAAGGACAAGTAGAATCGCTTGAAGCAGAAATTAATCCGGAAAATCCAGAGATGGGCACAAGACAAATTCCATTCTCTCGTGAGATTTATATTGAGCAAGAAGATTTCATGGAGGATCCGCCAAAGAAATACTTCCGTCTCTTCCCAGGTAATGAAGTACGTCTAAAGCATGCTTATTTTATTAAATGTGAAAATGTCATCAAGGACGAAGAAGGAAATGTAGTGGAGATTCACTGCACATATGACCCGGAAACGAAAAGCGGTAGTGGATTTACCGGTCGTAAAGTAAAAGGAACCATACACTGGGTGGAGGCAACCCAAGCAGTTCCTGCAGAGTTCCGACTTTATGAGCCTCTCATGTTAGACGAAGAGCCGGAAGCTGAAGTAAAAGCTGATGTTGCAGACGTGGAGGTTAAAGAGGACGAAATTGTGGAAGTAGAAAAAAACTTCCTAGACCGAGTAAACCCAAACTCCCTTCAAGCCTTACAAGGTTTTGTCGAGCCAAACATGAAGGATGTCAAGGCACAGGATAAATTCCAATTTTTCCGTCACGGCTACTTTAATGTCGATCCAAAACACTCATCTGCAGATAATATCGTATTTAATTTAATTGTATCGCTGAAAAGTTCATTTAAACTTTAAATTGGCCTTTCCGTAAGCCCATTAGATGAAGACAGGACAGAAAATTATTTTTTCTGCCCTGTTTTTTTATGTTTTGAAAATCTATTCTTTATTGGAGAGGAATTTATCTACTAAAACAGCACGGTTCTTCACAATATCTTGCAATGTATATTGATCAAGAACGCTGAGAAATTGCTCTAAAGCTTGACGGAGAATGTGCTTTAGGGAGCACACTGGTGATATCACACACTGGTTTCCTTGATGATTGAAACATTCGGCAATATAAAAATCCTCTTCTGTTTTTCTAATTACCTCACCTATATTTATCTCTGCAGCTGGTTTAGCAAGCCGAATTCCACCACTTCTCCCTCGGATGGTTTCGATATACCCCATTTTTCCTAAATGATAGATTACTTTCATAAGATGATTTTTCGAAATACCGTACGATTCTGCTATATCCTTGATGGTTACTAAGTTCTCCTGTTCCGCCGTTGCAAGGTAGATTAACACCCTAAGAGAGTAATCTGAGTAATTGGTTAAGCGCATAGTTTTTCTCCTCCTATTTATATTCTCTCCAAAAATGTGTCCAATTTATTAAAGATGTATTTTAAATATTGCTTTTATATTTTTTTGATTCTACTATAAAATTACAACACCTAGAAAGAGGGTATTTTTCAATGTTATCTCAAAAAACAATAGATGTCATTAAATCGACTGTGCCTGCTTTAGAAGTTTATGGAACTGAAATTACGACCATTTTTTATAAAAATTTATTTAGTAGTCATCCCGAATTGCAGAATATTTTCAACCATGCAAATCAGAACCAAGGACGCCAACAAACTGCATTAGCCAATACAGTTTTAGCAGCTGCGACACATATTGATAAATTGGAAAGTATTATCCCGGTAGTAAAACAAATAGCCCAAAAACACCGTAGTCTTGGGGTGAAACCAGAACATTACCCAATCGTCGGGGGACATCTTTTAAGAGCCATTAAAGAAGTTCTTGGTGACGCTGCTACAGACGAAATCCTTTCAGCATGGAAAAATGCTTATGGCGTAATTGCAGGAGTGTTTATCGAACTGGAAGAAACGCTTTATAAACAGGCAGCGGATCAGGAAGGCGGCTGGAAGGGATTCAAACAATTCAAGGTGGTGGAAAAAGTCGAAGAGAGTGATGTGATTACCTCCTTCTATCTCGTTCCTGCTAACAACTCGCCAGTTCCAATCTTTGAACCTGGTCAATACATTACGATTCGTCACAAAATTCCAGGAGAAACCAATTTAATTAACAGACAATATAGTTTATCTGCAGCATCAAACAAAGAATCCTTCCGTATTTCCGTAAAACGTGAAGCAGAGGAAACGAAACCAGCAGGGGTGTTTTCTAATTATCTCCACGATCATATAAATCAAGGAGATATAGTAGAAATTACCGCTCCAGCAGGGGAATTTGTCTTAAATAGTGCTTCAACACCAGTCGTCTTTATTAGTGGGGGAGTTGGAGTTACGCCACTCATGAGCATGATTAATAGCATTGCTGAGCAACAACCGAACCGTCAAGTTGAATTTGTTCATGCAGCTAAAAATGGAAAACTACAGGCATTCAAACAGGAATTAGACCATTTAAACGAACGTTTGAACAATTCCCGCTTTTCCTTTATCTATGATAATCCATCCGAACAAGATACAATGAACACTCATTTTAAGAAACAAGGTTACATCGATGTAGAATGGTTAGAGGAAAACACCATCTTAAAAGGTGCTGACTACTACATTTGCGGGCCAGTTCCATTTTTACAAGCAGTAGTAAAGGGCTTAAAAGAGCTTGGTATACAGGATAGCGAAATCCATTATGAATTCTTTGGACCGGCCATAAATATGGAAGGAAAATGCTGAGAATATAGTATAAGCAGTTCAGTTAATTGGTAACGGGTTCTCTTTTCGGAGGGACAACACCTATTTTTAGGTCAACTCTCATTAAAATTAGCATTGAAAATGACACTACAAATACAAATAAAAGAGCAGAGATTTCCTGCTCTTTTCAGACTGTTGACAAACCCAAATTATTTTTAAATTTGCATTTGACTGTTGATCTTCGTTTCAGACGCTTCGCTTTCCGCTGGCGGTCCGGGAACCTCCTCGGGCTGCGCCCTGTGGGATTTCCCATGTCCCTTCCTCCCGCAGGACAAGGAAGGCTTCGGCAGCCATTCATCGCACGAAGAAAATGTGTCAGCATTTTCGAGGAGTCTGCGCGTCTTCCACTACGATCAACAAGAGAATTGCATGGATTTAAATAAAAATGTACCTTTGTCTATACACTGA
>NZ_CAKJTJ010000017.1 GCF_917563925.1 Sutcliffiella rhizosphaerae
ATTCACGAAGCATATGAAAATTAGCTGTCTTTTTCCCACGATCTCTGAAATTTACTAGCTTAATGATTTCTTCATGAATGAGATTCTGATAAGTCGTTGTTGGAGCTCCTACGCCTGGATAAATGAAATCCTCATAACCTGTACCCCCACCAGCATTGATGTGGATGGATAGTAAGAAGTTAGCTCCCCATGCATTAGCTGCGTTTGTACGTTGTGTGAGTGACAGAGTTTGATCTCCAGTCCGGCTCATTAGTATAGATACATCGTTATACTCATTAACGAGCATATCTCTAATAGGTGTTGCAATCTGTAGATTAAGGTTCTTTTCTTGTAAACCGTTTCCTACAGCACCTGGATCTGTTCCACCATGACCTGAATCAATAAATATTTTTACCATGTTTTATCACCTCATATAATTTTTTATGACACTATTAGATACAATGCTTGTACGATAGTCCCAAATTGATCACATTTCCGACACCTTCCCAAAAGAAAAAGCCACCCCGAAAGGCAGCTTATAAACTTGATCTAGGTTTTTTATAACGTTTTGCTTGTTCACTATCACTTAAACTAACGGTGGTTGGATCCTGAACAACTCCTAATGTGGCAAGCACTCCAAACAAAGCATTTACAACTTCAAAGCCCCATCCTTTAATTTCTTCTGTTAATTGAAAGTCTGTCAGCCCTACAGCGTGTGCCCCTACCAACATTACCTCCACCAAAATAAATAGCTGTGTGATGAAAGAAATCACCCACAGCCTGTTAGAAAAACGTACTTTCCAGTTAATCATTCTTTTCTCCTCCTTTATTGTTGTAAAACTGCATAAAAAATAGCCATCGCCCCACCAATAATCCCCACAATAAATGCGTTCGTTATGGATCGGCGTAGCCATTTAAGATCATCCTTAATTTCCGCTAAATCTTGTTTCATGTCTCGTATGTCTCTATCATGCAGCAATGATTTATCTTGTAAATCTCGTATACCCTTTTCGAATCTATTGTTGTTCTTTTTTAAATCCTCGATATCTTTTTTGATTTTTTCTTGCCAGATATCCACATTTACTTCCTCCAATCACTTGACCCCCTATAATGGTAATTACGGATGTGTCTCGTTCACGTGCTGAGGCACTTGTTCGAACAGAAGCAAATTTCTTTCATAATGCTGCAGCAAAGTAGGGAACGTAAGATTACATGGAAAAAGAAGTAAGAAGGTTAACAAACTTTTTAATATAACAGGAAAATGAATCACAAACACTGAATATAGTAGTATTCAACTAATGGGGGAAAAACTAAATGAATCTCTTAGATATGAATAATATTTCTTCTAGTTTTGGAATAAAAACAATAGAATTTAAAACGCTTTCTGAACGAGCAATCCTCATTATTACGAGTGGTGAGGATAAATTCATCCTAAAAGAGAAAGGAACTCTAGAACAAATAAAACGTGAAATCAAATTACTTAAACATCTTCAATATCATTTCATACACACTCAAACTCCTATCATGAATGATTCTGGTGAATACACAGTATGTTATAAAAACAAAAACTACTGTATATACAATTATCTTGAAGGCTTAACCTTTCATGCAGAAGAGAGTTTACTGAACCCTTCCGTACCTAAATTACTTGGTGAAACAATTGCTCATTTAAATCAAGCAATGAAAACTATTCGTTTTTCCAATGAGTTTCCCAATAATGATATATTCTTATCAGTGTACAGTTTCGCAGTCGATGAAATTGTCAAAGTAGATGCATCCGAACATTTAATTACAATTTATCAACAGTTAAAAGAAGATATAAAAGCAGTATTAAGTACTCTACCAAAACAAGTGATACATAGAGATGCGCATATTCATAATATTGTTATTAAAGATGATACCCTAGTAGGTTTAATTGATTTTGACTTAGCAGAAGTCAATGTTAATATTTTTGATATATGTTATTGTTCAACAAGTATATTAAGTGAAGTTTTTTCAAATGAGACGCAAAGATTAAACTGGTTATCTTTTGTTGGAGATTTAATAGCAAACTATAATCAGCATAACTCATTATCGATGATTGAAAAAAGGGGCATTTGGTATGTGATGCTTTGTATTCAAAGTGTATTTATGGCTTACTTTTCAAAAAATAAGGATATATTTAAATCTAATAAAGAAATGTTTCTTTGGATTTATGAAAATAAGAGTAACTTAGAACGTAAGTATTTGATTTCATAAAGTAATTTCTTGATGCTTTATGAATCGCTTGATTATGGAAGTTATCGCCAAATTATTTTCATTTACACTCAATATGCGTATTTTCGCTTGAATCCGATAGTAAACACCATCCTCCTAACCTAATTATCATTTCAAATGTCTCAAAGTGTTCTATTAGCTTCGGAATACAAACATAATAGGTAGATTTTCATTCAGCATCATCATGCATGTTAAAAATATTGATCAATTTCCACTAGAAGCAAAACTAGAACTACTACTAACAAAAATTTAAAGTGTTGTAAAATTAGGATAAAGTATTTTATGAATTGAAGGATGCTTAATGGAATTTATAACAGAAAAATTACTATTCATAGCTTTGTTTATTTTTATTATTCATTCGATAGAAACACTTGCATACGCTGTGAGGCTATCAGGTGCAAGAGTAAAAATGATAGCTTCCGCATTATCACTCTTTAATATAATGGTTATCGTTTCAAGGCTCGCTAATATGATGCAGCAACCATTTACTGCTAGTTTGATTGATACCGCTCCAAAAGAGAATACATTGGAATTTGTTGAGGCTCAATATCGACTACTTATAGGCGCATCAACGGTAGGTACTTTTTTCGGCATTATTTTACTCCCTACTTTTGTTGCTTTATTCTCCAGAGCAATCATTCATTTGTCCCAGGAAAAAGGCTCTGTCCCTTCTTTAATGGCTAGAATCTTTTCGTTAGGTTATATAAGGCGAGGTATTACACATTTCAGCCTTCCAAAATTTTCTTATTTGAAAGATACTAGATTATCGGATATACCAATAAAATTATTTTGTGCAAATATGATCATTACTGCCATATATACTATAGGAGTCTTGTCTGCTCTATATGCATCATTATTAGCTCCTGAACATAAAACTACCGCAATAATGTCATCTGGTTTAATAAATGGAATAGCAACCATTCTCTTAGTTATATTTATTGATCCGAAAATATCTGTACTTGCTGACGATGTTGTTAATCAAAGAGGAAGTTATAATAAACTAAAAAGTATTTCGTTAATGATGGTTACTTCTAGATTATTAGGCACCGTACTTGCTCAACTCCTATTCTTATGGGGAGCTAAATATATTGCATGGTTTACGAAGTTTATTGTATAAATTGGATTTATTAAACATCTCGCTTGATTTAAAAACATTATTTCTTTAAACTGCCCTTTTTATCCTATCTACACATTTGTCCCTTACCATCACCTAATATAGACATATGATAAATCACCTGAACTAAAGGTGGTGTAAATATGAGCGATGGGCATAGAGATGGCAATAAAGGCGGATTTGCTTTTGTTGTTGTATTATTTATTTTGTTGATTATCGTTGGTGCTTCCTTCGTAGGCGGATCATACGGCGGTGGTTATGGCGGCGGCTGTGGCGGCGGCTACGGTGGCGGCTACGGTGGTTGGTAATAAGAAATTAGACTTCTCAATTTTGAGAGGTCTTTTTTTGGTATTCTCGCAAAAAGTTTCCGTACAACATCCACGGCCTGAACTTTTCCTATATCCCCCCTATTTAAAATATAAAAGAGGCAGACCACACATCCACCTCTCTTCAAAAAACCTTAATATTTAATTAGGAAGTATTTCTTTTTCCCTCTTCTTACTACTGTAAATTGTCCTTCAATACGGTCACTTGCACTAAGTACATACGTTAAATCTTGGACTTTTTCTCCATTGATGGAGATGGCTCCATTTGTAATGTCTTCACGAGCTTGACGTTTAGAAGGGGCAATTTTGCTCGCCACCAACAATTCAACTAATGCAAGTTGATCTTCATTTTCCACAGTAAAAGATGGCACGTCAGCAAAGCCTTGTTTAATTTCTTCAGCTGTTAATTCGGAAATGGATCCACTAAATAATGCTTTCGAAATTCGAATAGCTTGATCAAGTGCAGCCTCACCATGGACGAGTTTTGTCACTTCCTCTGCAAGACGTTTGTGAGCTGAACGCTTTTCAGGTGCTTCTTGCAACTCGTTTTCTAATGATACTATCTCTTCGTGAGACAAGAATGTGAAGTATTTTAGGTATTTTACAACGTCACGGTCGTCTGTGTTAATCCAGAACTGATAGAATTCGTATGGAGATGTTTTTTCACGGTCTAACCATACAGCTCCACCTTCTGTTTTACCGAACTTTGTACCATCCGCTTTTGTAACAAGAGGGATAGTCAATCCGAAAGCTTTCGAGTTTTCTTCCGATTTCCGTATAAGTTCAAGTCCAGCCGTTATATTCCCCCATTGGTCACTTCCTCCAATTTGGAGTTTACACTTTTGTTCTTTGTAAAGATGAAGGAAATCTAATGATTGTAATATCATGTAGCTAAATTCTGTGTAAGAAATACCCGATTCGATACGGGATTGAACGGAATCTTTGGCAAGCATATAGTTTATTCCAAAGTTTTTACCAACATCACGAAGGAAGCTAATAACATTCATTTCCCCAATCCAGTCATGATTGTTTGCAATGGTTGCAGGGTTTACAGTTGCCTCAAAATCCAAAAATCTAGAAAGCTGGTCTTTAATACGGTTGGACCATTCCACGACAATATCTTCTGTATTAAGCGTACGTTCTGCCTTTTTTCCACTTGGATCGCCAATTAGACCAGTTGCTCCTCCTACTAGCGCAATAGGATGATGACCGGATTGCTGAAAGCGTACAAGTGTTAAAATCGGTAGTAAGTGCCCAATATGCAGGCTGTCACCAGTTGGATCAAAACCTGAGTACAGTTTTATTTTTTCTTCACTTAAGAGCTTTTGCAACCCTTCCTCATCTGTCACTTGATTAATTAATCCTCTAAATTGTAAATCTTCTAATAGATTCATGATTCATTCTCCTTTTAACAAAATACAAAAAAAAACCCATCCCTTCCATAAAAGAAGGGACGAGTTTATACGCGGTACCACCCTAATTGAAAAGCAAACTTTTGCTTTCCCACTTCATTTCCATAACGGTCAAAACCGTCTTTTGCTACTAAGCCCTAGCCGTTCCCAAAAGATGCTCGAGGAGGTAATTCATACAAATAGGTGTGCTGATTTTCACCGTCCATCAGCTCTCTGAAAACGTGCCTAAGCGTACTACTTATTCCTGTCTTTGCGCAGACTATAAATGATGTAATAAATATAAAGTCTTTTTACCATAAATCAAACCCTGTTGTCAATTATTTAACCATGAAAATTTTGGAAGAGTAAAAAAAATTATCGCTATAAAACCTCAATATGCTATAATTAGATTGATTTGCCGGGGGGTAGATAAATTATGTCAAACTACGACAAGTTCAAAGAAAAATCGCAGTCTTTTTTTCGTTTTTTTGTAAATAAAAGCACGAAAAAAGGAGCCAACATTACATACTTAGTAATGTGGAACTTAATATTAATTTTTCTCGTTATCGGATTGATAGGAGTCTCCTTTGCGGGTGGCGCAGGTGCTGGATATTTTGCGGCCCTTGTCAGGGAAGAACCGATTCGCTCTTATGATGATATGAGACAAAACATTTACAACTACGAAGAATCTACAGAAATGTATTTTGCAGATGATGTCTATTTAGGAAAGTACCGCGCAGACTTATTGCGGGAAGAAGTCTCTTTGGATCAAGTATCAAAACATTTAATCAATGCGCTTGTTTCAACAGAGGATGAGTACTTTTATGAGCATGAAGGTGTTGTACCAAAAGCAATTGTACGTGCAATTGTGCAGGAAGTAACTAACTCAACTAACCAGACAGGTGGTAGTACCTTAACGCAACAGCTCATAAAAAACCAAGTCTTAACAGATGAAGTATCCTTTGATCGGAAAGCAAAGGAAATTCTTCTTGCACTTAGGTTGGAGAACTATTTCTCTAAAGAAGAAATCTTAGAAGCATACCTAAATGTATCTCCATTTGGTCGAGATGCTAATGGTCGAAATATTGCCGGAGCAAAAACGGCAGCGGAAGGCATTTTTGGGGTAGATATTAGTGAATTATCCATTCCACAAGCTGCGTTTATTGCTGGGTTACCTCAAAGCCCATTTGCCTATACTCCGTTCACAAGAACGGCCGAAGTGAAAGACTCTGATGGGTTAGAGCCTGGGCTCCAAAGAATGAGGTATGTTCTTAGCAGAATGTATTCAATGGGCCACATTGATCAAAAGCAATATGAGGATGCTCTTGCTTATGATATTAATAAGGATTTAACTTCACCAACAAATAGTGCAATTGATGATTATCCGTATGTTGCCTTTGAAATTGAAAATCGTGCTCAAAAAATTATTGCCGAGCAATTAGCTTTAAACGATGGTTATGAAAAAGAAGAATTAGAATCTAACGAAGAGTTGTATAGAGAATATATACAATTAGCTGATACTGCATTAAGGCAAAAAGGCTACATTATAAAAACTACTCTCGACAAAGACATTTACACGAAGATGAGAGAAATAACAGAAGAATTTCCTTACTTCGATCGAACCGTTGCCTATAAAAATGAAGAACAAGTTGATCAAGAGACTGGTGAACTCGTCAGGAGAAATGCCGAACAAGTCGGTGCCATATTATTGGATAACCAAACCGGTGCCATTATCAGTTTTGTAGGTGGTCGTGATTTTAAAATAAGTGACCTAAACTTTGCTACCAATACGTGGCGACATAACGGTTCTACTATGAAACCATTGCTTGGGTATGCACCAGCTTATGAGTTAGGAACGCTTCAACCTGGAAGTATCCTTGCGGATACACCTTTAACAGTCCGTGCTGGAGGACAAACGTGGACTCCAAATAACTGGAACAATCAGTTTAACGGGCTAGTAACAGCTAGGGAATCAGTAGCTTTATCACATAACTTATCTGCCATTCGTGGTTACATGGAAATCCTTCCACAAAGACCAATGGATTTCTTATTTAAGCAAAATTTTAAAGAACTTACACAACAGGATGCTGGCAATATTTCAGCTGTACTTGGTTCTCCAGCAGTTGGGGTAAGTGTAGAAGAAAATACCGCTGGCTACGTAACATTTGCAAATGGTGGTAATTATGTTGAACCTTATTTAATTGAAAGCATCACAACGAAAGACGGAGAAGTGATTTATGAGCATAACGTGGAGCCTGTTGAAATTTATTCTCCGCAAACTGCTTATTTAATGATTGATACGATGCGTGATACATTTAGAAGAGGTACTGCCATCCCTGCTCGAAATAACCTACAGTTTTCTGCTGATTGGGCTGGTAAAACTGGTACAACTCAGGACACACATGATGTTTGGATGATGGGTTCAAATCCGAAAGTAACATTCGGATTATGGCTTGGCTATGATGAGCGGTATGTATTAGAAAAAATTAGTGGATATACTCCAACTCAACGCAGTCAAATGCTTTGGGCACAATTATTAAATGGAGCTTACTCCACTAACCCTGATAAAGTCAGTACCTCTGAACAATTCCAAATGCCTGGTGGAATTGTCCGAAGAAGCTATTGTAAATTATCAGGTCTGCTTCCATCAGAATTATGTCAAAAAGCAGGATTAGTTGGGGATGATCTTTTCAATGCAAAATTTGCACCAACCAAGACTGACGATAGTTTAACAACTGGAAAGTATGTACAAATTGGTGATGTTGCATATGCTCCACTAAGCTCTACACCTTCTGAATTTGTTAAGGAAGGTCCTATGCTAAAGCCAGATTTCTTAAAGAAATTGCAAATTGGAAGTATTGAAGAACTAGCTAAATATATGGATAACAAGGATGTTTTTAAAGGGCTGACCGTCCTATCTAAAGATCCACTGCCAACAAACAACTCAGCTCCAAAACAAGTCGGTGGAGTCAGCCTATCTGGAAATACATTATCTTGGTCAGGAAGCTCTGAAAAAGATGTCATTGGATATTACGTTTACTTTAAACAAAATAGTTCAAGCTCAGCCAGAAAAATTGCTTCTGTGCAGGCTGGCGATGATTTGAACTCAAAAATATCCCAGGACACTGGACTTTTTTATGTAACAGCGGTCAATGCGAGCGGAAAAGAATCTTCTGCTTCCAACACTGTCAAGCGTGGAGATCCTGATAAAAAAGAAGAAGAAAAGAAAGAGACAAAACCTGAAAACAAGCCACCTTCTAATGGCAACAGTGGTGGTGGCAACAGCGGCGGCGGCAACAGTGGCGGTGGCAACAACGGCGGCGGCAACAGCGGCGGTGATAACTCTACTGATCCCCCACCTGATGACAGCGGAGATGACGGAGACGATTAAACCATCTTAAGTAAAAGAGGCTGGGACATAACTATAATGTCCAACGCTAAAGACGAATAATTTTGGTTAAGAAAGCCCTTTAATAGTAAAAATCCGAACTAATTCAACATTCTAATCATAGAATCATGAATTGTAGTTCGGATTTTTCTTTAGCTAAAATACTTTTGTCCCAGCCTCTTTTTATAGAAATCGAGTAGGAGGGGGTGACTAACCCCCGACCTCTCACACCACCGTACGTACCGTTCGGTATACGGCGATTCAATTAAAGTTGACGTAAACTTTCATATCTTGCATATAGACTTTTGAGCCCTTGGGAACTCCAATAGGAGTTCCCAAGGGTTTTGTGTAGGATTGGACTGCTGGGGCTATTCTCCAGTATTTCTTCCTTGAATTTCCCCATTCATATGCTTTTGACGGATGGACACCTAACCCTTTTAGCTTTCTCACTATGGTTCTCGGGTGTTTCCATTCTTTCCATACAATCATTCGGAGTCGTCTTCTTATCCACTCATCCAATGATACCTAGCCTCCTATGAAGTTCGTGTTCCTCAGACCGGAAGTTTGCCGCCCGCTTCCTTCAGATTCCACGTCGCCATGGACACCCTTGCGTTAAGCTAACTGTTACTTCTGTCTTCACAGTTCGGGCTTGCACCCTATAGATTGCACCCATGCCGGGCGCACATAAAAACAACCTGCTACACAAAGATAGCAGGTTGTTCCATATTTATATTAGTCTTCCATTGTAGAAAGATCACCTGTTGGGAGGTCAAGCTCCCAGGCTTTCAAGACACGGCGCATAATTTTGCCACTGCGTGTTTTCGGAAGTTTATCACGAAACTCTATTTCACGTGGAGCGGCATGTGCTGCAAGTCCTCGTTTTACAAATTGACGTATTTCATCTTTCAATTCATCACTTGCTTTGTGCCCATCACGGAGTGCGACAAAAGCTTTAATGATCTCTCCGCGGACTGGATCAGGCTTTCCTATTACTCCCGCTTCTGCGACAGCAGGATGCTCGACTAGCTTACTTTCCACTTCAAAAGGACCGACTCTTTCTCCAGATGTCATAATGACATCATCTATACGTCCCTGGAACCAGAAATAGCCATCTTCATCCATATAAGCAGAGTCACCAGATACATACCAGTCACCAGGCATGAAATAGGATTCGTACTTTTCTTTATTGTTCCAGATTGTATGCATCATAGATGGCCAGCCTTTTTTGATAGCAAGATTCCCCATACGATAAGGTGGCACTTCATTTCCTTGATCATCAACGATCGCTGCTTCCACACCAGGAATTGGTTTCCCCATAGAACCAGGCTTAATTTCCATACAAGGGTAGTTACAAATTAACTGTGCTCCTGTTTCAGTCATCCACCATGTATCATGAATTCTAAGAGTAAACACTTTTACTCCCCATCGAATAACTTCAGGATTTAAAGGCTCCCCAACGCTTAAAATGTGGCGCAATGAAGATAAGTCATACTTTTTCACCACTTCATCACCAGCACCCATCAGCATTCTGAATGCGGTTGGTGCACTGTACCAAACAGATACTCCAAAATCCTCAATTGTTTCATACCAAGCTTCTGGGCTGAAGCGGCCCCCAACAATAACATTGGATGCACCAACAAGCCAAGGACCAAAAATACCGTATGCAGTACCTGTAACCCATCCTGGATCCGCCGTACACCAATATACATCATCATCTGTAAGGTCGAGTACCCATTTTGCAGTTTGATAATGTTGTATCATTGCGTTATGAACATGAAGCACTCCTTTCGGCTTTCCAGTTGAACCACTAGTATAATGAAGAATTAGTCCGTCTGTTTTTTCCACCCATTCTATATCCAGCTTTTTACTCGCATCTTTCAATCGGGAATTAAAATCAATAAATGGTCCGTCCTCTTCCACATCTTCTCCCACAAGAACGACATGCTTCAATGCTGGAAGATCTTCCAATGGAATACGCTTTAGCAATTCCGGTGTTGTAATAATTACCTTTGCTTGACTATCTTCCAACCTGTCTTTTACTGCACCTTCCATAAATGCTTCAAATAATGGGCCAACAATCGCTCCAAGTTTTATTGCACCAAGTACAGCAAAATATAGTTCTGGTGAACGGGGCATAAAAATAAAGACGCGTTCCCCTTTTTCCACATCACATGTTTGTTTTAGAATATTTCCCGCCTTGTTGGAAAACTCTTTCATTTCCTTAAATGTATATTTTTCATTACGTTCTGAATCACGATAGTATAAAGCAACTTTATTTTTGCGTGAATTCTCCGCGTGGCGGTCGATTGCTTCATAGGCCACATTTACTCTTCCAGAATTGGCAAAACTGAAATTTTTTTCTACTTCTGTCCAATCAAAATTATGGTAGGTTTGTTCATAGTCTTCTAGATTGTAGTTCCCCTTCGTTACTGGTAACGCTTCCACTTTCATCCACAAACACCCCTTATGTATTTTCTACACCTCTATTATAGTACAGATAAGTATTTTTCTCAATTTTTTAAAAATTGCTAGGATTACATGAATAATTTTCTGTTTTCTAGTAAACTAGTAATGAAAAGTTTTGTAAGCGTTTTATTAGGTAAAAGTAGGTGGATACTTAGATGGAACATAGAAAAACGTATAATGCAAAAGAGATTAAGACGAGAAACGATCGTCTTATAATTGAAGGACCTGTTACTGCTGCGAATTTAGCAGGCTTTGAATTTCATAAAGACCTTATTGCCTTCAGGCCACCAGAGCAGCAACGTAAAGCTTTACTTGAAATCGCACAACTTCCCGAAGGTAGAATTATTATTGCCAGAACACAAGATACCATTGTCGGATATGTTACTTATTTGTACCCTGATCCAATGGAAAGGTGGTCAGAAGGGAAAATGGAGAACCTTATTGAACTAGGTGCCATTGAGGTGGTACCAGAAGCTAGAGGTAGCTCTGTCGGAAAATCCCTCCTGCAAGTTTCCATGATGGATGAAATGATGGAAAACTATATTGTCATTACAACGGAATATTATTGGCATTGGGATCTTAAAGGAACTGGATTAAATGTTTGGGAATATCGCAAAGTGATGGAGAAAATGATGAATGCAGGTGGACTAGAATATTATGCAACTGATGATCCCGAGATTAGTTCTCATCCAGCAAACTGTTTGATGGCCCGAATTGGAAAAAATGTAAAAGCTGAATCGATTCAAAAATTCGATCAACTACGCTTTCACAACCGTTTCATGTACTAGCATAGAATGTAGTAGCACAAGCTTGTTTGTTTAAAGAGGAGGAATGGTAATGATTGTGGAAAGAATTATGAAGAAGAACGTTCATACACTACTTCCCACTGATACTGTTGAACAGGCACTTCTATTGATGGAGAAAAACGGGATTCGACATATCCCGATAATCACTGATACGCAACAGCTAGCTGGTATTGTAAGTGATAGGGACGTTCGAAATGGTCTTCAGGCAGCACTTCACGGCAACAAGATGCGGGATGATTTACAGCAGCCATTATCCAAAGTAATGAAAACCAATGTATTAACAGGTCATCCTCTTGATTTTGTGGAAGATGTGGCAGCTACGCTTTTTGATTACCGAATTGGCTGTCTGCCTATCATTCAAGATTCTAAACTAGTAGGGATTGTTACAGCAACAGATTTACTTTATACTTTCGTTCAGTTGACCGGTGCGAATTTACCAGCATCACAATTTGAGGTGAAAGTTGAAAATATTACTGGAAAATTAGCAGAAGTGACATCTATTTTAAGTAAGCGAAATTTAAACATTCTCAGTGTATTGGTTAATCCCCATCAGGATGAAAAATATAAAATCTTAGTTTTCCGTGTACAAACCATGAATCCAACTGCAGTCATTAAAGATATAAAAAACGAAGGCTATGAAGTATTATGGCCAAACTTGCCTGGTGTTACCTCATGAACAAGGCAGCATTTATTTACTCGGATGATTTTCAAACATATAAGTTTAGTGAGAATCATCCATTTAACCAACTGAGAGTAAAACTTACCTACGACCTTTTACAAAGTAGCGGACAACTTCCTTTAGAAAATATTGTCGCTCCAAGGACAGCAACTGATGAAGAATTGGCGCTCATCCACGATATACGTTATATAGAGGCTGTAAAACAAGCAGGACAGGGACTCTTGCCTAAAGAAAAAATGAGCAATTACGGGCTTGGGACGGAAGACACCCCTATTTTTCAAAGTATGCATGAGGCAAGTGCATTGCTTGTTGGCGGAACACTAACAGCGGTAGACCAGGTGATGAGCGGTAAAGTGGAACATGCTTTAAACTTGGGAGGAGGTCTTCATCACGGCTTTAGAGGGAAAGCTTCCGGTTTTTGTGTTTATAATGATACAGCGGTAGCAATCAAATACTTACAAGAAAAATATAAAGCACGTGTCTTGTATGTGGATACAGATGCCCATCATGGAGATGGTGTACAATGGGCGTTTTATGAGGATCCTGATGTTTGCACATTATCCATTCATGAAACTGGGAGATATTTATTCCCTGGGACTGGCAATATTAATGAACGGGGACAGGGTGAAGGCTATGGGTATTCCTTTAATATCCCAATTGATGCCTTTACCGAAGATGAATCCTTTCTTGAAGTGTATGAGCAGTCACTGACTGCAGTAGCTGCCTTTTTTAAACCTGATGTCATCCTTACCCAGAACGGTGCAGATGCCCATTTTTACGATCCACTCACACATCTATCAACTTCTATGAAGGCTTTTCGGGAAATCCCTAGGTTAGCCCATAAAATAGCTCATCAATATTGCAATGGCAGGTGGATTGCCGTTGGTGGGGGTGGCTATGATATTTGGCGAGTGGTACCAAGAGCCTGGTCCCACATTTGGTTGGAAATGATGGAAAAGAATACTGGGCAAGGTAAATTACCAAGCAATTGGATCGATAAATGGAAGGATCTTGCCCCTGTAGAGCTTCCACTGACATGGGAAGATACTCAAGATTTATACAGCCCCATCCCAAGAAAACAGGAAATTACCGAAAAGAACAAGCAGATATTATTAAAAGCCCTTTATCCGATTAGTCATTTGCAAAATGGAGACTCACAATTAGGCTAAGAGAGAACGTAAAAAAGAGGACAAAATTCATTAAAAATTTGTCCTCTTTTACTATCATAACGTATTTACTTTGTAGAGCGTCTAAATTCAATTCTATGTGGTAGTACAACTGTATGATCTTCAACTTTTTCTTTATTCATGTATTTAGTCAAAAGCCTCATTGCCACCGCACCGATATCATACATTGGTTGAACTACAGTCGAAAGCTGTGGACGGACCATTGTTGCCAGGCGGGTATTATCAAATCCAATTACTTCAATATCTTCTGGAATGTTTAGTCCATTATCCTGTGCACCATGAATAACGCCGAGTGCCATTTCGTCTGTGCCAACAAATATCGCTGTTGGTCTGTCTTCTAAACTAATTAGTTTCTCAACGGCTTCAATTCCGGAATCGTATGAATAATCCCCTTCTAAAACAATTTCTTCCTCGTAGGACAAACCTGCTTCTTCCAAAGCTTTTTTGTATCCAGCTAATTTCTTTTCACCATTGATTGGCTCTTCAAAAAGTCCCGAAACATACCCCACTCGTTTATGTCCTTTTTCAATAAGTGCAGTAACAGCATCATATGCAGCTTGTACATAATCAATCGTTACAGAAGGAACCTTATTATCCTTTTCAAGAGAGGCAGCTAATACAATCGGAACTGGTGACCGTTCAAATTCAGTAGCAAGTTCCTCGGTAATATTACCGCTCATAAACACAATACCATCCACCTGTTTGCCAAGCATCGTATTCAATAAGTGAAGTTCTTTATCCACATTCTGATCAGAATTACTTAAAATGATGTTGTACTTGTACATAGTTGCTATATCTTCAATTCCTCGTGCAAGTTCTGCATAAAAAATATTAGAGATATCAGGAATAATTACTCCAACAGTTGTCGTCTTTTTGCTGGCAAGGCCACGTGCAACTGCATTTGGTCGGTACCCAAGGCGTTCAATTGCTTCCAACACTTTCTTTCTCGTAGTTGGTTTTACATTTGGGTTTCCATTTACTACTCGGGAAACCGTTGCCATAGAGACGTTTGCTTCTCTGGCAACATCATAAATCGTTACGTTCATTAATACACACTCTCCTTCAGTTTTCATGCATCTATGTAGGATATCTTTTGTCTTGGAAGAAAACACATATATTCTGGCAAAATAACGCATTTATCTAATAATCATACGTTATTCTTCACATACAATCAACGAATTTACTATGGTCCTTAACATATCTTTTACAAAATCAGAAATTTTTATGAAATAAGTAATGCTAACGCTCCTTTTTCCCTATTTTATCCAATTATATTACCTATTTCAAACAGCTCTTTTCTTAATGATTGTTGCTGGTAACCGTAAAAAGTCGGTTTCTGACTTTGTTCCGTAAAAACTTTCCCTGATACTTTGCCTAAATTGCTGAAAAGAGTGCGACGATAACGTTTATTCCAAGTATCTAAAAAATTCGTAAAAGCAACAAAGTTTGCGAAAACAGCCATTCAAAAAGAAAAACGAGCGTTCTCCGCTCGTCTTTCATGAAGTGTATTATGCTTTGAATGCGTAATGACTTCGTAGCTCCGTAATGAAGCCGTTGAATTCTTCGATATCCATTTGTTGTGCGGAATCTGACAATGCAACAGCCGGATCTGGATGTACTTCTGCCATAACTCCATCAGCTCCAATCGCTAGTGCTGCTTTGGCAGTTGGTAAAAGAAGATCTCTTCTACCTGTTGAATGTGTCACATCAACGAATACAGGCAAATGTGTTTCTTTTTTCAAGATTGGTACTGCAGAAATATCTAACGTATTTCTAGTCGCTTTTTCATACGTTCTAATACCTCGTTCACAAAGAATTATTTGATCATTACCTTGAGCAATAATATATTCAGCTGCATTAATGAATTCATCAATGGTTGCCGCCAGTCCACGTTTTAAAAGAACTGGTTTATTTACCGCTCCTGCAGCTTTCAATAATTCGAAGTTTTGCATATTACGTGCACCTATTTGAATGACATCTACATATTCACACGCTACTTCAATGTCGGCAGGATTAACAATTTCACTAATAATCGCCATGTCATACTCATCGCCGACCTTTTTTAAGATTTTCAAGCCTTCAAGTCCAAGACCTTGGAAATCATAAGGGGAAGTTCTTGGTTTAAATGCCCCACCACGTAAGAGCTTAATACCTTGAGCTTTTGCTGCTTGGGCTACTTGAGCAACCTGCTCGTAGCTCTCAACCGCACAAGGTCCTATGATAAATTGTTGACTTCCATCCCCGATTTTTACTCCTTTTACCTCAACAACTGTGTCTTCTGGCTTTTTCTTTCTGGATACTAATAAAGCTTTTCTATGATCATCTTTTTGCAGTTCTAATCCTGCCTTAAAAATTTCTTTAAATAAATGTTGTAAAGTAGAAGTTTCGAAAGGTCCATCGTTATGTTCCGTAATTAAGTCTAACATCTTTCTCTCACGGACTGGGTCATATCGATTCACACCTTGCGCTTCTTTTAGCTTTCCAATTTCTTGGACAAGCTCCCCGCGCTTATTTATTACTTCTAATAGTTGTAAGTTTAATTCTTCGACTTGTTTTCGCAAGGCGTCTAATTCGTTATGACTCATATCATTTCATCCTTTCCGTATTTATAACCGTACCGAGTTATGGTACATTTCTATTAATTAGTTATTATAAACGAAGCTTTTCATAATGTCACGAGTTTTTTCTTTATTAATTAAACGCTTTTAAGCTTTTAAGCGATAAAGTATTATATGAAAATAAATTGGGATGGTGAATCATTTGATTTTCGCGTTAGATATTGGGACAAGATCCGTAGTAGGACTGCTATTAGAGCAAGAGCAAGATAAATTTCGTATACTTGATTTTGTCGTAAAAGAACATAAAGAACGTGCAATGTTGGACGGTCAAATACATGACATTCAAGCAGTTTCAAATGCCATTACATATGTTAAAGAATATTTAGAGAGATCTCATGGACCTTTAACAAAGGTTTGCGTAGCAGCTGCAGGACGATCGTTGAGAACCCAAACGGCTTTTGCCATACAAGACATTAAAGGAAAGGCTTTGTTTAATGAGGAAGACATCTTTTTATTAGAGCTTGCTGCTGTACAAGAAGCACAAAGAAAGCTTTTACAAGCAAAAGAACCGGTACAAGCCGATCAGTATTTTTGTGTAGGATATTCTGTATTAAGATATTACTTGGATGAAGAAGAAATTGGCAGCCTTTTAGACCAAAAGGGTGAACAAGCTTCTGTAGAGGTTATTTCAACCTTCTTGCCAAAAATAGTTGTGGAATCTTTAATTTCTGCTCTTCATCGGTCAGATTTACAATTAGAAGCACTTACACTTGAACCTATTGCTGCAATAAATGTATTAATACCTCCATCCATGCGCAGGTTAAACCTTGCCTTAGTGGATATTGGAGCAGGTACTTCCGATATTGCAATTTCTATGGACGGTACCGTCACTGCCTATGGAATGGTGCCTGTAGCTGGGGATGAAATAACAGAAGGATTAAGCGATGCTTTTCTGCTAGATTTTCCACAAGCCGAACAGACTAAACGAGAAATGCTTTCTAAGGAGGAAATTACCTTTACAGATGTTCTTGGGTTTGAGCAAACTTTAAGCAAGTCAGAAATCGTTCAACAAATATCCTCCTATATTGATAAACTTGCTACTGCAATCGCAACTGAAATCTTGAACCAAAACAATAGAACCGCTCCAAAAGCCGTCATGCTTGTTGGGGGTGGAAGTCTTACTCCCTCATTACCTGCTCTACTTGCAGAAAAATTGGGATTGCCTGAAAACAGGGTTGCCATTCGCGGTGTAGATGCCATCCAGCAGCTTTACCCAATGGATTTTCCGATTAAAGGTCCAGAATTTATTACACCAATAGGGATTGCCATAGCTGCAAAACAAAAGCCGATTGAATATGTATCCGTTACAGTGAATGATTTACCTGTTAGATTATTTGATGTAAAAAAGCTCACTATCGGAGACTGCCTGTTGGCCGCAGGAGTAAACATTCAAAAACTAGTCGGAAAGCCAGGTCTTGCCTTAATGGTCGAGTTAAACGGAAAAAGTATGACAATACCAGGAACCTTCGGGGAATCACCAAAGATATATAAAAATGGTCTTCCCGCTCAAAGTTTTGATCCAATCAATAACGGAGATGAGATACAAGTAGAAAAAGGGAAGGATGGAGTCGCCGCATCGGCTACAATTGCCCAAATAATCGGGGATGAAAAGCCAAAAGTACTTGAAGTAAAGGTGAATGATGAATGGTTGAAAATAGCACCAACCATTTTAGTAAACGAGCATGTTTCTTCTGAAGATCATGTATTAAATGACCGAGATAAAGTTAGCTTCCAATACCCTGTATCGATAAAGGATTTACTTCTTACTTCCTTTACATTTACAGAAAACGAAATAGAGCCTTTTCATTTACAAATCAATGATGAAAAAACGGTCATTAATGCCTTTTCCTTACAAGTGCAAAGAAATGGTTTACAGATTCCTTTAACCAGTACATTCGAGCATAACGATCAAATCAGCTGGGAAAAAGGAAAAACTCCTACTGTACAAATGCTTGCTATTCTCAAGCAATATGAAATGAAACAAGAAATATCTGTTACTTATAATGGGCAGAGAGTAGTCCTTCAGAAAGCGCTTATGGAATTTTATCGAAATGGCATACTCTTGAAAGAGGAGGACCTCCTCTCTAAAGGGGATCACCTACAATTAATGGTGAAGAGGAAGGAATCGTTTATTTTTCAAGATATTTTCCGGTTTGTTGAGATTAAACAACCTCAAGGAGCTGGCTCATTTTTATTAAAGAAAAATGGAACAGAATCATCTTTTTACGACCTAATCAGTCATGGCGATGAATTAGATATTCATTGGGAGAAAAAAGTATATCAATAGGCAGTGAATGTGGACACTAATCGTGGTTTTTCTCTTTTTTCGTGTTGCAAAGGCAGTGAATGTGGACACTAATTATGGTTTTCCCTTTTTTCATGTTGCAAAGGCAGTGAATGTGGACACTAATTGTGGTTTTTCTCTTTTTTCGTGTTGCAAAGGCAGTGGATGTGGACACTAATTGTGGTTTTTCTCTTTTTTCGTGTTGCAAAGGCAGTGGATGTGGACACTAATTGTGGTTTTTCTCTTCTTTCGTGTTGCAAAGGCAGTGAATGTGGACACTAATTGTGGTTTTCCTCTTTTTTCGTGTTGAATAAAAAACGAAAGGATCCTGGAGATACTCACATGTGCTTTGTCCAGCTCCGACATGTTAAATTTCTGCTGTTGAGGGTTGGTTTTCACCTTTTGAACAATTTAGCTTTTGAACTCGAGGGGCTAGGCGTTCCTCTTTCTTGAAATAATCAAGAGCGTGCCGATGAGCACGCTCTTGTTACTTAACATTTTCTTGGAGAGAAGAATACGTTATCTTCCAATGGGAGGCATTCCACACCACTTCTCCATTTTTAAACAAAAGGGCTTGTGGTGATTCATGTTTGATTTCATACTTTTCTGCGATATGATTGGAAAGAGGTCGTGCATCCTGAACGTTCAAATAGTAGCACGGAACAGTATCTTGGTCTTCTACAAATTTTTCATATTCCTCAAATGCTGCAAGTGAAATTGGGCATGTCGTACTGTTTTTAAAAATTAAAAAAGTAGCATTCTCTTCTGCAATTTGATTAAATTCTTCCACACTATAAATGTTTTTCTTTTCCATTTTTCTCTTCACCTTTCTACTATTCATGATAAGAAAAGCACCAGCACCTTATTTAGCCCCGACAAGTTCAAGACGACTTGGCTTTTGACCACCAGTGGGTGCTAGAGCTAGATACTAACTTAAATCTTTTTAAAATAAAAACGGCGAAGCAATCATATCACTTCGCCGTTTTATTCTCAAGTTTTTAGTTTTCTGTTAATTTCTTTTCAACGTCTTCTAATGCAGCCTTTGTATCCTCAAGCTTTTTTTTTACTTCATCCGTTAAATCCTCAGAACCAGATTCAATTGCAGTAGCAGCTTCCGAAATAATGTCTTGAACCTGCTCTTGTAGCTCTTTGGACACGTCTCCATTATTCTCACGCAAATGCTTTACTTTATCCATAACTTGTTGTGTTTGATCAGAAATTGCTTTTGTTAATTGATTTGTTTTATCTTTTGCAGACTCAGCAAGTTCGTTTGAAAACTCTGTAGCTTGAGCCTTCCAGTTATCTGTTTTTTCTTTAAGTTGGTTAGCTTGGTCTGTAATATCTTCACGAAGTTCTCTACCTGATTTTGGAGCTAGGAAAAGCGCAGTAGTAGCTCCCACAATTCCACCAATTAATGTACCAATTAAAAAATCTTTTGTATTGATGCCATCTTTGTTCGTTTCTTCTTTGCTCATTCCAGATTCCTCCTCAAACTTTATTAATTTGGTTTTTCTTTTTTCTTTCATTCCATTTGTCCACAAGTTCCATGGCAACATTGGACCATTGTACTACCTGAGACACTTTATCTTGGTTATGGTCTAGCTGTTGTGCAACATTATTAGATAAACGTGAAACGGAATGATTAAATCCTTGAATTGAGGTCCCAACATCCTTCACAGCAGTGACCACTGTATTAAGTTGCTGTGACTTATCTTGAATGTCATCCATTAATACATTGGTCTTATGTAAAATCTGCTCTGTCTCGGATGTGATTCCTTGCATCTGCTTTTCAATGCTTCCTAAAGTGCCGGCAACCTGATCTAAGGTCCCCTGGACAGATCGGAGAGTTTTAGATACAAATATAACTAATATTAAAAAAGCAATAGCAACAATAATAGCACTAACATAAAGCAACTCAACCAAAATGTGACACCTCCTGCTGTTCCGTGACATACTACTTCTTTACCCATCTTGTTACAGTTTAAACATCTCTTCCCCTTTTTTATTCTAGGACAATAATAAAATACCTTCTAGATTAAAAAGATTTTTTGAAAAAATATCTCACGTAAAAATTAAACAAACTGTTCAATATCGGTTACAATAAAAGATGTACATAAACCATTCAACTAGGGGGAAGTAATCAATGAAAGATCCTCGAATTCAAACATTGGCAAAAAACTTAATCAATTACTCCGTTCGTCTTCAAAAAGGAGAGAAAGTTTTAATTGAAAATTTCGGATTGCAAAAAGAGCTTGTTATCGCACTTGTAGAAGAAGCTTATAAAGCAGGTGGCCATCCGTTCGTATCCTTAAAAGATGTCCAAGTTGACCGTGCGCTTCTTCTTGGTGCCGAGGAAGACCAATATAACATGAAAGCTGATTTTGAAGCAAATGTTATGAGCAATATGGATGCCTATATTGGACTACGCTCCGGTGATAACATAAATGAGCTATCTGATGTACCAGATGTTAAACAAAAAATTCAAGGTAGTACGGTAGGAAAGAAAGTACACCGAGATATTCGAGTTCCAAAAACCAAATGGGTTGTACTTCGCTATCCAAACGCATCTATGGCACAGCTTGCAAAAATGAGTACAGAAGGATTTGAAAATTTCTATTTTGACGTATGTAACCTTGATTACGGGAAAATGAGTAATGCAATGGATGCATTGGTTGAATTAATGAACAGAACTGATAAAGTTCGTATTACCGGAAAAGGGACAGATTTAACATTCTCCATTAAAGATATCCCAGCAGTGAAATGTGCAGGGGAAATGAATATTCCTGATGGGGAAGTATATACGGCACCAGTAAAAGATTCCGTGAATGGTACGCTTACATATAATACGCCATCCCCATACCAAGGATTCACATTTGAGAATGTTACATTAACATTCCGAGACGGAAAAATTGTGGAAGCAAGTGCAAATGATACTGAACGTATCAACAAGATTTTTGATACAGATGAAGGAGCGCGCTATATTGGTGAATTTGCTATCGGCGTAAACCCATATATTCAGCATCCAATGCAGGATATTTTATTCGATGAAAAGATTGATGGCAGTTTCCACTTCACTCCTGGACAGGCGTATGAAGATACCTGGAACGGAAACAATTCTGATATTCATTGGGATATGGTAAATATCCAACGTCCTGAATACGGTGGTGGAGAAATTTATTTTGATGATGTATTAATTAGAAAAGATGGAAAGTTTGTTGTACCGGAATTAGAAGCTTTGAACCCAGAAAACTTAAAATAAACAAAAAGAACCGGGATAACAAATCCGGTTCTTTTTGTTTGTTTAGCGAATATCTGATTATTTATACAGTCCTTCCCTTGTTTTGAAAGCCCTAAAGTCCGAAAGACGGAATCGCTGTATCACCCTAAATATCTTTCGTTTTTTATAGAGTCCCTCATTCTTCTTTCAAAACGCAAGAGCTTCGGTCGAGCGAGACCCTTCTTGACAATCGTCTTATGATCTATAGGGGATTGACGCTTAAATTAATCATCCCGATACAACACTAAAAAAACCGGTCTCCAAAGAGGACCGGCTTTTTTTACAATTTAGGTTGTAATGATCTTTCGTAGGCTTCCTGGAATTTCGTTATATCTCCAGCCCCCATAAAAATAATTACACTGTTTTGGTGCTTTGCTAACGTTTGTGTACCTTCTTCTGTTAGAATTTCTGCTTGAGGAATTTTTTCCAACAAGTCATGGATCGTTAGCTGCCCTTGGTTTTCACGGGCAGAACCGAAAATATCACATAGATAGACATAGTCAGCGCCACTTAAGCTATCAGCGAACTCACTTAAGAAAGTTTGTGTTCTAGTGAATGTATGCGGCTGAAAAACCGCTATAACGTCCCGATCCGGATACTTTTGATTTGCTGCCTCAATTGTAGCTCTAATCTCTGTCGGGTGATGGGCATAATCATCTATTAATACTTGAGTGTCTACTTCTTTTTCGGAGAAGCGACGTTTCACACCTTCAAAAGATAATAACTGTTGTTGAATAACTTCAACAGGAATCTCTTCATAATGACATAATGCAATCACTGCAAGCGAGTTCATGATGTTGTGATCACCATAACCATTTATTTTAAAGGTTGCATAATAGTTATTTCGAACAAATACATCAAATGTTGTGCCTACTGTAGATTTTTCAACATGGCGTGCTTGAAAATCATTCTCTTCACCAAATCCGTAATAAATCACTGGAACTTTTGCTTGGATTTTTTGCAAATATTCATCATCACCACAAGCTATGATTCCTTTTTTCACCTGTAAAGCCATCTCTTGAAAAGCGGAGAATACATCATCTATGCTTCCGAAGTAATCAGGATGGTCAAAATCAATATTTGTCATGATGGTGTAATCGGGAAAATAGGACAAGAAATGACGCTTATACTCACAAGCTTCAAAAACGAAATACTCGCTTCCTTCTATTCCTTTACCAGTACCATCACCGATCAAATATGATGTCGGTTTTGCGCCTTGGATTACATGTGATAACAAGCCTGTAGTCGATGTTTTACCATGTGCACCAGTAACAGCAACGCTAGTATATTTTTCCATGAATTGCCCAAGAAATTGTGGATAACGAATAACAGGGAGATTCATCTCTGTTGCTGCGACAATCTCCTCATGAGTATCAGGGAAGGCATTACCTGCAATGACAGTCATGTTATCTTGAATATTCTCTTTATTAAACGGAAGAATAGTAATGCCTTTTTCTTCTAAACCTATTTGTGTAAAAAATCTTTTCTCGATATCTGAGCCCTGTACTTGGAAGTGCATATCATCTAATATGCCTGCAAGTGCGCTCATTCCTGAACCTTTTATACCGACGAAATGATAAATGGTCATGAAAAAACCTCCAACATTTATCTCTGAATCATCCAGCTCACAATTTATAGCTGAATAGTTTGATTGTTTTTTTGTGTCAGACATCGCTTTATCATTATTGATATTCCATTATATGATAAGCGTCTAAAAGTGCTAATTCCCGAAAAGAATGATGGGGAAACCTTTATGTACATATGACTCTTTGATGCACCGACCCATTATAGCATTATTTCCTCAATTGCTCCACCTGCAAAGAAAAACTGATAGAATCTGTTTTCTACCAGTTTCTCCATTTTTCTATAATGTATATACATTAATCCACTTTTTCAAGGCGTTCATTAAATCGATACTTTCTCCCTGCTTTTGCTTGGGGTTCCCCATTAAGTACCACATTGTCACCAGTGAAGCCGATGTGGATTTTCAACAGACTGCCACCTACACCATAAATGTCAACTGGTACTTTCAGTTCTTCAAATTCTCTAATACGTTGTTCGCTGAATCCCCCACTCACTACAATTTTCACGTGATGAAACCCTTCATTATCCAAGGCTTCTCGGAGAGCAAATACAAGCGGTGCATTAACCCCACGTGGATCAAAGGTTCCAAGTACATCAGAATTTCTGATGAAATACTGATCAATCATAGTTCGGGAAGTGTCAATTCGCACCCCTTTCAACTTACTTCCAAATTCTCTTGCAACACGCAATGCATCTGTGATGACATCATTGTTGTAATCGACAAGAACTAATAGATCGTCTTCTGGAAATTTAGCATGATATGCTTTGGATGCTTCTAAAACGTCTCCATTAAACAATTGGATAAGGGCGTGTGGCATCGTGCCCATTCCTTTTTTTCCCCACCACTCGTTCATTGCATGAGTCGCTTGTGCGGTAGATCCTCCGATATGTGCCGCATATCCGTCGCCTGCCTGTTGAGTGTAATGATCATCACGGTCCCCCATAAAAATAACTGGTTTTTGACCTGCAGCTTTGACCACATTATAGACATTCGTAGCCACTGACGTTCTTCTGGCCAGAATACCATCAATTACTCCCTCCAGATAACCAAAATGTTGATAAGGTCCTGTTATGGTCAGTACTGTTTCGAAGGGTGCTACTTTATCTCCATCTTTCAACGAGTAGATTTCTAGTGATTCTGGATCTTCAGCAAAGGTTTTAATTAAAGCAATTACTTCGTCAGTTCCACACAACACGGCATGATCTTTTTGAAAAAATTGCATGGTAACTATATTATCAGGTTTAAATTCTTTTACAATTTCTCTTGTTTTTAAAAAATAGACGGCAGAAAACCATCCTTCCTTCACACGTTCATCAAACTTGAAGGTCCGGTTAGTTAATCTTTTTATTTTTCCTTGTAGCTTCAGTTCAATTTCCTTCATCCTATTTAAAGCTCCTTACGACCCTGTTTTCGAGTTACTGTCTTTTCTCTGATATGCAAACTCGTAATGCTATCTATTATTTATAATAATAGAACTTTCTATCCATTTACAACATTTCCTGCAATAAGAATTCAATAGTCAGAATCTTGCATCTCACTTAACTCTTCATCTGTTACTAATACATCTCTAGGTTTACTTCCTTTTGGACCGGAAATGACTCCGTGCTCCTCCATCAATTCCATTAGCCGGGCTGCACGATTATATCCAATTCTAAACTTTCTTTGCAAGCTGGAAGTAGATGCGACATTTTGTTCAATGACGAATTGGCATGCATCGTAGAACAATTCATCCTCTTCCTGAATGTTCGCTTCCTTTAACAATTCAGCTTGTTCAAAAAGATATGTTGGTTTTTGTTCACTTCTAACATGTGAAACAGTCTTTTCAATTTCATCGTCCGATACGAAGTTTCCTTGTACCCTGATTGGTTTTGGTGCCCCATTTTCTAAAAGAAGCATATCCCCTCTTCCAAGAAGTCTCTCTGCACCCCCGATATCAATTATTGTCCTGGAATCAACTTGAGAAGAAACGGAAAAAGCGATTCTCGTTGGAATATTTGCTTTAATTAGACCTGTAATTACATCAACAGAAGGACGTTGTGTAGCAATTAATAAATGCATGCCACATGCTCTTGCTTTTTGGGCAATTCGACAAATTGCTTCTTCCACATCACTTGGTGCTACCATCATCAAGTCTGCCAACTCATCAATAATAATTACCATGTATGGCAGTTGCTCCTGATTATGTTGTTTAGCAATTTCATTATATCTTCCAATGTCTCTTACTCCAGCATGAACAAATAATGAATATCTTCTTTCCATTTCTTCAACTGCCCATTTCAAGGCAGCAGTTGCAGCCTTTACATCTGTGATGACAGGACTGACAAGGTGTGGAATATGATTATATGGCGTTAATTCCACCATCTTTGGATCGATTAATAACAATTTAACTTCATCTGGAGTGCTTTTATAAAGCAAGCTGACAATAATGGAATTCACGCAGACGCTCTTACCAGAACCTGTTGCACCAGCAATTAATCCGTGTGGCATTTTCTGAAGGTCCAATACGACAGGCTGTCCAGAAATATCAAGACCAAGCGCTACCGTCAATGGAGAACTATTTTGGATAAAAGACGGATGTCGAATAATCTCTTTAATTAAAACTGGTTTACTTACTCTATTAGGTACTTCAATACCAATTGTGTTCTTTCCTGGTATTGGTGCTTCAATTCGTATGTCTCTTGCAGAAAGACTCAGCTTAATATCATCACTCAAATTAGTAATCTTATTTACCTTAACACCTGGATCAGGTTGGACTTCAAATTGTGTCACAGATGGTCCTTGCGTCGCTTTGACAACTCTTGCACCAACTCTGAAATGATGCAGTGTCTCATCAAGCAACTGTCTTTGACCTTCAACCCATTCTCGATCATCTTCAGAATGATGAGGTGGTGTTGCTAAAAGATGAATGGTTGGTTTTTGAAAATAAGGTAATTGGTTTTCTTGTTGTTCTTGTTGTTCTTGTTGTTCTTGTTGTTCTTGTTGTTCTTGTTGTTCTTGTTGTTCTTGTTGTTCTTGTCGTTCTTGTCGTTCTTGTGATTGGACAGGCTGTAGCCTTTTTCTTTCCAAGGAGCGTTTATCCTCCTTTAACATGATGACATTAAAAGGGACATGTTGTCGTTTTCCTGACCTTTTCTCCTGCTGGTTATCTGTTTTGGGTGGTTGATGTTTATCTTCTATTACAGAGTAGGGTTCATCCTCTTCAACGATTTTTACTTCCTCTTTTTCACTGCTTTCAGTAATGCTATCCAACTTCGAAGCATTTGTGTAGGCTGTTTCTTCCTGATTATTTTCTTGCATCTCTGCTTCAGATACTTTCGAGGTATCTTCTTCTGGAGAGCTAATTTCTTCAATTTCTTCGTACAACCCATTTTCTACTTCCATAGCTTGCTGTGGTTGTTCTGTTTCTTCTATTAATCTATCAGCGAAAGATTGAATCTTTTCGTTCTCTTCCAAGTTATATTTGTCTGGATATGAACCGAATGTATCGTTTCGATCCGAGGTTCCTTTCCAATAAGTTTCTTGATCGTCATTTGTATTGGAAAGTACGAATTCTGGAACTTCCGCTGGTGGACGAGGGTTATTCCCGTAAATTGGCGAAGGTACCATCGTTGGATGAAATGGTTGGTTGTTTTCTTTCACTATTTTTTCAAACTTTTTTTGGAAACTAGGTTCTTTTTTGAAGCGACTATCACTTTGATCGTCTATAGGTTTATGATCAGTAACTTTTTCCTTTGCCGATTTTTCACTCTGTTGAATTGGCGGTGTTTTTTCTTTTTTCCTTTTAGGTGCACGGGTTGAACGCTCTTCATCCGGAATGAGTGGAAATCTGAATTTACCTTCTGGATATTGATAGGCTACTTTTGCTTTTGGTTGTTTTCTACTTGCTTCCTTGACTTCTTCATGCGGTTTTCCAACCAATATTTCATCTTCTTCCTCAAACTGACCAAACAGTTTTTTAAACCAATTCACAACTATCACACTCTTTCTAACTTTATAGACTACATGGTTGCAAAAAACCACTAGAAGAATTCTAATGGCCTACTTCAAATCATTCATTGTTTTGTTTCTTTTCTATCAATCTTCTTTCTATACCCTTCGAAACAATCTTGAAATTTTCTACCATAAAATTGTTTCATCGCTCTTTTTTATTATCTTTCCCTAAAATAAATATAGGTTCGAGAGTTCCTTCCTCATAAAGAAAAGACAAAGCGGTTATTGGGATTTTGCCGTTAACAAAAAAGCTCATTGTCAATTCAGCAAGAATGTCATATCCAACATCATTTTGAATATCTGCAAGTATTAATACATCCTGATGTGGAACCGCAACAGTCATCGAACCAATCACCTGTTTCTTAAAAGACTCAAGGAAGGATTCATTTAATATTCTACTTGCATCATATCCGTCATTGGAGCGAACAAAATAAAAGGTGTTTCCTGCGACTATGTCCTCTTTCACATTTATAGGCAAGGACCTAACATTAAACATTGCCATTTCCTTAATTGTGCTTTTAGATAAGTTCTCTTTTTCCAAGAGATTTTCATCTATTAATTTGTACGATTTCCCAAGATCCACTGCATAGTAAATCCGTGTTTCAGCAGTATGCTCGTCATAAATAAGGGGTACATCATTACTTGATGTCGGGAATGATGTTGAGCGAATAACAGGATATATATGGCGTTCTGACCCATTTAGTTGGATAGGCATTTTCATGCTTGTCAACGCCTCTCTCACATAATACACATACTCATCAATGGCTTTCATATCATTTGTCTGTTCGTACTTAGACAAAACCCCTTGGAGAGCTATGGTGATACCTTTTCCTGTCTCTTTATCTTCCACCCTTAATGATTCTTTTTCACGATCATATGTAATCATCCAATTGGAATGAGCTAATTTTTCTTCTAAAAGTCGTTTCACTTTTAGGACAGTTAATTTTTCCATGAGGAACAATCCCTTTCTCTCATTTGGTTAACTTTTATTGTACAACAAAACAAAAGAAAGTGTAATTGTCGAACAATGTTTTAATTTAACAAACTCTACTATTAAACGATCATATTATTTCTCCATTTTAGATTTAGGAGATTACACCTATTTTTTCACCATATCACTACATAAGCACTTACCGAAGTTAGATTATCCGACAAAAAAAAGCGTACTCTTTACCTCCTTTATTCTTTTAGGAATAGTAGCAATAGATAATTTTTCTTATTTTATTTTGAATATCTTTTTATTTCCCAAAAAATAGTTACTTATTCCTATTTATTCTTTTATGCCCTCCATCAAACATAAATAGTTTAAAGCTTTTATTTATTAGTATTTTTTTACATCATTACCCCTATTTTCTATAAAATATCCAACCTATACCAATTAACTAGCTGATAAAATATCATCTATATCATTTGATTTATTTTTTGAATTTTCTGATTTTTATCTTCTTTTTTCGACACTTTTCTTTAACTTCCTTTATTAATCTGAAAATGTCACCGAGATTCTCCTACATATACAGTATTCTGCCAAAAAAGCAGAACATTTTTGACAGGAAGGAGGATCGTTCATCAGTATTAGTCATTTCATTAATTAAGGGGGATATTGAATGAGTCGAAAGCGGAAACGTAATTTTGCTAGAGTGTTTAGTATCATTATGTGTTTATTACTAATTGTTCCAAGCTTTATCCCAGGGACTGCCTCTGCGCAAGGGAAAAAAGCATCCACCTCTTTAGCGGAATCCATAGAAGTGATGGCAAATAAAATTCCAGATCGTCTATCTAACCAATTTAGTAAGGATGGAGATAAGGTTACTTTCCTTATTAAATTCAAAGAACAAGTAGATACTTTGGCGGTCGCAGAAAAGGCATCTGATTCTGCTAAGCTACAAAAAGCTTCAGCAGGTCAGGAAAAACTAATGAAACGTAATGCAGTAGTATCTGAACTTAGAGCAACTGCTATCGGAACCCAAGCAACGGTTAAAGAGTATCTTGAAAAAGCTCAGGAAGAAGGAAAAGCAAAAGAGATACAATCATTCTATATAGTAAATGGAATGGCGGTTACCGCTACTAAAGAAGTGATGGAAGAGCTAGCTAAATTCCCAGAAATTGAAAAGCTGCTTCCTAACGAAGTTCGTCAACTGGACCCAGCTGCAGAAGCCGCAGGTACCGCTGACATTGAAAAGGATGATGAGAAGCCCGCTGCAGGCTTAGAAAATGTTGAGTGGGGTGTAACTCAAATCGGTGCTCCACAAGCATGGGATATGGGTGTAGATGGAACTGGTTCAGTTGTAGCAAGCATCGATACCGGTGTCCAATGGGACCATCCTGCTTTAAGGGAAAAATATCGTGGCTACAACTCTTCAAATCCAAACAGTCCAAATCATGAGTATAACTGGTTTGATGCTACTCCTCCAAACCAATCTATACCATATGATGATGACGGCCATGGTACGCATGTTACTGGTACGATGGTTGGTGCTGAACCAAATGGTTCGAATCAAGTTGGAGTTGCTCCTGGAGCAAAATGGATAGGAGTTAGAGCCTTCACTCCAGCTGGTGGTACAGATGTGGCATTACTTGCAGCAGGAGAATGGATTTTAGCTCCAAAAGATGCAAATGGCGTACCTAACCCGGCGATGGCTCCAGATGTTGTCAATAACTCATGGGGTGGTGGACCAGGACTTAACGAATGGTACCGTCCGATGGTACAAGCATGGGTCGCAGCTGATATATTCCCAGCCTTTGCTGCAGGGAATGTAAGGTTAGGAAATCCTGGTGGTCCTGGATCTGTTTCAACTCCTGGAAACTATCCAGAATCATTTGCAACTGGTGCTACAGATGTAAATATGAATCTTGCCAGCTTCTCCTTGCAGGGTCCATCTCCATATGGAGAACTCAAACCGGAAGTTTCCGCTCCAGGTGTAGGGGTTCGTTCTTCAACTCCTGGTAATAACTATGGAAACGCAAGTGGAACATCAATGGCAAGCCCTCACGTAGCAGGGGTAGTAGCATTACTAAAACAAGTAAATGCTAATCTTTCTATAGCTGATATAGAAGAGATTTTAATGACTACAGCTACACCGAGAACAGACTCCAACTTCCCTAGCACGCCAAATAATGGGTACGGTCACGGTATAATTAATGCCTTTGATGCAGTTTCTTCCATTATCTCCGGTCTTGGAAAGGTGAAAGGTCAAGTGGCCAAAGACGGAGAAGATAACGAACCTCCTACCTTTGAGCATACTGCTCCTGGAGAAACATACGCTGGCATGGATATACCTTTAAGTATTCATGTGCAGGACAATGTAAGTATCACATCCGTCAAACTTCAACATGAAAATGCCTCTGGGGAATGGGTAGAACTAGAAGCCACTCGTGCATCAGGCACCTATAACGATGCCACATATACTGCTTCTATCTCAGGTGAAGAAATTGTAGAACCATCTGTATCCTACCGTTGGCACATAGTTGATTTTGGTGGAAATGAAGTCACATCTGATACGTATGAAGTAAGCGTTCAACCTGGAATAACTCTTGGTTATTCTACAGATTTTGAAACAGATCCTGTTGGCTGGTACTCTTTCGGAGCCCAAAATTCTTGGGAGTGGGGCGTCCCGACAAGTGGTCCAAACGCTGCATATTCCGGTGAAAAATTATATGCAACCAATCTATCAGGTACTTATGGCAACAATGCAAATATGACGCTAGTAATGCCTCCTATCGATCTTCCAGAAGATAGTGGCGCATATTTACAATTTATGAATTGGTCAAACATAGAAGCAAACTGGGATTTCGGACATGTATTTGTTTCAACAGATCAAGAGAATTGGACACAAGTACTACGTATAACAGGCATAAGTGAACAATGGACAGCTAGAGAGGTCGATCTGTCCGCATATGCTGGTCAACGCATTTACGTAGGCTTTAACCTAAGGACAGACGGCAGTGTGGTTCGTTCTGGCTGGTACATTGATGATGTGGCATTATCTGCAGAATCTAACCAAGCAGAGTCTAAAGTACCAAAAACCTCCGTTGAAAAAGAAGAAAAAGTGGAAGCAAAAGAGGAAAAAGTAAACCCTGATAAAATCCAACCTGCAGCGGCTGCTGTAAAAGAAGAGGCAACGAAAGAGGATCTTAACCCTCAAGCCCTTCCGTTACATGCACAAGTGTCGGTATTGGAAACAAATCGTTCTGTTAACACCAATCCAGCAAATGGATTATACGAATTGTTACATGCAGCTGGTACGTATACCGTAAAAGCTGAAGCATACGGCTATCACCCTTCCGAGCAGTCCGTGGACATTGCTCCAGATGGTGAAGCTATAGCAAACTTTGTACTGGAAGAAATTGCACAAGGGACATTAACTGGAACTGTTACAAACAGCGTGACAGGAAATCCAATCTCTAATGCTACATTAATCCTAGTAGAAGACGCTGCAGTTGCACCTGTAACAACTGATGAAAATGGAAATTTCTCGATTACAGCTTATGAAGGTGACTACACCCTTCGTATAATGGCTCCTTCTTATTACAGTGAAAATGTCGAAGTATCAATTGAAGGTGATTCTTCTCTTGATATTGAGCTACGTCCATTCATCGGCTATCCTGGTGAAATTGGCTATGACGATGGTACAGCTGAAAACGCAAGAGCATTCTTTGACGCTGGAAACGGCTGGGCTGTAAAAATGTCCTTACCAGACGGACAAAATAGTGCCCTAGTAACTGGCGGACTATTCCGTTTCTGGGATACTACATGGCCAGTCCCTGGAGGTACAGACTTTAAAGTAGAAGTTTGGGATGCTAACGGCTCAAATGGTGCCCCTGGTTCCAAGCTAGCTGGACCATTTGATGGTACTGCCCTTCGTACAGGCGAGTGGACAACCGTTGACTTAGCGGAACACGGAATCATTGTGGAACAAGATTTCTACATGGTTTATATTCAGACACACGCTAACCCGAATACACCAGGCCTTGGTACCGATGAGAATGGACCAAATGCAGGTCGCAGTTGGCAATATGTCGGTGGTGCATGGTCACCTTCACCAGAAGCAGAGGGTAACTATATGATCCGTGCACTAGTTAATTTTGAGGTAACGGCTCCAACGATTACTTCTCCAGCAGACGGATCGTTTACAAATGAATCTACAGTTACGGTAGAAGGTAATGCTTCACCAACTACAACAGTTCATGTACTAAGTAATGGGGAAGAAGTAGGAACAACTACTGCTACTGAAGAGGGAATTTTCTCATTAGACGTTGAATTAGTAGATGGAGACAATGTCTTAACTGCTAAGTCTTCAACTGAAACTGGGGAAACAGAAGAATCTGCACCTGTCACAATAGTTCTTGATCAACAAGCACCGGAACTTGTTATTACAAGTCCTGAGCACGGTTCTAAAACAAACAGGGAAACAGTTACAGTAACAGGTACAGTTGAAGATGCTAATTTAGACTTTGTAAAAGTAAATGGTCAAAATGCAACCGTAAATGATGGCAAGTATTCTCATCGAGTGATGCTTAACAATGGTGAGAACACAATCCAAGTGGTAGCACAAGACCTTGCTGGTAATAGTACTAGCCAAGAAGTAACTATCTCTGCTAAGTATGATGCAGCAGAAATCACTAATTTGAAGCCAACAGAAGATAAACACTTAAGAGCAGGACAGTCAGTAAAAATTGAATTCAATAGCGAAGAAAGATTACGAGCAACGTTCTCCATCCGTATGCCGCTAACAAACACTGCGACGATGATGCAAGGGAACGATGTGAATAATGCTATTGAGCTTCCATTAATGGAGCAATCTCCAGGTTACTATGTAGGTTATTGGACAGCTACTTCAAGTGTAGTGGCAAGTGGAGCAGAAATCGAAGTAAAAGTTGCGGATGACTTCGGTAATGTAACCCGTGCTCTTGCAGAAGGTAAGTTGTATATCAATGAACCAAATGGTAATGGCAAAGGTAAGCCTGCTAATCCAGGAAAGCCTGAAAATCCTGGTAATAAAAACAATTAATTGATACTAAGATAAAGGGGCTGTGATGAAAGTCATGATCAATGGTTTTCTATCAGCCTCCTTTTTTTCTGGTGATTTCAGTAGCAGATTCAAAAAATGCCGGCCTACTTTATAAGTGGCCAGCATCCTCTATTTTATTTATCCAATGAAGATAGAAAACTCTCTATTTCTTCCTGTGTTTTGCGATCCTTACTCACAAATCTGCCTGCCTCTTCCCCATTTTTAAAAGCAACAAAACTGGGAATTCCAAAAACACTTAAATCGGTACATAAATCAATAAATTGATCGCGATCTACATAAATAAACGAATATTGATTAAATTTCTCTGTTATTTCAGGCAATACTGGCTCAATGATGCGGCAGTCTGGGCACCAGTCTGCTGAAAACATAAAAACTACGTCCTTCTCACTTTTTAGTTGTGAAAATTGCTCCAACGATTGTAATTTTTCCATTTTGCTAGCCTCCAATATTAATTTTCATATCACCATATTTAATATATAGTTTTTTCCTCATCCATTCGGATATTGCCAAACTTACCACAGCTGGACCAATAATGTGAAGTAAAAGAACTTTTAAAAGAACTGATAAAGAAAAACCCATTTCAGTAAAAGTCATGATTTGTCCTACTAAACCACTGGTCCCCATCCCAGCTCCCTCTTTTACATTTGTCATTTGAAATAATGTCGTTCCTAGTGGTGCAAAAATGATTCCTGCTATCGTCGGCGGGACTATAATCCAAGGATTTTTTATGATATTAGGTATTTGCAACATGGAAGTTCCAATTCCTAAAGCTAAAATACCTGACATTTTGTTTTCCCGATAACTGCTTACTGCAAACCCTACCATTTGGGCAGCACAACCTATCGTTGCAGCTCCTGCAGCAATCCCTTCAAGTCCAAGCATCATTGCAATTGCTGCACTTGAGATGGGAGCTGTCAAAGCCCATCCCATCAAAATAGCTACGAAAATCCCCATAATGATAGGTTGTTGTTCTGTTGCCCACATGATGACAGAACCAAGTGTGTTCATTCCTAAATCAATAGGTGCCCCAATAAACTTGGCGACTAGAAACCCAGTAAATATTGTAACAAAAGGAGTGACAAGAATATCTACTTTCGTTTCCTTCGAAACCATCTTACCCACTTCTGTTGCAAACAAAGCGGCAACAAAACTACCAGCAGGTCCTCCCAGCTGGGCTCCTGCAGCACCTGCGACGAGCGTAGCAAATAATACCAAAGGTGGCGCTTTCAAACCAAACGCAATAGCTGCTCCTATAGCAGGACCCATTAATCCCATTGCGAGTAAACCCATATCAGTAAATAGAGGCCATCCGAGCTGATCTCCTAATGTCTTTATTATCAATCCGATAATTAAGGAGGAAAATAGCCCCAAAGCCATATAGCTTAGTCCTTCTATAAAATATACTCTAAGGGATAAGAAAACTCCCTTTTTATGTAAAAAACCTTTCATATCCTCACTCTTTCTTCTTTCATATTTCTATTGCAATTACCATTAATAATAACGAAAAACTGTCGATATATACTAGTAGATTATTCAAATAATTTATAGATATCCATTTTACACCTTCCACAGCCTTACAATTTTTCATTATTATTTCAAAGAAGCCATTAATAAACTTTCTGTTGTGAAACTTGTAGAAATGTGTCTATAATTATTTTCAAATGTCTGATTTTTAGTAAAAGATATAAAATTCGAAAGTTTTTAATGATTTAGGGGGGTACCATGAATACAATTAGGGGTAGAGTAAGATTTATTTTATTGGCATCAATTGTTGGATTAATCATTGTATTGTTATTTAATTTCTTCTTTTACTTTACGCAGTCTAATGCAAAAGAACAAGAAGCAACTCTATTTGAAGCAGTAAATAGCAGTAAGGAAATAAAATTCGCTTTTTCTGATACGAGAAAAAATGAGCAAGAATTCTTAAGGATTCCAAGTGAAGATACATCCGGCAAAATTAAAGAAAATATGGCAAAAATTCAAGAGGACGCAGCTGAACTGAAAGCCGAATTTGCTGAGTATGAGGAGATAGCTGACAACTTTTCTAAAATTGAGCAGGAAGCAGCCAACTATTTAAGTGTATATATACCACTAGAAGAGCTTTATCAAGAAATCGGTTATACAGAGTTCACAGGTCTGCAGGGGGAAATGAACGGCTATGTTCGTAACCTCGTAATTAATGTAAGAGGGGCAAACAAAGAAAATTTAAACACAACATTAATGAATTTGCGACTTTACGAACAACAATTTCTTGCAACAAAGCAAGAAGCAAGATACCGAGACTTTATGAAGACTGCTGAAACATTCAAAGAACAAATTACAGAAACTGACCTTCCAGATGCACAAAGAGAGGGATTACTTAGCCTGCATACTCCTTATGTTCAAGCAATGCAGGATCTGTTTAATAACTATAACTCAACCTATGCATTTGTTCGCAGTTTTGAAGAGATCAGTAACTCTGTTGAACAAAGTGTTAATGAAGTAGAGGCAGCTGTTACCGACCTCCAATCTAGTTTACAACAAGAGTCCAATACTAAACTACAGACTATTATGATTTTAATTTTGGGAATCAGTTTATTATTGTTAGTGTTTTTAAGTGCGACAGGATACCTTCTCAACCGCAAGATAGCATCATCGATTAAATCTCTCAAAGATGGGGCAACAAAAATCGGAGAAGGTAATTTTGCCCATAGGGTTCCTATTACAACTAAAGATGAAATGGCTGAACTAGCTCATACATTCAATGCAATGGCAGAGAAAATGCAGACGTCTTTATTGAAAGTTATGAAAGCAACGGATGAACTTCAATCAGCATCCGAAAACTTAGCAGCAGTGTCTGAAGAAACAACCGCTCAATCTACTGAGGTAAATGAAGCGATTAAACAGGTTGCCATTGGTTCAAGCGAGCAAGCACTGCATCTTGATGAAAGTACAGATATTTTAAAAAGAGTAAAAGAAGCAGTCGAACAAGCAAATTTCTTAAGCAGTGAAATTAAATCAAAAGCAGACCTTGCAAAGGTGACAGGAGAAGAAGGTTTGACAGTAGTAAAAGATCTACATCAATCTTCTGAGCAGTTCCTAGAGCTTGCAAATCACTTAACAGAGCGAGTGCAACAAGCTACAAAACAATCACAACAGATTAACTCCATCGTCGCAACGATTCAAGAAATTGCGGAGAATACAGATCTTTTAGCGTTAAATGCAGCTATTGAGTCTGCAAGAGCTGGTGAAGCAGGCAGAGGGTTTGCTGTGGTAGCTCAAGAAGTTCGTAAACTAGCAGAACGCTCTAAACATGAGGCGCTGTCTATCAAAAAGCTAGTAAACGAAATGGGTACTCAAATGAACAAGCTGTCCAACGATGCCTTGCAGTTTAATGAATATCGTGATTTACAACAGCAATCTGTTGATACAACAAAAGTTTCTTTTGAAAGAATCGCAGGAAATGTACATGAAATCAATCAAAAAGTCGATGATGTACAAGAAGCGATTTTACAAGTTACCCAATCTAATCAGCAATTAGAAGAAAAGCTTTCAGAAGTGCATTATATTTCAGAAGAAGCTGCAGCTACTTCTGAACAGGTTAGTGCATCTAGTGAACATCAAATTGTGGCAATTGAACAAGTTAATCATGCTGCTATCTCTCTCTCCACGATTGCTACCGATCTTCAAGAAGAAGTAAGTCAATTTGTTGTAGAAGAAGAACAGACACTGACAGAAGTTGTTTCGAATCAAGATGAATTCACAACAGATCCAGAAGAGTTTATTTCAGATGAGATTTCGGAAGCTAAAGAAAATAATGAACATGACATTTTAGATGAAGTCGCAACCAGTATAGAAGAACCATTATCTACTGAAGAAGAGAAAGAGAAATAATAATAAAGGGGCATACCAGAAAGCAATTATTTTCGTCTGGTAGCCCCTTTATTTTAGAGGATTCCTTTAAATTATTTAATTGTGACTGAGGAAACTATTTCCATCATATTTTTCGTACTATTTTCTATATTACTAGTCTCTGTTACTGTAGTCATCCTCACACCACCAATTCCCACTGTCACCTCATGCATCCCCTCTTCTTCACCAGAAACCGGAGCGATAAGTAAGTATCCTAATCTCCCATCTTCTAATAGAGTGTGGTCTAAATGAGTTTGTGGATAACTAGATTTTATGGAATCGTACAGCACTTTGGAGTCTTGCTCTTCAAATAGATTCACAAATAAGATATATGGTTCGTCCTTATATGCAAAAATAATATTATTGTCATCCTCTGTATCTACTTCAAACTGGGGAGGAAGGTAATAATGAAAGGTACTTGCTTCTGCATTAACTTCCTTTTTCTCCGATTTCAAGACTTCATCAAAAGTTCCCTTTGCGTTTTCTGATGCGTCTTCCAAAGAAACTGAGCAACCTGTCAATAAAAATAGGGATACAAAAATAAAAGAAATAATGGCTCTTCCTAAAAACAAAATCTTCACTCCTTTAGTACAATAGAACTAAAATCACTAATTCTATCATAACGATTATTCTTTATGCTTGACAAGTATAATTTCGAATTATCACTTTATTATCATTTTTATGATAGACTAGTTTATAGAAAAATAACAAGAGGTACTATTTGGAGGGATTGACATGAAATTTACTGCTTATCTTGCGGGAGAAATCCATACGAGCTGGCGAGAAGAATTAACAGAAAAAGCAAAGGCATTGGACCTTCCACTTGAATTTGTTGGTCCCATGACAGACCATGATCGCTCTGACAACATTGGCGAATTAGTGATGGGACTCCAAAGCAACGCAATAGCTAAGGACGAAGCTGCTTCTCAAATTAACAATCTAAGAACCCAATTACTAATAAAACAATCTGACCTAGTTATTGCTTTGTTTGGAGAACAATATAAACAATGGAATACAGCTATGGATGCAAGTGCTGCCATTACATTACAAAAGCCACTAATATTGATTCGTCCTGAAAAACTTCATCACCCATTAAAAGAGTTATCCAATAAAGCCAATGTGACAGTTGAAAATGTTAATCAGGCATTAAAAGTACTTTCCTATGTATTGGAGTAACATACATATATCCGTTTCAACAATTTGAAGCAGGCATCATAATGCCTGCTTATTTTTATGGATCCACTGACCAACTAATAATCTGCAAACATGTTCAAACATTTGTGTTCGTGTAATTGCCCCTCCAGAAAAAATGCCAACGGCTCCTTCATGCTTTCTAATATCTTTACGTTGACAATATTCTTCCATGAGTTCACCCAGTTCTATTCCTTTTGATAGCGGTCCTCGAAATGCTTCTGGCAGAGGGATTCTTGCACCACCTGCAATAAACTCATTTCCTTCCTTATCAACAAGAGCTCCCCAGTTGCAAACCATTACATTATGTGTGGCGGTATCGTCTATCACCACTCCACCTTCCAATCCAATCGCAAACACTGCCTCGTCACATTCATATAATGCATTTCTTGCACGTTGTAAGGCCCCTCTAACTGTCTCATCATCTGATAATGGTTGATTACTGACACCTGAGTCAACATCTACCCTGACGGTTGAAGCCTCTATACTTAGACCAACAAGCGCTTGTTCTATTGCATTATACTTTGCAGGATTATTGGAACCTATTACAACTTTCATTCTCTTTCACTCCTAACATGATTGTCCATATAAAAAAGTGATGAGGATTTTTCCTCACCACTTCAGACTGGCGACAAAGATGTTTCATCACAATTTGCAACTGATTTATACCGCTCTACCCAAGGTCGCACAAAACAATTTCATCAGTCTGTTCCTATACATTTTTCACTATAATAAAGCACTGACATTTATCGGCTTCTGATGGAATCTACTGTAGATTGATCTGCTGATTTAACTAGATTTACGATTAGTTCTTTAGCTGCTGCATAATCATCTACATGAACGATAGAAGCGTGAGTATGGATATAACGCGAACAAATTCCTACGACTGCTGAAGGAACGCCTTCATTGGAAGTATGAACTCGTCCTGCATCCGTTCCACCCTGTGAAATAAAATATTGGTAAGGAATACTATTTGTCTCAGCAGTATCCAGTACAAAGTCTCTCATCCCTGTATGTGTAATCATGGAGCGATCATATATACGAAGAAGAGCTCCTTTGCCAAGATGTCCAAACTCTTTCTTATCTCCTGTCATATCATTTGCAGGTGATGCATCAAGCGCAAAGAAAATATCTGGTTTGATCATGTTTGCTGCTGCTTGAGCCCCTCTTAGACCAACCTCTTCTTGTACAGTTGCACCAGAATATAACACATTTGGAATGGATTCGCCTTGAAGAACTTTTAACAATTCGATCGATAGTCCACATCCATAACGGTTGTCCCATGATTTAGCTAAAATTTTCTTTTCATTTGCCATTGGTGTAAATGGACAAATAGGTACGATTTGTTGCCCTGGCTTAATCCCGATATTGATAGCATCTTCCTTATTGTCTGCACCAATATCGATCAGCATATTTTTCATATCCATCGGTTTAGCTCGAGTTGCTTCATCCAATAAATGAGGAGGGATGGATCCAATTACTCCTACAACTGGTCCATTATCAGTCATTACCTGGACACGTTGAGCTAGGAGGACTTGACTCCACCAGCCTCCTAGATTTTGAAAGCGTAGCATTCCGTTTTCTGTAATGGAAGTAACCATAAAACCTACTTCATCCATATGACCTGCAACCATTACTGTAGGACCTGTTTCATCTCCTCTTTTCACACCAAAAACGCCTCCGAGGCGATCTTGTACTACTTCATCTGCATACTTCTCCAATTCACTGCGCATGAAGCCACGCACGTCATGTTCAAAGCCTGGCGCACCTTGTAATTCTGTTAACGTTTTAAAAAGTGTCAATGTTTCCTGATTCAATTAGGTCATCCCCTTTTCATCATCAATTATGTATTCAAACATTTTCAAAGGCTCTTTTTTTTAAAAAAGTGTTGTTATTCCCCTGTGAAAAGTCAAGTTCTGGACTTTTCACATACAATTTGCACGGAAGCTTGCCATTTTTTTAAAATTAAAATACAGGAAAAGAGCAAGGCAATAAAGATTATTACTAGTTTCATGTAACCGTTGGCAAAGGCAACAAAGTTTGCGAAAACAGCCTTTTCATACTTCGTCGTTTAGATACTCGAAATATTTTAATTACATTGTATCGAACTTTCTTTTCTGTTTCCACCTTTATCATGACATTTATTTGATTTACACGATATACTATAAGTAATATAAATATAACCGGTGCATTTCGTATAAACGATGTAATTACTTAGACGAAATTTTGAAAGGATGAAGTGAATATGAAATGGAGAGCCTTGTTAATTGGTGCAGGCATAGGTGCTGCGGCTGCATTGTTCATTACTGAAGCTACAAAACAAACATCTATAAAACCGGAGAAAGCTTTAAAAATAGCTAAAGAAGCCTTTAAAAAGAAAGGACCTGTGGATGGTTCGTGGATACAAATGATTCCAGAAACCATTAGTAAAAATGATATTTCCTATAATATATACAGAGGTGGAATTTCACGAAGAGTGAATGATGTATTGGAACAGTATGAATTTATAGTAGATAAGCATACTGGTGTCATTTTAGATGTGAATCAAATAAAGTAATGTAACAAATGCTTGCTGAAGATTATTTCAAGATAAAATAGGCTGTCCGTCAAATATCAATTGGCTGACAGCCTTTCCTTTTGTTCTCCTATCTATGGCGTTCCACTTTTTCGGTTATTTCTTTTGACTCATTCCATTTCACTGCACGGTAAAAGGCATCATGGTAAAAGGTAAACCACGCATTCTGCTTTAGCCCTTCATTGATCCATTTTTCTTTCGCATGGATAGATGTCATTGGATAATCATCATATGCCAGTACCCATAAAGATGGCAAGTGAGCATGAGTTGGCATTAAATCCGCCATATGAAAGAGAATATCTTCTCCTTGTGTTAAAACAACAATACTATGTCCATCGCTATGCCCGCCAGTATGTATCATTTTTATTCCATCCACTACTGTCACTTCTGAATTAAACGTCTTTACCTGTTTTTCGATACCTTGCCAATTCATTTCCCAATAAGTGTTCTTTGAACGGATATTAGGATTACACATCTCGTACCATTCTGTATCGGATACATGAATTACTGCATTAGGAAAAACAGAAACATACTCACCTTTTGAAGAATCATAATTCGTTAAACCGCATACATGATCATAATGCAGATGTGTCATGATAATAATATCGATATCATTAGGCGTCAATCCAAGTTTACTTAAATCCTCTATTACTTGAGACTCTTCAGTCGCTCCAAAATTTCGTTTTTGTTTTTCAGTAAGCTTACCATTCCCAATTCCTGATTCCACCAGAATATTATGTTCTCCAGTTTGAATCAATATTGGATCAGTTCGTAATTCGATTTGATTAAGGTCATTTACAGGGTATTTCTTGGACCAGAGTGCTTTTGGTACGACACCAAACATCGCTCCCCCATCCAGATGTGTAACCCCCCCATTCAACCACGTTAATTTCCAGTTCCCTAAAGATAATGTTTCCATTTGTCTCTCCCCTTTTTTGAGTAGGCACCCTATGTTGCTAATTTGTAAAATGTACCTTTTGAACTTTGACCCTATGTTCGCAAATACAACAAAATGTGCGAATTTAACCTTTGTATAAGGCTAACTTCATTGTAACAAATCAGTCAGAAAAATTCGAAATAGTTCATTATTGAAATCTCTAAATAGAGCATTGAAATCTCCAAATCGTCACTGAATTCATCATGTTGAGGGACCACCATAGCACTCCAAACAAAAAAACTGCCCCACACAAAGAAAGGGACAGCTTCTGATTACTCTTTATATTGGACTTCACAGCGGTAGATAGGAAATCCTTTACTGGAAAATTTCTCTTCGTACTCCGTCATGATATTTCCTTCATAATCGCTATTATGCAAGTCAAGGCTAACGTAATTTAAAAGTAAGCCGTATTCTGAAAAACTCATAAGGGAAAATTCAAACAATCCACGGTTGTCCGTTTTAAAATGGATTTCCCCTTTAGGTACCAATACCGATTTATATAAATCAAGAAACGTTTTATACGTAAGCCTTCTTTTTGCATGGCGTTTTTTTGGCCAAGGATCAGAAAAATTCAAGTATACCCTGTCCACTTCGTTCTTATCAAAGTATTCTGTAAGCTTTTCAGCATTGACATTTAGTAGCTTTACGTTCGGAACGTTTGCAACTACTGCTCTTTCTAGTGCTTTTACTACAACACTTTCAAACAATTCAATACCTATATAATTAATATGGGGATTGGCTTTTGCCATTTCTGTAATAAATGTTCCTTTTCCAGTCCCAACTTCAATATGAATGGGATGTTCATTTCCAAAGACCTCGTGCCATTTGCCTTTACGGTTCTCTGGGCCAAGGATGCAATAATAGGAGTGTTCGGCAATATATTCTGCCGCCCAAGGTTTGTTTCGAAATCTCATTTATGTCACCTCAAACGTTAAATTATTCCATCTGTGATTTACCTTAGTAGACTTTTTTCACAGAAAAGAACCGATCACATTGGACCGATTCTTTTGCGTGTATAAGAATGATAAATAAACAAAGGCTAGTACATATATTAATTAAAGGAGTGCTGAAAAATGCCGTTAAATTATCATGATCAAATACATCTTTTAAAGGATATTTTGGCGGATCATCAAATTGATTGCTGTGGTTCTGTTGCAGAATATGAGCAACTAGAACGGGTAATCAAATCACTAATGGTCAATAGTGAAATTGATCAAAATGTGAAACACATCTTACAAGATATTTATACCTACAGTCAAGCTGGTATTAATTCTGATAATGACCATGACCATAACCAATTACATCAATCCAAATTTACCAACTGGATTGAAGTTATTGATTCCTACTCATAATTCAATGGGTAAAAGTCTATCCAGGTAGTTGAGCCAATTTTGTTTCTCTTTGTCAATATTCTTGTGATGGTACCATTGAACAGAAAGGATTGTTTGGGCAATCACGTACCAATGCATCCTGTGGCGAAGACTATCAGTTAATGTTATCCCATATGTGGATAGCCAGTCAGACCAATTATTTTCAGGTATATACCAATATAATAACATGCACAAATCTATCGCAGGATCAGCAATGACCGCACCGTCCCAATCAATCAAAAATAACTCTTGGTTATCCGAAAGCAGCCAATTGTTATGATTTAAATCACAATGGCATACTACCTTATCTTTAAAGTGGACGTTTACTATTTCTTTTGTTAGGAAATCCAATGATTTTTGAATCACTTCTAAAGACAATAGCTCTAGTGCCATACCGTTTCTGATATCTTCCAATATATTGGAAGGTTCAACCGGCTCTTTGCCAAGTCGTGTGAGCATATCGAGTAGCTCTTTTGAGTGGTGAATTTTGTGCAATAGCTGAGCTACAGACTCCATATTCATATCGTTTGGCTTTAGCTCTCTTGCACTAATCCAGTGCTGGGCCGTAATTACATCCCCATTTTCTAGGCGTTTCGTCCATACTAGCTTGGGGACAATCCCTTCAGCAGATAAAACAGCCAAAAATGGCGATGAATTTCTTTTTAGGAAAAGCTTTTTTCCGTCATTTTGAGCGAAATATGCGTCTCCTGTCAAACCACCGGCAGGACTAATTTTCCACTCATCACCTAATAAATGTTCCAACCATTTCACCTTCAATTTCAACACAACTTTTCATTATCATATATTAGAAAAGCGCAAGCGCTAAATTAAAATTAGTATCTACTTGTTCATAAGCCGGTAAGCCGTGCGAATTGAACAATTTGCTAATAAGCAAAAAAAACAGCTATTGAAATTTGCAATAGCTATCTTTTAAATTTTATCGTTAAATCAATATTAAATCAAGTCTTTGTGAAACAATTAGTTTCTAGCAAGGACTACTGTACTGATAGGCTCTATTGCAATGTTTCTATTCAATTTTGCAAAGGGAATTTCACTTGCTTGCTTGTTATTAACTAGAAGTTCCCACTCTCCTTCACCTGGCAAAGAGATGTTTTCAGCTTGGAGACCATTATGAAATAAAATAAGGATATGATTCCATTTTCCATATTTACTTACTTCATGAAGATGGCACATAATCAAATTTGGTTTCACAAGAGGAAACTTCAAATGTTGTTGAATCTCAGTAGTGGAAGATAGTCGGAATGCTTTATGGGATTTTCTGAGCTGAATTAACCCTTTAATAAAATCAACATTATCCTCGAATAAATGCTTTCTTCCCCAATCCAAACCATTGATGGAATCAGGTGACTTATAGCTGTTTTCTTCTCCATTTTTTGTTCGAAAAAACTCCTGTCCAGCATGTAAAAATGGGATTCCTTGCGAAAGAAGGACGATGGATGTTGCCAGCGTATGCCGCTTTCTTCTGGTCTCCTCATCTTCATGCTGGTTACTTAGATTTATTTTGTCCCACAAAGTATGATTATCGTGTGACTCTACATAGTTGATTGTTTGAATAGGTTCATTAAAAAGACCGTTAACACCTGCTTCAAACGGAATACTACCAGACAGGGTTTGCTTCATGAAAGAAATTTTATGATTGTTTCCTAACGCAAATCCCCTGTCAAACAAATTGAACGTGCTGCCTTTGATGGAATCCCGAAACATATCATTAAAAAAAGCAATATTAGGCATGTTTTTAGCATTCTTGATCATTGCTTTTTTCTCGGATGCCAGTGGGGTATTTAAATCCCATCCCTCTCCTAAAATAATTACATCAGGTTTAATGGCTCTTACTTCTTGATGGATAAGATTCATCGTATCTATATCCAAAATACCCATTAAATCGAAGCGAAAGCCGTCTACATCATATGTTTTCAACCAGTATTTCACAGAATCTATGATAAATTTTCGGACCATTTTTCGTTCTGATGCTAAATCATTTCCAACCCCTGTACCATTAGAGGGCATTCCGTGGTCATCATGTCGGAAAAAATATCCTGGAACAATCTTTTCAAAGGAAGAATCTTCCCTTATAAACACATGGTTATAAACCACATCCAAAATGACTCTTACATTTTGTTGATGAAATGTGTTTATCAGTTCCTTTAATTCTATTATCCTTGAGTAGGGATCCTCTGGATTTGTAGCATAGCTTCCTTCCGGTACATTAAATAAAAGAGGATTATATCCCCAGTTATAAGACTCATTTGGGTTTCTTTCGTCTACTCCTCCGTAATCGTTTACTGGTAAAAGCTCAACATGTGTAACACCAAGGTCGAGCAAATAAGGTAACCCAGTTTTACCGCATTCGCTGATGGGAGGTATTTCAGAAAATGCCGCATATTTCCCCTTGTAATTCATGCCGCTTTTGGAATGAGATGAAAAATCGCGAACATGCAGTTCATAAATAATGGCATCTGTTACCTCTTTAAATGGTAATAATGGAACTTTTGGGATGCTTGCTTTTTCTTCATTAATGATAATTCCAGCACCTGAATTAATACTGGACGCTGGTGTGTATGGATCAATTGCTTCTCTCCATATTAAGTTAACACAAACCAGATAAGTGTATCGGTATCCTTCTAAATCCCCTTTTACTGTTATTCGCCAAGTACCTTTATCTCCTCGTGTAAGGCTGTATAGAATAGGTTCTGTTATGTTCTGGGCAAGAAGCTTTATTTTAACCGAAGAGGCAGTTGGTGCCCAAAGTGTAAAAGCGGTTTCAGTTTTTTGATAGGCAAAACCTAGGTCATCCTTCTCATAGTGAAAAGCTTGGTCAAAGCTTTCTGTTCGAATCACTGCCCCAATTTGCAAATCCGTTATTCTATTATGTTCGTCCTTGACCATATACTTATCACCAATTAACACTCTAGCTTCTGTTTTACAAACATATTTCATGTTGTTAGGTAATGGGATTTTTTCAATAATAATTAATTCGGTTGTTGTTTTACCGTATAAAAGGGAAAAGGTAGAAGATTCGCCTTGATGAATTTCTTTCGGTAAAATAATGGTTATTTTATCCATTTCATCCAAATATGCTTCAAAATCTCTTTTGATGAAAATCATCTTTACTCTCCCCTTTTACTATTAAAATGCCGCTACCTGTATACTATTCATCATTTGTGTAAAGATTGAATGCAAATAGAATGTTCCTCCATTATTGCCATTCTGGTCTATCCATATAAGTGGATTGGCAATGGGATAGTAGTGCCCCTGCCGCTTTCAATTGATTAGCTTTCAAAGGCAAACTATTTCCTCTCATTTTCACAAACCAATTATCATATGTACGCTTGTCTACTACTTCCACTTCTGTTGGTACATCGAAAATATCTATATAGCCTTTAGGGTGCAGCAACAATTTTTTTATCGGATAATTTATTTCATAAGGTGTAAGGATATTCTTTATGATTGTACCCATCCGATTCAGACTAATGGTTGGATTGACCAATTTTCTTTCATTTTCTTTTTCACGTACGGACCAGAAACGTTCATTACTCCCCAATACCACGCTGTCAGTTTGTTCATCCAAATAATAGATGGCAAGTATTTCGCTTGGAGTAATGATGATTATTTCCAATTCTACTGGAGCTTGCTTAATAAGAAAAATTGGTTTGTACATCACAAAATATGTATCAGGAAATCGTTGAAGAAAATATTTTAAGAGACTATCCTTCTTATAATTTTGTTGAAGATAGGAAATCTTTCGAATAGTTGAGCTAGCCCATTTAATCTGAACAGGCAGAATGGAGTCAAGAAATTTTTGTTTTCTCTCTTCAGGTGTTAATCTTTCTGTTAGCTCTGGCAGCTCCCAATCGTCTTCTAAGTCTGATTCAGATGGATTAAGTTTCCCTACAAACAATTCTTCCTCCACCTCTTCCTTTTTTTTGAAAGTATTAACAAGAGTGCTCCATTTATTATCTTTCAATTGCTCTTTCTCTACCTCCACCACTTCAGGAGATGGTGCAACTGGAAATCTCCTCATTTCTTCGAATATATGCCATTTTTGTTTCTTTAAGCGAATGTATTGGCTTGGATAGCGAAATATATCTGCTTCATACCGAGTTATATAGTCTTGTAATTTAATTAATTGCGCCACAGGTGATCACTCTTTTCTATAAAAAATAATGAATGGTAGTCGGTAAAACAAGTGCATATAATAATGCCGAAAGTGTCATACTGATGGAACTGCAGGCTGCTTCCTTCTCACCATACTCCATTGCCTTTGCTGTACCAATTCCATGGGCTGCACATCCCAGTCCAAGTCCGACGCTTAAATAATGGGTGATTTTTAAAAAGTTTAATAGTTTTGGTCCAATGACTGCACCTATGACACCACTAATAATCACAAGTGCTGCGGCAAGGCTAGGAATTCCACCTGATATATGGGCAATGTCCATTGCAATTGGAGAAGTGACAGACTTTGGAAGAAATGAAACAGAATAGCTGAAATCTAAGTCAGCTACCTTTACGTAAAATAACCCTGAGACAATTCCTGCAGTTACCCCAGTTAGCAATCCTACAACTAAAGGAAAGCGATAACGAACGATCGTATCCCTTTGGCTGTATAATGGGTAAGCTAGTGCCACAACAGCAGGTCCCAGAAATTCTTGAATCCACGAACCGCCAATCATATATGTAGCATAATTGATATTCATCCCCAATAAGACGACTATAATGACAGCTGTAGTTGTAACTACAGGATTTAGGATGGAGAATTTATATTTGTAATAAATCATTCTCATGAACCAAAATACTATAATAGTAAAAAGGATATAAAGGCTCCCTTGCAAAACAATCATCTTGCCTTTCCCCCTAAAGCCTTTGTTTTATTATCGACCACATCAGTTGCTTTTTGAGCAACCCAACTTGAACTCAACAAAACTAAAAAGGTGCCCACTGAAAGGGCCAGAAGCATCACCATTCCAGGTTTACTGAATAGAAACCCAAAATGCCCCATGACACCAACAGTGGCAGGTACAAAAAATAGTGGCAAATATAAAAGCAAGCGCTCGGCTCCAGCCTTAAGGAAATTCTCTTTTATTATTCCTGTTAATAATAAAAGAAACAGAAGGAGCATACCTATAATGCTCCCAGGAATAGGTATGCCTGACATGTCTTGAAGCACCATCCCTATTAGATAAAACAAATAAATAATGCTAATTTGTACTATTACTTTTATTCCCCACATAACTAACCCCTACTCCCCTATTAAAGGAAATTCTGCCTTGGCTTCATATTTCGGTATCTTATTAATATGAGTTTCATACAAAATGATTGAACGAACATTGAACGTATTTTTTATCGTACTATATTCAGGAAGTGTATCCCTGCTAATGGATCCAGGTCCAACCCATTTCCTAGCCAATGTTATGTGTGGATGGAATGGGCGTGTATCCAACTGAAAGCCCACTTTCTCACATGCTTGGTAAACGTCTTTACGCAATTCATGGAGAGCATAAGATTCTTCTGTGCCATACCAAAAAATCCGAGGAGAATGCTGATTGCCAAAAGTGCCCAACTCACTAAATGAAAGGGGAAATGTGGCGTGTTCTTTTGCTACTTTCCGCAACAATACCTTCAACTTCTCTTTTTGATCCTCATCTACACTTCCCAAAAAAGCTAAAGTTATATGCAAATCATCAGGATGAACCCAACGGGCAAATGGAAATTTGCTGTTTATTTTCTGTATATAAAATGAAAACTCCTCTTTCCACGAACCTGGCAATGGTATTGCAAGAAAAAAATGATTTTTCATCCTTTCACCCCACTGTTGTTTATAATATAGATTTACATTCAAATAAACTGCGCTTATGTCTAATAACCCTATTTTACCAAAGAAAAAACTTACCTGTATTTATTCCCATAGAAATCTACATCAATCATAATTTTGACAAACCAAAACTTTAGACTTTCTTCTTGTTAGTAAAAACATCTTTAGTAATTTTTATGATACAATTCGGAATAATCGATGTTACAGATTGAAAGGTTGTGGATAATGTGAAAGTTGTAACTAATATGGCCGAACTAATCGGAAATACTCCCTTAGTGAAACTGAACCGGATTGTTCCAAATGGAGCAGCTACTGTGTACGTTAAGTTGGAATTTCAAAATCCTAGTGGCAGCGTGAAAGACAGAGCCGCTTTCAATATGATTATCCAAGCAGAGAAAGAAGGGTTAATTAGACCAGGGTTCACCATAATCGAGCCTACAAGTGGTAACACTGGAATCGGTCTTGCCATGAACGCAGCAGCAAGAGGATATAAGGCAATATTAACAATGCCTGATACAATGTCCAAAGAGAGAATAAATTTATTGAAAGCATATGGGGCAGAGGTAGTATTAACCCCAGGTGAAGAAAAAATGCCAGGAGCAATAAAAAAGGCAAAGGAATTAGTGAATGAAATTCCAAACAGCTTTATGCCCATGCAGTTTGATAATCAAGCAAACTCCGATGCACATCGAAAGGCAACTGCCCAGGAAATTATTGCTGCTATGAAAAAAATAGGGAAACCTCTTACAGCATTTGTAGCGACAGCTGGAACGGGCGGTACGATTACAGGAACAGGAGAAGAATTAAAGAAGCATTTTAATGGACTGACTGTGCATGTTGTCGAGCCTGCAGGTTCACCAGTATTGTCAGGCGGTAAACCTGGAAAGCACAAGCTTGTTGGGACAAGTCCTGGATTCATCCCAAATATTTTAAACCAAAATATTTATGATGAAATTTTTAAAATTAAAGACGAAGACGCTTACGATATTTCAAGAAAGCTAGCAAGTATGGAAGGTATTTTGGTTGGTCCATCATCTGGTGCAGCATGCTACTCTGCTATTGAGGTCGCAAAACGATTAACTCCTGACGATGTAGTAGTTTGTATAGCTTGTGATACTGGGGAGAGATACCTTACAACTGATTTATTTGATTTTGAAAATAAGTAAGGTTCATTTTGTTATTTATAAAAAAGAAGCTGCCAGAAAATCGGATTTCAAGATTTTCTGGACAGCAAGTTTTTTTTTGATATTCTAACCAATTTTTTTTCAGACAGGCGTATCAATATGAGTAAAATAAGTCCTCCCAAAGTTAATACACCAAAAAATAGATATACATGAGCAACTGAATAATATTCAATCAAAAAACCACCTAAAAATGTACAAAACCAGCATCCGAGACCATTACCGACAGCAGTATACAATGAAACGGCTGTTGCACGGGCAGAGGTTGGAGAAATATCTCGAACGAACTGCAATGCTGCAGGGATAAATAGACCAACAGAAAATCCTTGAGCAATGGTGGACACATAAACCACATACAATGGTGGCTCAAAAAAATATAAGGTCCAACGAATCATCGCAATGCTTGCAGCACTTATCATAATCACATATAGTCCGAACTTATTGATCCATTTACCCGCTATCCGCATGAAAGGCGCTTCACTACCTGCAGCTAAAAGAAAAGCAATACCAACACCAGTAACAGTACCCCCAATATCTGTAATCAATAATCCAAAATAGAAATTATTAGCAAATATCGGGCCGAATATCAGAAAAGTTGTCACTAAGAACATCACAAACTTTGGCATTCTCACTAAAGTACCTAAACCATCTCTAACATTAACACTGATTGCCTGGCTTTCTTTAGGCAATTGTGTGGTAACAAATGTAGCTATTAATAACGCAGCAGAAAACGTATAAAAGATCACTTTTAGTGAAAAAAAGTCGGAAAGCCAACCCGCTATCAGAACAGCAACTGCAAAACCAAAAGCACCCCAAAGCCGAATATATCCATAATTTCCTTTTACACGTTGAACATAACTTATCGTAATACTATCCGAGATGGGAACAAGCGCACTTTGTGTAACAGCTAGTAAAAAAGCTAGTATTAAGAGCCCTGCATAGGTTCCCATAAACGAAAAAACTATACCCGAAATAGCTGTTAAAAATAAGGTCCAAATTAATATTTGCTTTGGTTTTTGTGTATAGTCACTGAATATCCCCCAAAATGGTTGAACAAATATCATGACCACTGGGCTTATTGACATAATCATTCCAATTTGGGAACCAGTCAAACCAACATCCTCTTTCAAATAAACAGTTAATAGAGGGAACAGCGCGCCAAAGCTGAAGAAAGTCAAAAAGAAGTAGCTGTTAAAATACCTTGTTGTCTTGTTTATTTGGCTGACACTATCCATTTAATATCCTTCTTTCTCAAATCGTAAAAATAGCAGGAGGACCGAAAGCGCTTGCTGCTTGCTCAACTCCTTAAAATATTGGAATTGGCCTTTCGAGGGTGGATTTCACCTTCTTAACGACTAGCTTGTGATAGCTAATGCAACCAAACCTTATACCCATAATCCAAAATAAAGGCCACCTACATGAGGTGACCTTTATATTCTACCATAATCTACTATATTATAAGTATTTATTTTGCCAGCTCATAAATTGCTTGAGCATAGATGGCTGTAGCCTTCACCAGATCTTCAATAAATATATGTTCATCCTTCTGATGCGCTACATCCTCCCTGCCTGGAAATAGCGGGCCGAATGCTACTCCAGCCTGTAAACTTCTGGCGTATGTGCCACCACCGATTGCAAGAAGGTCTGCCTTTTCTCCTGTTTGTTCTTCATATACCTTTTGCAAGGTTTGAATTAGTTCGTGTTCTTTTGGGACATGGTGTGGAGGAACCACACGGAATTTATTCACCTCAAAGCTATTCTCTTGTGTCACTTGCATTAACTTCCCTTTTACACTCTCCGTATCGCAAGTTACAGGAAAGCGGATGTTAACTCCTATTGAACCAATTGAAGCTTCCTTTTCATAATGAAAAACACCGACATTTACTGTTAAGTCAGCAGATACCGCATCATGATAATCAATGCCAAGCTTTTTTCCACGAGAATCAAATGCTAATTTTTCACTAATAAATGCAACATATGTAGCAGCATTCAAATCTAATGGTAGGGTGTTTAAAAAGGTCGCTAAATGGTAGCCAGCATTCACACCATTATCAGGTTCCATTGCATGTGCCGATACTCCCTTTATAGATAGTGTCAGTGCACTTCCTTCTTCTGTAAACTCTCCTTCAACAGCATTTTCCGATATAAATGATTGGAAAGCATGGGTTATCTCATCCATTCCTTCTGAAATTTCGAGTGTCGCTTGGGCATGGTCTGGCACCATATTTAAACGGCGTCCGGAATCAAATGATAAAAGAGTGACCGCTGGTGACTGATTTTCTTCCCCTTCAAATTTCAAATGAAGTTGTATGTCACCAAGCCCTTTTTCTGCATGAATGATTGGAAAATCAGCATCAGGGGCAAAGCCTATGGTAGGCATTTCTTCTTGCTTAAAATAATGGTCGACACATTGCCAGCCACTTTCTTCGTCTGTACCAATAATGATCCTAACTCTTTTGGAAAGAGGAAGTTCCATTTCCTTCACTATCTTAAGGGCATAATAAGCTGCCATTGTTGGTCCCTTATCATCTATAGCACCACGAGCGAATATTTTTCCATCTCGGATCGTCGCACTAAATGGCTCATCTGTCCAACCATCCCCTTCAGGAACAACATCAACATGGCACAAGATTCCTACTAGGTCTTTTCCTTGACCATGCTCAATATGCCCGGCAAAGTGATCGACATTTTTTGTGACAAATCCATCTGCCTTTCCTTTTTGTAATAGAAATTGCAGTGCTTCTTCAATCCCTTTACCAAAAGGTGATTCAGGTGATACTTCTTCCTCATTCAGTACACTATTTATTTGCAATAAAGCTTGCGTGTCCTTTATTAAATCATCTTTACGCATTTCCACTTCATTTAGCCAATTAATCCCCATTTTTCTCACCTCACTAAAAAATGAACAAACGAATTCATGATCAGAGAAATCCCCACTATTCCTAATGCTGGATAATATAGCCAGCGGGTAACCATCTCCTGGTATTCTTCCTTAACCAATTTCTTATCCTTATGCATATCCAAAAAAGGATGGCCAACTAGCTCATCATATACTATATTTAACCACTCTTTCAGGAAAAAGAAAAATGCTACAAAGAGTCCAAACTTCAACCATAACGGAATGAAAGTCATGACTCCTATCGTAATGCCAATCAGTTTTAAATAAGAGAATATATGCCGAGAGTTTCGCAACAAATATTTAAAGAACAATTCTGTCAGTGCATGCTGTGGTTTTCTTTCCTGAAAGATCCTCTCAGACTTTCGGAAAAATAAAGGTTTCGTTCTACTCGAAGCTTTTGGAATATGAACATATTCTGAAGCAGAAAAAATCATTCCTACATACTTTTGGCGGATTTTTTCGTTCTCTTCCACATCACTCATAAAACTATCCGTTCTCCAGTAGTATAAATACAAGATCAATGTTCCTATTAAAAACATGGATATGACAGGTACCCATATTTCCCAATTAATAGTAAAGTATGTAATGCCTCCAAGCAGAACAAACAAAGCTATATTAACCGCTCTATTTTTCCACCCTAACCAAAACATAGCAATTATTTTTTTTAGGATCATGATGAATAGCATGATAGAAATATAATACAGTACCCATTCGAACCATGGCAGCAGACCAGGAGCAACTGCATTCAACAAAAGATACGAAGTTACAGCAACAAGAATTCCTTTCAAAAAAGTAATGAAAATAGAAGAAATTATGCCATATTTCTTCAGCCCCTTTAATAAATCATTCCGGTGAATAAAAAAGTAGTGATCAGCCTTTTGATAATAAATTCGTAACGTACCATTCCATGCAAAATAATAGACGATAAATAAGGTAAGACCAAATGGTATTCCCTGTAAAAGTGCTACTAAACTAGGAAACATATCATAAATCATTGCCCCTATGAATAGGATAAAAAGGAATAAATATATAAGAATCGTCCAATCAATAATCGCTTTCGTATTTTTCCATTGATATTTGTATTCTTCTCTCAAACGATTCCAATACAGTTGGAAAGAGCTCATGTCGCAAGCTCCTTTTCTGCAATCGTGAAGAAGCAATCCAAAAGGGAACCTTCAGGTAGATGACAACCGTCCTGAATATCTAGAAGTGTTCCTTCCGCCCTCACTTGTCCGTCTGATAAAAGCACAAATCTATCACAGATTTTTTCCGCAGTATCAAGAACATGGGTACACAAAAGAATCCCTGCACCTCTTTGCTGCTCTACTTTAAACAATTCCAAAAGCTTCTTCGTAGCAATCGGATCAAGTCCAATAAAAGGTTCATCCACGATATATAAAGATGGTTTTAACATGATGGCAAATATTAGCATGGCTTTTTGCTGCATCCCTTTGGAAAACGTAGCTGGGGACTCATGTATAACATGTGATAAATCAAATAACTCCAAAAGATCCCCAACTCTCTTTTTCCATACAGCCTCTTCCATCTCTAATAGGGCTGCCATTAAATCAATATGCTCCCATAAAGTCATGTCATAATAAAAAACTGGCTTTTCTGGGATATAAGCATAGGACTTATTGGAAGGAAGTGATACATTCCCTTTAAAATATGGGTTTAGCCCAAGGATCGTCTTAATTGTTGTACTTTTCCCAGCTCCATTTGGGCCGATTAATCCGACCATTTCCCCATTTCTAACATTAAAATTAATATTTTTTAAAACAGACATGTCTTCATCATAGCCTGCACTCGATAATTCAATTGATAAAAGTTCCAATTCCGTTCACTCCTTTCCATTGTAAATACGGAGCATTAGGTCGAAAGTTTCACATTTTTCTATAAACAACTCGCCATTTTCTGTCGAGTAGTGTAAAATAATGCATATAGTCACACACCATTTGGATATATTTATAGGAATAACATTATGAACATATGTTAAAATTGTGTAAATTGCATCATTATTCTAGTATTTTTTCCTTTAAATCGTGTACAATAAAAACTAACTTTATAACAATTGCCCTTTCATCAAGAATTTAGCTAGTAGTGTCATGTTAAATACCGGATAAGGAGTGGTTTTTTGAAGCCTTCAACTAACCGTATGCTAACCCGTATTAAAGCCGTCTACATGTTTATTCATGAAAAAGGAACTGTATCCACACAACAGTTGGTCGATGAATTCGGGATTACTCCCCGAACAATCCAGCGTGATTTAAATGTGCTAGCGTTTAATGACTTGGTTCATAGTCCAACAAAAGGTAAGTGGACTACTACGCAAAAAAAAGTTAGGCTGACTTCATAAAACTACATATTTAAATAAACCATAAGCCACGTTCCTATTTAAGGAAGGTGGCTATTCGTATTTCTGGGAATAATAGAGGGGAAATTGGTGATCAGTTTAATTTATATAACATTATTAAAGGCGGTAATATACCCTTGCTAGATTTTTGATAAATAAGTTTTGAACGTAAACATGGTGTCAGGTTTTCCACTAGGTGTGCGGAAAACAATGTGGTACTGAAAGAACATAAAATTGCAAATTCAGCCCTGCAGAACCGGATGCTGGACTGAAAAAACATGAAATCGCAATCTTAGTCCAGCAAGAGCCAAATGCTGGACTGATAAAGTGAAGTGTTTGTGCTACTAAAAAATAGAGTTTCTATTGTTCGTGTTTCAAAGCCTTCCGTTGGACGCAACCTCAAAATTTTTTCTTCGTTCATGCCCAAAGCCTTACATAGTCGACATCCAACTTAATCTTCCCACTGCAACAAAAGAAAAAGAGGCATGCTCAGATATTTAAAATCTCAAAGACAGCCCCCTTCACTAGGTTCTTAATTATTTTGTTGTAACATTTCAAGCTCTTCATCTGTGAGTTCACGATACTCACCTAGCTCTAATGTTTCGTCTAAAACAAGCTTTCCCATACTTAATCTTTTTAAGTATGTAACAGATTTTCCTACTGCCTGAAACATTCTTTTCACCTGGTGGAATTTCCCTTCCATAATTGTAATTTCTATTTCGGAACTTTCGCCAGATGATAGAATTTCCAAGCTTGCAGGTAATGTTTCATATCCATCATCAAGTGTTACGCCTTCTTTGAATGCAATGACATCCTCTTCTGTTACCTCACCATCTATCGTTGCATAGTAGGTTTTGGGTACATGTTTTTTTGGTGACAAAAGTTGATGGGCAAGCTGCCCGTCATTTGTAAGTATAAGCAGACCCTCTGTATCCTTATCAAGACGTCCTACAGGAAAAGGCGCAAAGATTTTGTCTTCTTCCTGCAGAATATCCACTACCGTTTCCTGTCGGTTATCTTCTGTAGCAGATAGAAGCCCGGGTGGTTTATGCATCATCAAATAAATAAATTCTCTATACTCTACAATATCATCGTGTACCGTAACTTCCTCCACTTCAGGGTCAACATGTACCTTTGCATCCTTCACAACCTCGCCATCCACTTTAACTACACCTGTTTTTAACAGCTTCTTTACTTCTTTTCTTGTTCCATAACCACTATTAGCTAACAGCTTATCCATTCTCATGCTTGCTACTCCCTTCATAGGGAAAGAGGCCTCTCTATTGAGACCTCTATCCTCTTGCTTTTCTATTTAAAAAGGAAAAACGATTTCCGAATAAATACATTAACAATCCACTTCTGTAGCTTAGAGCGAAATAAACTCCTACTCCTACAATGGCACTAATTCCCACAACAATGATTGCTTGCATGCGTCCCTCACTATAAAGAACCACACCATCTAGTAGTTGTAGAACGATTAATACTGCTCCAATCATAACAGCATTGAAGATAAGCATCAACAAACCTCTTCGAAAGACCATGGAATAGTTAAAATCAGTGAACTTTTGGATAGCCCAAAGGTTAAACATTACACTAGCAACATAGCCAATTGCTGTAGCAACAATAGATCCCTCTGCCTCCATTAAGTATATTAATGGATAGTTTAATACTATTTTTAAAACTATTCCGATTGCAAGTCCATAAACTGTGTATTTTTGTCTATTAATTCCTTGAAGTACAGAGGCAGTTACAGTAAATATTGCCAAAGGAATTGCCGTTGGTGCATACCAAGCCAATAAATATCCACCAAGTTCATCATATGAATAAAATGCTGCATAAGCTGGTCCTCCTAATATTGAAAGACCTACGCAGGCTGGAATAGTCAAAAACAACAATATCTGAAAAGTGACACTTAATTGACGTTGAAGTACATGTTGCTCGTTATTAACAAATGATTTAGTAATAGCTGGAAGTAAGGATAAAGCGAATGCTGTAGCAAGTGTAACCGGGATAATTACTAATTTTTGACCATACGTGTTAATGTGGGCAAATGCATCCCCGGAAGTAAGTCCATCTACACCAGCCAGTGCCATCGCCTTATTGAAACTAAATGTATCCACAAGCTGATATAACGGCATAGCTAATCCAACAAAGACAAAAGGAGCTGCATACATTACAAGTTCTTTATACATATCTTTATAGGATATATCTAAATTTCCTCTATCTTGTTCGAGCAATGTATCCAGATGTTTTTTTCTGCTAAACCAGTACCAAATTAATATTCCCAACCCTGCTAAAGCACCAATAAATGCACCAAACGTCGCATAGCCAACTGCGGTGGGCAAACTTCCATCAGCCATATTTAAAATAATATATACACTACCAAGCAAGAAAATTATCCTTGCAATTTGCTCTACCACTTGCGAAACAGCAGTTGGTCCCATTGATTCGTGTCCTTGAAAGAACCCTCTTATTAAACTCATAACTGGGACTAATAATAAAGCAAAGCTTACCATTCTTATGACAAGAGTGACATCATCATAAGAATGAGTACTACCTTCGTTAATTATCATCGGTGAGAAAAACGGTGCCAGTACATATAGAATTATGAAAGCTACAATTCCTGTCAAACTCATTAAATACAGACCTGAATTAAACAGCTTCCTTCCTACTGCATATTCCTCTAGAGCGTTGTATTTTGCCACAAACTTTGAAACAGCTAGAGGTACACCCATGGTCGCAATACTTAAAACGACGGAATACACCACGTAGGCATATGTATATAATTCTCCTCCAGATGTGCCAACTAATGCATAAAACGGAAATATATAAACAAGCCCAAGTACCCTGGAAATCATGGTACCTAGGGTTAAAATAAACGTACCTCTTAATATATTTGAAGTCGACATAAAAATACCTACCTACTTAGTTTGTAACATATTGTCTAACTTTTGTATTTTACCACAGTTTTTGTAGTGGGCGTAGAACTTACCAGCCCGCCTGGATATTTCTGTTCAAAATAATTTTTGGAAAGGATAAATATGGAGTATTGTCCGTTATCTCTTCTAGTGTCTCTTTGAATATAGCAAGTGTAAATTCACCGTATGCATCTGCATCTAGTAAAAGTTGACCTGCTTCACCCTGACTGAATAATATCCCAAATTCATCGTCTTTATTTAGTTGAATACAGAGTACATATGCATTCATTTCTTTTTCAAAAAGCCAAGTATAAGAAAATGATACTATTTTTGTATTTGTGTCGATAGGCAACGTTGGAATTGATAGTAGTAGCACAGTCAACCCTTTGTCTTCTGTCCAGCCACCATCGTATGGAATATGCGCCTCGTCAATATTTGGTGAGTATGTCATTGATTGCTCCTTTTTAAACTCCATTTCATTCCTTTTAAATCATACGGAATATACGAAGTTTTGTCCAACTTGTACAATAAAGGTATAATGAAACAAAGCTAGAAGAATTGTATTGGTTGGTGAAAAATATTGAATTATGATGTCATTATTATTGGAGGCGGTCCATCAGGATTAATGGCCGCTATTGCTGCAGCTGAACAAAAAACGAGAGTGCTGCTTATTGATAAAGGGAATAAACTGGGCAGAAAGCTTGCGATTTCTGGTGGGGGCCGTTGTAATGTAACGAACCGTCTACCTGTTGACGAAATTATAAAACACATTCCAGGTAATGGCCGCTTTTTATATAGTGCTTTTTCTGAATTTAACAATGAAGACATTATTCGTTTCTTTGAAAATCTAGGAATACAATTGAAGGAAGAAGATCACGGAAGAATGTTCCCTGTGTCCGATAAAGCACAAAGTGTAGTCGATGCTCTTTTATCGAGGTTACAGGAATTAAAAGTAGACATTCGGACAAATACAGCGGTGGAAACTGTAGACTATCAAAATGAACAAACTCATGGAGTTTTGTTAAAAACCGGTGAGTTTTTACCTTGCACTTGTGTAGTAATTGCTGTTGGTGGAAAGTCTGTACCACATACAGGTTCCACAGGAGATGGCTATCCATGGGCAAAGAAGGCAGGACATACAATCACAGATTTATTTCCAACTGAAGTCCCTCTTACTTCAACAGAGGCCTTTATTCTTGAAAAGACATTACAAGGTTTGTCCTTACGAGATGTTGCTTTAAGTGTCTTAAATCCGAAAGGAAAAGTAGTGAAAACTCATCAAATGGATATGATTTTCACTCATTTTGGAATTTCGGGACCAGCAGTGTTACGCTGCAGCCAATATGTAGTGAAAACTATGAAAAAGTTCGGTGTTGATAAAGTAACGATGAATCTAGATGTGTTTCCAAGTCGAAACGAAGAACTGGTATTTCAGGACCTTAACACAGCTTTAAAAGAAGACACAAAAAAAGCCATTAAGAATGTCCTTAAAGGGCTTGTACCGGAACGTTATTTACTATTTTTATTAGAGCATTGTGCCATTGATGAATTGGAAACAGGAGCAACTTTATCCCATGAAAAAATAAGGGAACTTGCGAAAATGTGCAAACAGTTCCGCTTTCAAGTATCCGGCACCCTTTCCATTGAGAAAGCATTTGTAACAGGTGGAGGAGTGTCCGTAAAAGAAATACACCCTAAAGAAATGTCCTCAAAAATGATGGAAGGATTATTTTTTTGTGGGGAAGTACTAGATATCCATGGATATACTGGTGGCTATAACATAACTTCAGCACTTGTAACCGGAAGGCTGGCAGGCTTGAACGCCGGGAAAAAGGCGGCAAGCCTACGTAGTTACCATTAAAACAAACGTCATAACAAATGCCAGTCCAACTCCATACATGCCGAATTCATTAAAGAAAGATTTGCTCTCTTCTACCATTACTTCGTTTTGTGTGTGGTGGTTCATAATATAACATCCTTTCTGTTTTTGTTTTCTTACTTATAAGACGAATCATATTACAGAAATGTTTCAATTATTTATAAATTATTTCAGATATTTATCTATACCCACATAAAAGAGCCTGATAAACATTTTTTTAGATGTTTATTAGGTTCTAAATATTACCATTGCTGAAAAACAATATATTTGTTCCTCCTCATTATTAATACAGCCTACTTGATATTTAATATCAATAAGATCTCGCTCTGAAATATCTTTTAGGAAATGATTCACTGCATCCTCCAAGTCCCGCTCATGCTCTTCATCAAACAACCGTACCTGAACCACCTGGAAAACCTCCTTAAGGCTTGTATATATTACCATGTATAGTTAAAAAGAAGGAAAATTATACTTGAGTAGCGAAAATAATGAAGTTATCCATCATAAGGATGTGTATTAGTGAAGAAATATAAAAACAGGCTTGCTACAATAGGCTTATTACTATGGTGTGAGTTGGGAACGGACCAAAAAGTATAACGAGCAATTTGATGCATACTTTTATGCAGAAAATGAAGATTCGAAGAAATTTCTACTATTAGTGTTTGATTCATAGATAAGGAGGAATAAAATGAAAGAATTGTGGATTGCAGAGGATTATGAATTTGAATTACAGCCTGCAGGATTCTACTCCTTTTACATTTCCAAATTTGAGGAAATAGATTATCAGGTAGAAAATAAAGAACTGTTACTTGAAATGATTACACAACTGGATACCTTCCCACTTTACGTTTTTATGGAAGCTTATGATGACGATGAGAATGAAATACGTTCATTTTTAAATGAAAAAGGACTTTATTATCACGTTGAGAATCTTAAAGAAAAAAGGCAGTATATGACTGATGGTAAAACGTTTACCTACCATCCGCCTCTCTTTCAAATTGAAATAATTTCAATAGATACTCTAGAATGGTTACTAGAAAAAACCTATTATTTAGCATTACAAAATCAATTTTATGGAATTTCACTTCGGCGGAAGTTACATTTTAATCATGAGGGGGTATTTTCTGTTCCCATACTTTCTGACACTACTTTTAAAATAGGTCATGATGGTCAAGGGTTTGAGGTATACTCCAACTCCAAGAATCTTAAATCTTTATCTGACATAACAAAATTGTTACCTGTCCCATATAAGATTGTCCAAATTAACGATAAAGAAATACTGTAAAACAAGTAGGAATGAGTCAGCTCATTTCCTACTTGTTTAATAAACTAATAACCTTATTAATCCAATAAATAACAGAGCAACCGCAAATAGAATTGAGAACTTGTTTAATTGAAAATAGTTTATTGGCTCTTTCTTTTGCCGTAATGCATCTGCTACTTCTTTTACAAAATCCTTATCCTGGAAACTGTTGAATTCAACTTCTATATCGCTTTCCTCAAGATCCTTCCATTTAACTCTTATTAACTCTTTAGATTCATTTATAGAATAATATGTTAAGGATATACTGCTTCCGTATTCCCCGTTTGCCTTTTCTTCTTTTTCAAAGGAGTAATTTGTTGCTAATTTAGCTTCCATAATACTGAAAAAGGTTTGTGGCAGCATTTTCTTTATATGAAGTTCGTCTTTTTTAATTCTCACCAGCAGTGTAAAAAGGGGAGGCATCACCATCCCCACCATGAGGAAAAGAATGGAACCATCTGTTTCACCATAAAAATTGAAATAGTATATTGCTCCTATAGCAATCAATGCTGAAAATAAGATGCTTTGTAATCTATTAAAATTAAAGACCGTAGAGATACCCTTTTGCCTATAACTAAACAAGCCACTAAATAGAATACCCATACTAACAACAATGAGAAAAAGCTCAAAGATGTTATCTTGAATAAATTGCATAGTGAAGTACCTCCCTTAAGGTTATATTTATAATATTTTACGTTTGGCAAAGGAAAAGGTTTCATCACTGCATTCTTTCGCATTTCTATTTTTACAAAAAAAGGGGACCTGGAATATCAACCAAAGCACCTCTACCATTAATTTCCTTGTGTTTTATTTGCTACTTCAATTGCACGATTTGTTAATATTGCCGCTTCATCCAACACTTCTTGTGGATTGGCTCCTTGATAAAGTTTTTCCAATGCTGTTACCACATGTTGTCGGGATTCAGGGAGTACAGAAATTAAAGCTCCTTGAGTGGATACTTCTTTTTCTCTCGCTTGAAGCTGATCAACCGTTACCTTTAATTGCGGATATGCTTCCCATTGTTCTTTTACAACATCTTGTTCATAAGCTTGTGGATGATTGGCAAAGGATCCTGTATCGACATGCCATTGTGCCTGGACTTCAGAACTGTTTACAAACTTCATGAACTCTCAAGCTGCCTGTTGCTCTTCTTCTGCTATTCTTTGGACATCCACAATGACGCACCACCTATAATAACCCCTTTAGGGTCCACACTATCAGGATGAGGGATGAAAGCTACACCTACTTCAAAATCTGCATTGTCAATGATGCCTCTTATTCCTGCTGAAGAGTCCATATACATCGCTACTTTTTCTGATTGAAAAGCAGCACGGAGGTCATCCCAAACTGTTCCAAAGTTTCCAAAGGTCTCAGCTTGATTCATTTCGTTTAACTATTCAAAAACACGCAGTCCTTCTTCACCGTTAAAGGTTGCTTCTGTTGCCAAATCAGAACGACCATTTTCATTGTTAACATACAATTCACCTTGTGTTGCAAGTAGTTCCTCAAAAAAACACCCATACGTTAACATAGAAAATCCAAAACGCTCGCCAGTCTGGATTTCCTTGAGAGAAGAGCTCACGAGCAATCGGTGCCTTCACTAACGCACTCGGCTTCTCCTCAAAGAGGGCAATATGTTCCACATTAAAAGTAATGGGTATCATATCCCCAATATCGATGTACCACTGCCCATTAAGCCTCATGAACCACTCTTTATTGCCAACCTGAAAAGCAATCAATGAATCATTCGCAAGAATCTCAACATTTCTAACTTCTATATCCAACCGCTGCATAACCGGTGTAGTTTCATCTACTAGCTTGATAGATTCTGGCCCCCTTGCCAATGTAACCCGCTGACATGTTCCACCTGAAAGCTCTCTTGGTTTTCTATGTAAGTAATCTATTAACTGCAGCATTTCAGCTGCTTCCAAACACCGTAGTTCCCTTTCCTTTTTGGGCACTTTTTTTACGTGTAACTCAAACACGATATTTTCTTTGACAGATAAGTGAGGATACAAAGCGTAGTTTTGAAACACCATAGACAAATCCCGCTCACTCGGCGTAAGCCCGTTTGCCATTTTGTCTCCAATGAACAAATCCCCTCTAGTAATAGTTTCAAGACCAGCAATCATTCTTAAGATAGTACTTTTCCACATCCAGATGGTCCAACAAGGACAAAGAACTCTCCTTCGTTTAACTGAACATTCACATCTGTTACCACACTTTTCTGCTGATCATACGACTTAACATTCCACTAATACGTATTGATTTCATAAACACCATCCCCTAAGTAGTTATCACCATAACGAAATCGTAACATCGCACCGTAAAAGAAGTGTTAAAAACTGGTTAGTAAATGTTAATATTTACAAATATTTATAATATGACTTTCCACAATAAACATTGATATAACAGCATTTTCGTGCCAAAGGTAAATTTACAGAAAGTTCACAAAGTTAAAGAGGTGTAAAGAACCTTAGAGTGAACGGTTCTTTACACCTCTATTCTTTAGTAGCCATATAATCTGATGCAGCCAATATACAAACAGATAACAGCTACTACTAGGGATATTTTATTATATGATAAATAGGATATCGGTGGTCTCGCCTCTCTTAACGCTATGACCATTTCTTTAATAAAATCTTTATCCTGAAAGTTGATAAATTCTGCCTGGATGGTGCTTTGTTCTGAGTCCTTCCAATTCACTTTTATTTTTTCATTGGAGTGGGTGAAATCGTAATTTGTATAGTATTTGCTAGTTATAGCTAAATCGTCTGGTCTTACATCCTTTTCAAAAGCATAACCGTATTTAGTCAGATTCTCTTCTAGTAAGTTGAAAAATGTATCTGGGAGGTACTTATTGACGAGAATTTCGTTTGTTTTGAGTTGCTTAAATGAAGTAAGTACTGGCAGTAACAGAACTCCAAGCAGAGTAATCCATCCATTTTCAGCATTGAAAAGAAAGATAATTCCACTCACCAATATCAGTGTCAACGATATTCCCCTAAATCTCGATACTGGGGATTCAGATGAGACCCCTTTTTGTATATAACTTATTAATCCACTATAGATGGCAATTAAACCAATAAATATAAGAAGAAACTCAAATAAATTTTCGTCTACATAGTCCAAGATGACGCCTCTCTTCTATTTTGATAGGATAGTAGTTTTACGATAATAAGAGGAAAATGTTTCAAAGAAATTGTTCGAGGAGTGGTAGTAGATTGTAGGTTTTGGATTATGTGTTTCCGGTTGAAGGAATATTTAACTCTTTTAAAAGCTTTCTAATTGTTATGGAATTTTCCATCCTTAAATATCTTATTAATTCACACATAGTAATAGTTGGACTGATTAACAAGGCGTAATCTTTTAGTGGTTCAACATGAGCTTTTTTGCACTTCTTTGTGCAAACTGAACATTCCCATCTCCCATATTTTCTGTTCATGATTAATGTTGGCCCACATTCTGGACAAAAGGCCCCTCCAATAATATCATGACGAAGAACGCTAAACTTTTCCATAGGGGAGGAATGGAGTGGTTCATGATCTTTTAGAAATTTTCTGGAGAGCACTCTTATTTCCTTTGCATTTAGTTAATTCACATCATACTTGTTTAATATTGCTCTTACTTTCCCTAAAAGAGCCGGACTTTTAACTACATGCTTTTCTACCAACCCAGGGGATGATGTAACTTTAACAATTACATTTGGATTAGTCAAAACTACTAGATTATCAATAGATAAGGATGAACAGTGTCTTTTTTCTATCCATTTTTTCAATTTATATGCCTGATTAGTTACTTGCAAAATCGGGTCAGGTAAGGATTTAGGTGGAAGGTCTTCCACCTCTTGAATAACTTGATTATTTCTCGGATCAAAATATACAGTACCTCTATTATTTTTGATTTCGATAATTAGCAAACAACTTGGAAAGATAATTAAAGTATCAATTTGAAAATACGTATTTTTGTAAGGAAGTCTTAAATCGTGAAGCACGTGATAGGATGGGGAGGTTTCTGGTAGAAGATTGATGAAGTAATCCAATGAATTTTCTCCGTAAAGACCAGCCTCTCTTTTACCTAATTCATTGAGGATGGCATCATACATCTCATGATTTTTACGGACTCTGCGCTTCATTGCCTGCAAAGTTAACAACTGGAGGGAAGGTTTTCTACTTTTTACAATCAAATAAACACTCCTTTCTTTGGGTATTGGTTAATATTAAACATTATGAGGTGAAATTCCTCCAATTAAATAGAATTTTTTTGCCGTAAGTTTGTATTAAATATATTCAGCTACTTTATAGATATCTTGAGAACAGTTTTTGATATTTTTCCTCTCTTTTTCGATATATTGGTACCAGTTTTAGATATATTCAGCTGTTTTTTCGATATTTTCAGTTTTCCTTGATTCCTGAATCTAATTTCTGCTCCAGCACTAAAAAAACCACCAACACCAATGTCAGTGGCCATTCCAATCATTATTCTACTTCGCCTTCCCATTCGAGCATGCCGCCAACTAGGTTGCGGGTTTTGTAGCCTTGGTCCTGTAGGTAAAGGCAGACGTTTTCGCTGCGACGGCCGGAGCGGCAGATGAAGATGTATTCTTTGTCTTTGTCGAAGTTATCTAGGTTGTCTGGGATGTCGCCCATGCGGATGTGTTTGGCTTCTTTTATTTTTCCTGTTTCAATCTCCTCGTCTTCACGGACGTCTACTAGGTATAGTTCTTCTCCTGCATCAAGTTTCTTCTTTAATTCATCAGTTGTGATAGTTTGAACATCGGACATGTGTAGAAACCTCTTTTCTATGTATGAGTATATGCTACCTTTATTTTAACAAAAAGCAAACAAGGCTGCCAATCTTCGGGCAGCCTTGAAAAAAGTTAGTTTGCTACGATATTCACTAGTTTCCCTGGGACAGCAATTACTTTGCGAACTGTTTTGCCTTCAATGCTTTCTTGGACAGTTGCGTCTGCTAGAGCAATTTCTTCCATTTTTTCGCGGGTTGCATCTGCTGGAACGTAAAGTTTTGCTTTTAGTTTACCATTCACTTGTACAACTATTTCGATTTCGTCTTCCACCAATTTGGACTCATCAAATGTTGGCCATGCTTCATAGGTGATTGTTCCTTGATTGCCTAGTTTATCCCAAAGTTCTTCAGCGATATGTGGGCATACAGGTGATAGCATTTTTGCAAAACCTTCTACGTATTCTTTGGAGATGGTTTCAGCTTTATAGGCATCGTTTATAAATACCATCATTTGAGAAATGGCTGTGTTAAAGCGAAGCCCTTCGTAGTCCTCGGTTACTTTTTTAACTGTTGCATGATACGTTTTTTCTAGTGTATCTGTTTCTGTTACTTCTACAATTTTGGAAGATAGTTTTCCGTTTTCTTCAACGAACAATCTCCAAACTCGATCTAGGAAGCGGCGAGATCCGTCTAAGCCATTTGTAGACCAGGCAATAGATGCTTCCAATGGTCCCATGAACATTTCGTAAAGACGAAGTGTGTCTGCACCATGTGAGGCAACGATCTCGTCAGGGTTTACTACGTTACCTTTTGATTTACTCATCTTCTCGTTATTTTCTCCAAGTATCATTCCTTGGTTGAACAGTTTCTGGAATGGCTCTTTTGTTGGAACTACTCCGATATCGTACAAGAATTTATGCCAGAATCGAGCATATAGTAAGTGAAGTACTGCGTGCTCTGCTCCACCAATATAGATATCAACAGGTAGCCATTCTTTTAGTTTTTCAGGGTCTGCAAGCTGTTCGTTGTTGTGTGGGTCGATATAGCGCAAGTAGTACCAGCAGCTTCCACCCCACTGAGGCATAGTGTTCGTTTCGCGGCGGCCTTTTTTACCTGTTTCCGGATCAACTACATTCACCCAATCCTCGATTGCTGCTAGTGGTGATTCACCAGTACCAGATGGACGAATTTCTTTTGTTTTTGGTAAAACAAGCGGCAGTTGGTCTTCTGGAACAACGGTTGTTGTGCCATCTTCCCAATGGATTACTGGAATTGGTTCCCCCCAGTAGCGCTGACGGCTAAACAACCAGTCACGAAGACGATAGGAAATCTTCTTTTCGCCTTTTTCATTTGCTTCTAGCCATTCAATCATGTTGGAGATTGCTTCCTCTTTGCCTAGGCCGTTTAGAAAGTCAGAGTTTACATGCTCCCCGTCACCAGTGTATGCTTCTTTAGAAACATCTCCACCAGCCACTACTTCCACTATTGTCAACTCAAATTTCACTGCAAATTCATAATCACGCTCATCATGAGCTGGTACCGCCATGATTGCTCCTGTGCCATAGCTCATCAATACATAATCCGCAATCCATATTGGTAGCTTTTCACCATTTGCTGGGTTGATTGCATAAGCCCCTGTGAATACACCGGTTTTTTCTTTAGAAAGTTCAGTACGCTCAAGGTCGCTCTTGCTTTGAATTTTTGTTTTATATGCTTCAACTGCCTCACGTTGGTCAGCTGTCGTTATTTTGCCCACTAGTGGATGTTCTGGTGCAAGAACCGCATAGGTTGCGCCGAAAAGTGTATCAGGACGAGTAGTGAATACCGTAAAAGTATCTTCTGTTCCATTAATCTCAAAGTGCACATTTGCACCTTCCGAGCGACCAATCCAGTTGCGTTGCATATCTTTCAAACTTTCTGGCCAATCCAACTCATTCAAATCTTCTAAAAGTCGATCTGCGTATTCAGTAATTTTCAAAATCCACTGTCTCATTGGACGACGCTCTACTGGATGACCACCACGTTCAGACAGCCCATCGATGACTTCCTCATTAGCTAAAACAGTACCAAGAGCTGGGCACCAGTTTACTGGAACTTCATCGACATATGCCAAACCTTTTTCATATAGCTTTGAAAAAATCCATTGTGTCCACTTGTAATAGTCAGGATGTGTAGTATTTACTTCACGATCCCAGTCATACGAGAAACCAAGTGATTTGATTTGTCGGCGGAATGTGTTAATGTTTTGTTCTGTAAATTCTGCTGGATCATTCCCCGTGTCTAGTGCATATTGCTCGGCTGGTAAACCAAATGCATCCCAGCCCATCGGATGAAGCACATTAAATCCTTGCATCCTTTTCATACGAGATAAGATATCAGTAGCTGTATAGCCTTCTGGATGTCCTACATGAAGTCCAGCTCCTGAAGGATAAGGGAACATGTCTAGCGCATAAAATTTTTCCTTGCCTTCCCCTTCATGTGTTTTAAATGTTTTGTTTTCTTCCCAAAACTTTTGCCATTTTTCTTCAATGGCTCGGTGTTGAAACGCCATAATCTTTCCTCCTAATTTGTACTGCGGTTGAATTTCCGCACACATGAGCTAAAATAAAAAAGCCTCTCATCCCCAAAATAGGGACGAGAGGCTGAATATAAACGTTCACCTTCCGCGGTACCACCCAAATTATTACCGTAACAAAACGATAATCACTCAGATCCTTAACGCGGATAAAACGGCAAATATTAGTACCTTAAAAAAATAAGGGTTCACATTTGCTACTCTAAGGCGAGTTCCTGAACGCTCGTTTGTTGACTTTCACCAGCCGTCAACTCTCTATGCTCGTTTCGTTCAATACTATTCCTTTTCAACGTATAAGATATTGTTGTTAATTTGTATTGTAATGAAATAATGAAAAAACTGCAAGAGGTATTTTCACTATACATTATAAACAAAAGGAAAAAATGTTATTCACTTAAGGAATTTCTACGTTATTGCACCGTATATCCTCCATCAATGACTGCTGCCTGACCTGTAATACCGCCTGCTCTATCACTGCTTAAAAACATAGCGTAATCGGCAATTTCTTTTACTTGTAAGAGCCTGCGCTGTGGTACAAGTGGATAGATGACTTCTTCCAACACCTTCTCAAGCGCTACATTTCTAGTTTCTGCAAGATCTTTGAGCTGATTACGTACTAATGGGGTATCAACATATCCTGGACATAGCGCATTAACTGTAATCCCGTGTGCTGCGCCTTCTAATGCCGAAACCTTAGTCAGTCCTATTACACCATGTTTAGCACTATTGTATGCGGCTTTACCTGCAAATCCAACTAATCCATTGATGGAAGCCATATTGATAATTCGGCCAAATCCTTGCGCTTTCATAATTGGGAATGCATGTTTTGTTGCAACAAACGGAGCAACGAGCATGACGCGTGTCAACAGTTCAAATTTTTCTGTCGGGAAGTCTTCGAGCATTGAAACATATTGAAGGCCAGCATTATTAATTAAGACATCCAACCTACCAAACTCAGAAACAGTTGAATCGATTGCTGATTTTACTTCTTCTTCTGACGTAACATCACAGCGTAAACCGAGTGCATCGTACCCCAAGTTTTTCAATTCTAGTCCTGCATTTACGACATTTTCTTCGTTCAAATCGGTTAGAACTACTTTTGCTCCCGCTTGTGCAAATTGTTTTCCTATTTCAAATCCTATTCCTTGTGCAGCGCCAGTGATGAGTACAACTTTATCTTTAACCATTTTCAGTGGCTCTCCCTTCTTAGTTGTGTATTAGATTCCTAATCCTAATGAAAATAGTGCAATTGCAATCGCAACACCAATGGTAGGAATAACAACAGTTACTGCCGCCACTGGCCAATATGCAGCTTGGTGTGTTTCTCCACAAATAGCTCGAACAGTTGTAACAACATATCCGTTATGTGGTAAGGAATCCAACGCACCGGATGAAATCGCAACTGTCCTGTGAAGAGCCTCGGCGTTCACACCCATATCCATATAATGAGGAGCAATAAGTGGAAGGGCGATTACTTGACCACCAGAAGCAGAACCAGTCATACCCGCAATAACACTGACAGCAATCGCTGCACCAATTAATGGACTTCCTGGAATACTGGTCATTGCTGCAACAACTTCTCCAAACGCTGGCACTTCTTTCGCCACTCCACCGAAACCTACTACGGCAGCTGTATTACCAATAGCAATCAAGGCACCCATTGTTCCTTCTGAAATCGCATTCCAGAAATTTTTAAAGAATTTCCTTGCCAAAACGTACGTAGAAATTATTCCACCAAGCAAGGCAATGATTAGTGCTGATTGCATCAATGAATCATGGAAAATGTAAGAAATAACAAGTACTACCACTAAAGGAATTGCACTTAAAAACGGATTTGGCAACGGACGTGTTTGATCCATCGTTGGATCGTTATCTCTTGCAACAAACGTTTCTCCACGACTGACCGCTTTCGCTATCATCCTTTTTAACCACCAATAACCGAAAATCATCATAAATACAGCGACAATTAAACTTACTTCCCAACCTGCATATGGAGTTGTTCCAAGGTAAGGAATTGGAATCCAGTTTTGAATTTCTGGAGATCCAGCTGATGTCATCGTAAATGTAACGGAACCGAAAGCAAGTGCAGCTGGTATAAAGCGACGTGGAAGATTCGCTTGCTTAAATAAACTGATAGCCAGTGGATAGACTGAGAAAGCTACTACGAATAAGCTTACGCCTCCATATGTTAAGATAGCACAGGCTGCAACAACTGCTAATACTGCAAAGCGCATTCCTAATTTCTCTACCACAAGCTTGGATACAGAATCTGCTGCACCGCTATCCTCCATGACCTTTCCAAAAATAGCTCCAAGTAAGAACATTAAATACCACGATGTAACGAAGGATGAGAAGCCTCCCATATAACTACCTACAAAGTTTGCTTCACCCTCTGCCACTAGCTGTGGAAACAAAGGCATTCCACTAAGCACCGCTACGAACAAAGCGGATAATGGACCTGCTACAAGTAAGTTCATGCCCTTCATCGTAAGATAGATTAATAATGCCAAACCACCAATAAGACCGATCATACTCCACATATTTTTTCCCCCTTTGATGTCTGTCGGTAAACGCTTACAAAAAAATTATAAGAAACCAACATTATTTTTATCTTCCACATATCTTAATGCAAGAAGCGTGCCAACTTAACAATGTAATTGTTTCAATATTTCGAATTAAATAAATTCCGGTTTTCTGGACTAAATGAGACAAATCTCTTTATAAACAAAGAGTCCAGAAAACTGGAATAATTTCCGATTTTCTGGACGAATCATTGTATGGAGAATTTCTTCAATTTTTCATATAAACTAGACTTACTGATTCCGAGCTGTTTGGCTGCTACCAGTTTATCATTGTGACATTTCTCAATGGTTTGGACAATTGCTTGTTTTTCTGCATCCTCCAATGTTTCTTTTAATGTTTTCTCCCCTAATGGTATGGAATAGGAATCTGTCAAATAATCAGGAAGTGCCTGCATGGTCAATTTTTCCTCTGAGGATAAGTGAACAGCTGCCTGAATGGCGTTTTCTAACTCACGTATATTTCCAGGCCAGCGATAACGAGACAACGTAAGCAAAACCTCTTCCGTTACTCCGGTAATTCTGCGTCCTGTTCGTTTACAAATCTTTTGAATAAAATGATTTACTAGTAATGGAATATCCTCAGTCCGTTCGCGGAGTGAAGGGATATAAAAGGGAATGACATGAATACGATAATATAAATCTTCCCTGAATCGTTTTTCCTCCATCATTTTCTCCAATGGTCGATTCGTCGCTGCAATTACCCTAACATTCACTTGGATAGGAGTAGTTGCACCAATAGGTTCTACTTCACCTTCTTGAAGTGCGCGTAACAATTTTATTTGCATCGGAAGTGACATATCTCCAATCTCATCAAGAAAAAGCGTACCTCCGTCGGCAAGTAAGAATTTTCCCTTTTTACCTCCTTTTTTGGCCCCTGTAAAAGCTCCCTCTTCATAACCGAACAATTCAGACTCCAATAAATGTTCTGGTATGGCTGCACAATTCAACTTGATGAACGGCATTTGACTTCTATTGCTCAACTGATGAATACTATGGGCAAACAGTTCTTTCCCCGTTCCACTTTCCCCTCTTATTAATATAGAAACGTCACTTGCTGCAATTTGCTTTACTTTTTCTTTTAAAAGAGTGATAAGCTTGGAGTTCCCTATAATATCTTCAAGTGTATACTTAACTCCTGTTTGGAGCTCGTACTCCTGAAGGTAATTTCGAATCCTGCCAAGCATGCTTTTAACATGGCTGTTCATCTTGTCCCATTCACTTGTGTCACGGAAAATGACGGTACCGTAAGCACCAATTACTTCGTTATTTTCGTTAAAAATGGGAACACGGTTTGCAATCATGTAGTTTCCACGGATAAATTGAAGGTCTGCAAGCTCCTCTTTGCCTGTTTTCACTACTTCATGCATCCTAGTATTTTCGATAACTTCCGTTACATGCATGCCAATAACTTCCTTACTATCCACCTCTGTAAATTTACAATAACTATCATTCATGTAAATGATTTTCCCCTTATTATCTACCACTACAATCCACTCAAAAGCATTGGCTATAATAGTATCCATCATTTCATCAGTCAATAAGCTATCTTTTACTCCCATTTTTACACCCCCTTGCATACTTGTCCTAAATATATCATAAAAATCTAAGGATTATGAGAGCGATTACATAAAACAATATATTACAAGTTTGATATGATAGAAGTATCTTTCGTTGATCGCGAGGAATATACGATGCCAGATTGGTCCTATCATGGAATTTTTTCACCTTTTTTAAGAAAGCTCCCTGCGAAAACTTCCAGAGAGTTTATCCATAGAGGAATGAACACCATTGCCTCTCTTCCGTTCAATTTAGGTCACCACATCATTAACTTTCTAGGGAGAGAAGAAACTCATTCATCGCTAGAGAAAAGACAACTTGGGGCTGTTTTTATAAATCCCATGGGGTTATCTGGAAAAGTTGATCCCCTACTATCAGGTACGAGAGCTTTTTCAAACTTAGGTTTTGGTTTTTTAGAAGTAGGGCCAATTACTAGATACCAGACTGAATCTACTACTGCACCAAAAGTAAACATTGAAGCTAAAACAATTCTCTTTTCGGATGAATCTGTTAGCTATGAGTCAGCTTTACAAATTCTTATAAAGCTTCCCAAAAAACAACCTTTATTCGCGAGGCTTGAGGGAACACCAACTGAAATTAATGAAATGGCAAAAGGACTGGAACCTTTTGTAGATGGCTTTATCGTCAGTACACCTGACATTCATTCATTTTCTGAAAAAAGTATCCTTCTTTCCACTTCTAACCTCGCTCCCTCCACCCTCTCTCCTTTTCATGGAATAGTGTTAGAGGAATCAGAAGGTATGGAGAAATTATTGCAGCAAGTAAGATACCTTAAAACAATCGGATATAAAGGCACCATCATTACGTCAGGGGGAGTAATGGAGCCTGTTCATGGGCTTCATTTACTTGATGCTGGAGCAGATTTAATCATGTTGAGAGAAGGGTATGTTTTTTCAGGCCCTGGACTTCCAAAGAGGATAAAAGAGGTGTTACTGCAAAGAAGCAACTATTTTTATCCTCCTCCATCGGGCTGGTTCTCCTATTGGCTATTTGGCTTGTTTATATTGTTAGGCGGTATACTGGCACTTTTGTTTAGTCTAACCTCTATTATTTTGCCATATGATGAATTTTTCCTCGGAATGAAAAAGGAAGACATTTGGGCATTTAATGAACGTATCATGCTCTTTATGGCACACGACCGCATGACTCTAGCAGGAACGATGATATCTGGTGGAATTGTATATATGCAGCTTGCAAAATTTGGAGTTAAACAGCATTTAAAATGGGCGAAACAAGCAATAGATGTTGCAGCAATCCTTGGTTTCCTAGGCATATTTGCCTTTATTGGATACGGATATTTTGATTGGTTACATCTATTATTCTGGTTGATTCTCCTTCCTTTTTACGTATATGGTTTTTGGAAAACTCGTAGTTTAATAGGCACACCAACTTCACCTAATCTTTATAATGATCGGATATGGAAAATAGGAATCTATGGACAGCTTTCTTTTGTGCTATTAGGATTCTCGTTTGTTATTGGAGGAATTATCATTTCCATCATTGGAGTATCATCCGTTTTCGTTCAAACAGATCTTCAATACATCTGTATGCCACCGGAAATGTTAGAGAGCTTTAATGCCAATCTTATTCCTGTCCTTGCCCATGACCGCGCAGGTTTTGGCAGTGCCTTACTTAGCGTTGGCCTACTTGTGCTAATGCTCGGATTATGGAGATATCAGCAAGGAAACAGATGGGTATGGTGGACATATCTTATTGGAGGGATTCCCGCTTTTTTTGCAGGTGTTTATATTCATTTTGCCATCGGATATACTACCTTTATTCATTTAGCTCCTGCTTATTTTGCGCTGGTTCTATACGTGACTGGACTATTATTAACCTACAAATATTTGCATAAAAAAGATGCTAGTTAAATTTAGTTTATCTTCCAAAACATACCTATTAGATAGTTACATTTCACTACTCCAAATATATAAGATTTCTAATATAATAGAGTTGTTAAAATCTTATGACCCAAGGAGTGATGACATGAAACTATTTAAACAAACACTTTTCGTAACATTGGCACTTTTACTCGCAATAAGTGGTTTTACTTTCCCTGGCAATGCTGACGCACGTTCCATTAATTCTCCTATAACAAAAGGAGAATTTGTGCAGCAACTAGTTGAAACTCTCGGCATCGACTTACAAGATGGCGATATTCCTTATACTGATGTTAAGGCTGACTTAAAGCCGTATGTAGAGGCAGCAATTCGAACAAATATAATTGTTCCAGAGCAAACGTCGTCGTTTGGACCAAATGAAAAAATTACGCGTGAACAAGCATATGTATTTTTAATTCGTTCACTAAATTTACGAGATTCCTATTCTTCTAACACTTTAAAGCAATTTAAGGACTATCCTGCTATTAATAAAGCATATGTTAAGGAACTTTCTGCAGCAGCTGAACTCGGATTGATAGATAAAAAATCCAACACTCTTCAACCTAATAAGCCTATAACATATGCTGAAATGATGGAAATGCTTCAAGCATATGAAAACAATTTTGATTTCCTTACTGTCGTACATACAAATGATATGCATGGCAGAATTATGTACAATGCATCCAATAAAGAAATGGGCTTAGCTAAAATAAGCGGACTGACCAATCAAGCCCGTAGTAAAAATCCTACATTGTTAATTGATTTAGGTGACACTTTTCATGGAACCAACTATGTAACAATGAATAAAGGACAAGCTGCTGTTGATGCTATGAATGCACTGAACTATGACGCAATGGTACCAGGTAACCATGATTTCAACTATGGCCAAGATCGCTTATTAACATTAAGGGATGAGCTTCATTTTCCATTAATAAGTGCAAATATTAGGAAAGATGGTAAACCATTTTTAGATAAATACACTATCATCGAAAAAGACGGAAAGAAAATTGCTTTAATTGGGCTAACCGCAACAGATACGGCTGAAAAGACAAATCCTGCAGGTATTGAAGGAATAACATTTGAAGATGAAGTGACCGTGGCTAAAGAAATGGTGGCAAAACTTCGCAAAGAAGTAGATGTCATTGCAGCAATATCCCACTCAGGGCTAACAACCGATAAAAATATCGCCAACGAAGTCGAGGGAATTGATGTCATTTTCGGAGGACACAGTCATGACACAATTGAAACTCCGACTAAATACAAACATGCATATGTAACACAGGCATTCGAGTATGGAAAAGCATTAGGCAACACGAATATCATTTTCCATAAAGGACAATTAATCGGTGTAAACGGATTTCTTTACCGTGACAGTGAAACAAAGCAAGAAGATCCTCAAGTGGCAACTCTATTACAATCCTATAAAGAGGCTATCGATAAGGAATTGAATGTTGTGATTGCCAATACTTCTGTTCATCTTGATGGCGACAGAAGAAATGTCAGAACTAAAGAAACCAATCTCGGAAACTTAATTACAGATGCGATGCGAGAAACGCTTGGAACAGATATAGCTTTAACAAATGGTGGAGGTATCCGTGCTTCCATTGCTGCTGGTGATGTAACACGAAACCACGTCTTGACTACTCTACCATTCGACAATACGCTTGTCCGTACAACCTTGACAGGTGAAGAAGTGAAGGCTGCACTGGAACACTCCGTCCGGCTTTATCCGGAGGAAAACGGTGGATTCCTTCATGTTTCTGGATTATCCTTCACATTTGACCCTAGCAAACCTGCTGGAAACCGTGTTGGTGAAGTATTGATTAATGGCCAACCTTTAGAGGAAGCAACTGCCTATTCTGTTGCAACAAACAACTTTACAGCAGTCGGAGGAGACGGGTTTGAAATGTTTAAAGCTGAAAATATTGAGTTTGATAGCGGAGAACTTTTAAGCACTGTACTTATTGAAGCACTTCAATCAAGTGTCTCCATTCCTGTTGTGGAAGGTAGAATAATAGCAAAGTAAATATGAGTAAGAGAACTTAGCTTTTGGTCTAGAGGCTGAGACAAAACTAAAGAACACAAACAAAAAGACGAACAATATAATGGCCGACAATAAATACCGCTATTGATTTCCGTGCAAGACTTCGCTTTCCGCGGGTGACCCGCGAGCCTCCTCGGCTTCG
>NZ_CAKJTJ010000018.1 GCF_917563925.1 Sutcliffiella rhizosphaerae
CCAATAAAGAGTTTGAGCTGTTGCTCAAAAATCTTGCTAGCTTGTTACTTAATTTCGTTCATGTTAACTATTAAAAGTTAACGTGGACGCTGTTGTTTTGTTTAGTTTTCAAAGAGCATTTTTTGTTGATATCGCTCAGAAGCGACTTTCTCAATATAACATGAATCCTTCAATCAAGTCAACATGTTTTTGAGATTTTCTTTTCGCCATCTGCTTTTGAAACGTTGTTGTTGCAGCGACGAATAATAATATATCACGGTATTTGTTTTTCCGTCAATAGTTTTTTTCAAAAATATTGATTACCTTTCTTGGCGGTTTTTAATCATGGTTCTTTCTTAAAGATTGTTGTTACCTTAACCTAAATTACAGGAAAAGAGCACGACAGTAACTGTTATCTAATTATATTCGGAAAAGACACAAAGTTTGCGAAAATAGCCTTATCATACACAACAAAGGCCGTAATCATTATAACTACGGCCTTCTAATTATAAAGATTCTCTTGCTTTGGATCGAATATATTTCATGCATTCCTTAGGTGGAGCTACTCTAGTGAACATTTTATATAGAATTTGATAACGTTCTTCCATTGAATGTTTTACTACCCGATCAATCCGATTGTCTTCAAAGTCATGCAGTAGTTCTTCCAGCTCTCTTTTAAGCAAGTATTCCATTTCTTTTACTTCTTTATTATTCAAAAGCATTCCTAACATCTCTTCACCTCAAAAAGTTCTTTATAGTTATTTTTTCCACCAAACCTATTTTTATGAAACATTTTCCTAAATATTTTTTGCATAAGATTTGTCCAAACGAATATTTATGAAAGTAGATACTGTGGACAAGGGGGGAAATTATGAATGGCTTCTATGTCATAAACGGAAAGAAATTAAAGCAATTTTCCATTATAATATTGGCAGCATTCTTTACTGCAGGAATTTTATATATAGAAAATTTCTCAAATCAACCAGTATTTTCAACAAAAGATGGACCTAGAGCTATTTATAAGGGAGAAGGCAGCATCAAAGAAGTAGCACTTTCCTTTGATATTAGTTGGGGTGATGAAAAAGCATTGCCTATTTTGGACTTATTGAAGCAAAACGGAATATCAGGTGTTACTTTCTTTTTATCCGCTTCATGGGCGGAAAGGCATCCTGATATTGTAAAACGCATTGTAGAGGATGGCCATGAGATCGGAAGTATGGGCTATGCCTACCAAAATTACCGAGACCTTGAGGATCTAAAGATGAAAAGGGACATTCTTAAATCATTGGATGTGTTTGAAAAGCTCGGCGTAAAAAAAGTGTCACTATTGCGTCCACCTAAAGGGGCATTTGACAAAAGAGTTTTAGAAATCGCCAACTCTCTTGGGTTTACTGTTGTGCATTGGAGTGTAGATTCACATGATCTTATCAATCCAGGGAAAGATATTATCGTGGAGAATGTCACGAAGAATTTAAGTAAAGGTGACATCGTTCTGTTGCATGCATCTGATTCTGCTAAACAAACAGAAGATGCCTTGCCAGATATTATTCAATTTATTAAAAGCAAAGGCTTTGAAATCAGCAGTGTTACGGAATTAATTAACAATACAAAAGCAAAGAGTAAAGAAGTTCAATAAGAAAAGCGCTTCTCTTCTTCCGAGAAGCGCCTTTCTTATTTTGCGGCAGAATTCTTATTTAATCGGTGCAAAAGTAATACTTGATACGAATTACACGCAAGAAGTGGGAAAAGCATGAATAATAACCATTCAGGCGAATTTTCACGAAGTACTGGAAACCACTCTATCGTGGTCACTACAATCATAAAGAATAACGTCGGGATAAATGCATGTTTATTAGTTTGCGCACTTTTCACATATGCAACAAGCAACCCATATACCAACAGGAAGATGGGATATGCGAAATAAGGCAACAAAGAGTCTCCGTCATTTGCGAAAGCGATATAACGGAAATAAACCAGATCAAAAAGGACAAAAATGATAAGTACAATTTGTACTGTGTTCCATAAGGATTTAAAGATCCCTAGTCCGAAACGATGGATAGTAAGGTATGCAAAAAAGCCCATCTGACTGATAATACTAAAAATCAAGCCGACCCCAATATACCAGGCAATAACAGAGAGGAATTCCAAATATTCTCCGTTTGCAAATTCTGTTGTATGTTGATCCCATCGCACTATAAACGCAACAATAACCGTTGTTACTGCTCCGACTAGTAACGTGGAAAGAAATAACCGTACCCAATTACGACTGTTCACTGCTTCTTTTCCTCCATTATTACAGATTGAAGACACTATTATTGATTGTACCAATCTACCCAATAAAAATCTATATTTCGTCGCTTGGAAATTTGTATATTTCATTAACTTTGTTACATATTAAACGTATGAATACCTGTTGGAAGGAGTTTTTCTTCATGAAATACTACATGTTACCGCTTCTCCTTCTTTTTCTAGGGCTCACTGGGTGTGCTCAAGGTGAGCAAGGCGGGCAAATGGATTATGATCAAACCAAGAAAATGGTTGTCGATATATTAAAAACAGATGATGGAAAAAAAGCCATTGAGGAAATTATGGCAGATGATAAAATGAAAGCCAATTTTGTTCTGGACCAGGAAGTAGTGACCAAGTCCATTGAACAAACTCTGGAAAGCGATAAGGGAACTGAGTTTTGGAAAAAAGCCTTTGAGGATCCGAAGTTCGCAGAGACTTTTGCCAAAAGCATGCAAAAAGAGCATGAAAAATTGTTAAAAGATCTAATGAAGGATCCTGAATATCAAGGCATGATGGTTCAAATTTTGCAGGACCCGGAAATGGAAAAGCAAATGATAACTGTGATGAGCAGTCAAGAGTACAAAAAGCATCTGCAAAAAATCATTACAGAGACCTTTGAAAGCCCACTTTTTAAAGCTAAAATACAAGATTTATTGTTAAAGGCAGCTGGAGAGATGCAAAGTGGTGGACAAGGTGGTGCTGGAAGTGGTGGGCAAAATCAAGGAGGGGCTGATGGGGGACAACAGTCTTCCGATGGTGGTGGAGGAGGACCATAAATAAACAGCAAACTCCTTAATATTTTATGAAAAAAATAAGCAGGCTCATCTGTAAGGAGATGGCCTGCTTAAATTTTCTACGTTAATTCGACAACCTTTGATGCAATGTCACGATAAATTTTTCCAAGGTCGTGATCTTCCTGATAGATGGATGGGGCAAAGTCATCATCGTTCCAGTCAGGCTGTTGAAGAGGGAGCTGGCCAAGTAATGGTGCTTGAAGTTCTTCAGCAAGCTTTTCTCCTCCACCTTTTCCGAATACATATTCTTTCTCCCTTGTTACTTTACTTTCAAAGAATGCCATATTTTCAATAACACCAATGACTTCATGGTCGGTCTTTATAGCCATTGCCCCTGCTCTTGCAGCAACAAAAGCTGCAGTCGGATGAGGAGTTGTGACAATTAACTCTTTACAGGACGGGAGCATGGAATGGACATCAAGTGCAACATCACCTGTTCCAGGAGGTAGATCAAGCAATAGATAGTCAATATCGCCCCACTCTACTTCATTAAAGAAACTATTCAGCATTTTTCCAAGCATTGGTCCACGCCAAATAACCGGAGAATTGTCTTCCACAAAGAAACCCATGGAAATTACCTGAACACCAAAGCGCTCAACTGGAATGATTTTTTCACCGCGAACGACTGGACGCTTTGTAATCCCCATCATATCGGGGACACTAAATCCGTAGATATCCGCATCGATCAAGCCGACTTTCTTTCCTAGACGTGCTAAGGAAACGGCAAGATTCACCGATACCGTCGATTTTCCTACCCCACCTTTTCCGCTGGCAATAGCAAGGAACGTGGTTTTTTTACTTGTAAGAAGAGTTTCTTCTTCTTTTGGTGCTGCTGAACCAAAACGTTCTAAGACCTCTTGCGGAAGTTCTGTGAAACGAAGCCCGACCGTTGCTGCGCCAGCTTCCTTCAAAAGGTTAACAATCGTGCTTTGTAATTGCATTTGTTCTGCTGTTCCTGTTTTGGCTAATGCAATCTTCACACTGACATGGTTTTTTTCTTCTTTGATGGAGATTTCTTGGATGGCATTTGTCTCTTCAAATGTTTTATGTAAAAACGGATCGTGTAGATCTTTTAATTGCTGTACAACTGTCGCTTCTGTTAACAAAGTGACCCCACCTTTATATCAATGAATTCGTTTACAATAGTAGTATAACATAACGATTGAACTATTTTTTATATCGTGCTTGGAAAAAGAAAGATCCTCCCAACTATTATTGTGGTGGATCTGGCAGTTCTGCTTCTTCTGTGTAATGTCTCATCACACCATTATAAATAGATGCAGCTAAGGATTTTTGGTAATCCTCTGTGTTAAGCAGCGCTCGTTCCGATGGGTTGGATAAGAACCCCACTTCCACAAGCGTACCGGGTATTTCGGCATTTTTTAAAATGAATAAACTGCTAATTGGCTTTGCATAACGATTTGTATTCTCAAGGTTTACACGGAATTCATCCTGAATGAATTTCGCAATCCGCGCATTTTCTTCATGATTTCTACTATGATAAAAGGTTTGGGCACCTCGCCACCTCGGGGAAGGAATAGCGTTTAAGTGAATACTAAGGAAAAGGTCACCATCCGATTCATTGATCATTTCAATTCGTTTTCTTAAGTCTTCTACCTTCCGGCGACTATATCCCTTTGTAGAAGGATCAGCTAAATCCACATCGTCTTCTCTTGTCATCAAGACTAAAGCTCCTTGCTCTTGCAGATAATCCTTCACATACAAAGAAACTTGCAAGGCTATGTCCTTTTCTAAAATATCACCGCCAACAGCCCCTCCATCAGGTCCGCCATGGCCAGGATCTAAAATAATGATTTTTCCGCTTAACGGGAGGTTCCATTGCTCCCATGTATCTTTTGTGAATAGTTGAAATTGGAAAATGGCCGCCATAGTTAGGGCTGCCGTTAAAAACGCCCAAAACTTCCACCTTTTCATATATGTACCCCTCCCGCATGTCCACTCTATACACTATATGGGACAAGGGGAGTGAATATGTTAATTAGTGTAACCTCATGCGGTATCTTTTTTCTCCCTTATGAAAGCCTTCCCGCCACCAATAATCCACAAAGGCCTCACAGGTCCTATAAAAGGACTCATTTGCCAAGTCATTTTCGGGTTGGATTCCCCAATACAAAAAATAATCATAGAGAGTATCATTCAAATATTTCTCTTCTATTAGACAGCGCGTTTTCACTTTTTCTACACCTTCTCCAAAATACCCGAATCTGCTATAGGATGCGCCTAGCAAATACGATTCAATGGCAATATCCAAGCAGCCCTCTTCAATTGCTGATGTATGCTGACGCTTATTTTTTAAGTATGGGGTAAAAAAGTCCTTCACTTTGGTCCGCAAAATTTCTAATGATATTTCCCGCAGCATTTTGCGTTCATATTTTAACTGTTTCTCTCTTCGTTTTTCTTTGAAGGTTGTCACGATATTCATCTCTTTCACACCCTTTCCCTTTTAGTTTCCTAATGGGCCATAGCTTTCATGCGTGGAAAGAATGAGTACGTTTTTCCAAGTAAGAAATTGGGAGAAAAGCGGAAGCGCCTTGACCAGCCCCGACAAGCATACAAAAAACCTGCGCATTGTTTAGCACAGGCCGTAAATAAGTTATTCTGTTTTATGAAGCGTTTTTCGCTTTACTTCTTCTAATTTTTCATACGTTTCCATCATAATCTGTTCCACTTCTTGTAAGTAGATGTGTTGTTGTTCTTCTTGATCCAACTCAAATGAATTGATTAGTTCTTCTGTGTATTGGCGTAACTCCAGCTTTCTCTTTTCCGCTTCCACTGCTGTATATTCCTCCAGCTCTTTATTAGCTGCTGACAATTGGCGTGCTATTTCCGCTTTTAATCTCTCCATTTGAATGTCTTTTTCTTTAGAGATCGCCTCTTCCAAAGAGGTGATGGAATCATCTTTTTTCCCTTCAAACCAACTCGTTAATAACGTTTGGATGTTCGTGTTGGCAAATGCATGATTGAATGTTCCGATGAAAATGAAGGCACTTATCATGATAAAAGAAACGATAAAAACTCGCATTTGCTTTTTACCTTTTGCCAAGCAACTTCACCTCTTTGTCATTCTAATCGTTAATGCTTCCCATTACTTCATCAAGGCTCGCTCTTGCTTCTTCTTCTAGCTCAATGGCTTTTGCTGTAATGATATTCTGCTGATCTGTTACAAGTCTGTTGATAATGGTAGTTAACGAATCACGTAAGTCCCTTAATTTAAATTCAATTTGTCTTTCTAAATTATATCTGCTTATTTGCTCCTCTAACGCCAGCTGGGCCGATAATTCCTCTTTAGCCTGTTGAATAGCAGCCTCTAGCTCTGATACTGCTGAATCCTTAGCAGAAGTCAATTCCGTTGTTAATTCATTTACGGCAGCTTGTCCCGTTGAGCTTGTATAATCAGTGAAACTTTGCCTTACCGCTCCTAATGCAGCATCCCCTTGGTTCTGAATGGCAAAATAACCTTCTAAAAATATGTACTGATACACTTGATAGTTCATATTATCGAGCAATTCCCTTTTGTCTGCATCCAAAGAAGCGATATGGGCATCTTTCGTACTCATGATTTCAGCGCCAACCCTTGTCAATTCAGATGCCATCGTTTGATTAATTCTTTGACCAGCTCCAGTTTTTAACTGCTCCGAGTTAGCGGCCCAATTTTGAAACGCTTCATTCGCAGATGCTTCATTGTCAGCTAATATGGATTGCTGCGTATTTCCGAAGAGATTGTTATACCATTGTCTTAATGGAGATCCTTCACTTGCACTTGCAAAGGTTAAACCAACACCAGATACTAAACCTACAACTACTGTTACAGATACTAATTTCTTTTTCAAAGACATGTATATCGCTCCTTTTATAAAATTATTGGTTGTCTTTCAATAATTCAGTTAGGAAGAGCTCAAGTTCATAATCCAGTTCTTCCTCCAGGTCACTTTTTCGCTTTTCGGTGTATACGGTTAGTGGATCTTGAAGTAATCGTTCTTTTTCCAATGTTAATTGTTTCAAGTATTCATTTTGATGGAATTCGATATTACTCTTTGTTGAGGTAGTGGTAGACGTGAGGAATTGTTCTAGTTCTAGGAAGTGGTGGAAGTTGTCTTCTTCTTGATTTATAAACAGATTTTCGATGTTTGGAAGCTCTTGGCCGGAATAAGTTGTTACTTTTGTGAACACCCAATCTTTAAGGTTGTCCCAATTTTTTGCATGGACTTTTTTTGCATGGACTTGGCTACTTGAAAAGAAAATAAAACAGATTGCCAAGCATAGAAGCGTTCCTTTCTTGTACATCATTCTTTTTCTCATGGCCCCCTTTTTATTTATTTCACTATTAAGAACAAATTATAAAGCATTTTCTCCTATTCGATAAGTTGCGTATGGCCTATTTTATTCTTTATATAGAACATATAAACACGGTTAGTATTACCTAATTTTTACACAAATTCCAATTAGGTGTATGAAATAATACTTAGGTATTTAGATGTATGCTAGGAACCTGAAGAGATGTAATTTATCATTTCTACCAGGCTAGGAGCCCTTCCACTTATGTTTGTTTTACATACTTTAAGAGTAGTACAAAACATACAGGAAAGAAGGGAAAGTATTATGAACAGATTTAGACGGCCTCATGGAGGGAACTGTTTCCCTGGATATAGATGGTGTGGACCCGGTTGCTCTGGGCCTGGTGCGCCAACAAATGAAGTAGATTCTTGCTGTAAAGCGCATGATGAATGTTATCGAAGGTTTGGCCCATCAAGATACTGTGACCAGCTTTTTCAAAATTGCCTCCTTCCAAGAATAAATCGACATAATCAGATGGGTAGGGATGCGGAGTTATTTTATAAGGCGATGAGGGTTCCAAGAGTTTTTCGGTGATTACGAGAGAAAGGGTCTTAGACAAAATCTGATTCAGGGGGTGTTTACCTCTTATGTATGAATCATATTTTCTTTAAGCGGCAGGCTCATGACTTTTTAGGAGTGATTTTTTTTGTACTACTTTTATAATCCGTATTTGAACCACTACCATAACGGTACTAACAATAGATTGCTTAATCGATATACAACTACCAGACATAGTAGATATAGAACTAATCATTTTGCAATTAGGATAAAATCTTTTTCAAAAGAAGAGGCTGCAGCAATCGCCGTACTTTTAGGGATTGATTTTAATAAAAGCAAATTTGATTTAGAGGAATTTTGGCTAGGAGTAAATACAGAACTTGAGCATGGAAGTATAGTCAGCCAAACTAATGTTACAGGAGATGATCCTATTCTAACCGGGAAAATCGCACTTGCTCATCTGAACGAATTTCCTGATTACTACAAAAGATTAAAGGTGCTTGAGGAAGAAGCGAAAGCCTTTTGGAATAAATGATGTAGCGTGAACACCCAAAGTTGGAATCGGATTTTTTATAGGGATGATAGAGATATCATTTTAAACTTGCTTAAAAGCAATTTTCAACCATAAAAAGCCCTTCAAACCTAATCGTTTGAGGGGCTTTACATGTACAAATATTTAGGTCGTAGTATTTTTTCTATCTATGCCTTTTATAAAATAGTATCTATTTAAAGTCTTTTAATCATGGAGCTTATTTAATTAAGCACCTTAGTTTTAGTGTAAAAAAAGTTACAAGAAATGGAAGAGTATACTGATGTGATGAAACTATAAAGGAGAATAAATAATGGAATTACTAATTAATTACTTGTACAGACAGAAGAGTCAATATCCATTATAAGCAGGTCTGAGGAATATGAGATGGGTCCCATATAAATAGGTACTTAGAAGACCTAAAAAAAGACTCTACGCTTTTAGGTTGGGGTGTATGGTTTGTATTAGATTAAGAAAATAACCATAATATATGGGATATTGGTTTTAAGGGCAAACCTAATTCAGAAAGCACTGTTGAAATCGGATATGGAATCGTACCTTCCGCACAAGGTAAGGGATATGCAACTGAAGCAGTTCAAAAACTTGTAGAATGGGCTCTTTCAAATAAAAATGTAACTAAGATAGTTGCTGAATGTCTTAATGATAACGTACCTTCAATGAGAGTCCTAGAAAAGTTACAGATGAAGAGAATTGGTTCACAAAAAAGTATGTTAAATTGGCAATTGGAAAAATAATCTTTTTAGTCTTGATACAAGTAAGACACGCTAGTAATAGCACGTCTTAGTGTGTAGACAAGATGCTAGTGAATGAGACTTAAGTGCTAATTAATTTGAGACGAGTATTACACTCTAATTAAACATGCCGATATAATTACTATCGAGTATACGTATGTATCATCGGTCCATAACATCTTAAAAGGGGGTTCCACAAATGAAGTCACTTAAACTAAAATTAATTAGTATGTCTCTGTTATTGCTCGCCGTACCAAGTCTTATTATTGGCATCGTCGGATATGTCAACGCCAAAGACAGCCTTAATGGTTTAGGCCAGACCAATCTCAAAAACGGGGTTGAGATGGCAATCCAAATGATCGATTCACTTGATCTGGAAGTAAAAGCAGGAAATTTATCAATAGAGGAAGCACAGGAAAGAGTCAAAACCTATTTAATCGGACCAAAAATGGAAGAAGGGAAACGTGACATTACGAGTCCGGTAGACCTTGGCGAACACGGGTATTTCTTGGTATATGATGAAGAAGGCCTTGAAGTTGCCCATCCAACGCTTGAAGGGATAAATGTCTGGGACGTAAAGGATATTGACGGAAATCTTATTGTCCAGGAACAAATCAAAATAGGAAAATCTGGTGGGGGATTTTATACATATAAATGGGCTCTTCCAAGTGATCCGGACACAGTAGCGGAGAAAATAAGCTATAATAAGCTAGAACCGAATTGGGGCTGGATTGTCAGTGCAGGAACATATAAGATGGATTTTAATGCTGCCGCCACCAATCTGCTGACTTTGCTTGCTATTACCCTTGGTGCTGCTCTGCTAATTGGAGCCTTCATCACATATCTTTTTTCAAAGCATCTTGCCGATCCAATCATTGAAATAACAAATCAGGTCAAAGAAGTTGCTGATGGCAATCTCGCTATAGAATTGAAAGAGCTTAAACGAAACGATGAGATTGGCCATCTTGTAAGCGGTTTCTCGTTAATGGTGAACAGCTTGAAGCATTTGATCGGAAGAGTAGAACAATCAATATCCGAAATCGGACTAACTTCTGACAATCTAAGCGCCATTTCTGAAGAGACAAACGCAGCTGGGGAAGAAATCAGCCGGGCTATCGAAGAAATCTCCAAAGGATCCATTCAACAAGCATCCGAGACAGAGGAAACAAACCAGATTACCCTTTCATTAACTTCCCAAATTGAAAGCTTACATTCAAAAAACAAAAATATGCTGTCTGCTTCGAAAGACGCGCAGAATTCAAATACAACTGGTCTTGATTCAGTAGAACAGCTTAAAATGACATCCGAGCACAGTCAAATACTGATCAATGGAGTTCAGGAAGTGATCACTGGGCTTTTAAATAAAGTGAAGGAAATCGAAACAATCCTTGGAACGATCAATGAAGTTTCAGACCAGACCAACTTGCTAGCATTAAACGCAAGTATCGAAGCTGCTAGAGCAGGTGAACACGGAAAAGGATTTGCTGTCGTAGCAGAAGAAGTAAGAAAACTGGCTGAACAAACATCTTCCGCAACAGAAAAAGTCCGCGCGACACTGACGGGAATTGAAAATGAAACAAGTATAGTTAACAAAGAGATGGAAAAAACTGCTGAGATAGTCAGAGAACAAAGCGATGCCGTAGCTGGAACGGAAGCATCCTTTAAAATGATTGCCTCTTCTATTGATAATATTTATGGGGCAATCGAGGAAGTCAATGAAGAAATGCAAGGCCTTACTGCTGCTAAAGAGCAATTCACAACATCAATTGAACACATAGCAGCCATCAGCCAGGAAACTGCAGCTTCCACTGAAGAGGTGACAGCCTCCATAGAAGAGCAGCAAAGAGCTATTCAAGTCGTTTCAGAATCAGCTACCTCATTGAATGAAGAAATTTCCGACTTAAAGAATGCGATCAACTATTTCAAATTATAGTTACATAAGTGATCCATGTATCCGAACAAAAAAAGAGGCAGATAACCAGCTGCCTCTTTTTTTGTTCCCTTTTGTTCAATAATCCTTCTTAGACTGACCTTCCCCGTGTATAGAATAAGGGCTTGGTTACTTTTGTGCAGTTTTGGTCAAAAACGATTTTTCACATTAAAAAAGCCCTTCAAACCTAATCGTTTGAGGGGCTTTAAACGTACAAATATTAACGTTTTGAGAACTGAGGTGCACGACGTGCGCCTTTAAGTCCGTATTTTTTACGCTCTTTCATACGTGCGTCACGAGTTAGTAGACCAGCACGTTTTAGGGAAGCACGGAACTCAGGATCTGCTTGTAATAAAGCACGAGCGATTCCGTGACGGATAGCACCAGCTTGACCAGTGTATCCTCCACCATTAACGTTTACTAATACATCGTAGTTACCTTCTGTTTCCGTAACTGCCAATGGTTGTTTAACTACATTACGTAGCGCTTCGAATGGAATATAGTTTTCGATTTCACGATCGTTGATTACGATTTGTCCGTTACCAGGAACTAGACGTACACGCGCAACGGAGCTTTTACGACGACCAGTGCCGTAGTATTGTACTTGTGCCAAAGTTATACCCTCCTTAATAATTAACCGCGAAGTTCGTAAACTTCAGGTTGTTGTGCTTGATGTGGATGTTCGTTTCCAGCATACACATTTAATTTTTTGTATTGTTGGCGTCCAAGACTTCCTTTTGGAAGCATGCCTTTGATTGCTAGTTCTAACATCTTTGTAGGATAGTTAGTACGCATTTCTAGAGCCGTTCTTTGTTTTAATCCACCTGGGTGCATTGTGTGACGGTAGTAGATCTTACCGTTTAACTTGTTACCAGTTAGATGAATTTTTTCTGCATTGATAATGATTACATGATCTCCAGTGTCTACGTTTGGAGTGTAAGTTGGTTTATGTTTACCACGTAAAATGGATGCAACTTCACTTGCAAGACGACCTAAAGTTTGACCTTCAGCGTCAACCACGTACCATTTACGATTTACTTCGCTAGCTTTCGCCATAAACGTTGTACGCATTTATATTTCCCTCCTAAAAAATAAAACTTTAATTTTCAATTGTTCATATATTTTATTCAACACGATGAAACACTTCCGGGGCTTTATCGTGGGGTTAAAATACATACCATGTGATATCTTATATCTTTTTGCTCCGAATGTCAAGAAAATGTTACACCAGGATTAGTTGTCATTATAATGTACTTCCCACAAGTATAATCCGTGTGCTGGCGCTGTTTTTCCGGCCTCTTTTCTGTTTGTTGCAGCAAGGATAGATGGGATATCTGTTGGTAATTTTTTACCTTGACCAATTTCAAGAATCGTACCGACAATAATTCGAACCATGTTGTACAAAAATCCGTTCCCAACAATTCGAAACTCTAATTCATTTCCCTCCAAAACAGCTTCGAGGGAATAGATATGTCTTGTTTTATCCTCTACTTCTGTTTTTGCAGAACAGAAGCTCGTAAAGTCATGTTCTCCAATGAAAAAGGGACAGGCTTCTTGTATCGCTTCTATGTTTAATGGATATGGATAGTGATACACATGGTCCCGACGGAATACATCGAAGTTTTCGGCAAGGTCCAGTTTATATCGGTATTCTTTTTTTACTACTTCAAAGCGTGCATGAAAAGAACCATCTACCTTCTCTACCCGCTTCACCCAAATATCATTTGGCAGGTTAGCGTTCAACGCTTTCTGCCATGCTTGTTCAGCAATGGTTAAAACAGAGTCGAAATGAAGTACTTGTCCTTCCGCGTGGACACCAGCATCTGTTCTACCTGATGCGTAAACTTTTATCTCCGCACCTTTATGGATACGAGATAATGCTTTTTGTATTTCTAGTTGAACTGTTCGCTTTTCCTTTTGGATTTGATAGCCTTCAAACCGTGCTCCATCATAGGCAATGGTACATTTATATCTATTCATCGCATCTATCTCCATTATGTTCGTATGAGGAACAATATAAACGTGAGGGCAGCGAGGACAAGCATTAAGGCTGTATCCTTCATCTGCCACTTTAGCAGGCGATATTTTGTACGCCCTTCTCCACCTTTATAGCCTCTGGATTCCATGGCGGTAGCAAGCTCCTCCGCCCGTTTAAAAGCGCTGATAAACAATGGGACTAGTAACGGCACTAAAGCCTTCACACGCTCTTTAAGCGGCCCTACAGTGAAGTCTGCGCCCCTTGCACTTTGCGCTTTCATGATTTTATCCGTCTCTTGCATTAATGTTGGAATGAAACGAAGAGAAATCGACATCATCAGTGCCAATTCATGTACAGGCACACCGATCTTTTTGAACGGTCCAAACAACGTTTCCATCCCATCTGTCACCGCAATCGGTGTTGTCGTTAACGTTAGCAGAGTAGTAATCGTAATTAAAAATAAAAAGCGGAGTGAGATAAATATCGCTTGTATAATTCCTTCTTCATATACTTGAATAAATCCTAATTCAAATAATAATGTCCCTTCTTTTGTCAAAAACACATGAAACACCATCGTAAAAGCAATAATCCATATAATCGGCTTTAATCCCTTTAAGATGAATGTAACAGGTATTCTAGTAAGCAATACGACAGAGAGTGTGAATATAGCTAGCGATAGGTAACCCCACACGTTATTGGCAAGAAAGACGATAATGACAAAGATAAATACTAACAAAAGTTTAGCTCTCGGATCCATTCGGTGTATAAGTGACGTTCCTGGGACATATCTACCGATTATTAAGTTGTTCATTCTATGCTCTGCCCCCTTTTCCATCGGGAAGCGATCGTTCTGGCCACATCATCAATCGTCAAGCAAACTTCTTCAAAGTCTTGATTAGTACGTCTCCCTAGCTCTTGCATGAAGAGTACAGTTTCCGGAACATCTAATCCTAACTTTTGTAATTCTTTTGGTTGTGAAAAAATAGCTGTTGGCGTACCTTCCATTCCAACGGTTCCGTTATTCATGACGACGATCGAATCGGCATACTTAGCGGCATCCTCCATACTATGAGTAACCAGTATGGTAGTGAGCCCCTGTTCCTTATGCAGCTTATAAAATAGGTCCATTATTTCTTTGCGTCCTCTTGGATCTAAACCTGCAGTAGGCTCATCCAATACAAGAACCTCGGGCTGCATCGCCAAGACACCAGCTATCGCTACCCGGCGCATTTGCCCACCACTTAAATCAAAAGGAGAAGATTCCCAATACTTTTCCGGAAAACCTACTTTTTCAAGTGCTTCATATGCACGCTTCTTTGCTTCCTTTTCTGGAACCCCAAAGTTTAGCGGTCCAAAACAAACATCCTTTACTACTGTTTCGTCAAACAGCTGATGTTCGGGAAACTGAAAAACGATGCCTACCTTCTTTCGGACAGATTTAATTTGCTTCTCTTTTTTATTCGCTTCTAGGGTAATATCCCCAATTTGAATCGTTCCCTTAGTTGGACGTAGCAGTCCGTTTAAGTGCTGCAGCAGCGTTGATTTCCCTGAACCTGTATGTCCAATAACAGCAGTGTAGGAATGATTTTGTATCGTAAGATCTATGTCAAACAATGCTACTCTTTCAAAAGGGGTATTTGCCTGATATCGATGTTCTAATTCTTTAATGGTAATTTGCATAGCTCGTCCATCAGCCTTTCCCTGTTCGTTGGAGTATGTTCAAATTCTACACCCAGTGCTTTCAGTTTATTTGCCAAAAGAATAGGAAAAGGTAAATCGAGGCCAATTTCCACCAGCTTTTCTCCTAATAGAAAAATCTCATCTGGTGTACCTTCTGCAAATACTTCCCCTTCATTCAACACTATAATCCTGTCCGCTCTAGCTGCTTCTTCCAGGTCATGTGTGATGGATATAACAGTTACCCCTTCTTTTCTCCGTAAGTCCTCAATTGTCTGTATCACTTCTTTACGACCTAGAGGATCTAACATACTTGTGGCTTCATCGAGAATAATAACAGACGGCCTCAACGCAATTAGCCCAGCGATGGCTACACGTTGCTTTTGCCCCCCTGAGAGCTGATGTGGCTCTTGGGTTAAAAAAGATTCCATCCCTACTTTTTGAATTCCATCTGCCACGCGGGAAACCATTTCTTCGCGCGGGATACCAATATTTTCTAAACCAAACGCAACATCATCCTCTACGGTTGAACCAACAAACTGGTTATCTGGGTTTTGAAAAACCATTCCAACTAGTTTTCGAATATCCCATATGGATTCTTCCGAGAGTTCAACACCTTGTACATGTACGGTACCATCTGTTGGTAGCTGCAGCCCGTTAAGAATGCGAGCAAGCGTCGATTTTCCTGAACCGTTATGTCCGACAATGGCAGTCCATTGTCCTTGCTCTATTGCCAAGTCTATGTTTTTAAGGGTGACCTCTTCCTGGTTTGGATACCGAAAGTGTAACCCCTTTACCTCTATGATGGCCATACCACGATCAAGCTCCTCTCTTCTCTACTAACTATCTCTTCTTTGATTTCCGCTGCATGCGCTCGCTTCCATCAATCTTCTGTCAAATTGTAAATGAGATACTAATAACTTTTCAAGTATTATCGGTTTCTAGCTTTTGAGTAGCGTGCAAGTCATGTAGCGGTTTGCGATGATCCATTTCTCACAACCGCTACGAAGAATCAACCTTTAACATATTCAAAGACAAAAAAATAAAGGGCATAGATCAGTCATTACAACTGTCCGCCCTTATTTGACTGATTGATTTCGAGGTTAAAAGGGCGTTTCCGCACTTTCAACTTCTAATTCAATAGATTGGAATTATACTAATTCAATGATTACCATTGGAGCTCCGTCTCCACGACGAGGTCCGACTTTCATGATACGAGTATATCCACCTTGACGCTCTTCATAACGTGGAGCGATGTCAGCGAATAACTTTTGTACTGCGTCTTGACCAGTTTCTTCGTTTGCCACTTCATGACGAACGTAAGATGCTGCTTGACGACGAGCATGTAAGTCACCACGCTTACCAAGAGTGATCATTTTTTCTACTAAAGAACGTAATTCTTTCGCACGTGCTTCAGTAGTTTCAATGCGCTCGCTGATGATCAAGTCAGTTGTTAAGTCACGTAACATTGCTTTACGTTGTGCGCTAGTACGACCTAATTTTCTGTATCCCATGTTGATGTTCCCTCCTTCTGTAGAAAGTCATGAAACGTTCAAACACATAAAGATGCCTAGTTTTCCGAGTAAAAACTAGTCATCTTTACGCAGGCCAAGTCCAAGCTCTTCTAATTTATGCTTGACTTCCTCTAAAGATTTACGGCCTAAGTTACGAACTTTCATCATATCTTCTTCTGTTTTATTTGCAAGTTCTTGAACAGTGTTGATACCAGCACGCTTCAGGCAGTTGTAAGAACGAACAGATAGATCCAATTCTTCGATAGTCATCTCTAGAACTTTCTCTTTTTGATCTTCTTCTTTTTCTACCATAATTTCAGCGTTTTGAGCCTCATCTGTTAGACCAACAAATATATTTAAGTGCTCAGTTAAAATCTTTGCCCCAAGTGCAACCGCTTCTTGTGGACCGTTACTACCATCTGTCCATACATCTAATGTAAGCTTGTCATAGTTAGACACTTGGCCTACACGTGTATTTTCAACATAATAAGAAACGCGGGAAACTGGAGTAAAGATAGAATCAATAGGAATAACACCGATTGGTTGATCTTCACGTTTGTTTCCATCAGCTGTTACATATCCACGACCGCGTTTTGCAGTGAAACGGATACGTAAGTGAGCGTCCTTAGCTAACGTAGCGATATGAAGGTCAGGGTTAAGGATTTCAACGTCACTGTCATGTGTAATGTCAGCAGCCGTTACAGCACCTTCACCTTGTACATCAATCTCTAACGTTTTCTCATCATCTGAATAGATTTTCAATGCTAGCTTTTTAACGTTCAAAATAACTGTTGTAACATCTTCAACGACGCCTTCAATTGTTGAGAACTCATGCAGTACACCATCTACTTGGATAGATGTTACAGCGGCACCCGGAAGTGAGGATAAAAGAATACGACGTAAGGAGTTACCCAAAGTTGTTCCATATCCACGCTCAAGTGGCTCGACGACGAATTTACCATAATTGGCGTCATCGCTGATTTCAACCGTTTCGATTTTTGGTTTTTCAATTTCTAACATTCATAACCCTCCTTCAAAACGTCGAAACCCCGGAAAGACAAAATGTCTAACCGAAATTCCCCATAGGTATGTCCCGATTGTGCACAACAACAACATTTAATTATCTGTATTATTATACTGTATCATCAGCCATTATTGACATGTATACAAAATCTATACAGACAAATTAAACACGGCGACGTTTTGGTGGACGGCAACCGTTATGAGGTACAGGGGTTACGTCTCTAATTGCAGTAACATCAAGTCCAGCTGCTTGTAATGCACGGATTGCTGCTTCACGACCAGCACCAGGTCCTTTAACTGTAACTTCAAGAGTTTTCAAACCATGCTCCATGCAAGTCTTTGCTGCTGTTTCAGCTGCCATTTGCGCTGCGAATGGAGTAGATTTACGAGAACCTTTGAAACCAAGTGCACCTGCACTAGACCATCCGATAGCATTTCCGTGAGAGTCAGTGATCGTTACAATCGTGTTATTGAATGTAGAACGGATATGCGCGATACCAGTTTCAATATTCTTTTTCACACGGCGTTTACGTGTATTAGTTTTGCGTGCCATATTTCTTACCTCCTTACTTACTTAAAATTATTTCTTTTTGTTCGCTACAGTACGACGAGGTCCTTTACGTGTACGTGCGTTATTTTTAGTGTTTTGACCACGAACCGGTAAACCACGACGGTGACGAAGACCACGGTAGCATCCGATTTCGATAAGACGTTTAATGTTTAGAGAAACTTCACGACGAAGGTCTCCCTCAACTTTTACTTTATCTACGATATCACGAATTTTTCCTAATTCTTCTTCCGTTAAGTCGCGAACGCGAGTATCTTCAGAAACACCAGCTTCTGCTAAGATTCTTTGAGCAGTTGGACGACCAATACCGAAAACATATGTTAATGAAATTACAACGCGTTTGTCGCGAGGAACATCAACACCAGCAATACGTGCCATATATGCGCACCTCCCTCATATTATCCTTGTTTTTGTTTGTGTTTCGGGTTTTCACAAATAACCATAACTTTACCTTTTCTACGAATAACTTTACATTTTTCGCAGATCGGCTTAACAGATGGTCTCACTTTCATCTTATAATACCTCCCTAGTAGTACGGAGTGCCAAAAATAGGTTTATTTAAAACGATACGTAATTCTACCGCGTGTTAAATCGTATGGAGAAAGCTCCACTGTTACTTTATCTCCTGGTAGGATTCGGATAAAGTGCATACGGATTTTCCCAGATACGTGGGCCAATACTGTATGACCATTTTCCAATTCTACTTTAAACATTGCATTTGGTAAAGTCTCAACGACTGTACCTTCTACTTCAATTACATCGTCTTTCGCCATTAATTATGTTCTCCCTTCTTCAAATCAGTAACAAGCTCATTGACAAAATTCGTCAGTGCAAAACGCATCTTACTATTTGTCACACGGCCTGTTTCCTTCATACTGTTCTGAACTTCTGGAGACACGTAATCAAAAAATTCAAGATGATGAATGTTCTTTTTCTTTGGGCGGTCAAACTTCCGCTTGTCTCCATCCGCTAGGACGACAAAACGCTCATCAAGAATTTTAATAATTACGGCATACTGTCCGGCATCTCTGCCTTGAGTAATCAAAACAAATTGGCCTATTTCCAAATTCGAATACGAATGGTTCAAGGCAATCACCTCTTAGGCTTTTGTTAAGATCTCATAGCCAGTTTCTGTAATAGCGACCGTATGTTCAAAATGAGCACACATCTTACCATCAACAGTAACAACAGTCCAGTCATCTGCCAACGTTTTTACGTAGCGGGTGCCTGCATTGACCATTGGTTCAATCGCAAGAACCATACCAGGTTTTAACCGTGGACCTTTATTGGGTGGTCCATAATGAGGAATTTGTGGGTCTTCATGTAAGTCTTGACCAATTCCATGCCCTACATACTCTCTCACGATTGAAAAATCATGTGCTTCCGCATACGTCTGAATAGCATGGGAGACATCAGAGAGACGAGCGCCCGGTTTTACTTGCTCAATGCCTTCATATAAAGATTTCTCGGTGATTTCGAGTAAACGCTGTGTTTCGTCAGATATACTGCCGACAGCATACGTCCAAGCGGAGTCTCCGTGATAGCCATTATATTTTGCACCGATATCTATGCTAATGATATCACCGTCTTTCAACACGCGATCGCCGGGAATACCATGAACAAGTTCTTCATTAACAGAAGCACAGATGCTTCCGCGAAAACCATTATACCCTTTAAACGATGGAATTGCATCATGTTTGCGGATGAATTCCTCCGCAATATTATCCAATTGCTTCGTTGTAACTCCAGGTATAATATGTTTCTTAAGCTCTTGATGAGTTAGAGCGACAATTTTACCTGCTTCTCTCATGATTTCAAGCTCACGAGGAGTTTTACAGATAATCATTACGCACGACCTCCAAGAAGCTCTTTTATATCTGCAAATACCTTATCAATGGCCTGTTGACCATCAATGTTGCGAAGATACCCTTTAGATTCGTAAAAATCCAATAAAGGTTTCGACTGTTTCACATTTACTTCCAGACGATTACCGACTGTTTCTTCATTGTCATCAGCACGCTGATACAACTCACCGCCGCACTTGTCACAAACACCATCTTTTGCAGGTGGGTTGAAAACCAAGTGGTAAGTAGATCCACAATCTTTACAAATTCGACGTCCTGTTAAACGTTCCATAAGAATGCTTTGGTCCACATTGACATTTATGACAAAATCAATGCTTCTTCCTAATTCTCCAAGCAATTGCTCTAAAGCTTCTGCTTGAGGAACAGTTCTCGGGAAACCATCTAATAGAAAGCCTTCATTGCAATCTTCTTTTTGTAATCTTTCACGAACGATACCGATCGTCACTTCATCCGGAACAAGCTGTCCTTGGTCCATAAAAGACTTAGCTTTAAGACCAAGTTCCGTTTCTTCCTTCATAGCAGCACGAAACATATCTCCAGTAGAGATATGAGGGATATTGTACTTTTCGACAATTCGTTCTGCTTGAGTACCTTTACCGGCACCCGGAAGTCCCATTAGAACTAAATTCATCATTTTGCCCCCTCAGTACCTTAAGAAGTATATTGGGATAGTGCTATCCCAATTACTTCATTACTTTATAAATCCTTTATAATGACGCTTCACTAATTGGCTTTCTAGCTGTTTCATCGTTTCAAGTGCAACCCCTACTACGATGAGTAAGCTGGTACCGCCAATCTGCACTGCTGCAGGGAGGCCGGCAAAGCTCATAAAGATAATTGGTAGGATAGAAATCCCAGCTAAGAATAATGCACCAACAAAAGTTAGGCGGTAAATAATCTTAGTCAAGTATTCCTGTGTATTTACTCCAGGACGAATCCCAGGAATATATCCACCTTGTTTCTTTAAGTTTTCTGCCATTTGTTCAGGATTAGACTGTACAAATGTATAGAAGTAAGTGAAGGCAATAATAAGAGCGACATAAACCACCATACCGATTGGATTTGTATAATCGAAAGAATCGATGATCCATCTTGTTACTGCATTCTCGTTAAAGAATGAAGCAATCGTCGGTGGTGTAATGATAAAGGAAACTGCAAAGATAACAGGAATTACCCCTGCTGCATTTACCTTTAACGGTAAGTGTGTAGTATGTCCTCCACCAGTAGGAGCGCGCCCAGCAGTCTTTTTCGCATACTGGATTGGAATCTTACGTAACGCCTGCTGAATGAAGATAACACCTACGATAACAGCTAAAATTGCAAGAACAATTAACGCAACAATAACAAGGTTTAAGAATAGTTGTTCTCCAGCACCTTGAATCATAGAAGCGTATATTTGATTTGCGCCATTCGGGATGGCTGCAACGATACCAGCAAAGATAAGGATAGATATACCATTCCCCACTCCATGCGCAGTAATTTGCTCACCTAACCACATTAAAAATGCAGTTCCCGCTGTTAAAACAACTGCAATTAATAAATAAGTAGCGATGTTCGGATTTGTAATCAATTGGCCATTGGCCATTGTGTTAAATCCGATTGACATTCCAATTGCCTGGATAAATCCAAGTACAATAGTAAAATACCTAGTGAATTGAGCTAATTTGCGACGTCCAGCTTCTCCTTGTTTTGACCATTCCGTAAACTTAGGAACAACATCCATTTGTAACAATTGTACAATGATGGATGCTGTGATGTATGGCATTACACCCATGGCAAGAATAGAGAAGTTTTCAAGAGCTCCACCACCAAAAGTATTCAGGATACCAAATACACTTAGCTCATCCTGGAATTTCAAAATGTCAGCGTTCACCCCTGGTACTGGGATAAACGTACCGATACGGAAAATGACTAACATTAAAAGGGTGAAGACTATTTTCTTTCTTATATCACCCACGCGCATAAAATTGGAGAATGTCTGGAACATTAAATCACCTCAACTGAACCGCCAGCGGCTTCGATTGCTTCCTTAGCTGCTGAGGAGAATTTATGAGCACGAACTGTAAGTTTTTTCTCAACAGAACCGTTACCCAATACTTTTAAACCAGCGTTTAGTTTGCTAACTAAACCTGTTTCAATAAGTAATTCAGGAGTAACTTCAGTTCCTTCTTCAAAGCGATTCAGTGTATCTAGGTTGATAATTGCATACTCTTTGCGATTGATGTTCGTGAATCCGCGCTTAGGCAAGCGTTGGAATAGAGGTGTTTGACCACCTTCGAATCCAGGACGAACGCCACCGCCAGAGCGTGCATTTTGACCTTTATGACCTTTACCAGAAGTTTTTCCGTTACCAGAACCAGTTCCGCGACCTACACGGTTACGTTCTTTACGGGATCCTTCGTTAGGCTTTAACTCATGAAGTTTCATTGTGGCACCTCCTTATTAAAAAACCGTTTCATATTTATTGCTCTTTCACAGTAACAAGGTGAGATACCTTGTTAATCATTCCACGGATAGCTGCGTTATCCTCATGGACAACTGTTTGGTGCATCTTTTTCAAACCAAGCGTTTGAACAGTCACACGTTGGTCTTGTGGACGACCGATTACACTGCGAGTGAGGGTGATTGCTAATTTGTTCGCCATTTTGTTTCCCTCCTTATCCTAACAGTTCTTCTACCGTTTTACCACGCAATTTTGCAACGTCCTCTGCACGTTTCAATTGCTTCAATCCGTTAAGTGTAGCACGGATCATGTTAATTGGTGTGTTAGATCCTAAAGATTTAGAAAGGATGTCTTGAACACCCGCTAACTCAAGTACCGCACGAACCGGTCCTCCAGCGATAACCCCAGTACCTTCAGAAGCAGGTTTTAATAGGATTTCTCCAGAACCGAACTCTCCAAGTACTTGGTGTGGAATTGTTGTACCAACGATAGGTACAGCAACCAGGTTCTTTTTCGCATCTTCAATTGCTTTACGGATTGCTTCAGGTACTTCTTGTGCTTTACCAGTACCAAAACCAACATTACCGTTTTTATCTCCTACTACTACAAGAGCAGCAAAGCGGAAACGACGTCCACCTTTAACTACTTTCGCAACGCGATTAACCGTAACTACGCGTTCTTCAAGTTCTAATTTGTTTGGATCAATACGACGCATCAGTGTCCCTCCTTTGTCGATTAAAATTCTAGACCGGCCTCACGTGCAGCATCTGCTAATGCTTTCACTTTGCCGTGATATAAGTATCCACCGCGGTCGAATACTACTGATTTAATTCCTTGTTCAATTGCGCGCTTCGCAACTAACTCTCCAACTGCTTTCGCAGATTCAACGTTACTTCCGTTCACTGTTAAGTCTTTATCAAGTGTAGATGCACTTGCAATAGTAACAGCGTTCGTATCGTCAATCACTTGAGCATAAATGTGTTGGTTAGAACGGAACACATTCAAACGAGGACGAGTTGCCGTTCCTGATAACTTAGCACGAACACGAGTGTGTCTTTTCTTACGAGTAGAATTCTTATCAGGTTTAGTAATCATCGTGCAGTCACTCCTTTCTTTCTACTTATGCCGCATTACTTAGCAGTTTTACCTTCTTTACGTCGTACATGTTCACCTTCATAACGAATACCTTTACCTTTGTAAGGCTCTGGTGGACGAACGTCACGAATGTTTGCTGCTAAAGCACCTACGCGCTCTTTATCAATACCTTTAACAACGATTTTTGTGTTTGATGGTACTTCCACTTCAATTCCTTGTTCAGGAGTGATTTCAACTGGATGTGAGTACCCAACGTTAAGAACTAGCTTGCTACCTTGCTTAGAAGCACGGTAACCAACCCCGATAAGTTCTAATCCTCTTTCGAAACCTTTTGTTACACCTTCAACCATGTTGCTTAGAAGGGCACGAGTAGTTCCGTGGATTGTACGGTGTTCTTTGCTTTCAGAAGGACGTACTACTGTTAGCACGTTTTCTTCCAATGTAATAGCCATATCTTGATTGAATGTACGAGTTAATTCACCTTTAGGACCTTTTACGGTAACTGTGTTGTTGTCGTTTGTAATTGTAACCCCAGTTGGGATTTCAATAGGTTTTTTACCTACACGTGACATGAGTTACACCTCCGTTCATTTAAAGAAATTATTACCAAACGTATGCTAATACTTCTCCACCAGCTTGTTTTTGACGAGCTTCTTTATCAGTGATAACACCTTGAGAAGTAGAGATGATCGCAATACCTAAACCATTTAATACACGAGGTACTTCATTTGCTTTTGCATATACACGAAGACCAGGCTTACTGATACGCTTTAGACCAGTAATAACACGCTCGTTGTTTGCACCGTATTTCAAGAAAATACGAATGATACCTTGTTTGTTGTCTTCGATAAATTCTACATCACGTACGAAACCTTCACGCTTTAAGATTTCGGCAACTTCTCTTTTAATTTTGGAAGCTGGAAGTTCAAGCTTCTCGTGACGAACCATGTTCGCATTACGTACGCGAGTAAGCATATCTGCAATAGGATCTGTCATAACCATTTAATTTACCTCCTTCCCATTTATCGGGTTTTACCAACTTGCTTTTTTAACGCCAGGAATTTGGCCTTTATAAGCTAATTCACGGAAACAAATACGGCAAAGCTTAAACTTACGGATTACAGAGTGGGGACGTCCACAACGTTCGCAACGAGTGTAAGCTTGCACGTTATATTTAGGTGTGCGCTTTTGTTTCGCAATCATTGATTTTTTAGCCACATTTTCGCCTCCCTCTACCACACGCTGGTATTATTTTTGGAATGGCATTCCGAAAGATGTTAAAAGCTCACGAGCTTCTTCATCTGTATTAGCAGTGGTAACGATAACGATATCCATACCACGAACCTTGCTAACTTTATCGTAATCAATTTCAGGGAAGATAAGTTGCTCTTTTACACCAAGAGTGTAGTTTCCACGGCCATCAAATGACTTCTTGGAAATTCCACGGAAGTCACGTACACGTGGTAGAGATACTGATACTAACTTATCTAAGAATTGGTACATACGCTCACCGCGTAATGTAACTTTTGCACCGATAGGCATTCCTTCACGAAGACGGAAACCAGCGATAGATTTTTTCGCTTTTGTTACAACAGGTTTTTGACCAGTAATAGCAGTTAACTCTTCAACAGCTGCATCTAGCGCTTTTGAGTTAGCAACCGCATCACCAACACCCATGTTGATAACGATTTTTTCAAGCTTAGGAGCTTGCATCACAGATTTATAGTTAAACTTGCCCATTAGAGCAGGAATAGTCTCACTTTGATACTTTTCTTTTAGGCGGTTCATCAAAAGTACCTCCTTTCTTCAATCGTTCTATTTATCTAATTGTTCACCTGATTTTTTTGCAACACGTACTTTTTTACCGTCAACTACCTTGTATCCTACACGAGTTGGTTCCCCGGACTTAGGATCTAAAGGCATAACGTTTGATACATGAATAGGTGCCTCACGGTTGATAATTCCACCTTGAGGGTTTTCTTGAGATGGCTTAGCGTGTTTTTTGATCACGTTAATACCTTCTACAAGAACACGGTCTTTTTTAGGATAAGATTCTAGGATCACACCTTGTTTTCCTTTATCCTTACCAGAGATAACTACAACTTTATCACCTTTTTTTACATGCATCCTTTCGCACCTCCTTGACAAACATCTTTTCGATTTATTACAAAACTTCTGGAGCTAAAGATACAATCTTCATGTAGCTGTTATCACGTAGTTCACGTGCAACTGGTCCGAAGATACGAGTTCCACGAGGGCTCTTATCATCTTTGATAATGACACATGCGTTCTCATCGAAACGGATATATGAACCATCATTACGACGAACTCCACGTTTTGTACGTACTACTACAGCCTTTACAACGTCACCTTTTTTAACAACGCCTCCTGGTGTTGCTTGTTTCACTGTACAAACAATTACATCACCAACGTTAGCGTATCGACGACCAGATCCACCTAATACTTTAATAGCAAGCACTTCACGAGCACCTGAGTTATCAGCAACTTTCAAACGAGATTCTTGTTGAATCATGCATGGTACCTCCCTTCGGAATTAGATATCCGAACATAAATATTAGATAATTACAGCTTTCTCTACTACCTCTACTAAACGGAAACGCTTCGTTGAAGACAATGGACGAGTTTCCATGATTTTAACGATATCGCCTGTTTTAGCCGTGCTGTTTTCATCATGCGCTTTGTACTTTTTAGAGTACTTTACACGTTTGCCGTAGAGTGGGTGAGTTTTGTAAGTTTCTACAAGTACAGTGATTGTTTTATCCATTTTGTCGGATACAACACGCCCTGTGTAAACTTTACGTTGGTTACGTTCACTCATTTCGCGAACCTCCTCTTAATTATTTGTTAGAAGCGATCTCTCTCTCGCGAACAACTGTTTTCATACGAGCGATTGACTTACGTACTTCGCGAATACGAGCAGTGTTTTCTAATTGACCAGTCGCTAATTGAAAGCGTAGGTTGAATAACTCTTCTTTTAAAGACTTCACTTTTTGTTCGATCTCAGCAGTGGTTAAGTCGCGTAGTTCATTAGCTTTCATTAGATTCACCACCAATTTCTTCACGTTTTACAAACTTACATTTAACTGGCAACTTGTGCATAGCTAAACGTAAAGCTTCACGAGCTACTTCTTCAGATACACCTGAAATTTCAAACATAACCTTTCCAGGTTTTACAACCGCTACCCATCCTTCTGGAGCACCTTTACCGGAACCCATTCGGACCTCTAGAGGTTTAGCTGTATATGGCTTTGAAGGGAAAATTTTAATCCAAACTTTACCGCCACGTTTCATATAACGAGTCATCGCACGACGAGCAGACTCGATTTGACGGTTTGTAATCCAAGATGCTTCTAGAGATTGCAATCCGTACTCACCGAAGTGTACTTCAGTACCGCCTTTAGCGTTACCACGCATTTTACCACGATGTTCGCGACGATATTTCACGCGTTTTGGTAATAACATAATTATTTTCCTCCTTCCTCATTTTTCTTCTTTGTAGGAAGGACCTCTCCACGGTAGATCCATACTTTCACACCTAATTTACCGTAAGTTGTATCAGCTTCAGCTGTACCGTAGTCAATATCAGCGCGAAGAGTATGAAGTGGAACTGTACCCTCACTATAATGTTCAGAACGAGCGATGTCTGCTCCGCCTAAGCGACCAGATACCATTGTTTTAATACCTTTCGCACCAGCACGCATTGCACGTTGGATCGCTTGCTTTTGTGCACGACGGAAAGATACGCGGTTTTCTAGTTGACGAGCGATGTTCTCAGCTACTAATTTAGCATCAAGATCTGCTCTTTTAACCTCTAAAATGTTGATGTGAACACGTTTACCAGTTAGTTGGTTTAGTGCTTTACGTAGAGCTTCAACTTCCGTACCACCTTTACCAATAACCATTCCTGGCTTAGCAGTGTGAACAGTTACGTTCAAACGGTTAGCAGCACGTTCGATTTCTACTTTAGAAACAGATGCGTCATTTAGACGTTTTGCAATATATTCACGAACTTTGATGTCTTCATGTAACAGGTTAGCGTAGTCTTTACCTGCGTACCACTTGGACTCCCAGTCACGAATAATTCCTACACGAAGACCGATCGGATTTACCTTTTGACCCACTGATTATCCCTCCTTCTTTTCTGATACCACGATTGTAATGTGGCTAGTACGTTTGTTGATCTGGCTCGCACGACCCATTGCACGAGGGCGGAAACGTTTCAAAGTTGGTCCTTCGTTAACGTAAGCCTCTGTAACAACTAGTGTGTTTGCGTCCATTTCATAGTTATGCTCTGCATTTGCAATAGCGGACTTTAGAACTTTTTCGATAATTGGTGAAGCAGCTTTTGGAGTTAACTTCAAAATAGCTACCGCTTCGCCTGCTTGCTTGCCTCGAATTAAATCCATAACTAGACGAGCTTTACGAGGAGCAATACGAACTGTTCTTGCAACAGCTTTAGCTTGCATGTAAAAGCCTCCTCTCTAATTAGCGTTTTGTTTTCTTATCATCATTTGCGTGACCTTTGTAAGTACGAGATGGAGCGAATTCTCCAAGCTTGTGACCTACCATGTCTTCAGTCACGTATACTGGTACGTGTTTACGGCCATCATATACAGCGATTGTATGTCCAATAAATTGTGGGAATATAGTAGAACGACGAGACCAAGTTTTTACAACTTGCTTACCCTCAGTTTCATTTAACTTTTCAATCTTGTTCATTAAATGATCATCTACAAAAGGCCCTTTCTTTAAGCTGCGACCCATGTGGAAACCTCCCTTCGTGATTGCTCTACGGCTCTTGTGAACCGTAGTACAACCCCGTTATTTTTTACGACGACGAACGATAAATTTGTCAGACTTGTTTTTCTTCTTACGGGTTTTGAAACCAAGAGTTGGTTTACCCCAAGGAGTCATTGGTGACTTACGTCCGATTGGTGAACGTCCTTCACCACCACCGTGTGGGTGATCGTTAGGGTTCATTACAGAACCACGTACAGTTGGGCGAATACCCATCCAACGAGAACGTCCCGCTTTACCAATGTTGATAAGTTCGTGCTGCTCGTTTCCAACTTGACCTACTGTAGCACGGCAAGTAGAAAGGATCATACGAGTTTCACCAGAAGTTAAACGTACAAGTACGTATTTACCTTCTTTACCAAGTACTTGTGCAGATGTACCTGCAGAGCGAACTAATTGTCCACCTTTACCTGGTTTTAATTCGATGTTGTGAACTACAGTACCTACTGGAATGTTGATTAGTGGTAATGCATTTCCTACTTTGATGTCTGCTTCTGGACCAGCCATTACAGTTAATCCTACTTCTAAACCTTTAGGAGCAAGGATGTAACGCTTTTCTCCATCTGCATAGTGAATTAACGCGATATTAGCGGAACGGTTAGGATCGTACTCGATTGTAGCAACGCGTCCTGGTATACCATCTTTATCACGCTTAAAGTCGATGACGCGGTATTGACGTTTATGTCCACCACCTTGGTGACGTACAGTCAATTTACCTTGGTTATTACGACCACCTTTTTTGTGCAACGGTTGCAGCAAGCTTTTTTCTGGTTTGTCTGTAGTAATCTCAGCAAAATCAGAAACGGTCATGCCACGACGTCCATTAGAGGTTGGTTTGTATTTTTTGATCGCCATCATGTTCCCTCCTTTTCAATGATGTTTTTTTATTTTGTATTAAACCTCGAAGAATTCGATTTCTTTGCTATCAGCTTTTAAAGTTACGATAGCTTTTCTACGACGGTTAGTTAATCCGCTATGACGACCTACACGACGGAATTTACCTTTGTAGTTCATGATGTTTACTTTTTCAACTTTAACGCCAAAGATTGCTTCAACAGCATCTTTCACTTCAGTTTTATTAGCTCTAACATCTACTTCAAACGTATATTTCTTTTCAGTCATTAAATCTGTAGAACGCTCAGTAATCACGGGGCGCTTAAGAACATCACGATGATCTCTCATTATGCAAGCACCTCCTCTAATTTTTGAACAGCGTCTTTCGTAAAGATTACTTTATCATGGTTAACAACGTCTAATACGTTAACACCATTTGCAGTAACAACTGTTACACCAGGAATGTTACGAGCAGATAAAGCAACGTTTTCGTCAGCGTCAGCTGTTACGATTAACGCTTTACGATTGATTTCTAAACCTTTTAATACAGAAGTCATTTCTTTTGTTTTTGGAGCATCAAAAGCTAATCCTTCTAATACTAATAGTTCATTTTCTAATACCTTAGATGATAATGCAGATTTGATAGCTAAGCGACGAACTTTCTTAGGAAGTTTGTAGCTGTAGCTTCTTGGTGTAGGACCGAATACGATACCACCACCACGCCATTGTGGAGAGCGGATAGATCCTTGACGAGCACGACCAGTACCCTTTTGACGCCAAGGTTTACGACCACCACCGGCTACTTCAGAACGTCCTTTCACTTTAGAAGTTCCTTGACGTTGAGATGCTCTTTGCATAACGATCGCATCGAACAATACGCTGTTATTTGGCTCAATACCAAAAACAGTATCTGCTAATTCAACTTCACCAACGTTAGCGCCAGCTTGGTTGTATAATGCTACTTTAGGCATTTGTAGTTCCTCCTTTCCTAAAACAATTAGTTTGCTTTTACCGCACTTTTAATTGTGATTAAAGATTTTCTTGGACCAGGTACGTTTCCTTTTACTAAAAGAAGGTTACGCTCTGCGTCAACTTTTACGATTTCAAGGTTCTGGATAGTTACACGCTCTCCGCCCATGCGTCCAGGTAATAATTTACCTTTGAATACGCGGTTTGGAGCAACAGGTCCCATAGAACCAGGACGACGGTGATAACGGGAACCGTGGCTCATAGGGCCGCGAGATTGTCCGTGGCGCTTGATAGAGCCTTGGAAACCTTTACCTTTTGAAATTCCTGTTACATCTACTACATCGCCTGCAGCGAAAATATCAACTTTGACTTCTTGACCAACTTCTAAGCCTGCCCCTGCGAATTCGCGAATGAAGCGCTTAGGTGCTGTGTTTGCTTTAGCAACATGTCCTTTTTCAGGCTTGTTCGCTAATTTATCACGTTTGTCAGCAAAACCAAGTTGTACTGCTTCATAACCATCTGTATCCACTGTCTTTACTTGAAGAACTACGTTTGGGGCAGCTTCAACAACAGTTACAGGGATAAGATCTCCGTTTTCAGCAAAAACTTGAGTCATACCGACTTTTCTTCCTAAGATTCCTTTGGTCATTAGTCACACCTCCTAGATTAATAAGTATTTATTGATTAAAGCTTGATTTCGATGTCCACACCAGATGGAAGATCTAAACGCATTAAGCTGTCAACCGTTTGTGGTGTTGGGTTAATGATATCGATTAAGCGCTTATGAGTGCGCATTTCGAATTGCTCACGAGAATCTTTGTATTTGTGTACCGCACGTAGGATCGTGTATACAGATCTTTCAGTCGGTAACGGAATTGGACCAGAAACTGTTGCACCAGAACGTTTTGCAGTTTCAACGATCTTCTCAGAAGATTGATCTAAAATTCTGTGATCATAAGCTTTTAAACGAATGCGAATCTTTTCTTTTGCCATTATTTTCCCTCCTTTTTTCGCCTATATTATTGATAGACATTCTCCGTGAAAATTAACCTGACGCACTCGCCATGGCAAAGCGGCCGGGTGTGTCAGCAACCTTTCACATCATCGCAGTCAAAGACCAACATTATCTATTATACATTGGTATATTAGACAATGCAACTATATTTCTAATAAATATATCTCTGAACACTTTTTCTATTATAACGACTTGCAAAAGCTATTGCAACATGAGACTAGCAGAAATTTCGGATTCAGTTTTTTCCAGTTCGGGGTAAGATATTTTGTTCGGTATATTATATAGAAGAAAGTAGGGATTTTGAGTAAGAGTAAGTGGATTGGTTGTGGTGTTTTAGATTATGAATTATAGGTTTGTTTTACGGGTTTGGGGAGATTTTTGTTTTTGGGGTACAAGGGTAGATCAATTCTTCCAAATTCCTTAATACTGTTTGTGGGATCTCCAAAGGTTTTTGATTTTGTTCGAAAGGTTTGTTAGATTGCTCCATTGGTTTTCGGGTTAGCTCGAAAGGTTTGACGCTTTGCTTCATTGCTTTCCTATTTTGCTCCAAAGGTTTGACTCTTCGCTTCATTGCTTTCCACTTTTGCTCCAAAGGTTTCACACTTTGCTTCATAGCTTTCCAACTCTACTCCACAGGATTCACACTTTGCTTCATAGCTTTCCCATTTCGCTCGAAAGCTTTTCTACTTTGCTTCAAAAGTCTCCGGTTTTGCACGATAGGTTTGATGGTAAGCTTAAAATGTTTCATAAACCCTTCATAGCTCTCCGTCTTCTTTTAAGATATTCCATCATATTCCTTCTACTTTCACCAATAGATTCATAATATCCATCATATTCTCCCTAATCATCACTAACTGGTACGATATGGCCAGATCTGGTATAGACATAGAAAAACCGGCACCCCTAGGGATACCGGTTTGTAGATTAGAGATTATTCTTGGATAGATGCTACTACTCCAGCACCTACAGTACGTCCACCCTCACGGATAGAGAACTTAGTTCCTTCTTCGATAGCGATTGGAGCGATAAGCTCAACAGTCATTTCAACGTTGTCGCCAGGCATAACCATTTCTACGCCTTCAGGAAGTTGACAAATACCAGTTACGTCAGTTGTACGGAAGTAGAACTGAGGACGGTAGTTTGTGAAGAATGGAGTGTGACGTCCACCCTCTTCTTTAGAAAGAACATAAACTTCTGCTTTGAACTTTGTGTGTGGAGTGATTGTACCAGGCTTAGCTAATACTTGTCCACGTTGGATGTCGTCACGAGCAACTCCACGAAGAAGTGCACCGATGTTGTCTCCAGCTTCTGCATAGTCAAGAAGCTTACGGAACATTTCTACTCCAGTTACTGTAGTAGATTTTGCTTCTTCAGCGATACCGATGATATCGATAGTGTCTCCAACTTTAACTTGTCCACGCTCAACACGACCTGTAGCAACTGTTCCACGACCAGTGATAGAGAATACGTCCTCAACTGGCATCATGAATGGCTTTTCAGTGTCACGCTCAGGAGTTGGGATGTACTCATCAACAGCGTTCATTAATTCAACGATTCTTTCTTCCCAATCAGCATCTCCTTCAAGAGCTTTAAGAGCAGAACCTTTGATTACAGGAACGTCGTCTCCAGGGAAATCGTACTCAGAAAGAAGGTCACGAACTTCCATTTCAACTAATTCTAATAGTTCTTCGTCGTCTACCATGTCGCATTTGTTTAAGAATACTACTAGGTAAGGTACACCTACTTGACGAGAAAGAAGGATGTGCTCACGAGTTTGTGGCATTGGACCATCAGCAGCAGATACTACTAGGATTCCGCCGTCCATTTGAGCAGCACCAGTGATCATGTTTTTAACGTAGTCAGCATGTCCTGGGCAGTCAACGTGTGCATAGTGACGGTTTTCAGTTTCGTACTCAACGTGAGCTGTAGAAATTGTGATTCCACGCTCTCTTTCTTCTGGAGCAGCATCGATCATGTCGTATGCCATTGCAGCACCTTTACCACTGCGCTTAGCAAGAACAGTAGTGATTGCAGCTGTTAAAGTTGTTTTACCGTGGTCAACGTGACCGATTGTACCGATATTAGCATGAGTCTTGGATCTATCGAATTTCTCTTTACCCATTGTTATATCCTCCTTAAATTTCATTATTATTAGTTTTATATGTTATTAATAAGTGAAACCCACTTATTAACCTACATACTATTTATAAAACAAGATTGGGTGAAAATCAATTATTCACCTTTATTTTTTTTGATGATTTCTTCAGAAATAGATTTAGGAACTTCTTCGTAGTGATCGAAATGCATTGTGAACACTCCACGCCCTTGTGTGTTAGAACGAAGAGATGTTGCATAACCAAACATTTCAGATAGTGGAACCATCGCACGAACTACTTGAGCGTTACCGCGAGCTTCCATACCTTCTACACGACCACGACGGGAAGTGATACCACCCATGATGTCTCCCATGTACTCTTCAGGTGTCACTACTTCAACTTTCATGACAGGCTCAAGAATTACAGGATTACACTTAGATACTGCATTTTTAAGTGCTAAAGATGCAGCAACTTTAAACGCCATCTCAGAGGAGTCAACGTCATGGTAAGAACCGTCTACTAATGCAGCTTTTACATCAATTAGAGGGTAACCAGCTAGTACACCGTTCCCCATTGAATCTTCAAGACCAGCTTGAACTGCAGGTACGTATTCACGAGGTACTACCCCACCAACGATTTTGTTTTCAAACTCGAAGCCTTTTCCTTCTTCGTTTGGTTCGAATTCGATCCAAACGTGTCCGAATTGACCGCGTCCACCAGATTGACGAGCAAATTTCCCTTCAACTCTTGCAGAAGCACGGAACGTTTCACGGTATGCTACTTGAGGAGCACCTACGTTTGCTTCAACTTTGAATTCACGCTTCATACGATCAACTAGGATATCAAGGTGAAGCTCACCCATACCTGCGATGATTGTTTGACCAGTTTCCTGATCTGTATGTGCGCGGAAAGTTGGATCTTCTTCTTGTAGCTTTTGTAGCGCAGTTGTCATTTTATCTTGGTCAGCTTTTGATTTAGGCTCAACAGATAATTGGATAACTGGCTCTGGGAATTCCATGGACTCCAAAATAACTTGGTGTTTGTCGTCACATAGAGTGTCACCAGTAGTTGTGTCTTTAAGACCAACTGCAGCTGCGATATCACCAGAGTATACTACTGGGATTTCTTCACGGCTGTTTGCATGCATTTGTAGGATACGTCCTACACGCTCACGCTTGCCTTTTGTAGAGTTGATAACGTAAGAACCGGAGTTTAATGTACCAGAGTACACACGGAAGAACGTTAATTTACCTACATAAGGGTCAGTCATAACTTTGAATGCAAGAGCAGCAAACGGGTTGTCGTCTCCAGATTCACGAGTTACTTCTTCATCAGTATCAGGAATGATACCTTTGATTGCTGGTACGTCGGTTGGTGCTGGTAGGTAATCAATAACTGCATCAAGCATTAATTGAACACCTTTGTTTTTGAATGCAGAACCACAGATAACTGGGTAGAATTCAACGTTACAAGTACCTTTACGGATAGTCGCTTTCAACTCTTCAGTTGTAAGCTCTTCACCTTCTAAGTACTTCATCATTAATTCTTCGTCAAGTTCTGCAACTGCTTCTACAAGACGTTGACGGTATTCGTCTGCTTGCTCTTTGTATTCAGCAGGGATTTCTTTTGCCTCTGTACGAGTACCAAGGTCATCCTCGTAGAAGTATGCAACCATTTCTACTAGGTCGATGATACCGTTGAACTCATCTTCAGCTCCGATTGGAAGTTGAATTGGATGAGCATTTGCTTGAAGGCGGTCATGGATTGTTCCAACAGAGTATAAGAAGTCTGCACCGATTTTGTCCATTTTGTTAACGAACACGATACGGGGAACACCATAAGTTGTAGCTTGGCGCCAAACTGTTTCAGTTTGTGGCTCTACTCCAGATTGTGCATCAAGTACCGCTACTGCTCCATCAAGTACACGAAGGGAACGCTCAACTTCAACTGTGAAGTCTACGTGTCCTGGTGTATCGATAATGTTTACACGGTGGTTTTTCCATTGAGCTGTTGTCGCAGCAGACGTGATTGTAATTCCACGCTCTTGCTCTTGCTCCATCCAGTCCATTTGGGAAGCACCTTCATGAGTTTCACCGATTTTGTGAATACGTCCTGTGTAGAACAAAACACGTTCTGTGGTAGTTGTTTTACCAGCATCGATGTGAGCCATGATACCGATATTACGTGTTTTATCTAAGGAGAACTCTCTTGCCATAGTGTATTTCTCCTTCCTAAGTAACTAGAATGTATTTATGCCTAAAGCTGTTAAGTCGGAAACCTAACAGCTCTAGATAATATGTGATCTTACCAGCGGTAGTGAGCAAACGCTTTGTTTGCTTCTGCCATTTTGTGCATATCTTCACGCTTCTTAACAGAAGCACCAGTGTTGTTCGCTGCATCTAGGATTTCGTTAGCTAAACGCTCTTCCATCGTTTTTTCTCCACGAAGACGAGAGTAGTTAACTAGGTAACGAAGACCTAAAGTCGTGCGACGGTCTGGGCGCACCTCTACAGGTACTTGGTAGTTTGCTCCACCTACACGGCGTGCTCTTACTTCAAGAACAGGCATGATGTTTTTCATCGCTTGTTCGAACACTTCCATAGGTTCTTGTCCGGAACGCTCACCAACTAGTTTGAATGCATTATAGATGATAGCTTGAGATTTACCTCTTTTGCCATCGATCATCAATTTATTTACAAGACGAGTTACTAACTTTGAGTTGTATAACGGATCTGGTAATACGTCTCTTTTTGCAACAGGGCCTTTACGTGGCATATTTATTTCCTCCTTTCGGGTAGCTTGTTGTTATACTTTTGCAACATATTATTTCTTAGCTGCTTTTGGTCTCTTAGTACCATATTTAGAACGACCTTGCATACGGTTGTTAACTCCCGCAGTATCAAGCGCTCCACGAACGATGTGGTAACGTACCCCTGGTAAGTCTTTTACACGACCACCGCGAATTAAAACTACGCTATGCTCTTGTAAGTTATGACCGATACCTGGGATATAAGCAGTTACCTCAATTTGGTTTGTTAAACGAACACGAGCATATTTACGTAATGCGGAGTTCGGTTTTTTCGGAGTCATTGTACCAACACGAGTACATACACCACGTTTTTGAGGTGAAGACACATCAGTTTGAGCCTTCTTGAAACTGTTATAACCTTTGTTTAAAGCCGGAGATTTAGACTTTACAACTTTACTTGTACGACCTTTGCGCACTAATTGGTTAATAGTAGGCATTAATATTTCCTCCTTCCTAATGTTTTAAGACCACATATCCAGGTGGTTCATTTTTAGGTAAAAAACAAAGTCTTTGCGAATGTACACTCACAAAAACAGTTTTTATTGAATAATCGCAACAGCTGAGGCACCTACTTCAATCCCGCAAGCTTTTCCGAGTTTTTTCATCGAATCCACTTTTAAGACTGGAATATTGTGCTCATTAGCAGTTTGGGCAACTTTCTGTGTTACTAGCACATCCGCATCCTCTGCAATGACAACCTCTTTTACTGTCCCGTTTTTCAGCGCCTTCACGGTTTGTTTTGTACCAACAATGAAGGTATTTGCCTGCATTACTTTTTCATAAGACATAAATATATCCTCCAAAGCCACAGGTTATATAAGCACCTTTGCTATATTACCATCTCTATTTTTGAATGTCAACAAATAATTTATTAACATTGAAAAGATTGTCGGGGGAGTCCCGACAATCTTTCCGTTATTCCACTGTTACCGGTTCTTCTTTACCAACTTCTTTAGTTAGATCGAACTTGCGATAACGGTTCATACCAGTACCAGCAGGAACCAATTTACCGATGATAACATTTTCTTTCAAACCTAATAGCTCATCTCGTTTTCCTTTTATCGCTGCATCTGTCAAGACTCTTGTAGTTTCTTGGAAGGATGCTGCAGATAGGAAGGAATCCGTTTCTAGAGATGCTTTTGTAATACCTAGTAATACCGGTCGGCCTGTTGCAGGAGTGTTTCCTTCCAGTAGTACACGTTCATTGGCATCCGTAAATTGATGGATCTCAAGAAGCGTTCCTGGTAGGACATTCGTATCCCCTGCATCAATGACACGTACTTTACGAAGCATTTGACGTACCATAACCTCTACGTGTTTGTCTCCAATTTCTACCCCTTGCATACGGTATACTTTTTGAACTTCACGCAGTAAGTATTCTTGTACAGCATTCATGTCTTTTACTTTCAGAAGTTCTTTTGGATCGATAGAACCTTCTGTAAGCTCCTGACCACGAGCAACTTCGGCGTTGACACCCATTTTCAAGCGGGCAGTGTATGGTACAGTATAGCTTCTTGATTCCACTTCACCTTGGACTGTGATTTCCTGCTGGCGATCACGGCCTTCACTAATGGAAGTGATGACTCCATCGATTTCAGAGATAACCGCTTGACCTTTAGGGTTACGCGCTTCAAACAACTCTTGGATACGCGGTAAACCTTGGGTGATATCGTCTCCAGCAACTCCACCTGTATGGAATGTACGCATCGTTAACTGTGTTCCTGGCTCTCCGATAGATTGAGCAGCGATAATACCTACCGCTTCACCAACCTCTACCTCTAGGCCAGTCGCAAGGTTACGTCCGTAACATTTTTTACATACTCCATGGCGAGTGTTACATGTGAATACGGAACGAATCCATACATCTTCCACGCCTGCTTCTACGATAATTGTTGCGATATCTTCTGTAATTAAGTCGTTTTCGTCTACAAGAATTTCTCCTGTTTCAGGATGCTTTACTGCTTTTCTTGCATAACGGCCAATTAGACGTTCTTCCAGCTTTTCTACTACCTCTGTTCCATCCATTAAAGCAGTGATGTGCAATCCGCGATCTGTACCACAATCCTTCTCGCGGACAATAACATCTTGTGCTACGTCTACAAGTCGGCGTGTTAAGTAACCGGAATCGGCAGTTTTAAGTGCTGTATCGGCAAGACCTTTACGGGCACCATGGGTAGAGATAAAGTATTCCAATACCGTTAGACCTTCACGGAAACTGGATTTAATCGGAAGTTCGATGATACGTCCAGACGGGTTGGCCATTAGTCCACGCATACCAGCCAGCTGTGTAAAGTTAGATGCGTTACCACGGGCACCAGAATCACTCATCATAAAGATGTGGTTTAGACGTGGCAGGGATTGCATCAACTTCGCCTGTATTCTATCCTTTGCTGCACTCCAAATAGAAATAACGCGATCATAGCGCTCTTCTTCTGTGATAAGACCACGACGGAATTGTTTAAGAACCGTATCTACTTTCGTCTGTGCTTCAACCAAGATTTCCTCTTTCTCTTTAAGAACCACGATATCTGATACACCTACTGTAATACCAGCTTTAGTGGAGTGACGGAATCCAAGGTTTTTCATGCGGTCCAGCATCTCAGACGTTTGAGTAATCTTAAAGCGTTTGAACACTTCCGCGATGATATTTCCAAGAATCTTCTTCTTAAATGGATCGATTATTTCTTGTGCTTGAATTTTTTCTTTAACATTCGCACCTTTTTCAACAAAGTATTTATCCGGAGTGTTTACTTCGAGATTATGCTTTGTAGGTTCGTTAATGTATGGGAATGACGGTGGCAGGATTTCATTAAAGATCAACTTCCCTACTGTCGTCACTAATAGTTTTTGCTTTTGCTCTTCAGTAAATGTTTCGTTATTTAAAGATCCAGCATAAACAGCTACACGTGTGTGTAAATGAACATACCCATTTGCATATGCAATAAGTGCTTCATTTGTATCTTTAAATACCATACCTTCTCCAACAGCATTTTCACGCTCTAGAGTTAGATAGTAGTTACCAAGTACCATATCCTGAGATGGCGTTACAACCGGCTTACCATCCTTAGGGTTAAGGATGTTTTGCGCTGCTAGCATCAAAATACGAGCTTCGGCTTGCGCTTCTGCAGATAGTGGTACGTGAACTGCCATTTGGTCTCCATCAAAGTCCGCATTGTATGCTGTACATACTAGTGGGTGAAGACGAATAGCGCGCCCTTCTACTAATGTTGGTTCAAATGCTTGAATACCAAGTCTGTGAAGAGTTGGGGCACGGTTTAGGAGAACTGGATGTTCTTTAATAACAGATTCCAATACATCCCAAACCTCTGGTTGTACGCGTTCTATCTTACGCTTTGCACTCTTGATGTTGTGTGCAAGACCTCGCTCAACAAGCTCCTTCATCACAAATGGCTTGAATAGCTCAAGTGCCATTTCTTTTGGTAAACCACATTGATACATTTTTAAGTTAGGACCTACTACGATTACGGAACGACCAGAATAGTCAACACGCTTACCTAGTAGGTTCTGACGGAAACGTCCTTGTTTTCCTTTCAGCATATGAGAAAGGGATTTCAATGGACGGTTACCTGGTCCTGTTACAGGACGTCCACGGCGACCATTGTCAATCAATGCATCTACCGCTTCTTGAAGCATACGTTTTTCATTTTGAACGATGATGCTAGGCGCTCCAAGGTCCAAAAGACGTTTTAGACGGTTGTTACGGTTAATAACTCGACGGTACAAGTCATTAAGGTCAGAAGTCGCGAAACGGCCACCATCAAGTTGAACCATTGGACGTAATTCTGGTGGAATAACCGGAAGTACATCAAGGATCATCCAAGATGGTTCATTACCAGAACCACGGAAAGATTCCAACACTTCTAGACGTTTAATAGCTCTTGTACGACGCTGTCCTTGAGCCGTTTTCAACTCTTCTTTTAACGTGTCTACTTCTTTTTCCAAGTCGATATCAAAAAGAAGTTTTTTAATTGCTTCCGCACCCATAGATGCTTGGAAAGTCTGCCCGTACTTTTCTCGGTACGCACGGAATTCCTTTTCAGAAAGCAATTGCTTCTTCTCAAGTGGTGTATCACCTGTTTCTGTTACAACGTAAGATGCGAAGTAGATAACTTCTTCCAATGCACGCGGGGACATGTCAAGAACAAGACCCATACGGCTTGGAATCCCTTTGAAATACCAGATATGGGAGACAGGAGCAGCAAGCTCGATGTGACCCATGCGCTCACGACGAACCTTCGCTCTTGTAACTTCCACTCCACAGCGGTCACAAACAACGCCCTTATAACGGACGCGTTTGTATTTTCCACAGTGACACTCCCAGTCCTTTGTTGGACCGAAAATACGTTCACAAAATAGCCCATCTTTCTCTGGCTTTAATGTACGATAGTTAATGGTTTCAGGCTTTTTGACTTCCCCGAAAGACCAGGATCTGATCTTGTCAGGAGAAGCAAGGCCTATTTTCATATACTCAAAATTATTAACATCTAGCAAGGGGCCTACCTCCCTTATAATCTACAGGTTCTACCCAAATGCTCCAGCTAAATCCTGTTGGCATTAGTCTTTAGCGACAGTTTCTTTTACTTCTTCTACTTGATCAGAGTCTAAGGAAATACCTTCTGAAGATTGCTCTTCATCATCTTCCATATCTCTCATTTCAATTTCTTTTTCATCGCCGGAGAGGATTTTTACGTCCATACCTAAACTTTGAAGTTCTTTGATAAGTACTTTGAAAGATTCAGGAACTCCTGGCTCCGGTACGTTTTCACCTTTTACGATTGCCTCGTACGTTTTCACACGTCCTACTACATCATCAGATTTAACGGTTAAGATTTCTTGAAGTGTATAAGCAGCACCATATGCCTCAAGTGCCCATACTTCCATCTCACCAAAACGTTGTCCACCGAATTGAGCTTTACCACCAAGTGGCTGTTGTGTTACTAGTGAGTATGGTCCAGTTGAACGGGCGTGTAGCTTATCGTCAACCATGTGTGCAAGCTTAATCATGTACATGATTCCTACAGATACACGGCTATCGAAAGGTTCACCTGTTCTTCCGTCATACAGAACGGTTTTAGCGTCTCTTGCCATACCAGCTTCTTCTAGCGTACTCCATACATCTTCTTCACGAGCTCCATCAAATACTGGGGAAGCAACATGGATACCAAGCGTTCTTGCCGCCATACCCAAGTGTAACTCCAATACCTGACCGATGTTCATACGAGATGGTACCCCTAATGGGTTTAACATGATGTCAATTGGCGTACCATCTGGAAGATAAGGCATATCTTCTTCTGGTAAAATACGAGAGATTACACCTTTGTTACCATGTCGTCCTGCCATTTTATCTCCTTCAGAAATTTTACGCTTCTGAACGATATAAACGCGAACTAATTGGTTTACACCTGGTGGTAACTCGTCACCATCTTCACGATTAAATACTTTAACATCAAGTACAATACCGCCGCCGCCATGTGGAACTCTAAGTGAAGTATCACGAACTTCACGAGCTTTTTCTCCAAAGATTGCGTGTAAGAGACGTTCTTCTGCAGTCAATTCCGTTACACCCTTAGGCGTTACTTTTCCAACTAGCAAATCACCATCTTTCACTTCTGCACCGATACGGATGATTCCACGATCATCAAGGTTTTTCAAAGCCTCTTCCCCAACGTTAGGAATATCGCGAGTGATTTCTTCTGGTCCAAGCTTCGTGTCGCGAGCTTCTGATTCATATTCTTCAATATGAATGGAAGTGTACACATCATCTTTTACCAAACGTTCACTCATGATGATGGCATCCTCATAGTTATAACCATCCCATGTCATAAATCCTACAAGCACGTTACGACCAAGTGCTAGTTCTCCTTTTTCCATGGAAGGTCCGTCAGCAAGGATTTCTCCTTTTGTGACTACATCACCAACAGAGACGATTGGACGCTGATTATAACAAGTACCTTGGTTAGAACGAATGAATTTAAGCATTCTATATTTATCAAGATTACCTTTTACCTGTTTACCATCAATTTCTTCCACGCGACGCACCCATACTTCACGGGCTTCTACACGTTCTACCACACCTGGATGCTTACAAATAACAGCAGCACCGGAGTCTTTAGCAGATACGTGCTCCATACCTGTACCGACAATCGGAGATTCCGGTTGCATTAATGGTACAGCTTGTCGTTGCATGTTCGCTCCCATAAGAGCACGGTTAGAGTCATCGTTTTCCAAGAATGGAATACAAGCTGTCGCAGCGGATACTACCTGTTTAGGAGAAACGTCCATGTAGTCGATTCTCTCGCTAACAACAACCGTGTTTTCTCCACGGAAACGGGAAACTACATTTTCATCAAGGAATGCGCCATCTTCACCTAGACGAGCATTCGCTTGTGCCACTACATAGTTATCCTCTTCATCTGCAGTTAAGTAATCAATTTGGTCAGTCACGCGTCCCGTTTCAGGATCTACACGTCTATATGGTGTCTCGATAAAACCAAATTTGTTTACTTTCGCAAAAGATGATAGGGAGTTAATCAAACCAATGTTTGGTCCCTCTGGAGTTTCAATCGGACACATACGTCCATAGTGGGAGTAGTGAACATCACGCACTTCAAATCCAGCGCGCTCACGTGTTAAACCACCAGGTCCAAGTGCAGATAGTCTGCGTTTATGCGTCAACTCAGCTAATGGATTCGTTTGATCCATGAACTGTGATAATTGAGAGCTTCCAAAGAATTCTTTGATAGATGCGATAACAGGTCTGATATTGATTAGCTGCTGAGGTGTAATCGTGTTTGTATCCTGGATGGACATTCTTTCACGAACTACACGCTCCATTCTAGATAGACCGATACGGAATTGGTTCTGTAAAAGCTCACCAACTGAACGTAAACGACGGTTTCCAAGGTGATCAATATCATCTGTATCGCCTACACCGTGTAAAAGATCGAAGAAATAACTGATAGAAGCAATAATATCAGCTGGCGCAATATGCTTTACTTTTTCTTCTATAAAGCCATTGCCAAGCACAAGAATTTCTTTTTCTCCTTCTGCATCGTTCGGTGCATATATCTTAATAGATTGCATTGGTACTTCATCTTCCACAACTCCACCATGTGGATGGAAAGAAGTAAGTCCTACGCCATCTTCAATGAAAGGTAAAATTCGATCCAGTGTTCTGCGATCCAAAAGTGTACCTTTCTCAACGATAATTTCGCCAGTTTCTGGGTCCACTAATGTTTCAGCGATACGTTGATTAAATAGCCTATTTTTAATATGAAGCTTTTTATTAATCTTGTATCTTCCAACACTTGCTAAATCATAACGTTTAGGATCAAAAAATCTAGACTCCAATAAACTTTTCGCATTTTCAACCGTTGGTGGCTCACCAGGGCGAAGACGCTCATATATTTCTAATAATGCCTTTTCAGTACTTTCTGTGTTATCCTTATCTAAAGTGTTTCGCAAGTATTCGTTTTCACCAAGAAGATCAATAATCTCCTGATCAGAGCCGAACCCAAGGGCACGCAAAAGAACCGTTACTGGTAGTTTACGAGTACGATCGATACGAACATATACAACATCTTTAGCGTCAGTCTCGTACTCTAACCATGCACCACGGTTTGGAATAACAGTTGCCGAAAAGCCTTTTTTACCATTTTTATCCACTTTTCCGCTGTAATACACACTCGGAGAACGCACTAACTGAGATACAATAACACGTTCTGCCCCATTAATAACGAACGTACCAGTATCCGTCATTAACGGGAAATCACCCATAAATACATCCTGGTCTTTCACTTCACCAGTTTCCTTGTTAATGAGACGAACCTTCACACGTAAAGGAGCGGAGTATGTAACATCTCTTTCCTTTGATTCTTCAACAGAATATTTTGGTTCCCCTAAGCTATAATCGATGAATTCTAAAGATAGATTTCCAGTGAAGTCTTCAATCGGAGAAATATCATGGAACATTTCTCTTAATCCCTCATCAAGGAACCATTGATAAGAAGAAGATTGAATTTCTATTAGATTTGGTAATTCTAATACTTCACTAATGCGAGCATAACTTCTGCGTTGGCGGTGTCGTCCGTATTGAACTAGTTGACCTGTCAACTGATTCACCCCTCGTATCAAGCGTTATTAAAGAAGATGTTCAAAGCAGCACATAAAAAGTTGACAGTAAGCTTCCATCCGCGCGGTTCTAGTTTTAAGAGAAATTCTCATAACCTCTTTATTTACAAGAACCATCTTTAAAAAGCCACCGCTCTCTTCCTCTGAACCTATTTGAACAGTCTATCTAAAGCCAAACATAAAAAACATTTCAACATGACGTCCATAAAAAAGACCTCATGCTAAAAATAAAAAATGGTTTCAATACAGAAAACCACATTTTCACAATCGCTCTATTGATTTTACTATCTTTTCCAAGCATACTAATTTTATACATGTAAACGACATAAAATTAGTATTGCTCAGAAAAATACATATTGGCATTAAACAATGCTATCACAACAAAAAAACGTAGTCAACCTTTTTTTGATTTGATTATTAAGTAACCCTTTTTCTTTACAACCACTTCTACGTCCTCAAATAAAGACTCTAATTTAGCAATCGCAGACGGGGCGCCTTGCTTTTTTTGAATAACTATCCAAAGTTCCCCATTGGGCATCAAATGATCCCATGCTTTCTCCAATATTTCATGAACCACTTTCTTCCCCGCACGAATTGGCGGATTAGAAAGTATAGCTGCATAGTTGGTCGATGTGACATTTTCATAGATATTACTTATAAAAACAGAAACATTTTCCACTTTGTTTACCGCAGCGTTTTCTTTTGCCAACTCTACCGCTCTTTCATTCACATCAACCATATGAACTTCCCGGTCCGGAAAACCTTTAGCGATCGATAAACCAATCGGGCCATACCCGCACCCAACATCTAAAATACACCCTTCTACTTCTGGCAATTCGAATGCATCGATTAGAACTCTTGAACCAAAATCCACTTCTTTCTTAGAAAAAACTCCAGTATCTGTTGTAAAAGAAAATTGGTGCCCTTTTAAATCAAAGCTCCATTGCTGACGATTACTTTCCACAGAAGGTTTGTTTGTATAATAATGATTTGTCATACTTAGTCTCCTTATCCGAAAAGCAAAATGCTTTTGCTGATCAACAACTCAACTCCAACCCTTCACTAGCATCCTTGAAAAAAACAGTAAACCCAGAAAAGCGCAAGCGCCTTGACCAGCCCCGACATGCATAAAGCAAGATGGCTAGAACTGGAGCTATACACCGATCAAACTAACTTTCTTATGTTGAAAAAAAGCCCGCTAACACGTAGCGAGCTTTTCTTACAAGAGTCTGTAATTACTTAACTTCTACAGAAGCTCCAACTTCTTCAAGTTTAGCTTTGATTTCTTCAGCTTCTTCTTTAGCAACGCCTTCTTTAAGAGCTTTAGGAGCGTTATCTACAACTTCTTTAGCTTCTTTAAGACCAAGGCCAGTGATTTCACGTACTACTTTGATAACCTTGATTTTTTGACCACCAGCGTTAGCTAGGATTACGTCAAATTCAGTTTGCTCAGCAGCAGCTTCAGCAGCTCCGCCACCAGCTACAGCTACAGGAGCAGCAGCAGTTACACCAAATTCTTCTTCGATTGCTTTTACTAGGTCGTTTAGTTCTAAAACAGTCATATTCTTAACCGCTTCAATGATTTGTTCGTGTGTCATTGTTAATTTCCTCCTTAATAATGTTTGAGTTTTATTGTTTTGTTACTAACTTGCAAGTGTTAAATTATGCACCTTGCTCTTCTTTTTGCTCTGCAACTGCTTTTGTAACAAGAGCGAAGTTGCGCATTGGAGCTTGAAGTACGCTAAGCAACATAGAAAGTAAACCTTCGCGTGATGGAAGTTCAGCAAGAGCTTTCACTTCTTCAACCGTTGCAACGTTTCCTTCGATGACACCAGCTTTGATTTCTAATGCTTCGTGTTTTTTCGCGAAGTCATTAAGGATCTTAGCAGGAGCTACTACATCTTCAGTAGAGAACGCAACTGCGTTGGGTCCTGTTAATGCATCATTAAGTCCGTTGATTTCAGCAACCTCTGCCGCACGGCGCGTTAAAGAGTTTTTGTAAACCTTGAACTCAACACCTGCTTCACGAAGTTGCTTACGAAGTTCTGTTACTTCTGCTACGTTTAGTCCACGGTAGTCAACTACGATTGTAGATACAGACGCTTTGAACTTGTCAGCGATTTCTCCAACAGCTTGTTTCTTTAATTCAACTGCTTTGCTCATCGTTACACCTCCTAAAAAGTTGGTTACCACTTATACCGATCGGTGTACATAAGGAATGCCCCCACGCAGGTGGAGGCATAAATTTTATCGTTTAAAAGCGTCAATCGCTTTTTATCGTAAAAATTCACACCTCGGTAGGAAATTAAGCCCTAAAGGCACCTACTGTCTTCGGTACAAACAATATCATTTTATAAACACAACGATTATTATAACCGTGTTGTCATCTTGTGTCAATATGCTAGTTTTTTACAAATTAAAAAGTAGAAGCGTCTACTTTCACACCAGGTCCCATTGTAGAAGTAACAGCAATGTTCTTCATGAATGTACCTTTTGCTGCAGCAGGTTTCGCTTTTAGTAGAGTCTCATGAATCGTAGCGAAGTTCTCAACAAGTTTTGTATCTTCAAAAGAGATTTTACCGATTGGAACATGGATGTTACCAGACTTATCAAGGCGGTATTCAACTTTACCAGCTTTGATTTCGTTAACAGCCTTCGTTACGTCAAATGTTACTGTACCAGTTTTAGGGTTTGGCATTAAACCTTTAGGACCTAATACGCGTCCAAGTTTACCAACTTCACCCATCATGTCAGGAGTAGCAACGATTACATCAAAATCGAACCAACCTTGGTTGATTTTCGCAATCATGTCTGCATCTCCAACGTAGTCAGCTCCAGCAGCTTCCGCTTCTTTCGCTTTTTCACCTTTAGCAAAAACAAGAACTTTTTGCGTTTTACCAGTTCCATGAGGAAGCACTACTGCTCCACGGATTTGCTGGTCGTTTTTACGAGGGTCAACACCAAGGCGGAATGCAACTTCCACAGTAGCGTCAAACTTCGCAGTGTTTGTTTTCTTTACTAATTCGATAGCTTCGTTAACAGCGTAAACCGTTTGACGGTCTACAAGTTTCGCAGCTTCGATGTACTTTTTACCTCTTTTAGCCATTTTAAACGTCCTCCTTATGTGGTTTTAGCGGAATAACCTCCCACGAATAAAGGTTGCGAATCGCCTCAAAAGCAAATCCGCAACCCAAAACAGCAGTTAAATCAAAAGCGATGGGATTAGTCTTCGATAACGATACCCATGCTACGAGCAGTACCTTCAACCATGCGCATTGCAGCTTCGACGCTAGCAGCGTTAAGGTCTGGCATTTTCGTTTCCGCAATCTCGCGTACTTTATCACGCTTAACTGTTGCAACTTTATTACGATTTGGTTCACCAGAACCAGACTCGATTCCAGCTGCTTTTTTAAGTAAAACTGCAGCAGGTGGAGTTTTCGTAATAAATGTAAATGAACGGTCTTCGAATACCGTAATTTCAACAGGGATAATTAATCCAGCTTGATCTGCTGTACGAGCGTTAAACTCTTTACAGAAACCCATAATGTTAACACCTGCTTGACCTAGTGCTGGTCCAACTGGTGGTGCTGGGTTAGCTTTCGCTGCTGGAATTTGTAGCTTTACCAATTTAATTACTTTTTTAGCCACGAGACACACCTCCTTAAGTCCGTGATGTGGTATCTGGGATTACTCCCTCCCACTCAACTCATTCTTTATTATATATATAAAGAATATATTTGTATTAATAGCCTCTTAGAAAGAGACATACTGACCTTTGAAATAATACCACTTTTACAATACTATTTCAAGTTTTTTTACATTATAATTTTTCGATCTGTGTAAAATCAAGCTCTACAGGGGTTTCTCGACCGAACATATTCACAAGCACTTTAACTTTTTGTTTGTCTTTATCAAGCTCTACAATATGACCAGTAAAGTTCGCAAAAGGACCTTCTGTCACTTTAACAGATTCTTTTAAATCGAAGTCTACTTCCACTTGTTTTTCCATCATACCCATTCTCTTAAGGATAAACGCAATTTCGTCATCCAATAGAGGAGTTGGTTTAGATCCTGATCCACTGGACCCTACAAACCCAGTTACTCCAGGAGTATTACGGACGACGTACCAAGAATCGTCTGTCATTACGATTTCAACTAACACGTACCCAGGGAATACTTTTTTCTTTGTTACTTTCTTTTTACCGTTTTTGATATCGGTTTCTTCTTCTTCAGGAACAACTACGCGGAAGATTTTGTCTTGCATCCCCATTGATTCTACTCTTTTTTCTAAGTTCGCTTTTACCTTATTCTCATATCCGGAATAAGTATGAACGACGTACCAGTTTTTTTCCATCCTCAAGGACTACTGTCCGTCCCTCCCTATCATAATCAATTTGTTATAGAAAAATATGTTTTTATATTTGCAGCCTGTTCATTTCTGATTCAGGTGTGACGATTCTAGCTTTACCGCTTCCTGCTGCAGGAGTCTTACACCATGAGAGAAATCTCTTACGTCCGTGAAACTTCAAAACTCTTTTTTCCAAATGAAAAAACCCGTTGAACGGGCTTTTGTCAGAAAGTAATATTCACATTATACCATGATATATCATTACTTATTCAAGGGTAAAAAGAATAAGTTTGAAATATTATTTAATTACAGCACGCAATAACTCGGAAATACCTAAGTCTACGATCCAGAAAAACACTGCTACAATCGCTACAGTTGTAATTACTGTAATTGTATAACGCGTCAACTCTTTGCGTTTAGGCCAGCTAACTTTTTTCATTTCACGAGATACATCACGTAAAAAACCAGTCAAACGTTGCATTCAAGTAACCTCCAACCCCAGAAATACTGATCTATTTTGTCTCCCGATGAACGGTATGGGCATTACAAACCTTACAAAACTTCTTTATCTCTAAACGCTCACCACTTTGCGATTTCCCTTTAACTGTCGAATAGTTACGGGAAGAACACAGAGCGCAAGCAAGTGCTACCTTTGTTTGCACGTATTACACCACCTAAAGCATAGATGTCCATAAAAATGTAACATAGGTGTAACAATTAGTCAATGTCAAGTAAAATGCCATTTCTTTCTTAAATCTAAGGGAATCAAAGGGTAATTTCTCTTAGCTCTAAATACCGCTCTAACTTCCGTTTGACCCGTTGAAGGGCATTGTCAATGGATTTCACATGCCGGTTTAAATCTTCTGAAATTTCCTGATACGAACGGCCATCCAGATAAAGAGCCAGCACTTTTCTTTCCAAATCACTTAATAGTTCTCCCATCTTCACTTCAATATCATCAAATTCTTCTTGATTAATAATCAGTTCTTCTGGGTCCATCACTTTTGCCCCTGAAATAACATCCATGAGCGTACGGTCCGATTCTTCGTCGTAAATAGGCTTGTCCAGTGATACATACGAATTGAGTGGAATATGCTTTTGCCTTGTTGCGGTTTTAATGGCGGTAATAATCTGTCGGGTAATACAGAGCTCAGCAAACGCTTTAAATGAGGTTAGCTTGTCCTCTTTAAAGTCACGGATTGCTTTATACAGCCCAATCATTCCCTCTTGTACGATATCTTCGCGATCAGCACCTATGAGAAAGTAAGATCTAGCTTTAGCGCGCACAAAATTTTTATACTTATTTATCAAATAATCCAGCGCTTCGCTATCACCTATATGCACAAGTTCCACCATCTGTTCGTCTTCCATAAGCTCTAATGTCCTGTTGGCATTTCTTGGATCGCTCACTATCACACCTATCCCTCCGGCTGAATCAGTAGATAGAAATATTATACAGTAGGCGTAAATTCATCGTCAACCACTCATCGCTGTCCTCGGCGCCATTTTTCGAAAATTGCAGAAATTTCATTATCAAGTTGAATGCGTTTAGATGGCTTTTCATTCGTGAATTTTGTGACCCGCTTTTTAATTCTTTCCTCGATGGCATCAGATTCATTTAACAGTTCACGAGCAGATTTCCTCAGCGCTCCTTGGCCAAAAATAGCCCACTGCTCCGTAAAGTCCGATGTAGCAACATGGATTTGTGTACGTCTATCATTCAAACTGATGGCAAGCTTTTCTATCCGTTCATCTGCTGTTTCGTTTTCCCTTGTATAAATAACATCCACTCGATGGTTTTTATACTTTGTTTCAACTCCTTGGGAAAGATGTGCATCAAAAATGATCATGACCTTGTATCCTGTATAAGCCTGATATTCAGCCATCTTGGAAATAAGGATGTCCCTGGCCAAGGCGAGATCCTGATCCTTCAGTTTTCTCAAGCTTGGCCATGCTCCAATGATGTTGTATCCATCCACCAATAAAATGTCCATCCTATTTTACTCTCCAGCTGGCAGTCTTTTTCTGAAAACCTCGTACATTAATAGACTGGCAGCAACCGATGCGTTTAAAGACGTTACTTTTCCTACCATTGGTAAAGAAACGAGAAAATCACATTTCTCTCTCAATAGCCTTGCCATTCCTTTTCCTTCACTCCCAATGATGAGCCCAATTGGCAAGGAACCGTCCATATTTCGGTAATCTACTTTTCCTTTGGCATCTGTACCAAAAATCCATATTCCTCTTTCCTTTAGCTCGTCCACTGTTCTGGCAAGATTAGTCACCCGTACTACCGGGATATGTTCGATAGCTCCCGTCGAAGCCTTTGCAACGGTTGCTGTTAGACCTACCGCCCGCCTTTTGGGGATTATGATTCCATGTGCCCCAACAGCGTCTGCCGTCCTCATAATGGAACCTAGATTATGAGGATCTTCTATTTCATCTAAAATCAAAAAGAATGGGTCTTCTTTGCGCTTCTCTGCTAATTGGAATAGATCATCTATTTCTGCATAATCATAAGCGGCAACAGAAGCCACCACCCCTTGGTGATTTCCTTCTACCATTTGATCTATTTTTTTTCTCGGCACAAATTGCACAAGTACATTTGCTTCTTTCGCCATGGCTATCACTTGTTGGATAGAGCCCTTTTGACCACCTTCCGCAATCCATAGCTTATTGATTTCACGATTTGATTTGAGCGCCTCCAATACAGGATTTCGGCCCATGATAAACTCTTTTGTCATAACCCTTCACCTCTTTCATCCACCAGTTTTATACAGGTAAAGACGATTTCTTCCATTCGTTCGATGTTCTCACTCAAGTATAAGTATCCGACTAATGCTTCAAACGCTGTAGAATACCGATATGTCTGTACATCCGTATTTTTCGGGACAGTACCTGATTTGGCATTTCTTCCACGGCGAATAATCGCTTGCTCCTCATCACTGAAAAAGCCTTTGTCCAACAGCTGGTGCAGCAAGTATGCCTGCGATTTTGCAGACACATAGTTGGTTGCTGCACGATGTAACTGATTAGGACGGATTTTGCCTGATTTCAACAAGTGATGGCGGACATAACCTTCTAACACCGCATCACCCATATAGGCAAGTGCCAGACTGTTCAATTGCTTTACATCCAATTTCTTTGTCATAGCTGGTATTAGCCTCTTTTCCAACGTGTTCCTTGTGCCGTATCTTCCAAAATTATATTTTTCGCTTTTAATTCATCTCTAATTTGATCTGCCTTTGCAAAATCACGATTTTTACGTGCATCAATGCGATCTTGAATTAACTGATCAATTTCCTCATCCAAAAGCTCTTCTTCTGCGTTCAACAAAACGCCAATAATGGCAAACAGTTCCTCAAACTGTGTGATGAATGCTTCTAGTATCTTTTTCGATGTGTTCTTTTCATTTAAGTAATGATTTGCCTGCTTCGCCATTTCAAAAAGAACCGAAATCGCATTTGCGGTATGAAAATCATCATCCATCACTTTCACAAATTCATCCTTGAAAGCATCTACTTTATCCAACCACTCTTGTTCCACTTCTGCTAGGTCCGCTGTGTTTTCCAGGCGGTGCTTCAAATTGGAGTAGGAGGTACGTAAACGGTCCAACCCATTTTTCGTGTTTTGTAAAAGCTCTTCACTATAATTAATTGGATGGCGATAGTGTACAGATAGCATGAAAAACCTCAGAAGTTGTGGATCATGCTTTTGGAGAATGTCATGTACTAACACAAAATTCCCAAGAGATTTAGACATTTTTTCATTATCGATATTGATATACCCGTTATGAAGCCAGTACTTAGCAAAAGTCTTACCTGTCAATGCTTCGGATTGTGCGATTTCATTTTCGTGGTGAGGAAAGGATAAGTCCTGCCCTCCAGCATGAATGTCAATCGTATCCCCTAAGTATTTTCTTGCCATCGCGGAGCATTCTATATGCCAACCTGGTCTTCCTTCTCCCCATGGGCTGCTCCAGGAAATTTCTCCTTCTTTAGCTGCTTTCCATAAAACAAAGTCCAAAGCGTCCTGCTTTTTCTCTCCTACTTCTATCCGTGTTCCAAGCTGTAAATCCTCAATAGGTTGGTGGGATAGCTTGCCGTATTCTTTAAATTCCTTTGTACGGAAATATACATCTCCACCTGATTCGTAAGCATAATCCTTTTCTATCAATGCCTCAACAAACTCAATAATGATATCCATATTTTCCGTGACCCTTGGATGAACATCTGCTTTTTTGCATCCAAGAGCGGAAACATCCTCATGGTAGGCAGCAATGAAGCGTTCTGCAATGGTAGGAACATCTTCCCCGAGTTGATTTGCAGCTTTAATTAATTTATCATCCACGTCTGTGAAATTGGACACATATTTGACATCATAGCCTCTATACTCTAAATACCTTCTCACTGTATCAAATACAATTGGTGGCCTTGCATTACCAATATGAATATAGTTATATACGGTCGGTCCGCATACATACATTTTCACTTTTCCTTCTTCTAGCGGAACGAACTTCTCCTTCGTTCGAGTTAACGTATTATAAAGATGAATCGCCATCTGCTTTCTTCCTCTCTTTTAAAAGTACCAATTCAGCTTGAAGCTTTGCGATCTGCTTCTCTAAAGCAGCAAATCTATCTCCTGTAGGGTCAGGTAAATCATGATGATCTAGGTCCCTCTTTTTCACTTTCACTCCGTCCTGAATAACAATCTTTCCGGGTATTCCTACGACGGTCGAATTGGCAGGAACGTCCTTCAATACGACAGAACCAGCACCAACCTTAGAATTCTCTCCAATAGTTATCGATCCTAATACTTTAGCTCCAGTCGCAATAAGGGCATTATCCAATATAGTAGGATGCCGTTTACCTTTTTCTTTCCCGGTCCCCCCAAGTGTCACTCCTTGAAATACCGTTACATTATTACCTATTTCACAGGTTTCCCCGATTACTACTCCCATACCATGGTCAATAAAGAAGCGGCGACCAATTTTAGCTCCTGGATGAATCTCAATTCCCGTAAAAAAACGGCTTACTTGAGAAATGATCCTGGCGATAAAGAACATGTTGCGTTTAAAAAAGGCATGAGCAATCCGATGAGCCCATATTGCATGAAGGCCAGAGTACGTTAAAATAACTTCTAAATAACTTCTTGCAGCTGGATCTTGTTCAAACACAACATCTATATCTTCTTTAATGGTTCGGAACATAAACCGCTCCTCCCTTCTCTTTTGTGCATCGCGCCATATCCCTTTCAAACTGTTGTTATCCGCTTTCCGTCTCGCTTTCCACCTGCTTATGTTTTTATCACCCGATAGAGTTTACGCTCGCAAAAAAAGAAGCGTCTCCGTGTCCAAGACACAGAGACGCTTCCGGCGCGGTTCCACTCTGTTTGGATGATTATAAATCTTTTCATCCCTACTTTTCCTCATAACGGGAGGTAGCCGCTGGTGCATACTTGGCAAATGCCGTTCGGCAACAGACTCTGAGGTGCATTTCAAAGAAATCATCACTGAATTGCTCGCAGCCTATGGCAATTCTCTCTGGAAAGGATGTGTTTCTTTTACTCTCCTCTTCAACATTCACTATCTGAAATTATATGAATCGATTATTTGGTAGTTCTATCATATTACGCTTTATTAAAAATGTTAACCAATTAGCTTAGACAACCTTGCAAGTACTGTCTCTTTTCCAAGCAAATGGAGAGATTGCGGCAAGTCACGACCATGTGTTTGTCCAGTGGTTGCAACACGAATAGGCATAAATAACTTCTTCCCTTTATGACCTGTTTCTTTCTGTACTGACTTCGTAGCAGCTTTTATCGTATCTACTGTGAAGTCTTCGGACGCTTCCAATGAACGGTAAAAAGAAGATAACACCTCTACTACTTGTTCTTCTTCTAAAACAGCTTTCGCTTCTTCATCATACTCAATATCTGTTTTAAAGAACATCTCTGTTAGCTCTACAATCTCTGCTCCATAGCTCATTTGTTCTTGATAAAGTGCGATTAATTCTTTTGCCCATTCTTTTTGTTCTGCTGACATATCTTCTGATAAGCGGCCAGCTTTTACAAGATGCGGCAACGAGATTTCCACCAGTTTTTCCAAGTCTAATGTCTTCAAATACTGGTTGTTCATCCACTTTAATTTATTCGTATCAAAAACAGCTGGAGATTTGGACAGACGATCTGTATCAAAGATTTCAATGAATTCTTCTTTGGAGAACACTTCTTCTTCTCCAACAGGCGACCATCCAAGTAGTGCGATATAGTTAAACAGTGTTTCAGGAAGGTATCCAAGTTGTTCATATTGCTCAATAAACTGAATAATAGACTCGTCGCGTTTACTTAATTTCTTACGATTTTCATTGACAATTAAAGTCATATGCCCGAAAACGGGAACTTTCCAATCAAATGCATCAAAAATCATAATCTGTTTTGGTGTGTTTGATATATGATCGTCTCCACGAAGCACGTGGGAGATTTGCATGGAATGATCGTCGACTGCCACTGCAAAATTATACGTAGGCGTTCCGTCCTTTTTCACAATAACAAAGTCTCCAATACCGTCTGTTTCAAAGGTAACGTCTCCTTTTACCATGTCAGTAAATGTAATTTCATTACCCTCTGGTACACGAAAACGGATACTTGGTTGTCTGCCTTCTTCTTCAAACGCGGTTTGCTCTTCTGAAGTAAGGTTGCGGTGCTTTCCGGAATAACGAGGGTTTTCCCCTTTTGCTATTTGCTCTTCACGCTCAGCCTCTAGCTCCTCTTCCGTACAATAACACTTATAGGCAAGCCCTTTTTCCAAAAGCTCCTGATAGTATTTTGCATAAATGTCATTTCGTTCGGACTGGCGGTATGGACCGTACTCCCCTCCTACATCTACACTCTCATCCCAATCCATGCCAAGCCATTTTAAATATTTAAGCTGGCTCTCTTCTCCACCAGCAATATTACGCTTCGTATCCGTATCTTCAACGCGGATAATGAATTGACCATTTTGACTGCGAGCAAAAAGGTAGTTAAATAATGCGGTTCTAGCATTTCCTATATGTAAGTGCCCAGTTGGACTTGGGGCATATCGTACACGAACTGTCATGATGGTACCTCCGTTTTCGCCGGGAAAATGCCTCGGCGGTTTTTCAAAAATTCCTTGCACTATTTTAACATAAAAATGGCAGGACGTATCTTAGATTATAGCCAAATACCTAAATAATATTTTCAAGTATACTTAGGATTGTCTATTTTTTTATCAATAAAACAGCTGCTTGAGCCGCGATTCCTTCTTCTCTACCAGTAAAGCCCAACTTTTCTGTGGTCGTTGCTTTCACATTAACTTGCTCTATATCCGCTTCCAGCAATTCTGCAATTCTTGCACGCATTGGCTCAATATGAGGGGCCATTTTTGGTTTTTGGGCAATGATCGTGCAATCGACATTCCCAAGTACATACCCTTTTTCTTTTACTATTGCCCAGACCTGCTGCATTAAAACGGCAGAATCAGCATTTTTAAAAGCTGGATCTGTATCGGGAAAGTGCTTTCCAATGTCTCCTTCACCGATGGCTCCTAAACACGCATCTGAAATGGTATGTAATAGTACATCCGCATCTGAATGGCCGAGCAATCCTTTATCATAAGGAATGGTGACTCCTCCTATTATTAAAGGTCGCCCTTCTGAAAATTGGTGCACGTCAAACCCTTGTCCGATTCGAAACATGATGTCCGCTCCTTTATATTTTAGCTGTTTTCGCAAACTTTGTTGCTTTCATGAATTTTAGAAATTACTCGTAATAAACGTTACTATCTTTTCCTGCATTTAGTTTAATGTAAAGGCAGGTTTTCAAGCAACTTTCCATTAAGTTTTTAGCAACAATCTTTTAGAAAAGAGCCTTTATTTTTGTAAAATAGCTTTTGCTAGTATTAAATCTTCTGGTGTCGTCAGTTTTATATTTTCATAATCACCTTCCACCATTTTAACAGGAACGGAAATCCGCTCCACAAGACTTGCTTCATCGGTTCCTTGGTAACCCGTCTTTCTCGCCTCTTCATGAGCATTCATCAAAATGTCAAAGCGAAAAGCTTGGGGAGTTTGGACAGACCATAAACTGGAACGCTCTACCGTTTCTTCTACCAATTGGTCATGACCCACTTTCTTGATTGTATCTTTTACGGGAACTCCAACAATCGCCGCTCCTTCTTTTGCTGCTGCATCAACAAGGCGGTGAATAACCGAGTTAGAAACAAACGGCCTTGCACCATCATGAACAAGGACAATCCCTTTAGTGTCAGTAGCTATGAGTCCATTATACACACTGTCTTGCCGTTCTTTTCCACCAAAAACGATTTCTTTTACCTTTTTTAATGGATAAACGGTAAGTAGCTTGTGGAAAATGTCGGATTCTTTTTCATTAATCACGAGCTTGATTTCCTGGCAGTGAGGATCTTTTTCAAAAACAGACAAAGTATGAATAATGACTGGTTTCCCCTCAAGTTCGATAAACTGCTTGTTTATCCCAGCCTTCATACGCTTTCCTTGTCCTGCAGCTAGAACGATTACATGGTAATTCATTTTTTTACTCTCCCGTTTAATAAATAATTTTGCTGAAATAACTTCAACCCTCTTAAAAAATAAGAGGGTAGTGTGTTATTACAAAAATATAATCATTTAAAGTTTGAACTTCAACGCCTAGTCCCTCGAGGTCTCGTCAGGGCTGGTCAGTCGCTTCCGTTTTTCTATTTGTCTAGCTCTAGGCGCCAACGACATCAAACTTCCCTCGCCTCCTTACGATAAGGCAACATCGAATCACTATCGTTCTTCGTGATTTCTTTATCTCATACGGCGATGTCCAGTTTGTACTTCGCTGAACGGGCGCCTTCCGCTTTTCTATTATAATGCTGCCCGTTCTAGTTGTTTAGGCTTGGCAAAAATCATTCGTCCAGCAGAGGTTTGGAGAACACTTGTAACAAGTACCTGAATATGTTTTCCAATATAATCCCGGCCTTCTTCGACGACTATCATCGTTCCGTCATCTAAGTATGCCACCCCTTGGTTCTGCTCTTTCCCGTCTTTAATGACTTGGACGGTCAATTCTTCACCGGGAAGAACTACCGGTTTGACTGCGTTCGCAAGGTCATTGATATTTAACACTTCCACGTTTTGCAGTTCACATACTTTATTTAAATTGAAATCATTTGTTACGACTACACCTGAAGTTAGCTTGGCTAATTTAACAAGCTTGCTATCCACTTCTTGTACATCTTCAAAGTTACCTTCGTAAATATCTACCTTGATAGCCAATTCCTTTTGAATTCGGTTGAGAATATCCAACCCACGTCTTCCTCTGTTGCGTTTCAACACATCAGATGAATCAGCAATGTGCTGAAGCTCTTCTAATACGAAGCGCGGAATGACGATAGTCCCTTCTAGGAAGCCTGTCTGACAAATATCAGCGACACGGCCGTCAATTATGACACTCGTATCCAAGATTTTGAGTTTTTTAGAGGAGAGATCGATGTCTTCTTCCTCTATCGTTTTCTTTTTACCAAACTTTGAGGAAATAGAAAATAAATTCACCAGCTCATCGCGTTTTTTAAATCCTACCTGGAAACCAAGATAACCTAATAGAATAGTAATAAAAATAGGGAAAATGGCACTGACAAATGGAATTCTTTCTAAAGGGATGACAGCCAAATAGGCAACGATTAATCCAAAAATTAGACCTAAACTACCGAATAATACATCTGTAACCGGTGCTTTTACCAGTGATTCCTCTATCCATTTAATAAACCCGACTACATAATCCACTAACCAAAAAGTAAGGATGAAAAATATTATTGCTCCTAGAATTGCAACTGTAAAAGGCATAGTAAGAAAAGAAATGTGTCCTAGATTTAAGATGGAAAACAGTTCAGGAATGAATAATATCCCAAGCGTCCCACCAAGTATTAAAAAGAATAATTGAACCATACGCCTTAACATTGCCTCACCTCCCTTTATACATTATAAACAGTTTCCATTAAATAAAACGTCGAAAAAGCTAATAATTTACATTTATTCCGGTTATATCACAAAAATGATTACATTTGGCGGTCAATTAAGTGCTGATCCTGAATACGTTTTAAACCCTCTTTTATCTTTCTCGCCCTAACCTCACCAATTCCATCAACTTCATCCAATTCTTCTACTGTTGCAAGGACAATATGTTTTAAATTGTGGAAACGACATACAAGGTTTTCGATAACAAGCGGCGGTAATCTCGGGATTTTGTGTAATACCCGATATCCGCGTGGAAGAATGATTTCATCGGGATTCATAAATCCAGAATACCCAAGCATTTTAAGAATAACCGAATCATCCAATAGATCTGTATTGGCAAGGTCCTGCAATTTTCTTAAACTCGTAAAAGCATCCATATCTTTATCCACACAATAATCTTTTATGAGGAGGATGGCCTCTTCCTCTATGTGGGCAAGAAGCTCCGTCATTTGAAGTCGAATCAGCCTGCCTTCAGTTCCGAGTTCATTGATATAGCTGATTATTTCGTTTTTAATTCTTAATACCATTTCTATACGATGGATAACCTGTAAAAGTTCCGCAAGTGAGACTTGTTCTTCAAATTCTAAAGCTCCAAGATTCGTAATACCTTGGTCAAGTACCGTTTTATATTTTTCTAGTGTCTGTATTGCTTGATTTGCTTTTGTAAAAATAACACCGATATCCCTTAGTGCATAACGGAAATCTCCTTTATAGAGGGTAATGACATTACGTCGTTGGGAAATGGCTATGACCAGACAACCAGTTTGTTTGGCCACTCTTTCTGCTGTTCGGTGTCTCATTCCGGTTTCTGTAGAGATAATAGTAGAGTTTGGTGTCAGTTGGGCATTAGCATATAGTATCTTAGTACCCTTTTCATTCAAAATAATAGCCCCGTCCATTTTAGCTAGCTCATAAACATACGCCGGACTAAAAGAGCAATTGATAGAAAAGCCTCCATCGACAATTTCTTTCACTTTATCATTGAAACCAATAACAACGAGCCCACCCGTTTGGGATCGAAGGATGTTATTTATCCCCTCCCTAATGGGAGTACCAGGAGCTATAAACTGCAGCGTTTCTGCCATTATTTTTTCCTTTTGACGGTTTTCTTCCATCTCTATCCCCCTAGAGTATATTGAAGAGCCTGGTCTATGGTAGCTACACCAATGACACTAATTCCTGCTGGAGCGGTCCATCCTCCTAAGTTTTTGGCTGGAATAATCACCCGTTTGAAACCAAGCTTTGCCGCTTCCTGCACTCTTTGTTCAATTCTTGAAACTCTTCTTATTTCTCCTGTTAAGCCTACTTCTCCAATGACAACATCGGTTGCTTCAGAACTTACGTTTCGGAAACTAGATGCAATGCTGACAGCGACTGCCAAGTCAATGGCTGGTTCATCTAGCTTAACGCCACCAGCAACCTTCAGGTAAGCATCTTGGTTCTGTAAAAGCAATCCGACACGCTTCTCTAAAACGGCCATAATTAATGACACTCTGTTATGGTCTATTCCTGTGGCCATTCTTCTCGGGTTTCCATAGCCAGTAGGAGATATCAACGCTTGAATTTCCACAAGCACTGGACGGGTTCCCTCCATCGAGGCAACGACAGTGGAGCCAGCTGCCCCTTGAGATCGTTCTTCCAAAAATATCTCCGAAGGATTCTTAACTTCTGTTAATCCCTCTTCTTTCATTTCAAAAATACCTATTTCGTTTGTGGAACCAAATCTATTTTTTACGGAACGCAATATTCGATACGTATGATGCCGTTCTCCTTCAAAATATAATACAGTATCAACCATATGCTCCAAAAGACGTGGCCCTGCTATGGAACCTTCTTTCGTCACATGCCCGACGATAAATACGGCAATATTTTTCGTCTTTGCAATCCGCATAAGCTCTGCGGTACATTCCCTTACTTGTGATACACTTCCTGGTGCAGATGTAACAGCGGGATGATAGACGGTTTGGATAGAATCTACGACTAACAGTGTTGGCGCAATATCCTCCACAGCTTTTGCTACAAGCTCAAAGTCTGTTTCAGATAACACAAACAACTCATCAGCCTGCACACCTAGTCTATCCGCTCTAAGCTTTGTTTGTTGAACAGATTCTTCCCCAGATATGTAAAGAACACGATGTTTTTTCAACGCTAACTGACAACACACCTGAAGTAACAAGGTCGATTTACCGATTCCAGGGTCTCCACCGATAAGTACAAGAGAACCTTGAACAAGCCCTCCACCAAGAACCCGGTTGCACTCCTCCATATCGGTATGGATTCTCGTTTCATTCAATTTCTCCACTTTTGTAATGGACTCTGCTTTTCTTACAAGGGTAGAAGAGGATGTTGTAAAACCACCTCGCCTCGGTGTTCTTGACTCTTCCATTTCTTCCACCATCGTATTCCACTCATGACAGCCAGGACATTTCCCCATCCATTTAGGGGACTCATAACCGCATTCCTTACACATAAACTTTGTTTTTCTCTTTGCCATCCAAATTTCCTCTCTTTAGTAAGTGGATGTTTTCTATGAAAATTTCCGGCTTTCTTCCACCAATTATTTTATTCCATTAGATTCTTTATTTAGAACAAGAAGTCTCATAAAATACCATTGTTTTCCTTATATTAATCATACATTATTTGCTGTAGGTTATACCAATTTAAACCCTTGGTAAATATAAGAAAGGAGGGAAACCTGAATGAATCTGGCTTTCCTCCACTTCTTATTTAGACTGTACAAAAATCATGGTTTTTATTTTACTTTTTCAACAGAACCGCCGACAATGAATTCACCGTCTGCTACATCGAGAATGATTTTTTTACCTTTTTCAATATTTCCGCGTAGAAGTTCTTCAGAAAGTTTATCTTCCACATGCTTCTGGATGGCACGGCGTAATGGTCTTGCTCCATATTCCGGATCATAGCCCTCTTCGGAAATTTTCTCTTTTGCCGCTTCTGTCAATTCGAGGTCAATTTCCTGCTCTTTTAAGCGGGTCGTCAATTGATCTGACAGTAACGTAACAATTTCTTTCAAATGTTTTTTCTCAAGAGAATGGAACACAATCATTTCATCTACACGGTTGAGGAACTCAGGACGGAATGCTTTTTTCAGCTCTTCCATTACTTTTCCTTTCATATCTTTATAATTTTGATTTTCATCCTGAACGTTAAAGCCTACGTACTTATTACGTTTTAACGCATCCGCTCCAACGTTGGACGTCATAATGACAAGCGTATTGCGGAAATCAACCGTACGTCCCTTCGAATCTGTTAAACGGCCATCCTCCAATACTTGTAGCAGGATATTAAATACATCCGGATGCGCTTTTTCTATTTCATCTAAAAGAATGACAGAGTAAGGCTTACGACGAACTTTTTCTGTTAATTGACCACCTTCATCATAGCCGACATATCCCGGAGGCGAACCTACCAATCTAGAGGTTGAATGTTTTTCCATGTATTCAGACATATCGATTCGAATCATCGCATCTTCATCCCCGAAGATGGATTCTGCCAACGCTCTAGCTAGTTCTGTTTTACCTACCCCTGTTGGACCAAGGAAGATGAACGAGCCAATCGGACGTTTTGGATCCTTTAAGCCTGCACGCGCACGGCGTACCGCTTTTGAAACTGCTTTCACCGCTTCATCCTGTCCAATGACACGAGAATGCAAGAGAGATTCCATATTTAACAGTTTATCTGTTTCTGTTTGTGCAAGCTTAGATACAGGTATTCCTGTCCAACTGGATACGACCATCGCAATATCCTCGACTGTTACCTCCGTATTTTCCTGGCCCTGCTTTTCTTTCCATGTTTTTTTCGTTTCTTCCAGTTGTTCACGTAAGCGTTGTTCCGAATCTCTTAAAGAAGCCGCCTTTTCAAACTCCTGACTCTGTACTGCTGCATCTTTTTCATTGCGAACAGATTCCAGCTTCACTTCCAATTCCTTCAAATTAGGAGGAGTTGTAAAAGAACGGAGGCGGACTTTTGAACCTGCCTCATCAATTAAATCAATCGCTTTATCTGGCAAGAAGCGGTCCGAAATGTAGCGATCCGAGAGCTTCACGGCTTGCTCGATTGCTTCATCTGTAATGGAAACCCGATGATGAGCTTCATAGCGATCACGTAATCCCCGCAAAATTTGGATTGACTCCTCTGTATTTGGCTCATCGACCTGAATCGGTTGGAACCTGCGCTCTAACGCTGCATCTTTTTCAATATATTTACGATATTCATCAAGTGTAGTGGCACCAATACATTGTAGCTCCCCTCGTGCAAGGGATGGCTTCAAAATGTTTGATGCATCAATCGCACCTTCTGCCCCACCTGCTCCAATCAGCGTGTGCAGTTCATCAATGAAAAGAATGATATTACCAGCCTGACGAATTTCATCCATGACTTTTTTGAGACGGTCTTCGAATTCACCACGATATTTTGTACCCGCTACTACTGTTCCCATATCAAGGGTCATCACACGCTTATCACGCAGTATTTCCGGAACCTCGTTGTTGACAATTTGTTGCGCAAGGCCTTCTGCTATTGCTGTTTTCCCAACCCCTGGTTCACCAATTAATACTGGGTTATTTTTTGTTCTTCTACTCAGCACTTCAATTACACGCTGAATTTCCTTACTTCGTCCGATTACTGGGTCAAGGCTTCCTTCTCTTGCCACCGCAGTTAGATCTCTTGCAAGACTATCTAGGGTTGGCGTATTAACATTATTAGAAGCCCCTCCTTGATGTCCTCCGGAAGATTCATTACTGCCTAGGAGCTGAAGTACTTGTTGACGTGCTTTATTCAGGCTTACCCCTAAATTATTCAAGACACGTGCTGCTACTCCTTCTCCTTCACGAATTAACCCAAGTAAAATATGTTCTGTACCAACATAGGAGTGACCAAGTTTACGAGCTTCATCCATCGATAACTCAATTACTTTTTTTGCTCTCGGTGTATAGTGCGGAATAGATTGTCCGCTGTCTTGCCCACGACCAATCAAGTTTTCTACTTCTTTTTGAATTTTCTCAGGTCCCAGCCCAAGCGCTATTAACGCCTTTGCCGCAATGCCTTCCCCTTCACGGACCAAACCAAGCAGGATATGCTCTGTTCCAATATTATTATGGCTTAGGCGCAATGCCTCTTCTTGAGCAAGTGCAAGTACTTTCTGTGCTCTTTCTGTAAATCGACCAAACATCATATCCAAACGCCTCCCGAATAATTTATTTCTTTAAACGCATTCTTTCCCGAATTAAGCTAGCTCTGCGAATATCTCTTTCATTTGGCTTTAAAGGACCTCCTGCATATTGCTGTAGAAATCCTGGTTGAGTCAAAATCATCAATTCATTCAATATGGAATTTGAAATATCTTTAATGTATCCAAGATCAATCCCCAGCCGGACATCTGATAAACACTTGGCAGCTTCCTTTGTTTCCATTACCCTGCTGTAAGCCAATAAACCATAGGATCGAAATATCCTATCTTCCAATTGGATGTTGGATGTTTTTTCTAAAGCTTCTCGTGCAGAACGCTCTTGGGCAATAAGTTGTTGAACCACACTAAGGAGATCCTGAACAATATCCTCTTCTGATTTTCCTAGTGTCAACTGATTGGAAATTTGAAAAATATTTCCTAATGCTTCGCTACCCTCCCCATAAATCCCTCTAACTACTAATCCCAATTGATTGATAGCTGGAATAATTCTGTTCATTTGTTGGGTCAAAACCAACGCTGGTAAATGCATCATTACCGATGCTCTCAGTCCTGTACCAACATTAGTTGGACAACTTGTTAAGTATCCATGCTTTTCATCAAACGCATAATCAACCTTACTTTCCATCCAATCATCAAGCGTATTAGCTACTTCTAGGGCTTCATTAAGCTGAAGACCAGGAAACAAGCATTGAATACGAATATGATCCTCTTCATTTATCATAATACTCACTTCCTCATTAGGTGATAACAAACATGCACCAAATGCGGAATCTTCAGCCAGTTGTGGACTTATTAGATGCTTTTCAACAAGCACCCTTTTCTCCAGATTGTTTAATTCCTCCATTACAAGGAATTCCAATTCACCAAGTTCATGAAAGGACTTTCCTCCAAAATGCTGTCTCACTATATCCACAACACTTTGCGCTTCCTCGTTGCTGGCTAGTGTCGGAAATTTCATTTTTTCCAAATTCCTCGCAAGTCTTACCCTACTGCTCAACACAATATCGGATGCAGGACCTTCTTGTTTCATCCAAGAACTGACTGCATTTTTTAAAAAGTGTTCAAGAGACATTTATTGCTCCCCCTCTCTTTTTTCACTTAACCGCTTTTCCAACTCTCTAATTCTATCTCTAGTATTCGCCGCGCTTTCAAATTCTTCTTGTTGGATTAATTCTTGCAATTCCTGTTTCAGCGACTCAATCTCTTTACGAACATGCATACTTCCGCCAATCCTTTTTGGAATTTTCCCTCCATGCATAGTGTTTCCACTATGCAATCTTTTCAAAATAGGATTAATCTTGTCGGAAAAAGTATCATAACACTCGAAGCACCCAAACCTACCTACCTTCGTAAATTGTTGAAATGTCATCTTACACCGTTCACATTGCAAGACCTTTCGTGGTTCCAAATCCTCTTGTTTCGGATTTGGCATTGCCTGTTCCGTATTTAATAATCCAGCAATCAGATTATTAATAGAAAATCCTGAGCCGCCTGTGAACATCGCCATACTACCCTTTTCTTGTGCACAGTGCTCACATATATGAATTTCTGATTTCTCACCATTTATTATCTTCGTAAAATGCAAGGTTGCCGGACGTTCATTACATTCCTGACACACCATATAAGCTCCCCCCTACCTGTACTTCAATGTCGTTAGCATAGCCACAAGCATTCTAGCCCGCAATTCATCCCGTTCAGGCAATCCCAAATATAAGACGGAACGATCCATGACACTTACCATAATTTTTGCTTCCCGTGTTGAAATGACCTTCTCCTCCACCAAGCGTACAATGACATCCTCTGCACTTGCCTGAGAGATTCTTGTATCAATTAACTCAATTATTTGATCTATCATCTGCAAGTGATCATGGGGCTTAATTTTAATTATCCTGATATAGCCCCCTCCACCACGTTTACTTTCAACCAAATATCCACGTTCCATCGTAAACCTAGTATTAATCACATAATTTATCTGAGAAGGCACACATTCAAACCTATCCGCAATTTCACTCCGTTTAATTTCGGCAGCATTCTCCCTACTCTGCTCCAGTACCTGCTTCAAATATTGTTCAATTACATCAGATATGTTCCTCATGCAATCCCCCCATTCTGACCTTGACTATCTTTGACTATAAATAAAATATATAAGAGTCAGCAAAAAAATTCAACTAGAAGCCTTCGCTAAAAAATGCCAAGAAAACAGAGACTGCTTTTTTATGTAAATTAATCATGTGAACTTTCATTCTCTCATAATCAGAATTCCACTTTTCCCCTCAGCCTAAACGTAGATTATTGAAATGGTTTGCTTTTCTCGCTTTTGTCTTTGAATTTCTCCCTACATATGCATGAGCGCGTATTGATATGAAAAATAGAGTAGTATGAACATGTGGATTTTAGAAAGATTCGGGAGGAAATAGATTTGTTGTGATTAAGAGGGAGGTCTGTCATCAAGTATATATGCTGCTGAAGAAGGAGAAGTTGTAGTTTTTACCGTGCAAAAGAGGAAGTCCTCGGTTCACATAGGTTCTACAACTTCTACTAAGCGAAAAAAGTGAGGAAGTAAGGCATTTACTTTCGAAATGATAGTCCACTTTCCTTTAAAGCCAATCTTAGTTTTGGCAACGAAGCAGGTCCCATACCATGAAATTTTAAGACTTCCCTTTCACTCAATTGCGAGAGTTGTTGTAAAGTAGTTACTTCATTATGCTCCAAAGCACGTCTGGCAGGGCCACTTAGAAGTGAAAGTAATTCATTAATTGGTTTTCTTTCATTTTCACATTCCGGACAAGTAGGACAATCGCTACTTTTATAGTATTTGTGTCCTTTATCACAAGTCCTTAAGCTTTTTTCTGACGTCCCCATTTGCTACAACTCCCTTTCATGACCTTATTCCATATAATAGGCTCACGGACATGGTGTCTGCTTCTTTATAGAATCAATTATTGCTATTGTGATCATATCATATGTATTAGTGATTGTTTAGAAAGTCTTTTTAAAGAAGGTTGTATTTATTGTGTTTCCATTTTCCCGGTAAGTGTTGTCACCTTTTGTTCAGACTTTTTTTCGCAACTTTGTTTTTTTTTGCAAATTTGTATATGAGGGTTTGTACTTAATGCCTATTAATAAGCACTAGTACAGAAAAAAACCAGCGTTCATTGTACATAAGCACTGGTATGTTTTATTTGTATGGCAACGTCAGCAAAATGCTAATTTTTAGGAGGGTGATTTTTTATTATTTTTTGTTACTCCTTTTTGAATGATACGTATTTTCTTCCACGACTTGCTTACTTTTTATATCATTTATAGTAGTTAGTATTGGTAAAATGTATGGGGGGTGGGAGCTGTGATGGTCTTGTATGGGATGGTATAGGGATCACGAAGAAATTTTATAAATACATTCATTTTAGTCCTAATATATTGCCATTCCAGGCATTTTCTGGGTGATTCGGACAATTTCATCGTTCAATCGGACAAAGTACTTGTTAATTCGGACAAATTTTAGCTGTATATTGCTACTATCATGCTCATATCTTGTTTATCGCTCTCTGATTCGGACAAATCCAATCATTATTATTAGGACAATCCAACCCATATTTAGGACACAAATGGAAATATTTCGGTCAAACCGTAAATTCCCTTTTGTCTAGCCCACTCATTTTATCAATAACCTATTCTCTTCGCACACAAAAAACCAGCGCTATTTCATAAGCACTGGTTTTTCTCATTTGCCTGGCAACGTCCTACTCTCACAGGGGGACAGCCCCCAACTACCATCGGCGCTGAAGAGCTTAACTTCCGTGT
>NZ_CAKJTJ010000019.1 GCF_917563925.1 Sutcliffiella rhizosphaerae
TGCATTGCTAATTGTTCAATCTCCTGCTCAAGTACGTTGAGAAACTCTCGATGTTGAAGAAGCATTTGAATATACATTTTTAGAGTAACTAAATGGCTTTGATACAGTGTTTTCTTAAATGGGTTCCGTTCTGCTGCCTCTTTTAACTTCAAAGCCTTTTCGCAAAACCAACCAAATGATCTTCTACCTCCTAGACTATGCATCTCCTTAGCTATTTCATCAGTTCGTATTTTCAATACGTCATCTGAAGTAGGGTAAATGAGTAAAGTCTTTAATGATATAGGGGAATATAAATTACTAAAAACCCCTTTATATTCAGGGAACACTTGATCAAGAATGGTTTGAAATTGTAATTTAAGTTGAACATAATTACGTGTTAATGAATCGTGTTGCCTACACAAATTTCTCAAGTTCATCGTTTGAACACTTTTTCTGTGAAAGGCTACTAAGTCTTCTTTGTAGTACAGTTCACACAAATGTTTCGCATCAGCTGGGTCTGACTTTACTTTTCGTAGGCTACTTTTTTTCGTTTCGTAAGAAACAACGGGATTAACTAAGTAGTAAGTAATCCTTCTCTCCTCAAGATACTGTAAAATCGGTTCGTGGTAATGACCTGTAGATTCAAAAATGATGACAGGTTCAGCGTCAGCGTGCCGTTCTACCTCCTTGTAAAATACATAGAAATTTCGCAGTCCATAAGTATCATGTTTAAACTTAAAGGTCTTTCCGAAGGGGCGCTTTCTTGCCAGGAAAGCTTGAACTTGGCTTTCTCCTTTTGCGACATCCAGGCCAATCACTGGATCCATAGTCTATCACATCTCCAATTATTAGATTTGTCGGTAGCCCCTGTCTATCTAATATAATCACAGGTAAAGTTCAGGACTATATTACTGAGTATGCATTAAATTTTCATACTAGTTCATAATAATTAAAAAGCTCGGAATGAATAGAGAGGGATTTAGTTATGAATACTGATATATCAAATTTAACATCAGGAGAGATGGGAAAGCTTTGGGCAACTTATAATGGGAATACTATGGCAAAATGTGTACTTAGTTATTACCTAAAAAATGTGGAAGATGAGGATATTAAAAAAGTTTTAGAATATGCTTTGGATTTGGCTAAAACTTTTGTAAAAGAAATAGGTGAGATTTTTAAACAAGAGAATTTCCCTATACCAGTAGGATTGACTGATGAAGATGTGAATTTAGATGCACCAAGACTGTTTAATGATGAATTTTACCTTTATTATTTACAATATGCAGGAAAAGCTGGAATGAGCATTTATTCTGCTGCAATCTCCATCGTAACTAGAAAAGACATCAGGGATTTTTATGTTAAAGCTCTTAGTGGTGTTGTCAAATTGATGACCGAAACATCTGACATGTTAATATCAAGAGGAAAGTTAATGAACTCTCCAACAGTTCCTAACCCAAAAGAAGTTTATTTTGTTAATAATCAAAGGTTTTTAAATGGTTATTTAGGTGATGTTAGACCACTTCATGGACTTGAAACTGCACATTTATTTGACAATATTAACAATGACATCACGAGTAAAGCACTCATTATTGGATTTAGCCAAGGAGTACAAGATAAAAAGGTAAGAAAGTTTTTAGAACGTGGTAGAAATATCAATAAAAAGCATATAGAAATGTTATCAAAAAAACTAAATGAGGATAATTTGCCGTCGCCTTCTCTTTTGGACCACATAGTAACATCATCTACCATTCCACCATTTTCTGACAAACTAATGATTTTACATAAGATAGATATGTTTTCAATGAAAATAAGACAATATGCAAATGGGGCATCATTAAATGGAAGAAGAGATATTGGAGCATTGTATGCTCGATGTTTAATGGATGTTTCTTTATATGTAGAGGACGGTGCTAATATTATGATTGAATACGGATGGATGGAACAACCGCCAATTGTGGTTAACAGAAATAAACTGTCTTCAAGAGACCAATAATTAAAGATAGATATATTTAAAAACAGATATCGTTTTAACAAACGGTGGCTTATGTAGAAATAAGAAAGACGAAAAAATAATAGAGTCATTTGCTACACAGTACAAATATACTATTCATTTAAATGAATATTCCACCATTGGGCGCGATCCAGGAACAAGGATAAGCGCTCATTTTTATGTCGGCTCTAGATTAAGAAGAAAAATGAAGGAAACTTACGGCCACGTATTGAATTTGAAATAAGTAGATTCTTTAGGAAAGAGAATGGGATACACTTTTGAGGCTATTCAAAATACGGCTGATAGAAAATAGAAGTTTATCAATTATATAAACAAAGAGTTGAAATTGGGTGAAAGGACTAGAAATCATTTTTAATATGATGATGTACTTATCTTATTCGATGGAGTAAATGCTATTGCAGCAGTTTTTTCTTAATTATTATAGAAAAGGGTATTAATAACTCTTCTTTATTTCACAATCCGGCGCGTTATGGAGGGAGATACTAAAAGAAATTGATCTAGAAATAAACTAATGCATCAAAACTTAACTTGAATCAAAATTTGAAGAGGCACCTGATATTATATCCCTACCTACCTAAATCAGAAATAATTTCCATGTCTATAAAACCTGTGTGAAAGTGGTATAGGGGGCATAAATAAAGTTTTTTTATCATCGGGAGCATTTCTAAAACAATAAATGTGCTCTTCTTATTGAAGCGGACCAATTATAAAATAGTGAAGGGTACCAACAAAGGGAGGATGAGACAAATTGACTTTACTATTAAAAAGTACGGATATAAAAGGTCTACTTTCTCCCCATGAACTAATTGCTGATTTAAAAGAGGGGTTTAAAAAGTACTCCATAATGAGAAATATTGACGGACAACGTGCAAATTCACCACTTCCGAACAATTATTCAAGTTCAATGATTCTTTTTCCTGGTTTGTTAAACGAAATACCCGCATACACAGTGAAAGTTCACGCTAAATTTCAATATCAATCACCATCAATTAAAGGGGTAATCCTTCTTCATGATTTAAATAATGGAGATTTGCTTTCAATCATGGATTCACCTTATTTAACAGCTGTTCGAACCGGTCTCTCTGGAGCACTTGGTACACATATACTTTCACATTCGAATGCTAGTATAGTTACAATCATCGGTTGTGGAGTCCAAGGAGAGTTGCAATTAAAATCATTAACATATTTTCGTAACATCTCGAGGGTGTATGCTTTTGATCTAATCCCGGAAAAAGCTCGTCTTTTCGCAGATAAAATGTGTAGGGAACTAAATATCCCTGTGTTTACTTCTGAAAGTTTAGAAGAAGCTACTAAACAAGCAGAGATTATTATTTCTGCAACCTGGTCTGAAGAACCTTTTCTTTTCCCTAAAATGATACAGCCTGGTACACATATAACTACCCTGGGGGCAGATCAACATGGGAAATGTGAAATCAGCGGCGAACTTATCAAGCAATCGGTTTTTATTTGTGATGACATTAATCTTTCCGAAAAAATGGGTGCTATTGGTGGAGCAGGTCTGACAAGAAAGGATGTAGATCCATATGAACTAGGAGATGTTCTTGCCGGAAATAGACCTGGACGCACCAGTCCCGAGCAAATAACGGTGTTTGGTTCCGTTGGTTTAGCGTTTCAAGATCTAGTTGTTGCATGGAATGTTTACCAAAAGGCAATCGAAAATGGAATAGGAGAAAACGTTGATTTTTACCTATAAAAAGTATGGACTTAATTTGGTTTGTTTTTATTATTCAGCAAAACCAGCTAATAGTTGTCTACAATTTTCATTAAAAAGATGAAAGATTAAATGATATACTAATAATGAGTATGCCAAAGAACCTTCCTATTTCTCATTATTGGAAGGTTTTGTTTTATATTCGGACGGGATCATGTCCCACGGGCGCTACGTTCTACTCAGACTACCGCAATAATAAAACTAAATAAAAAAGTTCAACTTTAGGAAATGCGTCTTTTTTCATTTAAGGGCCATATTGTTTATCAGTATATGTAGATTTAAAAGAAAGTAGTACCGATTAAAGAAAGTTATACCGTTCTTATGTCACAAACTGGGCAGTATAGTTGAATAACGGTTGAATAATTAGTTTGAAATCCTTACTTCAATGCAGTTAGGAAGTCAATAAATTGACAATTTTAAATATGTGAAGTAATATAGTTAAGTAATTTTAATTAAATATACTTAACTAATTGCAAGAAGGAGAGATTATTATGAAGTTACTTGATGAACTTCACTGTTTGACTGAATAGTATTCATTTAATCGTGAGTTTAAAGTTAAGCTATTAATTCTAATTTTATACTGTAATACTTATTAATTGAAGAAAGAGGTTGAACAATGGCTCATACAAAAAAAGAAAATATATTAATATTAGTGGAACTTGAAAATTATAGTTTTGAAGTCATTAAAAGAGGTGTTGACCTTGCAAATTTAATGAATGGTTCTTCATATATTACATTCTTTGCAAGTAAAGCTGATGAATTTAACATTAATCTTTATTTAGCCTTATCGGAATTGGAAAAAGCTGCGAATTTATATAAAGTTGAGGGTTTTTGTGTTGAGTACTATCACCATGAAAAAGGGGTTATTGAAAAAATAAAAAAACAAATCAAAGAATTCTCTATTACTCAGCTTCTTTTAGCAAGAGATATTGAGAGTAGATTTGATGAAATTGTTTATGGGTCTTATTCAAATTTGTTATTAAAAAAGATTCCAAACACTGATTTACATTTTGTTTCTGCTGATACTTCTGAATCTTTTGATGTGAATTATGAAACTGGGATTGCAGGATTTTTGAAAAAAGATATAAAAGGTAGAAATATCGTACACTTTTCAAGTACAGAGATAGGATCAACTAAGGGAATCTTTTTCAAATTAGGTTTTACAGACTTTAACAACGGTCTATTTATAGAATTTACAGATAAAGATTTGGTTTATTATGATGTTGTGGATAATATTGCGACTAAGTCCTCCCACCAAATAGAAAATTATCTTCTATAATCTAATATATTTCTAAGCAAGAAAACTCTTAGTTTTTCTAAGAGGAATAATTAAGACCAGGAAGTTGAGAATATTAATATTGACAATATCAAATATGTGGAGTATATTAGTTAAGTGTTTTTAATTAAAAACACTTAACTAATATAAAGAAGGAGAGATTATTATGAATTTACTTGATGAACTTCATCGTTTTTACTATGACATGACTTTAACAGAGTTGCGACTAATGAATGAAAATAGTTCTAATATCAGTTACCATAGCCTTTTATACCTCGACTTAATATCGTATAAGGATAACTGTACAGTAAGCTACCTCGCAGATATCCTGCATATTTCTAAATCAGCTGTAACTATTAAGGTAAATGAACTAATTAAAAGTGGGCTATTAATAAAAAAACAAAGCACAAAAGATCGTCGAGTATACTATCTTTCTATTGCTCCAAAAGTTAAGGAAGATTATAAACAGCATGATATGCGGGTATTGAATGCGTCAAAGGACTTAGAAATGAATTATACAGATTCGGAGCTAGAGTTATTTAAGAAAATGTTATCTCAAACACGGATGAGTTATCTTAATACTCCAAAATTAAAATAAAAGGGTGTGCAAAACTAGTGAGTTATTTACTTTTAGGAGTTTCAATTATATTGGAAGTATTTGGATCTTTAAATCTCAAACTTTCTAACGGTTTTAAGAAAATTGGTCCAACAGCATTCACACTTATTGGTTATTTTCTATCGTTTTACCTTGTGTCTATAGTATTGAAGACACTTCCTTTAGGACTGGTATATGCAACATGGAGCGGTGCCGGGACTATTTTGACTGCAATGGTCGGAGTAATATTGTTTAAGGAGAAATTAAATAGCAAAGGTGTAATTGGAATTGCATTACTTATAGTTGGATTAGTAATATTAAATACAGCTAAATAAGGAGGATTCATTATGAGAGGTTACTTATTTTTGACAATATCTATAATAATTGAAGCATTCGCTGCATCAATGCTAAAGGTTTCACAAGGATTTACATTAATTGTACCAACTGTTGCTTCATTATTCGGTTACTTTATTGCTTTTGTCTTCCTAGTTTTAACTTTAAAAACACTGCCTCTTTCTAAAGCATATGCAACTTGGGCTGGAGCGGGGACTGCATTAACAGTAATTATAGGTATAGCCGTATTCCAAGAGTCGACATCTTTGCTTAAACTTATGGGAGTAGCTATTATTATTATCGGACTATTCGTTTTAAACAGTTCAAAGGGTGAAGGGGAAGAAATTAAGGAAGAACCTGTTCAACAAGTAAGTTAAAATAATAAAAAGAGGAAAATGATTAGCTTTCGTTTCCTCTTTTTATTATTTTAATTATTATTTCTCATACTAATTAATCTTTTTGAGTCAGTTTACTTCTAATTACTAGGGAAGGATTGTGGAACAAAGAGTTATAAAAATAAGAGGTATTATATGAAAGGACACATCTTTTTTACTTAGTTTGATTGCTGTTTGGCTCTATTTTGATAGGTTGTTCAAATGAAACAGGCACCAAATGGAATGAAAGTGCTTTGTTTGAATCTGGTGGATACCTGATGATTGGAGAAAAGGAACAAATAGGTTTTATCTATGATGATAATGAAGTATCTCGTTTTTACCCAAACACAGAACAAAAATATATGTAGCATCTATGGGGAGACAAAGAGGAATTGACAGGTGGGTTTAAAGTAAGAAAATAATGAGTCTTTCACCTTGCTTGATACCTTAGGAGGTTCAAATAATGGTGCCGACAAACATCTCCCCTCTATGATGTCTCTTCCTGAAAAGTGGGATATGGAAATTAGATGCCTATGTTGATGATAGGTTACACGGCTCAGTTTTTGTAAAGGTTCATGAAGGTGTAAACCAAAATCACTCATCTATCTTCCATTATATAAAGCATTTGTTTAATAAGTTATTAATTGGATCTTCAACAATTGGTAAATGCGTTTATTTCATTTAAAGGGCCAAAATAGTTGAAGTGCATCTTTCATCTTCTGAATAATAGTTGTAAAATAAATATGAACTGGAAAATTGTAGCTAGGGTTCCGCTATCTAGGTAGGTCAGTGTCCGAGGGCTACATCTTTTACAAAAACGTAAAAGGCACCTATTGACATAAAAGGTCCGAGGGGAAAGGTTCAGCGTATTTGCTATGCGTTGAAATCCTATTCCCCTTGGTCCTTTTTTATTATTTTTAGGGAGGTTTATTAAATGAATAGTATTGATGAATTAAAAGCAGGTGTTGCAGTTATTATTTTGAATGGGGAAAAACAAGTTTTGTTACAGAAAAGAGCTGATGTAAAGCTATGGTGTATTCCTTCAGGACATATAGAAATTGGTGAAACAGTTTCTGAAGCAGCTATAAGAGAAGTAAAAGAGGAAACTAACTTAGATATTAAAATAAAAAAACTTATTGGCGTGTACTCTGAACCTAATTCACAGGTGTTTGCTTATCCAAATGGTAAAGTAGTACATTTTATAACAACTTGTTTTCTTGCTGAAATTACAGGTGGTGAACTTAGATGTAATTCTAATGAATCTCTTGAAATAAAATTTTTTGGTCCAAATAACCTGCCGCAAGACTTATTGAATATGCATCCTCGATGGTTAAAGGATGCACTTGCAAATAGTGAATCAGCGTTCATTCGTTAGTGAGTTTTTATTGAGGTAACGCTCATATTTTTTATAATCTTCCATAAGAAAATGCGCCTTTTTTCATTTAAGGGCGCTTATCTAGATTGATATGGGTTTGAAATAAAGTTGAACTGTTTTTAAAAAAATTAAACCGTTTTTATAAAGATGAACCGGAAAATTCTATGTCTATAAAGAAAAGGCCCGAGTGTTGAAGAAAATACATGTTAAAATAAATTTAGATTTTATAAAGTAATTATTTAATATTTCAGGTTGGTGACAATGTATGGCGGAAGAGTTGATTATACTTGTTTTAATTGTACTTGTAGCATCATTGTTACAGACAAGTACCGGCTATGGTTTTTCTATAATTGGTACTCCTTTTTTATTGTTAATTTACCCAGTACATACAGCGATCCAAATTAATATTATACTTTCCATCTGTCTCTCTGCTTTTATGATTTTTAAAATTAGAAAAGAAGTGGATAACTCATTGTTAATTAGATTGATTAAAGGTAGTATCATGGGGTTAGTATTGGGGATTTTTGTTTATCTTTATTTAGATATTCGAGTATTGAAAATGATTGTAGGTGCCCTTATTCTTGTTTTAACGGTACTTATCATTTTTAAATTAACGATGGACCGAACAAGAAATAAGGATTTTCTAACAGGTGGAATTTCAGGTTTATTAACAACAAGTATCGGTGTGCCCGGACCCCCTATGTTATTGTATTTTTCTGGGGCTGGAATAGATAAAACTACTCTCCGTAGTACGACTTTAGCCTATTATCTTTTTGTCTATTTTGCTAGCTTAGTTATGCAAATATCATTTGGTGGAACTAGTAAAGAGGCATGGGTATCCTCTTTTTTGGCTATGCTGCCTCTTTTTGCTGGAATTCTATTAGGACAATTACTTTTTAAATGGATTAGTCAAAAAACGTTTCGAATCATTACGTATGTTATTTTGATATTTACAGGGATTTATTTACTAGTAACTAGCTTTTAAATATGTATGGAATTAAAAATTATTAAGTATACAGACGTGTAAGTGAGTAAAGTTTATTAAAATGATCAAACTTTTTTAAAAATCTCATACTTATCTAAAAAGAGTAACTCCATTTTGATCAATCTATTTTCAAAATGGAGTTTTTGAAGTTGCTGTTAAATAAGGGTTGAGGGATATTTTCTAATCAGTCTTATTCCAAAGCTACATTTGGAACAAAGATAGGGATGGGAATATCAATTTTAGGTTTATTAATTTCAAATGGGAGCTGTTTTACAAAGTTTAGCAAATAGTTTATTCCATTATACCAGCTATCTTTTAAAGGATTAGCGCCATATTCGATTCAGGGTGAGCCAAAATGAAGAATGAAATAATTAAATGTAATTGGAAAAGCATTTAAGCCTAAGATGGTAAATTAGGAGGTACTAATATTTCAAAGGTTCAGCATCTTTTCTTATTTTGGCTAAAGTTAAAAGTGTACAACTTCATACATTAGAATTGTAATTCCTAAACGTATTACCTCTCCATAAAATCGTACAAGCTATCACTAATCCGACAATAGAAAAGGACAAAATGACTAATTGAATATCAAATCCTCTTGATACGAGTAAAGTTACACTTGCATAGGCAAGCGGGTCAAATCCGTTCATTGCTAAGAAGACAATACTCATGACCCTACCCATAATTCGGGGATCAGTATCTTCTTGTGCTGAAGTGAAAAATGGAATGGAAACAAAGGTCATTGTAAATCCAATGAAGAATGCTAATGCTGTCAAAACATACAGATTAGGTATTTGACTAAAAGCTACAGCTACGATTAGTGTTGCAATTAATCCAACAATCGACGTTAATCCCCTACGGCGTATTTTGACCATACCAATTATTGCTGTACTTACAAGCATTCCAACTGCTAAAGCAACATCAATGTAACTAAGATTAATAGGTGTCCCTCCATACGTTTCCACTAAAATAGGGATTGCTATGGATATCGCTCCGAAAGCAAAGAAGTTTAATGTAATTAAAATAAGGATACCTGTCATTAAAAATTTGCTTCCTTTTACATAAGAAAACCCTTCGATGAGATCTTTAAACGGTGTTTGTTTGATTGTATTGTCAACGGCACCTTCTTTTAAGAAAGGTGGAAACATGAATAAGGCAGATAAAAGAACAATAATAGAAGAGACTAAAAAACTAGTTGTCACACCAGAGAATTCCATAACACTTCCAGATATTATAGGACCAATAACAAAACCAATCTGACCTAATCCCTGAATAACGGCATTTGCTTGTTTTATTTTGTTTTTCTGAACTATTTTAGGGATTAATGATGTTCCGGCTGGTCCAGAAAAAGCATCTAATGTTCCAAAAAGGAATCCCAAAATGACTAGGTATACAAATGTTAATTGATTTGCATTGTTCAATAAAAATATGGTTACCAGTAGAATTCCTTGAATGGAACTCGTACTGAACATAATGGTAGTCTTCTTAAATTTATCAGCGAGAACCCCGCCAAATGCCATCATGAGAATACGTGGCACAGTAATGGCAATAAGTATAATGCCCAATGAACTAGCAGAGCCTAAATCAGAAATGACAAACCAAGTTGTTGTCATAAAAAACATAGTGAACCCAATAATCGCCAAGAAACTCCCAATAAATAAAAATATAAACGGGCGATTTCGAAATAATGATTGTTGTTCCATACATAATTCTTCCTCTCACATGTAGTATAGAACCTATCATAAATTGTGACGTTATGTCGTAAGCAAGCTTTTTCTAAAACAAATATTATGATATTAGATTCGTTCATTTATTACTATTGATTGTGACCTAACGTAACAGTATATAATGGAGTAAAGTGGTGTGAATATGGAAGTGACAATTGGTCAGTTTGCTAAATTAGTAGGTTCAACGGTGAGAACACTGAGGTATTACGATAAAATGGGGTTACTTAGCCCCAAAAAACTTAACAAAAATGGTCGAAAAGTATATACAAGATTAGACTGGGAACTATTTCAACAAATATTGATTTTAAAACATTTAGGTCTTTCGTTAAATGAAATTAAAGAACAACTTGCAGATCAGAAGATAAATAATCGAGAGTTATTGCTTGTACACAGGCAATTAATTGAAAAAAAACAAGCAGAATTAAATGAAAAGTTAGACGTCATTAATAGAATGGAGCGTTTGTACAACATCGAAGGTATTTCTGAGGAAGATTTAAATGAATTTGCTTTTATCATGCTTGATTTATTTAGGCGAGAAAAATCACAAATCCAAGCATTGGAAGAACATTTTAAATCTGACAAGCAGCTTATGAAAGAAATAAAGTCACTTCATGATCCAAAATATAAGGAAAAAATGGATAGAGAAACATGGAATTTAATTCAAGCGATTAAAAATGCTACTCAGTATGATAATTCTACAAGTCGAAAAAAAGTACGAGAAACCTTAAACAAAATGGATGAGATGTTTCCTGCGAGTGGGAATTTTTTAAGCCTTATTAATGATGATAACTTTTTCGCAAAGTATAATCAGGAGTTTAATAATTACTTCCCCGAAGACATTGCGACACATATTACTAAAGAATTGGAAACCTATTACGATGATAAAGAAAAAAGTAAAGGTAAAGAAAAGAATAGGAAGAAAGAGGGTAACTGAAGGATATTCTTTAGTGCAATAGATTTCAAACTGACGCTAATCCCAACAAGGGATCAGCGTCAGTTTTTTAGTGTCAGATTGTTCAAGTTCTCTGATATAGATGATTAGAGGTGTGAAGGATTTTACTTAAATGATTCAAGTTGGTAAATAATAGAGAGTTTATATTATATAAATTTTCAATATATGGTATTTTTAATAGAGGAAAAATGATAACTAGAGAATTAACAGAGAAACAAATGCTGGACATAATTGAGCTTTTAAAAAAGCATGAAAAACTAGTAAAAGCTACTATTGAAAAATACTTTTTAGGTTGTATAGAGCTTGCATACTATTTACCTAAAAGAAGGGGTTAAAGAATAGGAAAGAAACTAAGGGAAAAGGCAGAAGTGTTATCTATAGGAGGGATTGTATTGACTCTAAAAGCAGTTTGGAATAATGAAGAACAATATGGTTGCGAGTATTTGAGAATAGTGGAAACTGAGACTAATACTCTGCTAGCAGAACAGTAATTTATGTCGAGGAAAAGGTCTCTAATGCACATGAGGTGAAATATTCAGTTGAGTTAGATAAAAATTGGATTACGAGAAAGTTAAGTATTTTGGTTGATAATCAGAAAAGTTTGGAGTTACGCTCTGATGGTGAAGGAAACTGGTTCAACATGGAAGGAAATTCAATTCAATTTCTTAAGGGAGCAATTGATATAGATATATCAGCTACACCTTTTTCAAACTCTTTACCTGTAAATCGATTAAATTGGAGTGTTAATCAAATAGAGTATTTTGAAATGGTCTACATATCAGTTCCATCACTAGAAATGAGAAAGGTTCAACAATCATATAAGTACATAGGGAATAATGGAAATCAAAGATACTTCACTATTACTGTAATGATTACGAGACAACTATCACTGTAGATTCAAATGGATTCGTGATAGAGTATCCAAATGTATTTAGCAGGAAAGTTTAAGCAACTTCATTTAGTTAACTAGAGCATGTTTAACTAACGCAACATTGGAAAACAAACTTAAGTGAGGGGAGAGAATTTAATAAGAAAAAAGGCTACTTTAAGTAGCACAGTGTGTAGACAAAGGTACATTTTTATTTAAATCCATGCAATTCCCTTGTTGATCGTAGTGGAAGACGCGCAGACTCCTCGAAAATGCTGACACATTTTCTTCGTGCGATGAATGGCTGCTGAAGCCTTCCTTGTCCTGCGGGAGGAAGGGCCATGGGAAACCCCACAGGCGCAGCCCGAGGAGGTTCCCGGATCGCCCGCGGAAAGCGAAGCGTCTGCAACGAAGATCAACAGTTAAATACAAATCTAAAAATAATTTGGGTTTGTCAACAGTCTGAGCTACTTTAAGTAGCATACAGCTTGTAGACAAAGTCTAGTTAATAGACAGGTTTACAAGCATTTTTAGTCAAATAATTATTTAAGTCTGTTTAATTGGAGTTTAAGTTGCTATTGAAACAATTGTTGGAGCGGAGCTATCAGGTTTCAATGATAGCTCTTGCAAGACTCCTATGCCTATTAAAAATTGATAAACAATTAATTTTCCAAATCGACTGAGAGGAACTCAGCCAGTTGTTGTTCATGCTTGTCGAGGATAATCTGCTGCGCCTTAATACCCAGTTCACGCAGTACTTCAATATTCTGTACGAGGAATTCATCACTGCCGACAACATAGTAGAGACCATCTTTATCTACTGTAAGGTTTTTCACTTCTTCATAGTAGTCTATACGGTTATTGACAAACATTGATGTAAACTTTCTATCAGGTGCCGTTACAAAAACATCGGTAAATAAGAATTCATTTGACGATTGGATGTTTAAAGAATGAATTCCATTCACGTTGTCAGCTCGATTAAAATAGTCAAGTACAAGCGGTCTGAAGGTTGCGATTCCAACACCTGATGACAACAGATAAACGTTTTTCCCTTCTCTTTTAAGCGGTACATTTGAATGTGTCTTAAATATTGCAACTTCATTGCCAACTGTAAGATCCCGTAATATTGTTTTGAACTCAGAGCAGTGTTCTTTGATGCGTGTTGTGATCCCGATTGCTTTTTCATGTGGTAAGGTGGAGATTGACATATGGCGAATCAGGCTGCGGTTTGGTTTATCCCCGGTATTAAAACCATCCAGTGCAAAGTGGGTGTGGGAACCTTCTTCCCATGTGAAGTCTTGAGGACAATCGAGCAGGTATGTTCTAACCTCCGTCGTTTCTTGAATAATTTTATTTATTTTAGTCCAATATATTTGCATGTTACATCCTCCTCCATTATATATAGCCGCACCCTCAATTACTGCTTCTGTTTTCTGACTAATAAACAGCTATTGGCCCATAAGGACCCTCTATAATTTCAATCTTCGTTTCAAAAATATCTGTCAAAAGGTCTGGGTCCATAATCTCTTTTACTGTTCCAAATGCAGCAATTTGTCCATCTTTCATCGCACAGATTCTATCAGAATATTTGGCTGCAAAGTTTATATCATGCATAACGGTCAGAATCGTTCTTCCAAATTCATTTGCAACATGTCTCAAATACTCCATCATTTGAACAGAACGAGCAACATCAAGATTGTTAAGAGGCTCATCCAAAAGTACATATTCAGTTTCTTGGCACAAAACCATTGCCACATATGCTCGTTGTCTTTGACCGCCTGAAAGCTCATCTAAATATCGATTTTCTAGTGCAGTCAAGTCTAAAAAATCAATATATTTAGAAATTATCTCCTCATCTTCTTTAGTTAATCTCCCCTTTGAATAAGGAAATCGTCCAAACCCAGCTAGTTGTCTAACCGTAAGCCTCGTTACAAAATGATTCTCTTGCCGCAAAATCGTCACTATTTTTGCTAGGTCATTTGATTTAGAAGAAACATCCATATTTGCCACTTTAATTTGGCCTTCATCCATATCCAATAGTCTTCCAATCATTAATAGTGTCGTAGATTTTCCAGCACCATTAGGTCCAATTAAAGAAGTAAACCCAGCTTTCGGTATTTGAATATTCAAAGGGCCAATTTTTACCTTATCAGTATACATTTTTCTAGCATTCTCAATTTTTATCATAGAGACCTCTTCCTTAAAATTACAATTAAAAACACGATTCCACCAAACAGTTCTATAAAAACGGAAACAGCTTGAGCATTGAATACATGATACATTAAGAAGTATGCACTTGTTAGCACAAAGAAACCGATGGCAAGAGCCATGGGAAAAATATATCTGTGATCATAAGTTGGCGCCGCTTGATAACTCAAAATGGCAACTAAAAATCCAAAGAAAGTAAGAGGACCAACTAAAGCAGTTGAAATGGACATCAACACAGCAACTAATACAAGCGTATAAATGATACTAGTTTGGTATTTAACACCAAAGGTAGTTGAGACATCCTTTCCAAGTGATAGTATATTTAATTTCTTGGAGAAAACAAAAAGTAATAATGCAATGATGATGACCATTGGAATGACAATTGGATAATATGCAGCATCTGCATTATTGACAGAACCAATCAATCTTGTCTGCAAAAGGTCAAATTCTGAAGGTGAAAGAAGTTTTCTCATAAAGGCTGACAGAGTACTCAACCCGGTTCCAATTATTATTCCAATTAATAGCACAAGCTGTAAATTTCCGTATTTTCCTGAAAGTAGCCATCCATAAAGTATTAAACTCATTAAAACCATAAGACTAACTTGAAGAAAAAATGGCCCAATACCACTAAAGCTCACCAATGCACTAGCACCAAATAAAAACATCGTACCCGTTTGGATGGTTGAGTAAAGGGATTCGAAGCCTAACAATGATGGAGTGATAATTCTATTATTTGTAATCGATTGAAAAGCAACGGTCGACAAACTGTGGCAGATTGCAGCTATAAGCATGGCAACAACAGCTACCATTCTTCTTTCAACAACTGGGATAAACGAAGGTGAATCTACTGGAACTGGATTGTTATAAACTAAAAGACCGACCGAAAAAAGAAGGCCTAAAGCAATCAATGTACTTAGCAAAATCCAATAGCGTCTTTCATCTTTCTTAGTACGAAAAGCTCTAGCTGATCTATTTTTGTTATGAGGGTTAAGTTCTATTTTTACGTTTTCTTTTTTTCCATATTCTAAAGCATTCATCTTTGCCTCCTTGGTTTTCTTTGTCTCAATAAAATGGCAATAAATACGACAGAGCCTACTGATCCAAGGATTAAAGAAACAGGAACCTCAAAAGGTATAATAATGGTTCGAGAAATGATGTCGCAAAGCGTAATAGTACCCATTCCGATTAAACATACCCAAGGCAAATTACTTCTAAGATCATCTCCTCTAAACATTGAAACAATATTTGGGACAATTAATCCTAGAAAGGGCAAGTTTCCAATAACAGCTGCAACAATACCAACAGCAACAGCAATAAGACCATTAGCGACAAGAATGAGCGTATTAAAATTTACCCCAAGACTTTTTGCAACATCTTCTCCCAGACCAGCTAAAGTCAACCTATTAGCATAAATAAAAATTAAAAATGTAACGACCACAATAATCCATAAATATTCATATCTTCCAGCTTGAACAGATGAAAAGGAACCAACAAACCAGCCTTCAATAACTTGTGACATTTGGAAAAAGAGGCCCATAAAAGTAGAAACTGCAGAAATGACTGCGCCAAGCATCAAACCAATGATTGGGACAATTAAAGAGGAACGAAGTCTAACCCTTTTTATGAATAAAAAGAAAATCATCGTACCGATAAAAGAAAAAATGATTGCACCAGTCATTCTGAGCACTAAAGTGGGGCCAGGAAATAATAAATAGACAAAAAGGAGACCCAAGCCTGCCCACTCAATAGTACCCGTTGTAGTAGGTTCAACTAAACGATTCTGTGTAATGAGCTGCATAACAAGTCCTGTCATTGCCATAGCAGCTCCGGTAAGCATGAGTGCAACTGTTCTTGGAACACGAGTGATGAAAAACATATCCATGCCATCCTCTTGTCCACGTATATCATAAACTCCAGTAAATAGTGAGACTATCCCTAAACTAATGACAACGATAATGGCTAAAATAAAAGGTTTTGTCCATATTTTATTTTGGTTATAAATCCGGTATTGAGATCCATTCTCAATACCGGGGATGAAATTTTTTTGCACTATGTTAAACTCCTTTATTTACTTAGCTAAAGAATTAGCAATGCTTTCAAATAACTCTATAAAAGTTTGTACTGATTCATTTAAATAAGTATCCATAGGTGCATAAACAATCTGTCCTTTCGAAACAGCCGTTGTATTTTGAAGGGCAGGTGAACTATCAATAACATCTTGCGCAGGAACTTTATCCGTTTCACCAGATATTGGAGCGTCACGGTCTAATACTAAAATCCAATCAGGATTACTCTGTGCAATAGCTTCAATTGAAATTTCATCACCTTGATGATCTGTAGTAGTATTGTCGACTTCTAATGCCGAAGTCCATCCAAAAATATCATATAAAGGTCCCCAAACACGTCCAGAGTGAGGAGCTGAAAAACCAATATCTCCACCAGAAACGATAACACTCATCATTGTATCCGTCCCATTGTAAGCAGACTTTGCTTTTTCAATAGCTTGATCTAGGTCAGTTACGAGCTGCTCAGCCGCTTCATTTTTATCAAAAATTTGCCCCAAAGTAAGTGTCGTTTCTTTAAAACCATTCACTAAATTTTCTCCTGGTGCACTAGTTTCTTCAGAAACATCAACATTTAAATCAATAACAGCAGCATTGGGAACTAATTTTTTTATATCATCGTAATAACCTGAAAATCTTTGACCGATAATAACAAGTTCAGGGTCTACAGCTGCAATTATTTCAAGGTTTGGTTCACGATGATTCCCAACATCTTGAACATTTTCATCCGTTACGTATGGTGAATCTGCTACCATTACTGCCTTTGGAACAGCTGCTAACTCAATGTTCCAATCAGCTAAAGTTTCAAATGTTCTATTATCCAGAGCAACTACATTTTTAGGATTTACAGGTACCGTAACAGTTCCATGAGCATCAGTGACTTCTACTGTTTTAGATTCCGTAGAATTCTCTGTTTGACCACTAGTTTCGGTTTCACTCGTTACATTATTCGAATTTGAACAAGCCACCAAAAGTAAAACAAAAATACCTAAAATGATAGTTAATTTAAAATTCCCCATTCTCTCCTACCTCTTTCCTTATGTATTATAAATTTTAAAAACTAAGTGCTTATTGAATATTGATAAACGAATTATCTCTGGTTTGATTAAATGCTGTTTCATAGTCTTCTATATTTCTTTTTAACATAGTGCAAAACTAAAACGAAACCATTGATAACGATTATCAATATCAATTACAAACAAAAGTATATCAAATATCCAAAAAATATCAACAATAATCTTTATTAATTTTTTTTCATCATTTATGAATTTTAAATAGAAAGGGATTTTTTTGACTACAGAGAAGACCATAGTTACAGTAATTGAGTTAATAAAAATAGAGGGAAGAAGATTGATACTTAGGAAATTTTGAAAGTGATTTTGCTAATTACGGAATAATAATCTTATACAACTGATGGTATCCAATAACTGCCGAGATTACGAATTACATGTTGTAGTAATTGTTAAATGATGAATAATAATTAGTATTAGGTGGACAAAAAGGAAAATTAAAAATAAAAAGCCTGATTTCTTCATTTCTTTGAAGAAATCAGGCTTTTTATATTGCAAAAAAATTAATCTCAAGGTGTAAGCAACTTCCATTTCCCCTCGGAGATAACTTTTACTTCACCATCAATCACTTTAATAGCCGTCTGATCGTCAATTGCGTAACCTGGCACCGAGACTCCGGCTGCCCACTTTTTAGCATTGACCAAGGTATTATCCGGTAACAACTCATGATCTAAGTGTGGAAATATCGCAAAATCCACTAGACCTAATGCTTTATCTTCTCCTGTTGGTGGACGCCATCCTACGAATTCTTCCCCAATTTTAGGAGCCATCACCATGCTTCCAGCGCTCATTCCCACATAAACTGCATCCAGTGATGGCAAGAGTTTTGCTAGACCAGATTCTCGCATCCAATGATACAAGTAGAGGGCGTCGCCACCCGAAACCAATAGGACATCCGACTCTTGAACAAGAGGTACCCAACGATTTTCGTCGATGCTTGGAAGGGCTGTGAGCTCTAAAATACCAACAGATTTCCAGTCCAGGTCGACCATGGGATTATCGGATTTTCAACTAATGAACTGCCATGCTTTGTCGCCGGGACCGACCCAAGGGTGTCCATACATTGCAGTAGGAATGCACAGAGCATTGCATTCAGAAATCGGCTTACCAAGCATGTCAACCAAAGCATTGTGGATAGTGGAGTTATTGACTCCTGCGGAAGTTAGCAAAATTTTCATACCTATATTCAAAGAGGACCTGGAATCCTCCATTGAATGTTGCGACATATGTATTCCTCCTTAGTGTCTAAAGTTCAGTGTTATTTGAATGGTAAGGCATTTTTTTTGATTCACTTCATCGGTGGATAAATCTCTTCTATTTATTTTATCACGTTTTATTAGTGTGAATAGGAAGATGTTTTATGCTGATTATAAGCAATAATTTGTATTTGAAATAATTGATTTATGCACTTTTAATTTTTATATTTTTACTATTCTGGGGGATGTTATTCATGAAGGATAGTATAGGAGGATGTAAAATGAAATATAAAAAGTTTTCAAAGGCATCATTGTTTATCATCATGATTCTACCTTGGTTTTCGCTTCCTCTGCTAGGGAAAGATGCTTTCAAGCGATATTTCCCATCAGGTATATTTATTTCTATCATAGTATTAATTGTGAATTTCATCGCCAAAAAGCGAAGATGGTGGCGGTGGCATGATTTTCTTTCTCCAAAGATAACGTGGGTATATCCCTTTACGTGGGGACAATTCATAGTTGGTTCTATGTGGATTTTAAAATGGACATATGGAAATTTTTTTCGATATATGCTGGTTAATTTAATTGTTGATGGAATGTTTACTTATGGATTATTATATATTTTGAAAAAATTTAACATATTCACTTTAGTTCGAATGGAGAAAATGAAATTAATGTATGTATTTATGTTTGATGCCTTGCTTTTATATGGTTTTCAATATTTAAAAGAAAAGTTATTAGTGAATAAAGGATAGATGCAATTTGGCCATTATCTGTAACATGATAAGCTTCTTTTTTTGTAATATATGGTATGCATTTGAAATAATTTGTCTAAGTAATAGGGCAGGACAGTTTAATAAACTGCCATTAGAAATAAAAAAACTATATGGTATAATTTTCAATAATACTCGGAAGCGAATATTATGTTTAAGGTAAGATTTAAAGAGAAGAAGCACCTAAATTTTCCTTTTGTACTAACAACATATGCTGCGGAGGAACTCCTGATCTATACGGACCTAATATTTTTATTAACTTAGCATTTTTTGATAAAATTTTTCCACTTAAGTTATTTAGAATACAAAAAGAGAGATTCTTGAGTAATAAATATGCTAAATTAAATTTGCAATAATGTACTATATGCCATTTAACTTAATGATGTAATATTCATGGAAAAGCTTGAAAGGAGCTCTCATCATGGATATTACATCTTTTTTATTGTATTGTTTTATCGTTACATTTACGCCGGGTCCAACGAATATCGTCATATTATCCATTGTTCATAACTATGGACCCAACAAGGCAATAGAATATACGTATGGAGCAACAATTGCTTTCGGTTTGTTACTTGGCATATCTGCTATATTAAATGCAGCACTGTTAACGGTTATCCCTAAAGTATTAATAGGTATGAAATTAATTGGAACGATTTATATGTTGTATCTCGCCTATCAAATCTTTAAAATGAATTCATCCAACTCAACAGACTATAAAACTGGCACTTTTATTTCAGGCTTCCTTATGCAGTTTTTAAATCCCAAGGTAGTAATTTTTACATTGACAGTGATACCTAGCTTTGTTTTACCTAACTACACTGACACTTTTGCTGTGACAATTAGTGTTATAGTTATTACTATCATTGGATTACTCGGCTTTGTTAGCTGGGTACTTTTTGGTACATTTCTTAAAAAATTATTACAAAAGCATTCAAGGATCGTTAATTTAATAATGGCTGTAGGTATGGTTTATGCCACACTCATGATCTGGATATAGTGTAGTGATTAAAGAGGTGAGTCAAATGGAAAAATTTATTTATAAAAAATCTGCAGGTATTACTGCTTTATCTGCAAGTATCATGGATTTTAAGTATAAAAAACACGCTCATCAAGAGTATGCAATTGGTGTAACATTACGTGGAATTCAACACTATCACTTGGATGGTAGTTTACAATTATCACACAAAAATGGTGTAATGCTTTTTAATCCTGAACAGGCTCACGATGGAATGGCACATGATAAGGCTGGTCTTGACTATGTGATGCTCTATATTAAGCCACAATTACTATTAGAGGTTACCCAAAAAAAAGATATCGTACGTTTTTCAACGCCTATTGTTTATGATTATAGACTGGAACAAAAAATATTAAGTCTCGCTAATGCAATATTAAGCGATAAAGATGAAGCTTTGTGTAGTGAATTATTCATATCCCTAACAGATAACCTTACTGAAACAGATTATTCAATAGATAACAAGAGTGATAACCTACAAATAAAAAAGGCACGGGATTTAATTCAAGGCAACTTAGAAAGTGTGCTTAAGCTTGACGAGATAGGTAAAGAGTTTAATTTGTCAAAATTTCAGTTTATCAGATGGTTCAAGTCCTACACTGGTATTACACCATACCAATACTTTCTAAACTGCAAGATTGAACATGCAAAGCAATTACTAGAAAAAAACAGGGATATATATGTAGCTGTAGCCGAATGTGGATTTGTTGATTTAACCAATTTAAATAAACATTTTAAAAGTGTATATGGCACAACAGCATTTGAATATATGTCATATTTAAAGAGTACTACCAAATAGTGTTAGTATTGCAAGATTAATAAATATTAAGTCTAACTAAATGGCGCAATCCTAGTATTGATATGCTCCCCTTACGGTAGACAGATTAAAAAATTAAAAATCTGGCTACTTTAAGGGGAGTATTTTTATGTCTACAAGTTCTTACTCTGCGGAGGATAAATACAAGATAATCAAGATGTATGAGGATGGGATATATTCATTAAAGGAAATTAAGTCTAAGTACAAGGTTGCCATTACTACTATTATGAAATGGAAGTATGATTTTGAAAAATATGGTGTAGAAGGTCTCAGGAAGTCCTCGACTTGGAAAAGATACTCGAGGGAATTAAAACTTTCTGCCATAAGAGATTATTTGTCTGGTAGTTATTCCCTTAGAGAAGTTGCTAGAAAGTATGAAATACCGTCTGATACTACACTCAGAAGGTGGATTAAAAAGTATAATAGTCATAGAGAAATCAAGGATACTGCCAAGGGGATGAGCCGATCTATGACTAAAGGAAGAACTACGACCTGGGAAGAACGAATTCAAGTGGTTTTGTATTGTATAGAAAACGGTAAAGATTTTCAGAAAGCAGCTGAAAGTTATGAAGTCTCTTATCATCAAGTATATCTATGGGTTAAGAAGTATGAAAATGGTGGATATGAAGCACTTAAAGATAAGCGCGGAAAAAATAAAACTGAAATAGAACTTTCTCCGGAGGAGAAAGTTAAGCTTGAGATGAAGAGACTTGAAAGAGAAAATGAACGTTTACGTGCTGAGAACGCGTTCTTAAAAAAGTTAGAGGAGATCGAAAGGAGGCGAAGATAAGTCAAATACGATTTGAGGATACGTATATGGCTATACAGGAAATGCACCAGAAAGATGGTTTCTCCATTACGATGCTTTGTTCGATTGCGGGGATTGTTCGTTCTGCTTATTATAAGTGGCTGAAGCGAACCCCATCATTGCGTGAACGTCAAAATGAGGAGATTATGAAAGAAATGATCATTCTTCATGAAAAAGTTAACGGTATTTTTGGGTATCGGCGAATGACTTTAACTATAAATCGCAAATTGGAAAACGACTACAACCATAAGCGAATCTATAGGCTGATGAAGATAGCTGGAATCGAAAGTGTTATTCGAAAAAAGAAAAATCGTTATAAACAGTCCACTCCTCATCACATCGCAGAAAATATATTGAACCGTGAATTCAAGGCTGCCAAACCGAATGAGAAATGGGTTACAGATGTCACGGAACTTAAGTATTGCGGGTTTAAAAAGGCTTATTTAAGTGCAATTCGTGATTTATACGATGGTTCCATAGTTAGCTATGTTTTAGGGCACTCAAACAATAATGAATTAGTATTTAAGACAATGGATCTGGCTATATCTTTTTTAGATACAGATCGTCCTATAATCCATAGTGATCGTGGATTTCAATATACCCATCGAGGGTTTAAACGAAGAATAGAGAAGGCAAAGATGACTCAAAGTATGTCCAGGGTTGGAAGATGTATTGACAATGGCCCAATGGAATCTTTTTGGGGAACGCTCAAAAGTGAAAAGTATTACTTAGAAAAATACAAAACATATGAAGAATTATCAAACGCGATAGATGAGTATATACGTTTCTATAATTATGATCGATATCAAGAAAGACTAAACGGCTTTAGCCCTATGGAATATAGAGCTAAAGCCGCTTAAGTCATTTAATTATTTCCACTGTCTACTTGACAGGGGGCAGTTCATATAAGGATTAGCGCTTAATTTATTGTAAGAGAGAATGAAATATAAATAATTGTAGTATTTTATATATTATGAAATAATTGGTATTAACAGAAAGTTTAAAAAATATGGAGGGAGATAACTATTAAAAGATATGGATTTATCATTATTGTGGCTGTTTTTCTTGTTGGGTGTAACAATGAAAGTGCTTTAGTAAAGAATTTCTTTACCCGATAAGGCACCTGTTAGTGAGGATATAAAGTATGGTCAAAAAATGCTACAAGAAAAAGCTTTGGCTGCGATATCTTTTAAACCTAGACAACTTAGTAAGGATGATTCTCCATTTCCCATTAGAAAGAAATCGGCAGTTCTAAGAAAGTCCGATAAACCCAGTGAAATTATTGAGCTGGATATGGGAGTCACGGTCACAGCATTACCTTGATTGTAGAAAATGTAACAGAATGAAATAAACACCTTCCAGCAAAGTGGGACATCGATACGTGGGAAAATGAAGAAATTGATGCAGAGGAAAAAGGGACAGGTCGTAAATGGCATACAGATTCATATTCTGTTAGGGAGGTTTATAGGTGGGGAATATTGACAATAGAGGACGACTAGATGAAGACCCTTTCAGTTACAGGGTTACCAAAGATAATACGGTTCTTATCGAATATAAAGGAAAACAGGTAAAAATATTGAAGGGTAAAGATGCTGAAAAAATATTAGGAAAAATAAATATTGCTGAAGATGATAAAGCAGTGCAACTGATATTGGCAAAGATTACAGGAAATTTTAAAAGAGGGAATGAACGAATTGTGAACTCAAAAAGAAATGGGAGTTCGTAAATAGATTCTCCAGCAATCCAGTGGAATGTGGAAAATAGATACGTAAGTGAATGATAGATTACAATTCCGACTCGAATCTATGGCGCTTTTCTAAATAAGGAAAGGGTCTATTATTGTATTAAAGTAATAATGGAAAGCGGTAATTAGTAGTTGACCTTTACCCACAGCCCCAACCAACAAGAAGCAGTAGGAAAAACTCCTACCGCTTCCTAATCTCTTCTAACGCTCCAGATCCAAGCAACACTCCTGTCACAATAAAGAACAATCCGACAATGTGTAACGAAGTAATGGTTTCACCAAGCATCATGGCAGATCCGATTAATGTAATAAAAGGTGGTAAATTGAGAAATACAGATGCTTCAGCAGGGCCGATTTTCCCTATGATGAAGTTGTAAGTCATGTGACCGACTGCCGTCGCTAATATAGCAGAAGAAAGAAAGTATAACCAAACTTCTGTTGGTGCTTTTACAAATGTAGATAATCCATTTGGTTCAAGGATGAAACCGATGATGATTAATATAGAGGATCCAATTACTAGCATATAACCAGTTAATAAACGAGGATCAATTGTACGAGCAGCTTTGCTAATGAGTACAAAACTGAATGCTTGCGTTAGGATTGATAGAAACACTAAGATATTTCCTAAAGATACTCCTGAAACACCTTTACTTCCAATCAGGATGGTTAAAGAGACTCCAATACAGCCAAGGACAAATCCAATCCATTTCCACACACTTATTTTTCTACCAATTAGAAAAGTAGCTATTAATGCTGTTAAAATAGGGCCTGAACCTAGAATTAGACCAGCGTTTGTACTATTTGTTCCCTTTAGTCCTATTGTTAAAAAGAAATGGTGGAGAACGACATTAAATAAAGATGCGAATAAGATGAACATCCATTCTTTTTTAGTAGGTAATCTTACTAATTTTAAGTAGGAGAGAATGATGAAAACAGTTAAGCCAGCAATTAATATTCTAAAAGCTGTCATGGTGACTGGGCTTAAACTGTCGACAAGGATTTTTAAGACAGGTACATTCAAACCCCAGATGATCATAATGATGATTAGTAACATGTAATACTTTACGTTTTTCAATCTAGCTCTCCTCTTTTCACTGTAACTAAAACAACAAGAACCTGGGGTTAGGTTCTTGTTGTTCCATGAGACCAATTAGCCTACTCTTGCTTCTGCCACTGCTTCTACATACTGTTTTGCAAGGTCGGTGAGTTTCTCCCATTGGTTGTTTTCGATATAGTCTTTATTGAGGAGAGAGCCTCCAACACCAGCTGCGACTGCACCTGCTTTGACAAATTCGCCAATATTATTGAGATCAATTCCACCAGTTGGCATCATAGGGATATGCCCAAGTGGCCCCCTGACGTCTTTGATAAATTTACTTCCTAAGACACTAGCAGGGAACACTTTTACAATGTCAGCTCCCCATTCGTAAGCTTGCAGTATTTCTGTTGGTGTGAACACACCTGGAATGGCTATTTTTCCATAACGGTTTGCAACTTTAATAGTTTCTTGACTTAATGTAGGGGCAAAAAGAAATTCTGCACCTGCATGAATGGCTAGAGTTGCGGCACCTCCGTCAAGTACTGTACCTGCGCCAATCACTGCATGGTCACTATAATTTAATTTTGCTTGTTGGATCGTTTCTAACACGTTGTCTGAATCCATGGTCATTTCTATACCAGTGACTCCACCTTCAACAAGGGCATCAATTACATACATCACTTTTTCCTTGTCGACTTTTCTTACGACCGCAACGACTCCAGATTCTTCAATTTTATTTAAAAGCTGTCGTTTCATTTATTTCTCTCCTATCTTAGTACGTCTTTTTCAGCGTCATGGAATGTTTCGATATCTTTTTTACACGGTAGACCTTCGATATCGCCTTTAACGGTTACGACCATTGCACCAACTGTTGCCCCTAGTTTTACACACTCACTTAACTCTTTCTTTTCCAGTAGACCGGAAAGAATTCCAGCAGCAAAACCGTCACCAGCACCAACTGGATCAATGACACGATCTACTTTATAGCTAGGTAAGAAACCAGATTCTCCATCTTTAGTAGAATAATAGGTTCCGACACTCCCATTTTTAATGCAAATTTTTGAACCGCCATTTTGATGAAAACGATAAGCGATTTCTTCATAATCTGAAGTGCCAAATAAGTATTCCGCCTCATCAAGACCAGGCATAAAAACGTCTGCTTGGCTCACTAACTCTAGTAAAATATCTTTGGCATCTGGATTTTCAGAAATTAATTTAAAGCGTAGATTCGGATCAAAGGACAAGGTAATGTCATTTTCTTTGGCAAATTTGGCTACCTGCCTTGTCGCTTCTAAACAACTCTCACTCAGTAGGGGAGTGATACCGGTTAAATGAATGATTTTTGCATTTTTTATATAATCCCAATTAAAATCAAGATAGTTTAACTGACTAGCAGCTGATCCTTTTCTATAATAATAGACTTGAGTGGATCCTTCACGAAGTCTTTCTTTCAAGTATATACTAGTTGGATAATTGTTATCATAGGTCACGTAAGTAGTATCGACACCTTCACCGCGAATAGAAGAAACGAGATACTTTCCTAACTCATCATCTCCTACTCTACTTATCCACCCAGCAGTATGTCCAAGTCTTGTGACGCCAATTGCCACATTTGACTCTGCACCTCCATGCCTTTTGTAGAATTTATTTACGTAGCGTAAAGGGCCGTCTAAATCGGCTTCAAACACTACCATCGTTTCACCTAGTGTAACAACTTCAGGGTACATTGATAAATTCCTCTCCATTTCACTGTAAGACTTTATGCTGCTTTTCTATTTTTTAAATGACCGAGGATAATCGGTAAGAATAATGAAAGAACTGCTAAAATTATTAATGTTAGAGAAATCGGACGTGTAAAGAAGATACTATAGCTACCGTCAGACATAATTAAAGCACGTCTCATTTCGCTTTCTGCCATTGGTCCTAAAATAAGGGCTAAGACAATTGGAGATGCTGGGAAATCGAACTTTTTCATGAAATACCCGATAACTCCTGCCACTAACATGACAAATACATCGAAGTAATTGTTACTAATCGCATATGCGCCAATGGTAGAAAAAACAATAATAATTGGAGCTAAGAATGATTTAGGTACCTTTAACACTTTTGTAAATAGCCTAATTCCTCTAAGCCCGAATGCAAGCATAACAAGGTTAGCGATGATCATTCCTGCGAATAAGGTATAAACTAATGCGCCACTAGTGACAAATAATTGCGGACCTGGCTGGATACCTTGTACGACTAACGCTCCTAGTAAAACTGCTGTTACAGCATCTCCAGGGATACCTAATGTTAATAGCGGTACCATGGCTCCGCCGGTTAATCCACTGTTCGCAGCTTCAGCAGCAGCTACTCCTTTTGGATTTCCTTTTCCGAACGAATCCTTTTCATCTTTCTTCGCAAAACGTTTCGCTTCGTTATAGGATACAAATGCTGCGATATCAGCTCCCGCCCCTGGAACGATTCCGATGAAGGTACCAATAAATCCAGAACGAATGATTGTCCCCCATAAAATGCGAAGCTCTCTCCATTTCGGTAACACGTAATTAGCAACAATTTTATCTAAACGATTCTTTTTTCCTATTTCATCTTCCATCGTAATTAATGCTTCTGAAACAGCAAATAGACCAATCATAACAGGGATAAAGGAAACCCCATTAAGTAATGAAAGTTGATCAAATGTAAAACGAGGATAACTTGTCATTGGATCCATACCGACAGTTGCGATTAATAGTCCTACCATCCCTACGATGAGCCCTTTAATGACGGATTTTCCTGCAATACTTGATATAATACTAAGTCCAAAAATGGCTAGGCCGAACATTTCTGGTGCACTAAATACTAATGCTACTTGCGCAAGCTGTGGGGCAATTAAAATGAGTGATATAACACTAATTAATCCACCAGTTGTAGACGCAATTGCAGCTATACCTAGTGCTTTTCCAGCTTTTCCGGCTTTCGTCAATGGATAGCCATCAAGTGAAGTTGCTGCTGATGCTGGAGTTCCAGGAGTATTTAATAGAATAGCTGTAATCGATCCTCCATAAATAGAACCGAAATAAATTCCAATTAATAATAGAATTCCCGAAACAGCTTCCATACCGAATGTAATAGGTAAAAATAAAGCAACACCCATTGTCGCTGTTAGTCCTGGTAGGGAACCGATGATAATACCTGCAAGAACACCACAAACTATTAATATTAGTATGCTAGGCTGAAGCACATTACCTAGACCTTGTAGGAGCAATTCCATTTATCTGTCCTCCTTAATAAAGCAATCCATGTGGAATAGGAACATTTAATAGATATTCAAAAACTAATGTGATAGAAATTCCGACAATAACGGAAGTCAGAATGATTGTTTTTACCTTCCTTACTTCCATTAGCCACATCCAGACAGATGAAAATAAAACAGTCATTACTAAGAAACCGATAAGTTCAACTAATACAACATATATAAGTAATGAAAAGATTCCTAAACCAAAAATGAGCGCTTTTTTTCCTGTTAAAAACGTGACGGAACTTTCGTCTTCTCTTTTTAAAAGGAGAGCAATAGATAAAAAGCCTAAAACTGCTGCAATTAATTGTGGAAAGAATCCAGAACCAGGTACTGCACCCTTTGCCTCTGGAAATGTATTTGCGTATAGCCAAACTGCGATAGAAAACAACAACAAGCAACTACCAATGATTCTATTTGCTAATGTCATTTGGACACCTCTTATTAATAGACATGATTTAATTTGGTGTAGATAAGCGAAAAGACTAGAATAGCTAGTCTTTTCGCTTTTGATAATTTAGTTTAGATCTAATGAAGGGATCAGCTCACTAAAGATGTCATCTTGAGATTTTAATAACTCAGAGAAACCTTCACTATTCTCATAACGGTAACCTAAACCAAACTTATCTAGAGTAGATTTGAACTCGTCACTTTGTGCAGCAACAGCAAATGCTTCTTCTAACTTTTTCGCCTCAGCGTCTGGAATATCTTTTGGTGCTGCTACACCTCTCCAAGTACCAATGGATAAATCAATTCCACCTTCTTTTAATGTAGGAACATCTGGTAAAGAATCGACTCTGTTATCCGTCATTACTGCAAGAACTTTTAAATCTCCCGCTTCTACTTGAGTATGAACCTCAGCTGGACTTACTGCTACAGCATCAATATGACCACCTAATAGAGCTGTTACTGCAGGGGCAGCACCATCAAATGGAACATGGTTTAATTCCACACCAACTTCTCTTTCAAAGGCAGAAGCAGCTAAATGCCAGATTGCGCCTGTTCCGGAGTTACCAACTTTTAAGCTTTTGTTCTTTGCATCTTCAATAAATTCTTCTACTGTATCCCAAGGTGCATCAGAACGAACTGTGATAGCTGCTGGATCTTCGTTTAATAGTGCAATAGGCTTTAAATCTTCATGAGAAAATTGTGCCAAGCCTGAATGAGGTAAAGTTAATAATTCTACAGTGACAACAGTTAGCGTGTATCCGTCAGCTTTAGAGTTTATCCCTGTTTGCATCCCCACGGCACCACCGCCACCTTCTCTATTAACTACTGCAATCGCTCTTCCTAATTCATCTTTAGCAATGTCTGCAAAAGAACGAGCTACTGCATCTGTTCCACCACCAGCAGAATAAGGAACAATTAATTCTAAGGACTTTGTAGGAAAATTAGTACCTGAAGCGCTTTCATTATTGCCGCCACCACATGCTGCTAATATAAGTATCATTACTAAAAAGAAACTAGTAATCTTTAATTTTTTCATTTTGAAATATCCCCTTTGTTTTTTTAATTTCTGACCGTATACTCTATTTTCTGTATCCAAGCTGTCGGGAAATGTTATCTGCCGTCTCTGTAAGTTTTGGAATATATGTTTCTAAGTGCTGATCTATCATCCTAGAAACAGGACCAGTAATACTAATTCCGTATTTTGCTTTCCTACTGCTATCAAAGACTGCAGCAGCAACACACCTAATGCCTATTTCATGCTCTTGATTATCAAAGGCAAATCCGTTATTCCTAACTTCCTTTAATGTAGTTTTCAATTCTTCAGGAGTTGTTAGAGTGTATTCTGTATATTTATGAAACGAATTATGGTTGATGTAATCATCTAACTGTTCCTCATCATACTTCGCTAAAATGGCCTTTCCTACTCCAGTACAATAAAGTGCTGCTCTTTTCCCTATTTGAGAATAGATTCTAATAGTTGATGAGTTTTCGACTTTATCGATATACAATAGTTCATTTCCATCTAACATGACGAGATGGACTATTTCTCCTGATTCCTTACTTAATTTCTCTAAATGTGGTCTTGCAATTTCCACTACATTTAAGCTATCTACTACCACTTGATTCATCTCAAGAAATTTTAACCCTAAGCAATACAAACTATCTTTACCGACTTTACGGACATATGAACCACTTTCTAATGTCATAAGTAATCGGTGAGCAGTACTTTTAGCGACACCTAATTGGTTAGCAATCTCAGAAACACCCATTCCTTTAGGTGAACCTTTCAAAATCTCAAGAATCTCCATTGCTCTTTCTACAGATTGAATCAATATATATTTTCAACTCCTTTCCACTTAGGTGAATTAACGTTGTTCCGCATTAAGGAACGGTGTTCTTTATTATGGGTTTATTATATTTCTATCTGAAAGCGTTGTCAATCAATTTTGAGGGATAATCCGACAGATTTTTTGGATTTGTCGAGAAACTGCGTGGTGTGACAAGCATTGTATTTGAGCAGTAACTGTTTCTACGATTGCTGAGATATTGTTTTTCAAGTTTGCAGGTGAAAAATTAGTAATAGGGCCTAGTGTTTGTATAAAGAATGATGAAATAATTTCTACACAAAAAGTAGTAGAATTAATTAATAATTACCAAAAACAATGCCGCTATTATATTATTAAACTAGAAGGTAAACACAACAAATATAAAAATGGGGTCATAAGATGTCAAAATCTAAGCCGATTTATGTAGAGACTTTAATAGATAGTGAACTAGAAAAGGTTTGGGAACACACACAAGATCCTGAAATACATCAGCAATGGGATTTGCGCTTTTCTAATATTCAATATTTCCCAAAAGAAAAGAAAGAAGATCCGCAGAGGTTTCTTTACAAAACAAATATTGGTTTTGGGATTAGTATTGCAGGTGAGGGAGAGAGTGTAGGAGAGTCACTTAAAGATCAAGAAAGAATATCTTCTCTGAAATTTTGGACCGATCATCCATTGTCTTTAATTGATGAGGGAAGTGGATATTGGAAATATGTTCAAACCGAAAATGGTATAAAATTCTTCACACAGTATGATTACAAAACTAAATTTGGCTATTTAGGTAGACTGCTTGATTTTCTTTTTAAACCACTTATGGGCTGGGCGACTGCTTGGAGTTTTGACTGTTTGCGATTGTGGTTAGAAAAAGAAATCCCTCCTGGTATTTCCTTTATGAGAAGTATTTTCCATTATATACTGAGCTTTATTTTAGCGTTTATTTGGATATATCAAGGACTTGTTCCTAAAGTGCTGTATCAAGAAGCTGGAGAATTAACTTTGTTTAAGGGAATTGGATGGTTCCAAGGTCACGAGGAGCTATTTTTATATTCTTTAGGAACGGTACAAATCGTCTTTGGGTTACTTTTTCTTCTATTTAGTATGACAAGGTGGCTTCATTTCATGAACATTTTTGCACTTTTGTGTTTAGGGGTTGGGGCTTTGATGAGTCAAGGAATTTTATTTGCAGCTCCTTTTAATCCAACTACTATCACTATTGCAATGATTGGTTATTCTGTAATTGCTTTATTAAATTTACGAGATTTACCAAAGGCCTCAAACTGTAAAAGAAAACGAGCAAGTAGAAGGTGAAAACAATGCTTTCCATATATGAACAAGCATTAGGGGAAAATTACAAACAGCTCCATCCTCAGTTACAGAAAAAATTTGGCCTAACAAGTGAAATGAAAATAGCAAGTATTTGTCACGGAGTGATGGAAGAAATATGGGGTGGCCGTTTCTATATGTACCCATTTCTCCAGTTAGGTACTTTAAAAAATATTACTTTTCCAGAAAGGGGTAAAGATATCCCCTTCACTTTGGAAAATTATGCGTATCAAAACTCATTTGGTCAAGAATGTATGGCATGGATTCGAAGATTTCATTTTAACAAAACGAGAAGTTTTGATGCCACAATGATATACAAATCCAATAGGAGGCGAATCGTGGACTACTTGGGTATTGATCAAGATTTGATTACCGATATTGATATATCAGTTTTAGATAATGGAGGAATTAGGCTTCTGTCAGCGCCTTTAGTGCTTTATAAACATGGATTGAAAGTAAGTATTCCACGTTTTTTCTCTGGTACAGCTGAAGCTTTGGAATGGTATGACGATGAAAAAGAACAGTTTCATATTCAAGTTGAGGTTAAGAATAGATATTTTGGAACGATTTTTGGCTATAGAGGGACATTTACAATAGAGTATTTTAGTTTTGATAGTTTTCCTGAATATGTAATACCAAGAAAAGAAACAAATCTATGATCAATCTAACACCTAGGGAGAATACTATGAAGAAAATAATAATTACACAAGCATTACTAGGACTTGGTTTATGGTTACTATCCTTTTACATCCTTCATGTGCCGCAAATAGAGAGGCTGCTTCTTTTTGGCATGCTAGTAATTCTTCCAGTAACGCTTTATTTAACAGAAACGAAAGATCGCAATGGAAATTTCTTTAAAACTTATTTGTTATCCATCCATCTTTATCCTATTGCTGCACTTCTAGCATTTGCATCTTATTTCTATCCTATTGGCTTAACGGCAGGATTACTTTCCAGTGGGTGGTTGCTTTGGACTGCTATGGTTTGTTGTTACGGGTTGTTTAGATTATTAGCTAGAGGAATGAAACGTATTGAGGAGATAAGCATAGATATTGGACTGATTTATCTTATCCTTGGAGGAATATGGTTTTCTATTTTCCAATTTGGGATAGATGTGATGGAGTTTGGACCAGTCATCACCTTATTGACGGCCATCCATTTTCATTTCTCTGCTCTTATTACTCCTATTTTTATAGGTCTTTTAGGAAGGGTGATAAGACAACATAATGGTTACTTACCTCCACTCTTTCGAATTATTGCGGTAGGTGTGATGCTTAGTTCGCTTGGTATTGCGATCGGTATTACATACTCTAGAGTAATAGAATTGATGTTTGTGGTCATTTATGTGGGTTGTTTATGGATATATGCTTATTTTACAATCGTTACCATACGAAGAGTCATCAAGAATAAGTATGGCTATATTCTATTACTTTCTTCTTCTGCTACCTTAATCATAACAATGGGATTAGCTTTTTATTATGGATTAGGCAGGCTTCTACATATTGAATTTATCTCCATTCCCGATATGGTTTCCCTTCATGGGATTGGTAATGCCTTTGGTTTTGTTTTTCTAGGTGTTATGGGGTGGGTGTTAGTTAATCCAAAAGTGAAAGAGAATCCATATGGTATCCCATTTAGTAATTACTATGGGAAATGGAAAATTGGAGCAGATTTTTTCCAAGAGGACAAGAATAGTGGTCCATATAAGGGATTAGTGGATGATATAACAACCTTTCAACAACCTGGATTTAATACAAATAAAGTTCATCCTGAAATTAGAAGCTTTTACGAAAATACTAAAGATTATCAATTAATTTCAAGTGTACTTTGGCAAAAAGGTTTTCATCTTTTATCACGTTTATATAAAGTGTGGAGTTCCCAAGTAGAGCAAATTAACTTACCGCTGAATAATGAAGGCATTGAGCAAAATGTAGAAAGTAAGATTATCGCTGTGGATAATAATAAAGATGGAAGGGAAAAAGTACGTGCATGGATCAGAACATCCAAAGAAACAAAAAAGGCTGTATTTGTTGCAGCCTACTCCTATCATAAATATCAAAATAATGTGTATGTAAATATTGCGCTACCCCTTCCTTTAGGACAAATGACGGGTATACTCCGATTTAAAAATCCACAAAGTGAAAACAAAAATAATGGTTTCATCCTTACTAGTAAAGGAGAACAAGATGAAGGAATTTACTACGTTACGAAGTGGTTTTCTATCCGATTACCAATTAATGAGCGCTTTCTAGTATGGATGCCAACTGATACAAATGTAATCAAGGCAACTCATGAGATGTGGATGATGGGTAAAAAATTTCTTACTATTGATTACGAGATAGAGAAAAGAAAGTAATAGGCTTCAAAAAGACCTCAAATAGGAGGTCTTTATATTATTTAAAAAGGTTATTGAAATACTAAAATTTTACAGTTAATATTATCTTGAACACTAAAATTTTTTGTATATAAATCTCGAATTCGAGATAATCAGAGGGGATTTGCCGTATGGGTGATTTTACGCAAATAGTGAAGGAAAGACATCTGCAAGTAATTTTGTGGAAGGGTAGCTTATTACAAAGAACGAATTAGATGCCATATTTGAACTTGTAAAGCTTGTTCCATCAGTTTTTAATCTACAGCATACGAAATATTTAGTTGTAACAGACCCAGAGAAAAATGAAGAAATTAAACAGGCTGCAAATGGGTAATCTAAGGTCCATAGTGCTTCGGCCGTGATTCTAGTTATAGGAAACAAAGAAGCTCACAAACAAGCAGCTGATATAAATGAAGGTTTGCTAATGTTAGGAATCTTAAATAAACAAGAATATGATTTAATAGTTAATGAAACAATGTCCCTATATAAAGAGAGAGGACCAATCTTCCAAAAAGATGAGGCAATAAGAAATGCTTCTCTATCCTCTATGCAATTTATGCTAGCAGCAAAAAATACAGGGTGGGATACTTGTCCGATGATAGGATTTGATCCTGATGAAATAAGAAAAATTTTGAGTATTGAAGATAAATATGAAATTGGTTTAATGATTACTTTAGGTAAAGAAAAAGTAGAAAGCAGGAAGCAACAGGGCTATCGTAAGCCTGTAAATGAATTTGTTACTATCATTTAATAGGAAAAGTAAATTAAAGCACAAAAGGAGCGGGGAAAATGAGTAAAAAAACAATGGGAATTCACCATATTACGGCGATTGTGGGACATCCACAAGAGAATATCGACTTTTATGCTGGGGTATTAGGATTACGTTTAGTAAAACAAACTGTCAATTTTGATGATCCAGGAACCTATCATCTTTATTTTGGAAATGAAGGGGGAAAACCAGGTTCCATCATTACTTTCTTTCCATGGACAGGGGCACGTCAAGGAATCATTGGTGATGGGCAAGTAGGAGTAACCTCTTACGTTGTTCCGAAGGGTTCTTTCTCATTTTGGGAAGAGAGATTAGCAAGGTTTCAAATTGCATTTTCCAAAGTTGTGCGTTTTGGGGAGCAGTATTTAACATTCGATGATACCCATGGTCTTCATTTAGAGTTGGTGGAACGAGAAGAAGGAGAAGAGAATACTTGGACTTTTGGAGAAGTAACACCAAAAGTTGCGATAAAAGGCTTTGGTGGAGCCACTCTCTATTCTGCTCAGCCTAATAGAACAGCAGAACTGTTAGAGAATGTAATGGGCTTAGAGATTGTTGGTGAACAAGGAGGTTATATACGTTTCCGTTCTACGGCCGACATTGGAAATATCATTGACTTAAAAGCTACTTCAAATAATAAGGGGTCAATGGGTGTGGGAACTATTCATCATATAGCATGGAGAGCCATTGACGATAATGATCAGTTAGAGTGGCAAGAGTATGTTGAGGAAAATGGTTATGGTGTGACACCTGTTAAAGATAGAAATTACTTTAATGCCATTTATTTTAGAGAGCATGGAGAGATTTTATTTGAGATTGCAACAGATCCTCCAGGATTTGCGCATGATGAAACCTTTGAAACGATGGGAGAAAAATTAATGTTACCTACTCAATACGAACAGTACAGAAAAAAGCTTGAGAGCAAATTAATACCGATTGAAATAAAAAAATTAGACTAAGTAACTGAATAGGAATCACGACCATGCTATCACAAGAACATCCTTCTCCAACGACAAAAATTATTATTGAAAGTATCCTTTTTGGCTGATTCAATCTTAACAGAAGTCGGAGAAATTTTAATAGAACAATCTAAATGATTCATTTTAGATGAAGAGAGAGGAAAGGTAGGAGCAGCTGCAAAATGGTACCATACCATTTAAAAACTAATAAGAAAGAATGATATTGAAAAAAGATAGAAATAATAGGTGGTGGGTAATTAATGGGGTTTTTATCCAAGTTATTTAGAAGTTCTACAAAAAAGGAGATGGAAACAATGTCAAAGGTTAAATTAGCGGTTATTTTTTACAGTATGGGTGGTACTAACTATCAATTAGCAAGGTGGGCTGAGGAAGGAGCCAATGAAATTGGGGCTTTGGTAAAGGTACTTAAAGTACAAGAACTCGCTCCAGATTCAGTTATTGAAGGAAACGATATCTGGAAAGCAACAGTTGAAGCAACTAAAAATGTACCTGTAGCAACCTCAGCTGATATTGAGTGGGCAGATGCCATTATTTTTAGTGTCCCAACTAGATTTGGTAATATGCCATCACAAATGAAGCAGTTTCTGGATATTCAAGGTGGTTTATGGGCAAGTGGAAAAACAATAAACAAAGTAGTTAGTGCGATGACTTCTGCTCAAAATCCTCATGGAGGTCAGGAGGCAACTATTCTGTCTCTCTATACATCCATGATGCACTGGGGTGCCATTATAGCAACTCCAGGTTACACAGATCCAGTCATATTTGGAGCAGGAGGTAATCCATACGGAACAAGTGTCACGGTTGGACAGGATGGAAAAATGATAGAGGATGTTCAAGCAGCTGTGAAACACCAAGCTAAACGGACCGTTACTGTTGCTGAGTGGGTAAAAAACGCAAATCAATAAAAAGTGTGAAAGAGCTAATCGATACAATCGATTAGCTCTTTTGGCTCATAGCAAAGCATGAAATGTAAGGAATAAGACTAGTGTAATAATGACTTGTACCACAAATAAAGTGTAGTACCCTAAAAGCAGATTTTTGTGCTGCTTTTTTTGATAATATTTGATAAGACGGTATTCATTACAAGAACAAGCTACGTTAACAAGTAGTAGGAAAATAACAGTCATTAATATAGGATTAACCTTACCTGAAAAAGAGGTTGAAAAAGTAATAGTGTACTTAAGAGATTAAAAAAGGAATACCTGAATTTCCCTAAGGTTTTAGTCATGTCATTTCTGTAAAAGGTCCGTGTCATAATTCGAAAAATTGGCTTTATATCCACATCTAAAATTGATGGAAAAGTCCTTTCCCTATTTTTTGGAGTTTGTTTCCATTTCAATAAAGAATAATTCCATTAAAAATGGTATGATTTTTCTTAATGACATGTTGAGGTGAACTTTATGAAACAACACATAATAGAAGTTTTAAAGCAAATAGAAGTAGACTACGAAGTGAAGGTATTATACGCATGTGAATCAGGAAGCAGAGCATGGGGATTTCCTTCTAAAGACAGTGATTATGATGTGAGATTTATTTATATACATCAACCAAAATGGTATCTTTCTATTGATCAAAAAAGAGATGTTATTGAAATATCTGCTAGAGATTCTATATCAATCCCGATTGATCCATTACTAGATCTAAGTGGCTGGGAGCTGACCAAGGCGCTAAAATTATTCCGAAAATCAAATCCTCCTCTTTTAGAATGGCTCAAATCAAGCATTATTTATTATCAGTCCTATTCTACTATAGATAAAATAAGAGAATTAGATAAAGCTATATTTTCACCAGCTTCCTGTTTATATCATTATCTAAACATGGCAAAGGGAAACTTCCGTGATTATTTACAAGGAAATGAAGTGAGAATCAAAAAATACTTTTATGTCCTTCGTCCAATCTTAGCTGCTAAATGGATTGAAAAGTATAACAGCATTCCACCATTGGAGTTCCAGGTATTAGTGGATGACATTTTGGAAGCTGGAGCATTAAAGGATTCTGTTTTAACATTATTAAAAAGAAAAATTGCTGGAGAAGAGTTAAATCTTGAACCGAAAGTGGATAGTATAAACGAGTATTTGAACAAGGAAATCCAACATTTAGAAGCGTATGTAAAAAGCATTAATTTAGAAGTGGCAGATCCAACAGCAGAGCTTGATCAGTTATTTAGAATTACGCTGAAGGAAGTTTGGCAGGATGAGTTGGTAGAGTTGTTTAGAGATTAGTGGGCAGAATAAGAAAGTAACTTTCAAGAAATTTTTTAGTAGAAAATAAAGATTTTAAATTTTTTAGAAAATTTAGTATATTAGTAGTAGGAAAAAATGGAAAAAAGGAGAGGTTTAAAATGTTTACATTTAACTTTAAGTCAATATTAAATACGACGGTTTTTACCTCTTCATTTTAGAAATATTTAAATAGAAATGTTATTGCAGACCTTCGTATTTGTTAAACGAAGGTCTTTATTATTGTTTTTTCCGAACTGCCTATTACAGAATATTATTTTGAATTCTAGGTACTTATTCCACAAGGCTTTCCTTGTGTTAATATAAATATCCTTTATATGAAAGGTTGTGAATTTTATGAAATTCATCTATACCAATAAAAAAATACGGAGAGTGACTATATTTTAGCTCTCTGTTAAAAAGGAGAGTATTATGATTCATAAAGAAGTAGTGAAAATAGCAGATGATTATTTGCTTTCAATAATAACAAAGTTGTATGGATTAAATAGCTACCAAATCAATTCTATTAATGCTCATGATGGTGGTAGAAATGTCGCATACTCCTGTGAGAATCAGGGTGAAAACGATAAAATCATCAGAATAGCTTTCTTGCCTGACAGAAAGCGAGAAGACTTTATCAGTGAATTAGAGTATGTCAGATTTCTTTATGATGGTGGCGGTAGTGTCTCAAATGTAGTTAATTCTCGCAATGGGAATTTATTAGAAGAAGTTGTTTATGATGGTCACCGTTATTTTGTTTGTGTATTTGAAAAAGCTAGAGGGAAATTATTTTGGGAAAATGGCTATAGGTATCGAGAAGGAGTTCCTTTGACAGAGTATTTTTATAACTGTGGTCAAACACTTGGTAAACTCCATAAACTCTCAAAAGAATATACACCTGTTCATAAACGTTATAGTTTTTTTGAAAAGTACAATGCTGACTATATCAATCAACTAATACCTGGTTCGTTAACCTTACTTAAGGAAAAGATGATAGACCTTTTGAAAACCTTAGAGGGAATGGATAGAGCTCGAGAATCTTTCGGTATGGTACACTTCGATTACAATGATGGAAATTACATGATTGATTTTACGACAGGACAAATAACCGTATTTGATTTTGATAATTCATGTTTCTTTTGGTATCTCTACGACCTTGCAAATGTCTGGGCTAACGGGTGCGGCTGGATACGGTTTGAGAAAGATGTGGAAAAGCGTCAAAAGTTTATGAAAAATTACTTTGAAACTGTCCTTGCAGGGTACAAATCAGAAACAGAGATTGATGAAGCTATGCTAGAAAAGTTGCCACTGTTTATCAAAGTAACAGTCATGGAAAACATCATTGATACATTTGAAGTAATGCATAACAGTGGTGAAAAACCAGAATGCGATGAGGAGTTGGCCTATCTCATAAAATGTATGGAAGATGATATTCCACACAAAGGTTTTTTTGATGAAATCTACTCCTCCATTGAACCTTTTGTGTATAAGAAAAGAAACATTTAGCACTTTCGGATAATAGCTTCTTATAAATAAATATTATTCACTCTGTCGATTTTCTCCTCTCTTGTTCGTTGTATTTATAAGCACGAATCCATAATCCATATTAAGGAGGAATCTTTATGCTATTTATGTTGATTGTCAAAGCCTCGAAGAATTCGGAAGCTGGAAATCGCCCAAACCAGGATCTAAATGAAGCGATGGACAAGTATAACGAGGAACTAATGAAGGCAGGAGTAAGAGTGATGGCAAAAGGTCTTCATCCAAGTTCAAATGGAATGCGCATTTCGTTTCCAAACCCAGGAGAAAAGCCTGTAGTAACGGATGGACCATTTACGGAAACAAAAGAAGTGATTGCCGGGTTTATTCTAATTGATGTGAAATCGAAAGAAGAAGCCATCGAGTGGGCAATGCGAATGCCAGACCCACAAGGCTTTGGGGAAGGTCAAATTGAATTACGTCAAGTATTTGAATGAAAAAAGCTGAGATCAAAGTTAAAAGTCTTAGAGTTTGGCTGGCAAAATTCAGTATATTAGAAGAGTAGTATTTAATTCTAGATACGTTAAGTATACTCTTGTTTAATGTAGCTATTTACAATTATTACTGTTCTAGTTGTTTATTGTAGAAAAAGGCGAAGACTCCAGCGGAAAGTAGCGGAAATCTTGAGACCCCCTAGAGGAAGCTCAAGACCGCCCCGCGGAAAGCGAAGCCTTTTGCGGAGATAAACAGCGTAGTTATAAGAGAGATGCTAAATAATTTGGACTGGCAACAGAAAGTGTGACAGTCCTTTTTGTATTGGTCAGCAATGGAACAATGGAGGATTAATCCAAAGATTTACACTTCTACTTATAAAATCTAATGTATACTGTAACTAATAATCTTTTCTAGGAGACCCGAAATGAAAATAGATTGTTTAATCGTAGATGATGAGGTTGCTTTAGCTGAAACAACCTGTGAGTATTTTAATATGTTTGAAGTGAAAACAGAGTTTGTGACTGGAGCGGAGGAGTGCGAAAGATTTTTAGAGAAGCATGAACCGTCCGTGATACTTCTTGATATTAATCTAGGAGATTCTTCGGGATTTGATTTATGTAAAAAACTGCGTCAAACTACGCAAATTCCGATTCTTTTTATTAGCGCACGCTCCAGTGATGACGATATATTGATTGCATTAAACATTGGTGGTGACGATTATATTCGGAAGCCATATACGCTGAGTATTTTATTAGCAAAAGTGAAAGCAGTACTTAAAAGATATGGAAACAGTTCGAGTAGCCAACAAGAAATGATAGCGTTTGGGGATATCCAAATTGATACAAAGTTGCAACGGGTAGTAGTGAATGGGGCAATGATTCCACTGAAAACGATGGAATATAAACTTCTATACTATTTGGCCCAAAATAAAAATCGAATCATTACAAAAGGTGAATTGTTTCAACAGGTCTGGGGAGATTCCTTTGTAGGAGACGGGACGCTTAATGTACATATTCGCCATTTGCGGGAGAAAATTGAAAGAGATCCAAAAGAACCTCAATATATCAAAACAGTTTGGGGTACAGGGTACGTCTTAGAGGATATCACCTAATGAGAATAAAATTACTAATAGTAACACTATTGATTGTAAGTAGTGCTGGTATTGTACTCTCCATTATGAGTATACATAATAAAAATCTAGCAGAAGTAGATCTTGTAGTGATAAATGATGTAGTGAAAACTGCCGAAAAAAATTGGGGAGCAATTAATGAAGGGACCTTTCAAAACAGTATCTTAAAACAACCCTTTACTATTGTTGATAAAAGTGAAAATGTGATTTATGAAACACAAGGCAATCATTTTATTACATTATACGATTCTATAAAAAATAGAGATCTATTGATAGATTTGAAGGAAAATAACGAAATTATAGGAAAGATAATTATTCACAATAACCACCAAGAAGTTTTGCAGCAAATGAAGCGGGAACTGGTCATCACAATAAGTTTAATAGTTGGAATAGTAATGCTGGTGAGTATGCTGTATATTATCTATATTTACAGAACGTTATTGTCGCCATTTCAGCAGCTTCAAAAGTTTGCAGCGAATGTCGCTAGAGGTAATTTTGATGTCCCTTTAAATATGGGTAAAGACAATTACTTTGGTGCTTTTACGGAAAGTTTTGATCTATTGCGTGAGGAGCTTGAAGCGGCACGACAAAGAGAGTATGAATCCAACCGCAGTAAAAAAGAGCTAGTGGCCACACTAAGTCATGATATTAAAACGCCTGTTGCTTCCATCAAAGCGGTTAGTGAATTAATGCTGATGCAAACGAAAGAAGAGAAGTTAAAAAAGAAAGTGAATACAATCTATTCAAAAGTAGATCAAATTGACTTACTTGTTACAGATATGTTTCACGCTACTTTAGAGGAATTGCAGCAATTAAAAGTTACTGTTACAGAAGTATCAAGTGATTTACTTGTTGAAATGATAGAGAATGTTAATGATGAAAATCAAATATCCTATGAACAGATTCCACCATGTCTTATTCTTGCGGATCCAATGCGTTTGCAGCAAGTAATAGACAATGTAATAAGTAATGCTTATAAATATGCCGATACAAAGGTTCATATAAAAGCTCATATACAACAGAATTACCTTGAACTACATATCATGGACTTTGGAGAAGGAATGAGTGAGGACGAACTACCTCTACTGTTTAACAAATATTATCGTGGCAGAAACGTTGAAAGTAAGAGTGGTTCAGGGCTTGGTTTATACATATCTAAATACTTCATGGAAAATATGGAAGGTCAAATCTCCTGTTATAACCGATCAGATGGTTTTACAGTAGTCCTAAAAATCAAGCTTGCATCATAATTAAGAATCTATTAAGAATTGCACAAAGACTTAATAAGAATTGATTTTGTATGATTAGACTGTAATCTTCTTTACGGTCTTTTTTAATTACAAAATTTATTTAGGGAGATGCAAACTAATCATGACAAAGACAATTATTAAAACGAATAAATTGTGTAAAACCTTTTCAAGCGGGGGAATCCAACAGCATGTTTTAAAGAACCTTGATATCAGTTTAGTAGAAGGGGATTTCACCATTATAATGGGTAGCTCAGGTTCTGGGAAGTCCACTCTGCTTTACGCGATTAGTGGTATGGATAAACCTACTATAGGTGAAATAGATTTTGCAGGGAATAATTTATCCAAATTAAATAACGATCAACTTGCTATTTTTAGAAGAAACCATTGTGGATTTGTATTCCAGCAAATTCATTTGTTGGACAATATGAGTGTACTAGATAATATATTGGCAAGTGGCCTTTTAGTCCATAAGAATAGGAAGGAACTTGTGAAAAGGACGAAAGAATTGTTAGTACAAGTGGGCATCCAAGAAAATTCTTGGTCCAAATTTCCGACACAGCTTTCCGGTGGGGAAGCACAGAGAGTTGGAATAGTTAGGGCTATCATTAACAATCCAAAAGTATTGTTTGCAGATGAACCAACTGGAGCATTAAATTCTGCATCCAGTGATAGTGTTTTAGATGTCATTACCAATGTTAATCGCAATGGACAAAGCGTAGTTTTGGTTACACATGATATAAAAACGGCGTTGCGTGGAAATCGAATTCTCTATTTGCGAGATGGCGTCATTTGTGGTGACTTGCAGTTAGGTGATTATAGTGAAGTAGAGAATGTGGACCGTTCTGAAAAGCTCAAACATTTCCTTACAGAAATGGGGTGGTAAGATGAATGTTTTGCATCTTGCCCTAGCGAATATTCGAAAGAGTAAATCTGCAGCGATTTCATTATTTATATTCATATTAGTTGCGGCACTGCTCCTTAATGTTGGTCTCACAGTTATTAGTCAAATCCATGCATTTTTTGATGATAAAGTGGCGCAACTAAAGGACCCCCATGTTTCCATTGTAATGGATAAGTCAAATTATGATTCCACTTATGAGGATTATTTTACGGATTATCCTGGGGTCACCGAGGTAGAAGCAGAAGAAATTGTAAGCATGGAAATGGCGAAATTTAATTACGGAAATAGTGATTTATCAAGTAGTGTCATTATTCTCAATGCTGATACAGATCGAAAAATAGGACCATTAACATTTGTAGAAAAAATAAACACACCAAGTGCACAAGATATTTTTGTGCCTTATAGCTTTAAAACAAATGGTGGCAATAAACTAAATGATGAAATAACCATTACTTTTCAAGACAATGACTACACATATCGTATTGCTGGGTTCTTCGAAACAACGATGATGGGAACAAATAACATGGGTGTAATGAAATTTATGTTACCCCAAACCCCCTATGAAAGGTTAACAAAAGAACTAAATGAGCTAACAGATGGAGTAATCCTGTCCGCAGTGATGGAGGACGTAACACAATCAGCAAAGTTGGAAAGGGATTTTATTCAAACCTATCAACAAGCTACAGAAGGAGTAGCAAATGCTTATATTCGTGGATTGAATGTGGAGCTAGTTAAAGCCGTTAATACTTTGACCATTAACATCATTGCAACTATACTAGTAGCCTTTGCAGCTATAATAGTCCTCGTTTCACTTATTGTTATAGGTTTCCGTGTTTCTAATAGTATTGAGGATGGTATGACGAATATAGGAGTATTTAAAGCAATCGGCTATACAAGCAGGCAAATTATTTCCTCTTATATTCTGCAATTTATCATTATTGCTTTTTGTGCGAGTATAGTTGGAATCGCGTTGTCATATGTATTCATGCCCTTTTTTGGAAATTTAATTTCTACCTTATCTGGACTAATTTGGCAACAAAATTTTGATTTCTTCATTAATATAATTTGTATTTTCCTTATTATGTTTTGTGTGACAGTCGTTACACTATTATCCTCCGGCCGTGTTAAAGGAATTCTGCCTGTTGCAGCCCTTCGTGGAGGTGTTTTGACCCATAGCTTCAAAAAAAATTATTTTCCACTGGAGACGTCGAGAGGTGGGCTTCATTTTTTACTTGGTAGTAAGTCACTTGTCATAAATGCTAAGCAAAATATAATGATACTACTCATCATCATAGCGTTAACCTTTGCTTCGGTATTCTCAGTTGTCCTTTATTACAATATTGCTTCAGATAAAACTGCCTTTATTAACCTCTCAGGAACGGAACCTGCAAACGTGTATATCTCTGTACAGCAGGATTCAGATATAGGGCTACTGAAAGAAAATATAGAAAAGATGGATCATGTATCAAAGGTAAGAGTAATAGATTTAATTGAAACAACTATTGAAGGACAATCGGTCTATACAAACGTTACGGATGATTACAGTTTATTAGAAAGTAATACTGTGTATGAAGGTCGTCAGCCAAATCACGAAAATGAAATATCTATCTCCTGGGTCGTATCAAACCAAACAGGTAAAGAAATTGGCGATATGGTTGAAGTAGAGTATGGCAACGAATCGAAAAGCTATTTAGTAACTGGACTTAGTCAATCCTTTGGAAATGAAGGGACTGTAGCATCAGTAACATTTGAAGGAATTCAACAATTAAAACCAGATTATGAAGGCTTCACCCTCTATGTATATCTAGATGGGATATCGAACAAAGAATTTATTAGCAACATTCAATCAGAATATGGAGAGCATATTTTTGGAACGATAGATATCGATGAAAATATTGAAAGCCAAACAGGCATGTTTACTACAGCAGTATTAACTGTAATGATAATAGTCCTAATCATTACCGTTCTAGTAGTAGTAATGATTCTATATTTAGTAATCAAAACGATGATTATTAAACGTAGGAAAGAGTTCGGAGTAATGAAAGCTATCGGCTACTCTACCATCCAACTAATGAATCAAATCTCCATTAGCTTTCTCCCAGTAATTATTTCAGGAACTGTCATTGGAGGTGTGCTAGGCTATTTCTTCACAAACCCCATGCTCTCGGTATTACTATCAAGCGCAGGAGTTAAAAGCTTGGATTTTACAATCAGTCTTCCAATTATTCTTTTACCTTGTGTAGGGATACTTGTTTTAGCCTATCTAGTCTCGATGTTAGTTTCTCGACGAATTAAGAAAATTTCTGCTTATAGTTTGATTACGGAGTAGGATAAATTACTTGAAAACTAGTAATTGTTAATATACGTTATCAACCAAAGGGACTGCCCAAAAAGTACTTTCATCGAGCAGTCCCTTTTAGCAGGATATTTCTGCTGTTTATCTCTGCTATTAGTCTCGCTTTCCAAGGGCCTTGAGCCTTCACTCTTCGTTTGGGGACTTAAGACTACTGCTACTTTAGAAACTTCGGCAGCATTTCATCACACTCAGGAAATTCTTGCATTTTCAAGGAGCCTTCGCATTTTGTTCTGATAATGAGCTAAAACGGCTTAGTCAGAAAGAAAACATCGTCTGTATTTTTAAAAAGACGATGTCGTTTATCCTAGCCTATTCCTATTAATGATAGTTTCTTATAGTACATCCTATTCTGGTTTTAAAAAGGTTTGCGATGTTGACTTGAACTGTCTATCCTAACCTGAATTCTTGAGACATAGATTTATAATGTAGAAATATTTAGATTTGTAGAAGCTTTAAATATTTTTTTAACTATCTTCTTTTAGTGTCTCAACAAACTCATCTTTTGTTAATCCAAACAAAATAAAATCTAATATTGTCCGTTTATATATACTACTTGTCGGCGAACACCTTCTTGTACACAACCGAGTTTTTTCATCATCTTAGCGGAACCAACATTTCCTTCAAGAACATAATCATTGAATTTATTAAGTCTTCGTTCAAGGAACGCATATTTTAAAAGGATTCTCATTGCGCTTAAGCCGTAACCCTTTCCCCGATATTCTTTATCAACAACTATTCCAATACTAAACGTCCCATTTCTTTCATCAATACTATTTAAATTAATTCCACCAATACTCGTTCCATCAATATTTTCAATAGTAAACATTATTCTTCCATTTGTTGAAGTGAAATCAGCATTATCCTCTGTGAACTTTTTAGAACCTGGTATTGTAGGAGGAAGCTCAATGGCACATTCCAATAGACGTCGAGCAGGTGTATCAAACTTACTAGTATAGTCTTCTTTCCAATCTTCAGGCTGAATAGCACGCAATCTAACTTTATCATCTTGCCAAAAATAATTACTATAATCTATTTTTCTCTTCATATCTTCCATATTCATTAAGCTCCTTAGTTAATATGTGTATTTTTTACATGCCTTAATGTTCGACACTGTAATAAAAGTCCTTTAAATTCCATTGAACTATGAGATTGAACATCTAAAGAAAAGTTAAGAGTAGATTATAAAATAAAACCAATCCTACATACTCACCATATCTATCTTTGTGATAAACTGATATTAACATTTTATGAAAAATATGGAGGAAGATAATTTGGAAAATAACATTGAAATACAAGTAAGTGGGACTATAACATTAGAGGATTTTAAACAGCATAATACATATCACATTGAGAGATTTATTAAAATTAGTTATTTTGTACTCTTTTTTATTTTCTTTGCTCTATTTTCTAGCCTACTATTTTTAATTGAGGATTTTCTAATTAATTTTATACTATTTATAGTAAATACAATTGTAGCCTTAATACTGTCTAGTTTATTAATATTATATACCTAATTTATCCATAGATGGAAAGTAGTCAAAGAATTTAAAAGCGATAAACTAATACAACAGCCAATTATCTATACTTTTAATGATGATTCCATTATTCAAAAAAGAGGTAAATCTAGAAACTTCATTGAATGGTCTGAAATTTTAGTAGTTCACGAGAGGAAAGAGATGTTTCAATTATATATTTCCAAGAATAAAGCAATATTGTTAAACAAAGGTTTTTTTTCGTCCCTTAATGATAAAACACAATTTAAAAAAATTATGACTGAACACATTAACCCTGATAAGATAAAGTTCTTATAGAATGATAAAACAAATAAAAACATTAAAAACCCACGAAAATGTCAAATTAACTAACATTTTCGAGTTTTTTTTATTTTACTATTACTTAATATGATAAAATTATAATATGGAATATAATTCTATATTTGTTATTATATTGTGGTTCTGAAGAAAGTCACATTGTCTGCGGGAGAGTGTTTATGAGCAAAACTAATATAGCCATAAACGGTTTACCGGAATTTTTGTAACCGTTTTTTGTAGCATGTTATATGGAATTAGTGGAATACGAGAAGGTTCTACAAATGATGCGTTCATACTAATTTGGTTATTTGTTTGGGGACTTGGGTTAATCGTCCAATTTATGAAGATAAACAAGGTTATAGGGTTGGTTATTACCTTTATTCCTGTGGTTTATTTTATATATATTTATGTAATGGCAATGTCATTATGAGCTGCCTTTGTTAGTTTAAGTTTTGTAAAAGCTCCCAGCTTTTCGGAGGATAGGATTAAAGATGGAGAAAATGAATCAAATTGTAGATCTGTTAAGGAATAATGATTTATTAGAGGATGGAAGTATCGAGTTAAAACGGTTAAAAAGCGGTACAACCAATGGGGTTTTGTATACGATCATAGTAAATAAAAAACCAACATATGTGGTAAAAATAGATGACCCAAAAATTATCATTCCAACTCAGGAGTTTTTCCATGCATACAAAGAAGTAAAATTGTTACCTAATGTGCTGTATGCAGATGAAACAAAAGAATATATTGTATATACGCATATTCCAGGACAAACACATGTTAATCGAGGGTCTAAAGTAGCATGGATGACTATTTTAATAAAACAATTATTTAATAACTACAAAAGAATAGAAAAGGATATCCCATGGGGAAGAGTGAATGGAATACCTAGAAAATCCTGGTCAGATTTTAATCAATCTAGTTTAGAGATTGCCAAAGAGAACATTGGCAATTTATTTCCTGAAAAAGAGCATAAAAGAGTAGAAGGCCTAGTAAATGAAATGAAAAAATATCATTCTTATGATGAGAAGTTTTATTTACACGGAGATGCGGGAGTTCATAATTTAGTCTACTAGGAAAATCAATTACAAGGAATTATTGACCCATCACCATTGATTGGTCCCATAGTTTATGATTTTACCTATGCGTTTTGTTCTTCTCCAGATAGTCTTGATATTAACACATTAATGTCTCTATTTGAGCTCTGGGATGGCCATACTTCTTTTTCGAAGGAGCAAATAATCAATGAAGTAATTTTCCAGTTGTATACACGAATTGGAGTATGTATGAAAGTACATCCTCATGACCTTGATGATTATTTGGAGGCGTTCTAATTTTTGAATAAGGGGAAAACACGTGAAATTTTATAGGATAAAACAGTCATTGGTATTTTTAGTATTAATTATTTTTGCTATAGTGGCAGACTTTAATATAGATAATTAGTTACTGACAATGGAAGATAGCATCCTAAAAACACTAGTGGTTGTCGTTTCTATCTCTATCGTTTTGTTTGCTTGTAATCAACTGTTGTATAATTACGCCAAGAAAGAAAAATCCTTCATGAAGCACCGTAAATGGGACAAGATGTTTATCGTCATATTTATTTGGTTAATCTTTTCTTTTTCTCTGTTTATCCTGCTCTTTATAATGACACCGTTAGAAGGGTCAATTCTTCAACATGCTTGGTTGATGTTTATAGTTGTCTATTATTTCTTATTTTTCATTCATCTATTTGTTCTATCGATTGTTCACAAAATAAATTCTTCAGCCTTAATAAATAACCACCCATTGGATACATGTGGGTGGTTATTTGATGAGCTATTACAGTAATATACATATTTCTCTCTCAAAACTTTGCTTTAAAGAATTGGATAATATGCTTACCAGCGTTGGTTCGAAATATAATAGCTATTATGTATGCAACTGCCCCATAAAAAATACCACCTACAATGAACCCCCAGAATAGTTCTCGGCCTGCTCTTTCCTCATAACCATCCCAAGGACTTTCACCATCTAAGATTTCGAATAAACCTATGCCATATTTAAAATAGGCTAATACCAATCCTAAAAAGCCTCCAATAATCATCCCAATAATAATAAATCTAAATAACGTATTAAACCTAGACATATTTAAAATCTCCCTATATAGATTAAATATTATTTTCTTAATTATTTTATCGGTACTTGATGTTAGATCTTTACTTTTTAGTAAAACAAACACTCACTGGGAGGTTAATACAACGTAAAGATATTGTATAGGTATTAGACTTAATCAAATGTTTTCGGTTAATATTTGGCTATTTTCTTGAACATTGCTTAATATATCCGTTAAATATTTTTCGAAAACAGGGAGAAGGTTAAGATTGACCATAGGAATAGGTATACTGATAATGTTGCAGGAATCTCATGTAATTAGACAAAAAAGCCTCCTAAAATCAAAAGAAAACATTAGGAGGCGTTGAAAAATAATTTTAATAGTAAAAAAGTGTGAGAGCTACCTGTTCTTAATTCTTAGCAACATCAACAGATACGACTGTCTTACAATTATGAGCTGGATAACAATCCATTGCGGGATGTAAGTAGATTACACGCCATTGTCCTATCGGCTGATACCCTCGTTTATGCATTTCACTTTTCATAGTTTCATAAACTTTTTCCACATCCTTATAGTGACCAACATGAAGCTTTTGTGCAGTCAAGGTAGGAGGGCGCTTCACAAATGAAATCGTAGGTAAATCCTTTACACGCAATTTTTTCTTTACTTTTTCTTTTGCTCGTTCATACATTTCTTCGGTAGCGCGATCTGATACTAACATCATTTGATCTACCACCCACTTACCATCGGTAGTCTTTTCATGCCAAATATATTCTGGTGGCATTAGTTTGAATTTATATTCAAGCTCTACTTTAGAGATTTGTTTTATCTGATTGACAACTTTCCAAGCTAGCCATCTTTCGTCGATAGGTTCCGGTCTCCCATCCCAATCCATATTGTAAGAGGTGACCATTCGCTGTGAAACATATTTCAGCTCTGGTAGTGGCTGAATCACTAGCTCTTCTTTTTTAGGTAAGTAAGTTTCTGGATATTTCTTCCGATAGTCATACGTTTTTAACATGTAACACTCCACTCCCCTTTAGTTTTGAGATACTACATTTATGTTGAATTTCTTTTGTTGAGCAACCTTTTTAAATATGGGACCAGTTAATTCTTGGATTTTTAAAATCAAAAATATGTAAAGTTGTTTAACATATTTTAACATATAATTACAAAATAAGAGAAGGACGAAATTGACTCTGCTTGAAAGCTAATTGAAAAAATAGTTTATAAAAAGAGAAACTTTATGATTTACGTACCGTATAGTAAGTGAGTGGAAATAAAATACAGGAGGCCTGTGATGAGAAAATTTATTACGTATTTTTTCTGGACGTTATTTATTGGGAGTGTTTTCTATTTTGGTTTAATGTATCAAGATCATTTAATAAATGAGGCACGAATGAACTTCAATATGTTACCTGCAGTTATCTATGCCACATTATTTCCAATATTGCTTGGGATATTGCTGCGCTTACCAAAATTGTTAAAAGAAATAAAAGAGCAAAAAGAATGGTCAGTTAATTGGATAAAGTTATTAACAATCGGTCTCCCTACTCTATATATTGCAATTGTTCCACCACTTTCCTTTTCAACTTCAAGTTTCTACCTCCCGTTTACAATGCAAATAGTACATTTAGATGTAACAACAGTAGTAGGTTTGATTTTCGGTTATGTGTTACTCGATAGTTTAAAGAAAGAATAACATTTGTAGCAAACTTTTCGACGAAGAACAAAAGCCCTTATGTAAAAGAGGCATCTTTAAGCCTATAGGCTTTGGGACTCTGTTGTTATGTACCTCTTTTTATTTTTGGCATAGTGTTAATAACAAATTGCTAGGTTGTTAGTGAAGGGTCCATGATAATGAAAAAAAACCTTTTGAAAAAACAAAAAAGGGACAACCATTGTCATCCCTAAAAACTTAGCTCCAATTTACTGGTGGTTTTACTAATTGTACCTTTAATCCAAGTTCTTCTGCTGCAGCTAAAATAAATTCTTTTCTGAAGAAATAACTTTTATGACTTACTATTTTTCCATTTTCAATCTCTTGCATTTGAATGTCATGTAGTTCAAGACCATGATCACCATTCGTTAGCACAATAATTACTGGTTTGCCCCATAGAATGATTTCTTTAGCTTTATGGCCAGGCAAACCAAATCTTAGAGACCCTTTCAGCATTTCATTTTTAGAAAATTCTTGGAAACCAAAAAACGCTTCATTTTGTGCTTGCTCACTAAATAATTTTAACATGCTATTTAAATCTCCATTATTAAAGGCTTCTAAGTAGGCTTGGATGGTTACGTTATGACCTGGAGTATTTATTTTCGTTTTGTTTATCGAAAAATCCACAGAAGCTATTTTTCTTCGGGCACGTTGCACGGCTGAATACACACCTCCAGGAGTGCTTTTGACAATCCCAGCTACTTCTTCTGCACTAAATTGAAAAATATCCAATAATAGGAATGCTGCTGTTTGTTTAGGGGTTAAATTCGATTCTAACGATGTTAGGATTTCTTCTAGAAATAAACGATCCGAAAAATCAAGATTTGGTTCAGGTACTTCATCTAATGTTCCTATTTCTCTTTTTAGCTTTCTACACTGATCGAGCCAAGTATTTGTTGCGACTCTGAATAAGTAGAATTTTTTGTCTGTAATATCACTCCATCGTTGGGGAAGTAATCCAAAAGCTTTTATCATAGTTTCTTGATAAAGATCTTCTCCATCCCAAGGGGAACTAGTGACGTATTTACAATAATTCCATAGATCTGATGAATAAACTGAAACTATTTCTGCAAATTCATTTCTTAACTTTCGAGCTTCCTCTACTAAAAACTTGTTAATATTATTTATTTGATCCATATTATTTTCCTCCTAATGTACTGTACTTTCGATAAAAAGACGTTTGAAAATAAAGAAATTATACGGCTAAGTAATAAAAAATACCAAAATTGCTATTTTGGCAAAAAAGAGACAGTATTACATGATATTTAAGTAATGGGCGGTAATATGGAATCACTAATGAATTCAAAAGAATTCATTAAGAATATCCATATATATACTGTTGCATCACAGGCGTAAAAGCTAAAGGGTGTGGAGGGTCTCTGAGCAGGTAGTTAAGAGAATTGCTGTGGAGAAAATGGTTTCCTTAAATAAAGAAAGGAAATGAAGGGAGCAGTGGGGACTTTTCTAACTGCTTCCTTATTTATTGAAGAACCGCCTGATTTATGTGTGAAAAGAAAAGTTATTCCAATCTATTTTGATTATCCTGATACCATTGCACAATCTTAGGCATCTTTTCTTCAAATCCACCTGGTATAAAAATATTGAGAACACTTTTATTCGTAAAATCGTGGATTGTTTTTGCAGGTATACGAAGGAATGAACCTTTAGGAGCTTCAAACGTGTTGTCTCCAATGAGAAAAGTCATCACACCTTCTAGGACATAAAACAACTCTTCATTTTCCTCGTGAGAATGCGGACCAGGTCCATCGCTATGTGCATCTAACCACCATTCAGAAACGCTGTACCGATTATTCGTTTCCTCACCATCTGCAAAAAACACACTTGACAAAGAACCCATATTATACGTGCGACCTGAGCCATTCGGGACAAATAAAATATCCTCGTTATTTTTCATTAAAGTACACCTCACCTTATTATTTTTGCGCTACTACCTAGTTCTACGTGAGTAACTGTAAAATCCTTTTTGATAATACCAGATTTTTAAAAGTTGGTGCGAAACTTCCACAAGTTGATGCGAAAACACGCGGAATTGATGCCAAACTATGGACTCTCATTGCTGGAGGACCAATAAATAGGAGAATAAATCCGAAATAAGGAATATTAAATCCGAAATGCACGATAATTAATCCGAAGAGGTAATTAATCCCAATTAACTAATATTAAATCCCAAACCCCAATTAATAAATCCTAGCCACTATCAAAGCTCTCGGTTGCTATGTGAGTTCGCACGCCTTTTCTGTTAGAATGATAAAAGCGACATTTAATTAAAGGAGTAAAATTATGACAAACAATGACATTCTAATTAGACTAAGATATGCACTTGACCTAAAGGACAAGGAAATGGTGGAGATTTTCGAGCTTGGTGGCGTGGAAGTAACTCTCGAGGAAGTCCGAAAAATCCTTACAAATACAAGAGATTTTGAGTCGGAAGAAGAGTATGAGGATGCAGTGGAAGCAGGGGACATTATCCCAGTTAATAACAAAAGGCTGGAGTCATTCTTGAATGGTTTTATTACGTTCAAGAGGGGGAAACAGGAGCCGAAGCCTGGACAGCCAGAGAGACCAGCTTTCTCTGATGAGCCTGCTAACAATATTCTTTTGAAAAAGGTGAAAATAGCTTTAGCCTATACGACCGATGATATTATCGATATTTTAGGTGAAGCTGGTGTAGGGATTACGAAAAGCGAGCTTGGAGCGCTTTTAAGAAAAAAAGGTCATAAGAATTATAAAGAATGTGGAGATAAATTTGCTAGAAACTTTTTAAAAGGGATGGCATTGAAGTACCGCGACTAAAAGTAAAAGAAAAGCCTGTGCATCTTATGAAACTTCTGATGCGCAGGTTTTTTATTTGATTAGTTCCTTCATCGTTTGTTTTGCTACTTGATTTTTTGGATCGATGGCAAGTATTTTCGTTGCTATTTCCTTCGCTTCCGCATCTCTCAAAACTTTGTCAGGAACGCTATGAAGAAACAAGAGGTTTTCCATAAATCCAACGTCTTGATAGTCGGTTAACTCCGCTGCCTTTTTGGCATGATGCAAAGCTGATTGATAAGCTCCTTCGATATGACAAAGTGGCTGAGACAATAGTAAGTAAGCCAGATCATGAAGTTGTTCATTTTCGTTTTCCGATAGGAGGGATACAACAAATGAATAGTTCGTAATACTTAACGTATCAAAAGTGAATTCAACTAACTTATCAAAGGATTCCTCCTCAGTCATGTTATGAAAAATGTCTTTTGCTTCAGAAAATCTCCCGGTAATAATAAGCGATTCTAATGGATGTTCCATCTGTTTATTCACCCTCGAAATAATAGTTTTTTATCTTATCAACAGTTTAAACCAAAAAGGACAAAGGAAATGGTAGAAGTTTGTCGAAATTAAACAAGGAATTGATGTAAAGGGGTATGATCATGAGCAAAATTAAAGTCGGTATTATTGGTACGGGTTTTGGAGCTAAAGTACATGCTCCTGTTATGCAAAGCCATCCGGGTTTTGATGTAGTCGCTATTGCGAGTGTAGCAAGAGGACGTTTGGACGATATAAAAGAAGAAACAGGAGTCACGAATGTTTATGGCAACTGGCAGGACATGCTGGAGAAGGAAGAGCTCGATCTTGTTTCTGTTGCGTCTGCTCCATTGTTACATCATGAGATGGTAGTAAAGTCGTTGGAAAAAGGCAGTCATGTATTGTGTGAAAAACCAATGTCCTTTGATTCCAATGAAGCGGAAAATATGATAGAAGCGAGAAATATAGCTGGGAAATTGGGCTTTATTAATTTTGAATATCGCTTTTTACCTGCTAGACAAGTAGTGAAACAGTTGATAGACAGTGGAAAAATAGGCAGATTAATGCATGTGGATTTTTCCCTGAATATTGCAGGTTACGAAAGATATGCTACTAGTAAACGTGGCTGGTTAAGTCAGAAGGATCAAGCAGGAGGAATGCTTGGCGCAGTCGGATCTCATCTAATTGATTCTTTATTGTGGTGGACAAATGATAAAGTAGCGTCTATTTCGGGTCAGTTGAGTACACATGTACCAGAATTTACAGATGAAAATGGAGAGATAGAAATTCGTACGGCAGACGATGCATTCCAAGCTATTGGAAATTTTGTTGGTGGCGGGACGTTTTCAATCGGTTCCAACATTGTTGTCCGTCACGCAGAAGGCTGGGAACTTGCCGTGTATGGGACAGAGGGTACGATAAAGATGTCTCAGGACAATAAAGTATTGATGGGTCTCGGAAACGAACCATTAGAGGAAGTAGCACTAGAGGCAGAGTTGCCAATTCCAGAAGGCATGAATCCTGTTGCAGCTGGGTATTACAATGCGTTTTATCGTTCACTAAATGAAGTCCATCAAGCAATTTCAGAAAACAATATTAATCCTGATTTACCTCTATTTGAAGAAGGGCATGGGGTTCAAAGAGTCCTTGATGCTATTAGACAGTCACATGAAGAGAAGAGAGTTATTGAAATAGAGCAATAAGCGAAAAGGGTATTTTATAAAGTCCCTAAAATTGAATAGTGATAATTACCCTGCCTTTATGGATACTTTATTTGTGTAAAGTGGACAGAAAGGCAGTTTTTTGATTGTAGCAACAGACGAAGCCTCCTTGAAATGCAAGTATATTCTAAGTTTCCAAGGTTTCCCTGGTCCAATGGTGTAGAAAACGAACATGCCTTTATACACAACAATTTTTTTAGGGGCTGTAAATTATCCATTAATCATGACTTTTTGAACCGTCCTTTGTTGTATGTGAAAGAAATTAGGTAATATTTTGGTTTTCTTATTATAAATTGTATATAGGGAAAATGGATCTTTATAAAAGGAGACGGGCATAGATGGCACCATATAAAGTTGTAATGTTTCGTCACGCAGAAAAAGCTGATAATGATGGTTTAAGCCCAATAGGAAAATATAGAGCTTGTATGCTTTCCAATTTATTAATACAGAGATATCCAAGTATGAAAGGAATTTATGCTGCTGGGGTAGGTCCAGGAGATAGTAGTGTCCGTAAGGTTCAAACGGTGGCCCCGTTAATAAGTGAAATGGTGTACTTGAATCCAAGTATTGCAATGAATACAGTTTATTTGAAATACGAGTATGTGAAGGCAGCAGAAGAAATTAAAACGAATCCTACTTTTAACAATCAGATAGTCCTTGTTTGTTGGTCTCATGCCACCTTACCGCTTTTCGCAAAAGAGCTTGGTGCTAGGAATGTCCCAAAAATTTGGCCGATTTACCGCTTCGATATGTTATGGGAAATCCATATGAAAACAGGGATTTTAACACAGATTCCGCAGCTTTTGCTATGCGGCGATAGTTGTGTACCCATTATCAACCTGGAGAGGAGGGAGCGGAATGGAAGAAAGCTCAATACAGATGATACTTGAAAAAATAAGATATTACTTATTGGAGCATTTACCAAAAGGAAGAATGACTGAAAATAAAGTGAAAAGCTATGAGAACCTTTTAGCATATTTAGTTTGTAGAAAATATGGAATGGAAGAATGGAAAAAGGTACTACTGAAAGGAGGTATTACATTAAATCATAAAGCAGTTATGTATAGTTTGCGGCAAATAATAGCCAGACAGGAAAAAGCATTGGAACAGAAGCCCATTACTCCTCAAGAAGCAGATAAACAATTAGACACAAATAAAAAGAAGGTTCATTTTCATCAGGAAAACGGCTTCTTTCCAGTAATGGTCACCTTAGATGTCAGCATGCTGAAAAACCGTGAAATCTTTAGGAAACTAATGGAAGCAGGTATGAATATAGCCCGAATAAATTGTGCACATGACGACTCTGCAGTTTGGGAGGAATTTATTAAAGAAATAAAGCTGTTGAATACACAAGTCACTCATTCTTGTAAAATATATATGGATTTGGCTGGACCTAAAATTCGCTTAGGAAAGTTTAGGCGGGAGCAAAAGCAATTGAAGATTAAAATTAAAAATAGTGTGAGCCAAGTGGGACTGATTACGAAAAGTGATGAGATAACGACAGTTAGAAAAGGAAAGTACCCTTTTGTTTTGGCGGTTGATACAACCATTGATTTTTTACAATATAAAATAGGAGAACAGCTGGAGCTAAATGATGTAACTTTTATTATTGTGAAGATAGTAGATGATGAGAGTTTCCTAGCTTCCATTCATGAATCTGTTTCAATCGATGAGAATTCAAAAATCACTTCCAGATTAGGTTCTTTATTAGTAAAAAATATAGAAATGGTCCCGGTTGAGCTAAGAGTTCGCTACGGGGAAATTTTAAGGATTCATAGACAAGAGGAGTATTTAGGACATGGTGCTACTGCTACACTTCCTGCCACTGTATCTGTAAATCTACCAAAAACACTTCATAATATTCGAGTAAATGACAGGGTGTCTATTGATGATGGTAGGGTAGAGGGGTTCGTATTGGAAATGAAAGAGAGATATATTGATATTCAAATAACCTCTAAAAATAGGAAGACATTTACGATAAAGGAAGGGAAAGGGATTAATTTTCCAGATTCATTAGTATTTCTTAATGTTGCTGCCATTACAAAAAAGGACTTGCACGATCTCCAATTCATTTCTAAATATGCAGACATTATAGGGGTATCCTTTGTACATCAAGCAAAAGATTTGCGGATGGTTCATGAGAGATTAAATATGCTGACAACACGAAACATCCCACTAATCGCCAAAATTGAGACGAAGGATGCTGTAACTAGGCTGCCTGCTATTTTGAAAGAAGGGCTGACCTTGCCGGCATTTGGTATTATGATTGCAAGAGGAGACCTGGCGGTGGAAGTAGGTTTTGAGCAAATGGCGACCGTTCAAGAAGAAATATTAAAAATAGCGCATTCAGCCCACATCCCCGTCATTTGGGCAACACAAGTCCTCGAAAGTTTAACGAAATATGGGCAACCGACTCGTGCAGAGATTTCCGATGTTTATTTAGGTAGCCGTGCACAATGTATTATGCTGAACAAAGGTGAATTTATTGAGGACTCCGTAATTGCCCTACAACGCATTCAAACACATATTCAAGAATTTAATGGGAAAAATACTATTCCCATCTATTCATAAATTGAGTAATATAATCTGTCACTTCCTCAGGATTATCTCGGTTTGTCAAATGATGGGCATTGGTAATCGTAAAAAATTCCGCATCCATAATATTTTTTGCCAAATATTGCTGTTGTCTTCCTACCATATTATCTTTATCACCATGCAAAATCATGGTTGGGCACTGGATTTTGTGTAAATCATGTCTGCTCTCCATTCGTAAATTGCCTGACCAATGACGTAGGAAATTATCTTTCGTCATTTTTGAGAAAGCCTCCATTACAAATGCATGGTTATCCGGATTGATTTTGGAGATGATATCTGCTGTCCATTTTGACGTGTAGTGAAACGGTATAAAACGTAAACTAAGCTTGCTAATTGGTGTAGAATATTTTTCAAACCAATTAAAGCTATTTGTAAATGGGGTGCCAATCAAAATTAGTCCTTTTACTCTTTCTGGGTAACGCACAGCAGTTTGAATGGAAATATGTCCACCCATGGATAAGCCACATAAGACTGCTGATTCGATTCCAAGATAGTCGAGTAGGGAGATTAAATCTCTTGAAAAATCTTCTGGATCTACATCGCCAAGTGGTAAGCTAGAATTCCCATGTCCCCTTACATCCCAAACGATCGTCTGATAGTTTTTAGACAGCGGTTTTACTTGGGGATCCCATTGCTTATGATACATAGAATGGCCATGGGTAAATATAATGGGTTCTCCTGTTCCGTTTATTTCATAATAAAGCTTTATACTGTTCACTTCAATAATTGGCATGGTATTCACTCCTTTGTTTTCAAAATTTTATCAAAGCAATCATCTAGCCATTCCTCCAAGGTTCGAGAGCTATCATTGAGCCAAATCATGAGTGACCCTGCAATCGCTGCTTGAAGAACACGAGCTGTCGTTCCAACTTCATGGTTAGTGAGATTTATAAGTTCTCCGTTCTTAATAGCTGCCTGAAGAAAATATTGCACCTCTTCATCAATTAACTGCAATCTCTGTTTGGAGCGCTCCAGTAAATCTGTGTCTGAAACAGATTCAATAAATAGTGAAGTAATATTTGCAAGTGTCTTCGCATCATCTACTTTACCTAGTGATTGAATGAAAAGTGTTTTTATAGCATTTAAACTAGAGCCAGGTTTTGAGCGAGTAACAGCAAAGCTTTGGCTTGTGATATTTATTACGGTATCCATATAGAAGAGGAGGACGTTTTTTTTAGAACCAAATCGTTTGGAAAGTGAGGCAGGTGAGATATTGGCTTCCTTTGCAATAGTATCTAATGTCAGTTTTGCGTAGCCATATTTGCCTAACGCTGTATGAATTCCTTGGAAAATTCGCTCATCCGAATACTCGCGAGGTCTAGCCATAGTGGAAATACCCCCTAATTAGTAAGTGGTTAATTACTTACTAATATGCTGTAAGACTAATTTTTTGTCAAGTAGATTTCTTTTCATATAGAATTGTAAGAAGTATACTACTTACAGTGATTAGAAAAGAGGGATAACATGAAACCTGAATATCAATTTTTTCAAGAAGGTAAGTCCATTCAAACCTATATGGATGAAATGAGTATGTTAAAAGAAGAAAGCTTTACTGTTTATGAGAACTTCCAGTTGCCTAACGACGGACTTTCGGAAGCGTTGATGGAGAAGCCAATTCAGCTGTTAACTATTACAGAGGATTGGTGTGGCGATGCGATGATGATCAATCCGGTTATTCGAAAAGTGGCAGAGTCAGCAAATATAGATGTTCATGTTGCCTTACGAGATGAGGATACTAGTTTAATCGACCGCCACCTAACAAACGGAGGACGCGCTATTCCAATGATTTTGATTTTCAATACACAAGGAGAGCTCATCGGGAAATGGGGACCACGAGCACCTGAAGTTCAACAAATAGTTGACGATCTTCGTAGTGCCTTACCGCCAAAGGAAGATCCTGCTTTTCCAGAAAAACAAAAGGAAGTCATCGCAACTTTACGAGAAAGATACAGTAGCGAAGAAAAGCTATGGAGCTATGTGTATGAAAGCTTTAAGGCTACTTTGCTTGATGTCATCAAATAAGGGAGGGGTAACCTCCCTTTTAGTGTGTATTTGTAGTTCAAATTCAATAATTAAAATCCTGTAGATCAATGGTTAAAAAGCTTTCACTAGCATAAGCTGCAACACCTAAGGCAGTCGAATGCATCGACAATTTTGAGAAGTCGATGCGCAGATCCTTTTGATGTGTTTTTAACGAAAGTTCTTGCATGTTTGTTAATGTTGCTTCCAACCACTTGGAGGAAGAGGCAAGCCGATTGCCGATGATCACCTGCTCCGGATTAAAAATGTTAATAATGTTCGTAATTCCTATCCCCAAGTACTTACCTATTCGTGTAAATTCTTCGATTGCATCTAGATTCCCAACTTCAGCTAGTTGATTTAATACCTCTAAAGTAGGCGCTTTGTCATTTTCGTCCTTGATGTTACTTTGTTTGGCATTCTGTACCAATGCATGTTCAGAGGCATACAATTCCCAGCAACCTCTATTACCACAGCTACATTGTTTTCCATCCACTTCAATTGCCATATGACCAAGTTCACCAGAAAATCCATGGAAACCTTTATAAAGCGCACCATTTAATATAAGCCCAACACCAATTCCGATTCCTACACTTACATAGACAATGTTCTCGCAATCCTTCCCTACCCCGAATTTTTTCTCACCGTATGCACCTGCATTTGCTTCATTTTCAATAAGTATAGGCACATTGTATTTCGTTTCCATGACTTCTTTTAAATGAATGTTTCTCCAATTCAAATTTGGAGATAAAAGAATTTCCCCATCTGTACTGACTGTGCCAGGAACACCTACGCCTATGCCAATAATTCCATAAGGGCTTGCTGGGGCAGAAGAAATTAATGCATCTATTATCTGAAATAATTCCATTTTAATATCGTCAAAACCTAATCCTTCAAAACGACTCATTTTCTCTTTACAGATGTTTCCCTGAAAATCTGTTAGGATTCCAAGAATATAGTTGACCCCGATGTCTACACCTATGGAGTACCCAGCCTTTTCATTAAATAGGAGCATCACAGGTCTACGTCCGCCGCTTGAAGTTCCTGGACCTGATTCTACAATTAAGTTTTCATTTAAAAGTTCTTGTACTTGTGAGGAGACAGTCCCCTTATTTAGTCCTGTTTTGTTGGCAACATCTGCTCGTGATATAGGAGTCAATTCTTGAATAGTTTGAAGCACCAACGATTTATTTCCTTTTCGAACTACTTTTTGATTGTATGTATGAACCATTTTCATAACTGTACTCCGATCCACCTATCATTTTTTATTAGTTTACCATTTATTAAGTAATAATTATACTTAGTTTATCCGTTAGACAAACTAATAAAGCGTTGCTATAATCGAATGTAAGCATTTATCTATTTTTAAAGGGGGATATACTATGTCTTATTTTTCGAATATTAACAAAATTAATTTTGAGGGCTCTAACTCTACCAATCCGTTTGCATATAAATTTTATAATCCTAAGGAAGAAATAAACGGCAAAACAATGGAAGAAATATTACGGTTTGGAGTTGCTTACTGGCACACCTTCACGATGGATGGCTCTGATCCATTCGGAACCGGGACAATGATCCGTTCTTGGGACAAATTTTCTGGAATGGATTTAGCGAAGGCAAGAGTTGAGGCGGCATTTGAGTTTTTTGAAAAGCTAGACATTCCATTCTTCTGCTTTCATGATGTGGACATAGCTCCAGAAGGAAGCTCCTTAAAGGAATCCAATCAAAATTTAGATACAATTGTAGCGATGATAAAGGATTACATGACAACAAGTAAGACGAAACTCCTTTGGAATACGGCAAATAATTTTACTCATCCTCGTTTCCTGCATGGAGCGGCTACTTCCAATAATGCAGATGTATTTGCGTATTCTGCTGCAAAGATTAAAAAAGGATTGGAAGTCGGGAAGGAACTTGGTGCGGAAAACTATGTGTTCTGGGGTGGTCGTGAAGGATACGAAACCTTGTTAAACACAAATATGAAACTAGAAATGGATAATCTCGGACGCTTTTTGCATATGGCAGTGGATTATGCAAAAGAAATTGGCTTTGATGCTCAATTTTTAATTGAACCAAAACCGAAAGAGCCAACGACACATCAGTACGACTTTGATGTAGCAACTGGCTATGCGTTTTTACAACATTATGGATTGCAGGATTACTTCAAATTCAATATCGAAGCCAATCATGCAACATTGGCTGGACATACTTTTGAGCATGAATTGCACTATGCGCGTGTACATAACATGCTAGGTTCTGTAGATGCTAATCAGGGGGATCCGTTACTAGGCTGGGATACAGATGAATTCCCAACAGACTTGTATTCTACAACTCTTGCAATGGTTGAAATTCTTAAAAATGGTGGTTTAGGTCGTGGGGGATTGAATTTTGACGCAAAGGTTAGAAGAGGATCCTTTGAGCCAGAAGATTTATTCCACGCTCATATTGCTGGTATGGATGCTTTCGCTGTTGGACTAAAGGTTGCTCAAAAGTTACTAGATGATAAAGTGCTAGATAGAGTGATGGAAAGTCGTTATAGCAGTTACCAAGAGGGTATTGGGTTAGAGATAGTAAACGGGAATACGAACCTTCATCAGCTAGAAGCACATGCGTTAGGGCTTGGCGAAGTACAGCAACAATCTGGTCGTTTAGAAAGTACGAAAGCTATCATTAACCAATATTTATTAACTGCTTTTGCAGGAAAATAAGTGAGGGAACTTCATGAAATATGTCATTGGGATTGATTTAGGCACAAGTGCTGTGAAAATTTTGCTTGTCGATCAAAAGGGAACTGTGGCACAGGAAATCTCGAAGGACTATCCACTAATTCAGGAGAAAACAGGCTACAGTGAACAGGATCCAAACACATGGGTAGATCAAACGGTGGTTGGGTTACAAGAACTTGTTCATCATTTCGATGGGCAGATAGAAGACATTGAGGGAATTAGTTTTTCCGGTCAGATGCACGGATTGGTATTACTTGATCGGAGCAATGAAGTGTTACGACCTGCTATTCTTTGGAACGACACCAGAACGACCGAACAATGCGAAAAGATATATCGGTTAATAGGAGAAGAACGTTTACTATCAATCACCCAAAACCCAGCCTTAGAGGGATTTACCTTACCAAAGCTACTTTGGGTAAGAGAGCATGAACCAGAAATATATGCAAACGCGAAAACCTTTCTATTACCAAAAGACTATTTACGCTACAGGCTGACAGGTTCGATAGAGATGGATTATTCAGATGCATCTGGAACTCTATTATTAGATTTTAAGGAAAATAAATGGAGTAAAGAGCTTTGTAATCTACTAGATATAGATGAAAAGCTTTGTCCCCCATTGGTTGAATCTACTGCAGAGGTAGGAAAAATTACCGTGGAAGTGGCTGAGGCAACAGGGTTATCCATGTCAACTAAAGTGTTTGCAGGTGGTGCGGATAATGCCTGTGGTGCTATTGGATCTCGTATTTTGGAGCAAGGGACCACCCTGTGCAGCATCGGAACATCAGGTGTAGTCCTTTCTTATGAGACAGAGAACACAAAAGATTTTCACGGCAAGGTTCATTATTTTAATCATGGAGCACCAGATGCGTATTACACGATGGGAGTTACGCTTGCAGCGGGCTATAGCCTCAGCTGGTTCAAAGATGTTTTTGCTAAAAACGAGAGCTTTGCAGAACTTGTAAGCGAGGTAGGGAAGGTTCCAGTTGGTTCAAACGGACTATTATTTACTCCGTATCTTGTTGGGGAAAGAACTCCATATGCTGACTCCTCCATTCGTGCTAGTTTTATTGGGATGGACGGTTCTCATGAGAGGAAAGATTTTGTTCGTGCGATAATGGAAGGTATTACTTTTTCCTTGCATGAATCCATTACGGTTTTCCGTGACCATGGCAAAGAAATAAATACAGTTGTATCGACAGGTGGCGGAACAAAAAATGAGGAATGGCTGCAAATGCAAGCCGATATCTTTAACGCGAAAGTAGTGAAAATGTCCAGCGAACAAGGTCCAGGTATGGGAGCAGCTATACTAGCAGCCTATGGATGCGGTTGGTTTACTTCATTAAAAGATTGTGCAGAAGAATTCTTGAAGGTTGAGAAGGAGTATTATCCAATAGAAGATAATGTGGAGAAATACAAACGCCTATTCGTTATTTACCAAGAAGTTTATAAGCAAACGAGTGAAATAAATAAAAAGCTAGTTGCGTTTCGGAGATAGTATTTTATGAGATAAGGGTGGGGGGAATGTGAGAGTTCCTTACCACTTTTTTTATGGAAAGGAAAGAGGGATGGTTACGTTTTACTGATTTATATAGTCCTTTTATCATATTTTTGTGCTATTATTTAGAAAAGAAAGAATAGTATAAATATTTTTAAGGGGGAGCTATGGGAAAAGAATTATCTAAAATATCCATCGCTGTGTTGTTGGCTGTTTTGGTACTTGTATTTATAGTTATGTTTCCTAGAACACCACTGATTACTGCTGAAGGTGTGGGACAGGTAATAGATTATCAATATTACTTTAGCATGGATGAGTATAGATCAAATGTGCTCAATTTTTTCAAAACTGTTGGTCAAGAAAGATCACTTGGTGGAACGCAATATCAAAATAAAAGTGTAGAAGATGAACTGATGCATTATTTTCCTAAGAGTTTAAAGGTAGTAATTCCTGCCTTTTTTATTAGTCTTATTCTGGGAATGGTAAAGGGGATCTTTGATTATCGAAACACTTACTCTAAGACCAATATCTTTGGAAACGGGACTACTTGGTTATTTCAATCTATTCCTGATTTTTTTCTTGTCATTTTCGCATTCTTTTTAGCTCTTAAGTTTATTCCTAACATGGGTCTTTTTAGTCAATCAAATTGGTACAATGTTTGGGTCATTGTATTTTTAATTTCCCTATATCCAATCATGTACGTAGCAAGAATAATGTCTGTTTCCCTGCTGGCACAAGATGGGAAGGACTATATCAAAGTTGCAAAATCAAAAGGGTTGACGTTTCGCCAAGTAATAAACCGCCATATGCTTCGCAACAGCTTCCGAGACTTAAATCGTCATATTCCAACAGTGATGATTATTATCCTGTCAAATCTACTAATGGTGGAGTATCTTGGAAATTATCAAGGTGCGGCTTATCGTTTGTTTATTGCTTTAGGTGGTGTTCAAACTACAATAAGGCCATTTATGCCTCCAAATTATGAGGCGGCTTTAATCCTTGGCATCGGACTTTGTTTTTTACTTACCATTTTATGCACCCACTTTATTCGATTATTTTTCACATGGAAGCTTAGTAGATAGGAGGTAGCTGTATGTTGCAGAATTTCTATATAAAACTAGGAGGCATTATGCTCCTCCTATTGTTGGTAGTTACTTTTGTGTTCCCATTTTTTCCATCCATTCAAGAAGGATTAGAAGGAGGAAGGGTAACATTTTTAGAAGATGGAGGTTTAACAACAGCACCTTACCCTCCTTCTCCAGAATTTCCTTTAGGATCTGACCGTGATGGGAGGAGCCTTATCAGTGTATTAGTGGTTGGGGCTAAAGATACGCTACTTATTATTACATTAATTACAGTTATACGTTATGCAGTAGGAATTATACTTGGAGTTATGGCCTCTTTTGGTATTAGAATGGTTAATTCCTTACTAGATACATTCGATCAGATGTTTTCAAGTTTACCTGTTGTTTTCTTTGCAGTACTATTACTAAATTTACCTTTCCTACTCTTTATGGATAATCGATTTATTGTAGTCATTATTATTATAGCTTTAATTGAAGTAGGAAGGGTTGGTGTGACAATTAAAGACCAAATACTTTCTATAAAAAAAGAACCATATATAGATGCAGCTATTACAGTCGGGGTATCTCCTCTAATAATGACCAAAAACTACTACATTCCCAACTTGTTGCCAACACTAATCATTAACTTTTGTTATGACCTCGGCCGAATCGCCTTGATTGTTGGACAGCTAGGTGTGTTTTCTATATTCGTTACCCAAGAGTTTGTTCAAGTGGATGCGGGCTATGGAAAAATCGAAAATAATAGCTTAAATTGGGCTACCTTATTAGGGCAGGCAAAAAAGGATATCTATACTTCCTATTGGATTCCGCTCACAGCGGCAATGGCAATTCTTTATTTAATTCTCACCTTTAATATTCTTGGTGAAGGATTGAGAAGAGTGTTTGAGCGGAAGGGAGTATGAGAAAAGAACACCAGACATTTCATGGAGGGCACTGAAAAACTCCAATATTTATTAAAGGCAGTTGAAAGTTAAATGAACTTTCAGCTGCCTTTTTATTTTATAATATTGTTATCAAATGTATGTAGGTGGTATCCAAGTGATTTCA
>NZ_CAKJTJ010000020.1 GCF_917563925.1 Sutcliffiella rhizosphaerae
AATTGTTCTTGATAACACTTTGTTTCTACATTCACGACTTCTTTCGTAAATTTCTTTTTATTGGCGTTGGCTTTCACATGAGTCGAATCAATAAAGGCTACAGAGGGATCAACGAATCCTTCTTTCATCGCTTCATTTAAGATGTGGTAGAAGATGTTTTCAAAGATTTCAGTATCTTGGAACCGGCGGATGTAGTTCTTACCGAAGGTAGAGAAATGAGGAATTGGTTGATCAAAGTCAAAACCTAAGAACCAACGGTACGCCACATTGGTTTCAATCTCTCGAATTGTTTGTCTCATAGATCGAATTCCAAATAAATACTGAATGAACACCATTTTAATTAAGACAACAGGGTCGATGCTTGGCCGCCCATTGTCCATAGAATATTTATCTTCCACCAAATCATAAATAAAGGTAAAGTCCATGGCCTTTTCAATCTTACGTACTAGGTGGTTCTCAGGAACAATTTGATCAAGAGCTATCATGGAAACTTGATAGCGCCCTTCCATCGATTGTTTTGATAACATCTTTAACACCCCTCAAACTGACTTACTATATTTATTCGACAAAAAAAGCCTGTAGACCTGCCTAGTAACTAGACTTTGTCTACAAGCTGAACCGAGATCCTAATGGATCTCGGTTTTTATTATGTTCCAACCTGCTTAGTGGGATAATATGGACATTCCTGATGTTTCAAATAACTAAACCTTATATCCCTACTAGCAACAAGAAGCCGTACCTCTCAAAGTAAGGTACGGCTTCTTGTTTATATATTTTTCACTTCCAGCTGTCGGTCGAGCCAGATTGATAACTTTTTGTATAGTAATAAGAATAAGAAAGTAACAATGAAACCTTTAATAATATTGAAAGGAAGAATTCCTGTTACAATTCCCTTAATCATTTGAGAAGATGATTCTGCAGGTACATTCAGGAAATAAGTGAATGCCGGTAGAAACACATAGTAATTTAGGATGCTCATGAAGATAGCCATGGACATAGTACCGGCTACTAACCCAATTCCTAACCCTTTTGTTGTACGTATTTTATTGAATATGAAATACGTCGGTAATATAAATAATACTCCAGCCGTAAAGTTAGCCAGCTGTCCTACTGGAACTCCTGTCATACTACCTTGCACAATATAGTGCAAGAGATTCTTAATAGCTTCCACTGTTATACCTGCCATTGGTCCAAAAATAATTGCTGCAAGTAATGCTGGAATATCACTGAAGTCGACTGATAAAAATGGTGGTAAAAGTGGTAACGGGAAGCTCAGCCACATGAGGAGGTAGGATATTCCACTTAGCATCCCTACTGTGACCATCTTCTTGATGCGTTTTGTTTGATTCATTTTTCTTTCTCTCCTTTTTCTTGGAGATCCACCTCGTATGAAAAAAAGAGTATTCAAGTTATTGTTGACACAAAAAATCCGTTTGTTTTTCAACAAACGGGAGTTTTGAAGGCATCAACAAATAAACATTAAAAACGTTATTGTTTTTAACATTCTTGAACCTCCATCTTCTCCCATCCAGACTGTACTGTCGGCTTTGGAATCGCACCAAATCCTGCCCCCAAAAAAAGGCTCGCGGGCTTAGAGGATGTACCTCATCACCGCCGGTCGGGAATTTCACCCTGCCCCGAAGATAGATCATGTTATTTATTCATTGCTATTATACTCTTAAAATAGTAAAAAAGAAAGCCCAATGAAACTCTGTTCACTATTTATAGGAATATAGAAACAATAAGCGCTTACATTGGTTCGACCTATCAAAAAATGATTGACAGTCCTATTTCTAGATGTTAAATTATCAGAAATTTCACACGTAATGATGAAAGGGGTTATCATAATGTTTCACGTATTAGTCACTGATGCAATAAGTGCAGATGGTCTTGCTCCCTTATTAGAAGCAGATAATATAAAAGTATATCGAAATAATGAAAACTATAACCCGAAGGATATACAGGCACTGTTAGTTCGGAGTGCTACTCAAGTAAACGAAGAATTGTTAAGTACCCTTCCTAATTTACAGGTGGTAGCGAGGGCAGGTGTAGGCGTCGATAATATCGATATTCAAGCCGCAACTAAACACGGAGTGGTAGTCATAAATGCACCTGACGGAAACACTATTTCCACTGCTGAACATACATTCGCGATGATTTCTTCACTAGTACGTCATATTCCACAGGCAAACAGTAATGTTAAAGGCTTAGAGTGGAACCGTAAAAAATTTATTGGCACAGAATTGTTCGGAAAAACCTTAGGAATAGTTGGTTTTGGAAGAATTGGAAGTGAAATTGCAAAGCGTGCATTAGCATTTCGCATGAAGGTAGTTGTATATGATCCATTTTTAACAGAAAGTCGGGCTGAAAAATTAAGTGTTACTTCCCTTCCACTCGAAGAAGTGATGAAAATGGCTGATATTATTACTGTTCATACCCCGCTAACAAAGGATACTAAAGGGCTACTAAACAAAAGTAATATTCACATGCTAAAAAAAGGCGTGTTCTTAGTAAACTGTGCGAGAGGAGGAATTATTGAAGAAGAAGGACTTTTACATTTTTTAAATAATGGACATGTTGCTGGTGCTGCATTAGATGTATTTGAGATCGAGCCACCAACGAACCGAGATTTGGTGCTACATGAACGAGTTATTGTCACGCCTCACCTAGGAGCATCCACAAAGGAAGCACAGTATAACGTTTCTAATCAAGTATCAAAAGATGTACTCGCCTTTTTAAATGGACATTCTGTAAGTACAAGCATTAACCTCCCTACTATTCCAAAAGAGATTTATAATAAAATTCAACCCTTCTTTCAGCTAGGAAAAAAAGTTGGCTCCATTCTTTCTCAGGCAATGAAAACACCTGTTGAGGAGATTACTGTCACATATGCCGGTAATATTACAGAGTGGGAAACCTCGATATTGACCAAAAGCATTATCGCCGGCTTTTTACGTAATAGAGTAGACACGACCGTTAATGAAGTAAATGCAGCCGCTATTGCTAAAGAACGAGGAATTAGCTACGGAGAAAAACACATCGATGAAAGTTATGGTTATTCTAATATCATTGAAGTAGAGGCTAAAGGAAAAGATATAAGGATGGTTGTTCGGGCTACCTTCATTGAAGGATATGGAGCCAGAATCGTCCATATGAATGGATTTGACATTGACTTTTCTCCAAAAGGACATCTCTTATATGTACAACACACCGACCGACCAGGTGTTATCGGTCAGCTTGGTAATATATTTGGAAAACACGAAACCAATATTGCCACCATGCATGTTGGGCGTATGTTACAAGGTGGGAAAGCCATCATGATGCTTTCATTTGACCAAACTTTGGACAACAGGCTAATTGATGAAATTCTACAAATTCCTGATATTTCTTCGGCTATTACATTAGATTTATAATGTCTTCGAAAGAAACTGGACACTAGATTTGTTCTGAAGAAAAATGTCCCGCCTACTGCAACAGTAGGCGGGACATTTTTTAGCCTAGGTCCTTTTCTAGACGTTCTCCCTTTGAGAAGGTCATGATTTTTGTATATCCAACCGACTGTGCTAGTTTTATCGCTTGATCAAAATCCGCACCTACATGCTCTGGTACATGTGCATCAGATGAAAGAACTATTGGAACACCTTTATTAAAACACATTTGCAATAACCTTTTATCTGGATAGAGTTCACGAACTGGTTTTCTGAGTCCTGCTGTGCTTATTTCTACACATGTTTTTGAATTAGCCAATGCAGTTGTTGCACGTTCGTATTGCTCTAGAAGAAAAGATTCATCTTCAGGTACATACTTGAAAATCTTCACGAGATCTAAGTGACCAATAATATCAAACAAATCTGATTCTGCTAAGGTAACCACTTGATCAAAATATTTCTTATACACATAATATGTATCTCGCCTGTCCCATTCTTTGCGAAATTCAGCAAGATCAATTCCGAAATCTTCCACCCAATGAATAGAACCGATCACATAATCAAAAGGATAGGCTTCCATAAATTTTTTCATTTCAGCGTGTTTTCCGGGAGTATAGTCCATTTCAATGGACATTTTAACAGGGATATCTTGATTCCACGCTTCCTGAAAGAGCTGCAGGTAATCAGCCATATCATAGTATCTTCGCTCTTCTACCCAAGGATTGCTTAATATATTTTTCGTTTGATAAAAATGATAGGCATGTTCGGAAATGCCAAACTCTTCAATCCCTTTTTTCGCTGCTGTATTAGTAAATTCCTTTAAATAATCAAGTGTTAGCGTTCCTCTTTCCAAGTGATTATGGTAATCTGTTTGCAAATGGAACCACCCTCTCCTTCTTTTTTGCCTATTATATCTCAAAAGAGGGGTAAATGGAGGTGAATTATTCTTTATTTCGATAAATAGTAAACGTATTTTTCAAGGAAGCATATAAACCAACAGCTGCATTTCCATAAAAAAAGCCCATAAATATCCCACTCCAAACGTTCCCCCTATGGGCGATAAAAACAGAAAGTAATAAACCAATTATGTTAGCCGTTGTTGGAATCCAAGCTTTAGATATAGGAGTGAGCTTTTTAATTAGTTCTGTGAGTAATAATGTTAATGGGACAGCATACAAAGCATCCCATATATTTGTATGAATGATTGGTAAAGTTTCCATTCTAAGTTCCTCCTTGAATCTATCCCTAATCATTTTTTTGAATAATAGTACTATTATTCACTTCTAATGTTGGAAGTATGTAGAAACATAAAGAAAAAAGCGCACATCAATTTGTACGCTTTTTTCCTTTATTCATTGTATGGAATTGGATTTGCTGCAGCCGGAATAGGCATTTCTTCATTCAATGTAATATTGCCTATTTGGACATCTTGATTTGATTCAAATACGATACCAGCTAATTGAAATTCCTTTGCTACCATCATTATTGCCTCAAGTGCAAAAATCGTTTCATCATTATTCTCTAAGACACTTGAATCCGCTATTTTTACATAAGCTACTTGGTTATCCGTATCCATCCTTATACTTTCAATTATAATGTTTTCAGGAATGGATGGTTCCAATTTACTCATTTCTGGTTGTATTGGAGCAACTTTCATCGCTCCAAGTGTATCTTTCAAAGTAGTATACCGCGTTTGGGATGGAATTAGTAAAGGGATCGCACCTACTTCATATTTGTAGTATGCTCTTTTCGAATTTGATTCAATTGGAATTGGCTTGTCATAAACCTTATTCCCTAAATCAAATAGTTTCTCGCCATTGTTACTAAGTTGAACTTGCATATATTTCCATCTAAACGTTTCTCTCAACTCATTTTCAAAGGTACTATTTTGATGGGATGATAAGCCTACATTCATACCTGCAATATCCACCATAGGCGTAAGAACATTTCCTACCATTTCTTCCGTAACACTTTTCCCTTCGTTCATCATTGGAGGAAGTGTTCCATATCTTTCATAGTTAATATTTTGACGAACTGCATTAAAAGCATCAATATATTTTGTCCCATCTTGATTTGCTACTAGTACTGTCAACGGAGCAATATATGTTCCATCATCCCCATCTGTTTCAAGTGCACGTGCACCAACTGTTACAACATAATTTTCTTGTTCATTAATGGATGGAACGATATATGTGGTAGCATTAGGGTCAATTACATGTTGCTTTGTATAAATTTCTTCATTGTCAATACGATCTGTTTTGTCAACATCATCATCCATACTATCTTCCGCTATCCTTGCTTCTTCAATCAATTCCTTGGATTCATCCACACCTTTTTCTTCTATACTCATGGTTGCCATATCACTATCTGCATCATCATGGACTGCGTTGCTCTCTGAACCACTTAAACCAAGATTCATTTGCATATCATTTATGATGAAAGGTGTGACCATTGCCAAGATTATCAGTGCTGCCGCTAGAGCAAGCGAAGGTATGAACCTTGATTTACGAGGTTTTTTATAGAGCTCTGGTTGAATTTTTTGATATATATCTTTCGGATCCCGATCATCTTTAACTCCAGGCATTTGGTTAAGAAGCTTTTCTAGTTGGTCTTTATCTCTACGACGCATTGCTGTTACCTCCTTTCTCTTGAAGCTCCTCCATGTAAGTCTTTAAGACCTTTAAGGCTCGGTGTTGAGTTGTTTTCACCTTGCTTTCCGTCCAACCTAATACACTTGCTGTTTCTTGGATAGACAAGGCTTGTATGTACCGAAGAACCAATACAAGTCGATGATCAACTTTACATTTATCCAAACATCGGTACATTTGTTGTACTTGTTCATTTTGTAATGCAATTTCTTCCGGCAATGGAGAACAATCCTTTACTTGTTGCTTGTTCCAATCAAAGGTCTCAAGTAGTTTGTTTTTCCATCCTTTATGTTTACGGAAAGAATCGATAGCAACATGCTTGGCAATCGAAAAAAGCCAGGTTTTTTCGCTGCTCTTTCCTTCGAAACTGTCATAAGAACGCAAAACTTTTATATAAACTTCTTGAACGAGGTCCTCCGCTTGCTCCTTATTATTCACCATATAAAATAAAAATTGATATAAGTCATGGTGATATTTTTCATAGAGCTCTTGAAAAACGGTATTCATAATTTCCCTCCGTTCATATCATTAGTCGTTAATTATAGTAAAAAAGTTACATTACAAATATATTAAAAAAATTACAATTTGACTAGGTATTTTTGGAATATTTTTCATGCGTTTTTATGACATAATTCCACCATTTCCTCATTATATATATAGTACTTTAATTATTATAGGGAAAATTGTTGTGTTTTATCTAAGAACTTATTGAACTGTGTTTATATAGCCTTTAACAGTTTAATCTTATTCTATCAAAGTAAAAGTAAAGTGTTTAAATAGCACTACTGACAATATAGGTCGGAGGTAGTCGGTTTAATGACAATAAATACCTTTAAAAGTGATTTTCTTCAACTACAGCATACTCTCTGAATGAAATGTTTTTTATCCTTAACTAAAATAACCGATTTTTCCCTTCTTTGGTCCACAAATTAGTTTGCTAAAATAAAAAAGCAGGATGGAAAGTTTTCCACTCTGCTAGGTTTTGTTATTTTTTATAAGGACTATTCATTTGATAATACGGAACGGCTTCTTTTCTTTTTACCATATATTCCGCTTTAGAATTTAGTAATTTTGATAGAATCGGATATAGTACAAGAAAAAATACGACATTGCCTAATGCATGATTAATATCAAATGGAAGCCCAGCAAGGTAGTACGGTAAGAACGGAACATTAGTAACAATCATATTTTGGATGGAAAATATGAAACCAAATAGCAAGCCGCAAAGTCCAGCATACATAGCTAGAATAAAAACAGGAATTCGTTTTATCCAGATACCAATTGCACCGCTCATTAAACCAATGATCGACCAAGCAAGAATTTGCGTAAATGTCCACATACCGCTCCCTAATACCAGGTTGGAGGCAATGGTAGTGCCTACCGCTAGGATAACCCCTGCAATTGGCCCCATCCAAAACGCGCAAATAATAATGATGGCTGTAACAGGCTGCACGTTGGGAACAGATACAAAGGCAATACGTCCCACTACGCACAGTGCAATTAATACTCCTAGCAATGTAATTTTTTTGGTAGCCATTTCCCTACTCCACCTTCGTATAACTAAAGTGTACTTCGTCATTCTCCTCTAATACGTAATCACTAGCACCTACCATTAAATCTTCTCCGTTCACTTTGATGTTCCAATAATGATCTGATTCTTCTTCAGAACCGAGACCATTTATACCTACAATAAAGTCACCACCAAATCCAGTGGTAAGATCATAATTTTGCTCCATTGCATCCATCAGTGACTCGCCATCTTCAAACTCGACCGTATTTTCGCTGATCACTTCATCGCCTTCTTTGGAAAGCTTGATTGATGTTGTTAATTGGCCCTGTTCGTTATCTGTTTGCTCATTGGATGGTGTTGCATTATTATTTGTGTCATTGTTAGTTTGTGCGCAACCTCCAATTAGTAAGATAATAACTGTAAATAATGTCATAAAAATTTTTTTCATCTTATATTACCCCTATTTCAAGTTTTAGTGTTGAATGGCATAAAAAAACCTCATCCAGTTTTTAGAATGAGGGGATACTACGGCAAAAAATACAAAAAAGTACAAAATGCCGTTTCTCCTGCTCAAGCCCCGAAGCGTGGAAACTGGTTCATGATCATTGGCAGGTCTACTGACTTATGCTTCATTCTACTTTGAGCCTTCCCATATGGGGACCAAGATTATTCAGCCCTTCATACAGTGGTTTTCTCATTTCGTCCACATTTACAGTTGCGGGGACAGTTTTGGCATTTCACCAAATTCCCTTTTCAGTCACGAATAGTGACACCAATTATACATTTGCTATTCAATTTACTCTTTTATCTTACAGGAAGTACTACTTTCAAACAAGATTTTGTTTCATAGAAAACAAGATTTTTCGCTATCTATCTGCATTTCATTACAGGCTTTTTGGAAAAAACATAGAAAATGTCGTACCTTCTCCAAGTTTGGAATGGACAGAAATTGTACCGTTATGTGCTTCTACAATATTTTTAACGATAGCAAGTCCTAGTCCAGTCCCTGCCTGCCCACGGGTTCTAGCTTTATCAGCTTTGTAGAATCGTTCAAAGACAAAAGGAAGATCTTCTTCTGGAATCCCAACACCTGAGTCTTTTACACTGATTTTAACCCCATGATCCAATACTTTCACATGAATATCGATACTGCCATTATCTTCGGTATGGCGAATCGCATTGTCTACAAGGTTGGTCAGCACTTGCTCCATACGGTCTACATCTATTTCCATTGTACCGATCCCATCTACTTCAGTATGGAGTGCTATCCCCTTTTCTTTCGCAAGCACTTGAAACTTGCGAGAAATCTTCTCTATGAACGCTATGATATCTGCTTGTTCATAGTTCAAGGAGATATGTCCCGCTTCCATTCTTGCAAGGTCAAGAAGGTCATTGACCAAGCGACCCATTCTGAGTGATTCATCATAGATAACGGACGCCAGTTCCTTTTTCTCGTCTTCCGTACCTGCTATATCATCTACAATTGCTTCACTATACCCCTGGAGCATCGCTATAGGGGTTCGCAGCTCATGAGAAACATTTGCTAGAAAATCTTTACGTAATTTATCTAATCTTCTTTCTTCCGTCATATCGCGAATAACGGCAACTGCGCCGCGGATATGAGTATTAGTATAGAGCGGGCTCATCACAATTACCCATGTTCTTCCCTGATAACTTAGCTCGATACTTTGTTCTTTTTCTACAGAAACAGCGCGTTGGAACATATCCATTACCTCTTGAGGAAGGTCTTGACCGCTCGTATTCCCTTCTTGATAAAACCATGCTTGAAGGAATTTTTCAGCAGGGGGATTCGCGACCAATATTGACCCGTCTCGATTTAAGGTAATGACTCCATCTGCCATACTGCTTAAAATATTTGCCAGATGTTCTTTCTCTTGGTTTAGTGCATTGATATTAAATTTTAACTGACGCCCCATTTGATTAAAGGCCATTCCAAGTTCCCCTATTTCATCAGAGGATAAGATAGGTACTTTAGTATCAAATTTCCCTCTTGCCACTTCAAAAGCCGCTTCTCGCATTTTGCGAAGTGGAGCAGTAATTCTTGTTGATAAGAAGAAAGCAAAGATTGTAGTTAAAAAAATAGCAAAACCAGCAGCCAGCAAGATAAGCTTAGTGGTTTGTTTCGATGTTTCTTTAATTGCCAATAGTGATTGATAAACAAAGACTGCTCCCTCTTTGTTTTCATCTAAATGAAGTGGGATGCCGACAATCATTATCTCTCCTTGCATTTCATCAGAGAAATGGCTTTCAGGGAGGTATGTTTTTTTCGTAACAATCGGTTGATCCTCAAAAACTAGCGATAGCTCCCGGTCATTTAGAAAAAAATCAGCAGGCAGATGGTCTATCTCTGGATTAGGAGAATGTGTAAAATCGCCCTTTTCAGAAAAGATAACAACTCTTGTAACTTCATCTACAAGCTCCCAAGCTATTGATTGTGACAACTCCATATCATCGTGCTGTTTCATAATCAGAGAGATTTTATTTGCTGTTTGCCTAAGATCTCTTTCTGCCTCCTGAACATGGAAGTTTTCAAAAAACTCCAAAAGGAGGATTGTGAGAACAAATAATACAAAAGAAACTAAAAGCAAAATGGTAAGCCAGAGCTTACCAACGACACTTTTCCAAATCATGATTCATTGCCAACCTCAAATTTATAGCCGACTCCCCAAACAGTAACTATCATTTTAGAAGCAGGTTCTGATACTTTATTTAACTTCTCACGCAATCTTTTGACATGTGTATCAACGGTGCGTAAATCTCCAAAAAATTCATACTGCCACACTTCTTTTAACAATTGTTCTCTATCAAATACTTTATCAGGTGATTTGGCTAGAAAATAAAGAAGTTCATATTCCTTTGGTGTCAAATTCACCTCATTCCCATCGGATGTCACACGATGGGCATCATTGTCGATCGTCAGGTGAGGAAAAACGATGACATCTTTTGTAGTGGTTTCTGTTTTAAGAAACGTAGTACTGGATGAACGTCTTAATAGCGCTTTCACACGAAGAACTACTTCTCTTGGGCTGAAAGGTTTTACGATATAATCATCTGTGCCTACCTCGAATCCTTGTACTCGATTCGTTTCTTCACCTTTGGCAGTAAGCATAATGATTGGGGTAGCTTTCTTTTCCCTAATTTCTTTACACACTTCCATGCCATCCATTCCCGGCATCATGATGTCCAACAAGATGACATCGTACTCATTTTCTAAAGCGAGCTCTAACGCGGAATGACCGTTGTCAGCCTCTTCTATAATATAATTCTCTCTTTCCAAATACATTTTTAATAATCTTCGAATTCGGTCTTCATCGTCTACCACTAATATTTTCACTTCTTTTTCCATTACTACATACCCCTCTCTATATAATTCTGTAGCAAAGGCCTCCACAGCAATGTGAAGGCCTGTTATAGATGTTACATTGCGTAAGAATGAAGTCCTGCAATAATGAGGTTAACACCAATTAAGTTAAATAAAATAATCGCAAATCCGATTAGTGTTAACCATGCTGATTTCTCGCCTTCCCATCCTTTTGAAAGTCGGAGGTGGAGATAACCAGCATAGAATAAAAAGGTGATAAATGCCCATACCTCCTTCGGATCCCATGCCCAGAATCTAGACCAGGCGATTTGTGCCCAAATGGCAGCAAAGATCAAACCACCTAATGTAAATACAGGGAATCCAATTGTTACTGCACGATATCCTATTTCATCCACTAAGTCCAAGTTTACCCTTTTTACTGTTGGCTTTAATGCTTGGCCAATAGGTTTTCTCAAAATCAGACGTAAAAGTAAATACAATAGTGCTCCACTAAGTAATGACCAAATGACTGTATTTAACTTTAATGTATTTACCCAGGCAGGAAGATTTACAAGCGCATCCATTTTACCATTTGTTAAAAGTGCCCCTTCATTTGGACCAACTAAAGCAGGCATCAAGTATTCAACCTTTGCTTCGGCTCCTTTTTTGTCAATATAGGAGAACTCTGCTTGATAATCCATTGCTCCGAATACTGAGGAAACTGTAATAAATCCAAGGAATGAAATTAAGATGTAAAGAGTTAATTCCACCCAAAATGGCTTTTGTCCCTTTTTACTATAGTCTACCACTTTTACAAGATATATTAACCCCGCAGCAAAACTGACTGAAAGAATTGCGATCCCAAGTGCCACTGTAGATACATGAATAGCTAACCAATGACTTTGTAAAGCAGGAATTAGTGGTGTAATTTCTCTTGGGAACATCGCAGCATATGCAATTAACAATAATGCAATCGGTAATGTGAAAACTCCAAGTGTACTTGTTTTATAGATAAAATAAATAACAATAAAAGCTAAAACCATCATCATTCCGAAGAATGTAGTAAATTCAAATAAATTACTTACTGGAGCATGTCCACCTGCAATCCAGCGAGTTATAAAATAACCAAGCTGTGCAAGGAAGCCCAAAATCGTAATAGTAATACCTATTTTGGCAGCTTTGTTCCCCTCTTTGGCACGTATTGCTCCACCAAAGAAGGCGGTACCTATTAAATAAAGGATAAAAGCGGTATATAGCAGATTCCCACTAAGTTGTGCCATCCTTTAAACCTCCTCTTTTGTTTTTTTCTCCTGTTGTTTATCTTCTTCCACTTGGTCAACAGGAATTCTAATACTCGTATTTTCTAGCGCCTTACTTATGTCATTTTTCAAGCCAAACCAATTTTTATTCGTGTGACCAGCAACCCAAAACTCTTTTCCGTTATTTTGAATCCAAACACGGCGATGATTCCAATACATTCCCTGGATCACACCAATCATGAAAATAGCACCACCTGTACCTAGAATCCATAATGTAAGATCCCTTCTTACAGTTAGTCCTGTAACATTTCGTGTATCAACACCAGCAAAAGTCATTTTATATTCATTCGTTCCATTCGGTTCAATATTTTGTCTAATTGCAACGAGAGCAATTTCCCCTTCAGGAGTATCTGGGGTTATCATTCTGAATACAAAAGCAGGATTATCTGGAATTCTTGTCTTAGTAACAGGTTCCCCATTCACTAACTCAAAATCAGGAAAGTAGTTTACAAGTTCCACTGTATTCCCATTACCTAAATCGTAACTATTTTCTGGTTGAAGTAAATCTACTGTTAATTCACCAACACTTTCGCCAGTTTCCTTATTTTCTAGATAAAAGGACATACTTTTGAATTCATTTAATTTATAGTCTACTTGATACAACGCATAATAGTCGTGTTTTAATGGTTGGTTTACTTTAATCTGGTGCTCCTTTACAATTTCCAACTCCGGTTCTGCACCCACTACAAACTCGCCTTTTCTTTCAAACAATACGGCATTGGTTTGGAAGTTCCTAGCAATTGCTCCATCACCTGCTTGAGTGATTGCTTGGTTAAATACATCTTCGGAATTATTAGAATCATACGTTTCAAAGAGAAAGCCTTCATTTTTAAGATAGTATTGACCATTTGTACCAGGAATAAGCCTCGTTTCCCCTTCACGAACCCAAACAACCTCGTCAACATACATTCCGGGGAAAAATCTTAGCATTGCTCCAATTAGAAAAATAATAATACCGATATGATTTACATATGGACCCCATCTGGAAAAACGATATTTCTCAGCTAATAGATTACCATTTTCTTCACGAACATTATATTTCCGTTTAATAAGCCCTTGCTTTGCAATTTCCATTTGTTTTGCTGCTTCTTCTGTTGTTTCGGACGTACCGAAAACACGTTGACGCTTCATAAAGCTCTCATGTCGAGTGACTTTTTGTGTTTTCAATGATTTCCGAAGTGGAATATAGCGATCAAGACTTGCTATCACAAGCGATATTCCAAGCGCAGCAATTAATAGCATATACCACCAAGATCCATATAAATTATGGAATCCTAACGTATAGTAAAGTTTTCCGACAAATCCATATTCTTGCTCATAGTAAATTTGAGGTGGAACTGCCTGATTAATGTAATCCTGTTGCGGAAAAATCGTACCTATCGAAGAAGCTACTAGAATAATAAAGATAATCCAAATTCCCACTTTTACAGAGGAGAAAAAATTCCAAACTTTATCAATGATAGTTTTGTTATACGTTTTCGAACGTCTGGCGCTTCCTTCATATTTCATATCAAGAAGCTTTTCATTACTCTGCTCATTAACTGTAGGTTTCCCACATGCCTCGCAAAGAATCGTACCTTCTGGATTTAGGTGACCACACTCACATTTTATTTCCTTCATACGTAAAACTCCCTATTGTTTAGGTTTGATCATTTCCATGAATTCTCTCACATTTTCTTCTGACAATTCACCGGAACTTTTTTTCACGACAGTTCCATTTTCGTCTAATAAAATCGTTGTTGGCAAAGGCATTATTCCATATGCCTGTCTTACTTGATCACTTCTATCCATAGGAATAGGAAAAGTAAGGCCATGTCGGTCCCGGAATCTCTCAACAGCAAGATTTGTCTCTTGAATATTGACTGCTAAGATCTCTACACCTTGATCTTTATATACCTGATACTGATTTTCCATATATGGCATTTCACGTTCACAAGGCTTACACCAAGTTCCCCAGAAATTTAGAAATACTCCCTTTCCTTCATAATCAGAAAGCATCACTTCATTCCCCTCTAAATCAGTCAAAACAAAATTTGGGGCCTTGTCCCCCACATCTACAATCTCCTTCGACTGAAAAAAGTTTATGTACATGGTATAACCAATCGCCGCTAACATCACGACTAAAATAACAGAACGCATTACCAATCTTTGTTTTTTATTCATCTACATCTCTCCTAAAACTGAGACATTTCATCCTTGCTATTATATCATTTCCTACTTTTTGCATAGATAATAGAATATGAAGGTTTTGTGACACGAAAAGCGGAGCCGGCTCGGTCTGGCCCGACAAGCATAGGACAGTTTTCGGAAAAGGGCGCTTTTTGCCCTTTATAGAAAAATGACCTATGACCCCGAGGGGCAAGCCGGCGGAGCTAGACATCTCGAAAAGCGGAGCGGCTCGATCAGCTCCGACAAGCTTAAGGCAGTTTACGAAGAAGGACGCTTTTTGTCCTTCGTAGTAAATTGACTTAAGACCTCGAGGAGCTAGCCGCTACAGCTAGACATCACGAAAAGCGGAGCCGGCTCGGTCTGGCCCGAAAGTAAAAAGCGGAGCTGCTTAAAAAGCTCCTCCGCACACTTACTTTTTAGATTTTGAAGCTAAAACACGCATTTGTTTGACTTCATGTGGAGTTAATTCTCTTGCATCTCCGGCTGAAAGTCCTTGTAATGTTAAGAAGCCATAACGTTCTCGCTTTAATTTCATTACAGGATGACCAATCGCTTCGAACATACGACGAACTTGGCGATTGCGTCCCTCATGGATGCTAATCTCGTAAATGGAAGTGTTTTTCTTTTTCTCTATGGATAGCATTTTAATTTTTGCCGGAGCTGTTTTTCCGTCTTCTAGCTTAATGCCTCTCTCAAGCTTCTTAATTGCCTCTTTGGTTGGTATTCCTTTTAATTTTGCTACATATATCTTTTCGAGCTCAGATTTTGGGTGCATGAGGGCATTAGCAAATTCACCGTCATTCGTCATAAGTAGCAAACCTGATGTATCGAAATCCAACCTGCCGACTGGATAAATACGCTCTTTAATATACGGAAAGAAATCAGTAACCACTTTCCTACCTTTATCATCACTTACGCTAGAAATAACTCCTCGTGGTTTATATAACAGGAAGTAAACTGGCTCTTCCCTTTCCACTGGAACACCTGCAACTTCTATTTTATCGCTCGGACCCACTTTTACTCCTAGTTCCTGGACCGTTTTATCATTTACTTTAACTTTTCCTTCTTGAATTAACTCTTCTGCTTTTCTTCTGGAAGCTATTCCAGCATGCGCTATTACTTTTTGTAACCGTTCCATTACTTTCACCTCATCAACATCTTACATCACTTTTCTTGGAAAATCCAAAAATGCTTCTCTTCTAGCGTTTCCAATATTCATAAACTCTAATTATACAGGTTCTTTTTCAAAAATAATAGAGATGGTATATATGATATGGTAGGAAAATTGGATGGGAAGTGGAGGGAATATTAAAATCGTGACAAAACTTTCAAATAGAAAAATCTTTATAAATAAAAAAACGAGGAAAAATCCCTCGCACAAATCTACATCGCAAAAAAGAATGTGACAACTACAATAGAAACGATAATTCCCACTACATCCGCAAGCAATCCAACCTTTAATGCATCTCCCATTTTCTTTATGCCAACTGCACCAAAGTAAACGGTAATGACATAAAGAGTTGTGTCAGTACTTCCTTGTAGAATAGATGCTAGACGGCCCATGAATGAATCTGGCCCATATGTGGCAATTATATCGGAGGTCATACCGAGTGCTGCTGTACCGGATATTGGTCTGATGATTGTAAGGGGAACAATTTCTGCAGGAATACCAATTGCATTCATTGCAGGTCGTACTAATTCGACAATAAAATCAAGTGCTCCAGAAGCTCTAAAAATAGAAATAGAAACCAACATCCCTACTAAAAAGGGCATGATGGTTATCGCAGTTTTTATTCCTTCTTTTCCACCTTCTACAAAAGTTTCGTAAGTTGGGACTTTTTTAAATGTAGCGTAGAGGAGAATAAATCCAATTATTAATGGAATCATCCAGAGTGAGATGAGCGATATTAGGTGCATGCCTTACCTCCTTCTAGCCATTCTTCGGTAATAAAAAAAACGATCTATCGTAATGGCCGCAATTGCAGAACAAACCGTAGCAATTAGTGTTGGTCCGACTATTTCCGTTGGTGCAGCCGACCCATAATTCATTCTAAGAGCAATTACGGTAGTTGGGATTAACGTTATGCTCGCGGTATTGATAGCCAAAAATGTAACCATTGAACGACTGGCTTCAATCTTTCCTCCATTAAGTTCTCGAAGCTGCTCCATAGCTTTAATGCCCATGGGAGTTGCAGCATTTCCTAAACCAAACATATTTGCAATCATATTTGATAACATATATCCCATGGCAGGGTGGTCTGGAGGTACCTCAGGAAAAACCTTGCGAACAATGGGTTTAAAGAGGGATGCCAGCTTTTCTAACAAGCCCGCTTCTTGAGCAATTCTCATTAATCCCAGCCAAAATACCAGAATACTAATAAACCCAATGCATATAGTAACTGCTTCCTTTGCACCGTTAAATATGGCCTCATTCACTTTATCCATCGTTCCATTTATCATGGCAAAAATAATACCGATAATGGTCATGGCTACCCAAATGTAATTTACCACGGTAACTTTCCTGCCCCAATAAAGAAGGTGTTTTTGAAAATATTCCAAAATCCACCTTCCTTCTTCTGCTTTTTCTCATAGTAAACTGGAGTTTCCAGCACCGCCTCATTTTGGATAATCAAAGTGTATTCTCCTACAACGTTCGGAATATTCTCCTCATCTTCCCAACTGTCCTTTGGTTTTATAAGGGTAATTTTCACCCGAACATCCTCTCTCTCTTTTTGGGTCATTGGGTATTTAATGTCATGTGAGAGGCTTACTTTATTTTTATAAAATTTATCTTTAACTGTTTTTATTTTGCCTTCATCGGCAATATTATAAAGTTTATAATCAACAAATGCTTTATCAAACATATAAATATGATCTTTCCAATCATCAGGTCCATTTAGTGTCACTGCAATGACATCAAGCCCCTCTTTTGCAGCTGTTGTTATTAAAGTTCGTTTTGCACGCTTCGTATAACCAGTTTTCCCCCCAGTAGCATACTCGTACATGCCCGTTACCAATCTGTGTTTATTTGTCCAACTTCTATCCCATGATTCACCGGGTGCAGCTGGTGCCCTGTGGACTTTCGTACCTGATATTTCCCTAAACGTTTCGTTTTCCATGGCATATCTTGTAATCAATGCCATATCATATGCAGTTGAGTAGTGGTTTTCATGGTCATCTAAACCATGTGGATTTGCAAATTCTGTATTGGTCATCCCAATTTCAGCTGCCTTCTCATTCATCATAAAAACAAAACCTTCTAAACTTCCACCTACATGTTCAGCAATTGCAACAGCAGAATCATTCCCAGAGCGTAACATTAGTCCATATACCAAATGTTCCAGTTTTATCTTTTCCCCTGGTTTCAGGTAAATGGAAGAACCTTCTGCACGATTTGCTCGATCACTAATTGTTACTATCTCTTTCATTTTCCCAGATTCAATCGCCAATATTGCCGTCATCACTTTTGTAATACTAGCAATTCTTTCTTTGTCATGGGCATTCTTTTCATAAATAATTCTACCGCTTTCTTGTTCTATCAGGACTGCATTCCGCGCACTTACACCAATCTGTTCCGCATTTGTCTTTTGTGGAAATAGTATGGTAAATATCAGCACGAGTAATATGGCGCTGCTGACACAGTTTTTCAATCGAGACATTCAATCCCATCCCTTACCTATTTTTGTACAAGTCTATGCGAATGCTTGGCCAAAATATGTATAGTTTTTGAAGACAGGGATATTACGGCAATACTGACCGTAAAAGAGCTATTACAGCTAGACAGGAGAGTTGGGTTTCCTTTTCTTGATAATTCGGAATTGTATCATGAAGACTTGTCTTTGAAAATACTCAAAAAAAAGAGAGAATCGAATTCTCCCTCTAACTTATGCAGGCTTCCATTTTAGTTTGGATGCTTCTTGATATCGCTTTTCTACATCCTTCCAGTTGACGATATTCCACCATTTATTTATATAGTCTTTCCTATTATTTTTGTACTGTAGATAATAAGCATGTTCCCAAACATCTAAACCAAGCAACGGGATTGTATCCCATTGGGTAAAAAGTTGTTGTTTTTCGGTTTGTAATATTTCTAAGCGATGTGCTCGAGGGGACCAAACTAACAATGCCCACCCTACACCTTCCACCTTATCTGCTGCCTCAGTGAAATGCCTTTTGAATTTTTCATAGCTACCGAAATCCTGAATTATTTGTTGCATTAGTCTTCCACTCGGTTGTCCACCGCCGTTAGGGGACATATTATCCCAAAACATCGTATGCAAGTAATGCCCGGAGCCGTGAAAAGCAGCTTCTCTTTCCCAATGCTTAATTAAATCAAAATCCCCCGTTTCCCTAGCTTCCTGCATCTTCTTTTCTGCTTTATTTAAACCATCTACATAGCTTTGGTGATGTTTCTGATGATGGATCTCCATTATTTCTTGGCTAATGAATGGTTCAAGTGCATTATATGGATATGGTAATGGAGGTAGAACATGTTGCCCAATCGGAACTCTTCCATTATTTGGTGTAATTCTACTATGTTTCATTTCTTCTATCACTTCTGACACCCAATTTTGGATTTCCTGGATGTCCGATTCCTGAATGAAATCTGTTTCTTGCAATTCCAGACTACTTCGCATAATATTTCTAACTTCCCCTAACCAACGATGGTGTAATTGACTCCTTTTATTTTGATTAGTCGTCAATAATTCTAAACACCATTCCTCTACTTCTTTTAAGTATTGTTTAAAAACAAACTGATTTTGATTAATCATAATCGTCCTCCTTTACACTCATCGTGTTATCCTATGCATAAGACAGGCGGGCAGGAACCTAGATATTTTCAAAAAGTATAGCGAAAGACGCCTGGTAAAAATATTGGCAAGGAAAAGACGAGTCAAGGAGATGAATTGGTCGAGCCAAGGGATGTAGAAACGGTTTTTTCATTAAAATCAAAAAAACACCTCTACTTTAATATAGACGGTGTTTTTTCTTTGGTTAGTTACTTTGTATCATTTTTGTCCGGTAATCTGTTTCATAGTATTCAAGCTCTTCACGAATTGATTGAAAATCAGCTTCTAATCCTCTAATTACAGCTTTCATCGACTCAGGTGGATTGTGGTGGAACTGAATGGAATTTTTCCCTGTATATGCAGAACGGCTATCTTCATACCACGCATCATTTCTAGGAGCAAAGAATTCCTCAATGCATTGATGATAAATATTATATAATACTTTTTCAGCTGCGGACTTACGGAACGGTTCACTTTTTAATATTACTTGACAAGCGTTTAATCCTTCATCACAAAAAACAGCAAGACGTCTTGTGTTTAATAATAAAAGCTCGACATACTCCACTTTGGTTGAAGACTCGTCCATTAAGGTAGAAAGTGTTGTACTGTTTAAAAAGGTATTTAATTGATGTACAGTATTTTCTAAAAAACTTTCTACTTGTTCTGTTTGCGATTTAACAATTGTATTTGCCATTGAAAAATGACCCTCCAAGTATTAAATATTTGCTATTTTAATAGTTTGTTACAACATACGTTCATATTTTGTGAATATTCCTACCCTTTATTATTTGAATAAGATGGGACTAAGAATTTCAAAGGAGAGGTTAATTCGTAGAAATCATTCTTGTACAGCTCTTCAAAAACTTTTTTCAATTTATCAATCTGTATACCCTCAAAATAACTTGCAAGCTCTTCTCGAGTATTAATGTAGATTCTTTTCCTATTTCGAAATCTTGGATTTTTAATTAAACAAGTAATTGCAACGATATCTTTGAAAGTGACGCCTTCTCCTGCAACTTCAAAAATAGGGTTATGCCTGTTCTCCAACACAGGTATAAACTCTGCAAAGGTTTCATCAAAATAGCGGATATAGAGAACATGAAACGTTCGCTCCACTCCTTCGTACTCAAACGTAACAATCGACCTGTTGAAGAAATCTTCCGAAGTATTAGATTGGGCTTTTTCCAGCTCATAGCCTTTGATTTCTTTTATTCGCATTTGGTCACTCCTTATTGCTGCTCCTCTTTACAAGAACTGCTTTTATGTAAAAAGCTATGTTTCCTACTATTTTACCATAAACCTCAGAAATAGTCTTAAGATTCAAACGTTTCTTGAAACTTTTCAAAAAACAGATCTGCCTCATCCTCCACTTCATCTATAGATTCTGTTAGTGGAGGCAACTCCTTAATATCTTTCATTCCAAAATAGTCGAGAAATTCCTTAGTTGTCCCATATAATATCGCACGACCAGTCCCTTCTGCTCGTCCTACTTCTTTTATTAATGCTTTTGCAGCCAAGGTTTGGAGCGGACGTTCGGTCTTGACCCCTCTAATATTCTCCACTTCCGTTCTTGTTATCGGCTGTTTATATGCAACAATTGCTAATGTTTCTAATGCTGCCTGAGAAAGAGAATGAGAGCTAGGGGAGTCTACTAGTCGTTTCAAATAAACAGAGTGGTCTTTTTTTGTCGTAAGTTGATACGTACCAGCAAGTTCTATTAACGTTATTCCCCTGTCTACTTTTTGATAATCCTTTTCTAAAGCTGACAGGATATCTCTTGCAACAGGCTCATCCACCTCTAATACGGTTGTTAGTTGCTTTAAAGTTAGCCCTTCATCCCCAGAAGCAAATAACAGACTCTCTACAATAGCTTTCCAATTAATAATAGCCATTCTCATCCATCCCTCCTTCTTTGTAAGAAACGTAAATATCGGAAAAGTTGTTGTCTTGTTCAAGCAAAATATTATTCTTCTTCAGCAACTCTAGCAATGCCAGAAATGTCACTACGATGTATTCCTTTGTAGATTCTGGAAATAATTCGTAGAAATGTTTTCTTCCCCTAAAACTACGTAAGTCATGAAGCAATTCTTCCATTCTTTTTTCAATCGGAATTTCTTGCCGTGTTATCCTTGTCTGCAAAGGTTTTTGCAATTTTTTTCTTCTCATTAGTTTTTGCAAAGCTCCTAACATATCATAAAGGGAAACATCTAACTTGACCTCTTCTGGCTTCACTTCTTTCATAAGTTCACTTAAATCACTTGGTGGCCTTGTGTATAGGTGACTGCGTTCTTCTTCCATTTCTTTAAGGTCATTTGCGGCTTCTTTATATTTTCGATACTCAATTAATCGATTCATTAATTCTTCACGAGGATCTTCCTCAAAATTAAGAAATTCCCCTTCCTCTTCCATTAACTCCTCATCATGCTTCGGGAGCAGCATTTTGCTTTTGATTTCTATCAAAGTAGCAGCCATCACTAAGTATTCACTGGCTACATCCAACTGTAGTTCTTTCATCGTGTGAATGTATAGTAAGTACTGTTCCGTAATTTGGGCAACCGGGATATCATAAATATCAATTTCTAGTCTATTTATTAAATGTAGTAATAAATCTAAAGGACCTTCAAAGGCCTCAACTTTTACACTATATTCCTGCACAATCATTCATCCACCTAACATAATCATCAAACTATAAAATAGTATAGAGTATTCTACCAACATTTTATAGAGTTTTCATGATTATGATAAAATATTATTACAAATACATAAAGGGAAAGGGGGAAAATGATTGTATCCACAAGCCTACCTTGATTATTTATACCATTTTCATTGTGACCGTGATTATTTTGAGTGTCATGAAGTCTTAGAGGAATACTGGAAGGAAAAAGAAGCTCAAGAACGGGATATCCATTGGGTTGGACTCATTCAAATTGCTGTTGGTTTATATCACCAGAGAAGAGGTAATTTGTCTGGTGCAAAGAAAATGCTGCAAAATGCTGTTCATATAGTAACAAGCCAAAGCGATTGTATTCAATTACTCGGTCTGGATTCAGTGGCACTTGAAAAATTGTTGAATGAAAGAATACTCGATATAGAGCAAGGAAGTCCATATAGGAGCTTTAATTTGCCAATTGAAGATTCCAATCTTCTTATTTCTTGCCAAAGTAAGGCAGCTTCCTCCAATAAAATTTGGGGAGCAATTAGCGACTTGACAGATGCAGCGTTGATTAATAGACACTCCTTACGAGACCGTACTGAAGTCATCCTAGAAAGGCAGCGCCAGCTTGATGCGAGGAAAAAAAAGAAGGACTCTAACGGATGAATACCCTGATACTTTTTCGAGATAATGAGCAAAGCTCCTGAAGCAATACATCGTTGTAACTTCAAAATCTTATACATTCATAGAATAAGCTGTTTTGCAAAAATAATTGAAAAAAAGCCTAAAAAACGACGTGGAACCTTTTACCGGTACCACGTCGTATATTTCTTGCTAGTCCTCGCACGCCTCTTTATCCAAATCACATTTTTCAATAAATGCAGTTGTATATTGTGTTGTTTTCACCGCTTTGTTAGGATAGGTCTCTGTAAGTGATACCACCATTTTCTTGCCAAACCCCTGTCCTCTGTGAGATGGAATCACACTAATATGTTGGATGGTGAAACTTTCTTCCTCCAACTCGATTCCAATCAATCCGATAATATCATCTTCTTTCCAGAGGAAAAGCTGCCAATTGTCTTTCTCTTCGTAGTCTTTCATAGATTGCTGCAATTTTTTTAGCTCTTTTTCAGTCGGCATAAAGGACATTAAACCCATAGCAATTTTTTCAAAGCTCTTCTTATAACGAATTAACATATATTACCCCTCATTATTGAAAAACTTTCATCCGAAAACAATCAGCATTATTACTAATGTCAGTATAGGGAGTTTTTTCAAAAACGTTCCCGCTTGAAAGAATTTCATACTCTTAGATATACATTCTATCCAATTAGTACTTTAAAGTACACCCTTTTAGAGTAAATATTACAATTCACGTAGCAGGTTTGCCATCTCTATTGCTGCTACAGCAGCTTCCCAGCCTTTATTTCCAGCTTTTGTTCCCGCTCTTTCAATGGCTTGCTCAATGGTCTCTGTCGTTAACACCCCAAAAATAACTGGGATTCCAGATTGCATAGATGCTTGAGACACCCCTTTGGCCGCTTCGTTACAGACATAATCAAAGTGTGGTGTGGATCCACGGATTACTGTACCAAGTGTAATAACCGCATCGTATTTTCCTGAATCCGCCATCCTCTTTGCTACAAGAGGGATTTCGAATGCACCTGGAACCCAAGCAACGTCCACCCCTTCTTCTTCAACACCGTGACGCTTCAAAGCATCCTTTGCGCCACTAAGCAGTTTCCCTGTAATAAATTCATTAAACCTCCCTACTATAATTCCCACCTTTAGTCCAGATCCTACTAAATTTCCTTCAAAAACCTTTGCCATCTTTATTTCCTCCTCTATTTATGAATGTATAAAATACTGTTCGCTACATCTACTAAAAGTGCAGCATATGACCGAGCTTAGTATGCTTTGTTTTTAGATAATTTTCATTGTCCAATTTTGTTGGCATTTGTAAAGGAATTCTGTCGACTACTTCCAACTCGTATCCTTTTAGACCTGCAATTTTACGAGGGTTATTGGTTAGTAACTTCATTTTAGTCACGCCAAGGTCGCGAAGGATTTGTGCTCCAATCCCATAATCACGTAAATCTGCACCAAATCCAAGTTTCTCATTGGCTTCAACAGTATCGTAGCCCTCTTCCTGAAGCTTATAGGCACGCATTTTATTTAACAAGCCGATACCTCGCCCTTCCTGCCTCATATACAACAACACACCATTTTTCGCTTCTTCAATTTGTGATAAGGCTGCATGAAGTTGTGGACCACAGTCACAACGATTTGATCCAAATACATCCCCTGTTAGACATTCAGAGTGAACCCTTACAAGAGTAGGAGTATCGGGGTTTATTTCTCCTTTAACCAAGGCGATGTGCTCTTTTCCATCTACCACATTTGAATAACCAATTGCCTTGAATTCGCCAAATTCAGTAGGAAGTTTAATTTCTACCTCTCTATGAACTAACTTGTCTTTTCTATTACGGAATTGAATTAAATCTTTGATGGTAATCATCTTTAAATGAAACTTATCGGCTATTTTACGAAGTTCGGGTACTCTTGCCATCGATCCGTCTTCATTCATAATTTCACATATGACACCAGCTGGAAACGATCCGCTCATTTGCGCAAGGTCAACAGCTGCTTCTGTATGTCCAGCTCTTCGCAACACTCCACCTCTTTTTGCAACCAATGGAAAAATATGACCTGGCCGTTTGAAGTCACCCGCTGAAGCTTTTGAGGATAAGAGCTCCAAAACGGTAGTCGATCGTTCATATGCAGAGATACCAGTAGTCGTTGATTTGTGATCTATACTCACGGTAAATGCCGTTCCATGGGAATCTGTATTATGATTAACCATTGGAACAAGTTCCAGTCTATCCGCTACATCCTCTTGAATTGGGACACAGATCAATCCACGACCATGTGTTGCCATAAAATTTACGATTTCAGGGGTTGTTTTTTCAGCCAGAGCAACGAAATCCCCTTCATTTTCTCGATCCTCATCATCGCATACAATAATAACTTTTCCTTCTTGTAGATCTGACAATGCTTCTTCTATTGTGTTAAAAACTATACTCACCCTCACTCACCCCACCTTATCTAAAACCATTCTCTTCTAAAAAAGAAAGAGTCATTTCTTTCTTTTTTGTCGGAGCCGATTGTTGATTCAATAAATGATCCATATATTTTGCCAGCATGTCCACCTCAATATTAACGATATCTCCTATTCCCTTTTCTCCAAGAATTGTTTCCGTTAAGGTATGAGGAATAAGAGAAATAGTAAAAGTTAAATCAGCTGTTCCAAATATCGTCAAGCTGGTTCCATCTACTGTTACAGATCCTTTCAACATCAGGTACCTTGCCAAATTCTCATCTACATTAATATGGTAATATACCGCATTAGAAATTTGTTTTTTATGAATAATTGTTCCAATTCCATCTACATGTCCGCTTACAAAATGACCACCAAAACGACCATTAGCCATCATTGCACGCTCTAAGTTTACTCTACTACCTACATCTAAACTTGAAAGAGATGTTGATTTTATTGTTTCAGGCATGACGTCTACAGTAAACTTATTAGAGGAAAAGGATGTTACTGTAAGACAAATACCATTTACTGCAATGCTGTCGCCAAGTTTAACATCCTCTAATACTTTCTTCGCCTCAATTGTTAGAATTATAGCTTGGTCACTTTTTGTTATTTGTTTTAAAGCACCTATTTCTTCCACTATGCCTGTAAAAATATGATACACCTCCCATTTATTTTTTAGGAACAGAAACGATTTTGAGGTCATCTCCAACCCTAGAAAATTCCCTTACTTCTAATTCCATTATTTCTGACATTGCGGCATAACCATCTCCACCAATTATTGTTGGAGCGTTTTTACCACCTATTAATTTCGGAGCAATATAGGTAATCACTTTATTAATGGCATGAGCTTTGAGGAAACTCTCATTAACAGTTGCTCCACCCTCCACAAACAAAGAAGTAATCCCTAGTTCTCCTAGTAAATGTAGTACCTTTTCGATATCTACCTTTTCTGTTGCTAAAGGTAGTACTTTTACTCCCTTTAGTCCTTGCACCATTTTTGTTTTGTTTGCAGGAGGGTTGCAACCGGTGATAATCCATGTTAGTGCTTGCTGATCTGTCAATAATTTGCAATCAATGGGTATCTGTAACTGTGTGTCTAAAACTATTCGAATCGGGTTTTTACCTCCATTCGGTAATCTCGTCGTCAGACTTGGATTGTCCGCAAAAACAGTTCCGATTCCTACTAAAATAGCATCATGTTTATGTCGATATTGATGTACATCTAATCGAGCATCCTTACCTGTTATCCATTTACTTTCACCTGAAGAAGTTGCTGTTTTTCCATCCAAGCTTGCAGCCGTTTTTAGCGTAACAAATGGTGTTTTTGTCTTAATAAAATGGAAAAATACTTCATTTAGCAAGTTTGCTTCCTCTTGACATATGCCTGTTTCCACATCAATCCCAGCACTTCTAAGCTTTTCAATTCCCTTTCCAGCAACTAACGGATTCGGGTCAACAGAAGCTATTACAGCCTTTTTAACTTTTGAACGTATAAGTAAATCTGAGCAAGGTGGTGTTTTCCCATAATGACTACACGGTTCAAGCGTGACGTATACAGTAGATCCTTCTGTTTTTTCTAAACCAGCCATCTGGATAGCATTCACTTCCGCATGATGTTCACCAGCTCTTAGATGAGCTCCAAAACCAACAATCTCTCCATTTTTTACAACCACTGCTCCAACAACAGGATTAGGAGAGGTTTGCCCTGCCACCTTACTGGCAAGGTCAATGGCAAAATCCATAAAATACTTATCGTTCATAAAACACTCCTCCCCCTAATAAATTCACATATAAAAAAACCTCTAAGAATCATTCCTTAGAGGTTTGGTGGATTAAAATTGCGTATAGGAAAATAAACAGTGTCCGAAACGGAAATTTTCACTGTTTTTCTTGGCAATTAATCCTTCTCCCATCCAGACTTTCACTGTCGGCCCTGGAGTTTCACCAGATCCACCGCTTTTCTTTTTTAAAGAAAATCGGGTCACGGACTAAGAAGCAGATGCTTCATCACCGCCGGTAGGGAATTTCACCCACCCCCGAAGGACATTATATGTAATTATGTAGCTATCTTAATTATCTTAGCATATCTTTTGGAAAAGTGAAATTTTCTGATTCCATTTACACGATAAATATCCAATAGATGAGTCCCCAAACTAAAGCAAGAGCAAAGAGAATCCCTAGTAGAATCCAGTTTTTTTTCATGTTGGCTTACCTGCTTTCTATTTCTAGTCAAACGGCTATGTAAAAATCCTGTGTTAACTTTAAGCAAACAGAGCTTACTCAAGTAAAGGTCCTGTAAAACAGCGGAGGTACAATTTAAATCAACAGAGCCACTAAAAAAAGAGAGAGCATTTCTGCTCTCTTCGTTTTATGCGTCCTTTACTTCCACTTTTTCCATAACATCGCCATTTTTCATATTTCTAGCAGTTTCAAGTCCAGAAGTCACTTTCCCGAATACAGTATGTACTCCGTCTAAATGCGGTTGTGGCTGGTGAACAATAAAGAATTGACTCGAACCAGTATCTCTACCGGCATGTGCCATAGAGAAAACACCAGCTTCATGCTTATGAGGGTTACCTTCTGTTTCACACTTAATTGTTGTACCACTTCCACCAGCACCTGTACCTGTTGGATCTCCACCTTGACTCACGAAACCTGGAATAACACGATGGAAGGTAACTCCGTTGTAGAAACCTTCGTTAGCTAGCTTTTCAAAGTTAGCCACAGTATTTGGTGCTTCGTTTGGGTAAAGTTCAAACTCAATTTTCTCGCCATTTTCCATTAGTATGTATCCTGTTTTTGCCATAGTTAACACTCCTTTTTGTATAAATCAACCATGTCTTATCATACATGAAAATAACCGGAAAAGGAAGTAAGAGGGATATGAATCAGCTTAGTCATTTTTTTGCTTGATAGAAGATTATGATTAATGGTACTCGCTCCGTGTAAGTTCGATTAATTTCTATTGGTATATAGGCTAAGTTTCTTCCCTATGCTACTGAGAGCTTTTTCTTCTGTAATAGTCTAGCTCTTTTGAAATTCCATTCCGGTGGTGAGGATATTTTCTGCACCTTTTCGGACTCTTTTTCGTTATTATACTGCCGATGAGGACCCTTTCTCCCTAGGACTTGCTCTTTTCTACCTTCATTATTACTATTGCATAATATCATTGTTCCGTATCAAAAAACCGCCGAGATACTAATCCTGGCGGTTTTTGGTAATTAATTACTTTGTGACCTTACTCTTACTTTGATAAGGTACATCTAATCGTACGAGATCTTCGAAGGATTCTCGTCTGATTACTAGTTGCGCTTCTCCATCCTCGACGAATACAACTGCTGGTCTTGTAATACGGTTATAGTTATTTGCCATTGCATAGCCATAGGCGCCCGTACAAAATACTGCCAGATAATCCTTGTGATTTGCTTTTGGTAAAGGAAGATCCCAAATAAGCATATCACCGGATTCGCAGCATTTTCCAGCAATGGAGACCTTATCATCTGCCACATCATTCACTCGATTGGCTAGGACCGCTTCATATTTTGCCTGATAAAGTGCAGGTCGAATATTATCTGTCATTCCCCCATCCACAGCTAAGTAATGACGGATATTGGGAATCTCTTTTTTTGATCCAACTGAATAAATCGTTGTACCGGCATCTCCTACTAGCGAGCGGCCAGGTTCTATCCAAATTTCAGGCATGTTTAATGCATGATCGGTAACAAAAGCTTTGACATCAGCAATAATTTCTTCCACATATACAGATGCTGGGAGTGGGGTGTCCTCTTTTGTGTAGCGAATTCCAAATCCGCCACCCAAGTTTACAACTCTTGCTTCAAACCCTTCCGTTTCCTTCCAATCTTTTAGGGTTTCGAAAAGCTTTCCAGCCGCAAGTTTAAAACCTGTTGTTTCAAAAATTTGTGAACCTATATGGCAGTGTATTCCGAGCAAATCCAAATTAGAGGCTGAAAAAGCAATTTTCATTGCTTCATGAGCCTGCCCACTTTGAAGGTCAAAGCCGAATTTTGAATCTTCCTGACCAGTTAAAATATAGTCATGCGTATGTGCATTGATACCTGGCGTTACACGCAGTAAAACAGGCATCATATAATCATGTTTTTCACAGATTTCATTTAACATGGAAAGTTCAAGGAAGTTGTCCACTACTACGCATCCGATTTTGTTTTTCACAGCCATCTCAAGTTCTTCTTCGCTTTTATTGTTCCCATGAAAATGGATACGCTCAACGGGAAAGTCTGCGACAAGTGCGGTATAGAGCTCCCCACCAGATACCACATCCAAAGATAAACCTACTTCTTTAACAAGTTGAAACATGGCAACAGACGAGAATGCCTTACTTGCATAGGCAACTTGCGCTTGTACTCCAAGGTTTTGAAATGTTTTTTGAAAATCTCTCGCACGCTCACGAAAAAGTGCAATGTCATAAATATAGAGAGGGGTGCCGTATTGATTTGCCAGCTCTATTGTATCCACTCCACCAATTTCAAGATGTCCTTTATTGTTTACTTTGCTAGTTCCATGAAAGTACATATTCCCTTTTCCCCTCTTACCGATTATTTGAATATAATATTACCTTATTCTTTACCCCTATAAATTGGGTGTGTGATAGCCTTGATAAGAAAAATAAAGGCTACATTTGAACAGAAAAAACAGCTAAACAGAATTAGCCGTTTTTTCTTGCTTTTATCCTGTACTTAATTAAAATAAACTCTACCATAACTGTCATGGTCTATCAAGCGAATATTCATTCAATTGAATTATCTTGAGGTTGTCTAAAACGATTTTTGGGATGAACAATACTTGGACGGATTTTTGCTCCAGGAGTACTTCTTCTTATTAATATCATTAATAAAGCTTTCGGACTAAACGGAATGAACGGCCATAAGTAAGGGGTGTTAAGTGATCTTGTTCCTACCAGCAATAATATGAACAACGTTATTCCAATGACAAGCCCCTGTACTTTGAATAATGCAACACTAATTAATAAAAGTAACCTGACTATTTTATTTGCCACACTCAATTCATAACTTGGAGTCGTAAAAGAACCAATTGCAGCAACGGATACATACAGAATTACTTCTGGTACGAATAGACCCACGTCAATTGCTATCTGTCCTATTAACACAGCTGCTATTAAACCCATTGCAGTTGATAGGGCAGTAGGCGTATGAATAGCTGCAAGCCTTAAAAATTCCACACCAATATCTGCTAAAAATATTTGAAAGACTATCGGAATATTTGACTCTTCATTTGGCCCAATAAAGCTAATTGGTTCTGGTAAAAGTTGTGGTTCTAATATCATCAAAAACCATAATGGCAATAGAAATAATGATGCGAAAATCCCACAAAATCTGACCCACCTTACAAATGTTCCGACAGCTGGAGATTGTCGATATTCTTCCACATGCTGTACATGGTGAAAAAAAGTAGTAGGGGTAATAATTACACTTGGCGAAGTGTCTACCATTAGAATGACATGACCTTCTAAAAGGTGTGTAGCTGCAATATCAGGTCGTTCTGTATATCTGACAAGAGGAAAAGGGTTAAATCCTTGTTTGACGAGAAACTCTTCCACCGTTTTATCGGCCATGGTCAGTCCATCAATGTCAATGCTTTTTACTTCTTTGCGAACGACATCTACTAGATCTGTATCAGCAACATCCTTTATGTATGCGAGGCAAATATCGGTTTTCGACCGTTCGCCTACTTGGAAAATTTCATAACGAAGCCGTTCATCCCTTATTCGTCTGCGTGTAAGTGCTGTATTAACAATAATGTTTTCCACGTAACCGTCACGAGCTCCACGTACAACTTTTTCTGTATCGGGCTCTTCAGGGTTTCTCCCAGGATATGAACGGGTATCAATGACAAATCCGCTTTCTTCCCCTTCAAGAAGAATTACTATCAATCCACTAAGTACTTGGTCTACCACTTCGTCCATATATTCGATTGTTTCCACTTGTTGGTTAACAAGACGATTGAATATGATTTCTTTTACCTTATATGTTTTTCGCTCCACATCATTAATATGAAGGAGTTCCTCCATAAGTTCTATAATGAACATGGTGTCACATAATCCATTCACATAATAGATGTTTAGCTCTCTTCCTAATACGGTTATTTTCCTAACGCCAAGGTCAAAGCTAACGTCCAGTCCCACTTCGTCTTTGAAGAATTTTTCATTATTCGTCAATTTCGGTGATATCGGAACTTTTTCCATTCCATTGTGAGACATTATACCCATTCCTCTCTAAAATAATTTCGACGGCTTTTCTAGTAATCGGTGCACCTATTTTTACATCATCTCTTCTGGCCATCTTTCCTATATCGCCTATCCCAACTATGAGCGGAATATGTAATTCATCCAGACAATATACGGTATCACCGTTTATTCTTCCAATATCCATTTCTTGTATTCCACTTTTATCAACTCCATGGGAAGATACTTGCAGATCTCTGTCCACCGTTACATGTACTTTTGTCCATTCGGATTGATGTGTTTTGGAAGCAACAGCAATGACACCAAGCACTTCGATTTGTTCATGCGTCACTACATATCTTAACGCCTGCTCTCCAGCCCCTTCCCCTAAAAATCCACTATCATCAAACATAACAAAAACGGGTTCACTTTTAGCTTTGAGAATTAGTTTTACTAGCTCCGACCCACTTAGAAGGGTAGGGTTTCCAAAGGATGCCGAAATGCATCTCCCACCATAATACTTCGCAACATATTGAATGGTTTTCTTTGCATATACATCTCCATCAGTTATTAATATGACCCGTTTTTTTATCATGTGGACCTATCCTTTCGGCTTAAAAATAAGCGCTACAAGAAAAGAGAAAAGTATTGCCGCTGATATTCCCGCTGAAGTTAACTCAAAGATCCCCATCCCTATTCCTATAAATCCATGTTTTTCAGATTGATGCATTGCCCCATGGAGAAGGGAGTGTCCAAAGCTAGTTATCGGCACTGTTGCACCTGCACCTGCAAAATCAATTAATTTATCATATAAGCCAAATCCGTCCAATACCGCTCCTGCAACGACAAACGTACTCATTACATGTGCAGGTGTAAGTTTGGCAAAATCCAAAAGTAACTGACCAATTACACAGATAATTCCACCTACTATAAAAGCAATAAGATACTCCATGTTATGGATCCACCCTTTCAAGTACCACTCCATGTGCAATTGTTGGAATGGATTCCTTTTGTTGAATCATCGTAGGGCTTAAAAGGGCACCAGTAGCAACTACAAATATCTTTTTCAGGATGCCTGTTTTCAGTTCATTCATGAGATGAGCATATGTGACTACTGCACAACAACCGCAGCCGCTTCCCCCAGCATATATGTTCTGATCAGGTCTGAATATCATCAGCCCACAATCACTGTGCTTCTCCGAAATATCATAACCATCTTCCTTTAATAATTCTTTTAAAATCGGACTTCCAACACCTGAAAGATCTCCGGTAACAATTAAATCATACTGATCTGGATGTTCATTTAAATCCTCAAAGTGTTGCCAAATAGTATTAGCGGCTGCCGGCGCCATTGCAGATCCCATGTCAAACGGATCCGTTATGCCCAAGTCCATTACTCTGCCAATTGTTGCAGAAGTTATTCTTATTGGACTTGGCTCTCTACTAATAAGTGCTGTCCCAGCCCCAGTAACAGTAAATGTCGCTGAATCCGGCTTTTGCCCACCATATTCTGTTGGATAACGAAACTGTCTTTCCGCTGTTGCATTGTGACTGCTAGTAGTTGCAAGAACCCTATTAGCAAATCCGCCATCCACTAGTGCAGATCCAACCGCCAATGTTTCCATCGATGTGGAGCATGCGCCAAACATACATAGAAATGGAATTTGGTTATGTCTTGCTACATAATTTGCAGTAACATTTTGATTCAATAGATCTCCAGCCAAAAAAAGGTCAATATCAGAATAGTCTAATTCCGCTTTTCCTAAACACACATTAATCGATTGCTCCATCAATCTTCTCTCTGCAAGCTCCCAACTGTCCTCCCCACAATGAAGCTCAGGATAGGCTTTATCAAAAAGGGAACCGAGCGGCCCTTTTGCCTCTTTAGGTCCAACTACTGTTCCACTTGCATTTATATAAACTGGATTTTCAAATACCCAACTTTGTTTGCCAACTAATCTCATCAAAAAACCTCCTCACCATGTAATGCCATGGAGTAAGTACCTGATCATCCCTACTATATAGGCTGCTACAACGCCGAATACAATGACACTTCCTGCAAGTTTGAACATATTTGTCGCAACCCCAAGTACAATTCCCTCACTCCGATGCTCCATCGCTGCACTTGTCATGGAGTTGGCAAAGCCAGTAACAGGTACAGCTGAGCCTGCTCCAGAAAACTGACCAAGTTTATCATATAAACCAAACCCAGTAAGAAGTGCTGAAAATAGGATTAGTGTAGCTACAGTCGGATTTCCTGCGTTTTTCTCAGAAAAATGAAAAACCGACATGTAAAAATTTTGAATCCCCTGTCCAATCAGGCAAATAGCTCCACCTACCAAGAAGGCTTTTATGCAATTCATAACATAGGGTGGTTTTGGCTGAAACTTTTTGATGCTTTCTTTATAGTTATCTTTTATTTTCTCGCTCAACACTTTCACACACCTTTTTTACAAATTGACAAACACTAACCAATGATAAAGGGAGCCAATTATTTTTCCAAATACAATCGCCATTAATAGAATAGCCATGTGACCGTCTACACCAATTCTTTTAGCGAGTATTGGTAAAACATTTAAAACCTCTGTTAAAGCTGCAGCCAATAATCCAATAAAGATGCCGCAAAACATACCGATCGGAATTGCAATAATGGATGGTAGGTGAAAGGATACCGAATTCAAACTGATCCAACTGCCAAATAAGGCACCACAAATTACTCCCCATTCATAGCCATGTAAGTATTTAATTGTTTTAGTAAGCTGTGTTAGTCTCGGTATAATGCCCAAAACTGCAAGGAATGCTACAAAACCAGAACCAACTGCGAGTCCACCAGCCAAACCTAGAAATACGACAAAGACTATATTAATTGTCATTTATGTTTTTTGAACTCTCCTTGTTTTCATTCATGATGACATACTGATCTAAGTCTTGCTGATAGTTAAACATTTCTACTTCTAGTGGACTCGGTTCTTCGTTAATTCTTTTCCTGAAAACATGATTAAAAAAGAGAATCATTCCTAATCCTAATCCAATGGAATAGGGAATTTGTAGTAACAGTGGTTTTTCGTCATCTAATCCTGTTATGGTTTTAAAGATTTTTTGATGTACAACTCTCATGCTGACATCTTCGTGGAAGTTCATAATCGCAAGTGCAGCCCCTAAAAACAAAAGCAACCAAACTGCAATAAAAAAAATGGGCTTGAACTGTTTTTTTTTATAAACTATTTCAACAATTGTTTGGGCAGGTCCGAATGTTTGAATATCGATATTTTTATCAATAAGATGGATTTCCTCTATAATCCTCATTACATCAAGTATTTTAATTGATTTATCATTCACATTTACATGGTATATTTCCATTTGGCGAACCTTATCGATTGTTCTCGAATCAGCAACCAGTTGTGCGACATCTTCTAGTCTGACTATTTGATTAGGATTTACTTGTATTCGATGACGAAGGCGCAAATATAATGATTTGTCCATCTTGCAAACACCTCCTGCCAAAAATGGGATTGTCCCTTTAGTATGTATTAGTGGGAGAATTACCATGCAAAGGAAAAAAGGAGTCCAACAATTACCATTTCGGCGAAAAACGATGCAATTATTGATGGAGTAGACTTGTTAGGCTCCTGCTAACAGAAAAAAACCGTATAGACATCACTCGTCCATACGGTCTTTCATTTGCTGCAATATTTTCTTTTCCAACCGACTTACTTGTACTTGAGATATCGCTAGTCGCTGGGCAACTTCGGTTTGGGTTTGATCTTTATAGTATCTGAGATAGACAATAAGTCTTTCACGTTCATCTAATTCTTCAATGGCTTCTTTTAGTGCAATTTTATCGAACCACCGATGTTCCGAGTTATCTGCTATTTGATCTAGTAAAGTTATAGGGTCTCCATCATTTTCATAGACCGTTTCATGTATGGAAGACGGAGCTCTCGCCGCTTCTTGCGCAAGGACCACTTCCTCGGCAGTTATTTCTAAAAATGTAGCAATTTCATTGACGGTCGGAACCCTTCCATTTCTTTTAGAGAGTTCGTCCTTTGCTTTTCGAATTTTGTTTGCCACTTCTTTTAAGGATCTACTCACTTTTACACTGCCATCGTCACGAATAAAGCGTTGTATCTCGCCAATTATCATCGGAACGGCATAGGTGGAAAATTTTACATCATAGGAAAGATCGAACTTATCGACGGACTTTAATAAGCCGATACAACCTATTTGGAACAAATCATCAGGTTCATAGCCTCTATTCATGAAACGTTGAACAACAGACCATACAAGCCGCATATTTTTTTGGACAATTAAGTCCCTTGCTTCTTGTTCCCCTGATTGACTGCGGTGAATCAATTCTTTTACTTCGTGATCTTTTAAGTATGTTTGTGCTTGGTTTTTGACCTCGACATCCATAGGCTTAGCTCCTTAATTACAAAGCGCTTTGCTCGTAGTTAAATACTTGGTCATACGGATTGAGGTGCCGGTTTCTCTTGATGATTGAATGTCTACATAATCCATGAAGTTTTCCATTATGGTAAACCCCATACCAGAACGCTCGAGCTCAGGCTTAGTAGTATACAATGGCTGTCTAGCTTCCTCTAAGTTTTCAATGCCCTTACCTTTATCTCTAATTGTAATATGGGCAGCTCCCTCTTCTAACTCAACTGAAATATACACAACAGCATCAGGGTCATTTTCATACCCATGGATAATGGCATTTGTAACCGCTTCTGAAACAACTGTTTTAATCTCAGTCAATTCATCCATTGTCGGATCCAATTGCATGATAAATGCCGCTACTGTCACCCTTGCGAATGATTCATTTTGGCTTAGCGCAGAAAACTGCAGGTTCATCACGTTTTTCATTACGCCACCCCCAATTTTTCAAGGGCATTTTGTTCACTTTCCTCTAGACGGATTATTTTAAATAATCCTGACATTTCAAATAAACGCTTCACAGGCGGTGAAATGGAACAAACCACCATTTCGCCTCCATTATTTTTAATTTGTTTATACCTGCCCAAAATTACCCCAAGCCCAGAACTATCCATGAACGATAATTGCTTTAAATTCAAAATAATGTGCGTGATTTGATGCTTTTCAATGATTCCTGATGCTTTCTCTCTCAAGTTTTCAGCAGTATGATGATCCAATTCCCCAGCTAAACGGATACATAGGACATTTTGTTTTACTTCCAATTCAACGGTAAGACTCACTGCACTTTCCTCCTTGTGGAAACTTTGTTCAGTGAGTCAATTTCGATAAAGAAATTCCGATTTCCTGCCTGCAGACAAAACTAGTGGTATTTCGCTAAAATGTATAAGGAATCTGCTCACTCTCATTCAAACCCTTACTCTACTTTAGTGAAACTTCCCATTGAACGCTTGAACAGCTGCCACCAGTTTGCTTCTTTGCTGTCTTGCCCAGCAACCAAATTACTTTGTGAAAGGATTTTCCCGTCTTTCTTCAGTACGATGATTCCAACTTTATCTCCCTTTTTTACGGGAGCTTTTACTTTGTCATCGACTTTAATTTCTTTTACAACATCATCCACATTCTCGCCCTTTTTCGTCAGAATGGAAATAGGTTCACTTGTCACTGCGTCTACTTCCTTTTTGGAACCTTTACTAATATCGACTTTTTCCAAAGCAACATTTCGTTCATACATTGGATGGGTCTTATAATGGCTGAAAGCAAAATCCAACATGTTTGTAATTTGAGCATTTCTGTCCTTTGGTGTTGGTGCCCCAAAAACAACTGCAATTACTCGCATATTATCTTTTTTTGCTGTTGCAGTTAAGCAGTATTTCGCTTCAGAAGTAAAACCTGTTTTTACTCCATCTACTCCTGGATAAAATTTAACTAATTTGTTCGTATTAACTAACCAGAACTTTTTATCTGTGTTTTGACGGAGGTAGTCTTCATATTGACCTGTATATTTAGTTATTTTTTCGTACTTTAACAGCTCTTTCGCCATGACAGCCATATCGTTTGCTGTGCTGTAGTGGTTTTTATCCGGTAAACCTGTTGGATTTTGAAAAAGTGTATTTTCAAGCCCAAGTTCTTTTACTTTTGAATTCATCATTTCAACAAATGCTTCTTCAGATCCGGCAATTCTTTCCGCCATCGCAACAGATGCATCATTTCCGGAAGCAATAGCAATACCCCGAAGCATTTCATCGGTAGTCATTTCTTCTCCTGCCTCGAGGAATATCTGTGAACCTCCCATGGATGCAGCATATTCACTTGTTCTTATTTTTTCATCCCAAGATAGTTTGCCTTTATCGATGGCTTCCATTATTAATAGCATTGTCATTATCTTTGTCATACTCGCTGGTGGTAGCTTTTCGTGTCCATTTTTTTCATATAACACTTGTCCAGTGTCACGTTCAATTAAAATCGCAGATCTTGCATTTTCTGTAAGTTTAATCCCTTTTTCTTCAGCCCCTACAATCGGACTATACGCGGAAAAAGTAAAAGCAATGATTATTATTGCAGCTAAAAACTTTTTCATCATGAGACCTCCAATCATATTCCATACTTCCCATTTTTTCCTATTTGTTTCTTTTTATACGAAAATTTGGAAATGAAAAGAAATTTCCTTCAGCTGCGAGTTTGATTTACAAATATGATTATTATTCACGTCAAAGCCAAAAAAAATAGCAGCCCCACTCTTCTGAGGGACTGCTTTTAATTACTATATTACTCTGAAATAGTATCGTAAACTAGTGGTGGAACAGTTACATCACTATTTACCACTTTGATGCTTTCATATAACGCTTCTTTCACTTTCGTAATATCTTTTTGATTGCTGTGAATAGTTGCTAATGATTCGCCAGCCTCTACTCTCTCACCGATTTTCTTCCTAAGTACGATTCCAACTGCAAGGTCGATTTCAGAATCCTTTGTTGCACGCCCTGCACCTAATAGCATTGCAGCAGTACCAACCGAATCTGCGACGATTTCTGAAACGACTCCAGCTTCTTTCGCTTCTAGCTCTAAAACATATTTCGCTTGTGGTAATTTTTCTGGGTTATCAACAACTGATGCATCTCCACCCTGTGCTTCAAGGAATGTTTTTAACGTATCGATTGCTGCGCCTGAATGAATTACTTCCTCAAGCATGGCACGAGCTTCCTCAAGAGTAGATGCTTTTTCTGCTAATAGAACCATATAACTACCAAGAACTAAGCATAATTCCTCTAAATCTTTTGGCCCTTTTCCACGCAAAGTATCAATTGCTTCTTTAATTTCAAGTGCGTTGCCTATCGCATAACCTAGAGGCTGACTCATATCTGATATAACAGCCATCGTTCTGCGGCCAACATTATTTCCGATATCTACCATTGCTTTTGCAAGTTTCTTCGCTTCATCCAAATCTTTCATGAAAGCTCCGGCGCCAGTTTTCACATCAAGTACTATTGCGTCGGCACCAGCTGCGATTTTTTTACTCATAATGGAGCTAGCAATCAATGGAATGCTATTGACCGTTGCAGTTACATCGCGCAGTGCATAAAGCTTTTTGTCGGCAGGAGTCAGGTTTCCGCTCTGTCCGATGACTGCCACTTTGTTTTTGTTCACATAATCAATAAACTCTTGGTTATCGATTTCGACGTGGAAGCCAGGTACTGATTCTAATTTGTCAATCGTTCCACCAGTGTGGCCGAGACCACGACCACTCATTTTTGCAACTGGTACGCCTACAGCTGCTACAAGTGGGGCAAGAACAAGTGTAGTTGTATCACCTACACCACCAGTACTGTGCTTATCTACTTTAATTCCCTCAATTGCAGAAAGATCAATTGTATCACCAGAGTGGACCATAGCCATGGTGAGATCTGCTCTTTCCTGATCGCTCATTCCTCGGAAGAAGATAGCCATTGCAAAAGCACTCATTTGATAATCTGGAATTGATTCATCTGTGAAGCCTTTAACGATATGTTGTATTTCCTCTGTAGTTAATTCTTTTCCGTCACGTTTCTTTTGAATAAGGTCTACCATTCTCATCCTGAAACACCTCTTCTCGAAATATTAAATTACATGCTTTTCACAATTGTTTTTACAAATTGAAGGAAGTTAGCTTTTACCATTTCTGTTGTCTCCATTACCTCATCATGAGTTAATGGCTGATCAAGTATTCCAGCAGCCATGTTTGAAATACATGAGATTCCTAAAACTTTCATCTCACTATGACGAGCTACAATTACTTCAGGGACTGTCGACATACCTACTGCGTCACCACCTAATGTACGAAGCATTCTTACTTCTGCTGGCGTCTCATAAGATGGACCAGTATTTCCAACATAAACTCCCTCTTGCACTTTAAGTCCGATCTGTGCCGCTACGTCTTTAGCAAGCTTACGAAGTTCTTTACAATACGGTTCAGACATATCTGGAAAACGCGCACCTAATTCATTATTGTTTGGCCCAATCAACGGATTCGTACCCATGTTATTAATGTGGTCCGTTAATATCATAAGGTCGCCAGCTTCAAAACTTTCGTTTACCCCACCAGCAGCATTGGTCACAATTAATTTCTCCACACCTAAATATTTCATTACACGCACTGGAAAAGTTACTTTGTCCATTGCATACCCTTCATAGAAGTGAAAACGACCTTGCATGGCGATTACAGTTTTTCCTTCTAATTCACCAATAACAAGCTGTCCGGCATGGCCTTCTACAGTAGATACAGGAAATTCTGGGATTTCCTGATACGGAATAACCGTAGGATTTTGGATTTCTTCAGCTAATACGCCAAGGCCAGACCCTAAGATGAGCCCAATTTGTGGTGTATTGGATAGTTTTTCCTTGATATAATCTGCTGATTTTTTGATTGCTTCCAAATTCATTTTTATCTCCCCTTAATTTAAGTCTGGTAAAAAGCTTTTTCCGTGCGTTGGCATTTTTATGTTAAAGTTGTCCGCGATTGTCGCACCAATATCTGCAAATGTTTTACGAGTTTCTAACGGTTTGCCTTCTTGATGCTGCGGTGAATATACTAATAACGGAACAAACTCACGAGTATGATCAGTACCAGGGAATGTTGGATCATTCCCATGATCTGCCGTCACGATTAACAAATCTTGATTAGTAAGGTTCGCAATAACTTCAGGGAGTCGTGCATCATATTCCTCTAATGCTTTCCCATACCCTTCTGGATCCCTTCTGTGTCCATAAAGTGCATCGAAATCCACAAGATTTAAAAAGCTAATACCTGTAAAATTCATCTCTGTTGTCTCGACAAGTTTGTCCATGCCATCCATGTTAGATACGGTGCGCATTGATTTTGTAACACCTTCTCCATCGAATATATCAGAGATTTTCCCTATGGAAATAACATCATATCCACTATCTTTTAATTCATTCATAACAGTACGTTCAAATGGTTTTAGTGCATAGTCATGTCGATTAGAGGTACGTTGCCAATTTCCGGCCTCACCTACAAAAGGACGTGCTATGATACGTCCAACCATGTATTTTTCATCGAGAGTAAGTTCACGAGCAATTTTACAAATCTGATAAAGTTCTTCAAGTGGAACAACTTCCTCATGTGCGGCAATTTGAAGGACGGAATCTGCGGATGTATACACAATTAAGGCACCCGTTTCCACATGTTCTTGGCCAAGCTGATCAAGAATTTCGGTTCCGCTAGCAGGAATATTACCAATTACTTTTCTACCTGAACGTTCTTCAAGCTCTTGAATTAGTTCAGCAGGAAATCCTTCTGGAAACACACGGAATGGCGTATCAATCCTTAGCCCCATAATCTCCCAGTGTCCAGTCATGGTGTCTTTTCCGCTTGATGCCTCTTCCATTTTAGTATAAAAAGCAATCGGTTTTTCTGCTTTAGGTACCCCTTTTATATTTTCTATATTACTAAGTCCAAGCTTAGCCATATTTGGCATGTTCAATCCTTTTAGATGATTTGCTATATGCCCTAATGTATCTGCTCCTATGTCACCAAACTTGTCTGCATCTGGAGCCTCACCAATTCCAACAGAATCCATTACAACAAGGAATACTCTTTTATATGTATATGAACTCATCAAACATACCTCCTGCAATTTCGATCTATTTTTACTTTTCGTATTTTCCCCTTTTTCGTTGAGGATAGTCATTCAAGATAGACTTTCACTTGTCAGAAGTCTGACCTCTATTACTAGTATAAACAAGCGCTTTCAAACTTGCAATTATAAATTAGAAAAAGTCCATACTTTAATCAGCAAAAAAAGACTGTTCCACAATTTTTATATGTAAACAGTCTTTTCCATTAGCCAATTATTTTTATGCTCTTGGATGGAATCTAGAATATACATCTTTCATTCTATTTTTTGTTACATGTGTATATATTTGTGTGGTAGATATATCAGCATGTCCAAGCATTTCCTGAACTGCCCTTAAGTCAGCACCGTTTTCCAAGAGGTGCGTAGCAAAGGAATGCCTTAACGTATGAGGAGTTAATTCTTTTTCTATTCCTGCTTCCTTGGTCAACTTTTTGAGAATTTTCCAAAATCCTTGTCTCGATAAACGATTTCCGAGATGATTAAGAAACAGTGCATCCGTAGTTTTCTTCTTTCTTAATTGTGGACGACTTTCTTCTATATATATTTGGATGGCTTCTTGAGCTAATTTTCCTAGAGGAATAATCCGTTCTTTATTTCCTTTTCCGATACAGCGAATAAATCCCATGGCTAAATGAACATCACTTACATTCAGTGAAATCAATTCGGATACTCTTATTCCGGTCGCATACAAAAGCTCCAACATAGCTTTATCCCTTTTCCCGTACATTTTATGAACATCAGGAACTTCCAACAACGCTTGAACTTCTTCCACCGCTAGAACTTGAGGAAGCTTTTGTTCTTGCTTTGGTCGATCGATATGTACTGTTGGATCTTGATTGGTTACCTTTTCCCGAAGCAAAAATTGATGAAAGGAACGGATAGATGCAATGTGGCGTGCGATGGTCTTAGATGACTTTCCATTTTCATTCAAAAATTTCAAGAATTGAAGAATGGTAGTCCTAGAGACTTCATCAAGAGTGTGGATTTCCTCCACATTTTTAATAAAAAGAATATATGATTTCAAATCTCGTTCATAAGAAACCACTGTATTATTCGCCAGGCCTTTTTCTACCATTAAAAAATGAATAAAGTCTTTTAATTGATCACGCAATATTTTCTACTCCCCGTAATGGTAGAAAAACAATAAGCGTTGTAGCCAACCCTCATCTCTTTCTTCCACCATTTTTGTCACTTTAACCGCCGCTCCTTCAGGTTCATCGTAGCGATGGTAATTTTGGTACTCCTGATTTATCCACAAGATTCCATAATAAAATAACACTGTACAGCCTGTAAATAAAATAAATACCTTTATTGTATTATAGCATGAATCCAAAAAATTCTTCATGAGAAACTCCTCCAAACTTGTCTTAGTAAAAGCTATGACAATTTACAGAAGTTTTATACCTGATTTGCAAAGAAAAAACCTTTTCCAACTTTGTTTGGAAAAGGTTTATGTATTCTCACTATCATCATCTTTTTCAGAATCTTGACAACGATGACAAATCCCATGAAATGTCAATCTATGATCTTTTATTTTAAAATTCCAATCTCGTTCAACGATTGCTTCCACATCTTCAAGTAAATCGTCTTGAATTTCGTCCACAGCGCCACACTCTATGCAAACTAAGTGATGATGAAAGTGTTTGGCACCTTCTTGGCGTAAATCATATCGTGATACTCCGTCACCAAAATTAATTTTATCGACAATTTTGAGTTCTGTTAGCAGTTCCAGCGTACGGTATACCGTAGCAAGTCCAATCTCTGGTGATTTTTCTTTAACGAGGAGGTATACATCTTCCGCACTCAAATGATCCTCTTCATGCTCAAGTAACACTCGGACGGTGGATTCCCGCTGAGGAGTAAGCTTGTAGCTTGCAGAATGCAGCAGCTTTTTTATACGATCTATTCTATTTTCCAACTATCGTCCCTCCCTCGCTCTACCACTATATTTTAGCGAATGGGAGAAGAACTGTCAAAGAAAAAATAATCATTATAAATAAGGGGAAGTGAGAAGTGATTTTTTCAATAATTATTATTAACTGATTATTAATCCAATAAAGAAACAACTGATTTCATGAATACAGGGGAAGCGAATGCCTCTATTAGTGAAGCAGCAACAAGCAACATTAGAATCACTCCCATTGCCATACTGTAACGGATAAATTGTTGAAAAAATGGTTCTTGTATCCGTTTAACAAATTGTTGTCTTATCATTTTCAAGGTGAACGCAACTGACAATGCCCCAATAATGATATACGCTGGGATAGAAATCATATTTTGGGGCAGAATCGCCACAAAGGATAATAAAAACCCTTTCCAACTTAATTGGTTTACAAGGAAACCTACAGTAAAGCCCACTACTACCCCTTTTAAAAAGAGCAGTACCAAAATAACAGGGAGTCCAATGATAGAAATTCCTAGTACCCACATTAACAGAACGTATTTTATATTATGAAAATAACTTTGAAAAAATATATCCTTTTGGTTAGCTATGTGTCCTTCTTCGACTTGTCCGAAGAACCGGCTTATATAGACAAACAGATCCTGTTTTTGTGAAAAATTCATACTATTGACGACTATTGCCCCAAAAATTACTCCCATAAAAAATAGCACCACAATAAATAAATACAATGATGAATGCTCTTTTAAATGACCTAGTAAAACGGTGAACCGCGACTGTTTTTTCATCTCTCATTTCCTCCTATCATACACATACTAGATTGTATGATAGAGTCAGAGAAGTATGACTGCTTGAATAAAGAAAAATGAGGAATATATCCATTGCTTTTTAGTTACCCTTAATACTACCGAACTTTCCCCCACCACCTGCCTGAAAGGATAACTTTCCATTCCTGGCAGCAATAATTAAAGAGGCTATCTTTTTTCCAGCTACTTCCTCAAGTTCCGCTTGAGTAGCTTGATGTAAAATCCCCATCTCCGTGCCAAAAACGCTTCTTAATTTTGCCAACGTTTTAGGGCCTACCCCAGGAATAAAATCAAGGGGTACTTGATGAATGTATGGTGGTCTTTTTCTTATATTCTCTGATGTTACGGCACGATTTGACAATTCAATAATCCTGCTTGAAACCCCTTTTACAAACCGGGTATTTCCGCAGTGTAAACAAGTTCGGGAAGTAATATCAAATTGGCCAAAACACTGGTCACAAACAGTTGTAAAATACTTTCCTAGCTTTGGACTTAGCCCAAAATTCGCAATAACTTTCCGTCCTTCTTTTTCCTGTAATGCTAATCGAAATTCCTCAAAACTCGGATCTTTCATTCGTACTTTCTGATATTCACGTGCTATCTTTCCGACTGAATGTGCGTCAGAATTTGAAAGAAAAGAGTATGAATCAAGTTCACTTAACGCATTAGCCATGGAGGTGTCAGCACTTAAGCCCAGTTCGATTCCATCTATTAATGCTGGATCAAATACTTCCGTTAAACTCTTGTTAACCCCTTTCCCATACAAGCTTTTAAATGGGGTAAAAACATGTGCTGGGATAAACAATCCTCTAAGTTCTCTTACTTTCTGTTGGACATTTTTTGCAGATTCATACACACGCTGTGTGGATAGAGTAATATTCTTCATTCTTTTTCCCAACCAGTTCGAGAAATCTATCATTCGTTCAACAGTCGGCATATAACAGAGGACATGAATAAGTCCCTGACAGTTTTCATCGAAGATTTCAATCTCTGCACCTAATATAAGGGTAAGTTCGTTAATACGGACACCGCCACCTTCTAGTTCAGTAATATCACTATTTGCAAGTCCATGACGTAGCTCTATTAACACCTCAGGCACTTGGCAATCAATCACCCCTACCATATCTAGACCCTTTTTGTTTTGTGCCTCATCTAGAACAGCCTCTAATGTCATTTTGTTGGAAGCAGTAATTTTGACTGGCTTACCACTGGTTGTTCTGCCCAAATGAATATGATAATCTGCAAAATAATCCTTCATGTTAGTACCTACTTTCCAAGCAATGTTTTCATTTGCCAGTACTGAACTGCGTATGCAGTCTTTGCATCATAAATATCCTTTTTCTCAATGAGCTCCAACGCTTCCTCTAGTGTTACCTCAAGAAGTTCAACAAATTCGTCTTCGTCTAGTTGATGCTCCTCGGTATCTTTTCTCAACCCTTTAGTAATGAACAAATGCACTAGCTCATCAGCAAATCCTGGTGATGTGTAAAAAGAAATTAATGGTTCAAGCTCATCACAGGTATAGCCTGTCTCTTCCTGAAGCTCTCGCTTTGCCGTCACCATTGCTTTTTCCCCTTTTTCTAGTTTCCCTGCCGGAATTTCAACTAAAATCTTTTCCATCGCTTTTCGGTATTGACGAACCATCACCATTTTGTTTTCATCTGTTATTGCAATAATCGCTACTGCACCAGGATGTTTAATTATTTCACGTTTGCTAGTTTTTCCATTGGGAAGCTCTACATCTTCTAAATATAATTCAATAATTCTGCCTTCAAATAGTTTTTCACTATGTAATGTTTTTTCTTCTAATTGATCCATTGTGAACACTCCTTGTTCTGATATGTCGCAATTCTTCATACATTCTACCATACAATGAGGAGGAGGAGACAAAGTGAAGATTTATGTCCGTCCTAACAATATTGTAATGGTAGGAAAAGCTTGGGAAATCAGAAGCAAATTAAGAGAATTTGCACTTCATCATGTATATGTGACAACTTGTATTAATGCTCTTAAAGAAGAATAAGTGTCATCATTTGTAGCTTGGCCCTACTTTTCGATAAACTATCTAAAAAGGAGGGCTTTTTTTGATACAGAAAAATCGTCTCGGTAATTCAGCTTTGGAAGTAAGTCAGATTGGCTTAGGTTGTATGTCCCTTGGTACAAATGAACATAATGCGAGAGATATTGTTAAACGAGCACTAGAGCTTGGTGTTAATTACTTTGATACCGCTGATTTATATGATTTGGGAGAAAACGAAAAAATAGTAGGAAATGCTTTGAGAGGACAGCGAGACAACGTTATCCTTGCGACAAAAGCGGGTAATCGTTGGATTCCTGGTCAGGATGGCTGGGAGTGGGATCCCTCTAAAAAACATATCCATTCTGCCATAAAGGATAGTTTGCACCGCCTTAAAACGGACTATATTGACCTCTATCAACTACACGGAGGAACAATAGAAGACCCAACTGATGAAACTATTGATGCATTTGAGGAACTAAAAAAAGAAGGATTAATCCGAGAATACGGCATTTCTTCTATTCGTCCAAATGTCATCAAAAGGTTTATCGAAAATTCTTCGATCATATCAGTTATGATGCAATTCAGTATGCTAGATAATCGACCAGAGGAATGGTTGGAGTTATTTCAAACACATAATGTAGGTATCATTGCTCGCGGACCACTAGCAAAAGGATTGCTTTCTGATGAATGGAATGAAAAACTAAAAACGAAGTATGCCGGAAAAGGATACATGGATTATTCTGACAAAGACCTTTCCGAGATCCTCCCGAAATTGAAAGATATAATTGGTGATAGGTCACTGGAAGCTGCTGCATTCCATTACTGTTTATCACAGCCTTCTGTTGCAGCAGTAATACCAGGAGCTAGCTCCATTGAGCAGCTTGAAGCAAATGTACGTGCCATTCAAAAATATGAATTTTCCATAGGTGAGATGAAACAACTACAAGGATTGTTGAAGCAAACTGTTTACAAAGAGCATCGTCAGTAAATATATGTGATTCACACACATTGTCTTCTTCAAAGGGAACAAAGGGGAATTAATCTTTTTCCCTTTTTCTTTTGCTGTTAATAAGCTGATTCACTTTCTCATCAATCATTTGCACAAACTCATTTTTACCTTCTACATAACCATGGGGGTCCTGAAAAAATTTGATAGATAATTCCTCTTTTAATCTGCTGTATTCGAGCGCACGATTAAGATGGGTTCTGAGATAATCTCGAAACAATATATGCCGTTTCACTTCAGGATTCCCTTTTTTATAACAGTGCACATGATGGGTACGGTTATCTCCCCCTTTTTGGAAAAACCGACGATCAGGTATTCCATTTTCCCCTTTTCCAACATACCCCAGATTCGATAACTTTATTTCCATTTCATCGACCTTTTGCAAAGAATGAACTTCTATTAGGATATCAATAACAGGTTTTGCTTTTATTCCAGGTATCGCTGTACTCCCAATATGATGTACAGCTAAAACATTGTCAGTCATAATCTCTTCTAAATGTTTCTTTTCGATATGAAACAACTTTGACCATGTAGGATCATAATCCACTACCCTCATCTTCCTTGACATATTATTTAAAGTTCCGCCAATTTTGATTACTTTCTTCAAATAGCTCAGCAAAAGATTTATTTTTTTCTTTCATCCGCTTCTCTTCCCGTGCTTTTATAGCAGCGTCTTCTTTTATTTTTTGCTCAGCTTCTACTAATTGATTTTTCATAGATTTCAACTTGGAAAATACTTCCCCTTCCAATTGATCTTTTAATGTAAGTTTATCTTCGCACTTTATGTTTTTTTTATTTTTTTTCATAACCATTTTCCCTCCATCATCTATTTTTCTAGTAGTATAGCAAAATCATTCTATTCGAGGAATAAAAATTAATAATTAGTATCGTTGACAAACACATTTTTTAGTCTTTGCATTGAACTGTTGCTCTTCGTTACAGACGCTTCGCTTTCCGCGGGCGGACTGGAAGCCCGCCACTACAATCTACGAATCTTCCCAAAATAAGAATCTTTGTCTACATATTACTATAAGCAAGATGATTTTTTTTTGTACTATTAATTTTATGATATAAGTTATCACTTTATAATAATTATAAAAAAGTATTGATTTTTCTTTGAGAAATGTTATTATTAAAAACGTATTATTAATCTACTAATTTCTGAGGTGAAGAAGTTGAATATGAAAGGTAAGCAATTAACCACGAGCTGGGGAGCTCCTGTCGGAGATAATCAACATTCCATTACTGCTGGATCTAGAGGTCCTACACTAATCCAGGATGTACATTTACTTGAAAAACTAGCTCATTTTAACCGAGAGCGTGTTCCAGAACGCGTTGTACATGCTAAAGGTGCAGGTGCACATGGTTATTTTGAAGTAACGAATGATGTGACTGCATATACAAAAGCAGATTTTTTATCAGAGGTTGGCAAAAAAACTCCTCTCTTTGTTCGCTTCTCTACAGTTGCCGGTGAGAATGGATCAGCGGATTCAGTTCGTGATCCAAGAGGGTTTGCCATTAAATTTTATACAGAAGAAGGAAACTATGATCTTGTAGGAAACAATACACCTGTATTCTTCATACGTGATGCCATCAAGTTCCCAGATTTTATTCATACACAAAAGCGCCACCCAAGAACACACTTAAAGGATCCGATTGCTGTTTGGGATTTCTGGTCCCTTTCACCTGAATCACTTCATCAAGTAACCATTTTGATGTCTGATCGAGGAATACCAGCTACATACCGTCACATGCACGGATTTGGAAGTCACACTTTTAAATGGGTTAACAACGATGGCGATGGAGTATGGATTAAATACCATTTTAAAACGGAACAAGGAATAAAAAATCTATCCGAAGAAGTTGGAACGAAGATTGCAGGGGAAAATCCAGACCATCATACACAAGACCTATTCCATGCCATTGAGAAAGGTGACTATCCTGCTTGGAAGTTATATGTGCAAATCATGCCTTTGGAAGATGCTAATACTTACCGATTTGATCCGTTCGACGTTACAAAAGTATGGTCCCAAAAGGACTACCCATTAATTGAGGTTGGTCGTATGGTCCTTAATAGAAACCCGGAAAACTATTTCGCGGAAGTGGAACAAGCAACATTCTCCCCTGGTACATTAGTGCCTGGAATTGATGTTTCACCAGACAAAATGCTACAAGGACGTTTGTTTGCTTATCATGATGCTCACCGTTATCGCGTTGGTGCTAATCACCAGGCACTACCCATTAACCGTGCAAAAAATGAAGTGCACAATTATCAACGTGATGGACAAATGCGCTTTGACAACAATGGCGGGGCTTCTATTTATTACGAGCCAAATAGCTTCCAAGGTCCAACTGAATCACCTGAAAACAAGCAAGCTCCGTACACTGTCTCTGGTGTAGCAAATAGTGTGGGATACGATCATCAAGACCACTACACACAAGCAGGTGACCTATATCGCTTGTTGAGTGAAGAGGAACGCATCAGACTAGTCAAGAATATTGTGGATGCAATGTCACCTGTTGAGAATGATGAAATCAAGTTGCGACAGATCGGTCATTTCTACAGGGCGGATTCTGAATATGGCACACGAATTGCTGAAGGATTAGGCTTTCAAGTACCCCAAAAAGCTTAAGATACTCTAAATATTGAACATAACTAATTCTCGATTATTCTCACTTCTGTCAAAAGCAGCAGGTACTCTTACAAGTATCTGCTGCAAATATAAGAAAGGGTGTTTATAAAATGATAACTCAGAAATGTAAAATATGTGATAAGCCACAAAAAACGTTGAAGCATACGGTTTTATGTGGTTGTGGAGTTAGGATACAAAGAAAAAAATAGCAAAAAAGTGCCTAATATGAATCGAGCACTTTTTTCTTTTCATTTTAATCAAAGAAAGCCTGTGGATACTTTACAATTCCTTCAGCATCCTCTAATACTCTCGTTTTTTAACTCTAAAGCCAAAAAGCAAACGGAGCTCGAATACCCCAATTGGAAGCAACTTTAAACCGATAATAGTCTGGGTGTCTAAGGATAATAATGGAAGTAAAATCCATAGCTTTAGCAATTTTTATTGCTTTGCTTATCAATTCTTGACCTATCCCCTCTTCTGATTAAAAGGTAATACCGAAACTGGAGCAAGCGCATGAGATTCAATTTCTTTTTTTCTTGTATAACGATCTTCCTTAATAAGATATGCCCAATCACGTTATTTGCCTTTACAGCCACTAGTGACAACCCACGTATATACCCTGTTGAATTTCGCAGTTTAGCTACTAAATGCTGCTCCTTTTCGCTAAATTCCATCTTTTTAAATGCTGACTCCATTCCTTTTTCGGTATGAGATAAACATTTTTGTTCTCCTGTCTTATTATTTCTGTCACCAAACACACTCCTACCAATTAGTGAAACGATCTCCAAAATACTCCTCTTTTATCTATAATATTATCTATCTCTTTAAAAGGAATTTCAAAGGTAGGGAAGCCAGCTGCATACGGTGCAATTTCGTACGGGCTAAAATAAAGGAAAAGCGCGTCATTTGACACGTAAAATGGCTGATTTGCGGTTATGCCTTTGTAGGCATCCGGAAAATAATTCGCTGGATTCTCCGAAATTTGTTTTCCAACTATCTCACTAAGTACCTTTACATAATCACTGTTTGGCTTAAACAAATTCTTCAATTGGTAGTTTTGACCGGTTTTTATATCAATTGGCACCATGATTTTAGTGGGCATACCATGGGCCGCACCGAATGGATAGTGGTAGCCATCAAGTTCTAAAATGATCAAGTTCTTTTGGAAAAACTGTACGGAAAAATCACCTGTATATTGATAATCTAATTGTTTATCATTTGGTATGGGAATTATTTGCGACTGAACCTTAAGGTAGTCATTTACCTTCGTTTCAGCCTGTTTATTAGCTATTCCCTGCATTTGTGGATAGTACACTAAATAATCCATATTTGGACGATACTTTTCCTCCAAGACAGACGCATTCCTTGTCAATGGAATCTTTGTATTCTGAGTCCAAATCAGTTTTCCATTTTTATCATAATAGGATAACCGTTGATCTACAAATGCCTTAATAAGTTGCCCTTCCATGGTAAGTGTTCCTACTCCATCTACAATGGGCAAATCTTTTACTTGACGACCATTATTATCAATAAAAAATGTCTGTACTCCCTTTGTGACTGAGCTATATCCCCGTTGGAAATTAGAGACATTTCCAAAAACAAACTCACTTAATAATTGTCCAGTGGAAGCATCCGCAATGGCATAAATTGATCCTACATATGGTTCATTAGGATTGATTGCCTTCCCCACAGCTACCCGGTTTGCCCCAATTATTAGAATATCGTTATAATTTGGAGGGATAACGAATTTTCCTGTTCTATCTATTAATCCATATTCATTTTTATAATCTGAGGATAGGTTGACTACTGCTCTTCCGCCTTGAAAAGGTAAGGCCATCCCAAACTGTGGTGCAATCACAATTTGTCCTGTTTCATTTACATATCCTGCTTTATCCTGAAGTGTTTTTTTAAATGAAATTAACCCTTCACTCAGTCCATTCATTTGTTGAAAAGGATACGTTTGCAAAAGAGCTCCCGTTGAATCCAACAATGCGTATTGCCCTTCATTAACCTGTACTAACCCTTTACCAGTTTTAAAATCAAATGCATATTGATACTTTGCCGGAATGGCCACTCTCCCATTTATATCTAAATAACCATAAAGCAAGACACCATTCTTTTTTTCTTGAAAAACCGCTCGTCCCCCCTGATACGGGCTAATAAAAGAATAGGTTTTTTCCGTTAATACCTTCCCCTTTTCGTTTATTACAACCGAACCACCCTCATTTAACATTGCGATGGCACGTCCCTCTGTAAAAGGAAAGATAGAGCTGTAAATAGGCTTTACAACAAATTTGCCTGATTGGTTTATTACACCAGTACCTCCTTTACTAACAATTGCAAGACCATTTTGCTGAAAGTCACCTGCGTTATCAAAAGTTGGCTTTAAGACAAACTTTCCATTCGCATCAATATATCCCCATTTTGTTCCCTCCTTTGTTTTTACTTCCGCAGGAAACAATCTTGCTCTTACAACCCAACCAAACATAAAAAAATCACCCCGTCAGTTTTTCATATCTTATGGAAAACTAACAGGGTAGGTGATTGCCCCTAGCTCAAGAACTCGTAAATCTAAATAGTTGAAGTGAGTTTATTTTGTTTTTTTGTCAGGAACTTCTTCAAGAAATGAACGAATCCAAATAATTGATCCAGATAAATTCAACCTGTTTCTATTGCCAGGCTAAAATATTCCTATTCTATTTTTTTTGCTACTGTTTGCAAGAATGCGATCGTATCATCTGGTCGAATATGTGCTATGCTTACCTTCTTCTTCACACCAAATATGTATTCAACTGCTAAAGGTCTTTGAAAAACAATCTCAATTGAAGGCTTCTCTTTTTCAAAATCTGCCACTACTCCATCGAATCTATCTCTTTTATCTAAGTTGCTCCTATCTTCTAGATCCTTGTAAGGATGAATACTTTTAATATCCTTAAACGGAATAGCTATTTTTTTAGTCATTCCTACCCTTAAATAAAGATGGTCTCGTTCTATTTTAAAAGGAAATAAACGAATAGCCTGTATTTCTGCCAAAATAAATTACTGTATAAATGTTAACAACAAGCACTATATAGGCAACTTTTTCATTCAAAGTATGCAAAAAAAAGTGAATTCCTGCTGTCTCTAAAATAATTGCATGGATAAGCATAATTTGAATCGCTATGTAACTGGATTTTTTATGAAAAGAATAAGTAGAAATTTGATCATTCGAACAACTCTTATTCTTCCATGAAAAAAAAGCGTAATATATCATACTTACATGAGTAGCTAATATTGTGAAAATGGAAGACCCCATACCATTTTCTTTAAGCGCTATATCGAGCCTTTCTTGAAGAAATGAAATGGAGATTTGGTGATTTTTGAGGGAATGATTAATAGCTATTATTTTCTTAATCAATTGATATAAAATAAGTAATACCAAAGAGGCAAAAGAGATTCTCCCTGCAAAGCCTAACAGCGAAGTAAAAGCATAGTTCACTAACATTTCAGCAGGAATGATTAAATACAGGGCACTAAGCCCCACGAGTACAATGAAGGGAAAAGCAGAGAATTTCTTATTAGACAAGTAGAAAATAAGTATCGGTACAATTACCATTAAATCTATCAAACTCCCCCATATTATCTCTTTAGGTAATGGAGGTATTGCTTCTAAACGATATATGATGTAATTAAATAATAATATTATTCCAATAATCACAGAACCATTAAGCTTATTTAAGCCCATTTTCATTATTTTATTTCCCCTCCAACTAATGATTTCATAGATTTATTAATGGTGGAAATATACATAATCTTTTTTGATTGCATAATATCAATAGGCGTAACATCACCTGTCACTAGATCCTCTACTAAATCAATACCAATATGTTGAAATGCTTTATCAATTATCTCAGAGCATATGTATTTGTCTTGCTCATGTATAATAATGTTCCAACGAAAATATTTTTTCATGCAAAGTGATAGTAGTCGCCACCAATCATATCCTTTTGAAGTTGCAACCTTTTTGTGTAAAAATAGCAATAGCTTCTTTTGTTGATTGTCCGTTAGTCGTTTTTTTAAACGATATAATTTATATTCCTCATAGGGATTTTGTATTATCTCCATTTTTCTATGTAAATCCACTTCACATATTTTTTCATGATCCACAGCGATTGTAACATGTGTATATGGTGATTTTAGAAAAAAACGAATGAATGGACTAACATAGCAATTACCCTTAACAAAGAGCAAGTCACCTAATTCCATTTTCATAATCTTCCTCCGATTCATTAACTTTATAAGTAAATATACCTAGTTTATTGATTTAATTATATACCATATGTATCGTGTGTTGGTGGTGAATAATATTTTTTTCAGTAATAATACTACTTTTTACCTGATTAGTATTTTTCACCATCAAACTATCAATTATGGAAACATAATATACAACGTTTTATAATGAATACAGGAGTAGATAGAAAGGAAGTTATTATATGAATAAAAGCGAAATGGAAAAAGCAATTATTGAAAACTATCAAAAAGAAGAAAACATGATGATTCTTGTTTTCGCACAATGGTGTATTAATCATGGTCTGGATCCGAAAACTCTGTACAAAAAAGCATATCCAAACCAGTTGAACAATCCAGCACTTGTTCAGGCACTTGAGTTGACAGTATCAAGAGAAGAAGCTGGCGATATCCCTGATCAAACGGTTCTTGGCGTTTTATCAATGTTCGGTAATGATGATTTGGCTTTTGTTGTGACTGAAGCTATAGACAAACGGAATACAAACTAAATACCAAAAGGGTATGTGCCACATATGCACATACCCTTCTAATTATTACACTGTAAATTCCAATGGAAACATACCAGCTTTTTTTAATGGAATAAAGTCATCATCCTCCAATGCCATTGCTGCAAATGCCCCATCTTCTTCTGCCTCCAACACTTCTATGAGAAGGTCAGAGGCTTCTTCCTCCCTCTTTAATAGGGATAGATAACATGCTCTGTTATAAAGAAAATGCAATTCTTCAGGATCTATTTCTATGGCAGAATCAATTAATTCAAGTGCCTTTGTAAATTGACCTGCTAATCTATACGTAATACTTGCCTCGTTCATTATCCACGCATTAAAACCGTCAAGCTCAACCGCTCTGTTCATATGTTGCATTTCTTTTGTTGCTTCACCTAAATCTCGATAAATTACTCCAAGATGATAATGAGCAGATTTATTATTACCATCCAATTCTAGTATTTCTAAAAATATATTTTTAGCATTTTCGTTTTCCTCTAGTAATCTCAATACATATCCATAATGATTAAGATTTTCAATGGAATACTCTTCTTCCAGACATTTTTCAATAAGTAGCTTCGCATCGCTTAAATAGGATGCATGTTTTTTCTCAGGCAAGTATTCAATATAATTAATATAAGTAGTAACAAGAGAAGAAGCCACTGCTTCTGTCCATTGTACCTTGAGAGATTTTTGTTTTAGTTTGACTGCGTCTGTTAGCATATCCATTTGTAAGTAAAAATCCCCAAACAATATGACTGCATCTGTATTTGTTCTATCAAGTTTTATAGCATTTTCGTAAAGACTTCCTAGCACTCCAAAGTCGAGTGTAGCTTTTCCAAAGTTTTTTATCTTTCCAATCCAGCCTTTGTCAGAGGCATCATATGCATCATTTTCCCTTTGCTCTAATAATAACTTCTCATATTCAACTGCCGAGTACATAAATAATAAACTCTTGATAGATGCCTCGACTCTTAATTTATTCAAATCTTTTTCCAAGGAAAGCATCGAGTTGCTTTGTTTATATAGGTCAATTAGTAGGGGGTAGAGGTGTCTTTCCTCGACATCCTTTTGTATTTGTTTATACCATTCATTTTTTGCTTCTGAAAATCTTTTTCTTTTGATAAGTACTTTTATATAATGGGTGATAAAGTTTGTTTCTTCTTTATCCAGTGCCAAAGCTTCCTGTACTAGTTCCTCTTCTTTATCAAGTTCACCCAAATACCCATAGATATATGCCAAGCTGTCCTTAATAAACCCAGCATTTTCTTCTGTTTCCATTTGCAATAATTGATCCATTAATTCTTTTAGATCTTGCTCTTTTAAAAGAGAAGCAAAATAATCAATATTCAATACATATGGATCGATCTGGAAAGCTTTTTTTAGGTAATAGACTTCTTGTACTTTATGATTCAAACGTTCACTTATATCAGATAAACGTATGAATGCCTGCAAATGTTCCTGATCTAGTTCAATCACTTTCTTAAAATAACGCTTAGCAGTTTTATCATCCGATAGTTTAACGTATGTTTCACCAAGGCGATAAAGTGGGAAAAGGTCATAGGATAAAGTAAGTGCTGTTTCAAAATAGTGAATCGCCTGATAATATTCTTCATTTTCCTCCAAGATCCAACCAATATAGCTTGGATAGAGGTAGTTGTCCTCGTCTTCCTCCATTAATTGATGAATAAATGATAATGCTCTTGTGTAATATGGGGTTTCTATCAAAAGTTCCACATAGACATCTAAGGCGCCCTCTAAATTCTCAACTTCTAGTTCAATTCCCTTTTCTATATAGGCAAGTGCCTGCTCTCTTTGGCTTTGTTCAGCTTCCATCTCTTCACAACAATGCCACATATTTTTCCCTGCGTTTATTAAATATTCACTTTCGGATTCAAACTGTCCATATTGATCGTTAAACCATCGATATGCTTCCCTATGTTTTCCTTCTTCCATTAATAGTTGCCCGAGACACAGCCACGCAGTAGAATCATTCGGTTCCAATTCAGTCACTAGCATGTACGTTTTTCTTGCATGCTGTAGATCCTCTTGTCTCCAATAAAATGCAGCTAGTTCCATCATGAGTAGTGCATTTTGGCCGGTATTTTCCATACCATCCTTCAAGGTATCCTCTGCTCTTTGATTATCTCCATGAATATTCTCATAAAGCCCTGAAAGTTCTTTATAAGGTATGGCAATGGTGGAATCCAAGTGAATGGCAACCTTGAATCCTCTTTCAGCGTGACGATATCTTGCCATTTCCATATCACATCTTGCTCTTTCGAACCAAGCATGGGCATGGTGTTTATCTTCTTTGATTAACTTTTGAAACTCACTACGTGCATCCTCTACATAATGGTTTTCAAGCAAAATAATTCCATGATTCATTCTTACAAAAGTATCTAATGAATTGATGTCCATAGCAATAGTAGAATAAGCAAGGGCCATATCCATTTGTTCTGAATAGTAACTGGACAATGCCAGATAGGACCAAGAAACAAAATCTTCTGATTCATGAAGAATACTGTCGTAAAAATACTCCCCTGCTTTTACATAGTCGTCTTGATCAAATTTTATTCTTCCTCTCCAATAGGAAATGGCAGATTGATAGGCGTTATTTTTAATTAAGTCTATCGAGTTCTCCGCTTGCTCCCAGTCTTTCAATCGGATATAAGCCATGGCGGTAATGAAATGCTTATAATCATCAGGTAAAGATGATTTCGTAACTACTTCTATTGCTTTATGAATAAGATCCTTGTCATCTTCGCTTGCTAAATATTTTAAATAGGTAGACGCTACTATTTCATCATCTAGATTCTCTTTAATATACATTATTTCTTCGTCTGACGTATTTTTTTGCCCATTCTCACCCATTGATTGTATTCTAATAGACCTTTTATGAAAATGATCATCTAAAAATGATAATTGCTGCGACTCTTTATTTGGAAGAACTGCAATTGCCAAGCATTTACTGTTTCCATATTCTTCTGAGAACTTCTCGTAATCTAGTCGATGCATCTCTGGAAAGTTTGGATCTTGAATAAATAATGTATTCAAAATATCGTCATAACCAACTACCAGCTGAACATGGGAGGAAGATGGGTACTCTACATTCATTATTATTGCTGCGCCAACATCAAGAAGCTGTTTCACTAATTCGACATTCGCCTGAAAATAACGACTTGTATATCCATTTCCCTTTAAATATCCTATTGTCTTTATTAGACTAGATCCTGAAACCGAGAATACTTTTTCAGCAATTTCTTCTTGTGGAACACTTTGTCCATACATACTAAAAACCATAGAAATACATGCGGGCACACAAAAATTATCTTTTTGTATGGATGAGTGATAGTTAGTGACAAATTGGTTACCTGACACTTTTTCTGTTAAGTTTTTAAACTGGCTATTTTTTCTTACTTCTTTATGTTCCTCCAGGAAGGCTTGTAATGCTTTAAAATTTTTCTCCTCATAAAAACTTTCCGCAATCCACAAATTTAATAATAATTTATAATTATGAAACGGCACACTTGTATGAAGTGCTTTAATTAAGGTTCTCAGCTTCTCCCAATCTTTCATATTTCGGTAATATCTAATCCATTCAGCCTGTATGCCAGGAGTTAGCAAATCGGTGTCTGTCGCTATTTCAAGGTAAGCTCGTGCATTTTGCAAATCTCCATGATTCAATGACTCCCTAATTATCATCCCAAAAGCATAAGGAGCTTCCTTAGGATCATTAAGTGCTTTTTTAAGAATAGCTAGCCCTTCTTGCGATTCACCTTTTTTAAGGTGATAATAAGCCCATCTTGTATCCATCGGCTCTGTAGCGATTTCTTCACAATTTTTCATATGTTCATAGGCTTCATTAAATCGTTTCATATGCATGCAAGCAATGGCAAGTGCACGATAAATCTTTTCTTTATCTTCGTTAGAAACATCCTCATCTAAACAAGACTTAATAAGTTCCCATGACTGAATATATTTTCCTTGATCAATTAACTCTTCTCCATACCATATCGTTGTCGCTATAGAATTGTTTAGACGAAACCGTACTCTTACTAACAAGGAAGATATTCTATCCATTAAAGCTAAATCTAATACCCGAAGCAAAGATCTCATTTCATCGTCAGGCAAGGAAACAACCTTTTTAATTAGTTCTATTGGCTTATCTATATTTATACTCTTAAATTCGGTGACAAAATAATTAATGGCCTCATTATACTTGTTCTCTTCCAGCAGTTTTGTTATTAGACCAATTTCCATGTTTCTCTTCATGACCCCTCTATAAAAAATATTTTTCTTGCACGAATAGATTAAATATACGACGAATAGTAAGCATTTACCATCTTTATTTTCGAAGAATCAAATATTTTTTTTGACTAATATTTACTGAATTCTTTTGAGGCTCAAATATAAAATCATAAATCAGCTTAATAAGTCCTTACATCAATAAAAAAGATGCATGACTTTTTCTAGTCAGCATCTTTTCTATTGAAAATTATTATTGCTCTTTATGTATCACTTTTCAGGAAGAGCGTCATCAATAACTAGTCCATTGAACATGTAACTACTTATCAAAATAAATTACTGGATTACCTTTGAGCCCTTTTTTCAGTAGCTTTTCTTCCCCTTCCCATCCATCTTTCACCCAAAAATCTCGACTGGTTCCTTCTTCGGAAAAGCAATTTGTGTCTGTTTCTCCGTTATGATATTTGTCATAAACAAGCTAGTGTACATCGTAGGGACTGGTCCTTCATGACATTGTTTATTTTCTTTAGCTCGTGACACTACTACATGATCTTCGGAATACCAAGCCAAACCTAAATCTACAAACCCTTTTGGTATATATTCTTTTTGTTGTTTCAAAATTGGTATGTCAGCTACTTTTAATTTCTTGTCAGACACCCAAAATCTCCCTTCTCCCGAAATATAAGCTAGCTTATTTTCCCATGGTGACCAATAAAACTAATCTTTAAATAGTAACATTGAAAGGACACCTAACATGTTGCTTTCATTCGATAAGTACGCAGTTGGAATCGCTAGAAAGCTAAGTCAATTTCCGTCATTGCTCCATTTAAAATAACAAAAATCAATCGCAAACATATCCTTATCCGATTCAATAGTGTAAAAATGCTCTACTTTCTTACTATCAAGATTTGTATCAAACGGCAACTTAAACAATGGAATTGGTCCCCAGCCAGTAGGCAAAAGGTTTGCCGTTGAAGAAACAATAAACTCTTTCCCATTTGGAAACCATTCGAAATCACTTACACCAAGTACCACATTTTCGAAGCCCTTTGGAATCCCATCTTGTTTCTGTGTAATATTAAGAACGCCATTAGAGGTATAAGCTAATGGTTGGTTGGTTGGAGACCATTTATAATTTTTTGTTTCTATCCAATCATAAGGTTTATAATTCACTTTTTTATTCGTATCATATATCCAAAGTTGAGACGCATCTCCTTTTTCTCCGATATGCAAGTAAGCAATAAATCCTCCGTCATAAGACCATTTTAGATTTACTACCTCTTTATCACGAGTTAACTGATATTCTTTCGTTTCTTCTTTCATCCATAATTGATTGTCAAGGACAAAAGCAATATTGATAATAGGTAATTGTTCTGAAAATACTGGAATGTGCAATATTAATAATACAGGTAAGAAGATAAGCATTTTTTTAACACGGACAACCCTCCTTAGGGTAGGATATCCCTTCTTACTTTCTCTCACTCGAACTTACGATTGGTTTTTCTATTTTTTCCTTAAACAAATGCCACACGCCATTCACACACTTCTGTCATGCCAAGTTTTCTGTACACACTGCGTGCAAGAGGATTGGAATAAAATAAATAAGGAATTTTCCCTTCCGATATAAGTTGATTACAAAGAGCATGGAGCACTTCAGTCCCATACCCGCTTCCTCTTAATTTTGGATCTGTGAATACACCAATGATGATCGCACTGTTTTTTTCTTCTTTAACTGTTGCCGCGCATGCAGCCATCCTCCCATCAATAGAAAGATAATAACTCCTATTCGTACCATCAGAAAGTTTCAAAAACTCAGATTCCATGTATGCCTGTTTGCTTTCAGCTAAACTACCTTGGAATTCTTCTGTTACAGTGAATAAATCATATTGCAAACCGATTTCATCTTCTGTTTGGATTGTTTTTACTTGTAAGTGGGGATATCTTCTTGCAATCTTGACACTATGCACTGCTCCCATATGTGAAAAGCTATCATGCTTGATGTTCATAAATGGTAGTAATTTACCAACCATTTCACTTGGACCAGAGATTTTATAAAAATTTAACTCTTGTAAGAATGGTAAATAAGGTTCTATTGATTGATTACTGTTTTCATAGTATGTAAGGTTTCCAGCATGATTTAACAGAATGGAAGTAAGTTTATTATTCTCATAATTACCCAATACACGTAGCTGCTTACTTTTGTAATGATTGGCAAGTAAATCATTAAGAATAAACTGGTAGTTATCCATTTCATTGCCAAAAAGATGACAGACATCCATATGATCATGGATAGATAATTGCTTGACGGACATCACTTTTCTCCTTATAGACAAATCTATTTATTATACCCAATCATTCTCTTCTGTTCTTCAATATCCAAATCTAGATGGTATTGATGGACTAGTCGTATTACATCTGCAAATAAGTCCTCCAACTCTTTCAGTGCCTGTTCTTGGTTGCTTAGGAGAAATTGATTTATTCTTGCTACAAAGTTCTCTGGTTTTACTGTGAATTCCTTTTCTTTATTTGATAGCCACTTGAAAGATGGGTGATGCACATACATTTTATTCAATCCAAAAAGTACACCCATCAGCTTGATACAAGCATCTTGTGTTACTCCATTTAGCATTAATCTGTCTTGTCTTTTCATTAGCGCTGCCCGATTGTTCCACCTGCTACCTAACCATAAATTTTCCGAGATCATTCTCTTTGCTAGCTGATGTGGGTAAATGGATATGGATTGCTTTAAGGAATTTATTACCATCTCACCATATAATGGCATTCCATCTTTAATCGATGCAAGAATACATTGCTTATCGTAGTTCATATCAAAATGGATAGTCACATCTGTAATAAATGTTTCTACCGTTGAAGTTAGAAAATTACTGATTTCTAGTTTAATTCCTTCTGGGGTTAGATAACTTTCAGACCACTCTCCATCTTCAAATGGAAAATACGATAAAACAGAACCATTAATAAATTGAATAGGTTGTTTTCGATCGTCATCTGAGGGTGGCTTTTTCCAGAGTATGTGGAGTTCTATATCAGAGAACTCATCCTCCCATCCTGTTGCGACTGACCCAGCCAACATTATAGCTTCTATACTAGGATTATTCTTATAAATAGTTGTAAGCTTCATAGCTGTTTGTTTTAATGACATTACTTTTTCCTCTCATTCTTATTTCTTAATGATATAGGACTGATCTCTAATCACCACTGTATCCGGTGTAAAGCGAATTAATACGTTTGAATCATCAAGGTTTTGAAACCGTGGATCCCAATCTTGTTCATCTTGACCTAAGTATTTCGAAATAATCTTGTAAACTATCTCAGAATCAAAATTTTCAAGGCTACCTTTACCTCTGAATCCAGCATGCAATACTTTTCCTGTTAAAGAGTCAAAGTCAACAATTCCTATGGCACACTTCGAATTCTTCTGTATTCTCTTTGGGAATGTGTCTGTTTTCGTTCCAATAATCCATATTTCATTGTTCTCCCAGTGGAACCATACTGGAGAATCTTTTGGCATATCCACTTCAACCGTCGAGAGATGAGCGAATAATGGTTTACTTAACATATCGTCTAAATCAAATGTTCTCTTACCGTTAATTATCTCCACCTAATAGCCCTCCAATCTACTTTCTTCTATCCATTCTATATTTCTTTTATTGATCGCATAGGCTATTATTTCGTCGCGAATATTTGGGTAAAGTACGATAGAATGTAACTCCGATAGTTTTATCCATTTTACACCGGTTTGATTTAAGTCTGGCTTCGAAGGCATTTTCGGGGTTGACCCTTTTTTTATTTCACATTCAAACAGTAGGGCCAAGGTGGGTGTTTCTCCGTACTTGAAGTTATTTTGATGTGGAGCATATTCATAAACTAAAGCTAGTGGCCCCACATCTACTTCTATGCATGCTTCCTCCCATGCCTCCCTTTTTACTCCCTCCATTATTGACTCTCCAGCTTCCACTCCCCCAGATGGAAAATTGTAATGAAGACCGTTTTGATCATTAAATTCAATTAATAAGATAGATTCTTCTTTGATTATTAATGCACATGCTTTTACTCTAATTGGATAACTCATCGCATTTCTCCCGCTATATGCAAATCACTAGGTATGGTTCCAATATCATTTATTTCAACTGCCCAAGAAACAATAGTCGTACTGTCTCGCACATTTTTTTGTTGAATATCGGTTAGCAGAGCTAGGATACCACCATAACAATCCACTTTTTTGAATTTTTCAAAGATAAATGCTGCTTCACTATAATTGGAATCAGGGCATTCGAGTAATCCATCAGTAGTCAATAAAATATGGTTAGTTCCTTTTCGCAACTCTTTTACACCTGTACTGTAACATGGCACTCCTTTATGAAAGGCGCTTTCTTTGCCAATCCATTCAAAAAAACTGCGATGATTTTGTTGATATTCTCCTAGATTTATTAGTTCAGGATGATGTAAAAACAATGCACAATCTCCAATATTAAACCACCAAAGGTAGTTACCCTTTCTACATGCAATAAGACAAGCAGTTTCTCCTTTAGTACCTTGACACCGCTTCAAAAAAGAAGGGCTTTGAAAGATAGTTAAGATAGTTTGTGATAACGTATGAAATACATCTTGTATGGGCAGGAAAAGAACTTCTTCAATTTGTTCTTTATTCTCTTGTATTATAGCGATAACCAGTTCAGCGCTTTCAGCTGAGTAATGGGCATCTAATACTATTGCAAATTCCCATTCTCCCTTGTCATCCAACCAAATGAGACACCCATCCTCATTCTTATATTGCCCTGCAGCAGAATTTCCTCCAAACAGACCATATGTTACTCTTTGCTTCATGATAGCTACCTTTATTTCATCAACATAACTATTACTACTTCCCACCCAGCTAAATGCCTGCATGAATGTTACCACTTACTATATGTTTTTTGATGCGTTCGCAAAGCTCCACTACATCATCATTAGTTCCCTTTGGAGCATCCTCCCAATCATATACAGCCATTGGACCCCAATACTGTTCAGGCGTTTCAGGATACCTAGCAACAAGGTGCATATGTAAATGAGGTACGTTATTTCCCGCGACAAGGGCATAGACATGCTCGGCACCCTCTGATTCTTTCAATGCTTTGCTTACTTTTGCCATGATAACTCCAAACGTTTTCGCTTCTTCTTCTGACATTTCTGCAAGTGTAGGTACATGTCTTTTTAAATCTATCATTATATGACCAAGGTAAAATGGTTGATCATTCTTATCAATATGGCCTACATATACGTGTTCGTCTTCATATATCACATTTCCCGCAGTTTGTATTTCTCCCAAATGCTTTTGACAAATAAAACAAGTACTACTCATCGTAATGGCTCCCCCCCCCAAGATAAAATGTATGTAATGGTACTTCCTTCATTTCGTTTACCAAGTAGGCTCTTGCCTTAGGTCTCGAACTGACGATTTTCTTAATTTCACCGTTCACATAATGAATACCCACTCCATCATCAGCAGCTATCCCAGGTTTTAACTGTCTACTTGCTATTAAATTTTGAAAGGTTGGGCGTCGGTTTGCCTCCCCATCATAGTGTGGAGAGTTGCTTCCTTGCAAAAAGCCAAGACAGGTAATTGGCTCTAATTCATCCCCAAAGGAGTCAGTAAGACCTTCTTCATACCAACAAATGGATCCAGCACTAATTCCCGTGAGGATTATTCCCTGTTGATACCCTTTTAAAAGTATCTTATCTACATTCCAATCTCTCCATAAAGCAAGCAAGTTTTTCGTATTTCCACCTCCAACATAGATAATGTCTTTTTCTAAAATATAAGATTCTATGTCTTTTGTGGGTGGTTTGAATAATGAGAGGTGGGAAGGTATACATGTTAGTTTTTCAAAAGCATTGTAAAATCTATCAATATAATTTTGTGCATCTCCGCTTGCTGTTGGTAGAAAACAAATTTTGGGTTTATGGTTCCGAGATTGTTTGAGAATGTAAGAATCAAGTAATAGGTTAGCAGGTTCCATCGAGAAGCCACCACCACCGAGTGCAATAATTTGTTTCATTTTGGTTACTCCTTTCTGGAAGATTGATCCATATTATACCATGTTAAACAGCTTTCAGTGTCGAAAATTCAGATAATTTTATAAATTATTTTGCAGTATACTATTTTAGTAATATTTAGAAATGAAAGGGGCTATTATGGTGATCTGGGCTATTGTTCTACTTTTCTTAATCTTTATTTTTATGATGGTAAATTCACAAGCAGTTAAGGGGAAAAATACGTTAGAACTGGGAGTAATATCCCTTGTGTTTGTGGTTGCTGGAGGAGTCACCATTTATATTTCCGATACATTGTATGTACTTGGAGCCTTATCAATAGTTTTGGGGGTTTTTTTATTCATGGTTGGGATGTTTTTGATTATATATTCTTTGTTTAAAAAATAGGGATAACTGTGCATTATGCAAACATTTATTAATTTATGGAGGGTATGTCGCGTTAGGTTGTCTCCTCGGTATACCCTATTATCATTGGAAAACGATATGTCGATAAACTTGAACACTTTTTGATTTGAAAGCACGTGCGCCCTGACCAGAGCTCACATGCATAAGGCGAGACTGCGAGAAGAATCGGTTTAACCTTTTTGTATAATCAAATTATCACCTCCAAATGCTAGTTGCTGGAGCAATACACTCTTCAAATTTTATCCTTTCTTAAACTAAAAAAAGACCACCCAAAGGAGGACACTGCAAAACACTTACATTTTTTAGAAGAAACGCCCTTCGAGGCGTTTTTTGTTAGAATAGAGTTATATCAAAGTGTATCGGGGTTTTTGTAATGTTACTAAATCACAATCAATCAAGCCTATCTTTTCATTCGGAGCTTTACTCTTTTGTGCCAGAAAATCATCTTTTGAGAAGAGTTCATGAACTAGTTGATTTTTCCTTTATAAATGAGTTAGTTGAAGAATCTTATTGTAAGTATTACGGTAGACCTGCCAAGGAGCCTGAACTGTTGTTCCGTCTCCTTTTTCTGCAATTTCTGTACAATTTGTCTGACGAAAGAGTGATTGAGGATTCATAATACAATTTAATAAATGGTTTTTAGGTTTAAATCCAGAAGACACTTTACCAAATTCTTCACAGCTTAGTCGATTTCGTGTACATAGACT
>NZ_CAKJTJ010000021.1 GCF_917563925.1 Sutcliffiella rhizosphaerae
AGGCTCGCGGGTCACCCGCGGAAAGCGAAGTCTTGCACGGAAATCAATAGCGGTATTTATTGTCGGCCATTAAATTGTTCGTCTTTTTGTTTGTGTTCTTTAGTTTTGTCCCAGCCTCTTTTTAGTGTTGAAATAATTCAATTTACTATCTAGAAATTCTACTCTGTATAAGGGTCTTTCTCATAGCCATGTAAGTCACCAAAAGAAGTCATGATTCCTTCCTCATCTAGGGCATCTTCATAAGCTTCGTGTTTTATGGAAGGATAAACGGTTATGTTTTGGCCATACATGTCTGTTCCGATGAAATTTTCATAATCCTCCACATAGCCCTCATTTTCTTCGCTTTCCACATAGTTTCGGTCATAATGCTCCACGTCACCAGAAAAATCCGATGGGGTTTCAGATGTTCCATAGCGCTGAACGATTTGCCACGTATCTTCAGCATCAAAAGTAACTCCTTCTGTTTCATCGTATTCGAAGCGACCATAAGGGGGCATAAGTACTTTTTCTTCTACAGGTCGATTATGGGATACTATTTTGTCTTGACTGTGTTCTTTACAAAAAGTCGTTGTTGGAAGAGCGATAAGCCTTTCTTCGCTAATATCTTCCCCGCAAATTTCACATGATCCATATGTTCCATGCTTCATTGCCATTAAGGCGTGTTCGATATCCTTCATTTCTTTTTCCGCATGTTCGTTTAGCGCAAGATCTTTTTCACGTTCATATAATTCTGTCCCTAGGTCTCCTGGGTGATTATCATAGGCAGAGAGTTCGCCGACATTTTCATATGGATGTTCTTGCTCCATTTGATAATGATCATTTTGGTCCAAATGCGCCTGAACTTCCTTTTTTGTTTCTTCTAATTGATGTTTCAATTGTTGTAATGTCTCGTTGGAAATCATACAAATAGACTCCTTTCAAATTCCTGACTATTTGTAGTATGAACCTTACTGCAAAAAAAATGATTGGAAACAAAAAAAGTAACGCGATATTTCGCGCTACTTAGCATTAAATAAAATAACCAATAATCAAACCAATTCCTAACAAAAATCCAAAAATTGTATTGGTTTGTGCGGTTGCCACCATTGCTGGCATCATGGTGACGTTGCTTTTATTAGAAGAAAACCCCTTCACAGCAGCCAATGGTTTAATGATGGAAAGGAATACTAGCAATGCCCAGAAAGGTGCGTAATCTAATGCAATAAAGAGTACAATAAGGATATACGATACAAAAAACATGGCAGCCAGTAGCAGAATGGCGTTTTTTCTTCCGACTAAAATTGCGACAGTTTTTCGGCCATTTTCTCTGTCTCCGTCAATGTCACGTATATTGTTTGCCAGTAAAATAGCTCCCACTAGGATAGAGATTGGAATAGAAATCAACATGCTTTGGGAGGTGATGATACCTGTTTGGATATAGAATGCGATTAAAATGATGACAAATCCCATGAAAAATCCTGCTACTATTTCACCAAATGGGGTATATGCAATAGGATATGGACCACCAGTATAAAAATAACCAGCTGCCATACAGGCAGTACCAATAACTGCCAACCACCAGGTGCTGTTAATACAAATATAAATACCTAGTAAAGTTGCTATACCGAAGAATATAAATGCTAAACGAATAACAGTTTCAGGTTTGACACCATGTCGCACAATTGCTCCACCGATTCCAACAGAATGTTCGTTGTCCAAGCCTTTTTTGTAATCATAATATTCGTTAATCATGTTTGTTGCCGCTTGTATTAAAAGGCTGGCAATTAGCATGGCAAGAAATAGGGGCCAATCTATTGCTGTTTCATATAAAGCCAATGCTGTCCCAATAAATACCGGAACAAAAGCTGCAGTTAATGTATGGGGCCGTAAAAGGTTCCACCAAACCTTCCATCTTTTTTCTGATGGTGGTGCATGTAAACTTGTCTCATTATGAATTGTCTGAGGTTGCATATAAGAAACCCTCCATGTAAAAAATGCTGTTTTATCAAAAAGTTCATATCTTGTAATCATCATCATTCAGTGTTTATCTCAGTCAAAAAAGAAAACATTATATTATAATTACATTATAAGTTTATGTAAAGGGACATGGGGTGTCAACGTTTTTTAGAAAGAAACAAAGGAAGAATTTTCATGCTACATATTATAAGGAAGAAAACGTATAAAAACTGCTCATTTTGTTGACATAAAAAGGTTTTGAGGTGTATCTTTAAGGAAGCTTAATCGAGAGACATAGTCTTGCGGTAACAAGGCCTCGGGGGGAGTCTTACATGATTACTATACCATTTGATCATATTATGGGTTTGTGGGAGGAAGCAAGATCAAAATCTTCTTTCATAAATCAGTCGGTATTAATAAGTTATACAAAACAAATAGAGGATCAAGATCCATTTACATTTTTCCAAAATAGTGAAAAGTATTTTCCAGGACAACGCTTTTTTTGGTCCAATCCTGATCATAGTCATATCATCGTTGGAGCAGGTATCACGCAAGAGTTTACTGTTAAAGACGACGAAAATAGATATCAAAGTATTGAAAAGCAATGGAAGCGCTTTATTGAGGAAGCAGTTTGTAAATACGAAGTTGAAGAAGTTGGACCTGTTATTTTTGGAGGATTTTCATTTGATCCTAAAAAAGAAAAAACGAGCCTTTGGAGTCAATTTTCAGATGCGTTATTTATTTTACCAACATTCATGCTTACGATTTTAAAAGGGAAAACCTTTATTACGATAAATTATTTAAGCGACTTTAACAAATTGCACCTTCAAAATTTAGTGGCTACAGAAGAAGATCTTTTAAAACCGATATCAGTCAAGCAACTTTCGACAACGTCTATTGTAAAATGTGTGGAGATGGATCCGTCTGAGTGGAAACAGTCCATATCCAATGTGACTAAACGAATTTCAGAAGGTGTAATGGATAAGGTAGTTTTGGCAAGAGAGATGCGCGTTTTATTTGATAATGACATAAATGTACTGCCTGTTCTAGAACATTTAATGGAGGAACAGTCAAATAGTTATATCTATACGTTTGAACGGGGAAATGATTGCTTTTTAGGTGCAACTCCAGAGCAATTAGTAAAAAAAGACGGGAAAAATGTACAGTCTATGTGTTTAGCTGGTTCTATTGCTAGAGGAGAGGATGTACTCGAAGATGAAGAGTATGGTCAAACCCTCCTTCAAGATGAAAAGAACATTCATGAACATGAATTAGTAGTGAAAATGATTCGAGCATCTTTAGAAGAAGTGTGTTCCCAGGTTCATACTCCCGATAGACCTAGTTTATATAAAATGAAACATATTCAGCACTTACACACGCCGGTAAAAGCAATTACTACTGAAAACAAATCTATAACGGACTTTGTAAAGCTCCTTCATCCCACTCCTGCACTCGGAGGGTTTCCTCAGGATGTGGCAATGGAAACAATTAGAGAAGTGGAGAAGCTTGATAGAGGGTGGTACGCAGGTCCGTTGGGCTGGATGGATTATAAACAGGACGGAGAATTTATTGTTTCGATTCGTTCAGGATTATTACAAGCGAGAGAAGCTTCCTTGTTTGCAGGCTGTGGTGTTGTAGAAGATTCAGATCCGGAAAGCGAATATAAAGAAACTCAAATAAAGTTTAAACCAATGTTATCTGCACTAGGGGGCAATCCATCAAAATGAATGCAACAAATGATTTAACATACTACTTGGCAGCGTTTGTAGATGAGTTAGTGAAGAGTGGAATGAGAGAGGCAGTCATAAGTCCAGGCTCTCGTTCTACACCGATTGCGCTATTAATGGCAGAGCACCCGGAGCTTCATGTGTCCATTTTGGTGGACGAGCGTTCGGCGGCTTTTTATGCACTAGGCCTAGCAAAAACGACCAATAAGCCTGTTGCTATATTGTGTACATCAGGGACGGCAGCTACTAATTATTATCCAGCTATTGTAGAGGCTTATCAATCACGAATTCCTTTAATTGTCCTAACAGCAGATCGACCTCATGAACTGCGAGATGTAGGTGCTCCACAAGCGATTGATCAGCTGAAAATGTATGGAGACTATGTAAAATGGTTTGTAGAGATGTCTCTGCCAGAAGATACTGGCAGCATGATACGCTATGCTAGGACGATGTCTGCTCGAGCACTAGGTACAGCTCTTAGTGCACCGCGTGGACCAGTCCACATGAATTTTCCAATTAGAGAACCTTTAATTCCTAATTTAGAAGCTAATGACCTTTGGACAAAATATAAGGAATTGGTCGACAACAGACTAGAAGTAAATAGTGGGGAATATACGATTTCAGAAGAACGAGCAGACTACTTTGCTCGTCTATTAAATGTCCGCCAAAGGGGAATCATTGTTTGTGGAGAAGTCTCTTCATCGCAAAGGGAAGCATTTATTACATCTATCACTGAGCTTTCTGATGTTTTGGGGTACCCCATATTTGCAGATCCACTATCTGGTTTAAGAACTGGAAGGCATTCTAAAACGACAATTATGGATGGATATGATGCTTTTCTACGTCCAGATTTGGTAAAAGAAAAACTTATGCCAGAAGTGATTATCCGTTTTGGGGCAATGCCAGTCTCCAAGTTTTTAACGCAATACATAAGTAAATCCTCGTCTGCAATACATATTGTAGTAGATGGGGATGGAGGATGGCGAGACCCTACACTACAGGCTAACTATATGATCCATGCAGATGAAACGTATTTTTGTAATAAATTACTAAGTAAATTGCAGCCACGTTCTACTAGTACATGGTTGGATGGCATCAACAAAATAAACGAAAGAACAAAATCTATCCTTCAAGAGCAAGAGGAAACATTGTTTGAGGGAAAAATAATAAGAGAATTGCAAGAACTATTACCGGATAGTTCCGCTTTATTTGTTGGTAATAGTATGCCTATTCGAGATGTGGACACGTTCTTATTTAAAAATGAAAAAAAAGTAACGGTGCTTGCAAACAGGGGAGCAAATGGAATTGATGGCGTTGTTTCGACTGCATTAGCTGCAAGTAATACGTATGAACCATTAGTATTAGTCATAGGTGATCTTTCTTTTTATCATGATATGAATGGTCTCTTGGCAGCAAAATTGTTAAAACTGAATGCTACCATCGTTCTTGTTAATAATAACGGTGGTGGAATATTCTCCTTCCTACCTCAGTCTAAGGTGGAACAGCATTTTGAACAGTTGTTCGGAACGCCTACTGGATTGGATTTCAAGCACACTGCAGCACTATATGATGCAGATTACTGCGTGGTTAGTAATTGGAGTGAATTTCAGAAAAACACGACAAAAGCAATTCAACAACCTGGGCTGAATATTATTGAAGTTCCAACAAATAGGGTTGAAAATGAAGAAATTCATCGGAGATTGTGGAATAAAGTTTCCCAGGAAATGATTTTGTCGCTAAATGGTGAATCATAATGGAAGTAAACGGGATGCACTATCATGTAGAGGTTCTCGGTAGTGGCCCCATATCTGTACTGCTTTTACATGGTTTCACGGGTTGTGGTGAAAACTATAAGGATTTACTAGAAGATTTTCCACAAAAGGATATGTACACCTTCATCCTTCTAGATCAGCTTGGACATGGGAAGACAAATGTACCTATGGATCCAGATCGATACAGTATGAATCAGACTATAAATGATTTATATACGATTGTGAAGAAGTTGGAAATTACAAAGCTTTCACTATACGGTTATTCAATGGGAGGGAGAGTCGCGCTTGCCTTTGCGACAACCTATCCTGATCTTGTAAACAAGTTAGTCCTTGAAAGTGCATCACCTGGTCTCAAAGAAGAAGCTGAACAGATGACTAGGAAACAAGCGGATGAAAAGTTAGCCAAAAGAATTTTGGAGAAAGGCGTTCCTAAATTTGTTGATTATTGGACAGATATTCCTCTATTCCAAAGTCAAAAAAAATTGCCTGATAACATCCAAAAAAAGATATATCATCAAAGGCTGAACAATTCACCGCTTGGCCTGGCAAACAGTCTAAGGGGTATAGGGACTGGCGCACAACCAAATTATTGGGAGGCATTGTCTCAACTCCCAATCCCAGTTTTGTTAGCAGCAGGAGAATGGGATGAAAAGTTTGTCCACATTGCGGAGGAAATGAAAAACTTAATCCGTGAGTCGTATTTTGTAAAAATAAAAGATGCAGGGCATGCAATTCATGTGGAACAACCTCGAAAGTTTGGTAAAATAGTAAGTGAGTTTTTAGCGAACTAATTTAATTAGGGAGGAATTGAACATGGCAAGAGAATGGATAGCAGGTCCAAAACAATTTGAAGATATTTTATATGAAACATATAATGGGATTGCAAAAATTACGATTAATCGCCCAGAAGTACATAATGCATTCCGTCCAAAAACAGTAATGGAATTAATTGATGCGTTTGCATATGCTCGTGATGACTCTAGCGTAGGAGTAATTATCTTAACAGGTGCTGGAGACAAAGCGTTCTGTTCTGGTGGAGATCAGAAGGTACGCGGACATGGTGGATACGTTGGTGACGATGAAATTCCACGTTTAAACGTTCTAGATCTACAACGTCTAATCCGTGTGACACCGAAGCCGGTTGTAGCAATGGTAGCTGGCTGGGCAATTGGTGGTGGCCATGTACTGCACGTAGTGTGTGACTTGACGATTGCGGCAGATAATGCAAGATTCGGTCAAACTGGTCCAAAAGTAGGAAGCTTTGATGCTGGTTACGGTTCAGGCTACCTTGCACGAATCGTAGGTCATAAAAAGGCTCGTGAGATTTGGTATCTTTGCCGTCAATATGATGCACAAGAAGCATTGGACATGGGCTTAGTAAATACAGTTGTACCATTAGAGCAATTAGAGGATGAAACAGTCCAATGGTGTGAAGAAATGCTGGAAAACAGTCCAACTGCCTTGCGCTTCTTAAAAGCAGCAATGAATGCTGATACAGATGGATTGGCAGGACTTCAACAATTTGCAGGAGATGCAACATTATTGTATTACACAACAGATGAAGCAAAAGAAGGTCGAGATTCTTTTAAAGAGAAAAGAAAGCCAGATTTCGGTCAATTCCCTCGTTTCCCTTAATACTTACATTTGATGAATAGAGGGCAATCTAAGAGCAACTGCTTTTAGATTGCTCTTCTTTGTACGATATGAAAATTATTATAACATCTCGATGACTCATCTGATGCTCATCGGGTCTGAATGAGGCGCGTACGCTTTTCTTAAAGGATGTGTAATTGTGACGATCTTGCCAAATTTCTTGAAAAAGAGAGCTTTCCTAACCCCTGACAGAATGGCATTAGAGATGAATAATAAGTGCCTTACATTTGCACAACTGTATAAACAGTCTGTCATTTTTGCAAGAAAGCTTGCTTCAACAGGAATAAAAAAAGGGGATACTGTCTCCATATTTATGAGTAATAGTATAGAACTTGTAACAATCATTTTTGCTTTAAAGAACCTTGGTGCGATAACAGTTTTACATAATTTAAGATTAACGACAAAGGAGCTTTCCTTCCAGCTAGAAGATGCTGGTTCTCAATTACTACTAATTGATCATTGTAGTGAAAATAGCTTGCGCCAACAAGTAAACATTCCTATTCTTTCTAATTTAGAACTAGCAAATTTAAAGGAAATGGAATTATGCGAACTTCTTGAAGAGGTCAATCTGAATGATACGGATACGATCATGTATACAAGTGGAACTACCGGATTTCCAAAAGGAGTCAAACAAACGTACGGTAACCATTTTTGGAGTGCTACTGGTTCGGCATTAAATATGGGATTGCATCAAGAAGATTGCTGGTTACTAGCGGTTCCAATTTTCCATATTAGTGGTCTGTCTATTTTAATGAGAAGTGTCATATATGGTATGAAAATACTCATTCATAAGCGGTTTGATGCAGCTACTGTCCATCAAGATTTAATGACAAAGGAAGTTACGATTATATCAGTTGTGACAGCCATGCTTAATGGACTCCTAGCAGAATTGGGTTCTGGGACTTACCCCCCTTCGTTTAGATGTATGCTAGTGGGAGGTGGAACTGTTCCAAAGTCAATCCTTAGTGAGTGCAAATCTAAAAACATCCCTGTCTATCAAACGTATGGAATGACAGAAACTTGCTCACAAATCGTTACTCTCTCTCCAGATTCGGCGTTGTTGAAGCTTGGATCGGCTGGAAAACCATTATATCCAAATCAATTAAAAATAATGAAAGAAAAACAAGAGGCTTCATCCTATGAAATAGGAGAAATTGTAGTCAAAGGCCCAAATGTGACTCCAGGATATTTTAATCGAACTGATGCAACACTTGCCGCTATCCAGGATGGTTGGCTATATACAGGAGATCTCGGCTATCTTGATGAAGAGGGCTTTCTCTATGTGGTAGATAGACGAAGTGATTTAATCATTTCAGGGGGAGAAAATATTTATCCTGCAGAAATTGAAGCAGCTATTCTATCTCATCCATTTATAGAAGAAGCAGGAGTTACCGGAATGATGGATGAAAAGTGGGGACAGGTTCCAATCGGATTTTTTGTGATAAAACAAGGAAAAACGGTAGAAAAGGAACAGCTAATCGAGCATTTACATGAACAATTAGCAAAATATAAAGTCCCAAAGCAATTCTACTCGGTTTCTAGTTTGCCTAAAAATGCATCTAACAAGCTGCTTCGTCGAAAGTTGTTAGATTTCCTGCCAAAGGAGGGAGACGATGAACATACAGAAAGTTGAAATGTTCCATGTATCGATGGAACTAGTTCAACCTTTTCATACCCACCTCGAAACAGTAAAGGAACGGCCATGTATTATACTGAAAGTGACGGATGAAACAGGAATAAGTGGTTGGGGAGAAGTAGTTGCTTTTTCTTCTCCATGGTATACAGAGGAGACAGTTGATACAGCTTGGCATATGCTAGAGGATTATTTTATCCCTGCTATTTTTAAAAAAGAATGGTTGGATCCAAGGGCCGTGCTAGATACTTTAGACTCCTGGAAGCGTAATCCGATGGCAAAGGCTGGACTGGAGATAGCGATTTGGGACTTGTTTGCAAAACGTGCCAAACAGCCTCTAGCCAAATACATAGGTGGAGTACGTGAAGTCGTTAAGGCAGGAGTAGTGGTTGGAGTGGATACTCCAGAGAGAATGATTCACACGATACAAACCAGAGTAGAAGAAGGCTATCAACGGATAAAAGTTAAAATAGAACCAGCAAAAGATTATAAAATGCTTATGAAAATCAAAAATGCTTTCCCAAATGTAGATATCCTTGCAGATGCAAACTCTGCTTACACGTTGGAAGATATAGAAAGAATAAAAAATCTGGACTCGCTGGGCCTATTAATGATTGAACAGCCTTTAGCAGCAGATGATCTTGTTGAACATGCCTTATTACAAAAAGAACTCACAACTCCAGTGTGCCTAGATGAAAGCATCGTCTCTTATCAGGATGCAAAAAATGCAATTAGAATCGGAAGTTGTAAGACGATGAGCATAAAAATTGGTCGGGTAGGCGGACTAAGAAATGCCATTGCAATTCATGATTTATGTATGGAGAATGATATCCCTGTATGGTGCGGTGGGATGCTAGAAATGGGTATTTCCAGAGCGTTCAACATCGCACTTGCAACTTTACCTAATTTCACTTTACCTGGAGACATATCCTCCTCAGACCGTTACTGGAAAAAAGATATTACTTTTCCGAAGGTAGTGGTGAAAAATGGAGAAGTAAAAGTCTCTTCTAACCCTGGTATAGGTGTGGAAGTCGATGAGGAATATGTAAAGAAAATCAGCTTGAGAACTAGGAGCTTCTTTTCAAAAACAACCTAATTAAATGGTTTTATTTTGGAGATAGATTGGTGATGAAATGAAAAAATTACGATCAAGTCTTACTTTTACTATTTGCTTTTATTTATTTTTTTTAGTAATGACAATCATCACTGTTTTTGTTGTATATAAAGAAATTGATCATACTGTTTCTTTTATGTTTTTAATCGGATATGTCCTATTTCTAGTTATCATTCTACTTTACGCAATCCTTGCAACAGTAATGAAAATGATAAGGATTAAACGAGATGAGAGAACAAAACGTATTTGGAGATTTATCACTTTCTTTGCGCTAATAAGTGGGGGAGGATTAATATTTTCATTCTTTACTTCATCAGAATTAGATTATTATAAGACATTTTCCATTGCTTTAGGAATGTCTTTTGGACTGACATTCTTTGATTTGGCATTTCCAAATGGAACAAAAATGGAAGGTTAAACCATTCATAATAAATCTAACATTAGTGTGTATGCGATCTGTATTTTACAGGTCGTTTTTTCTATTCTTTAAGCAAACACTATATGCACGAAGTTCAATAAAAAAATAATATTTCATGATTGACAAAAGTTAGCTGAGGGTTTAAGTTTTGTATAAGGGAAACTTTTTAGTTCAAGGCTCACATTAATGCAGAAGGTCAATATTATCTGCACCTATACAAAACGTATTGCATAAATTGTTTTAGAAATGAACGGATTGTATATTTTTTTACCATTAAATTTGCACTAGAGAAACTTTTGTTGCCTTGTACAATAAGGGTGAAGGAGAGGTTTAGAAATGAAAATGTTTAGAGGGAAGTTTTTTATTTTCTTTGTAACGTTATTTGCACTAGTTGGATGCAACTCTGCTGCAAGTGGAGATAAAGAGAACACGATTAAGGTAACGACAACCATAGCTCAGATTGGTGATATTGCAGAAAATGTGGGTGGAGAAAAAGTAACAGTGGAAAGCCTTATGGGGCCAGGGATTGATCCCCATTTATATCAAGCATCCCAAGGTGACATAAGAAAGCTGAATGATGCGGAGATTATTTTTTACAATGGGTTGAGATTAGAGGGAAGAATGGGAGACATTTTGAATAAGATGTCTGAAAGTAAACCAACTATTGCGGTTGGTGAAGCTGTTCCTACTAAGCTTTTGCTAGAGGATGATGATGAAACTGACAAAATGGATCCGCATATTTGGTTTGATATTTCTCTATGGTTATTTGCTGTGGAGGAAGTGAAAAATTCCTTAATAGAGTTAGACGGTGAAAATGCAGATTTTTATGAAGAAAATGCATCAGCTTATATAAAAGAATTGAAGGAATTAGATAAATACGCCAAAGAGCAAATTTCAGCGATTCCAGAGGAAAGTAGAGTGTTAGTAACCGCACACGATGCCTTCAAGTATTTTGGGGAAGCTTATGGAATGGAAGTTACTGGGTTGCAAGGATTAAGCACGGATGCGGAATTCGGGCTAAATGATGTTAGGTCCATTATTGATTTGCTAGTAGAAAGAGATATAAAAGCTGTATTTGTGGAAAGTAGTATTTCGGAGGATTCCATCAATGCAGTGGTAAAGGGTGCAGAAAGCAGGGGACATTCGGTTGAAATAGGAGGAGAACTGTATTCAGATGCCATGGGTACAAAAGGAACGGAGACTGGCACATACTTAGGGATGTTTCGACATAATATTGATACGATTGTGAATGCCTTGAAGTAAATAACTAAAAATCTCCTAAAGAAAGGTGAAAATATATGGAACCTGTAACAATCGAAAATCTGACAGTTGCCTATCATCGTAAGCCTGTATTAAAAGAAGTAAGCTTCAGTGTACCAGAAGGGAAACTCATTGGTATTATAGGTCCAAATGGAGCTGGAAAATCGACTCTCATTAAGGCAATTCTTGAGCTTATTCCAAAAGCATCAGGAAATGTGACCATCTACGGGCAACCTTATAAGTCGCAAAGAAAGCTGATCGGTTATGTTCCTCAACGTGGATCTGTGGATTGGGATTTTCCAACCAATGCACTTGATGTAGTTTTGATGGGAAGATATGGGCATATTGGCTGGTTGAAGCGCCCGAATAAAAAAGACATCGAGTTGGCTTATGAATGTTTGGATAAAGTGGGCATGAAAGAATATGCTGCCAGACAAATCAGCCAACTTTCGGGCGGGCAGCAACAACGTGTTTTTTTAGCAAGGGCACTTGCTCAGGATGCAAGTATTTACTTTATGGATGAACCTTTTGTTGGAGTGGATGCAGCAACGGAAAAAGCAATTATTACGATATTGAACGAACTGAAGGCTCAAGGTAAGACGGTTCTTGTCGTTCACCATGACCTTCAAACCGTGAAAGAATATTTTGATTGGACGTTATTAATTAACCTCAGAAAAGTTGCTATTGGTCCGACAGAAGAGGTATTTACCATCGACAATTTACAAAAAACATATGGTGGCAGATTAGCTTTTCTAGATCAAAATAAAGCCATTGTTGAACAATAGGAGTGACAGTATGGAAACAATTCTATCTATGCTTTGGGATCCAAATGTCCAATGGGTGCTTATCGGGACTATTCTTTTAGGAATTGCAAGTGGAGTACTTGGCAGCTTTGCTTTGCTTAGAAAACAAAGTCTGTTAGGGGATGCGATGGCACATGCTGCACTTCCTGGGATATGTATAGCCTTTTTGATTTATGGAGCAAAATCGATGTCTTGGTTTCTAATTGGAGCGGCAATATCTGGTCTAATAGGTACTTATTGCATTCAAGCAATCATCAAGCACTCACGCATAAAAGAAGATACAGCAATAGGGCTTGTATTGTCTGTATTTTTCGGCGTAGGAATTGTATTACTAACCTATGTTCAGCATCATGGCCAAGGAAACCAGGCAGGGCTGGATTCCTTCATCTTTGGTCAGGCTGCAGCTATTGTAGGTGTAGATGTGCAGATCATAAGTATCATAGCTTTTGTATTAATTACCATCACCTTTTTTCTTTTCAAGGAATTGAAGCTGATTACTTTTGATCCACAGTTTGCACAAGGGCTGGGATTGCCAGTAAAAGCACTGAATGCACTCTTAATGACACTGATTGTTGGGGCGGTCGTCATAGGATTACAGGCTGTTGGGGTCATATTGATGGCAGCAATGCTAATTACTCCAGCCATTGCAGCGAGATATTGGACTGAGCGATTGGATTATATGGTAATACTCGCAGGTTTCGTTGGTGGGATCTCTGGTGTGATAGGGACTCTATTAAGTACATTTTCTAGAGGAATGCCAACAGGACCTCTTATTATCATGGCAGCAACTTTTCTGTTTCTCTTATCCTTACTATTTGGTACCAAAAAAGGACTGATTCCAAAGTTCTGGAAGCAGTGGAAGGTAAAACGAGCAGTTTCAAAGGAAAACATCTTAACAAGCTTGTATGAACTGACTGAAAATCATTTAAAAGAGACGGATGAAAAAGAAACTGGTAGCTACTCTTACCAGGAAATAATGAATATTCGTCCTGTTACCACCCTTGCTTTTATCACGGTGACAAAAGAGTTAAAAAGGTGCGGATTCATTCACATACATGACAATTATAAGGTAAGCCTATCGGAAAAAGGGCTGGAAGCTGCCCACGATATCGTTTTAAAAAACAGGTTGCTAGATATGTACCTTATGTTTGAGAGTAAATTTCCTGTATCGGAATGGCGTGAAGGAAGCATGGATCTTTTAGAAGGACCAACAGATATTCTAGAAGAACTATTAAAATTGTTAAAGGATTTTGGGAAGGAACCAAAAGGTCTTTTTCTATATCAAAAGAAATCCCATAAACCAAGCTTTCATTCCACTGTGAAAGGGAGTGAAGGACATTTATGAGCTATGAAGGTTGGATCATTTTAACAGGATCTTTAGTAGGAATCACTTGTGGCATAACAGGCTGCTTTCTTATCCTAAGAAGAATGGCGATGTTGGCAGATGCCATCAGCCATACCGTATTGCTTGGTATTGTTGGAGCCTATTTGGTCTCAAGCAGTTTAGAGGGGATATACATGTTTATCGGAGCCTTGATTGTAGGCCTATTAACCGCCTTTTTCATCCAGCTCCTCGATTCTTCCGGAGTACAGTCTGATGCAGCAATCGGGGTTGTTTTTACCTCACTGTTTGCTTTAGGGGTCATTTTAGTATCTTTGTACGCCAGTCGAATTCATTTAGATGTAGACCATGCTTTAATGGGCGAAATTGCTTTTGTACCATGGGATACACTTGTTTTATTTGGAATGGACCTTGGACCAAAAGCAGTTTGGATGCTTGGCAGTGTATTAGTCATCAATTTACTCATCATTATTTTCTTTTATAAGGAATTGAAAATCTGCGCATTTGATCCAGAAATGGCCATGGCAATTGGGATACCAGTCATGTTCATGCACTATCTATTAATGGGTATGCTGTCCATCACCACTGTTGCATCCTTTGATAGTGTTGGTGCAATCCTAGTAGTTGCCATGCTGATAGCCCCAGGAGCCAGCGCCTATTTGTTAACAGACAAATTAAGTGCCATGCTTTTACTGAGTGCACTCATTGGGATCGCTTCTGCTGTGCTCGGTTACTATGGAGCCCTACTTGCGAATGTTTCCATTTCTGGTTCTATGGCAACCATGTCTGGAATTCTCTTCTTCCTAACCTTCTTCTTATCACCCAAACATGGACTGATTATGAAATGGATTTATAGAAGAAGTTTATCAAGAGAGAAAAGGGAATATCAACAATAAATAAATTAAGACTGTTTTCGCAAACATTGTTGCTTTTACGAACTTTATTAAATACTCGTAATAATCGTTACTGTCGTGCTCTTTTCCTGCAATTAGTTTCAGTCAAAAGGACAAGTTTTCAATGAACATACACGTAAAAAGTCAAAACCGGACTTTTTACCGGTTACAAGCAACAATCTTTTAGAAAAGAGCCTAAATTAAACACCTTCGTAAGGATACATCTTAAAAAATGTACTTATACGGAGGTGTTTTGCATGAATAAAAACATAAATTCAATACTCACTCTTTTACTAAATAAATACGGTATTCTTGAAAATTTTAGACAACACACAAAGTTTGCGAAAACAGTTTATAATAATATCAAAGGAGTGTGTTTTAAATGTATATCCCTTCTCATTTTATTATGGAAGATGAAGATAAATTGTATAACGTTATTCAAGAATATGGATTTGCAACATTAATCTCGCAACATGAAGGTGCACCTTTCGCAACACATCTTCCATTGATGATGGATGAGAATAAGGAATATTTATACGGTCACTTTGCCAAAGCAAATCCTCAATGGCAGAGCATTCTCAATCAAAATGTTCTGGCAACCTTTCAAGGTCCTCATTGTTATATTTCTCCTTCGTGGTATGAGTCATTTAATAACGTGCCCACATGGAATTACATAGCTGTACATGTGTATGGAAAGGTTGAACTAGTAAATGAAAGTGAACTTCAAAACTCCCTATTTGACCTTGTGAATAAATATGAAGCTTCAGATAGTCCTTATGATTTAAATAAAGTTGATAAGAAGTACCTAGAAGGTTTATCAAAGGGAGTCGTTGGTTTTAGAATTAGAATCGAGAAAATGGAAGGAAAAGCTAAGCTTAGTCAAAACCACTCGCAGGAGCGTAGAAATGGTGTTATTCGTGAGTTAGAAAAAATAAAAGTTGAAAACGATGAGCAAAAAATTGCTCTTCTTATGAAGGGTGAATTACTATAAACCAAATGAAAATCTATAAACTATCGTTTCTAAAAAGACACTATTTCTCAAATAGTAAATATGAATTAGAGCGCGAATCAGAAGTTTGAATATCATAAAAGATGCAGGAACGGAACAGTCATTTTCCGTCCTGCATTTTTTAGTAGAATCTCCTCAATGTCTCTTACACCTATTAGTGTGTAGGCTCAAATGTTTTGCAATCTGTATCTTTTGAATCGTGTGCAGTGTTTCCTTTATGACTTACTACATAGATTTCATCAGCATGGCAACGGTTGCCATCACTCCAGAAATTGCAGTTTTCCACTTCGCACAATACTTCTCTTGGCATATGATGTCCTCCTTTTTTGAACAGCAAATACATTAATAATTTTTACTTAAAGTCCTTTTTTCATGCTTGTTTTGAAAATGTGTGTATATTTTTAAAATTTGTTGACAAAGAGAATCATTCTCAATTATTATAGTGGGTATAAAAGAGAATGTTTCTCAATTAGATAAGGAGGATTCAACTATGACTTCTTTAATGGTAGTAGGTGCAGATCATTTAGGTAATATTCAGGACAAATTAAAAACCAAAGGATTTGAGAATGTGTTACATATTGATGGACGTAAAGTTCAAGTTGTAAAAAGAGCGATTCCCGATCACGTTGACATCATTTTAGTATTAACAGATTATATCAACCATAATTTAGCAAAGGTAATAAAACAGAGAGCAAAGGAATCGAATAAACCGGTATATTTTTGCAAGAGATCTTGGAGCTCCATTCAGCAAATCATTGGGGAATTCAAACTTTCTAAAAAGATTTAGTGCTCGTTTTTTATATACCTCTCATCTTTCATAAAAAGCCGCCAAAAGTAGACAAATCCAGGGAATAGTATAATAAAACCTACAATATAGGAGATGAAAAGTGCTCGGAATGATGCAGGGTCAGTAAATCCATTTTGAATAGTGACATTTGGATAAATGATATATGGTAAATGTGCACGTCCATAAGCATAGCTTGCAAGTGCATATTGGATAAATGCAGATACAACTCCTAAACGTGGCAGCCCTGTCCAGCCATTTTTTCCTGGAATGATTAAGGCTATCCCTGTTACAACGAACATAGCAGCTGAGACAACTAACCAAAAAAGATAATCCATCATGCCATTAAACAGCCAGAATGCCTCATAACGCATAGTGATCATAATTAGAAGAGCACTAAGTAAAGAAACAGGACCAAGTATGAGAGCATCCCGTCGATAAATTTCATATGCATGCTTGTCTTTCGCTACTTTTGAAAAATCTGCGAGCAACAATGAAGAGAGAAAAAGTGTGCTACTTACTGCAAAAAGAACGAACGATAAGGCATGAGGGCTTGTGAGAACACTTCCAAGCATAAGTTGTTCTACCCCATTAACGTTATCCACGAAGCCTCCATGGGTAATAGGCAACACAAGTATCAATATCGCGGGAATAAGAAAACCAGTAATTCCGGATATATAGGTCAATGGCTTTTCATAATCAGACACAATATGAGAAAAAACAAGAAACCCACTTCTAATAGCAAGTAGTAATAAAATAATACTTCCTGGTATCAACAAAACAGTACCCAATGTATAGGCAGCACTAGGAAAAAAGCTATAAATGGCGACGACCACCGCTACGATAAATACATTCGTTACTTCCCATGTTGGGGAAAGATACTTATTGGCTATATTGGTGGCATTCGTTTTGTCACTTTTAATGTACAGCATGGACCAAAAACCAGCACCAAAATCCATTGTAGCCATAACCGCATAAATAAAGATAAAACCCCATAGGACGGTAATGGCAAGAATTACATCTGTCATTTTACAAAGCCTCCCTAAGCGTGAATCCCATTAGTCGTAGAGTCGGATTCTTTCCATTCATCTTCAAGTGGATGTCGCTTAAAGTAATAGCGCAACACAAGCACTACAGCTATACCAAGAAGAACATAAATAGCAGCAAAGGCAAAAAATAATAGCGCTAAATTTTGATTACCTGTCACCGCATCTGCAGTTAGCATGACTCGGTAAATAACCCAAGGCTGCCTTCCAGTACAAGCAAATATCCATCCAAATTCTATCGCTAGCATTGCCAGTGGTCCTCCTGCTACAAATAGCCACATCAACCAGGTAGGAAAGGTAGGTCTTTTTAGAATTTTACTCCAAAGAAATCCGAGGAAGGATAAGAGAATGAGAAATGAACCGATTCCAACCATCCCGTTAAATAGGGTATGTACAAATAATGGTGGCCAGTATTCTTCTGGAAAATCATTTAAGCCTACTACGACGGTATCGAAACGATCATCAGCGAGAAAGCTTAACGCCCATGGAATCTCAAGGCCCCATTTCACTTCTTGTGTTTCACGATCAGTAAACCCACCGATAGCTAGTGGTGCATGCGATTGAGTTTTAAAAAGTCCTTCGGCCGCAGCAAGTTTTTCAGGCTGGAACTGATGTAACTGCTGGGCAGATTCATGTCCATTAAGTGCAGTCATAAAAGAGAATATACCCCCAACTATCAGCCCCATCATTAATGCTTTGCGATGGAATTGAAAAATCCGTTTGTTTCCCCTATTACGGAGCATTTTATAAGCCGCAACAGAAGCAATGACAAACGCACCTGTCATAAATGCAGAAACGGCAACATGCCCTGCAGTAACGACAAAGCTTGGATTAAAAAAGGCTGCCCATGGATCGACATCCACAATCTCCCCGTTTTCGATTCTGAATCCTGCCGGCGTTCCCTCAAATGCATGAACATTTGTAATTAATACTGCTGAGGCAGCAGCCCCAATGGTGACTAATGTGACACTCAAAATCCTCATCCAAGGTGAAATGCGATCAGCGGCATAAACATAAATCGAAATGAAAAGTGCTTCAACAAAAAAAGCATAAATTTCGATTTGGAAAGGAAGTGCCATTACTTTTCCGATGACTTCCATAAAGCCAGGCCATAAAAGCGACAGCTGAACTCCTGCAATCGTACCTGTAGGAATGGCCACACCTAATAGCACAGCTTTTGCTTTCGTCCATCTTTTAGCCATAATGGCATAATCTCTGTTATTAGTCTTTTGGTACATTAATTCCGCAATCAAAATCATTAAAGGAATTCCGACACCTAACGTGGCAAAAATAATATGAAATCCCATCGTCGTTCCAAATAAAGACCGCGCAATGACTACATCACCCATCCAAAAACGTCCCTTCAAGCAAGAATATATATGTATATAGTCCACTTTTTTCCATCAAATATGCATCGTGATCGAATTTCTTGAAATCATACAAACTACCATTTAAAATTAAAACGTAACAATTACGATTTATAGTTATGTTTTTTTCTTTCTTGAAGCAACTGTATAATGGGTATATGAAAATACAACAGGTGAATTTTTTTGATAGGAGTGTACATATGACTAAAAAGGTACCAGTATATGTTATTAGCGGATTTTTAGGAAGCGGAAAAACAACAGTGCTGCTAAATATGCTTGAGCATTTTAAGCAACAAAAGAAGATTCCTGGAATTATCTTGAACGAATTAGGAGATGAAAATGTCGAGGATCATCTTTTTAAAGGAGAAAAAATAGTTGAACTGTTAAATGGTTGTATTTGCTGTACCATTCAGGAAGACTTAAAAACTACTTTAGATCAATATATAGGGCAAGAAATTGATGTGTTGATCATTGAAGGAACAGGTGTAGCAAACCCACTGGAGATTAAGGAAGTCTTGCTGACACCAGCATATATGCAACATTTTGAGTTGCAATCCATGATAAGTTTGGTAGACGCTAGTCACTACTTGGAATATCAAAGTTTCTTTAGTAGCTCAAAAGAAATTAGAGGTCTTTTAAAGGAACAGGTAACATCTGCGCACTTACTTGTTTTAAACAAAATGGATCTTATTTCAGAAAAAGAGTTGATAAAAGTAGAATCGAAGCTAGCCGATCAACTTGAAGACCATGTGCCTGTTTACCGAACTAGCTTTGGAGCAGTCCCACTGGAGATTCTTTTGGAAAAGCGAATGCATGTGGTGGAAGTAGAAGAAGAGGGCGCTGGTGAGATACATCATGATGGGGAGCATCACCATCATCACCATCATATTGAAGCAGTAAAAATAAATATGATAGAGCCTATAAACACAGTGGTATTGGAGTCTGAGCTGAAAAAACTTTCCAAACAAGTAATTAGATCAAAAGGGATTGTTTTGTTAGAAGAAACGCCTGGTTTATATGAGTTTCAATATGCAGCTTCCACATTGGTGTTAAATAAAATAGAAGATAGTGAGAACAAAGAGTATAAGCCTTCCATCATATTGATAGGTAAAGAAATCGATGAAAAAAAGGTAGCAAAGTTTCGAGAGGCATTAAAGTAATGATAAAAACACTCCAGTTTGGGGTGTTTCAGTGTGCAGACAAAGGTACTTTTCTTAAGTTAAGCGATTTCTATGTTGATCGTAGTGAAAGACGCGAAGACTCCTCGAAAATGCTACCACATTTTCATCGTGCGATGAATCGCTATCGAAGCCTTCCTTGTCCTGCGGGAGGAAGGGACATGGGAAACCCCCGCAGGCAAAGCCCTAGGAGGTTCCCGGACCGCCCGCGGAAAGCGAAGCGTCTGCAACGAAGATCAACAATTAAACATCTACAAATAATTTGGGTTTGTCAACAGTCTGAAACACTCCAGTTTGGAGTGTTTTTTTGAACAATTGAAGGATTCACATGCATAAGAATTTGCATGAATCTCGAAAGGTTTTGGAGTCACCACTAAAGGTTTTGGATTTACCTCGCAAGGATTGGGTGCTCCCATTATTAGTTTTACGAGGAGCATACCACCAAAGGTTGAAATATTTGAACAAATAAAAGAGGCAATCCATGGGACTGCCTCTTTGAACTAATTCAGAGCCTTTTTCAAGATTTCAAGGTTTTGACGCATTAAACTAAAGTAATCTTCATCGTTTTGGACATCTTCATCTGTAAGAGCCTCTAAATTATGAAGTACAAGTGCTTCTGCACCTATTTCATTTTGTACAACTTCTGCTATTTTTCCAGTAATGTTCTGATCAAAAATAACATATTTTATATTGTTTTCCTTAGCAGTAGCAATAATTTCTGTTAACTGTTTTTGGGAAGGTTCTTGTGTTGGTGAAAGACCGGTCACACTGATTTGATCCAACCCATAGCGACTTTCCCAATATCCGTAAGCCGCATGTGAGACTAGTAGCTTATTTGTTTGAGCTGTTTCAAAAATCTCTTTATATTCTCCATCTAACTTTTCAAGCTCATTTTTTAACGATTCAAAGTTTGCTTCAAAATCCTCTTTTGCATCAGGCTTTAGCTCAATAAGAGCATCTTTAATATTCTCCGCTAGCTTTATGGATAGTGTTGGATCTAGCCATACGTGAGGGTCACCGTCAGAGTGGTCGTGGTCGTGATCATCATGTGAATTGTCCGCATGATCGTGTTCATGGTCGTCATGAGCCTCGTCCGCATGATCGTGTTCATGGTCATCATGAGCATTGTCCGCATGATCGTGTTCATGGTCGTCATGAGCCTCGTCCGCATGATCGTGTTCATGGTCATCATGAGCCTCGTCCGCATGGTCGTGTTCATCTTCACCACGTAACTCAATGCCGTGTCCTGCAGCTACAATGGTTACATCTTCATTTTTCAGTACATCTTTTGCTTTATCTGCAAATCCTTCCACGCCAACTCCTGTATAAATAAAGGCATTAGCTGAGGCCATTTCACTCATCGTTCTAGTAGAAGGTTCATACGTATGAGCATCTGCTCCAGGAGGAAGAACCGATTTAATGTCAATATGGTCAGCTCCTATTTTATGAGCGAAATCCTCCAAAGGGAAAATGGTAGTGTAGATAATTAATTTTTCGTTGCCATCAGAGGCTTTATTATTAGAATTACATCCAACAAGAAATGTAAAAGTAGTAAGTAATAGTATGACTAAAATAGATTTTACTTTCATGGTGAACTCCTCTCAATTTTGATCCCAACATATTATATCGTAATTATTACGATTTGAGAACTAAAAAATATTATTTATAAAATCATAAAAAACTTATATGTTTTATTCGGCTACAAAAGCAGGCATGGGGTCATGGAACTTTGACCAGTCCTTTTTCATTTCTTGATCCGATAGAAGACAAGTATTCAATGAATGTATTAATAGGTTCTGATCAAGTTCAATACCTATGAAAACAAGTTCGGTCATCCTGTCCCCAAATGTTTCATCCCATTTTTGAAGGAGCTCTGGTTCGTCTTTTAACGCTTGTATTTTGTCCTGCTCTATATAGCTTGCAACCCATTCCCCTGCCCCCTGAACGATGATAGAAGCTCCTGCTTGAGATAGTAAGCCTGCCATATGATTTCTGGATGCTAACCAGAAAAAGCCTTTTGAGCGAATGACATCTTCCGGAAAATTTTCTAACCAATTCATGAAACGCTCTGGATGAAATGGCTTACGGCTTCGGTATACAAATGAAGTGATGCCATATTCCTCTGTTTCCGGTATATGTTCTTCATTAAGCTCTTTTATCCAGCCAGCAGCTTGACTAGCTTTTTCAAAGTCAAATAGCTTAGTATTTAGAATGTGATTAAGTTTTACCTCACCATTTTTAGTGGGGATAATGGTTGCATCTGGATTTAGTTTTCGTAACAATGCCTTCAATTCTGAAACATATAGAGATTCAAGTAAATCAATTTTGTTTAGCAGGATGATATTAGCAAATTCTATTTGATCGATTAATAGATCGGCTATTTCACGAGTGTCCAGTTCATCTGTTCCTTGTTTACGGTCTAGAAGGCTTTCTCCCGATTCGTAATCATCATAAAAACGGTAGCCATCTACAACTGTAATCATGGCATCTAATCTGCATTTTTTACTAAGATCGATATTAAATTCTTCATCTAGATATGTAAATGTTTGTGCAACAGGAATGGGCTCACTTATTCCAGAAGATTCAATTATGATATAATCGATATTTCCTCCGTCTACGAGGCGCTCAACTTCCTTTATTAAGTCTTCCCGAAGTGTGCAGCAGATACAACCATTTTGCAATTCTACCAGTTTCTCTTCTGTTCTTGAAAATCCTCCTTGCTCAATAAGAGCAGCATCGATATTGATTTCACTCATATCATTAACAATCACTGCAACCTTTAATCCATCTCTGTTCGCTAAAATATGATTTAGCAATGTGGTTTTTCCAGCTCCTAAGTAACCACTTAATACAGTCACAGGAATTCTTTTTTCCAACAGTTTTCATCTCCTTTTCATTTCATAAAACGTAATGTTTACGATTTATAAAAATAATAATACTAAAATCTCAAAAAGAAAACAATACTAAAATATTGTCAATTTGGATTAACTTTGTCATATTGGAAAGGTGGATAATAATCTATATAAAGAGAGAGGTAATTTGATGAGGCTACTAGAACAAATTTTGGAACATAATTTGGATTTTGTTGAAAAAGAGGAATACAAACAATACCAAACCACAAAATTCCCAGATAAAAAACTGGTAGTTTTATCTTGTATGGATACCAGATTAATGGAATTGTTGCACAAGGCTATGAATATGAAGCATGGGGATATGAAAATTGTAAAAAATGCTGGTGCAATTGTCTCTCATCCTTTTGGCAGTATTATGAGAAGTATTCTTGTTGCAGTGTATGAATTAAATGCAGATGAGGTTGCTGTGGTGGGTCATCACGATTGTGGTATGGGAAAAGTTAATTTCGATAGCATTCGTGAAAAAATGGAAGCAAGAGGGATTAAGAAAGAGACAATCGATGATCTAAAGTATGCGGGAATTGATGTTAGAGGATTTTTAAAAGGATTCGATAGTGTGGAGGAAAGTGTCCGCGAAAGTGTGGATATGATTGTGAAACATCCCCTAATGCCAAAAGGGATTCCTGTGCATGGCCTTGTTATTGATCCGCACACAGGAAAATTGGATTTAGTAACAAATGGTTACGAAAATTAATCTATCTATTTTTTCTTTTCTGGAACATGATCGATGCCACCTGGATGAAACGGGTGGCATTTTCCTATTCTTTTTATCGTAAGCCACCCACCTTTAATTGCTCCGAATCTGCTTATTGCTTCAAGTCCGTATTGTGAGCACGTTGGGTAGAAGCGGCAGGTTGGAGGAGTCAAAGGGGATATGAATCTTCGGTAGAAACGAATGATTCCTAAAAAAACATACTTCACTTTGGTCACCTCATGTAAATTATAATAGATATAGGTAGGAAGGAACAAAAAATAAAGAAAACGCATAAATCAGATAAATTTAATTGGAATTAAAAATGTGCTATAATATTTATAACTTATAAATAAGGGAGAGTGCAATTATGCCTTCAGTTGAAAGTTTTGAATTAGACCATAATGCAGTAAAAGCTCCTTATGTTCGTCATTGTGGAGTTCACAAAGTCGGAACAGATGGTGTTGTTAATAAATATGATATCCGTTTTTGTCAGCCAAATAAACAGGCAATGAAGCCGGATGCCATTCATACACTAGAACATTTACTTGCATTCAATATCCGAACACATGCTGAAAAGTACAATCATTTTGATATTATCGATATTTCACCTATGGGTTGTCAGACTGGGTACTATTTAGTTGTAAGTGGTGAACCTACAGTTGATGAGATTGTGGATTTGATGGAAGATACGTTAAAGGATGCTGTACAGATTGAAGAAATTCCCGCTGCAAATGAAAAACAGTGTGGTCAAGCGAAACTTCATGATCTTGAAGGAGCGAAGCGTTTAATGCGTTTTTGGCTAGAACAAGATAAAGAAGACTTGAAAAAAGTATTTGGTTGATAGTAAAAGGGCTGGCCTTTAGTTTATGTGAACTAGGGTCAGTCTTTTTTACTTTTTAATGATACTTTTGAAGTTAGAAAAGCGTCAGCTCCAATCTTCTTACTCTTTTTTAATTACCCTATCATATATTTAAAAGATAGACATATAATCCTAGCAATAGAAAAAAATCTTTGCTAGATTCGTATGTTATAATACTAAAAGAAATGAAGATAGGAGAACTAGAATGAGGACCAGAAATAGTCTTTTTAAGGATTTAATAGGACTTGCATTGATTGGAGTCTTTTTGTATCTGTTCTTTTTTATTGACTTTAAAGATCTTTCTTTAAATATTCCAGGCTCTTGGTTAAATGTAAATACTATTTTTCTCAGCATCGTAATAGAAGCTGTTCCTTTTATACTACTTGGAGTGTTTGCTTCTGCACTAATTCAGACATTTGTTTCGGAGGAGACAATTAAGAAGTTTCTGCCCAAAAATGCTATTGCGGCAATTATCCCTGCTGCCGTTCTTGGAGTCATTTTTCCTGTTTGTGAATGTGCAATCATTCCAGTCGTTCGCAGACTAATAAAAAAGGGGCTTCCAGTTCATGTTGGAGTAGTTCTATTAGTAGGAGCACCGATATTGAACCCAGTAGTCGTCGCATCTACATATTATGCTTTTAACGGGGATCCTACTATTTTATATGGTAGATTTGGATTGGCATTTGTTTTAAGTATTGTTATTGGATTCTTAATGCTCCTTTTGTTTGATAACAAAAATCAACTGCGCTGGACCAAAAGTGAACTTCAAGGGAAACAAGATCCAATGCTTGAGCAACCAGTCATACAGAACAAATGGAAAGCAACCTTTTATCATGCTAGTGATGAGTTTTTTGTAATGGGTAAATACTTGATTGCGGGTGCCTTTATTGCGAGTTTGTTTCAAACCTTCTTAGATCGAAGCATTCTAATAGCACTTGGACAAAATGAAGTGTTATCCCCTGCGGTCATGATGGCTTTTGCCTATGTACTTTCACTTTGTTCGGAAGCTGATGCTTTTGTTGCCGCTTCCTTTGGATCTACTTTTACTACAGGTTCACTGTTAGCTTTCTTAATTTATGGTCCAATGTTAGATTTGAAAAATACCGTTATGATGTTTGCTTTTTTTAGAACTAAATTTGTCCTTGTATTTATGGCAGTTGTCACAATTGTCGTCTTTGCGAGTATACTTATTTTCCAACAGCTTGTGCTGTAACGAGAGGATGATGATAGATGGAAAAAACAAGAGACTTTGGATTCCATATCTATTTGCGTGGAATTATCCTTCTTGGATTTACCCTACTGTTTTTCAAATTGTTAGTAACTGGGAACATTACAAACTTTATCGCCCCGCGAATGATGCCTTTTATGTATTTTGCAGCTGCAACTTTGTTTATTCTGGGAATCATTCAAATTTGGCGAAGTGGTTCTAAAAATCAAGAGGAATTAGTTTGTAATTGTGGATTTGATCATGGTGATTCTTCCACCCCTATTAAATCTATATTAATTTATTCTATATTTGTCATTCCTATTATGACCGGGTTTATGTTCCCAGATAATGTACTAGATAGCTCTATCATTGATAAGCGTGGATTTACTAGCTCGAAACAAATTGTGGAAGAACGTCAACAGGCAGGTGCATTTGATGGATCTACCGAGAATAGTACAAATCCAGGAGAATCTAGTACGTCTAGAGCAGAAGCTTATCTAGAGGATCCAGAAAAATATATGGACGAACAGGATTCAGAAGATGGGCCAACCATTGATGAAAAATTAGCAGATGCCCCTTTGGAACATCCTGAAGGCTTTGAACTAATGGATCCACCTGAAGGATATTATGAAGAAATAAAGGCTGAAATGTTGAAAATGGATACAATAATAGTAGACGATGAGAGATATATTCCGATGATGAACATTCTTGATGTCCACATGGATGAATTTGAAGGAAAACGAATTGAAATGATTGGTTTTGTCTATCGGGAAGAAGATTTTACAAAGGATCAGTTTGTGGTAGCACGTTTTGGATTGTCTTGCTGTGTCGCTGATGCAAGTGTATATGGGACCTTGTCCAATATGATTGGTGCAGATGAACTAAAGAATGATGAGTGGGTAAAAATAAGTGGGACGGTATCGACCACCCAATACAATAACTTTTTCCTCCCATATATTCATGTAGACACGTTAGAGAAGGTAGAACAGCCAGATTCTCCTTATATATATGAATATTATTAGAGCTATTGAAATTTTTAAAACTAATATTAACCCCAAGAATGTTTATCATTCTTGGGGTTTTTTGCATTTTTATTAAGTTCTTATTTGAAATGTCATGTAAGTGATGAAAGTAGGGTTTTATTTAGGTGGATGAAGCCCTAAATCCCTTAATAAATCGTTTCATTATGCATGAGTATCATCCTTTTTATTTGTTTGATCCTCATTTTCATTTGGTTCGAGGGGGTCTATTGTGTGTTCGTATTTATACGCTTTATTCGTAGTTAAAAGAGTTAAAATTAGTACGACAAAAACGATGATAATACAAATAATCATAATCTTGAACATAATGGGTGTTAAACTCCTTTATTTAAAATAGCTACTCTTATTTTACCATTAATGGGCCTAGAAGAACTAACCTTTTAGGATAAGTGTTATGTTTGAGGGAAAACTAACAGTGGTATAAAGGAATGGATAACTATAAGGAGGATGTTGCAATATGTCAAAACATTTAACAGAAGCAGTTAATAAACAAGTAGCAAATTGGAGTGTACTTTTCATTAAATTACATAATTATCACTGGTTCGTAAAAGGTCCAGAATTCTTCACATTACATGAGAAATTCGAAGAACTATACGGTGAAGCAGCCACCCATATTGATGAACTTGCGGAACGATTACTTGCAATTGATGGAACACCTGTTGGCACGATGAAGGAAATTCTTGAGATTGCCACTATAAAAGAAGCGGAAGGAAAAGAAACTGCAGAACAAATGGTACATTCCATTGCAGAGGATTTTTCCATCCTAATAGAAGAATTAAAAGATGGAATGCAGGTAGCAGAGGAAGCAGGTGATGAGACGACAGGCGACATGTTGCTTGCAATTCATCAAAGTGTGGAAAAACACAACTGGATGTTACGTGCATTTTTAGGAAAATAAAAATAAAGTAGGGCTGTCCAGAAAGAGGATGCTTTCTTCTGGCAGTCCCTATTATGTACATTGTGTTTCCCTCTTGCCATTTGCTCCAATAATCAGCTAAAACAGTTATTTAGAAAAATCGTCATCTCTACTATAAAAGTATATGGCAATATTTTTCGGGCTGCGCATAATTTAATTAGTGGAGTAATTTTCCGGAGTCATCTCCATTAGTTAACAAATCTTTTACTTGCTCCATGACTAATACTGCAACAAGTCCTCTCAATTCTTCATTTGATAACTCCTGTAATAATTCCAAGCATTGCTCTCTTGTAAAATCGTTTACGATAGAGAAGGCAACAGCATCGATATCCTCATCTTCTCTAATAAATCTTTTATAATACTGCTTTACAAAGCCTTCAATTGAGTTCATTTTTATATTCTCCTCCCATAATTATAGTTAGCTTTTGCTATATTTTTCTGTTCATGCAAAGGATTGCTATAAACTCGTAACCAAATACTAGTATTTTGCATATTATGCTAGTAAAGAGATACATGGTAATATTTTTGGGGGTATAGCATATATGGACAAGTACCAGTTCTTTTATTATGGCTCTTTATCATTTTTAGGCACTTTAACATCTTTATTGTTTGGTGGTTATACTACACTCTTTATGTTTTTAGTAGTGTTCGTTGTAGTTGATTATTTTACTGGTATAATGGCTGCGTTAGTAGAAGGGAAACTGTCTAGCCGAGTAGGTTTTCGTGGAATTGCGCAAAAAGTGTTTATTTTTGCTCTTGTCAGTATTGCCCATGTTCTGGATACAATAATGGGAACGAATATGATTAAAGATATAACCATTTTATTTTATTTAGTAAATGAATTCATATCTATTACTGAAAATGCCACAAGATTAGGTGTTCCGATACCAGCCGTTTTAAAAAAGGTCATAGAAGCATTAAAAAAGAAATCAAACTAATTACACTGCCATAACGGAAGAATAATGCAGAGGATTTGAGTGAAAATAAGAGAAGATACTTTGAAAGGGTGGGAAAAATGGAACGAAAAACGTATTATATTTCACTTACAGAAGGATCCATCTCACAAAACCGAACAGCATCTTCTTGGGACTATCAAATTCAAGCAACAGATGAGGAGATCACTCAACTAAGAGAGATATTCGATCAAAATTATTCTTCTGATTGGCAAGGTTTTTGGAGAGCACATATTCCTTTCCTTCAGTATCATTTTGACAGGGAAAATGATGCATATGACAATGGACTTCAACAGGTCTTTAAGATGATATATGAATTAGGTGACGAAGAAACAAAAGCCCATATTAGAGAACAAGGACTGATGGATGACATAGTAGAATAAACAAATTTTGACAGGATGGTCTCTTTAGGGTACTTGGCTCTCACATTTTCGACGCTACTATGATAAGATAAATAAGAAAAAAGAGATATTGGAGTTTCGATAGTATGCATGAGTTTGAAGATATTTATCATAATCGCGTAATTTTATCTTTTGAAGACCATCCTTTTTCCAAAGAACCCAAACATGTGTGGGTTATTTGTTATTATCAAGATCAATGGCTGCTTACAAGTCACAAAAATCGAGGACTGGAATTTCCAGGTGGAAAAGTTGAACCAGGAGAAACTGCTCAACAAGGTGCTGTCAGAGAAGTGAGAGAAGAAACTGGTGGACATGTTTCTAATTTAGAGTACATAGGTCAATATAAAGTAGAAGGAAGAGATAAAGTCATTATTAAAAATGTTTATTTTGCCGTCATTGACAGACTGGAAAAACAGAGTACATACTTTGAAACGAATGGACCTGTTCTGTTAAAGAAACTGCCAAATAATATTCAGAAAGACAATCGATTTAGTTTCATCATGAAGGATGATGTTTTAACTTATTGCGTAGAGAAAATAAGAAGGAGCTCTGAAAGTAAGTAGGAGTCTCCTTCTTTTTTAGGTCTAGCTCAAAGTCATTAGTCATAAGCCTTTACGCCAAGAAGGAAAAGCACAACCTTTTTGTCGCATCATCTTTTGCTTGTGGGAGATACCCAAGGGGTTTCCGTTTAAGTCCTGCTTTTTCTTTTATAGATCGCTGTTGCCAAAAAGAACGAGATAATGAGTAAGCTTCCAAACCAAATAAGGGTTAGCCAAACTTCATTTGTATTTGGGGTACCAATTAGATAGCCACGAACTGCTTCAATCAGTGGAGTCATTGGCTGATTAGCAGCAAATGCTTGCAACCATGTTGGCATCGTGTCAGTAGGAACAAAAGCACTACTGATGTATGGAAGGAACATGACGATAAATGTGAAAGAACTGGCTGTCTCTACAGTATTTGCTAGTAAACCAAATACAACAGAAAGCCAGCTGATTGCAAGTAGGAATAACCCTAATATACCTATTGCAGCCAGCCACTCTAACAATCCAGCATTTGCTTCAAAGCCTGTTAGAAAAGCAACTGCAATTACTAAAATAGTACTAATACTGTTTCTAATAAAACTTCCTGCTACATGCCCTATTAAAAGGGATGATGAATGAACAGGCATACTGCGCAATCTGTCAAACATCCCACCAACCATATCTTGAGTAACGCTAATAGCTGTCATTGAACTTGCATAACCAACACAGGTTATAATAATTCCTGGCACAATGTAGTTCACATATTCGGTACCTGTGTGGATAGCTCCACCAAAGACATAAACAAAAAGCAACATGAGAATGACTGGTAAAAAGATACTTACAAATAAAGATTCAGGATTTCGAAGTAAATGTTTCACATTCCGTCTGAATAAATTCCAACTGTCACTGACAAAATGTCCGTATGTTATGTCTTTCATACCGCTACACCCTCTTTTTCATTTTTATCTGTAAGAACCATAAATACATCTTGAATAGTAGGATTTCGATAATGAAAGGAGGTAGGAATAATACCCTGTTCATGAAAAATGTTTAGAGTTTGTCGTAGGTCTTCAATGGAACCGTCGGAATTTGTAACTAAAATATTTTCCGCTTCATTTAACTCTCCACCTAATAGGGATTGAGCTCGTGCTAAGGATGTTTCTTCTGAAAATACCCACACCAATTTTTCCTCTCCTACAAGGCTTTTTAATTGTTCTGAGCTTCCTTCTGCAATAATTCTTCCACCGTGTAGTACAGCAATTTTATCTGCAAGTACTTCTGCCTCTTCTAAATATTGTGTGGTAAGAAAAATAGTGACACCATCCGCGGCTAACCCTTTTACCATTTCCCACATATTTTGCCTACTTCTTGGGTCTAGCCCTGTTGTTGGTTCATCAAGAAATATTACCTTTGGTGATGCGAGCAGACTGATAGCGATATCAAGCTTCCTTAGCATTCCTCCCGAATAGGTTTTGACTAGTTTTTTTGCATGTGAGGATAAATCAAATAGTTCTAGAAGTTCCGTTATTCTTTTATTTGCCGTCTTTTTGTCTAAGTGCAATAACCGTCCTATCAAAATCAAGTTTTCTTCTCCAGTCAATTGCTCATCCACCGTTGCGTATTGGCCAGTAAGGCTGATTCTTTTTTTTATTGATTGGGGCTGATGCTGACAATCAAAACCATCAATGTAAGCAGTGCCCCCGTCAGCATTAATCAAAGTAGAGAGAATTCGTACAGTTGTTGTTTTGCCTGCACCATTTTCTCCAAGTAAAGCAAAGATGGAACCTTCTTCTACTTGTAAATCGATGTCTTTGAGGATTTGTTTGTTTCCATATCTTTTTTGTAAACCGTCGACCATTATTATCGGCTTTACCATACTAAAACACCTCGCAAAATTTTTGATTGACTCGTTCAGTCAATATAAGAATAAATGGAAACCCATCCTTAGTCAATATATTTTTAAGGATGGGTTTGTATTATCGTTTCGTAATCATTCTTAAAAGAAGATCTACTTTTTTCTCCAATTGGTTCTCCCATGAGGTTAAATCTTCTGTCATTAATCCTGAAATGACTGTTAGGAAAAGGTCTAATAATTCATGGGGCTCTTCCTCAATAATTTCTCCTGCTTGTTGCCCTGCAATGATGAGTGGATAAAGAAATTCAATATAACGTTGACCAGTTTTGTGAATTAACGTTTTGGTTGATTCCGGTACAGGATAATCGGTACGCGTGATATGTTGAACAATCCTAAATACATCACTATTTCTTACTGAAAAAGCGATCAATGTGAATTGCTTTATTTTTTCCAAAGGCGAAAATTGATTATCAAGACTCTGAAATAATTCGTCTGTTCCTGACATTGCCCATTCTAAACTTGTGTGCAAAACTTCATCCTTTGAACGGAAGTAGTGATAAAGAAGACCGTGACTAATTCCAGCTTCTTTTGCTATCATGCTAATCTTCGTAAGCTTGATCCCATTATCGGAAAATACACGTAATGCTGCAGTCATAATTTGAATTTTTCGTTCAATTTTTATTTGTTCTAGCTGTTTATCATTTAATGGTGCCATATTTTTTTAAATCCTTCCCAAGAAAAGATGTTGTCTTTTCATCATATCTTACTAATAAAAGAAAGAAAAGTAACATAGCGAGAAGGATATTTTACACATTCTATTTTACGTGTGCTTTACAAGCTTCTTTTCTAAGAATTCAACAAGTTGGTACATTATAGTAGCAAACACTGCAATAATCAATAGGCTGAGTAGGACGAGCGTGAAGTTGAAGACTTGGAATCCATAGATAATCATATAGCCGAGTCCTTTCGAGCTAACTAAAAATTCCCCTACTATCACACCTACCCACGCAAGCCCCACGTTTACTTTTAATGTGGAAATAATGGTGGGATAGGATGCAGGGAGGACAACTTGCTGAAAAAGTTGTTTACGGCTGGCCCCAAAAGTACGCAACACTTTTAAATAATTGTCATCTACTTCCTTAAAAGCTGTATAGACTACAATCGTGGTTATAATAACTGATATTATCGCACCCATCATAATGATAGATCCCATATTCGGACCGATTGCCACAATTAAAATTGGGCCAAGCGCAACTTTAGGCATGGCATTCATGATGACCAGGTATGGTTCTAGTACTCTTGAAGTCATGGGTGACCACCAAAGGATAGCAGCAAGAATCGTTCCAGCCAATGTTCCTAAAATAAAACCAAAAATGGTCTCTGTCAGCGTAATACCTATATTTGAAAGTAACGTTCCATCCTGTATTTTCTCGATAAATAGGTTCCATATTCGGCTTGGATAACTGAAGAGCAACGGATTTATCCAGCTATTTTTGCCAGCAAGTTCCCATGATGTGAAAAACATAACAAAGATAATAATCTGGTAGAGGCGTACCTTATAGGTTGTTTTCTTCCGTTGCCTAAGAAATTGGCTGTGTAAAAGCTCTGTATTTGTATTATTGTTCAAGTTGTTCCAGCTCCTTCCAGATGTGTGGGAACAACGAAGTATATTCTTGGTGTTGCCTTGCTTTGAACGGAACTAATTCCCGGATTTCTTTTGGCACGCTAAAGGTTTTTGCGACTCTTCCAGGATTGGCTTTTAGTAGAATAATTTTATCGCTCATCGCAATCGCTTCTCCAATATCATGAGTTACAAGCAACGCAGTTTTCTTAAATGATTTCAGGGTGGTAAATACCAAGTCTTCTAATTTCAATTTAGTTTGATAATCTAGTGCAGAAAAGGGTTCATCCAGTAAAAGTAGTTTTGGATCGGTTGCAAGTGTCCTCACAAGTGCCACACGCTGCCTCATGCCTCCTGAAAGCTGAGGGGGATAAAGTTTTTCTACTTCGGGAAGTCCCATATCCTTAAGTAGATTTAACGTTTTGGACTTATTTTCTTTTGTAAATTTATTAGAGATTTTCAAACCTATCAGGACATTTTCTTCAATCGTTTTCCACGGAAAAAGATAGTCCTGTTGGAGCATATAGCCAATTTCAGCTATTGAGTCCTTCGAGGTTTTACCCTTGAGTTGTACGGTACCTTTTGAAGGCTGTAGCAAACCTGCGATGATGGAAAGCAACGTTGTTTTTCCACATCCACTTGGACCGAGAAAGGAAATAAATTCTCCTTCCTCCACATTAATGGTGATGTCCTCAAGCACTTTGGTAGCTTGTTTTGGGGTAAAGTAGATATGATCAATTTGGTTAATTGATAATAAACTCATCGTTCATCATCCTATTCTCCCATTACCTCTTCTGCAATGGATGTGTTTACGAGCTGACTGTACTCCACATATTGTGGGAGTTCTCCAGCTTCCTCCATAATGTTTTGTAAGTTATCCCACTCTTCTTGATCTAGAATCGGATCTGTAGCAAAGGATCCCTGACTTTTATATCGATCCACTACCGATTCAATTAGCTCCACTGATGTATCATCAAAGTAAGGTAGAATCAATTTTGCAGTTTCAGAGGCTGGGTTATTTTCTACCCATTTCTGTGCTTTGTATAAAGCTCTTGTAAATTTCTCAACAGCTTCAGCATTTTCTTCTAAATAACTTTCTTTTGCCATAAAGGTTGTATATGGAAGATGACCAGACTCTTCTCCAAATGAAGCGACAATATAGCCAATTCCCTCTGCTTCAAAAATACTTGCTTGCGGTTCAAAAAGCTGAACAAAATCTCCCGTTCCTGATGCAAAGGCACTCGGAATGTTTGCATAATCAATGTTTTGAATAAGGTTCAAATCATTTTGTGGGTCTATTCCATGCTTTTTCAAAACAAACTCACCTGCCATTTGAGGCATTCCACCCTTACGTTGACCAAGGAATGTGCTGCCCTCTAGGTTATCCCAAGCAAAATCAATGAGATTCTCTCTAGCTATTAGGAAAGTACCGTCAGTTTGAGTGAGCTGTGCAAAATTTATGACAGGATCGTTGGAGCCTTGAGCATAAACATAAATAGACGTTTCCGAGCCAACTAAAGCGATATCTGCACCATCAGCTAGCAAGGTGGTCATCGTTTTGTCTCCACCCCAAGCTGTGGTTAATTCAACCTCCAAGCCTTCCTCTTCAAAAAAACCTTTTTCAATCGCAACATATTGGGGAGCATAAAAAATAGAACGTGTTACTTCTGCAATACGAATTGTTTCGTTTTTTCCACCACAAGCAACTAATGCAGTGATGACTAAGAAAGATAATAATATGGAACCCGTTATTCTTAAGCCTTTCATATTCTACCTCCTCTAAAAATTAGGCAAATGCTTTGTATGTTTATATAGATTAGAGTATGATTTGGGCTAAATATGTGTGAATGCCTATGTGGTAATGAAGGAGGCAGAAAGTTGCAAGTACATAACGGAAAGATAGTCGAAAAACAAGCGTTTCCATCACCAAGTCCCTATATTAATGTCTTTAAGGTAACCTATTATAGCAATGGACTAAAGGTGAAGGGACTTTTGGCTGAACCCAAAAAGGACGGGCAATACGAGGGCTTTTTATATTTACGAGGTGGGATTAAAAATGTTGGTCAGGTAAGAGTTGGACGGATTGTTCAGTTTGCATCTGAAGGATTTGTTGTAATGGCACCATTTTACCGCGGTAATCAAGGGGGAGAAGGTAATGAGGATTTTGCCGGTGATGACAGAGTCGATGCTTTCTCAGCTTTTCAACTATTAACAACTCATCAAAAAGTAAAGCAAGATCGCATTCACGTTTTTGGCTTTTCCAGAGGTGGGGTCATGGCTTTAATGACAGGTATAGAATTTCCAGAAACACGTTCCGTTGTATCATGGGGAGGAGTATCTGATATGTTTTTAACCTACGAGGAACGTGTTGATTTAAGACGGATGATGAAACGTGTGATTGGAGGAACTCCGACAAAGTATCCAGAACGGTACGAATGGCGGACCCCGTTATTTAAGCTTGAAAGGCTGAAAGCACCAATATTATTAATTCATGGGGAAAAGGATCATAATGTTTCCATTGAGCATTCTTACCGCTTAGAAAAATGTGCAAAAGAACATACTCTGCCCGTTGAAACATGGTACTACTCTGAGTTTACGCATTATTTTCCTCCAAAAGAAAATAGGAGAATAGTGGAGCGATTGTGTGACTGGATGAAAAGGCAATAGGGGGAAGTATTGCCAGGTTAACTTCCTGATAATTTGGCAAATCTTCAAATAAGCTGTTTAAATCTCTAAATAAACGCTTCAATATCTAAATCGGCTTTGGAAATCTCTAAATCAGCATTTTAAACATCTAAATAACCTATTGAAAGCCACATATCACTCTTTATGTCGCGTTGCCGCTAAATTTAAGCTTTGAGCCAGCAAAATTAATAGGTCGACACACTTCTTTTTACGCAATCTAATAACAAATAAAGCTGCTGAGAAATCTCAGCAGCTTGCTTTGCTTATTATATAGTCGGTCCACCGAGTCCGAGAACTTCAGCAGGAACATTATCAAACTTTTTGAAGTTATTTTTGAACTTACCTGCAAGTTCACGTGCAGCTTGATCGTACATTTCTTCATCTTGCCAAGTACGTTTAGGCTGTAGAACCTCATCTGGAACTCCTGTGACATGTACTGGCACACTAACTCCGAAATATGGATCTATAGATACTTCAGCATTAGTTAGTTCTCCTTCAAGAGCAGCTTGCACCATTGCTCTTGTGTAAGAAAGTTTCATGCGGTTACCTACGCCATAGCCTCCACCAGTCCAACCAGTGTTTACGAGGTAAACCTGCACGTTATGCTCGTCGATTTTTTGACCTAGCATTTCTGCGTAGGTGGTTGCAGGTAGTGGCAAGAAAGGTGATCCAAAGCATGTAGAAAATGTAGCTTGTGGAGAAGTAATTCCACGCTCTGTACCAGCAAGCTTACTTGTATATCCGCTAAGGAAATGGAACATTGCCTGTTCTTTTGATAATTTACTTATTGGAGGCAAGACTCCTGTTGCATCCGCTGTTAAAAAGACTATTGTTGTTGGGTGGCCAGCAATACTTGGTTCCACAATATTTGTCATCGCATCTAACGTGTAGGCAGCACGAGTGTTTTCTGTTAAAGTGGAATCATCATAATCAGCTACACGAGATTGACCATCAATGACTACATTTTCTAAAACAGATCCGAAACGGATAGCATCAAAAATTTGAGGTTCTTTTTCACGAGTGAGACCAATGCATTTTGCATAGCAGCCACCTTCAATATTGAACACACCAGTGTTAGACCAGCCATGTTCATCGTCACCGATTAGCTTACGGTTAGGATCTGCCGAAAGTGTTGTTTTTCCAGTTCCGGATAATCCAAAGAATAGGGCAACATCACCTTCGCGTCCAACGTTAGCGGAGCAGTGCATTGGCATAATGCCATTTTCAGGTAAAAGGTAATTCATCACAGAGAAGATAGATTTTTTCATTTCTCCAGCATATTCTGTTCCACCGATTAATACGATGCGCTTGCTGAAGGAAATGATGATGAATGCTTCTGAATTTGTTCCGTCAACTGCTGGATCTGCCTTAAAGTTTGGTGCAGAAACGATACTGAATGCGGTTTCATGCTTGGCTAACTGCTCATCATCTGGACGAATGAAAAGTTGCTGTGCAAATAGGTTATGCCATGCGAATTCATTGACTACTTGAATGGGTAATTGATATTTTTCATCAGCACCAGCAAAGCCTTTAAATACAAAAATCTCGTCTTTTTGTTCTAAGTATGAAAGTACTTTATTATATAAAGCGTCAAAAACTTCTTCAGAAATGGGACTGTTAACAGTACCCCAATCAATTTTTTCTTTACTGGTTGGTTCTTCCACAATAAACTTATCTTTAGGGGAGCGCCCCGTGTATTTACCTGTAGTTGCCACTACGGCACCAGTTGATGTCAAGCTGCCTTCATTACGGTTCAATATTTTTTCCACTAATTGAGGAACAGATAGCTGAACCTTGACATTGTTTCCGTATACTAATTTTGTCAATCCATTATCGATACCAACCGTTTTCATCATGGATAACTCTCCTTCAATTTAAAAAATATAAAAAATAGTTTTTGTTATCTGTTAAAAAGTATAACACATTCAATTAAATAGTCCATACTAATTAACTTATTTTATGAAAAGAAATCAAAATCGTTAACATTATTCGAAAAAAAGGCTTATCCGTGTTAAAAGGCTCTGTTATCGACTTAAAGTAAACGCTTACTTTTTTGGAGGATAAGCTTCCCGGCAATTTAAATAAAAGTAAAGCCTCTGTGGAAGAATTGTCCTTATTATATAGAAAAACATGAAAAAGCAGTATTTGCAAATAGTCGGTACTCATAATGTATGTAAACTTATTACTTCTGTAAATCCTTGTCGAATTATTTTTCTTTTTTATTGACATGAAAGGTTTCTGTACGCTAATATAGAACCTTGAACGGATACTCTTATTCCGAGCTGGTGGAGGGGCAGGCCCTATGAAACCCAGCAACCTGCTCAATTGTTGAGCGAGCGTAATAAAGCACGCCGCCGCTAATAAAAAGACCTGATTAGGTCGTTTGAGAAAAGGTGCTAAACCTGAGCAAGGCATTGACCTTGACCGATAAGAGTGAAAGGCTAATTCTTGAAAACAAACCTTTCCTCAATTTAGTGGGAAGGTTTTTTATATTTTTACACAAGATAACGAAGAACAACACAACAGGAACTGAGATCCGTATCAATAATTAAAAATTGTACATGAAAGGGTCATCTGCTTTTCATATACAAAAAGGAGGAACTTTTTTTAATGACTATCCAACGTCGTTTATTTACTTCTGAGTCAGTAACGGAAGGACATCCGGATAAAATTTGTGACCAAATTTCCGATTCCATTCTTGATGCAATTCTAACTAATGATCCAAATGCTCGTGTAGCATGTGAAACATCTGTTACCACTGGATTAGTTTTAGTAGCCGGTGAAATTACCACTTCTACTTATGTGGACATTCCGAAAATTGTTCGCGAAACGATTCAGGGTATCGGTTATACTCGTGCAAAATACGGATTTGATGCAGAAACTTGTGCGGTATTAACTTCTATTGATGAGCAGTCTGCTGACATCGCAATGGGTGTTGATCAGGCATTGGAAGCTCGTGAGGGTCAAATGACTGATGCGGAAATCGAAGCAATCGGAGCAGGGGACCAAGGTTTAATGTTCGGATTTGCATGTAATGAAACGAAGGAATTAATGCCACTTCCTATATCATTAGCTCACAAGTTATCTCGTCGTTTAACAGAGGTAAGAAAAGAAGAAATCCTTCCGTACTTACGTCCTGACGGTAAAACTCAAGTAACCGTTGAATATGATGAGAACGATAAACCTGTTCGTATTGATACAATCGTTATTTCTACACAACATCATCCAGAAGTTTCTTTAGACCGTATTCAAAGAAACATCAAGGAATATGTCATTAAACCTGTGGTACCTGCTGAATTAATTGATGAAAACACAAAATACTTTATAAACCCGACTGGCCGTTTCGTTATCGGTGGACCACAAGGGGACGCAGGTCTGACTGGCCGTAAAATCATCGTTGACACGTACGGTGGATATGCACGTCACGGTGGTGGAGCATTCTCAGGAAAAGATGCAACAAAAGTTGACCGTTCTGGTGCATACGCTGCTCGCTATGTGGCAAAAAACATCGTGGCAAGTGGTCTTGCAGACAAATGTGAAGTACAACTTGCATACGCAATTGGTGTAGCACAACCAGTATCGATTGCGGTAGATACATTTGGAACTGGGAAAGTTTCAGAACAGAAATTGGTAGAACTTGTACGAAACAATTTCGATCTTCGTCCTGCAGGAATCATTAAGATGTTAGACCTTCGCCGACCTATTTATAAGCAAACTGCTGCATATGGACATTTCGGTCGTAATGATCTTGATCTACCTTGGGAGCAAACAGATAAAGCGGATCTTTTGAAAGATCAAGCAAACGCATAATGAATAAAAGCCGTTCACACTTTGGGTGTGAAACGGCTTTTTTCATATATAAAAGAAAAGTAGAAGATTTTTAAGTTAAGACAGTGACAAGCCTTCGATCCGTCAATTAGGTGAAATCCCACTTTCTCGCTGCCTAAAGAGGGGCTACTATAGTACGTCTTCTAGTTTTTCATATAACCTTTCCCGTTCCACTTCTTTTGTAATTAACTCTGCTTGCATTTTTTGAAGGGAGGTTAAATCATTTTCCATGCTCATTTTTTCTTCTAAGATAAATATTTCGTTTTCTACATTTTCCAATTGATGTTCCAATCTCTCTGAAGATAAAGGCTCCATTTGTGTTTCGTTTTTTTGTTGCGGTAGTGTAGGTTTTGTTGTTACCATTTTGGACTTAGTTATGGATAGAGCCTGTTTTTCCGTTCGTTTCCCCCGTGCATATTGATAGTTTCCCTCGTATGTGACGATTGCATGGTTTTCAAGCCAGCATGTCTTTTCAAAATATTTATTTAGGAAGTATCTATCATGGGAAACTGCGAGAATAGTACCGTTGAAATCTTCAAGTGCTTCTTCTAAAACCTCTCGTGAATCGATGTCAAGGTGATTGGTTGGTTCATCCAAAATTAATAAGTTGATATCCTGATGCATTAATTGTGCTAAACGGAGGCGCATTTTTTCTCCTCCACTTAAGCTGTTTACTTTTTTAAAAACCGCTGGACCGTAAAAGAGAAATTTAGCAAGGACATGTCTTGCCTGTTCCAGGGTTATAGAGATATCCTCCCGGAAAGCATCAATTAATGATTGATTGGGATTCGTTGGTTTAATATGCTGTGATAAATAGCCAATTTTCACATTACTTCCAAGCTTTACAACTCCGCAGTCTGGACTTAATTGTCCAAGTATTATTTTTAATATGGTGGATTTTCCTGTACCATTTTGGCCAACGATTGCGGCTCTCTCCTTATAATAGACGGCAAGGTTCACATCTTGTAATAGCCTCTTTTCGCTAAATGTCATATTCACATCTTCGAGTAAAATGACATCTTTACCACTCCGATCTCTAGAGTCGAAGTGTAATCCCATTGCCTTTCTTTCAAGGATGGGACGCTTCACTTTTTCCATCCGATCCAATGCTTTTTCCATGCTTTTTGCCCTCCGGTGAAGACCTGCATTTGGAGGGTTACTTTGATTGGCCCATTCCTTTAACCGTTTAATGGTTTCGCGCATTTTTTTAATTTTCTTTTGCTGTTCTTGGTAAACAGCGAATTCTAGGAGCAGGCGTTCTTCCTTCTCTTTTATGAAGCCACTATAATTTGTGTGATAAATGTGGACTTCTCCATCCTCCATGTCAAAAATCTTGGTAGCAACTTCATCTAAAAAATACCGGTCATGGGAAATGACAACAACTGTGCCATCATACTCATTTAAATATTGTTCCAGCCATTCTACAGAAAAGATATCCAAATGATTGGTTGGTTCATCGAGTAATAAAAGATCTGGTTGTTGAAGTAAAATAAACCCTAAACATATTTTGGTTTGTTCCCCACCACTTAAGCTAGAAAAATCCTGTGAAAGCAAGGAACTAATTTTTAACCCGTTCGCTATTTTTTGAATAGAGCTTTCTATTTCATAACCGCCAAGAAAAGCAAAACTTTCCTGGATACTTCCATATTCACTCATAATTTTTGCCATGGTTACTTCGTCTTGATGTAGAGACATCAACAATTCAAATTCCCGTAATTTGTGTTGTAATTTAATAACCTCTGAAAATGCAGAGAGAAGTACTTCCTCTGCTGTTGTACCTTTCGGAAACGAAGGTATTTGTGCAAGATACCCAATATTCGTTTCTTTTTTTAGATGAATGGCACCACTATCGTGTGTTTCATTTCCGCTGATTAGCTGAAAAAGGGTGGTCTTCCCGCTTCCGTTGCGACCAACTAAGCCGATTCGATCCTTTTCCTGTATATCAAGTGAAATATTCTCAAATATAAGCGTTCCTGCAAAGCTCTTTGTAATATTATTCAACGTACATAACATATTCGTTTTCTCCTTTATCTCAACCATAATTGTAAGACAGTTCTTGTTATAGTTGTTGCTTTATCTTAGTTCCAAGCACCAAGCTATTAAGAAAGAACCAACAAAAAAAGCCATGAGTAAGAAGGTATCTTCTTTCCCATGACTGTAAAAGGTATAACTGGTAAACATACTCCAGTTAAAATAGAAATATAATCTATTTAAATAAAGTGTGGGGGGTAAAGATAGCTTACTATCTGTAACATGTATTCAGTTTGCTAAAAAAGGACAGACGTATCCCGTTAGCAACTAAATCATGAAAAATTGCACGACAAATATGCAAATATGCCATATATGGTGTGCGTGCATCAACAGATAGTAACATCTTTATCCCTCCTTTCGAACATGTAAGATACGTCCATTATATAGGATGCATAAAAAAAATTGCAAATAATTTTATAATTTAAGACAGTACCACAAACTTTTTTGCTTTATCCAACTTTACAAAAGCTCATAATTAGCGTTATTAAACCACTCACTTCCTGTATTTACTTTTAAGGAAAAGTTAAATTTCCACGTAACTGGCTAATGCATCTTTTTCTTTGATTAATTGGAGCTTCTCTATGATGACTATTAGCCCATGTTTAGAATGCTCTTCTTTACGTCTACACTAGGAGTAATTATTAAAGGGAAATGTGATACTTCGCAAAAAGAAGGGGTGTTTGTGTGTGTGGATTTGTTGGATTCCTAAAAAATAAAAAGGCAGATGTAGACTATTCTATTTCTGAAATGATGGAAACCATTGGTCATAGAGGACCAGATGATTCTGGTATATTCAGCGATGATACCATCGAGCTTGGCTTTCAACGATTAAGTATTATCGATTTAGAGAAAGGACATCAGCCATTAAGTGATAAATCACAAAGATATTGGATTGTATTCAACGGAGAAATTTATAATTATGTGGAAATAAGAAATGAATTAACAAATCAGGGATGTTCCTTCCAGACAAACTCGGATACAGAAGTAATCCTGCAATTATTCATGAGAGAAAAAGATAGATGTGTGGAGAAGTTAGAGGGGATGTTTAGCTTTGTCATTTGGGACAGCACAGAAAAAATATTGTTTGGCGCTCGTGATCATTTCGGGATTAAACCATTTTATTATTTGGAAGATAACAACAAGTTTGCGTTTGGTTCTGAATTGAAAAGCTTGCTGCCATGTTTATTAGAAAATGAATCATTACAAACAGATACTTTCCAGCAATACCTTTCATTTCAATATATACCAGAACCGCATACACCTTATTCTTCTATTAAAAAAATGAAGCCTGGCCATTTCTTTTATAAAAAACCATATGAAGAAGCGGTCTGGACAGAATATTGGCATCCTACCTTTCAACCAGTTATTCAGTCTGAAAAAGGCATAACAGAAGTAATTAAGGAATCATTGCGAGCATCCGTCTATAAACATATGAGAAGTGATGTGCCGGTTGGATGCTTTTTATCTGGTGGGATTGACTCTACTATCATTACAGCACTTGCGAAAGAATGCCATCCTAATATCCAAACATTTTCGGTGGGATTTGATGTTCAAGGATACAGTGAAGTCGATATTGCGGAGAAAACGGCTGAAGAATTTAAGATTGAAAATATACCATATATCATCCAACCAGAAGAATTTACAAGAGAGTTACCGAAAATTGTTTGGCTTCTCGATGATATCGTTGCAGATCCATCTGTCGTCCCTTTGTTTTTCTTAGCACGAGAGGCAAGAAGGCATGTAAAAGTAGCTCTTTCAGGTGAAGGGGCAGATGAGTTGTTTGGAGGCTACAATATTTATCGTGAGCCACAATCTCTAAAGGGTATCACTAGTATGCCACCCATTATAAAAAAATGTCTTCTCTTTCTTGCAAAAGAGATGCCGGATGGAATGAAAGGGAAAAATTTCCTTTTGAGAGGTTGTAGTAACTTGGAAGATCGATTTATCGGAAATGCAAAAATTTTTCCTGAAGAAGAGAAGCCACACTTGTGGAGAGATTACCAGCCTCATATAAATCATCAACAAATTACAAAGGAGTACTACGAAAAAGCATTGGGTTTAGGTGATGTCACTACTATGCAATATGTAGATATCATGACATGGCTTCGTGGGGATATTCTGGTCAAGGCAGATCGCATGTCTATGGCAAATTCATTAGAGGTCAGGGTTCCATTTCTGGATAAACAAGTGTTTAAGATAGCATCAAGCCTTTTATACTCTCACAAAATCTACGGAAAAACGACGAAGGCTAAGCTTAGGGAAGCATTTCGTGAAATCGTTCCTTCACATGTAGTGGATAGAAAAAAACTGGGTTTTCCTGTTCCATTAAGGGTTTGGTTCAAAGAAGAGCTTTATGAATGGGCATTAGGGATACTAGACAATAGTGCCGTTTGTCATCAATACTTCCATAAAGAATATGTGAAAAAAATGCTCGCTGAACATAGGAAAGGAACCAAGGATAACAGCAGAAAAATCTGGACCGTGTTAATCTTTTTAATTTGGCAAGATATATATGAACAAAAACGGAAAGCCATTAATAAAAAGCAGTTTGTGGATACAGTTCGCAATAAGCAAAATGAAAAGGAGGCATAACGCGTGCCTCCTTTTTATGCAAGTACTTGCAAATCTTCTTGAATTAGGGCATGTTGGTAATCTTCCAAGAGTCTGTTGAAAATGGCATCCCAAGATTGCTTGAGTGCGTACTCTCTAGCTGCGATTGCCATTTCCTCGCGTTTTTCCTTATCTAGTAATAGGCTAGTAACGGAAGAAGCGAAAGCATGTGGATTCTTTTCTGGACACAGATAACCAGTAATCCCTTGTTGAACAATAGTTTTTACACCTCCTGCGTTCGCAGCAATAACTGGTGTACCAGACGCAAGAGATTCCAGTACAACATTTCCGAAGGTTTCTGTAGCAGAAGGAAATACAAAGAGGTCAGATGCTGCATACACTTCTGCTAAGCCATTTCCTGATAGAAACCCAGTAAACGTCATATTTTTCGTTGTCAAGTTGGAAAGTTCTTGTTTAAAGGGTCCATCTCCGACCAAAAGCCAGTGCACATTGTTCTTGATAAACTCTGGAAGTGACGCTTGAATTCTTGGAAGCAATGCTACATCTTTTTCAGGTGCTAATCTTCCTACATAAGTAAGAAGGTACTTCTCTTTGATATGGTATTTTTGCTTTAGCTTCTTAGGCGAAAAGTCAGGTTGAAAAACCGCACAGTCAACCCCTCTTGGCCAAATCGAGGTATTTGTAAAACCGTGTTTTCGTAAATGTTCCTGAGTGGCAGTGGATGGAACAAAAATTTTACGCATGGACCGATGAAACCAATGCATGTAACGCCACAGGATTTTGGAGAGAAATTGAAGATCATAGTATTCAAGATATTTGTCAAAGTCTGTGTGGTAGGAGCCTACAACTGGTATGCCAAGCTTTTTTGCAAAGTGGAGCCCACAAAGGCCAATGTTAAAAGGAGTAGCAATATGGATGATATCTGGCTTGAACGCAAGCAATTGTGCCTTAACAGAGATCATATTAGGAAATGCAAGCCGACAGTCCGGGTATAAAAAAAACGGCAAGCTCATAAAGCGATGTATTTGACTGGAGAACAAGTCCTTACCAGGTGTTTCAGGAGCAAAAACTTTATATTCCATATTATTTTTTTCCAGGTGTTTAGTGAACCGTTGTAATGTTCGGGCAACTCCGTTGACGTCTGGGGCAAATGTGTCAGTAAAAATAGCAATTTTCATAGAATCCCTCCTCACAATATGATCTGGAAATGTATGAAAATGAATGTCAATACACCAGTACCGCTACCAAGAATCATTCCTGCAGCAACATCGGATGGATAGTGAAGTCCAAGATATATCCTTGAAATTCCAACTAATAAAGCAAGTGGTATAAGAATGAATGCAAGGACTGGAAAAGAAAGGATAAGTGGAGTAATGACTGAGAAAATAGCTGTTGTATGCCCAGATGGGAAGGAGTGATCTTTTAACGGATTAGAAGTCACTCTTATTTTATCTAGAGCTAGGTAAGGGCGCTTTCTAGGATAAAATTTTTTTGCTAAAGCAACAGGAATATGGCTTAGAGTAAGTGCTATAAGACTAGCAATAGCAGATAATTTAAGAGGATTACTACTAAGCACTAGTAAGATAAGAACAGAGAAAATGGTAAAGGTTGCTCCCCCGAAATGGGTAAGATACTGGAAAAATACATTTACACTCTTTTTATCAAAATGTCTGTTAATTTTTCGAAAAATAGTACATTCAAATTCGTAAAATCCATTTATTATTTTCCCCATATTCAAGACCTCCTTAATGTTCCTACATCCCATTTTACAGTTGTATTATTTAGGAAGTTATAATCCTATGTAAAAAAATTATGTTAGAAGATCACAGAAAATTTACAAACAACATAAACATAATAGAGCCATTAAATACATACATCCCAGCGATTAGCCGAATACCCTCTTACATGGAGTAATATGTGATGACAAATAGATTAAAGGACTATCAGATTTTACTAAGAAAAAAGATAGAAAGATTCGACAAGGATTTATAGGCCTAATTAATCAATTTAGTTAAAATTGTCAAAATAGTGAAAAAATTAACAGGTATTCTCTTATTTTTCGTGTATTTATTACAACGTAATTATATAAGGGGGGGTCTGGATGTACAAAAGAAGACGGTTGAAATCTGTTCTATTTATTTTTATTTTATTGATGGGAAGTTATATTCCTCAATTTGTTTCAGCAATTGAAAATTCTTTTGGTGAGAGTACTAGTCAAGACTTGGAGTTGGAAAAACAACGAGAACAAGAGTATAAAGAGCAATTAACTAAATGGAACGATATAGATGACGAAGGGGATCGAACTACCGATATTTTCTCTGGTCTTGATTGGGAAGTCCCGAATTTAATGGAAGATGATAAGGAATTCAATGAAGAGGAGGAATGGAAAGTTGAATCGGCAGTTAGCGAAAGTGTAAAAAAAGATGGAAAAGCAGACGTAATCATTCGATTGAAAGAGAAACCAGATATAGCGAAAGTATCCATGAGTGCTAGAGAAAAAGTGTCCCATGAAGAACGTGTGAAAATGGTGACAAATAGTCTTCAGAAACATGCAAATGATACACAAAAAGAGTTAGAAGACTTTTTGGAGGCTCTTGAGAAAAAGGGAATGGTGGAAAACATTGAACCTTTGTGGATAATAAATGGTTTCACAATAACCGTGGATGAAACAGGCTTGGAAGAGCTTATGAATCAAGAACTTATTGAGAAAATTACGTTAGACAGCATAATTGAATTACCAGAAATAACAACAGACAGCTCGCAACCAAGGCTTCCAGAATGGGGACTTGAAAAAATCAGGGCAACAAATGTATGGGGAGAGTATGGAATAAGAGGAGAAGGCATTGTCATAGGAATCATGGATACTGGTGTAGATGGTGGACATGAGGCATTAGCACATAACTATCGTGGAAGGGATGGAAATCACCAGTATTCTTGGATAGATGTTTCGGGACAAAACTATGCTACTCCACATGATGGAAATGGTCATGGTACACATGTTGCGGGTACTGCAGTTGGTGGCGGAAGGGGAGAACCCATAGGTGTAGCACCTGAGGCTGAGTGGATCGCAGCCAAAATTTTTACAGATGGAGGATCTGCCACTGTATCAGGCATACATCGTGCATTTGAGTGGTTTATGGCACCAGGTGGAGATCCATCAAAAGCTCCTCACATTGTTAATAACTCCTGGGGAAATGCGAATACCTACAACATGGAATTTTATGAAGATGTACAAGCATGGCTGGCTGCCGGAATCGTTCCTCTCTTTGCTGCAGGGAATGAAGGTCCTGGCGCACAAACGGTTGGATCACCAGGAAGCTTTCCACAATCTTTAACTATCGGTGCAACGGATATTCACGATCAAATCGCATCTTTTTCCAGTCGTGGACCTGTTTTTTGGATTGATGAAGCTGGAAACCAGCAGCGCATATTGAAACCGAACCTCACCGCCCCAGGGCATCAAATTTTTTCAGCATGGCCAGAGGGTGTCAGAGGATATGGAAAGTATCATACAATCAGTGGTACTTCAATGGCAACGCCGCATGTCGCAGGAGCTATTGCCCTCCTGTTGCAGGCAAATCAGGACCTGTCTATTCAGGATATTAAAGACATACTCATAAAAACTGCAAGACATGAGCCCCATATGGGTTCTCTCCCAAATGATTTATATGGAGAAGGAATCGTCAACATCTACAAGGCAGTGACAGAAGTGGCCTTTGCAGGAAAATTAAGAGGGAATGTACAAACAGCTGATCAAAGTGATATACCAATCAAAATTGAGATACCAGCTCAGGAAATCAGTTTGGAGGTTACTGATGGACCTTTTGAATTCTCGGTGAAGGAAGGAAATCACACAGTCTTAGTGAGCGCATTTGGATACCAACCTTTACAAATAGAAGTGGTCATTAAAAAAGGAGAGGCTACTACGGTAGATTGGAGTCTCGTTCCTGCCATCCGGTATGAAGTAATTGGGAGAGTAATAGACAAAGAGACTCAGGATGCAATTCCGTATGCATATATCAGCTTAAAAGGAACACCACTTAACGTCAGAACAGACAAGTTTGGTAATTTCCAAATGACCAACATTCCAGAAGGAACTTATGAATTACTTGTCTCCGGGGAAGGGATAAAAGGTGCCGGTAGACAAATAGAAATAACGGGAAATCAAGAATTGACATTGGAAGTGGAAAAGAAGGAAGGTACTTATTCTTCACATTGGATGACAGCTAATAGTAGCTATCATAGAAATGCGGTATCATCTAATGCTATTGATATTAATGAGTTGAATCCTCAGTGGGAATATGAGAATGGGTCAAAAGGACAAATCCTTTTCTCAAGTCCTACGGCAACAGAGGAATTTGTCGTTTTCACCACAGACAGGGGATGGGTGACGACATTGGATGCCATTACTGGTGAAGAAAGGTGGAGTGTTAGACTTGGTGCAACGAACCGTTCTACTCCAACGATTTCCGACAATACTATCTTTCTATCAGGAGGGCAGGACGGTACTATCTATGCCTTAAATCTGGAAAATGGAAACATAAGATGGAGCAGATCTGTCGGGCAGCCTGCTGTTTATGAATCTCCATTATATAAAGACGGTACACTTATCGTCAGTTCAGGACTAACGAATAATGCTAGTGTCCATGCATTGAATGCGACAGATGGAAAGGTATTATGGTCTAAACAGTTAGGAGGCTCTTCCTATTTCGGAGGTGCAATAGGAGGAGACAACGTATATGTTGGTTCCTATGAAAACCGTACTTTCAGAGCATTGAAACTCTCTGATGGAGAAGAAATTTGGAGCAGGCAGCTTGAACAAGAAGGGTTTGCTTCGAGACCTGTGTATCAGGAAGGAACTGTTTATGTTCAAAGTACGAATTTTAGCAGCGGTAGCGGCTCTCTTCTCGCAATTGACGGAGGGACAGGTGAAATATCGTGGCAGATTGCAGGAGTTGGCGATTCACAAGGGGGATCTCCTATTGTATATGAAAATATTGTCATTACTGGTTCATATGCCCATCCCTTACTAAAGGCGTTTGATAAACGTACCGGAGAAGAAGTATGGAGCAACCGTACAGTCGGATCCGCGCTCCACAATGGGGCAGTAAGTGCAAACGGTATCTTGTTTTTCTCTGGTGCGAGTGGAATCATGCAAGCGATTGACATATTTTCTGGTACAGTGCTACAAGACTTTACAATGCCAGACTATAGTACATCGGGCAGTCTCGTACTTCCTGGTAATGTCATTGTCCCTCATCGCAATGGTCTTGTTAGTTTCCAGTCACCTGGAACAGTAGAAGGGAACATTTTAGATGAAAACGGGGAGCCAGTAGAAGCGACTATATCCACATTAGAAACAGACAGAGTTGGGGAAATGATTTCTGATAGTCGCTATCGCTTCCAACATCAGCCAGGGGATTACACCTTAAAAGTATCCTCCTATGGTAAGAAACAAGTGTTAGAGCACGTTACGTTTGTTTCTGGTTATAAAGAGGAGAGGAATTTTACGTTAGAGGAGGCAGAAATAGGTGGATTAACTATTTCCGTTAAAGATAAAAGAACTTCTCAAAGCCTATCAGATGTAGAGGTTACAATTAAAGATACCCCTTTAAAGGATAATACAGACAATGATGGCCGGGTAGCGTTTGATGAAGTATTTGAAGGAAGTTATGAAGTTGTGTTTACGTTAAATGGCTATAAAGAGTGGTCTGAAATGATAACAATCGAGCCTAAAGCAATTTTCGCACTTGAAGTGAATCTGATGCCAATCGATATCGCCGTATTGAATGATTGGGAAGGAGAAATTACAGCCCTGTTGAATGCTAATGGATTTTTGGCAGAGGAAAGAGATTGGGGCATTGTCAATGATATATCCCGCTATAAAATAGTGTATTTGAATGGCGCATATGGCTCAGGTGGCTGGAAACCAAATGAGGCACTGTTTCTTGAATTGGTAGCAAATGCGAAAGAACATAATGTTCATCTAGTATTTACCGATTCATGGGGGTCAAACTATGGTTCTATTCATCATCTGAATGATTTCCAACAAGACCCAAAAGAGATGGCTCATTTTAATGGATCAGGACAGGTTCGGTTACAGGTAGATGAAGAACATCCTATTCTTAATGGGTTTACAAAAGGGGATAGAGTTACCTTATTTACTAGAACAGGAGATTTTGCATGGTTCAATCAATACTCAGGTCGCCATCTTGCCAGTATTGGAAGCACTACCCAAGGGATGAGAGGGACAGGAATTTCCTATAAGGCGGTATCCGAAAATAGTGCGCACTTACTGCTGGCAAATCACGGGGGATCACCGTGGATTTCTCCGCTGCAAGGATGGCTTCCAGAAATGCAAACCATCCTCTTTAATGGCTTAGACTTCCTAATGGAAACCGATTTTGGAAAAATGATAGGAACTGTAGTAGACCTTGATGGTAATCCTGTTCAAGCAGAAATCGGGATTGTCGAAACAAATGTCACTAGCAAAACTAAGGGTGAACGGGCAGAGTTTGAATTATTCCATGATGAAGGGGAGTACACCATTGAAATTAGAGCAAATGGTTTTGCCACGCAAACCGAGAGGGTCGTAATCGAGCATGGTTCTCCTATAAATTTAGAAATTGTTCTTGCATCTGCAAACGGGGATAAAATATCGGGAATTGTCACGGATGGAAGCAGCAAACAGCCAATTGCAGAAGCGACTGTACAAATGATCAAAGATAATGAAATCGTGATGGAAAAAGTAACTTCTGCAAATGGACGATTTGAATTTACTGAGATGGAGTATGGAAGCTATACCATGCAGATAGAAAAATCCGGATACATTTTGGTGAAACAAAGAATTGAAGTAGGTAGAGTGCAAGATGAAGTCATGATCGAACTGTATTCTACTCCTCAGGTTGCAGTGCTAAAAGATTACTCTGTCAGTGGACGAAATTTTCAATCTTTGATGGGAGATGCGGGAATTCCTGTGACATCCCTTACTTTTGCAAATGTAGTGGACCAAGTAAAGGACTATGATGTGCTATTCATCAATGAAGCAACTAGTACTGAGTTGCCTTTACCTTTATTTAATAAGTTGATGGAACAAGCGGATTTAGCAGGAACGAGTGTGATTTTCGGTGAAAACTATTCAAGTAATTCTGGCTTAGCAAGGTTAGTGGCATTACGCCAAGATCCAGATGCAAGGAGAACCATTCTTAATACTACCAGAGCCGCAGGATATGTTGTCGATGAGCAGCATCCCTTATTTAGAGGAGAGAAAGTTGGAGAGTTCTTAGAGATGACCTTGCCAACAGGTGGGAGAGTAGCTACTTTTGAAGGGTACTCTGGCTATTCACTCGCATCCTTAAGGCACGAGGGGGATGATGTGATACATGGTCCAGGTGTTGCCTATAAACCAAGAACTGCAAATAGTGTTGAATTGTTATTAGGAGGACATGGCTTTGGTACATTCCGTAATAAAGACCATTATACGGAGCAAGGGAAAGATTTCTTAGTAGATGCTATCGTCTGGGCAGCTAATGTAGAATACCAATCAATTAGCGGAACGATAACGGATGGAGAAGGAGTACCTCTTTCAGCAACCATTTCCGTAGAAGGGGAAGCATTTGATACTATATCCGATCCAGAAACAGGAGCATTCAGTATTGCGATGCTTGATGGAGAATATGAAATTACAGTCGAATCTTTCGGCTATACAACAGTAACAAGATCTGTCCAAGTAAATTCCAGCTCAGAGCCTATAGAACTTGTGATGCAAGTTGAAGAGTCTGTTGGTGAAATTGTCGGGATAGTGGAAGATGAAGAAAGTGGGAATGCGATAGATGGAGTTAAAGTAGAAGTGCTAAATGCCCCAAGAGTAGCATATACCAACACACAAGGCTCCTTCCAATTAAGTAGGTTAATGCCAGGTAACTATGATCTTGTTTTTACAAAAGAAGGATATGTGGAAAAAGTAGAGAATGTCGTGGTTGAACAAAGTGGAAGATTGGAAAAAAATGTGAAATTAAAACCATCCCCTACCATAGGGGTCATTGTCGATTCAACTGCCTCAGGTACCATTCCCTTAAAACAATATCTCGAAGGAAAAGGCTATCATGTAACCGAGTTGAATTTTACAAACACCGAACTTTTGGAAGATGTGGATTTGGTGATTGCAAATTCAGATTATGACAATAGCAAAATACCAACAATGGCAGAATTTAATTATTTCGTGGAGGCACTTGATAGAACAAAGACTTCCATCATTTGGACAGGACAGCATGGTGGTAGGGGGTCATTGAGATATATGAATGACTATCACAAAAACCCTGGGGTGGTGATTGGTGGTTCAATGGCTGGTGTTCAAGGATTAGTATATGAGGACCATCCAATTGTGGATGGAGTGCCAATAAATGAGGCTTTCCCAGTTACAAGCGGTTCCAATTACTACTATGCATTTGATGAATATGACGGACAAACCATTGCACAAATATCGACATCCTCAGGGGAAAGAATCGGTGAGATGATAGGTTACAAAGGAAGAACTAATCAATCTTTGGAAGTGTTATTGGCAAACTTTACATTTGGGCATCCCTTTCATCCAGGTGCACCTCAATTTTTTGACTCAAACAGAGAACGTATTTTGCAAAATACGATTACTTGGATACTAGATAACGAAGAATCGTTAGTTGGTGAAATGGAAGGGACAGTAGTCAACGATAAAGATATGAAAGTCCAAGCGACTGTCACGGTATTGGAAACAGGGAAAGTGATAACCACTGATCAGCAGGGTCAATTTTACCTTGGTTTGCCATCCGGGAACTACACAATAAAAGTAGAAGCATTTGGTCATCATCCACGGGAGTTCTCGATAGAAATAGAAAATGGTGATACGAAGGAATTAAGCTTTGAGATTCAGACGGCTTATTCAGGGGTTGTAAATTCTACTGTTAAAGATAGCCAAACTGGGATGGCTATCGAAGATGCTACAGTTACCATTTTGGAAACACCATTAAGTGGAAGAACGGACTCAGAAGGTAGATTCGAAGCGGTGCTGCCAGTCGGTACCTACACTGTAAGAGTGACAGCGCCAGGGTATGCACCTATGATTCAGAACAATGTTGTGATACAGGAGAAAGAAGTTACAGAAATAGAATTTTTTTTAGCGGGATCAGAAAAAATTGCTGTAATAGGTACAGCGGTTAATGGTGGTCGAATTATGGATCTATTGGAGCAAAGAGGGTATGATTCAGCATTTCATATGAATAATAATTTGGACGCTTTACGAGAAACGATTGCTGAGTATGCGCTAATTATCTTTAATGATCGTCATTCCAGTATGACAAACGAACAATTCCAGTCTTTTGTTGAGTTAGCAGATAACAATCAAGTCAGTATTATTTTCGCCTCACAATTCAGCGGTGGTACAATTCGGGATCTATCAAGTGTATATAACGATCCAACCTCCGTAAGTCAAAGTTATGAAAGTGCACAAATACAGGTGAAGGTGGAACAGGATCATCCGATATTTAATGGCTTCACATCCGACACAATCACTATTTTACGAAATGGGACAAGTAATCAGCAGTATTCTGTCTATCAGGGGTATAGCGGAACGACAATAGGATCTTTGACACATCCCGAAAAAGGTAATTTAGGTGATGGCATTGGATATGATTATCGGACAGCAAATTCTGTACATGTATTATTGTCAGGACTTCATGCAGGTACTTATGGGCACCCAGCATCAAGGTGGACGGAGGAAGCAAAAGAGCTGTATTTCAATGCAATTGATTTTGCAATTTCTTCAAGTCAAGGTGAAGTAACTGGCACAGTTCGTTCAGAAGATGGGGAGGCAATCGAAAATGCAAAGGTTAGAATTGATAGTTTAGGAATAGAAACCATTACAAATACATCTGGGCAATATAAAATGGGCGTTGGTAATGGTACCTATGAAATAAAGGTGAGTGCAAGAGGTTATCTTGACCAAGTGCAGACGATTGAAATCAATGAGCTTGGCGAAGAAGTAGTGGCAGACTTTGTCCTTGAAAAGATAGAAGGGGCCATTATTCGTGCTACCATTACAAATACAAGTGATCAGGCCATTTCTGGTGCTAATGTAAAGTTAAAAGCATTGGACTCTTCGGGGATAATGGAAGAAATAACGACTAGTGAAAATGGAATTGCTACCTTTGACGACCTGCAAGACGGGGAGTATGAAATAACTGTTACGACGAATGGATATTTGGAGATGACCGAAACAGTTATCATCGCAGGAAGTGATGTAGAACTTGTCATGCTCATGCAACGTATCGAGGTAGCAGTTATTGGTGATTGGAACGAAACACTAACCGATTTCCTGAACGAGGAAGGGCTTTATTCAGAGGCAAAAGATTGGAATGTGATAGATGATATCAATAATTATCAATTAGTAGTTGTGAATACAAAGGCAGGGACAGATGAACAAATGGAGAATCTGTTGATAAAGGCGGATGAAATGGAAGTAAGCCTTGTGTTTACCGGTACATGGGGAGATGGCTCGATTCCATTATATGCAAAACAAACAGGCTATCCATTATTAGATCAACAAGGGTATAACGAAAGTTCTATTAAGGTGAAAGTAGAGAAAGACCATCCAATATTTGAAGGTATTGTAGCAGATGATGAAGGGTTTATTGTCATTCATGGTGAGAAAAGTCCATATTCCACGTTTCTGGGATATCCAGGTGACATTATTGGAAATCTGTATGTAAATGAGGAAGACAAGGGTGCAAGTATAGCCTATGAATTTAAAGGGCAGCATCACATGCACTTACTGTTATCGAGCTTTGCTGTAAATAATATGATTGGTCCAAAAAGAGGATGGACAGAAGAAGGAAAACAAGTCTATGTTCAAGCACTGCGATTTGCAATGGATGCGGAAAGGGAAGAAGAACCAGAACCAGTTGAACCTCCAAGTTCACCTGAATGGGGCGAAAAAAGAATACAAACAAACGATAAGCCTGTTACTATCAAAGGCCAGGCAGAACCGTTTTCTATCGTCCATATTTACCTAGAGAAAGGCAGAGAAAAAACAAGGATAGATTCAGTAGAAGCACGAGAAAATGGTACTTTCCAAGCAATCTTGGATCTTAAAAACGGAAATAATTTTCTACTAGCCCAAGCTGAGAATGAAGGTGGGGTTTCTGATTGGAGTGAAACACTTCAAGTCATCATTACAGGAAAACCATCAAAAAACGATAGTGAATCCGAGCAACAGAGAAATAGGATAGAAGAAAAGGAAGAAGTAGAATAGGATTTATCATCATCAAAAAAGGACTTTCCAATAAGCCCTAAATGGAAGCAGGACAGGAAAAACCGATCCGTTTTTCTATCCTGCTCTTTTAAAAGTATTAGAAAGTATAAACTTGGAAGTGTCTAGCTTCATGTGCCAGCGACCATCAAACTTCCCTAGCCTCTTTACAATAAGGAAACATCGATGCTTGTGTTCTTGTTTTTCGGTAATACATTAATGGAGACACGCATCACTACTATTTGATTTACATATATAATCAATATAGTAGAGTGTGGCGATTATTTTTGAATGGATTTGTAAAATTGTCCTTTTTCTACATATTCCCTGCGAATTCGAGCCATATCCAGTTTATCTTCTTCAGTTAATTCTCGTACAACTTTTGCAGGACGACCAAATGCAAGAGAGTTTGGGGGGATCTTCTTTCCCGGTGGTACAAGACTTCCTGCACCAATAAATGCACCTTCACCAATTTCAGCTCCATCTAATACAATGGAACCCATACCAATTAAGGCGTTTTTTCGAACAATTGCACTATGTAGTGTACATTGGTGGCCCACTGTGACATCATCTTCTATAATCATTGGATTATTCGGACTTTGATGTATGAGGGATTGGTCTTGTATATTTACCCTGTTTCCAATGATAGTAGGTGCTACATCGCCACGGATGACAGTGTGAAACCATATACTACTTTCTTTTCCGATGGTGACATCTCCTGTGATGACTGCAAAGTCTGCAATGTACGCAGTCTCATCAATTTGAGGTGATGCATCTAAATAAGGGTATAATTTATACATAAGTTCCTCCAGCTTGTAAGAGATGATTGATTTATTTTATTATAACAGAAAGAAGTTTTTTGAAGGAGTGTTTGGAATGTGGAAATGGGAGGCGGAAAATCCGAAAGGAACCATCGTAATAGTCCATGGCGCCCAGGAACATCACGGGAGGTACACATGGTTGATGGACCAATGGAAGTCCAATGGGTTTAATGTCATCATGGGAGATTTGCCTGGACAAGGGCTTTCCACACGAAGAAGAGGCCATATCGATAATTTCGATGAATATATTGAAGAAGTGGAAAAGTGGATTAAAGAAGCATATTTGCTAAAACCACCTGTTTTTGTTATTGGTCATAGCATGGGGGGATTGGCTGTTATCCGTACTCTACAAGAAAAAAGCCCATTATTGGTAGATGGGGTCATTCTATCTTCCCCATGTATGAAACTTCTTCACCAGCCTAAAAAAGGTATGGATGTCCTTTCTAAAGGTCTTAATTTTATTTTGCCAAAAGCAAAATTCAACACTGGATTAACAGTGGATATGGCAACAAGGAATGAGGAAGTAAGGAAATCAGCTTCAGGTGATGAGCTATACATTACAAAGGTATCTGTAAGATGGTATAGGGAAGTGGTCCAGTCCATGAACATCGCATTCACGGGCATAGAAAAATTTCCAGAGGTTCCAGTTTTAATGATGCAAGCTGGAGATGACCTGATTGTGGATAAGTTTGCTTCCGAGACTTGGTTCAATTCTCTCTCTGTAAAAGAAAAAAGCTATAAAGAATGGGAAGGCTTGTATCATGAAATTTTCAATGAGCCAGAGCGAGATCGTGTTTTCCGCTTTGCGAAAGCATTTGTGGATTTACAAATAGGAGGAAGTGATTAATTTTGAAAGTACCCACCCATCCTTTTTCGTTAATGAAAAGAGTATATCGAGATGTATTTCCAGTTGTTTATGATGAATTGGAATATTGGAAGAAGCGAGCAAACGAAATTCCAGATAAAGAACTTCGCAAACAAGCTCTTGCAAGCATTGAGTCTAAATCCTTTCATTGTGAAGGTGGTGGGATTCTTTCTCTGCTTGCGGGTGCAAGCTACAAAGAGGCACTAAAATTCATTGTTGCATATCAAACTATTAGCGACTATCTTGATAATTTGTGTGACCGCAGTACTTCTTTAGATCCTGCCGATTTTTCAGCATTGCATGAGTCCATGACAGATGCACTTACTGTTGGAAATCCGATAATGAATTATTATCGCGAACGGACAGAACAAAATGATGGGGGATACTTGGGAGAGCTTGTCCAAACATGTCAGCAAGTACTTTCTGAAATTCACCATTATGAATTAATTGCTCCGGAACTGAAAAAACTGGCAAGGTATTATTGCGATTTACAAGTTCATAAACACGTTGTTGAGGAAGAGCGTGTGCCGCGCCTTAAGGAATGGTTCTCTTTATATAAGGAAGAACTTCCCGAAATGGAATGGTACGAGTTTTCTGCATGTTCTGGATCTACCCTCGGTATTTTTTGCCTCGTGTCCCAAAGCTACAGAGACTCTTTTACAAGGGAACATGCGAAAAAAATAGTTAGTAGCTATTTTCCATATATACAGGGTCTCCACATCTTGCTAGACTACTTTATCGACCAAGAGGAAGATTTGGCTGGTGGAGACTTGAACTTTTGTACATATTATGTAAATGAAAATATGCTCATACAAAGACTGAAACACTTTATGGTACAGGCGGATGCCTATACAGCAGATCTGCCTTATGAAAAATTTCACCGACTGATAAATAGAGGACTGCTTGGTGTCTACCTTTCTGACCGTAAAGTACAAAAATGCAAAGATACCTCCTCAATCGCTAAAAGCATTATAAAAGCAAGTGGCGGAACTGCCTACTTCTTTTATGTGAATGGCAAAGCATACCGGAAGTTTCAAGATTGGAGAAGGGCTATATAGTCATTTGACTGGGTGGGGTACGTTAAGATGATTTATCTGGGAAATCGTTTATAGGCTATCAAATAAAGGGAGTACAGATCACTTACGAATTGTACTCCCTTTGTATTTCTTTTTATTGTACTCGTTAGCGTTACGTTAATTTTTTTCTATCGCAATAATAAACGGTGCGTTATTCTTTTGATTCATGAATTGGTATTGAAGAACGTGTGCTTTCTTTTGATCCAGCATGGAAACATATTCAAGGAGTGCATCCCTTTCCAACTGTCCTTCTGGGTGTCCATGATAGACAACGAGTACGATGATGGCTTCTTTTTTCATAACAGAAAGAAGTTTATCAACAGCAGTTATGGTGCTTTCTGGGACTGTGACAATCGCCTTATCTCCACCCGGTAGATAGCCAAGATTGAATACCGCTCCTCTAATATGTTCATGTTTTTCAGGTGGAATGGTATCAAGCAAATGTTCATGACTTATTTTATTCAAAGTGGCGCGGTTTGCGAGCTGATGTTCATCTAAAAGGGATTTTGTTTGATGAATAGCTTCATCTTGGATATCAAAGCCGTACACATGTCCTATCTCTCCCACAAGCTCAGCAAGGAAGAGGGTATCATGGCCGTTTCCTATCGTACAATCCACCGCAATATCACCTTCAGAGATAGCAAGATTTAATAATTTTTTACTGTAGGGTAATACTCTTTCTAACTTCACTTTGCAATATCACCTGCCTGGACATAAAATTTCCCTTGCCAACTATTACGTCTTTTTAGCTCTGCATCAATAGCATTAAGAACAGACCATTTATCAACACTCCACATTGGTCCAATCATTATATCAATAGGACCGTCACCTGTTAGACGGTGTACAATCATTTCAGGGGGCAGGATTTCCAGTTGATCGCAAACAAGATTCACATAATCATCAAAAGATAAAAAGCCCAGCATTCCTTTTTCATATTGCTTTACCATCGGTGTTCCTTTCAACAAATGGAGCAGATGAATTTTTATCCCTTGAACATCAATGTTTGCAACCGCCGCAGCAGTCTCCATCATCATCTCCTCATTTTCTAGGGGCAACCCATTTATAATATGGGAGCAGACACGAATTCCGTGCTTACGAAGCTTTTGAACTCCTTCTTTATAGGTATCAAAATCATGGGCACGATTGATTAAAAGTGCTGTGCGCTCATGGACAGTTTGTAAACCTAATTCCACCCACAAATAGGTTCTTTCATTTAATTCAGCTAAATACTCGACGACATCATCAGGTAAGCAATCAGGACGAGTCCCGATCGAAAGTCCCACCACTCCTTCCTGATTTAAAACTGTTTCATATTTTTTGCGTAATTCCGCTATTGGAGCATGTGTATTCGTGAAGGCTTGAAAATAAGCCATGTATTTGCCATCTTTCCATTTTGTATGCATTTTTGTTTTTATTTCATTAAATTGTGTGATAAGGTCATCTGCCCTATTTCCAGCAAAATCCCCAGAACCTGCTGCACTGCAAAAAGTACAGCCGCCATGTGCAACTGTACCGTCACGATTAGGACAGTCAAATCCTCCATCTAATGCAACTTTAAATACTTTATGTCCAAAATGATTCCTTAAATGATAATTCCATGTGTGATATCTTTTATCCTCAACGGAATATGGGAACGGATTTTGCTTGATTTGATTATTCATCCCTGTTCCTCCTCTAGTTTCACTGACAAATTATTTTATCATGTTAAAGGTTACTGCTTCAATCTTAACCAGATTTTTCGCATGTAGGAAGAAAAATTGTGCAATATAATGAGGAGTACACAAGTAAATTGCGGGGTGAAAATAATGGCAACGAGAGAATCCGTGGAAAAGTTTATACAACAATGTGAAGACGCACTGAGAAATGCCCATGCCCAATATAAGCAGGCTGAACAATTGGAACATTACAATGACACAGAATTTTCGAATGCTCAAGAACATTTAGAAACTACTTATAATGATTTGATGCACCTCTCCCTAAGCTGTAATGCACAACAGCGTGAACAGCTCAACCGTATGCGGTTGCAACTTCAAAATCTGCAGAATGAAATGACTCTTCTGAGGCATTAAAAGGAGACTTTTTTATGAAAAAACGTTCCAAACAAAATAATCCAGAACAAAAAACACGCAATGCAGAAAATACGGAAATGGGTGCAGAATATAACCCTATAAAAGAAGTGAAAAATAAGAATTTAAAAAAGGCACAGCCTGTTCGATCTAAAAATCATAGTGAAAACGAGTAAAGAAAAGCAGCCATCGAGCTGCTTTTCTCATGTTGATATATGCTAGGTTTCTTCTTCCTAAATAGTCAGAATCATTACATTTACCATTTTTAACAATTACCTGTTGAAACACTAACCAAAAGGCATTACAATTATTTTGGATTTCGAAATAATAATTGGTTAGAAGGAGGGCACCTTTATGCTGAAAATGCCCAGGTCCCTATGGTTACTAGTAATCGGTATGGCAATTAATGTAACGGGGGCATCTTTTTTATGGCCGCTAAACACTATCTATATTCATGATATTCTTGGGAAGTCCCTGTCTGTTGCTGGGCTAGTCCTTATGGTAAATGCAGGAGCAAGTGTTATCGGTAACCTAATTGGTGGATTTTTATTTGACAAGATAGGTGGATACAGATCGATACTTCTGGGGATATCCATCACAATTATTGCATTAATAGGTATGACAATAAATCATACATGGAACTTTTATATAATTTTTCTCACGATAATTGGTTTTGGTTCTGGTATTGTTTTTCCATCTATGTATGCCATGGCTGGATCTGTGTGGAAAGAGGGAGGACGAAAAGCATTTAATGCAATGTACGTTTCCCAAAATCTTGGGGTAGCAGTTGGGGCTGCGCTTGGTGGACTAGTTGCTGGTATTCGATTTGACTATATCTTCCTTGCAAATACAATCACATATGCAATCTTTCTAATAATTGCCCTTTTTGGGTATCGGCATATACAAGCAAATCCTATCGTTCAAACTTCTGTCCTGGATCAAAAGGGAAAATTGAAGGACCATACGAAGCTATATGCATTGCTGACCATTTGTATTGGGTACTTGCTATGCTGGATGGGATATGTGCAATGGCAGACAACCATCGCAACACATACACAATCGCTTGGGATATTATTGACGCAATATAGTATTCTCTGGACCATTAATGGTGCCCTTATTGTATTGGCACAGCCTGTTATTTCATTTATTGTAAAAAGATATACGAAAACACTTAAGACACAAATTAATGTAGGTCTTGTTATTTTTATCATATCCTTTGCAGTTGTTGGAGTAGCAGAGCAATATACCGCATTTGTCGTTGCAATGATCATTATGACGATAGGGGAGATGTTCGTATGGCCAGCTGTACCGACAGTTGCCAATGACCTCGCTCCTAAAGGCCGGGAAGGTTTCTATCAGGGAATTGTAAACTCTACCGCAACTGGCGGGAGAATGCTTGGTCCATTAATGGGTGGTTTACTTGTTGATTTCTATGGAATGGGAATGCTCTTTGGAATACTTATGGTACTTATGCTAGTAGCAATTTTCACTACTACCATCTATGACCGTAAGTTAAAAGTTGAATCAAATGCTGTTAAGTCGCTCACTAAAAGTGCGTCTTAATCAGGAACGCAGTGCTTCTTCATATCAGTTGCACTGCGTTTTTTGTGTATAAAAAACTTCTATTTTTTATTTCCTCCGTGTAAAATATAAATTGCTTCATCATTTTACATGAGCTCTCCTATGAAAATTCTGAATAGTAAATCATTTAAAGGGGATGATGATAATTGGCAAAGGATACAAAAGATGTAACCTATAAAGAACAGACTATTTTCCCTCATATCCGAAATAAAATTGATATTCAAGGCAGAGAGGTACATGTTATTGCAAGACTTGAAGAACCGCTTATAGTTGTATTAGGAAATGTCTTAAGTGATGAAGAATGTGACCAATTAATTGATTTGTCGATGGATCGATTAAATCGATCTAAAACAGGGAATAAACGCGAAGTTGGTGATCTCCGCACAAGTACAAGTATGTTTTTCCATGACGGAGAAAATAAACTAGTTGCCAAAATTGAAAAAAGAGTTTCAGAGATTATGGGGATTCCAATTGAACACGGAGAAGGCTTACAAATTCTAAACTACAAAATAGGACAAGAATATAAAGCGCATTATGATTACTTCACTTCTGCCAACAGACCTGTATCAAATCCGAGGGTGAGTACTCTTGTCATGTACTTGAATGATGTTGAGGAGGGTGGGGAGACCTATTTTCCAAAGCTGAATTTCTCTGTTTCAGCGAAAAAAGGGATGGCTGTTTATTTCGAATACTTTTATGATGACCACCATTTGAATGAGTTAACCCTTCATGGAGGAGCGCCAATAGTAAAAGGAGATAAATGGGCTGCCACTCAATGGATGAGAAGAAAAAAGCATAAATAAATTAGTAAAGCTGGACTCTTGGAAAATATAGACCCAGCTTTTTGTTTTGCTAATTTTCATTCGAAAGGATTGTTCGTCGCAGGGAGGGTGCCTTCCGCTTGTCGGGGCTGTTCAAGGCGCTTTCGCTTTTCTTGCTTGACATATTTTATCCAAATGTGATAATTATTTTATAGAGTGTTAGCACTCTTATGGTTAGAGTGCTAAAAATTATTACATACCTGGAAGGAGAATTCAGAACATGAAGAAAGAATTCCAAGCTGAATCAAAGAGACTCCTAGAAATGATGATTAACTCCATTTACTCACAACGTGAAGTGTTTTTGCGTGAGCTAATTTCCAATGCAAGCGATGCAATGGATAAAATCTATTATCGCGCACTAACGGATGAATCCTTGACGTTTGAAAAAGATAGTTATTTTGTTAAAGTAATTCCTAACAAAGAAGCAAGAACGTTAACAATTGTGGATACTGGTATCGGTATGACAAAGGAGGAGCTGGAAGCAAACCTTGGGGTAATTGCGAAAAGTGGTTCTTTAGCGTTCAAAAAAGAAAACGAAATTAAAGATGGTCATGACATCATCGGGCAATTCGGTGTTGGATTCTATGCTGCATTCATGGTAGCGGATGTTGTTACAGTGACTAGTAAAGCGCTTGATAGTCATGAAGCATATAGATGGCAATCTGAAGGAGCAGATGGTTATACTATTGAGCCAGCAGAGAAAGAGAGTGTAGGTACAGAAGTTGTTTTAACAATTAAAGAGAATACAGAAGATGAAAACTATGATGAGTATTTAGAAGAATATCGCATACAATCAATCATTAAAAAGTATTCAGACTTTATCCGCTATCCAATTAAAATGGATGTTACAACCTCCAAACCAAAAGCAGATAATGAGGAAGAACTTGAAGAAGTAACAGAAGAGCAAATAATCAATAGCATGGTACCAATCTGGCGTAAAAATAAAGCGGAATTGACGGATGAAGATTATGAGAAATTTTATAATGAAAAACACTATGGATTTGATAAGCCGTTAAAGCACCTTCACATAAGTGTGGATGGGACGATCCGATACAATTCCATTCTATATATTCCAGAGAGCATTCCATTTGACTACTACTCTAAGGAATTTGAAAAAGGATTGGAGCTTTATTCAAGTGGCGTATTAATCATGAATAAATGTGCTGATCTGTTACCTGACCATTTTAGCTTTGTAAAGGGGTTAGTCGATTCAGAGGATCTGTCCTTGAACATTTCCCGTGAAATGCTTCAGCAGGATCGCCAGTTAAAATTCATTGCAAAGAATCTTGGAAAGAAAATTAAAAGTGCCTTGCTTGGCATGCTTAAAGATGAGCGCGAAAAATATGTGAAATTCTTTGAAGCATTCGGCCGTCAGTTGAAGTATGGGGTCTATGCGGATTTCGGTGCTAATAAAGAGCAGTTGCAAGACTTGCTAATGTTCCATTCCTCTACTGAGAAAGAACTAGTCACATTTGATGAATACATCTCCCGCATGAAAGAGGACCAAAAGTATATCTACTATGCAACAGGAGAATCAAAAGAACGAATTGAAAAGCTTCCACAAACGGAGCTTGTTTCAGACAAAGGCTTTGAAATTCTCTACTTCACAGATGATATCGATGAGTTCGCAATTAAGATGCTTATGAACTATAAAGAAAAAGAGTTTAAAAATGTTTCCAGCGGCGACCTAGGAATTGATTCTGAAGAAGATGACAAGGAAACACAGGATAAAGAAGAAGCAAATAAAGAGTTATTTGAAGCGATGAAAGAGATTTTGGCTGACAAAGTTTCAGCAGTTAAAGTATCGAAACGCTTGAGAACACATCCTGTCTGCTTATCGTCCGAGGGTGAAGTAACCATTGAAATGGAGAAAATCCTAAGTGCAATGCCAGATAATCAGAATGTAAAAGCAAATAAAGTTTTAGAAATTAACACGAACCATGAAGTATTTACAGCGCTAAAGGGTGCGCATGAAGCAGATCGTGAAAAACTTGCTCTTTACACACACTTGTTATATAACCAAGCACTACTTATCGAAGGTCTTCCATTGCAAGATCCTGTAGAGTTTACAAATAATATTTGTAAAGTAATGGTGTAGAAAAGATTATGAGGTTGTCTAGAAAGCCAAGATTTATGGCTTTCTAGACCGCCTTTTTTTCAGGATTGAAACTCCAGATTGAGTAGACGACTATCTCGAGTTAAACTACTACGATACCGGCAACAAGCCTTGTTTTCCATCGAATAGGTTGAGTTTCAAGCCCACCGCTATTCTCCCAGCACTAGGAAGACTTCACCAGCTCTTGTATTTGGAGATTTCGATACGGTATTTAGAGATTATAAATGATTATTTAAAGATTTTGATTTGTTATTTGGAGATTTGAATAATTCGTTTGGGGATATGAATGGAAATCATAATAAAGGGGCTGGAAAAATGTTTTAGCCTAAGACAAAACCGAACTTATTTGAGTGATTGATCAAATATGTTCGGTTTTTTAGTATAAAAATATGCTTTTATTTTTTAGATTACACTAGCGGTTGATTGGAGGGC
>NZ_CAKJTJ010000022.1 GCF_917563925.1 Sutcliffiella rhizosphaerae
GTAATATACTTACCAATATCAATGCACTAAATATAAGAATATCCGAAAAAAACTCTGACAAACAAAATCCCCCCTATTACAGCTTCTATATTTGTTACAAAATATTTTATGATATAGGATATCTTTTATAATTTTAACATATTTACCCAATTTATTTATCAACTAATTTTGACAAAAATAAAAACTTGAGAAAGGATTATCTCCCCCAAGCCTTAGATGCTACATATTTAAATATCATCAATTTTTTCAGCGTAAGCTTCTGCTACTAAATTAGCTCCGCGGCTATTCAAATGAATGCCATCCATTGTCAGGTGTAAACCTCTCGTAGCAGACAGCTTGTCTATTCGTTTTGCACTTTTGTAAAAGAATACATCTTTAACAAGTTGGACAACACCAATGTTTAGGAAATCAGAACTTCTTCTGGTTTCTAATTCTTCCATGAACTTCGCCTGCAAATCAATAAACGTGACAGCCTTTTGTTGTTTAGCAATTTCCTCAATAATTATCGAGAGGTTTAAAAGGCCTCGATTGGATGAATTAATGGTTTCTCCAATTACTGCTGGGGAAACCACCACTACACGCTTAGCTGCCTTTTTTACGATTTCAAGGACACTCTCATAGAAGTCTTTAAACTCCTCTGATCCTCTCGTTATAGGCTGAGCCTGCACCTTCAAAAGACGGGAGTAAATATCATTCACACCAATCCACAGAAATGCTAAATCAAAATCTTTCTCCATTTCTTTCTTCATTAACCTGGTATGTAAACTTTTCACTGTCTCGCCAGCCTTGCTTATATTCACAAAGGTAACGTTTGGATATTTCTTTTTTAAAATCTTGAAAAAGGAAACCCCTGGGCTTCCATCTGTTAAACTATCACCGATGCAGGCTATCTTCATGTTGGCTCCTCCTTAGAGAATAGTATCTCTATATTACCAGATATAATTAAACTTATTATCTATCAAAGTACATCTTGTATTGAATAAATCCTAAAAGGAGAGTATTCGCTAGAAATATAGGAACTACATAACTTAAAAATCCATCTATTATGGATAAATTCTTCAGAACTAACAAAATACCCATAGATATTATAAATAAAGCTGGCACCAGCATTTTATTACTTTTGGGTGCAAGTCGATAAACCGTTATACCCACTCCAGCCATTAAAAAAAAGGCAGCTAATATTAGTGAGGAAATCCAGATTATCCCGATTGGGCTGTGCTCCGTTGGCAGGCCTTGAAACAATATGAACTACCAACTAATTAGAAAAATAACCAATACTATTATATTTATTTTTAATGTCTTTTTCTTTTTCAAACGCAAAAAAATAAGTGGACTTATGAAAGCTCCAAAAAGTACATAACTGGCCACCCTTATTCCTCCTCGTATTACATATTATCGAGAAAGCCATTCCTGCACATCCTCTATGAAATGTTTTTCTTTCCATGCTACAATTGCTGTATGTTCTCCTAATCTTTTCTTCTGGTATTGAAAAAATTGATCTCCGATATAATACGCTAGTCTAGCGTTTTTAAATGTTAATCCACCCCTGATAGAAAACCACTCTCGGAAAATAGATCCCGAATCTTCCTGTTCTACATCCTTCGCGAACGCTTTCTTAATCTCGGAGAAATGTGTGCTGGCAAATTCAATCCATTCTTCCCCTTCATCATTAAAAGAAAAATACACAGATGGCTTCAAATCAGGAATGATATTCCTTGAAAAATGAGTCGCAGCCCCTTCCTGATTTATCCATATCAGTGGATGATTCCACGCCATTTTTGTCCAGTCAGTACCAGCTTTATCGGAAAGCAAATTATGTGCAGCATGACCAAACTCATGAGCTACGATTACTCTTAAGTGATCGGGATCTGACGATAATTTTTCAAGGGCAAAGGTAATATCGGGAATAACTTGTTTATGCGTGTAAGCATTGGATCCATAACCGCCAACAATGAGATTCACTCCTATCGGGAGGTCTAACTTGTATAGCTCAGCAAATGTTTGAGATACTTCTTGAATAATTGGTACGATACGTTTGTGGGTTTCTAAAATAGAAGGAATCGAATCAGGATACTTAGTCAAAGATGTCATATGGCGTTCCTCTGTATCTTGACAATGATAAGAAAAGTATTCATGAAAAATGGCAGGATATGTTTCATAATAGCTTCTTAAGAATGGTATGGTTCTCTTTTCTTTTGCAAGAAAAAATGGAACTGTATCAATGATTTGCATAGTATCCCTCCTATGCCAATTATTTCAAACTTTTCAAACAGTTACAATAAAAAAAACACAACCCTGTATTAGGATTGTGCCAGATTTATTTATCCTTTGTAACTTATTTCACCAGTTTCTACTAATTCTTTCAGTCCCATAAACATCAGATTCCAACCATGCTCGCTTCCAGAGTGGTACTCACCAAGTGCTTTTTGTAAATCAGCTTCTGTCCAATTTTCTTCTGGAGCTACATGAATAAGCTGAGTAAAAGTCATTTCACTACCTTGTTCTGTTTTTTTCAATAAAACGGTGATGGTATCTTCTAACTCACTGAACTGAGGCATTTTAAATGTAAATACCAATTTTTTCGGCGGATCAATCTCTAAATACTCCCCAACTGCCCTGTAATCTTTACCTTCTCTGTGATCAACTATTTCCCAAGTTCCCCCTACTTTTGGGTCATTTTTTGCCACTTTGTTTGTTCCTTCTAATGTAAAAAACCATTTGCGCATCATATCTGGATTGAGCCATGCATCAAATACTCTTTCTGGTGCTACATCAAAGTTTCTAGTCATAGTTAAAGTGGTAGTGGATACGTTATGCATCATCATTCTCCTTTTAATGTTCCTTTTTCTTAGCTTGTTGCAGTTCTTTTTCCAGTAAATCAAAACGATTGCTCCAAAATTTTTCATAAAAGCGGAGCCATTTTGTTGCTTGAGATAATGCGTCCACATTAAGTTGGCAAATGTGGGTTCTACCGCTTATCCTTCTGTTTACAAGTTGGGCACGTTCAAGTACTTTAATGTGCTTAGAAATAGCCGCGAGAGACATATCAAATGGCTCGGCGAGTTCTGAGACCGTCCTTTCTTTCTCCGACATCATCTGAACGATTTCCCTTCTAGTCGAATCAGCCAAAGCATGAAAAATATCATCTAAATGTTCTTCATTATATTTAACCATATAGTTAAATATAAACTAAACCCACTATTTATTCAACCATTTAGTTAAATAAAATAGGGTGTTTGAAAATCGACTCGTAATTACAATTCGATAAAGGTATATTAAATACTTTTGTGGTAGGGGGGGCTGCAAGACCTTTTGCAATTTGTCCGAATAATTAGCGGGGGTGTCCATATTACTTGGTGATGTCCGAAATATCATTCTGAGTGTCCGAATAATGCAATTTAGTCCTATCACCTTCGCAGTATAATGGAATCTCCCTAAAAATAACCTTAATTTTCACGTGGATTCATGCCACACAAATAAAGGATAGGTACCAACTCATATTTTTTGACTATTTCCTTAGAAAAGTGATCATTATAGATCGAGTCGACAATTTTACTACTTTTTTTATTTTGCCCATAATACCCTTCAACAAATCGGTCGATGTGCCAAGGGGAAACCTTACAGACTGACCGGAAGACATCTTCTTAACGGAGTGGCTTATGATCTCAATGGCAAAGGAGCTGTTCTAAACTTGAAAATCTATACTTTCTAACTAAAAAAATCCCTGCACTCTTAACGAGTACAGGAATCCAACTATTATCTCCACCACCAAGCTTGCGATCCGTATGGAAATTCTACACGACTGTCCATATGGGTGAATCCACTTTCACTGTAGATTCCACTAAATCCTGAGCTTTTAGCTGCGTTTTGAACGGTTGCATTGCTAACACCAGATACACTGATGTCTGCTGCAATACCGTATGTGTGTTGGCTGTTAGATGCGCCGCCAACATTGCGGTTGTGAGAGATGCTTCTAAATCCAGAATTAATATTAATTGGTCTATTTCCAAGCTTTACACGAACGGCTTCTAGCTTGTACATCGTGCGTCTAACATTTTCACGCACTGTTGCCGCTGATACATTTCCACCGTTAAATTGACTTCCGTCTTTAGAATAAAATTCACTGTAGCTGAAGTGTTTCGTACCATTTGATGATTCCAAGTCATTTAATTTTGCTTGCGTTTGTGGGCCAACAATTCCATCTGCAGAAAGGCCATAAGCACGTTGAAACCTAATTACTGCTGCTCTTGTCCCTGGTCCAAATTGACCATCCACTGATACCACAGTCTGTTGTGGAGAATCAGCTGCCCAACCTGCCACACGAATTTGCAATTCCCTAACATCTGCACCACTTGATCCTTCACTAAGTGTTCTCGTCCAGTTATATGCGGACGCCTCTTCTGCTGAAACCAGTGACAAAACCAACCCAAGCATTAATGTAAAACTAAATACCATAAAACTACGATACACTTTTACCAATTTACATCTCTCCCAACCACAATTATTTTTTTGAATTTTCCTTCAAAGAAAAGTGCAGTTACAACAACGACTAAATGTATATCTAGGAGATTACTAGATTAGTAGAATCAAATCCTCCTTTCATAAAAAATTTAGGTAGATTATGTAATTTCTTGAAGTTCACCTTTATATTACTTCATTTTGATAGTTTAAAAAGGAAATATTCCTAGAAGAATTAGAATATATTGACATAAGATGAATTATATATCATAATGATATATATCAATAAGATATACAGAGGTGCAATCATGACAAAAGAAAATACTCAATTCGCTATCCTCGGTCTTCTTACAACGGGCTGTAACACTGGATATACGATCAAACAAATGATGGATGGCAGCTTAAATCATTTTTGGAAAATTAGTTATGGGCAAATCTATCCCACATTAAAGCTGTTAGTTGATAAGGGATATGCCACTGTGGAAGAAACGAAACAAGAAGGTAAGCCAGACAAGAAAGAGTATCAAATAACGGCAAAGGGAGAAGAAGCGCTTAGGGGCTGGCTGGTGAACGATGTTCCAAACCTGGAGACAATAAAAAACGAACTACTCTTAAAGCTTTTTTTCAGCAGGCATCAAGAGAACACCTTAACCATAGAACATATCCAACTCTACAAACAAAAACTTCAAGAACGTTATCAGACCTATGAAACGATCAAAAACGATTTAAGCAAACATCATATGAGCAACGCAGACGCAACCTTTTGGATTATCACCTTAGATTTCGGACTAATAACGACTAAAGCTGCGATTGACTGGTGTGAAGAAACAATATCAAAACTAATGGAGGTATGAAAATGGGAGTATCTTTATTTCCGGGACGTTATACGATAACAGATAACAACGAAGACATTGTTGTATTTGTAATAGGGATGAGAATTAATAAGTGGTGGGCTATGCATAAATGGTTGCCTGTATTGATGGCAATGCCTCCAATGATACGAGAACTATACATGAATAAAGAGCTTGGGTGCCTTTCCATGGAAAACTTCTCAAGGCTCAGGACTACCCTTTTAATTCAATACTGGCAGTCTGAGAAGCATCTCATGGCTTATGCTCGTGGGCAGAAACACCTCAAGGCTTGGGCAGATTTCAACAAAAAAGTAGGAAATAATGATGCAGTTGGGATATATCATGAAACCTATATTGTTCCAAAAGGGAACTATGAATCTATTTATGGAAATATGCCAAAGTTTGGGCTAGGCAAGGTAATGGGTACGACACCAATTACTGCCACTACTAAATCTGCAGAACATCGTTTGAAAAAAACTCCGTAAGAACTATCAGATAAGGAGCTGTCCAGAAAGTGAATATTTTCTGGACAGCTCCTTCTTCATGCACTAAAATTGCATTTCATAATATGGCTCTTCTTGCTTTGTATCTTCAAACCACCTCATCTCTACAAACTGAAATCCTAATTTTTGGAGGATATGATGAGATGACGTATTTTTTGGATCAGCTGAAGCGAAGATACATGTAACAGATTTAAGTTTTCGTGCTATATCCATACAAGCCTTGGCTGCTTCTGTTGCGTATCCATTTCCCCAAATATCTTTTGCAAAATGATAGATTAGCTCTACTTGATTAATGGAAGATTCCACATTAAATCCTGCTGCACCAATAACGTGTCCGCTCGTTTTTTCCACCACTGCATACACAGATATCCCGTTCTTCTCATAGCAATCACGGTAAAATTCCAAGTTTTTAGGAATTTTAGAATGAGGAGTAGCCCCAGAACACTGTGCCATTACCTCTTCATCTCCCCAGAATCGTTTTACCTCCATTGCATCTTCTTGTTCAAAAACTTTAAGCAACAATCGATCTGTTTCAGCTACCACCATCTTATTACTCACCTTTTCTTCAACTTATTTAAAATAATACTCACTATATTATCAAGCGGTAGAGTTCCATCCACCACTAAATCACAGTCAGGTTTGATACTTTTTTCCATTTCCAAATATGCTGCTCTGCCGAAATTTAAGTAAAATGCTAAATCTTGGTGGATGTCTTGCAGTCGAATATGATCTCTCAGCATCCTTCTTGCCATGGCAATATCCAAAGGCGTATCGATAAAGATCGATAAATCGATATATTTTTTCAATGAATCATTCTTGTACGAGAAAGGATAATCTAACAAAATATATGACTTTGAAGAAATATATTTTTCTATATCCTCTATTAAAGGTTTCAGGCACCAGAGATTATAATCAGCTCCATCTTCTACCCATTTTATGAGATCATTTGGTCCATTAAAGTCATAATCATCAAAGTGTAGAAGAATAGAGTCGGGTAACGCCTGCAGCAGTCTTTTCGTTACAGTCGTTTTCCCTCCTCCCGAAAAACCTGAAACAGCAATGATTAAAGTCAATCTAGACCAACTCCGTTCTATACATGTACTTGCTTGGTTTCTTCACGAAAGTAGTCATCTTTGCTTTTACCCATTACCGTTAGTAAAAGTATCGTAGCAAAAAGTGTTCCGACAACTGCAAATACTATACAAACGAACTGTAATGAAAACCATTCTGCTAGAAAACCAAGTAATAGGGTCAAAAGGATTTGTACAAACCCTTGAAACATATCAGCTATACTTGCAAATCTACCCATAATATTCACTGGTACCGTATTTTGAAAAAACGTAGCATATCCTGCATTTGCAAAAGCCATAAAGAAACCTAAAAATACAAAGGCTGCAGTAGCGGTAAGGAAATCAAAGGATGCATAAAACGCAACGTATCCAATTGCAGTTAGCAGCATACCTCCCCCTAGATAGAGCTTCAAGGAAACCTTCTTCGCCACCATCGCAGAGACGGTCGCACCCACTAATGCTCCTAAACCAGTTAAACTCATAATTAATCCATAGTCTCTATCAGTGAGTTGGAGATGTTGTTTAATAAAGGTTACTTCTTGTGAATCTAACGCAAACCCCATTAATAGAGCAATCTGGAAAAGCAAATAAACACTAATAAAAAACTTCGCTTGCAAAGCAAAATCCTTCACTGCCTTCCAATCACTTACAAGCGTTTGGAAACGAATTGGTTCTGCCTTTTCTGAACTCTCTTCATCCACATTTGGAAGAAGATATAAAAAGAAAGAACACACCAAAAACGCTATCCCATTTATCCATATACATATTGACGTATTAAAGAACATAATTAGAAACCCTGCAATCGCAGGACCAATTAAAAATGCACCATAGCTAGTCATACTCATTAAGGAGTTAAATCTTTTTCTATTTTCCACTGGAATAAGCCTTGTAATATAAACAGAAGAGCTTGGACCAAAAAAAGCACCGGCAATATTAATTAATAAAATAATAAAATAAATGATCCATAGATGACTAATGAATGGGATAATACATACTAGTATTCCACGTATGATATCAATAGAAATCATTAACCTTCTTTTGTTTACACGATCTACTACGCTTCCTGACCAAGTATTTGTAAGTAACATTGCAATTGGTCTAATAATATAAAGACCAGCAACAGCTGCAGCTGATCCAGTTAGATTCAAAATGGAAAGGTTAAGGGCAACCAAATAAATCCAACTTCCTAGATGAGAGACACCTATTCCTGTTAATAAATAAATAGCATATTTATAATGTTTCACCTGTTTACATCACCTTATCATAAGTCTTTTTCCATCAATCGATTACCCTCACCACTGTAAAACGTAATCGAATCTTTGCTAACTTCCCTCATCAATTTATTCACTTCTATGCCAAATTCAACAAATGCATGCCCTTGTGCAGTAACTATGTTCCCTGCTGTCACTACATTTGAATAAATATATGAATCTTCATTAAATCCACCAAGAAATTTCCGTTGTTCTTTTGATAGAGTAGCCGTATAGGTAGCTTCCTTTAATAAGCCAGCTTTGGCTAACACAAATGGTCCACTACAAATGGCTGCAACAATTTTACCAATTTTTGCAAAGGATTCGACCAAATGAAACAACTCCTGTGCATTTGCAATTGGTGCTAGATCTCCCCCAGGAATAATAATTAAATCATATTCCATTGCATTCACTTCTTCTAAGATAAAATCTGGTTCTGTTCTTAACCCAGCTTCAGAAGTATAAATACGATTTTCTAAGGCACATGTTTTTATAGAATGTGTATCTCTTAACATAGAAATAGCTGTTGCGATTTCGAATTCACAGTAGCCTTCAAAGATAAACAATAATGCTTTTCTAGATTTCATAGTCTTTCCCCTTTACGTGCCAAGCACACCAATTCTGCAAAGTCCACGACGATTTTCTTTTCTGGATTTGCCTTTAAATCGTATTTCATTTTTGCTAGCCCTTCTTGATAGTCCTCTTCACAAATAAGTGTTAAAACCGAAATATCCCTGTTATCTGCATAATTGATAAGACCCTTTATCTTTGCCTGTAGCATTTTATACTGGATTTGAAGATTGACATCAAAACCTCGTTGACTTAATTCATGATAGAGCAATTCCTTCGACCAGAATCTTTTCAAATCCTCCATACGGGCAGTTGGAAAATAGTGATACACCCACCACTGCGGCATATCATGTATCGCAATATTATGGAGTTTGTATACTCCACCTTTTCTTAACACCCTGCTAATTTCATCTATTGCTTTCTCTTTATTTTCATAATGATGAAAGGCATAATTGTTCACGATGTAATCAAATGTCTCGTTCTCAAAAGGAAGGTTCTCTGCACGACCATGGTGAAAAGAAACAAAGTTACCCACCTTCTCTTTTGCTTTTGCCAGCATTTCCTCAGATGCATCGAGACCAAACCATTGGATTGATGAAGACGTAAAGTACTCTGTCTGTTTTTGTAAATAAAGGCCTGTCCCACATGATAAATCTAATACCTTGTATTGCGGTTGTGTAGATTTTCTTATGTAATCCTCTAATTCTGTATCTGTTTTAATTTCCTGCGTTCTGAATGTATTTTTATCATACTTATCAGCTATGTTCGCATATAAGGTTCTCTTCATCTTATTTCTCCTTTTGAAAAATATCTGTTGGAAAAGGTAAGGCTAGTGGGGGAAAGTGACTATAATCTACATATTTCAATATTTTTGATTCTCCATCGATTGGTATTAAATCTCCATGCAGGACGGAGCAATCAAAAACACTTACGACGTATTCCACCTGATCTCCGTTATGGTAGATATAACGAAAACCTTTACCACCAAATACGCCAACTAACTTTTCTACTTTCACTCGAAGCCCTGCTTCTTCCCAAACCTCTCTGATAATAGCTTCCTCGGGACTTTCCCCTGGCTCTATTGCTCCTGCTGGAAGACTCCAACATGTTTCATTTGCAGGAAGTTGTAATAAAATTTCATTTTTCCCATTGCGGATAATGGCTGCAACAGATGGTATAAGAAGTAAATCTTTGCCGATTTTGTTCCTTAATTGTTGGTAGTATGCTGAAATAGCCAAATGGTTCACTCCATCAACTTATAATTGGCTTACCTCTATTTGAAAGTAAGTCTCTAAAAAGCATTTGATGATCACTAAATAAATTAGAAGGCAATTCCGATAAGGAGAAGAATTCCATACTTATCGATTCATTGTTTATGAGTAGGTTCCCTTCATAGTCATTACACGTGAAGAAAAATTGAACAAGTGAAACTTGGTCCCCATTAGGAAATGTCTTGTCATACTCCGGACCTGAATAAACTCCAAAAAGCTCGAGTTTTCTCATTTTCAACCCTGTTTCCTCATGCACTTCCCTTCTTGCTGTATCTTGAATATTCTCGTTCAACTCCATAAAGCCGCCAGGGATTCCCCAGGTTAACGTATCCGAGCGTTGTTGAAGTAGGACGCGATGGTCATTATCAAATACTACTGCGCCTGCCACTACCATAATTATTTTTTCTTTTCCAACCATTGATCGTATATGCTGTACATAATCCAAAATTTATCATCCTCAAATTTTTTATAATTCCAATTATTCCAAACAAACCCATCTATTACAATCTTTATTTTAGAAATGACCTATTCTAGGTCTGTTATTCCAATTGACTTTTCTGAACATTTCTTGTATCTTAGTCTTTATAACTTAATCCTTATAAAGAGTCGGGGGAAGAACTGGTCTTATGATCCCGCAGCAACCTCTTCACATGTAAGAAGGTGCTAAATCCAGCAGGTTACTATGCCTGAGTGATAAGGAAGATATCGGATGTACGTTGTAATCCTCTCCTTATCTTGGAGAGGATTTTTTTCTTGAGATGATTTCTAAGCCACGTATATGATTTGGACATTTTTTTTACTATCAATTCCAAGTAAACCAATATGAATAATAAAACAAAAGGAGGAACAGAAATGTCTACCCACTTTCGGAAGGCGATTAAAGTACGGAGGGAACAGCTCATTCGTGAATTATTAAAGTTGAATAGAAAAGAATTGAATGCGATATATCTAGATAATCTCCTATTAAGTGACCTAGAAAAAGAATTAAAAGAACAGCTAGAATCGAAAGGAGCACGAAAAAAGTGAGCCGCAGTTTTGCCACACACCTTTATTGTTCGAAATGTCATAAAACTGATTGTATAAGTAATAATAAAGAGGTATTCATATGAGAAAACATACTAATCTATTATGGAAAGATATAAATCTCTCAGTTTCAATTGATTATCCAGCATCCTATTTTGCAAACACCTATCAGAAATCTCCTGCAATTATTATCTGCCACGGATTCATCGGTTCTAAAGTTGGAGTGAATAGACTCTTTGTAAAAGCTTGTGAGGAATTAAAGAAAATTGGCTATGTTGTCGTTCGCTTCGATTATGCTGGCTGCGGGGAAAGTGAAGGGCACTATGGAAAGAACACTCTGCGAGGCTTTATTGAACAAACAAAAGAAGTACTTAACTTTGTGAAAAGCCTTGATAAAATTGATTCTAATCAACTTACATTAATTGGGCATAGTCTTGGAGGAGCTATTGCCACCATTTGTTCAGTTAATGAAGAAAATGTGAAGAGGCTGATATTATGGTCTGCTGTTGGAAATCCATATAAAGATATCCAAATCATTATGAGTAGAGAGACTACTAACATTCACGATTATTACGGATATACTTTTCATACGGAATTCTTTGAATCACTTAAAGAGGCTAATCCTATCAAACTCTGTTCCTTCTTCAAAGGCGATGTCCTAATTATTCACGGGGATGCAGATGAAGATATACCTGTACAATATGCTGCATTATATGAAAAAGATTTTTTATCTAGATCATTAGGAACATGTAATAGGTTCACCATAAGTGAAGCCGATCACACATTTTCTAGAAGTGATTCCTTTAAAAAGCTTATAGGCATTACCAAAGACTGGTTATTGGATGGTTACTTGCAAAAGAAGACTATGTAAAAAGTAAGTCCCCTTTTTATTAAAGGCTTTTTTCGCAAACTTTGTTGCTTTTACGAACTTTATAAGATACTCGTAATAATCGTTACTATCGTGCTCTTTTCCTGCATTTAGTATGAGTCAAAAGGACAAGTTTTCAATGAACATGCACGTAAAAAGTCCAGAACCCGACTTTTTACTGGTTACTAGCAACAATCTTTTAGAAAAGAGCCTTATTAAAAATGGGGACTCATTTGGTGCACAATATTCATTAGTTTCTCCGAATCTTCTTTTGTTCCCACTTTTTCTGATAATCTCGCAGCTGCAATGATTGGTGCCCATTGAAAGATTTCTTCTCTCGTTACGCCACTTTTCTTACAATAAAAGTAAAGATATTTTTCTGCGAGTTCACTTGAAAATTGGGAATAAAGGAGGTAGGTTCTATATACATCTGCTCGAATATCTCCAGAGCTTGCGTCCACCCAATCAATAATATGTGCACGTTCCTCACTCTGGATTAAGTTGTAAAGATGAAAGTCACCATGACACAATCTTGGTTCGTACTTTATTTCTTGCATTTTGGATAGCAATTGATCTTTAACCTCTCGAGAAAGGTGTGATACTTTGTGAATTTGTCTTTTTAATTTTTCTTGCATGGACATAAGACTCTCTGCCTTCTTGGTATGAATTTCTTTTTGAATATCTACAGACATTTCTAAATAGTATTCTGTCCGGTCAGTATTATCCATAAAGAGCTGACCTAGTGTTTTTCCGGAAACATACTCCATTACTAGTGCGTTTTTTCCATTTATTTTTGTAACTTCCAATATCTTCGGAACTGGAAGGTTACAGTCAAACGCTATCCTTTGTTTGGTAGCTTCATAAGCTGGCTCTGAGTCAGAGATATGATCATGATATATTTTTATTGCTCTGTCTTCCTGCAAGTAAACATTCGCAGTATTACCTTTTGCGTATGGTTTTCCAAGTTTCACAACTATACCTCCCTTCTATTCCCTTACATTTGCTCTACTTCTTTTAACTTGCTTTTTAAAAATGCTAAAGCCTGCACCGAATTACCTTCAGGAAATGCACGTTTGTAAATTGGATGAACAATTTGATTGTATTTTAAAGCACCTGTAAGAACTGCTACAAAAAACTCTTTTTTATGTAGAATAAAATTCTTTCCTGGAATTTCAAACTGTACTGTTTCCGTATCAACCGCCTTAAGAGTTAATTTCATTACGTAGTCAGGAAAATATTCAACACTATAGCCATTCTGCAAACAATCATAAATTAGATTGAGTAGAATTCCCCATATTCCAGCTATAGAACCATACTCTTCCTCTCCTAAAATTTCCTTACCTTTATATGTTATTTGTACAAAACCATATAACCTTGCATGAATAATCGTGTTAGCAAGATCAGGTAACTTCTTATGATCTTTTTCAAGATGCACATACTGGTTCTTAAATTTCTCAAGAGGTAGCCTATCCTCATACCATTTTGAATCCTTACTAATATAGGTTTTTACATGAAACATTCAAAATCACCCTTAAATTTATTTTATGTAAACTACGCAAAATTTAAAGGGCTCCTGAATCGCCACCTTCTCTTCCACCGCTGTATAGATTGTAATTTTGATATTTTGTTTTATCCGCTCCTCCGTTAGGCTTATTTTCCTGTCTCATTAAGCAAATAATTATATTGGCAACTCCAAGCAAGAATATCCCACCAAATAGGAACAATGATAGGCCGCCTCCCCCTAGATTAATCTCATCTGCAATGATTGCTTCAAAGTACACTACTTGGCCAGCTAATATAAAAGAAAATATTGATATTCCAATTGCAGTTAATCCATTTATTTTCCCCTTAACTCTTTTAGGCATTACCACTAATATAAATACAATTATTACAGCAAAAAGAATTGTTGTGAACAAAGGCTGCAGCAACGTAAATGAGCCACCAGACTCAAAAGATGAATAGGTATACATTTTCTCCTTATATAAGAAACCAACTATTACTGTGATAACGCCTGTAGCCAAAGTTAGCTTAACGAAGGTGTTTGGGAAATTGCATAGCCTCTCATAAAGTGAAAAACAGTGGAACTAAAACGATTAGCCCATTGATTTCCCTTGAAACTGTTTAACTGTTTTGATATAAACATGTAAACAATTACTCTACAAAAGCATTTCTGAATATTTAATGATTTCCTCCACCATCACCATCTGAGCTATTGTAATGTAGATACCTTGAAGTTTCTGCCTCTACGTTTTGGTTCCCTTTGTTTACGTCTGGTGGTGAATTCTTCCAATTGTTCTTTTTATCAATGATAATTGAAAATACTATTAAAATGCTGATAGGTACTAATACAAATAGCCAAATCATTAATTATCCCCCATCTCTTTGTTGTCATTTATTATTTCTATCCCCCTTATACTACGATTTAGGGAGTGAAAAGTTTCAAAAATATTCTAATAACTAGTAGTAAATTTACATCTAATAGAGAAAGTTTCACCAGCTATATCCACATGGGTGTGTAGTAACCCCCTTTTAATATAGAATGAACTTTCACTTTAATGTAAATAAAGATAGTGAGGATTAAAGGCTACAGTAGATTCCACCAGATTCAAAGCATATATAGATATACATTTTTTGACCTCCTATTTCTCCTTATATAAGAAACCAACTATTACTGTGATAAAACCAGCTACAAAAATAAGCTGTACTAGAGTGCTGGGATAATCCCCCATAGAAATGTTATGAATAAAAAAACTTAATAGTAAAACGGTTATACCCAGTAGCATTATTTTAATTGAATTTTTCATATTTTATTCCTACTTCCTATATTTCTTATAGTACGGTTATAATTCTATGTAGTATTCCTTCCGTTTTATCATTTTAAGAATAATCATTTGGTAAACTGATTGCCCATGATTGTCTTCCACCTTCACTATTTTGAAAACCTTGGATGTACTTAGCAGACTCGTCATATGCAGAATCCATCCCTACATTTTCAAATAAAAAGGCAAATATATTTGTATTTTCTAATCCGAAGAAAAAAACTGGATATTGGACTGGATTGTAAAAAGAAACATAACACTTTGCAAAAATTATTAAAGCATCATACTTTTTATTATCGTTTAGCATGTCCTCTGCACTTATATTTACATATTTAACATTTTCTATTTCGATTAACTCATCTTGACCAAACCGCAATTGTTAATAAGCGTTCACTGATAGTATCATCTTTATAAGAAATCTCTTCATCATAATTGTTTAAACATCCAGATAATATTGAACCTCTCGCCACTTAACACTCTTACAAGTTGTTTGAAGTGGGAGATTCCTAAGAACACCAGCGTAACCGCCAGTTATGGATTAGGCTAGCCCAAGTTATTCCTACGGTTAGAAGTCTTATCGCTTCATTTTTAAGATTGATACTTGCGTTGATATCTCGGTCATGATGTGTACCGCATGAAGGGCAATTCCATTCACGCAATGCGAGATTCTTTACGTCTTTATTCCGATAGCCACAACCTGAACAAGTTTGAGAACTAGCAAAGTTTTTGGCTACCACAACCACTTGCTTGCCATACCATTTTGCTTTGTACTCAAGCATGGTTCTAAATTGTGACCAAGATACTTCACTTATCGCTTTGGCTAATTTGTGATTCTTTAACATGTTCGATACTTGCAAATCTTCCATTCCGACTATATCGTGGTTTTTGATAATGTCAGTTGAGATTTTATGTAAGTAGTCTGTTCTTGCATTGATTATCTTTTCATGAATGCGTGCTACTTTCCGCTTTTGCTTTTGATAGTTTTTCGCTTCATCTAAATTACCATTTCGTTTTAACGCTAATTCTTGACGTCTCGAAAGGATGCGCTGTGCTTTAGCCAATTTCTTTTCCTGTGTGCGGAAATACTTATGATTTTTATATACGACTCCATTAGACAAAATAGCAAAGTCTTTTATGCCAACATCTACCCCAATGGAAGAACCTGTTTTTTCTAATGGCTGTACGTCTGTTTCTGCAAGAATGGATACAAAATATTTCCCACTCGGATTCCGTCTAACCGTAGCTTGAAGAATACGCCCTTTTACTTCACGACTTTTTGCAAACTTAACTAATCCAAGTTTAGGCAACTTCATTTTGTTTTCTACAATCGCAATATTGCCTTTCGTGTGCTTGGTTGTGTAAGATTGCACGTTGTTCTTTTTAGACTTGAAACGAGGTGCTTTGTTCTGTTTCTTGAAGAATCGAGTATACGAATCGGCAAGGTTTTTGAGGGAGGATTGAATGGCAATGCTGTCCACTTCTTTTAACCATGGTAGATCTTTTTTGAGTTGTGGTAGTTTTGCTGAACAAGAATGGTAGGTTAATCCTTTTTTTGTTTCTTTGTACGTATCATTCCATTGTGCTAAAAAATGATTGAACACAAAACGGCTACAGCCAATTGTTTTAGCAATCAGTATTTCCTGTTCTTTGTTTGGATAGATACGAAATTTATATGCTTTGTTGATTATCATTCATTTCACCTCACTTCTTGACCAAAACCTTTCTTTCCATCATTTTTTTCTTATTTGTGGAAAGTCCTTTTTAATCATTCGAGAACTTGCACTCTTGTAAGCATTATCTATCATAAGGTAAGCAGATTACCAAAAATAACCTTTAGACTTATGCCTAACCGACATTCATCTCCCACTTACTCATTGGGCTAAGCCCTACACATTCCTTGAAGTGGGAGTCTTCTGTCGGGAAACGATAAAAGTGATAAGACTAATAAAACTTTTTTCATTTGTGTACACCCTTATTCAATAGCATGATTTTTCTTCCCAATCACTGTCATTTCATCCTCTGCAATGTAAACAATCAAATTTCCAACAACATCTGTTTCAGTATGATTAAAAGTTACTTCATAAAGTATTTGATTAAGGTGATTGCCACCCAAATAACTATTCAATTGATGATCCACGACTACTTTGTTTACATGTGAATCCTTAGGACTAACTAAAATTCTATTACTTTCTTCTTTCGTTAAACTATTAAAGGCAACCATTTCTAACGATAGTTTAGCAGAGTGATGATAATCGTATAGTCCACTTACAATTAAAATAGCTAAAAAGACAAAAAGTAATCTCATCCAACTCTCCGCCTCTCTATATACCAATTATACTAATGGACAATTTTCTTCTATTACTTCTTTTTCCTCTGACCAATAACGTATAGGCTTACCATTTTTTCGTGCATACTCGATTTCACTTGCTGTACTCTCTCCGATGTAGCCCTTCTCATCCACAACAAATATCTCGTCTGCCATGTCTATTTTTTTATAGTGCATTTCTTTGAAAAGTTTTACCTGTTCTTGTGTAATCGTTATTCCCTCGCTTTGCTCAAAGAAACCGAGGCTTAGTACGATGTTTCCTTGCAAGGTCAGGGTAGCTTCTGCCATTCTGAATTCTTTTTTAAATTTTGTTGAACCGCATAGGGTAATTACTTTCATCTTGCATCCTACCTCTCTATTTAAAACGATCCACATAATTACTCTTTTCCAAAATTTTTTCTGGGGATAATGCCGTCCACTCATCAATAGTAACTTCAGGATTATTATTCAAAAAGTCTTGCATAATATTAAACCCTGCAGCATAACCGTATAATCTTGGAAATTCTCCACCACCAAGGATAATCTTTTGATTATCAAGACTAATAGAATCTAAGCTATCTACAATTTTAGCCCAACTAGTTTCTTCTTGTTGTTGTGTTATAGAATACGTGGTTGCAGTCGGATATAGTCTATGTTTGAAGCTTTCTGCCCGTCCTTCAAATATCATATACTCCAAAAGAGTTGTATACCCATGTGTATAATGTCTATCTGTCCAGACACTATGATGATATTCATGTGCCACTGTACCTGCTAAATCTTCTTCTGTTCGATAAAAGTTATCATCATAAAAGATGGTAATTTTTCCTGCACCAATATTAACTGCAAGTCCACCTGCGTTTTGATTATAAGGAAGTATACATACATTCGTGTCAGGACCAGATAGTAATTGAGCAGATTCAATGAGTGACTGCTTAATTATCTGTTCAAGATTAGCACCTGCCATTTTATCAACTAATCTTTCTAAAGCATCTAAATTTGCTGGTGGTTTATTAATATACTTGTTCATTAATTGAAGGTACTCTCCTTCTCTAAAACATTTATCCCAATTAGGTGTAAATACGTTTTGCATATATAAAACATGTAAGTTTGGATCTTCCGCCTCTCTCGCTTTTTCTATGTAAACTCGTAAACTCTCATACAAAGGGATGATTTCAAAATTTTGCTCTCCGGTTTCATGTTGAACTGAAAACACTCCTACTTTTTCTTTTTCTTCAGCAATAACCTCCTCCTGCATTTCTCCTTGTTCACAGGAAGTTAAGAAAAGAATAAGTAATAAATTCCAGATAATTATATTAACTTTCACTTAATTCACCTCAACTCATTGAAATTTTTCCCATGCCAAGTGCTCCACATCCTTAAGCTTTTTCACGTCTTTCTTAAACCATTCTATATTTCCAGCAAAATGTTCTGAGCATTCAAACTCTATTCTTTTTGCTTTTGTTTGTTGGACGCACCTTAAACACCCTAAAAATATCTTTTCTTTGATGGGGGATTCTTTATATATACCAATTTGAGGGACGAGCTCGTAATAATATTCCTTTGCGAGAGAATCAAAATAATTCCTTTTAACAATTTTAGCTATTTTTATATAAGAATCTGTATCTAGTCCCCAACGAACAGTTACCCATGTCCCCTCTAGGTAGATTTTGAGCTTCATAAAGTTCCCATACTTATCACATGAGACCTTTAATACCTTAAAATTCCTATGCTGGAATGTCATATTTCACCTCTATTAATGATCCAACTATTGTGCGAGATGTACAATGTCATCGATAACATGATTCATTTCTATATTGTCTCTTACGAGAAATAAATAGTCTGCCTCTTCTTCAGTCGAAACATCTTCATTTTCTAACTGTTGTCTTTTAAGTAATGCTTCAAAATTATTGGTGTCTCCTCTGAATATATTCGTGTTCCTGTTACTAGATTTTACTCTTTCAAGCAGAGTATCCTCAGGAACATCAAAATATACAAGGACCCGAAAAAAGTTTTTCATAGGAAAAAATGTATCCAAAACATGAGATCTAGCATGTTTAGTTCGATTTGAATTACAGATAATTAAGTGATCTTCTGTATTAAATGGCATAATTGACGATAAGCTCCGTAATAGCGTGCTTTAGCTTATTAGAACCCTTTTCGGGTTGTAAGCTTTTATAATAAGTATTGATGAACAGAGCATGATCATCCTGGTCCGACAATAAGGAATTATTCATATTTTTCTCTAGCATTCTTGCAAAAGTTGATTTTCCGCTATGCGTTTTCCCAACTGTCATTATTACAAGTCTTTTCATGTTCTACCAGTTAATTACGATAATAATACTTTTTTCGACACCACCAGAAAAAATCCCTTCTTTTTCCATAAATTAAAACCTCTTAAAATAAAAAATATGGTAAAATATAGTTATAACAGAAATTATCATTTACTAGGATTGGTGACCCTTGAGAAAATTTTTAGCAGCTGTGTATTCAACCCTTTTGTTTTCTTTGTATTATTTTATTTTAGCACTCATAGAACCGGAGCATATTGGATTCTTTATAATCTTGTTTTCTATATCAATCGCAGGAAATATAATTTATGGCATACCAGTTTCTTTGTTGTCTGATTATGTAACTAAAAAGCTTACAAAAGGAAGACTATTTAGTGCCGGTATTATTCACATAATATTTGGTTCTCTTCTAGTGTTTTTTATTGGTGGTTTTGCCTTTTTCGCCATTATTTGTGCAGTACTCTTCTTTTTCTTTGACGAGTTATTAAAAGGGAGCTTTAAAACATTTTGGAAAAAACCGATTATAGTAATGGAATTTACGATTGTCATTCTTTTAGGAGTATCATCATCATTTTGGTGGCTTGGATATAATATAGAAGAAACAAGGGAAGAAACGAATACTATATTTTTAATTCCTGATGATTATGAAGGTTCAGTTATGGTATTTTACAATGTACCTGAAGAACCACCTTTGGATAAAGAAGGGGAGTATTCAATTGTTCCACTTAAATTAGAGACAATCCCACAATTACATATGACAAATATGGATGAGGTTGCCACGTACAGCACATCTAGCAGACAGGTTTTGGGTTATATAACTGACGAATATTATTATGTGGATGAAAATGGGGAAAGAATTGCTATTGATGGCTCATGTATCTATCATGCTAATTCTGGATCTGATGGCAACATAGAATATAGTGTTTACCAAATTAAGGCAAGCGGCTGTGGTGAGAACTTTAAATGGGATGGACATGCACCTTATTTCGATCAAACTAGGGAAGCATTAAAATATTTTAACTATGGATATAAAGAAAAAAAGAGTCTCTGATTTTCCTTAAGTAGTTCGGTTGTGAAGTAGAAAATATAAAATCACAAGTATTTTAACAAGGGGATTTGACAAGGATTACTATGATTAAACATTGAAATTAGCAACGGTTTTAGCATTGTTTTTACAAGTGGACAACAGTTATTGTCCACAAGTTGAACGTGTGCTAAAAATAAGGTCAAGATTTATGCTAATTGTATAACTAATTATCGGTATACCAGAGGAAAATACGGTTTTATGGTAAAATTTAGATATGGAGATTATGTAAGAATGTTCTTACACAAACGGATGATTTTGATGGCAATTATATGAAAGGAGAAAATATGGAAAAAAAAACAGAAAATATTTTAGTTTCTAAGAAAAATAGAAGCAGTGATTCAAGTACCTTACTTGGTATCGTGAATCAAAACGGGAGACAGATATATTCAGTAGGCATAGACGATAGATCAAATATACCTATTGAAGACAGAATTTTTGAAATTGGCTCTATTTCAAAGGTTTTTACTGCTGTACTCTTACAGACAATGATACAGGATAATATGGTTCATTTAGATGACTCCGTATTAAAATATCAGCCGAGTTATAGCCAGGCGTTTTCAAATGATAAAAAAGAAATAACTTTACGAGATCTAATTACCCATCAATCGAATTTGCCAAGAGATGCTACAAATATTAAAGTTCAAGATAAACTGAATCCGTTTGCATCTTATCAACCAACTGATTTAGACGATTATTTGTCAAACTTTCAGTTAAAAAAGTATAAATACAAATGGAAATATTCGAATGTTGGTGTAGGGTTTTTAGGAAATTTACTAGCAAGTGTGCTTGATACAGAATATGAAGATGCAATAAACGAGCGGATTTGTAAACCTTTAGGTTTGCATAGTACTAGTGTTAATTTAAGTGATAATAACCAACAAAGAGTAATTGTATCGTATATGAAAAACAAAGAAATACCTCCATTTTCAATTCCTGCTTTACCAGGAGCTGGTGGATTGAAAAGTACATTACACGATATGTTAACGTTTTTAGAAGTAAACTTGGGATTAACGAATAGTCGTTTACAACCAGTTTTTAAACAAACGCACAAAATACAAAATAATGTTAAAGTTGATAATAATACACAAATGGGATTGGGATGGATGATTTCCAAAGATAAACAGACACAAGATTATATTCATTGGCACACTGGTGGTACAGTCGGATTTAATACTTATATTGGAATGAAAAAAGATATGAAAATGGGTATTTTATTGCTACAACTCAAAAACACTCATTGTGGAAAATAGTTAATATCCTGTTGGGATTCGGAATAACGATTGGTGAAGAAATTGCCTTAGATGTATTTAATCACTTATTATCAAGGGAATAATTTTATCGGAATTCTGAGGATTAATGATTATTAGAAGATAACTTCTTGAACGGAGGGATGTCTTATTTCAAGAATAAATCAATAAAGTTTTAACACGCAGGGGCTTTTAAATCCCTGCGTTTTCTTGTGCGATTTCCTTATCTAAATTTATACGATTTATCCTGTTCATTCACTTGTTAATTTGATTTTTCTATCTCTGAACTGAACTACTTAGATTGTCCAGAGGCTCCTTTTATTCTTCCACGAATAACTGTTTTGCCAAGCTATCAATATTTCTTTTTCGTTTTGCTGTTTCGGATTCATTAATTTCAAAGGTAATAGAAAGCACATCTCCTTCTTTCACTCCTTTAGGTAATACAGAAAGCGGACAATCAAAGGTTTGCCTTTCATATTCAAGCACTGCCCAGCTACCTTCCAAACGATCGACTATACATTTTTTCATCTATACCACCTCCATTTTCATCATAACATAAAAAAATCCCCATCCAACTTTAGAATTATATGACAAACCATCCTGCTGACCTATTTTAATTATGTGGAAGAAAGATAGAATTAAATTGAAGGAATATACAGATTATTATTGATACTCTGTTACAATTCATTTGGCTAATCTTTAAAAAGAAATCAACAACAGGAGGTATAAATGAAAAATTCTAAGAGCGTACTGTTTAGAGTTGTATTATTAACCGTATTAGCATTCTCTTTTCTTTTTCCACAGCAATCACTTTTTGTAAACGCGGCATCCAATTTACAGGTTCACTTTATTGATGTAGGTCAAGGTGATTCAATCCTCGTAAAATTACCAAATGGGCAAAATATGCTGGTCGACGCTGGGGATAACCATTATGGGTCGACTGTCGTGAATTATCTTAGAAACCAAAATGTAAGCCGTCTTGACTATGTGGTTGGCACCCATCCACATGCAGACCACATCGGCGGCCTCGATGATGTGATTAATACTTTCTCTATTGGGAAGGTCTATATGCCAAATGCAACAGCTAACACAAAAACGTATGAAGATGTATTGTTGGCGATTCAAAATAAAGGACTAACTATTACGAGGGCACGGGCAGGTTTGACCCTTGTTAATACCACTGTGGATGGAAAAGCACTGCGGGTAAATATGCTTGCACCAGTAAGAGACTCCTATAGTAACACAAACGATTACTCCGCTGTCATTAGAGTCTCGTATGGATCGACTTCCTTCCTTCTAACTGGAGATGCCGAGCATATTTCGGAGTCAGATATGGTGAATTCTGGTGAACTATTGTCTGCCAATATATTAAAGGTTGGACATCATGGCAGTAATACTTCCACAACTGATGCCTTTTTGAACAGCGTAAATCCTTCTGTTGCTATTATTTCTGTTGGGGCAGGTAACCGGTATAATCACCCCACACAATCTACTATCGATAAACTAAAAGCAAGAAACATATCCATTTTCCGAACAGATATGAATGGAAGTGTCATTTTTACTACAACAGGCTCTGGCTGGTTAATTAATAAACAAGCATGGTGGCGACCATAGAAAGGGGGAGAACTTGATGAGGATCATTCCAAATAGATTTTTTCCGATTTTTGCAGTCTTGCTTGCCCTCCTCTTATTCATACCTAACACTGGGCAAGTCCAAGCATCAACTTATTCCTGGAACATTTACAGTAATAACATCCAATATAAAGCTACTGCAGCAACCTTTTACAACAAATCATGCGGTCAAGTAAATAACGCTACACAAGGCTATTTCAGACTACCAAATACGTATGCTAGCACCAATATCGCAAAATATGAAGTTGGGAATGGCAAATTTGTAGATTTAGATTTTGGCAGCTGCTCCACTTACGGAATGACGCATATTCTAGCTCGTCATGCACCAGAGCATTTTATTGGAAACCCGACCACGGTGCAATCTTTCTTTAATCCAGGTCACAATTTAGGGTACTATGAAAGTATTATCGCTCAAATCGTACATAACAACCGTACCCAAATATTGAATAACGGTTTCACAAGCAACGGCACTGTTGTTTATGGAAATACTGCACACGGTCAAGTTCGCCTTGTCGTAAAAGGTGGTAAAGTTATTACCATGTATCCAAACGGCTGGGGCCTTGGTGAACGTATGTAAAATACTTTGTTAAGGAGAGGTTAGATGATTACCAGTTATTTTTTAAAACCCCAATATCAAATTGGAATGGCAGTGGAAAGAATGGATTGTTTTATCCCTTCTACCAACATCCAGGAAGCACAAAAGCTTCTAAATCTACACCAGCCTATATTTCCTGGAACGTTCCGAATGAAAGTGGGGGACATCATCTTTCCTAACAAAATAATCATTGATAGTATCGACTCCTTTTGGTTCGGGGTGCTAACTGCTTTAGAAGCATTACAGGAGCATGATGAATCTTCCATTCCATTAGTGTATCAACCGTTAGAAATAAAATTAATAAAAGAATCCAATCAGCTCATCATTCGCGTTGTCCATGGAAAAATGACGATGGAGCAGCAAACCTTTCCCCTTAATGTGCTGGATTCGCTTCTTACCTGTGCGGAGTCGTTCTTTCAGCATTGTGAACAGATAGGGTTAACAGTAATAAAAAATGAATACGCTGATATTTGTACGCGGATGAAAGTGTTGAAAAGATAATTGTAGAACGAACTCCATAAGGTGGGGTTCGTTTTTTTTGTGTAGATTGGGGAGGATGGTACCTCGAAAGGTTTGCAGGTTTTTCAGAGGATTTGGTTTATCTCCAAAGGTTTGCTGAATACCTCCAAAGGTTTTGGATTTTCCTCGATAGGTTTGATGAATACCTCCAAAGGTTTTCTGGTTTCCTCTTAAGGTTTCACATTTACCCCGAAAGCTCTGGCGGTGACACTAATATGTATTTTCACTTCTATTTTGAAATGAAATCTGGCACTATCTCCAAAGGTTTGCTGATTACCTCTAAAGGTTTTGGATTCTCCTCGATAGATTTGATGAATACCTCCAATGGTTTGCTGGTTTCCTCTTAAGGTTTCACATTTACCTCCAAAGCTCTGGCGGTGACACTAATATGTATTTTCACTTCTATTTTGAGATGAAATCTGGCGCTATCTCCAAAGGTTTGCTGAATACCTCCAAAGGTTTTGGATTTTCCTCGATAGGTTTGATGAATACCTCCAAAGGTTTTCTGGTTTCCTCTTAAGGTTTTGCATTTACCTTCAAAGGTTTTAATTTTTGTATCTGTAAGTCAAATAAAAGAAAAAGCCCATTGTCGATGAATGACTAAAGGGCTGTGATTATCAACTGGAGTTTATTCAATTAAGTATTTGTCAATCAGATCGAATCCCTACTACCTTACCAATTATCTGCTCACGAGTGATAAGCCCCTGTGTCCCTCTCATCCAATCATCACTCATGCCAAAAAAGTGTTTTTCAGGAATATTGGTTTTTGGTATATTTAACTCAAATAACTCTAGCATTCCTTCCTTATTGTAAACCATGTTTATTTTATCCATCTCAATGAAATACTCCTCTTTTTCTAATCCTAGCCGGTGTGCCTTGCCATAAAATGTATCTAGCATCTTATTATCAATGTAAACCTGCCCTACTTTTATCTCTAAGCTTTCCCCTTCAAGACCCACAATTCTTATTAGATGATCACGGTCACCTTCCCCTTTATAATAAACAATGTCACCTCTGGAAAATTGGGTTATCTCAGGATCAATGATAACGATGTCGTCATAAAAATCATGATTTCCCCGATCCATATTGTCTGATACATAATGTACTTTTATCATTCCTTCTTCTACAGACTCTATAACCGGAATGTCAGCTCTTGTAACTGTGTCGGTGGTAGTTCCTGGCCCTGATTGTAAGGTAAAAATTAATACCACTATTAATGATACTGCTAGTATAAAAGCAGCATATCCAAACACTGTTTTATTTTTCTTTCCTTTTACGCTGCCTATATTTTCAAGAAAACGGTGTTTGTCTGTGTCTGTTATTTCAACATCTTCTAAAACAGACTCCTCCAATATTTTTCTCAGTTTTTGCCTCATTCAAAATCACCGCCCCTCAATACCTCTTTCAGTGATGATCTTGCTCGATGCAGTCTGGTTTTCACTGTATTTTCATTGATTTCCAGTATACTGCTGATTTCTTTAATCCCCAGTTCTTGATAATAAAATAATATAATGACTTCTCTTAGTTTGATGGGTAGCTGGAGGATAGCCATTCCAATTTCTTTCTCTTCCTCACTAACAACTGCCTGATTCTCTGGCGTCTTTGTTTCCACTAATTTATCACCAGCATCTTTACTGAAAAATATATTCCAGAAGCTCCATCTCCGTAAGTGATCACGGCACTTGTTAACAGTAATTCTTATTAACCATGTTTTATAGGAGCATTCTTCTCGAAACTCCTCCAGCTTTTTGTAACAAGCTATAAAAACCTCTTGCAAGACATCTTCTGCAAGGTTTATATCTTTTAAGTAAAGATACGCTGTTCGTTTAACCTCTGTTGCGTACCTATTGAATAGTTGCTCCACAAAGTCCTTTTTGTTTAGCCATTCTTCCCGAAGCTCCCCCACACACTTCCCCCCTCATGCTTTCATATTAATAGACGCAGCTAGTGACTTTAGGTTCCCTAACATAAAAAAGTGTTAACTCCTAATGAATTAACACTTTTTATAACGTTTAGTTTTTCAAATAAACCACAAGCTCTTCAAACCAAATGCCTTCTTGTTCATAATGATTTAAAATAAATTCATCAAAGTTATAAACCTCCTCAGCAAAATGGATGCTACTGGATCTCTCAATGGCCATCATCAATCCGCTCAAGTCAGAGGTATGAGTTTCATATATTAACTCGTCCTGATAATAATATTTCACATTCAAAGCAATACAGCCCTCTCTAACGTAGTTTTTCTATTAGATCATCGACAGTACCAATTACCTTCACCACGTTATCCAGATGATAAAACGTGCTTGTTGTTTCAGGATTATTCACATCATCATTGGTCGAGTATAAATAGATACGTTTGTTATGGCCAAGAGCTATTCCAAACTCAATGTGACTTCCTTTTCCCGCTGGTAACAACACAATCACGAAGTCCGCCTCAATGACTGCCTCTTTCTCCAGCTCACCAATTCTTTTTAATTCTTTTAATGTTGCTGCTCTTTCGTTCTGAGTCCAGTCGTAGGTTTGCACATACCCCTGTTGTCGTAAAATGTCACTTACTTCCCTGACCATATCAATATTTTGAAAACTTGATGCGATATAGAATTTTTTCATGTTGGTCTCCTTATATATCTTTTCTCTATAAAAGTATTTCAACAAAAAGAGAGATTCCCCTTTAAAACTCACAAAAAAAGACGTTTATCTTATTTAGATGAACGTCCTTGCATGGATTTTATTATTGTATTTCCTCTTCTTTAACTTTTGAAAAAAACCATCCTCCTCCTGCAATTAACAGGAGTACAACGTAAAACGTTATTTTCCATTCTGGAGATTTTGGGAATTTCTCTGGAATGATAGCTAGCTCTGGATGACCTAATGTATATACAAGGAGCTTTACGCCAACCCATCCTACGATTAAGAAAGCAGCTATTTCTAAGCCAGGTCTTTTATGCAGCAAGGCTACAAATAAGTTGGCAGCAAATCGCATTATAATAAGTCCAATTAAACCACCAGCAAATATAACTAAAAATTTCCCGCCATCAAGTCCCCCGATTCTAGGCAAGTTAGTGTTTGGCAGTGTTACAGCAAGCGCAACTGCTGCTAGAATAGAATCTACTGCAAAAGCAATATCTGCTAATTCTACCTTTAAAACAGTTCCCCAAAAACCGGCTTTCTTACTTTCTTTTTTCTTGATTTTATGCTTTTTCCAAACGTACCGTCGAAAAATATGATTCAACGCGATAAAGAGAAGGTATATCGCACCGATCGCTTGAACCTGCCAAACATCCACTAAAAAGGAAATGACAAACAAGGAACCGAATCGAAATACAAAAGCACCAGCCAATCCATAAAATAATGCTTTTTTCCGCTCTTCATCCGGTAAGTGCTTTACCATAATTGCCAACACTAACGCATTATCGGCTGCTAATATTCCCTCTAATATGATTAACACTAATAAAACCCAAGTGTATTCAAATAAAATGGAAAGCTCCATCATAATCCCCCTAAAAGCAGATTTTCGCCTTATAATATAATGTGCAATTCAATCTGCTTTTAGTAATGATTTTTATTTTTCTTTTTATTTATTTTTAGGACTAATTCGTATTCCATTCTTTGATAATCGCTAATGCTTCATCTAAATTTTTAACCCCTTGCACTTCTATAGGGAGGTTTAACTCTTCCTTAGCCTTTAATGCTTCCTTGAGATTTGAAGTAGGTACAATCATGTGAGTGTGTCCATATCGGGTTGCTATTTGGATTTTCTCCTTAATTCCTCCAACAAATAATACCTTTCCATCCTTATTAATAGCACCTGTTACTCCAATGGAAAGCTTATTTTTCCAAGTAGGTTCTATAGAAAGATAGGAAAGAACAAGCGCTAAACCCGCACTGTCTCCACCTACATCTTTTCTATAGAAATAATTATGAATTTCGGTATGTTCTTTATCAATAAAGTAATTTACATTCTCTTTCATCTCATCATAAGAATTCTTTTTATTTAGAAAGTTATGTATTAAAGCTACACTCTTACTTTCATATCTAATAATATTTGAAACAGGTTCTACCTTAAGAAGTACAGTATCGTCAAAATAAGTAATTTTTTCATTTTTATACTTTTGATACTCTGCTATGCTTATGATGTGAATTCCTGATCCAACTACTATTTCTTCGGTTGGAGTATAAAATTTATAGATAACTTCAACTATTTCATATTTAGTAGTAGGGAACTCAAATACTAACAACACAAAGCTAAAAACAGTAGTGATAATAAACGTCCTTCTTAAAATTCGAATGTCCAAAGCGACAAAAATATATATAAAATTCCCAATTACAAGCAACAATAAAAACAGTACAAAGTACCAAGCTGAAATATGGTCGAATAAGTACAAATAGAGAAACGATAAATATAAAAAGCATGATGCCAAAAATGGCATAGTATGATACGACTTCTCCATGATATCCCCCAGTTTCTATCTCTCCCACAATTTCTCTACACTAATAAGTTTCGAATTATTAAAAATCAGCTTATAAATATCTGGCATGTCTAGGTTGTTCCAAAAGGATAAATCAAAGGCTGAATTGTAATGATTCATTATTAAAACCATAATGTTGCCGTGGGAACCTATGACAATATTTTTGCCATCGTATTTCTCTAATATATGCTCGAAGATCTGAATGCCTCTGCTTTGTGCTTCGTTATTTGATTCACCATCTTTCCATGAGAAATCAGGTTCCTGCCAGACTTTTTTGATAGCGGTTGCGAAATCACCAATAGGAACTTTAGATAGGGTACGCTCTTTAAGGTTTTCATGAACCTCTACAGTCAGTCCAAAATAATCTGCTGCACCTTGTACAGTTTGTATGGCTCTTCTATAGGGACTTGAAAGCACGACTTCTATCGGTGCTTCTCCCAGTATTTCTGTTACTCTTTCGGCATCCATCATTCCTTCACTGGATAACGGTCTTCCTAGCTCATCTGGTGTGTATACAGAATGAGCATGTCTTACAAAATACACAGTAGTCATCACTTTACTCTCCTATGTCCATATAAATAGAGCCCATCCAATTTATGAGCTCCAGTCAGTCATTTTTACTTTTCCCATAGTTCAATTCTTCGGCCTTCCGGGTCTTCAATCCAAATGAACTTTCCATATTCACTTGTTTCTAAATCTTTTACAAGTGGAATGTCTAACTGTTTGAGATGCAGCATACTTTCTTCGATACTTTCCACCTGAAAATTCAACATTACTTGTTGTTCTAATGGAAAGTAATCACTACTTTCTGTAAAAAGGGAGAAAACCGTTATATTGTCTCGTTGGGGTGAAATAATTGCCCCGCCCCATTCTTGCATATCAATGTTCAGTACTTTTTGATACCATCCCTTTAGTTCCTCTACGTTTCTACTTCGGTAGAAAACACCGCCAAATCCTTTTATCTGCATTAGGTTCACCTCTTAAATCAGGGTAATTCGACAGAAAAAAGCTATATCCCTTCTTTTTCCAATATTAATTATCTAATTCTTTATATGCCGTGAGTGTTTCAAGTAAAAAATCTCGATGATACCCAGTCTTGGCATGAATCCGCTCCACCCAACCTTCCAATTTGCCAGTTAGGTCCTTATCATTCTTAATTCCTTCTGTCGTACTAAGGTAGCTTTTCCAGTTATAGAATTCCCAATGTGCAGTTTCATTTTTATAGGGAATCCTGCATTCTAATAATGGTTTTGGATATATGTTGTTTTGTGAGATTTCTGCGGCTCTCATAAAATCCTCTAACTCTATCGGTTGTAAATCATAGTGCTGTCGTGACATTTTTCCGTTTGGTCGATGATAGTGGATTTCAACCGTTTCCTTACTTGGGATTACTTGAATATCTGCTGCTGGAAAAAATCCACTATGCTTAGCATGGCTGAAATTTTCATTAACATCGAGTAAGATTGGGGATAGCCATTGATCACCTAAGTCACACAAAAAGCGATTACCTTTTTCATCAAGAGCCATAACTGCGACATGAGCCTCTTCGCTCCCGATATCATGGCCAATTGGATATGCCTCAATTCTATCTTTCTTAAACTCATCCAATAGCCAAATGGCTAAATCAAAACAGTTTCCTGTAATGCCATATGCTTCATAATCTTCTTTCATTTGAGAAACAGATCGCTGTCTCTGTTCTTCTCTACGTTTATGAACCCATATTTTCGTTAACGTTTCCATCGGAAAAGTATTAAATTTTTGCCAGGTGGATTGAATATATTTAGGTGAAAACATAAAGAACACCTTCCTATGTAGTGGTAGTAAAAATTTCTTTATAATAGGACCTTAAAGAAGAAGCATTATTTTTCCATTCTATTTCTTCTCCATTCACAATCTGCTCGAAAACATCTAAACATCTGTGCCAGCCTGCTGCAATATACATTGCCATTTCTTTATTATCAAAAGTATGTATGAATGTAAGTTTGCATCCATTCATTTCTTTCTTTACATACATTTCCAACAAATCCTCTACCTCTTTAAATACGAAGGTGCTTGGTGCTTCCAATTTACTAATAACTCCTTCATATAAACTGCCATCTCCATCATTGAAATGGATCTTTCCACCAACCCTCCATTCCACTTCTCCTGTTGCAAAAGGATACCAAAGGGTGAAAAGATGAGAATCTGTGAGTGTTTGAAAAACCTCTTCCGTTTGTTTTGGGAAAAATCGTTCAAATTGTAAACAATAGCGGTTATCCGCTTGATATAATTTGCCAAATTGATTCATTGCATAAGCTCCTTCCTCAGTGTCCATAAAACTCAACATAATGAAAAAAACCGTATCTTTTTACTAAATAATTCTCTAACATTCCTTGGGTCGCTTTTTCAATCGGCGGGTTTGTTAATGTGTATATTTTGGCATTCATTTGTTCATAACTTTCTTTTTCCCCAGTACTGTAATTATTATAATCCATAATATCCGTTGTCATTGCAATTATAGGATTTCCACTAACAAAAACATATGTACGAACTGCTAGATTAGGTGTGGAATGTAGGGTTAATATCGCTATTATTAACGCTAAAACAACCATTTTTTTCTTCTTCATATATGGTACTCCCTCACCCTTTAGAAATTTTCCCCAGTTACGTTTTTATAAATTCCAGCTGCTAAAATTCCAATACCAATTAAAAAGATAACGGGAAACATAATCCCCATAACAGCTACTGCCGCAAACCCTTCTCCTACCATTACACCATAGCTAATAGCAACAAGCCATGTAAAAAGCGGGGCAATAGAAAACATGGTAATTACACCCCAGATGATAAGTATTTTCTTAGGGAACTTCCTACTGAGTATAAAACCTAATAATAAGGTAGCTGTTAAAATAAGCAGTGCAAAAGGCATATTTATAACCTCCAACTCTATTAAACTTAGACGAATAAAATAAGAAAAAGTTCTCTAATTTGTAAAAATATTACCCTATTAAGTTTCACAATCCTGTAAAAAAGCCTTCCGCAATATTGTTTTTTTCATTCGGCTTTTCTAATAGTGTCCAATGGCCACATTCAGTAATTTCTACTAATTTTGCATGTGGAAGATGCGATAATAATAGCAGTTTCATGTTGTGAGGAGGTAAAATATCCTTGCTTCCTTGTGCAATTAATATTGGAATGTCTGATAATGATTGAAGTTTGTCTGTTAAATCATAGTTATCCATAATATCCTTGCTCTGCAGCTAATTTACTTTATGATTGATGGGGGTATATTTTTAATACTTCTGAAGAGAAAACATTGAAGGGGTTTATTAAGTTTAATACCATCATCAAATGAAGCTTTACCTTTCTTTATTTTTCTATCTAGCATGAAAAGTTTCCACTTATCAACCCATGGTATTTTTCTAATGAGTTCTTTTTGAAATAATACATATCCTTCTGCATTTATGCCTACTGCTGCAGTTAGGAAGATTTTCTTTACACGCTGAGGATAATTAGCAGCATATTGAAGTGCAAGCATGCTTCCCCAAGAATCACCAAAACAAATGAACTTTTTCTATTATTCTTTTCTTAATTCCGCCAGTACTTCCACTTCATCACTTATCGTATATGTATGGACTAACGGTTCAGTAGACTGCCCCCATTCGGTTTGATCGTTGGAATTTACCTGCTAACGGTAATACATGTAGCAGAATACTGAAGTTCACTACTTGGTCCACCATGAAGGAAAATAATAGACTCACCATTACCGAACGATTTACTAAAAATCTTCCCATTTTTGCGTATAAAAAGAATGCCTCACCATCTAGCAAAGCATTCTTAAAATCGTACGATTATTTTTCTTTCAAGGGCATAACACGGATGCCGCTCTCTTCTAACTTTGTAATAACGCGTTTTAACCTCTGCTGATGTTCCACCGTTCCTTCTTTCGGAATATAAAACTTCTCATCTTTCGATCTGCCATTTCCAACATAAAATAAAAAGTTACGAGCGGAGGAATGAACAAGGAGAGAATTATTTGCACGTATTTTACTTTTATCCTTACCAACTTGAAATTCCTCAGATCGAGAATCAAACCCAATGTGAAGCTTAGAGTCGATATTTTCATAAAATACGTTACTCCGCTTTTGGACAATTTTTTTTAATATCATATTTACAAGAAATCGAATAACGAAGTAAAATACTAATCCAAATACAATTGTAATAACATTTAAGATCACGAACTGGGTACCATCTACAGCAAACTTATAATTTTCAACAATATTATAAATACAAAAGGTAAGTAGCGCTATGATGTTCCCAACCATTGCAAGTTTAAACAGTGTTTTAATATATGGAGTGTTTTGGAAAAGCTCGTAAGTATCCTCCTTGCTGACCTGAAACTGAAATGGGATAATCTTCTTCAATGTAATCCTCCTGATGTAATGTAATCTAATTTCTAAATATTATAATTATATTTTAGCATATGAATGTCCCATTTTAGTTTTATTTCCCACCAAATTTATTTCGATAGTGACTAAGGGTCTGCAATGGCCAGATGTAATTATAGCTATGGTATCTGATGTAAAAGCCACCTGGAATACCCGCACCTGTAGGATACTTTATACGCCAATCATCACTTTTCAACAAATGAAGCAACGTCCGTATTCCCATTTCTATTCCTGGACTCGATTCATCAGATGCTGCGATTAATGCGTCCAATGCCCATGCAGTATGTGATGGCGTACTCGCATGGAGTGGTACGTATTTTTGATTCCAATCACTTTGACAGGATTCTCCCCATCCACCATCTTCATTTTGAATGCTATACAGCCACTCAACACCCTTCTGTAAACTAGGGGATTGACGTGTTTCTCCAATTGCAGTCATTCCCGTTACCGCAGCCCATGTTCCATAAATATAGCAGTTTCCCCAACGACCATACCACGATCCATCAGCTTTTTGATTTTTCAGCAGCCATTCTTTACTATGACGAATAGCCTTCGAATGTGGTGATACCGTAGTGTATTTCCCAAGAAAGTACATAGTCCTCCCCGTTAGGTCAGCTGTTGATGGATCAAATAAAACTCTATCCTCATATTTAAAAGGAATAAGAAAAAGTAGGTAGTTATCCGTGTTTTTTTCAAACGCAGCCCAGCCACCGTCATCATTTTGCATTGATAAAAGCCATGTTATTCCTCTCTCCCAAGCATTTTTATACTTTGCATCCAGCTCAACAAAAGGTGTGACCACACGTAAAGCAGCTGTCGTATCATCTACATCAGGAATCATTGTGTTTATATCGGAAAATCCCCAGCCACCTGGTTGTACGTTTTGATTTTTTAGTGACCAGTCCCCGTATTTTGTTTGCTGCCTTGAGAGGATATAGTTGCGCGCGTTTTGGATGGCTTCATGATTTTTTGGTACACCAGCCTGCAGCATGGCCGCTGTCAATAAGGAAGTATCCCAAACAGTAGAAGGGGAATTTTGTACGTGAATGAAATCTTTATCTTGAAAGATATAGGATTTCATTCCTTGAAAAGCTTTCTGAATAGAAGGATGGTTTCTATCGTAGCCTAGCGATAAAAATGCAAATACCATAAAAAAGCTTGCACTAAAATAGCTATATAAGATTCCGTTCTCTTCTATTCTATTTTTGATATATGCTTCTGCTTTTGAGTAGGATTTTTTGCGCAACGTTTCTGGTGCGTCTGCAAGTTTTTGGACGAAGCTATTCACAAAGTGGTGAATTATCCGTATTCCGTCTGAAGGATCCTCATCACGTGTTCTTGTTTGTAAGTGGGAAATATCTGGTGTTTTGCTTGTTGTAAAAGAGGAGTTTTTATTACTGCAAATAATAATCGGAACCCAGTGAACCCTTGCATATCCAACTAAGTGATAAATATTAACTGGTGCCCATTTCGGAAGGAGCATAATTTCAATCGGGATACTCCTGATAATTGCTGGCCATGATATTTGCCCCGTCAATGCAAGCATTACCCGTGTCAGCCAGTCACTTTTTGTTAAACCACCTTTTCTGCGAATATAATTCTCTGCCTTTTTCATCAATGGTTCGTTTCGACTGACATACCCTGAGTATAGTAAAGAGTAATAACCCTCAATTGTTGCATTTACATTACCCTCTTTTTCATCGGAAAAAATCTTCCAAACCCCTGTTTCTTTTTCCTGCCTGGCTATAATTTGGTGAACTAACTTCTTCACTAGTTCCTCTTCATTTTTTATTTGTAGCACTCGAATCAATATGATCATATATGCATCTGTCATGACCGTACCTTCAAAACAAAAATTCCAGGATCCCTTTACTGTTTGCTTTTGGAGAAGTTCATTTACCAATAACTGAATCTTGTCATTAACCTCGTTGATAATCGTCATAAATTCCTCCTAAATCAATAGGTTACTATTAATTTATGACTTCCACCTTTTTTTAGAAGAAAGAAAAAAAGAGCATTTCCATCAGGTAGAATACTCTCCAGTAAAATATCAACTTATAAACTGAAAACTGATAATAGACCAGTAAAAAGAAAGCCAATTACAATCATAATTAATGATGCTTTTGCAAAATTTTTGATGCTTTGATTATGATCTCCAAATGCCAAGAATAGCATGACAATAATGTTCAAAAACGGAATAGCAAGAAGTATCAAGATAATTAGCCATTGTCCAAGAGAAACTTCTTCATTGTCATTGTCTGAATGAAAGGAATTCCTGTTGTCTTCGTGTTGATTGTAGTGATGAGGTGATTGATAATAATCCAATGAGTCTCCTCCTTCCTTTACCATTTTTATACATTATGTTAAGGGGAATAAATTTATCTATATTTTTTTGAATAGAAAAACTCCGTAATCGGCAAAATCGCTAAGGAAAAGAATACAACGAGGGCCAGTGGGATATTTTTAATCTCGTTTAAGTTTCCTACTCCTTCTGTCATAATTAAGATGACAATGGAAAGTACCATCAAAGTAAAATAGCCAATTTTTGCACTTTGAGTTTTGATATGCATATCCAGTTCATCTGTAGACTTGTCAGCGTTCACATCTCCCCAGGTTAACGCGTTAAAGAGAAAAGCCAGTGCTAATGATCCCGTAAATATGGCGTTTAAGTCTACTATTCCTTCACTAAGCCATTTATATAAGCCAAAGCAGATGAGAACTGTAAGCAATAACGCCGAAACTACAATACTAAATTTCTTCATTTTCCCCAAAATGATTTCCTCCTTATTCCGCAAAAAATAATTCGTCTACCTTTACTCCTAAATGTTTAGCCAAATCAAATGCCAGCTGTAGACTTGGAGAGTATTTTTCATTTTCAATTGCATTGATTGTTTGCCTGCTGACACAACAAAGCTCTCCAAGTTTCCCTTGAGATATTCCTTTTTGTTCCCGGTATTTTTTTATATGATTTTTCAAAATTATCACCTTCTAATGTAAAAAACTTTTTACATTTATACAATATTATTTTCCTCCTAATGTGTCAAACATATTTTACAGACTGTTTTAAAGTGCCTTGGTACTTGCTTTTTGAATAAAGTGGAAGTAATGATACGTTATCGACTGAAAAGGAAAAGGGTAAGATGACTAAAGAAATGGATTATACCTCCCCTAATACGCAGTTCTTCTTTGATGTGAACACAAGTAATCTAGTCGCAAAGGATAATCAAAATTTAATTAATATTATGGGGGTCGAGCAGCTTAATACGTTGGACAATGTTTCCATCTTAGATATTTTCTTAAGTAAGAACAATGTTGTAGAGCCACATTATCATCAGAATGCATCAGAGACAGTGTATTGTATTTCTGGGGCAGCGGTGGTTTCCATCTTTAATCCATTTACAAAGCAGCTTTTGAACTATCCAATAACACCAGGACAGGTCGCGAATGTTCCGCAGGGTTGGTGGCATTATGAAATCGCAACGATGGATAATACTCATTTGCTTGCCATATTTAATGCGTCAACTCCTGAAGTAATTTTAGGGTCTGATTTATTGAAATTCACGCCAGCTAATGTGATGGCACATACGTATTGCATGGACGAGGAACAGTGGAAGCAGACGACAGCCCCCGTAGAAGCAGGCACGTTTATCGGTCCGACAGTTAATTGTCAACGGCATTACCAGCAACCATCCTATCCTCAAAATCAGGGATATCACTATCCCTATAGGTACTATAAGTAAAAAAGGGACTGCCCAGATTTGACTAAAGTCTTCTGGCAGTCCCTTCTTTATTAAAATTAGTTTTAGAAACCAATGCAATGTGCTGAACTTCTTTTATACTGGGAGGTATAACCTTGAAAATGTGTCAGGAACGATGGCATTTTCATGCTTGCAACTTTGATGTTTTTGTCTTCATCGACCTTATGAATACTTTTTTAGGTTTCCAGCACTGCTAGTTTTGTCTTCATCGGCGTCTTAATACTTGTTCGTAAAATATATTCCTTTTTCTATTTTTCAGTGCCCGGTTTTTTCTTTTTGCTGTTTTTCGGGCACCTATTTTCCTTTTCAGTGCCCGGTTTTTTCTTTTCGCTGTTATTCGGGCACCAATTTCCCTTTTAAGTGCCCGATTTTTTCATTTTCCTGTTTTTCGGGCACTTAATTTCCTATTAAAAGAGCAAGGTTTGGTGCCATCACCTCTATGTGGCCTCAAATCCAAACTTCATTCTTCCCTACCCCTGCACCGGTTCCCTCCGTAATTAAAAGGTACACGACCCTACATTTGTTTCTCTATGGTAGCCAAACCCGTTCCCTACAAAATGCTGCCTAATAATTTTATTCCCTTTTCAATCTGGCCTTCGCTTTCATAGCTAAAAGACAGTCGTAGGTATTCCTTACCCTCTTCTTGATTCATAAAGAAGAACTCACCAGGAAGGTAGGAAACTCCTGCCTGACTTGCTTTTGTTAGCAGTTTAGAGGTGTCTGAACCTGGTATACGCACCCACACAAAGTAGCCTCCTTTTGGAATGTACCATGTAACAGAATCTGGTAAATAGGTTTCTAGAGCCTTTAGCATTACTTGGCATTTTTCTTGATATCTATTGTTTAATTGATGAAGTCGGTCTTTATAATTAATTGTTTCTAACAAGGCGGACATAGATGCATGTGAAAACGGGTGATCCAAATCTTTTTTGAACCAGGATAAAGTCTGAATGAATTCACTTGCTGCTGATATCCATCCTATTCTCATGCCTGGTGCCACTACTTTCGATAGCGAGCCCACATAGAAAACACGTTCGTTTTGGTCTAGAGCTTTTAATGCTTTCGGACTTTGATAAAAAGCAAGCTCACCATACGCATCATCCTCCAGCACAAGGAAATCATACTGTTCCGCAAGTGCAAGGAGTTGCATGCGCCGTTCTACTGACATCGTGGTACCGGTTGGATTTTGGAATGTCGGAATGGTATACACAAGCTTTGGTTTTGGAAGTCCTTGCTCTTGTCTTGTAGCGAGAAGTTTGGCAAGTTCTTCTACCTGCATACCTTTTTTATCAATTGGTATACTTATTATTTGGTTCGTATAGTTTTTAAAAATCTCTAATGCTTCCATATACGTTGGTGCTTCCACTACCACAACAGATGATTCATCAAGAAGTATTCTTGCGATTAGATCTATTGCCTGACATGCTCCAGATGTAATCAAGACATCCTCTTCTTTTGCAGGAAAACCCCGCTCTTCTTGTCTTGCTAGAATAAAAGCCTTCAAGCTATCAATTCTGGGACTTCCAATGTAATGTAGCGGCAGATCCTGCTCTTCATCCAGTAATGTGGATACTGCACCCTTTAACTGTTGACTTGGCACTAGAGCTGGGTCGGGATAGCCAGAGCTTAGGCGAATACATCCTTCAGGTACGTAAGGCATCCATTCTCCAGGGGGATCTTGTTGAAGTGCTTTCTTAATTGTGTCTGGGTAAAATTTCTCTGGTTTCACGTTGATCTATCCCCTTTCTAAATTGGTTCAGTTCTCTAAAGGAAGCAGTATGGTCACCTTCGTGCCTTTTTCTTCCTTCGAATTAATCCAAACCTCTCCTTCGTGTGCATGAACTATTTCTCTTACTATAGATAATCCTAGTCCTGTTCCACCAATTTTCCTAAGGTCGGAATTATCGACCCGATAAAATTTGGTGAAAAGGTGTTGGATAGCATTTTCAGGAATCCCCATACCATGGTCCTGTACCTCTATTTGTAATTGCTGATTTTGTTCAGAAATGGTAATTAATATGTCACCACCAGATGGTGAGTATTTAATAGCATTACTAATAATGTTAGTAAATACTTGCGTCAATTTCTCTTTATCTATCAAAACGTTCGTTTGATCTGTTAACACATGAAAGTGAATTGGATGCGTGATGGAACTTCCCTCGAATATACCACAAGCATTTTTCACTATTTTAACCATATCTTCTTTAGTTTTATGATATTCTTGCTTTCCTGCTTCCATCCTCTGTACGTCTAAAAAATCATTTATTAGACCTGTTAATCGATTCGCCTCTTGAAAAATGGTAGTCAGATAGGTTTTTTTACGCTCTTCTGAAAGGTCCTTATATATCATTCTCTCTGTAAACCCTAGAACGCTAGCAAGAGGTGTCCGTAACTCGTGACTAACCGTACTAACAAACTCTGACTTCATTTTGTCTACTTCAAATTCTTTTGTAATGTCACGAAATACAAGAATATATCCGTAGCTTTGGTTTTGGCGGTACACCTTTTCTCTGTATACCTTAATTACATTTTGGTAGCCATTATGTTTTATATCAAATATAAACGTCTGATCACCATCTTGTAAGTCATTAAAAATTCCAATTAGCTGATTCCGTACATGCTCTTTATCGTCCACTCCATCTAGTAAGGCAGTAGCCCACTCTTCAAAGGAAAGATTCAACAAGCGGTTTGGTGAAGGATAGTTTAATAGTGCGCACATTTTCGTATTGGACTGGAGCACTTTTCCACTGACATCGACTAATAATATTCCTTCTTGAATCGTATTGATAATGTCCTGATAGAATAAACGCTCTGCTTCTGAGTTTTCATAAAGCTCTACTTTTTCTAATGCCATGCTGACTTGTTTGGAAAGGGCTTCACTAGTCTCTAATTCACTTTCATTAAATGGTGAATCAAATCTTGTAAATTGCATATACGCAATCATTTCTCCATTGAACGCAATAATAGGTACATACACATCAAAGGCATACATCTCACTAGAATGGTAGGAACTTTCTGATGGATAACTGCTTCTTTTAACAGCAAATGCCTTTTTAGTATCTTTTAATTGTTGTAAAAAGACACTGTTTTCTTGTGTTTTATAATTTTCTACAGATTCTTTCGCTAAACCAATATTGGCACTTGTTTTTTTCTCATCCAACAGCAAAATAATTCCTACATGCGCACCGAGTACCTTCCCCATATTACGGATGACGCTATCTAACAAATGCTGCCGATTTAATGTTTCCGCCATTTCATGTATGAATGTGTTCCGGACTTCCAGTTCCTCTTTACTTTCTTCTACAAGATGCAAGGTATCTTGCAGTTGCTCTTGCTGTGCCTGTAATTCATCCTGCTGAGCAATCAATTCATCCTGTTGGGCTATTAGTTCCTCATTTTGGCCAACTAACTCTTCCTCTTTATATTGAAGTGTAGTGACCATCGTATTAAAGGAATCTGATAAAACGGTAATTTCTCTCGTACTTTTCGGAAAGGAAGGAAGTTTAATATGCTTTCCTTTCGTTATATTTTCAGCTGCCTCTGCAAGGACTCTAAGTGGCTTCCCGATTTTTCGGATTAGTTTCCACGTAATTGCGAAAAGCAAGGCAAGGACAAACAGAACATAACATCCAAAAAGGAGTTGGCCAACCTGTAACCTGTCATATAGTCTATCGATATTATTCCTAACTTCCTGATTGACATCGCCACGATATTCTTTCACATATTCTCTGAAGGTTACTATTTTTTGTGAGGCACCTTGGTTTATTATATAGTCGTGTATCTCTTCTATTGCATCTTGTTCAAAAAGTACCTCGATTTGTGGAAGGTATTCACGAAAGTAAAACGTTTGAAAATCTGTTACGGTATTTACAAACTTTAAATCATGCTCTTCCTTCACCAGATTAGCCAAACGCTCTATTTCCTGATTAATTATCCTCTCACGGCTCCGTGCATCCTCTAGCATCAATTGATTAGAAAACGCAACATACCCCCTTGATTGAAGGATGGATTGATTGTATTCATATTCGATGGATTGTACGATTTCTTCTTTTTCCTTTAGCTTTAAGTTATCCGCTACAAACTGTCTAGATAATGACACCTCATACATTAATAAGGTTATTAGACCGATAGCTAAAACCACAAAGAAGATTCCGTTCATCACTAAAAATTGCTTGGTAATACTATTTTTCCATTTCATGTAAGTGCCTCTACTCTTTCTGCAAGTTCCAAAGGACTAAATGGCTTAGACATAAAATTAGCACCGCTATTCTCCACTTCTTCACGAACTGATTTTTGGGTTTTGGCAGTCAGTATGAGAACAGGGGGGAATGGTGAAAGGTCCATCTGTTTCATTTGTGTAAATACCTCCATTCCTGTAAATACAGGCATCATGTAATCAAGTATGACTAAATCATAGTGCTCCTCTGTTTTCAGTACATTGATTGCTTCCTTCCCACTACAAGCCTCTACGACGGTATGTCCTTCATCTTCCAAAGTATCAGTAATCAGCATACGTAACACACTCTCATCGTCGGCAAGTAATATCTTTGCCATATGTTCTCTCCTCCGTTCATATTATTGAGAAACACCACGGCGCTGCATGTCTCCCCATCCTCTTTTTTTCCTTAGAACATCGATTATTCCTTGACATCGCCAAATAACGGTTAATGGCCGATACCACAAGGTTTCCGTTAATGAGTAAAAAAACAAGACCGTAATCTGCTTTGCTTTTGGATAGCGTCTGAGACTCCATTCTTCCATTAACACTGCGAGCATGGAATACATAGAGCCATATATAATAAAAAGCAAGAATAATAAAAGTGCCATTTCGATATAAATTCCACCAAGGAAAAAGGAAAGTAGAATGTAAAGAAATCCACCAAGTTCTATAACAGGACCTAAAAATTCAATTAAGATAAAATAGGGCATCGATACCATACCGATAGAACCGTATTTCGGGTTAAAAGCCATGGAACGATGCATCCAAAGACTTTCAAATAAACCTCTATGCCAACGATTTCGTTGCCTTTTCAAGTAAGTCATTTCCTCTGGAGCTTCTGTCCAACAAACCGGGTCCGCTACATACACAATTTTATTTTTTGCTTTTTTTTCTTTCACAAGCCTGTGTAACCGGACTACAAGCTCCATGTCCTCACCAACAGTGTGGAGGTAACCACCTGCATCAATGACCCATTTTTTCGAAAATACCCCGAATGCTCCAGATACGATAAGGAGGAGATTGTGTCTGCTAAGGCCTACTCTTCCCATTAGGAACGCTCGCAAGTACTCAATGACTTGCATGATCACAAGGGGATTTCTAGATAAACCAACCTTACTAATGGAACCATTTTCTATAACCGATCCATTAGCTATCCTTACACTACCTCCAGTGGCAATCACTTCACCATCTGAATCAATGATAGGCTTCATTACTTTTAGGAAGGCATCTCTTTCAAGAATCGAATCCCCATCTATAGAGCAGAAGTACGGATAAGAAGAAACGTTAATGCCTACATTTAAAGCATCGGACTTCCCGCCATTTTCTTTATCAATGACAAATAAATTATCATAGATGGTAGACTGGTAAATTCCTTTAACATTCTTCGTTGTAAGCTTTTGCTTTACAATTTTTTTTATTTTTTTTAACTGGAATTCCTCCATAAGCTTATCGAGCGTATCATCCTTCGACCCATCATTAATCACGATGACTTCATATTGTGGATACTCAATACTTAGCAACGAACGGATAGAAGGAATAATACCAACAGATTCGTTATAGGCTGGGACCAAGATTGAAAGTGGTTTCGAATAACTTACATTTAAGAGATCTTCATAAGGTTCCGTATTATCCAATTGATATTTTCTTCTAATCTGAAATAACGCTACAAGTAACATAAAAAAGTAGAATAGGATGACAAGTACCATATAGCCAATTACAACCCAGCCAATTCCTTGAATAACCACTAAAAGAATATTACTGTCCATCCAAATACCCACCTCTCTGTAGCCATTCTTCTGCCATATCCTTGGCATAACGATCAGATGTAGTCTCATAAATGTTGCGAAGGTATGCGACTCCTCCTTGGATATCTAGCATCGATTTTGCTGCATGGTTCCGAACATCAAAGTTACCGTCATTTATGAATTCTCCCAATATTTGAAGACTTTCCTTCAGATTGGTTTTGCCAAGTAACTTACTCAGCATTAATCTCTCTTCCCAAGAACCATTTGGCTCATATACCTCCGCATAAGATTGAAGAATTTGAGAGTAACCAAGTTCATTTAATGCTTTTAAGATTCTGATTTTCTTTTCAGCGCTAGCAGTAAGTAGTTGTTGTTCAAGAAATGGAAGGAATTCTCTAGCACCGGTTATTCCAATCATATCAATTACAGGCAGCTGAATATAGTTTGGAAAGGTATCGTATTGATTAACCATTTCCTGAAACTGCCCCTCATCCATTCCCCCAAGGAGCGAACGGTACATAAACTCAGATAAGCGCCAATCTGGTCTTATTATTAATGTTTCCCAATCTTCTACATGAAATTTTACAAGAACCTTTATTAATTGCATTTTCTCTTCATGTGTTAACGTACGTTTTTGATATTCTTGAAGTAAAAAAGGTACCATTGCTTTCACATGAAAATCCTCTATCTCATACAACGCATTCATTCTAATACTCCAACGATGGTGGAACAGAGATTTTTGATAATATTTCTGAAAATGCTGTTCAGCAAAAGCAGATATCCTCTCCTCAACTTCTTCCCCTTGCACTACATCGGCAAAATCACTAAGTAGTTCCTTCAATGACTTTTCATGTAGCCCATCCAACTGTTTCTCAAGAAAAGTATTGTCACCTCGATATAAATAATCAAACATATTAGACCGATATTTCTCTTTAAAAGCATCTATTTGAATTCTTTGCTTATTTTGATATAGTTTGATTCCAATTAAATAGATAAATAGAATGGATAAACAAATAAAAAAGATAATTATAACAACTAAAACAGTCCCTAATAGATTTGTTACCAATATTACATCACCCTCTTTAGTAAGTGCTGTATTCTTGCTTCCACTTCTAATAGCTTAAAAGGTTTTGTGACATAATCATCTGCTCCTAAAAGAAGGGCCTTTTGAATATCACGCTCACTTTTTCTTGATGTCAGCATCATTACTTTGTATAGGTCATCTCGCTTATCATTACGCAACTTCTGCAATACTTCCAAACCATCCATTTTTGGCATCATACCATCCAAGATAATAACAAACTGGTCCTTCGTTTGGATCCACTCCGATTGCAAAAAGCTTTGTCCATCCTCAAACACTTGAATGTCCAACTCTTTATTTGGTGGTACCTCTATTTTTCTTATGATTTCAGACAGCATCATTCTAACAACCGAATCATCATCTACAACCGCAACTTTTATTTTTTGCCTGTTCAGTTTTTGATCAAATGAATAGACACTGATTTTTCCTTTTCCATTTTTCTTGGAATCGTACAGCGCTTTGTCTGCACATTCCATGATTTGATCAAGTGTGGTATTTTCATTAATAATTTCCACGACTCCCCCGGAAAAGGAACATGTAAACGGTTTTATATCAGTCATAAAGGGCTGCTTCTTAAATCCCTCCAATAGTCTCACCATTAGTTTTTCTGCCTGTTCTACAGAAGTTCTCGGCAACATTACAGCAAATTCCTCGCCACCATACCTAGCAAAAACATCTCCTGCCCGCATATGCTTTTTCATAAAGCCAGCAAGACCTTTCAATACTATATCTCCAACCAAATGCCCATATGTGTCATTAACGGATTTAAAATTATCAAGGTCTATTATACCTACACTAAAGCTCTCTTTCGTTCTTGCCAAGTTAGAGAGCATTCTCGAATATGCACTTTGAAAAAACTTTCGATTGTAGGCTTGTGTCAATTCATCCACAAGCAAGAGCTCATCATACTGTTTTTTTCGCTCTACCTGCCGTGTAACTCTAACAAACACTTCTTCTAAATCAAGTGGTTTTGAAATAAAATCGTCTGCACCCGCACGATAAGCTGCAAGCCTATTCTCACGATTATCATTTGCACTAATTAGCAAGACTGGACTTAATACTTGTTGACCACTAGCTTTCAAATGATGAAGAAGATGCAGTCCCTGTTCATCTTTTAAAGTATCGTCAATGATAATACAATCTGGCTTTACATTATAAAAAGTGTCCATTGCTTTTTCCAATTCTGTACTGACCAGCACATGGAACTCTCTAGCCTCCAAAAAATCTTTAAGAGAAACCAAAAGTGCTGCATCCGCATCTACTATCAGAATAGTAGCCTTTTCTACGCTCTTATCCTTCGATAAAGTAATGATTTCATGGAAAAAAGTATGTATTTCTGCCCAATCCCATACTTGTTGCTGTTCTTTCTCCAGTTGCTCGTATAAGTTTTCAGTAACATTCCCTAAATCAATTAAACCAATCGTTCTTGCTGTCCCTTTCAAAGAATGAAGAAAGCGGTATACCTCTTCGAACGGAATACCCTCTTTTCTGTTTTCCCATAACTCTAACTGACTCCTAATATTACCGATCAATTTCAATTTATACTTTTCCAACTATATGACAACCTTTCTAAATAAAGGGTTATTTTTAAAATTTTGATGACTTTTATCTCAATTTCCAACATACTTCATTATAAAAGAAATACCTTTACCATGTCATGGTAAAATTGAGAAGAATGATATAGTATTTCTTTCTTTAAATGAGTGTGAATATCTTTTATAACAAAAAAGCGCCATCCGCATTCGAATGACACTAACAACCTATTAATATCGCTTCTTTTTCTATACATTCTGGCACTAAGTTCCTATTTAAGTACGACTTCATGCTTAATATTTACTGCTTAATACCTCACGTATAAAATAGCTTCTTACTTTCCTTATAATGAATAACATACATAGCTAACCAAAGTCCTCCAACTAGCAAGATAGGAGTTATTAGAAAGTCAATATATAGTCCATAGGCTAGAAGACCTCCTAACACGAAACTCAACAGTATAAATCAACATCAGAGTATTCATCATACTCTTCTCTTCCCATAGATCCTATTAAAAAAATTGCCTGTACCCTCTTATCTTGTTTTAAACTCTCTGTTATGGCATGAACTGCATTTTCTTGTTTCAAAACTCGACCAACTTCCCTAAAAAATTCTAAAGGCTTTACCTTAAAACAAAATCCCCCGAAGAAGTTCTGACCTTTATGGAATACTGACCATCTCCAATTTGACCAAGGATCTCCCTTTCTCTTTTTTCCGTGTACTGAAAGTCTTTTACTCCAATTACTCCACTTCCGGAGTTTGCTTTATAATCTACAAGTAGGGATCTCGGTTCTTCTTCATAGGAAATGATAACATCCCCACTTGTAATATCTGCCGTAATATTTCCTGTGACACGCTTATTTTTAATGGTAATATCACCAGAGGTTGCTTCTATATTTATGTTCCCTGTTACTTCTGTTACAGTAAAATCTCCTGATGTTGTTTTTACAGTGATGTCACTCTCCACATTACTTATGTTCAAATCTCCGCTCGTTCCATTCATTTTCGTGGCTAATGCTTTCGTATTCTTTAAACGCACATCACCACTTGTATTCCGGATGGCAAGGAGATTGTTGATCTTAAGCTCCTCCATTACTACATCACCTGACGTCACTACTGTATTCATGTTTTCAGCTTCAATTTTGTTTACTACTATATCCCCAGAGGTGGATTGGACCTCCAAGGAATTATATTCTTTAGCTGGAACCTCCACTTCAAGTTTTAGGTTTGTAATATTAATTCCGACTTGAAAGCGAATTTTCGGTTGTGAGACACTAATGTGAGCAGTTCCACCTTCCTCTTTTAGTGAAAGTTTGTATGAATCCTTGTTTCGTTCACTTACCTTCCCAGATAGCTTCACATGTATGTCATCCCTTTCCGCTGGGACTATAATAATGTCTGCTGCAGAAACTTCAATTTTTATACTCTCAATATCTTCCCCATTTACCGTATCTTGTTGATTGACTAACGCAGTCGTAAATGAGAAGTTTCCAGTTATTTGTCCAGTCACCATAGTGGCACCTACAATTAATAGGATAAGAACAAATAGGAAAGTTACTATTTTTTTCATTGCTAGTTCCCCTCTCAACTTTTGAATCTGATTATGTTTATCTCGTTATATACCATCGACGAATTGAGTATTCCAGAAATAAAATATTCACGCTCCATCAAGTTGTCATTTATGTATTGAAAACATATGCACTTTCTTTGCATAAATGATTTTTTCTTTTCTTTAACTGATATACAGTCAATCGTCCCTTCGCTATTCATATATCCTTTAAGCCTAAGGAATTTTTCATCTAACAATTAATATAATACCTTTAGTTGGTTATTTCTACCACACTCTTTCTATTCAATCTTTTCCAGTTTAATAGTAAAATAGCATCAGAAACAATTTATTTTTTCATTCGTACATATTTATATGATTGCTGAAGGAGGAAAAAATGGCACTAAAACACCATTACTATACTGCGTTGTTAATAAGTTGCTCGTTGTTTCTCACTGCTTGTTCAGATAAGGAAGTCGTTAATCAGGTCCAAAATCCACCTGTAGTGGAAGAGCAAAAAGATCAAGATAATGTGGATTTGCAATTAGATCCACTTGAGTTAAGTAGTTATGCAGAAGAAGTCAAGGCTACCATAATTTCTCCTCTTTACAAGGAGTTTACTGCCAATGGAACGATCGAGATCTCTGGATACGTCGAAAAGCACGCAGAGCTTAAATCCAATTACGTGTGGGTAAAAGTAAACGCTTCAGAAGATGGTCCTTTAGGAAAACAATTAGATTACTATATTCCAATAAAAGACGGAAATTTTTCCGAAACCCTTTCCTTTTTTAATGGAGAAGGAGAGTATAAAATCTCGATTCAGCTTCCGGACATTGACCGCGAAAATTATTACTATGATGCAGCAACATTCAAAGTTAATAACACCAATTCTGAGTCTGTCCGTGATGTAACCTTCACACCATTTGGTCATGACGCTTCGTTGAAGTTAGATGTGGGATCAAGTTTTGTAAAAACTCAGGAAAATTTTAATTTTTCCGGAACGGTTGATACCGAGGAGCTTATGCTCCGCTTAAAGAAAGACTCCGAAACTTGGAAACATGTAATTTCTATTAAAAATGGCGAGTTTGCGGTAAATATTCCCCTCTTTTTCGGACGTGGTATACACGAGCTAGAGGTAATGGTACCGGATAGAGAACGGGAAAATTACTATCAACCAGCAACGACTATTTTTATCGACAATACATCGGATCGAGTCATGCAACCTCTTGAATTTTTTCGTGCATATGAAGAACGTGGGGTAACGTTGGAACACCCTCAGTATGGTGGAGATGAAGTGAATGGCATTTATTCTGTTAAAGGACAAATAAATCCAGTTGCAGAATTTGCACAAGAAACCACCCATATTTACATTTCCTCAAAAAAAGGGGACGATGAAGCATTAGATGTCATCCCAGTTGAAAACTTAATATTTGATGGATCCTTTTATTTACGATTCGGACCGGGAACCTATGAAATAACGCTTAGTGTGCCAGAAATAAAAGAAGAAAACAGCGATCGCTTCCGCTTTTTTGGATTCGCCAAGTTTGAAGTTACATCAACTGCTGACGACAATCGCGATCTACTTCCCTCCAGAGGAGTACAATCAGACGCACCCGAAATAATCACATTGGCGAAGGATTTGACTTCTGGCAAACAAGCAGCAAGGGAAAAAGCATTAGCCATCTACCAATATGTCGCAAAAAACGTCTCTTATGATGTGCAAAAATATAAGAATAACGAATTCTCCTGGGATGATAGCGCCATAAAAACCTTAAATACAAAAACAGGCGTCTGCCAGGATTATGCTTATTTGACCATTGCTCTGATGCGAGCTAGTGGATTGGAAGCAAGATATGTAGAAGGGCGTGCTGGCTCACCATGGCCTGGCAACCACGCTTGGGTCGAAGCCAACATAGACGGACAATGGGTGGAAATGGACCCTACCTGGGGCTCTGGCTACCTTGACCGCAATGATACTTTCGTTGCAAACTATAACGAAGATTATTTTGATCCTGATGCAGAAGAATTCGGGAAAACCCACACACGAACAGGTGTGAAGTATTAATTAACAACGGACTTTCTGACTGATTCTATACAAAAATAAAAACAACCCTTGTTCACACCTCATGTGCTTGGGTTGTTTTTTAGCTTACCCTCTTCTTCTAAAATTTCAATGAGTGCGGCGACCACTTCTGGATCATATTGAGAAGGTGAAAGTCTATTTAATTCATCTACGGCAATTTCCGCTGTAAAAGCATTTCTATATGCACGGTCTTCTGTCATGGCATCAAACGTATCACTTACTGCAATAATTCGGGCTTCGAGGAGAATCTCATCACCTTTTAAATTCTTTGGATATCCTACACCATTCAAGCGTTCATGATGCTGTTCAATGATGGTCGCAATCGTATCACCGTAATACAAATCTTTAACCATTTCCGCACCGTCTTCAGGATGTTTTTTTATGAGTGCAAACTCTTCATTTGTTAATTTAGATGGCTTGTTTAGGATTTCTGATGGAATATTTATTTTACCGATGTCGTGTAAGATAGACGCAATGAATAGGTTTTCAAGTCTGTTTGATGATAATTTGAGCTTTTTAGCAATTTTAATGGAGTACTCCGCTACTCTTTTACTATGATTAAATGTATAAATATCTCTTTTCTCTACACGGTGAACTACTTCTTTTAGCGCTCTAAAACTTTCACTTAGCTCATGAAATGTAGGTTCCGTAATTACCCAAATATAACATACATCTGTAATTGCAGTAAAATGTACCGGTAACTCTAAATCCGTTGCAGTAAAGTAATCTTTTTCACCTAGAAATATTTTGTCTCCATTGACTTCACATAGAATATCACCTTGTAAGATATAAAAAAATTCCATTACATCCTTGTTTTCACTTGGATAGACATAAAATATATTCCCTTTTTCAATAGTTTGTAAAATTACTTCTGTACCGTTTCCTCGCGCTAAGAGGTTCAATTCAAAATTCTTAAATATTGCCCGCTCTATGCTTGTACCCTTCTTTCCAATCGTGAAAGCCACCTTAATCACTCACCTTTATTATAATAGAGCGGGTCCATAAATGACCCGCTCTCTATTGTTGCAATATTAAGTTCCAACTACACGTACAGGATCTATCCATGCCCATCTATCTGCAAAGCGTACATATTTCCAACTGCACTCCGCAATAACACCCATTTCAGCAACTCTTGCAATTGTGTTAGCGGACATTTCGAAAGTTACATCAAAAACATAAGTGATGATTGCATCAACTTCTTGGTCAAATTTTGCTGTTCTTTGAGCGATGTTTTCTTCTAGCAATGCAATTTCTGCTTGTACATCTATAAGCTGCGCACTAAGTTCAGCATGTTCAACAGCGTCTCCAGCATTTACAATAGCAGTTTTTATTCTAGCAGTTTCTTGCAACAATACTTCCAAAGCATCCTTTAATTCAGCCTTTTCTGCGAGATAGTCAGCCCATAATGCATCAGCTTCCTCAACACCAGCATCAATGATTTCATCAATTTCAATATTCGTTTGTTCAATTAATTCCAACGCCTCTTGTATAGTACCTTCTGATGCATGAGCTGTTGGAGAAAATCCTAATGTTACCCCAAAAAATAATAGTGCAAAAAATGTTAAAAAGCCTAACTTTTTCATTATTTTCCCCCTAAAATATAATATATTTTTTCTCTAGTTGTAAATGCGTAACTTTTTCCTGAAAGTCACGTTGTACGAATTTTTCGTGTTTTTTCTCCATATATCACCATAATTATACAAGTTAACCATGGGTAAATCTATATTTTTTTGTAATATTTTGTTTACAACAAATACTTCATACAAGAATATCGTTACATGCAAGGAAAAGAGATTTATGATGGGTACATATTTAAAAACATAAACATTCTAGGTTGTAGATTATGTATAATTAAAAACTTTTCAAATAGAAATCTTCCTAAGAATGAATATGTCAATTACTAAAACTTTACTTAATATATATAATTTAGACGTATATCATTTGAAACTCTTTCATTAACAGAGTTGTATTGTAGTAATACAACCTTATAAAAAGATATACCAAAAAACGACCAGTGAAAGCTTCTGGTCGTTTTAACTTCTTACAATTCCGGATTTACTTTTACACCTGTAACACTATTGCTAATTAGCTTTTTTGCTTCTTTAAAGGAAACAAAGTTTTTACTATCTTCATCCCACAGTCGGAATTTTAGTGATTTTAAGCTTGTTGCCAACGTAATTGTCGGAACATGCTCCAGTGGTGGAGTATTAGCATGACATTTTTCAAGTTCATAATTCGGTACTCTTGGGCTTAAATGGTGAATGTGATGGTATCCGATATTACCTGTCAAGAATTGAAGGATTTTCGGTAGCTTATAAAAAGAGCTTCCTTCTACTGCAGCTAATACATATTCCCAATTCTTATCTACTTCAAAATAAGAATCCTCAAAAGTATGTTGGACATAAAAAAGCCAAATTCCAAGTATTCCAGCAATCATGAATATCGTACCATGAACAATTAAGAATGCTTGCCAGCCAATCATCAAGCTTATTAGTACAGCAACTAGTAAAATTAAAAAGTTAGTTAAATAAAGATTGTAACGTTCTTTCTTTCTTGCACCTTTTCTGTTAAAACGGTTTTTTAGCAAAAATGTATAAATAGGTCCAAGTCCAAACATTACGATTGGGTTGCGATATAGACGATATTTTAATTTTGTTAGGGATGAAGCTTCTTTATATTCTTCAACTGTCAGCGTCCAAATGTCACCAACACCACGTTTGTCCAAATTTCCACTTGTTGCATGATGCACAGAATGATCATGACCCCATTGGTCGAAAGGAAACAGAGCTAAGACTCCCATACCAGTTCCAACTGCTCGATTTGCTTTACGACTTTTGAAGAAAGAGTAGTGCGTGCAATCATGGAATATGATGAAAATGCGAGTCATAAATCCAGCTGCAAACACCGCTGGAACTAATGCCAGCCAATACGATACAGAAAGACTTATATAAGTTAAGTACCACAGCGCGAAGAAAGGTACTAAAGTATTAATAATTTGCCAAATGCTTTTTTTCAAATCCGCTTTTTCGAAAGGGGCAACTAATTTGCGTAAGTTTTTAGTTTGAGTTTGTGATGACATGATTCAATCCCTCGTTTCGAGTTGATAAATCATATTATAACCAAGTAATAAAAATAAGTTAGTAGCAGGTGTCATATGCTGCATATGACAAATGTCATATACTTTTTTAAATGGATTGTAAAAAAGATAGTGAAACCTTGGTGTGCAAGGGGTTTATGATGATTTTGCAGATGAGTTAAATACTGATTTTTTGTGAAGTTTTTTTGAAGTGGAAATTAATTTTTTATGATTCATTTGGATTTTTTGGATTATGTGGTTTATAAAATTACTGAATAAGGGATGTCTACATATTCGTGGTGATCACCTTTGGGTCTTCATCATCTTCATGATAACGGTTTTAGCTTTTACTGCTCAGGCTGTATGTTTTCAATCGCACTTATGAAGACCTTTTCCTCTCTCTAAGCAATCACCCTTTGTGTCCTCATCGGCCTTATGAAGACCTTTTCCTCCCGAAGCAATCACCCTTTGTGTCCTCATCGACCTTATGAAGACCTTTTCTCCTCGAGATCCACACCTTTTTTGTCTTCATTTCACCTATGAAGACAAATACCCTCCCATCTTTGGAGCCAGGAATCAAAAAAAAAAAAGATAGCTCATCTTTATTAGATGGGCTCAGTGTGTAGACAAAGGTACATTTTTATTTAAATCCATGCAATTCCCTTGTTGATCGTAGTGGAAGACGCGGAGACTCCTGCGGGAGGAAGGGACATGGGAAACCCCACAGGGCGCAGCCCGAGGAGGTTCCCGGACCGCCCGCGGAAAGCGAAGCGTCTGCAATGAAGATCAACAGTTAAATCTAAAAATAATTTGGGTTTGTCAACAGTCTGAGCTCATCTTTATTAGATGGGCTATCTCCTATTCATTATGCTGCCATTCGTTTCGGTCTGATCCCTCGTTTCGTAAATAGGCTATGAAGTAGCATTCCTATTATTATCGTTATCAGGCCAGTCACTGCTAATCCGCTCGGGAGTGGAGTGGAGAGAAGCAACACCTCACCTACTAGGACAAACAGGACTTGGGTCGATTGGGTTGCTTCGACGGAGGCTAGTTTTTCTTGGTTGTTTCGTACCATATCGGTAGCGACAAAGAATAGTGAGGTGGCGATAACACCAGAACTGATTGCAACAATTAGTGTTTGGATCACTTGGTTTTGGGATGGCGGGCCGGCTGTTATGTATCCAGTAGCAGCGACAAGCAGCCAAACAGGAATAGTTGCAAGTGTCATTCCAAGCACACGTTGGAACGTGTCAAGCCTTCCGTTACATACCTCCATCATTTTCCGATTCCCTAATGGATATGCAAAAGCCGCAATAGCAACTGGCAATACACTGAGGAGCAACGTATGTGTCGATAGTGCTTCTCCATGCTGTGATTGTATTAATGCGACACCAGCAAAAATAATAAGGGAGAAGAAAAGGCCACGGACGGGGATTTTTTCTCGTACTTTGTTTCCCAGTTCTATTTTATAAAAGAATGGGGTTAGTAGGATTCCTGCAATGATGGTGAGCTGCCATGTACCTGCTACTAGCCAGCCTGGTCCATATCCGGTGGCAAAGGTGATGGGACCATAGAATAAAACAAAGCCGACAAAACTCCAGGTGAACCAAGGTGCTGGGTTTGTTTTCATCTCGAAGAAAAGCTGCTTTAGATTGCCTCTCCCCCAAACGATTAAGAGTAAAAATGGAACCATGAAGAAGAATCGGAGGGATGAGCTCCAGAGCCAGCTACCACCCGATAGTTCCATGGATCGATTAAGGATAAAAGTTACGGCAAAGAACATAGATGCAAGGATGCCGATTAAGATAGCTTTCATGGAACAAACACCTGACTCTCTGTTATTTTTCATCATTATATTCCTAACAGGTCACATAAAACCATCAATATGCTCGCTAAGGAGGCTATCTGTCACTACCATAAACGTCTTCTTCCAGATGAAACCCATCAGCTATAATCGTGTGATCAATATTCGTTATATCGACTGCAATTGGTGACAGCAGGACAGATGGGACTTCTATTTTGCCATTGTTGATTTTTCGATTTGTATCAATGTATTCTCCTTTTGCCATTTTTACTGCAAGGCGGGCAGCTTCTTCAGCAAGGGTTGGGATGGGTTTATAGACAGTCATCGTTTGTGTTCCTTCTACTATTCTTTGAGCTGCAGCAAGCTCAGCGTCCTGTCCCGCAACGGGAATGACAGCAGCAAGTACAGATTCAGTTATAACTTGGATTGCCATTCCTGCGGTTGCATCGTTTGCAGCTATGACAGCGTCAATATTATTGTTGTTTGCGTTTAACGCTTCTTGCATGTTCATATACGCATTGGTTGGCACCCAATTTTTTGTCCATTGATCATAAACAACGGTAATATCTCCTTTTTCAATAAATGGCTGAAGGACATTGAATACACCTTGTTTTAGGAGGTGGGCATTGTAGTCTGTTGCTGCTCCTCCAATGTAGACGTATCTTCCTTTTGGAACGAGCTTCGTAATCGCTTCTGCTTGAAGTTCGCCAATCCGGATATTATCAAAAGAAATATAAAGATCTATATCAGCATTTTTGATTAAACGGTCATAGGAAAGAACCTTGATTCCAGCAAGATGTGCTTTTTTTACAATAGTAGCTGATGCTTCAGCATTATGTGGTACCACCACTAACAAATCAATTCCCTGGCTTATTAATGATTCTGCCTGAAGAACCTGTAGAGCGTCATCACCATTCGCTGCCATAATTTCCACTTCTGCACCGAGACTTTCCACAGCTGCTTTGAAAAGATCTCGATCACGTAACCATCGTTCTTCTTCTAGGGTATCCATTGAAAAACCTATTTTTATTTTTTCATCAGGCACAGGAGTTATATCTTCTTGTTCTTTTGTTTTTTCTTTCGGTTGCACAGTAGCTGCATTCTCGCAGGCTGATAAAAGAAGAACTATCCCTATGATTAGAATGCTACGTATTTTTATGCTCATAAGACAGCTTCTCCTTTTGATTTTGCAATGTTTTCCTGTATTCCTTTGGCGAGGTGGTTGTTACCTTTTTAAATACTTTACTAAAGTAATTTGGGTCATGATAACCAACTTCAAACGTGATTTCTTTAATGCTTTTTTCTGTATCCGCTAAAAGGTGCTTTGCTTTTTCTATCCTGCACTCTGTTAAAAAGTCTATATAGTTGATGCCCTGCTTTTCTTTAAACATTTTACTAATATATATAGGACTGAGCCCTACCTTTCTTGCAAGTGAATCGAGCGAAATGTCTTGGTCTGAATTCTCTTTGATAAATTGTTTGATCTTTTGAAACGTATCTGCTTCCAATCTATTAACATAAAGCAGATAGGATTCTCTCAACGTATACAAGAGTTTTTCTGTTTCTGTGCGTAAGTGGCGGTAATCTATTGGTTGTATCGTATATATTGGAGTTAGGGTTTCCGCCCCCATTTCAGTCATGATTCTGGAAGCCAACCACAACATTTCTAATATTCGCTGTTGGCTATAGACGAGGGCATCCCCTTCTTTTTCGTAATATGCTAATTGCTGCATTACTTTTTCCTTTAACTGCTCCCATTGTCCACTTCTAATAAGCTCCACAAACTCTTTTTCTTTTAAGAACATACTCTCACTATTTTCATGGCTCGAGAGGAGGTCTTTATAGAATCGATATTTTGATTGTGATTGTGTATTCACCGCCGCTACCATAGCTTCTTGATAGGATTTACGTACCTGGCTGAAGGAACGGCATGTTTGTCCGATTCCAATAAACCATTTTAATTCTTGACTTGTTTTTCTAATAGAGATAAGTTCTCTTGCGAGTATACTTGCTTGTGTACGATAAGTCACAGTAGTTTGTCTGAATACAATAATAGGTATTAGATTTCCGTACAAGGCTCCTACCCAACCACTCTTTTGGCTCCTTACTTTTTCTTTAATCGAAAAATAATGCTGTTCTGCCTTCTCAGGTAAAAGCAACACCATCACAAACATCTCATCTGTTGACGGGATATCGAGCATATGCATTAGCATATCAACGTGAACTTCATGTACATGGTCGAATAATAGCTGGGTTACAACATCGGTTTCCACTAGAGTCAGTGCTTTTTGCAGCGCTTCTTGTTGTAGTAAGGATTTTTTCTTTTGGTCTTGTTCTTCTTCTATCTGCTTCAATACCTTTCCAACAGTTTCAACGATTTCACTCGCTTTACTTGGCTTTAATATATAATCTTTCACACCCAGTTTGATAGCTGCCTTCATATATGAAAAAGTATCGAATGCTGTTACCATAATAAATTTAGTAGAAGGTAAATCATTTGCAATTTTTTCTACTGCTTCGAGTCCATTCATCCCTGGCATTTTTATGTCCATTAATATCAAATTTGGTTTAAAGCTCTGTGCTAACTCTACTGCCAATTTTCCATTTTTGGCTTGCTGAATGATGAGGGAAGGGAAATTCTTCGTTAATATGGCTTCCATTCCTTGTCGTTCCATCTGTTCATCATCCACAATGAGAAGTTTAATCATGTGTTTCAACTCCTTCTCTTTTTATTTTTAGCTTGATTCTTGTACCACTTCCTAACTCACTTTCAATCTCCATTACATCTTCATATCCATAAAATAACCGCAATCGTTTAATTACGTTGATAAATCCAATTCCAGTTGAATGTCCTTCAATTTGTTGAGGTGTATCTTCATTTAGAATTCTCCTTATTTTTTCATCTGACATACCCTCTCCATCATCTTCAATTTCAATGTGTACGACATTATTCACTTCCTTGACACGAAACCAGATTGTCCCCCCATCCTCTTTTGGTTCAACCGCGTGGATAACCGCATTCTCAATAATCGGTTGTAGGGATAGAGCTGGTATTTTCACATCAAGGCAAGCTTCATCAATTTCCGTAATGAGCAATAGCCGATCTGTAAACCTCGCCTTTTGAATCGCCATGTATTGCTGCATCACATTATATTCATCCTCCAGCGTCACAGAACGATCTTGGCGTTTGAGGTTATAGCGAAGGATACTCGCTACACTTACTAGCAAGTCACTTGTTTCCTCAGAACCTTCCAAATATGCTTTTTTCGAAAGCGTATTTAACGTATTAAATAAGAAGTGTGGATTGATTTGGGATTGAAGACTGCGAAATTGGCTTTCTTGCAGAAGAAGTTTACTTTCTTGCAGCTCCCGTTCCAATGCTGCCTTTTGTTTAATTTCAGAAATTAAGTTATTAATATTTATGCGCATCCGGTCAAATGTTTTTGCCAAAAATGCGATTTCATCGTTCGCTTCAACCTTTACCTGTTGCTCGAAATTCCCTTTTGAAAGTGTGTTAGCCGCCTTCGTCAATTGAAAGATTGGCTTTGTAATAGTTAAGGAGAACCAATAGGAACCAATTAATAATATACAGGTTATCAACAATAACACCCAGATACCTAATTTTAAAACTTCCTCAGATTGCTCCATAATCCCTCTATAAAACAAGTTGTACGTATTTAGTTCTTTATCTAATAAGGTAAGGGTCATCTTGGATATATATGTAGATGTTCGATTTGCCTCAGAAAACTCGTGTGCTGCTGATTCGGAATCTCTTTCCATTTGAAACATAATTAAGCGATCTGTTGTTTCTACTAAACTATCAATTAAGTGAAGATAATTAGTGAGCGTAAAATCATTATCCTTATTGCGTAAGTGATATACACCATACTTTGCCTGTTGAACCTTTTCCTTACTGTTCTGAAGCAGGGTCAGATTTTGCAGAGTAGGTTCTATCATATAATTGTTTAAATCTGTTACTACTTGCTGACTTTTTTTAGTAACTTCATTCATACTCAAATATCGCTGTAGAATATCATTATATTGGTTGTGCGTTTTATAGTTATAATAGGTTAATGCTAACCAAATAGCTGACATAATTACTAAAACAACCGTGGTAAGGGTAAGGATTTTTTTCTGAATATTTGTCATGGTTGGTTCTCCGATTTCAACGTATTCAGCTTTGTAAAATATCCGTCTTTTTCAAGTGGTACTGTCTCTCCTTCCAACCACTCTTTCAGTAGCCGGACGCTCCACTCTCCCATTTTTTCTGGCTCTTGTTCAATAATGCCATCCACTTTACCCTGAGCTAGCAATGCTAATGATTCTGGACCATCGTCAAAGGAATATATGTGATAAGGCTCCACTTGAGAGCGCTTACTTATTTCTGCTAACATAGGTCCTAAGTGATTAGCGTTGATCGCAATGAACGAATCAGCATCAGGTACTTTATTCAAAACATCCTGAGTAGTGATTATCACTTGCTCCCTAGAATCCACTGTTTCCGCATCAATCATTTCAATATTGTGATAATATTTTAATACATCTCTTATTCCTTTCATTCGTTCCCTTTGATAGAATTCTTGACTTTGGTCATACATTAATACAATTTTTCCTTCTCTTCCCATCTCATGTAGAAGTTCTCTTGCAATCATTTTACCTGCTTCGTATTGGTTAGAACCAACATACGTCCTTCGCAAGCTTTCAACCATTGGGACATCATTAGCAACCGTAATGATGGGAATTCCGTGAAAGGATGCTTTTACTTTAGTTAATTCTTTAAGCTCAGGAATATCAAGCCCTTGAATGATAATCCCATCCACTTTTGATTGTATGGCAACATCTATATTTTTCAGGAAATCTTCTTGGTTTTTTCCATATGTCCCCCATATCTCTATGCTTATCCCTAACTCTTCAGCTTGCTTTTTAGCACCTTTGGCGACCTTATCCCAAAAAGGGGTTTGCATGTCCTGAGTTATCAATACTATTCTGTAACGATCCTGACCCTCACTCAATGCTTCCGGAAACTGGCCATCTGCCACCATAATCCTCTTTGCAGACAAAAAAGTAAGATGACAAAGCACCACTACAATACAACACACCATAACTCCAATCTTCCGCACACAAACTCCCTCTCTTCTCCTAAAACTTTCTTAAACAGTTTTTTGTTATATTTTAGCATAGGTGGTAACGGGGAGTTTCCTCTATTTCCAAATGTCACCATACTCTACCATCCCAGATTAGCAAAAGGCGCTTCAGTGTGAAGGTTGATTATAGAATCGACTAATGGCCTTAAGGGGTAATAAGAGCGTGCATAAAACAAAACCAGACTCCGAAGAATCTGGCTCTATCTACCTCTTTTTCCGTGTCAACACATCAAAAATTACCGCTCCAGCTAATACTCCTCCACGAATCATATATTGATAGGAGATACCAACACCCAATAAATTCATTCCATTTGTAAGAGAAGCCATTACGACAGCCCCGATGATCGCACCGGTTACTTTCCCAACACCACCAGCAGATGACACCCCACCAACATAAGCTGCTGCAATTGCATCTAGTTCAAATAATGTTCCAGCAGTTGTTGTTGCTGACTGGAGGCGAGCGGTAAATAGGATACCAGATAACGCCGCAAGCATGCCCATAGAGCCAAATACAATATACGTAATTTTCTTGACGTTAATTCCGCTTAGATGTGCGGCTTCAGGATTACTTCCAACTGCATAAACATGGCGACCAAGCACTGTTTTCATCGTCAGGAAATGATAGATTATCACGACAAGTAAGATAATAATAACAGTCCAAGAGAAACCATTATATCCTGCAAGAATCCATGTAACATAACCGATGATTGCTGATACAAAAACTAACTTCAGTGCAAAGATTGGTTTTGACACTACTTCAAAATCATACTTAATTTTATTTCGACGTGTGGAGATTTCACTATAAATATATAGCAATATACCAACAAGTCCTACAAGGAGCGACAAAAGATGAAGTCCACTAACTTCTAATAAGGAAGGAATATAGCCGTTTCCAATTGCATTAAATTTTTCATCTTGAATGATGATTGTTCCTGTTTTTTCTGTAACTTGCAGCAAGGCACCGCGAAAAATTAACATGCCAGCTAGCGTTGCTACGAAGGAAGGAATTCCAATTTGTGCAATTAGTACTCCATTAAACAAGCCAACTGCTGCACCTAAAAGAAGAATAATTGGTATGGTCAACCACACAGATACTCCTGCCTGTGTTAATAAAATGGCTGCAATTGCTCCTAAAAACCCAGCTGCATATCCAACAGAAAGATCGATATGACGTATCACTATTACTAGAGTCATCCCAACTGCAAGCACTGCGATATAGCCCGCAGAATCTAAGAGATTGCTAATGTTTCTTGACGACATGAACAAGCCGTCCGTTAAAAAAGTAAAAGTAAGAATAATAACAAATAATGCTATATACATACCGTAATCACGGATGTTTTCATGTATTAACGTTTTTGCTTCATGTAGCACGCTCATGTCTCCTTAACCCCCTATTGCGTTGCAAGTTCCATTATTTTTTCTTGGGAAGCCTCTTCAATCGAAAGTTCCCCTTTAATTTGACCTTGCGCCATGACATAAACCCTGTTGCTCATTCCGAGAACCTCTCCCAACTCTGAAGAGATCATTACAATGCTTAATCCTGCTTCAATTAGTTTATTCATCACGGTATAAATCTCAAATTTAGCCCCTACATCAATACCGCGGGTAGGTTCATCCAAAATTAACAGCTTCGGTCCGACAAATAACCATTTCCCAATCGATACTTTTTGCTGATTTCCACCACTCAGATTTCCTACTAACTGTTCAAGTGAAGAAGCTTTTATATGAAGAGAATCCTTATATTGTTCGCCAACTTTAATCTCTTCATTGACATTGATGACTCCCTTATCAGAAATACCTTTAAGGTTAGCTGCAGATATATTGCTCTTTATATCCTGTAAAAGAAACAAGCCATCATCTTTACGGTCTTCTGTCACATAGGCGATTCCTGCTTTAATAGCATCCTTTGTATGTTTAAGATTAGTAATGCTGTCATTCCACACGAGATCCCCTTCAAGCTTGTAGGATTTCGCATTTCCAAAAATACTGAGGGCCAATTCTGTTCTTCCAGATCCCATTAAACCAGCGATCCCGACGATTTCCCCTTTTTTCACATGAAGATTTACGTTTTTCACTACCTGTCTACCAAGCTGTGGATCATAGGCGGACCAGTCATGAAGCTCCAAGATTTTTTCCCCGTGCTTTTTGTGCACTCTCTTTGGATAGATATCTTCAATTTCTCTGCCGACCATGTTCTTAATGATCGTGCTCTCCGAAATCACTTCTTTTTTTGCATCAAGGGTACATATTGTTTTTCCATCACGGATGACGGTAGCTTTGTCTGCAATACTAATTACTTCTTTTAGCTTGTGGGAAATCATGATACATGTAATTCCTTGTTTTTTTAATTCTTTCAAAAGGAGGAGAAGATTTTCACTGTCATCCTCATTTAATGCAGCTGTTGGTTCATCTAATATTAGTAGCTTGACCTCTTTACTTAAGGCTTTCGCAATTTCCACTAGCTGTCTTTTCCCGACACTGAGATCTTTCACAAGAGTGTCTGGGTTCACTTCAAGGTTTACTTTCTTTAATAGTTTTTTTGCTTCGACAATCGTCTTGTTCCAATCAATAAATCCACCTTGCTTTATCTCGTTACCTGCAAAGATATTTTCATAGACTGTGAGATCAGGGAACAATGCAAGCTCCTGATAGATGATGGCGATACCGGCATTTACACTGTCACTGATTTTGTTAAATTGCTGAACTTCCCCTTCAAACACAATGTCCCCTGTGTACGTTCCATAAGGATATACGCCGCTCAGCACTTTCATCAGCGTGGATTTTCCTGCTCCATTCTCTCCAATTAAGCAATGGATCTCCCCTTCTTCCACTTTGAAATTCACATCGCTTAGTGCCTTGACCCCTGTAAATTCCTTAGAGATATCATTCATCTCTAATATATATTTGTTCATCCTTTACCCCCCTTTAACAAAACCAATGACAAGACGGAAGGTGACAGTCATTGCCACCATTCCACAATTAGCTTTTTACAAACCTGTAAATTCGCTCGCCTCATAATAATCTGAATCAATAAGCTCTTTTTGTACGTTATCTTCATCTACCACAATGACATTGGTTTGCTTCGCCTGAACTTCTTTCTTACCATTATCATAAGAACCAGTAGTTACTGGTGTTTTTCCATCTAAGATATCAACGGCAATCCCCATTGCATCTGTTACAAGCGTACGAACGTCTTTAAATACCGTCATCGATTGCTTCCCATCAATGACATATTGAATAGATGCTTTCTCTGCGTCTTGGCCTGTTACTAAGAAGCTAGTAACTTCACCATCGGAAGCAAATACGTCCGCAATTGCACGTGCAGTCCCATCGTTTGGTGCAAGTACAGAGACATCACCTTTCAAATCAGCTCCAACAGCTGTAAGATGAGTTTGTGCTTTATTTTTTGCATCATTTGGATCCCAGTTCGTCGTTACCTGACCTAAAATTTTACTCATTTGGTCACGCGTTAATTCAGCAGTATCTTTTAAAGCTTCTGCTTCACTTGAGTTTGCAATTTTGAAAGTGCCATCTGCAATTTTCGGTTGAAGCACACTCCATGCACCTTCAAAGAACAAGAATGCATTATTATCAGAAGCTGCACCTACATATAAGTAAAGCGGTACGCCTGTGCCTTGAGCATTATCGATTAAATACTGACCTTGTGCTGCTCCAACCGCCACACTGTCAAATGTTACATAGTAATCCACTGCTTCAGTGTTCGTAATCAAACGGTCATAAGCAATAACGGTAATTCCTTCTTTTTTAGCTGCTTCTACTGCTGCTGCAGCTGCATCTCCGTCTTGTGGAGTAATTATAAGTACATCAATCCCTTTATTTATCAATGTGTCTACATTCTCTTTTTCTTTTGCTGAAGATCCTTGGCTAAACAGAATTTCTGTCGTATACTCAGAATCTTTCAATGCATCCTTAAAACGTTGCTCATCTTGCACCCATCTTGGTTCATCCTTTGTTGGTAACACTATTCCAACACTGACACTTCCACTTCCTCCTGCACTGCTGTTGCAAGCTGCTAGCATGGCAGTAACAAGCATTAATACTAGTAATAATGAAGCCGCTTTCATTGTTTTTTTCATGTGTTGCTCCCCCTTCGTTTAAATGAATACAACTTAATTATATTGCTAGCATTCGGGAGTTGTAAGCGCTATCACTAGCATTCTTTTGGTATTGTCTGTACTTTTTTGGTGTGAAGGTTGTGATATGGAAGGAAGTAATTTATCTCTGAGAAAATTGGGGCACTCAACTAGATTTTAAGTGACCGGGATATTGCAAAATGGATAAACTGGTAACTCAATTGGATTTTAAGTGACCGGAAATTTACAAAATGAAAAATTCGGGCACTCAACTGGAATATAAGTGACCGGAAATTCACAAAATGAAAAATTCAGGCACTCAACTGGATTTTATGTGCCGGAAATTACAAAATGAAAAATTCGGGCACTCAACTGGATTTTAAGTGACCGGAAATTTACAAAATGAAAAATTCGGGCACTCAACTCGCTTTTAAGTGCACGGAAGTTTTAAGATTGAGGAAGATTTAAGTTCAAATGAATTACTTGAAAGGCCTTTGATTGTTGCTGTTACTTATCTCATTCACTTATCATCAGTCCTACATTTAATCGTTGTGGTACAGTAATTTTCCGTCCTGTATTTAATCCTAACAGGACTGGACATTACGATTTCTCTTTTTCTTCCTACCGAGAATGTCAATTTTCATCAAAACATACAACTTACCTAGCTCCTCAAAAAAAAACACCCAACATGAAATGTAGGCCACTGAAAAAGTTACGTTTTTTATTTCAGTAATCTAAAATGAATGCCCAAAGGCAATTTTCCGTCTGCTTTTTAAGCGGAAAATTGCCTTTTTCCTTTTCTTTTTTATTCTTTTTC
>NZ_CAKJTJ010000023.1 GCF_917563925.1 Sutcliffiella rhizosphaerae
TTGGAGGGCAAGACGTAGACTCCTGCGGGAGAAGTGGCCAATGTGAGACCCCGCAGGCGAAGCCGAGGAGGCTCGCGGGTCACCCGCGGAAAGCGAAGTCTTGCACGGAAATCAATAGCGGCATTTATTGTCGGCCATTATATTGTTCGTCTTTTTGTTTGTGTCCTTTAGTTTTGTCCCAGCCTCTTTATTACTTTTCCTCTCGCAACACACCATGTCTATTAGCGTAAATTGCCGCTTGTGTACGATCTGCTACTTGGAGTTTACTTAAAATATTACTTACGTGAGTTTTCACCGTTTTTACTCCAATAAATAATGTATCGCTTATTTCCTGGTTTGTTAGCCCATCACCAAGACACATTAAAACTTCTAATTCCCGCTCCGTTAGTTCGTCGTGAAGTGCTTTTGATGGAGCACGAAACCTATTAATCATTTTATTTGCTACTTTAGGTTCGATGACAGGTTCATTTCTCACTGCCTTTTCGATTGCCTTTATTATATCTTCTGCCCTTGCAGTTTTTAACAGATAGCTATACGCTCCAGCTTCGATAGCAGGAAAAACTTGTTCATCATCAAAATAGCTTGTTATTATAATAATTTTACATTCTGGTAAAAATGTTATGATTTCTTTCGTTGCCTCAATGCCAGTACCATTTTCCATCAATAAGTCCATTAGTATTACGTCCGGCTTTTCTTTTCTTGCTATCTCAATAGCAGCTTTACCACTTGACCCTTCGCCTACTATTTCAATAGAGGGTTCTGTTACTAAGTAAGCCAAGAGCCCTTTTCGAACCATATCATGATCATCAATTACCGCTACTCTTATCTTTTCCATCAATTTTCCTCCTCTCTTATAGGTACATGAATTTCAATATGAGTTCCCTCTCCTTTTTTAGAGCGGATACTGAATTGTCCACCTATCTCTTCACAGCGCTCTCTCATAGTGTGTAAACCATAGGATGATTGTTTTTGAGTGTTTAGTTCAAAACCTTTTCCATTGTCACTAATAAATATGTATACATATTGTTTCCCTTTTTGATGCATGTCCAATTTCACACTTGTTGCATCGGCATGCCTGAGAATATTAGATAAGGCTTCCTGTATGATCCGGAACAAGTGATCTTCGGTAGCATTGGACAGTGTATCTATATCCTGAATATCCTTTTGAAAGGTTATTGGCGTACGTTCTTCCAATTCTACGAGCAGCTTTTGAATGCCGACACTGAGCGTATCATTTGTAAGTGAAATTGGTCTTAGATGAAGGAGTAAAGCTCTCATTTCTCCTTGAGCCTTCGCTGCAATAGATGCGATATCTGTAAGCTGTTTCTTCGCCTCCTCAGGATAAGGATCAAACATCCTGATGGCTGCTGATGACATGATACTAAGTGCGAATAACTGCTGGCTTACTGAATCATGTAGTTCCCTCGCTAATCTTTGTCTCTCTTCAATTGTAGCGGCATTATGTGCTTTAATAGCTAGCTCGTTTTTTTCGTCGGCAAGCTTTTGTAAGGATTTCACTTGGTTTTGAATTTTATAAGCTAACTGATTAATATCTTCCGTTAATCGTCCAAGTTCGTCCTTTCCCCCCACTGCAATCCGCTCAGAAAATTTCCCCCTGGCTAATGTCGCGATAAATGTGGAGAGATCATCCAATCTATTTTTCATATATCCACTCTGTTTATAGCCAAAATAGATACTCGTCAAGACCGTGATAATAAAGGAAGTAGCGGCAATAATCACACTCCATTCCACATCTACCAACAGCCCCTCCGGATAAAACAATAATAGAGTTTGAAAAAATAGAAAAAACAGAAAGGAAGATACGACAGATACTACAATAAAAGATCTGATGTACCAGAATCTAAGACTCTCAATCTTTTTTCCTTTTTTATACGTGGTCAATTCGAACATCTCCTATTTTCATTTCAAGGACAATATTGAGTTTTCTCGTCGCCTCCGCATAGTTTGATGATTCAAAAAACAACTGATTACCTTTTCCTTCTGAAGTATCACCAAAAATATTTAAATGTCCTACTTTCACTTTTGCCGTAATCTTAATAGGCAAATCTTCGGGAATGAGCATTTTTAAGTCGGCAACTACACCTTTTATCTGAATATGTGTTTCCTTATCAGGGATATATGCCTTACTAAAGTCAAAATAATAATCACCAACTACATTCCAAACTTTCAATGGCTCTACCGCCCAATTTTGTTTATTCATCTTCATATCACCAACCGTAATAACCCGTTTGGTTGATTTTGCTTGTTTTCCCTCTTTCTCTACTAGATCTTGCGAATTAAATAAGTCATTAAATTCATCATCATTTTTAGTTATAAACACCTTGACTGGTCGTTTATTAACAAACAATTTTAATCCAAAATATATAATTAACAACGGCCATAACTTCCAAAACATATTGAATTCAAAAAATAGTAAGTCAAGGCGATCAAGTAGTAAAAGGACTCCAAATGCAAGTAGAAATATGCTAATAAAAAGGGCATGTTTATGATAAAAAAGGGTGTCCACCAACAACTTTAATCCTAGAAGAATTATCAACACTGGGTAATAGGTGACAAAATACTGCTTTATTTCCAAGGAAATGACACCAATATTTACAAGAAGTAACATAATTCCTATAAAAACAAATATGATAGCGATTATTTTTTGATTAAATGCTTTCATTTCGTTTTCTCATTCCTCCTTCCCCTACAAGTCAACAAATTGAAGGATACTTATTATTATTTCTAGTTAGTTGAAGACGCAATACACCTGAAAGTAAGTTCATGTGCCCTGAACAATCTCAAGTATTTGCTAAGGTCTATCAATAATTAGAGATAATCTTATTTATACTAACATTTTACTATTTATCTAATCCAAAAAACCTGACCTCCAGAAAGTTTCTATATCCGTCTTAAGTCGGAAATAGAAAAGCGTAAGGCGCCCGTTTAGCGACGTACAAACTGGAACTCGCCGTATGAGATAAAGAAAACACGAAGAGCGCAAGCGATTCGATGTTGCCTTATCGTAAGGAGACGAGGGAAGTTTGCTAGTCGCTGGCGCCTGGAGCTAGACAATCAGAAAAGCGTAAGTGCCTTGGTCAGCCCCGAAAAGCAAAAGATGAGGCGGTGAGAAGTTTGGGTTTCACCTTCTTGTCGGATCGGCTTATGACCTCGTGAGGTTCTTTGTTATTCATACATAAAAGTAAAAGAAAAGGAATGAAACGATTCTAATAAAAATCACCTTGAAGGTCTGTTTGCAAAGAAAGTATAAATCCATTCATATAATAGTAATCCAATTACCAAACATATATATCCGATGGCATAGCCCGCTAGCACATCAGATGGGTAATGGTAATTTAGGAAAATTCTACTAACCCCAAGTAAAAAAATAAATAAAGCACCTATAATTGCAGTAGGAATTCTGTATTTATCTTCTTTCATGTATTTTAAAAGCAAATATAATAGTAGTCCATAAAAGAATATCCCTATCATGGCATGTCCACTCGGGAAACTAAGACTTTCTGCCCCTGGGCCGGTCATCGGACGTTCTCTACCAGTATAGTCCTTTAGCCATTTGTTCAGTTCATTAACAATAATTACCCCTACTACAAGTATTCCCATCGCTGCATAATCTCTTTTTCTCCACCAAATCAAAGCTAGTGAGATAAGTAAAATGATAATTACACCCTCTTTATCCCCAAGCATCGTGAAGATATGAAAGAAAGAAATAATACTTTCGATACCTAGACCATTTACAATTTTCCTTATGGTGTCATCAAAAATAAATGTTTGTTCACCAACAACTTGGAAAAATGACCAAAGGAAAAAACCTCCACAACTAATAAATAGTGCAAGCCTGCTCCATCTTCTAAATCCACTATACTTTCGTTTTTCGTTTCCTATTTGACCTTCCAAAAAAATGCCCCCTTTCTCCATCTATTTTACTAAATTTATGAAAGTTATGACTATTCTTTTTCTTCTGAGTCATATAAACTAGATTAAAAGATAATCAAAAAGGGGCATGGCTATGTTAAACAAATTAAATATTATGTTGGAAAACCACTTTGATGAAATGGTGGAAATTAGACGTTACCTACATCAATACCCAGAGGTTTCTTTTAAAGAGTTTCAAACTGCTGCATACATAGCTGATTATTACAAAAAACTAGGTATATCTTTCCGTTCAAATGTAGGTGGCAATGGCATAGTAGCAACCATTGGCGGTGGAAGACCAGGAAAAACTATTGCGTTAAGGGCTGACTTTGATGCTCTACCTATTCAGGATGAAAAAGAGGTGGAGTATAAATCAAAGGTTCCTGGTGTAATGCATGCTTGTGGTCATGATGGTCACACTGCTACATTATTAGTATTAGCAAAATGTCTCAATGAACTAAAAGATGATCTAGAAGGAACAGTTGTCCTTATACATCAACATGCTGAAGAATATGCACCTGGAGGAGCAATCGCAATGATTAATGACGATTGCTTAAAGGAAGTAGATGTTATCTTTGGAACACATCTTTGGTCAGGAGTAGAGTTAGGTACGATTAAATACCGTGTAGGTCCTGTAATGGCGGCAGCTGATCGTTTTACTATTAATGTAAAAGGATCTGGTGGTCATGGTGCACAGCCTCATAAAACAAAGGATGCCATTGTAACAGCATCCCAACTTGTTCTAAACTTACAGCAAATCGTAAGTCGCAGAGTGAACCCTATTGATGCAGCAGTTATTTCCGTTGGTTCTTTTAAAGCAGAGAATGCCTTTAACGTAATAGCAGACACTGCACAACTCATTGGCACTGTGCGTACATTCAACGAAGAGGTAAGAGAGCAAATTGAAGTTGAAATCAATACTGTTGCAGCTGCAACTTGTGCTTTAAATGGTTCAACATATGATTATGAATTTACTAGAGGATATCCTGCAGTAGTAAATCATAAAGATGAAACAGAATATTTAGTTAGTATCGCCTCTAATGTCGAGGGCGTGGATTATGTAACAGAAAATGAACAACATATGGGGGGAGAAGATTTCTCCTATTACCTGCAACATGTGAAAGGTACGTTTTTCTTTACTGGGGCAAAGCCTGAAGGAGTAGAAGTTGCTTATCCTCATCATCATCCTAAGTTTGATATTAATGAAAAATCTCTATTGATTGCTGCTAAAACATTAGGTGCTGCAACTGTACTATACCATCAGCACGAGAAAGAAAAACTTGTTAGCTTACAATAGAAAAGTAACAATGAAAATAAGCAGTCCGGTACAGGCTCATAGCCTATACCGGACTGCTATTATTTTTCTTGTAAAATCCTGATACGGTAGCAGTTTTTGGCTGTACTACCTAACTGATCAAGAAAATTATAATTTGCGTAAGCTCCGACAACCGCACCAAATCCTGGAATCATCTGTAACATTTTAATTAAGTCAATATGATCCCGGTATTCTTGTTGGAAGGCTCTCCAATCCAATTCTTTTGCTGCCTCTTTATGTTCTTCCCAATTTTCAATATACTTTATTACCTCTTTTTTTCGTGTATCGCTTGAAAATGCCAATTGAAAAATATACAAAATAAACACTCGTTCTTCATATTCCTTCGTATTAAATCCGTAAATGTTCGCAACTTCAAAAAGAAATTTTATTTTAATGGATAAGAGCAAAGGGAAATCAGCCATAGCGAGTAGAATACCTCCAGCGCCAGTACCTGCACCTTCCACTGCTGCTGTTTTTTTATAAACGTTCAATTTTTCACCTATTAATTCCTCTTTTTCTTGTAACGTCATGACAATACTATTAGAATTTGATTTGGTTGTGATGTTACTTCCCATCAATGTGCCTTGAACCATCTTTTTTATACTTTCTGTCATCACAGTATGAACCTTTTCTGGAATAAGTGTGTTCACTTTATTTTGGGCACCTTTAGATATACGCTGGAACATGCTAGATTTTTTTATAAAAGTCATTTTCCATCTTCTAACTTCTTCCATCGCTTTTTCTTCATATATCATGATATACACTCCTTATAAGGGATAATATCTCCCATATGGGTCATTTATATGGAAAACCTCATTAAGTTATACGAGTTGATTATCGGAAATGTTCCCTAATATTCGTTTGTATCTAAAAACACCCGTGTGACCATTCGATCAAACGAGTGTATGTATTAAAGTTTAGCAATTTTTGTTTTCACAACAAGTTGTACATAAAGAATGGAGAATAAAATACCTCCAATAAGCACTATTACAGCCTGTGTAAAAGGAGCTACAATGACAACTGCCACTCCGAGGATTATGGACTGAGTAATAAGAATATACATAATCATTTTTGTAAAGGCACTTAACCGTTGTTTTTCATCTAAAGGATAGATGGTTAGCCATAATTTATTATAATGATGTCTCCACATTGGTATCAGCTGAAAACCAGTTAAGTATAAAACAATTACTGGTACTAAATAAGTGGAATATCCAACAGGAAGCAAAAATAGCAACACCAGACCTATCACAAGCAGTCGACCAAATAAGCCAAAGTAATCCCCAGATCTCAGAAATGTTCTTAAATATAAGTATTGATAAGAATTTCTCTTTTCGTAAGAGGTGAATACAAGTAACAAATCAAGCCATTTTCTTCGTTTAACTTTTCCCTTCAAACCAGGTACATCTACGAATAAATTAGCAACACGATAGAAAAGCTGCATACGCTTTGTTTCATTTTCAATTAGCAGCTCCCATTTCCAATTCATCTTTGAAGTTGCTTTTTGAAAATAAATCAGTAACAATATCATAACTAATAGGAGCATACCTATAAGAAGCATATTCGCTCCTGAAAAAATAAGATAAAGAAGCCCGAAATTTAGAGCCAATCTAATCCACCAATCAATCAGCCTGATTTTCTTGTCTGTATAATGAGTTAGCAACCATGTTAACCAAAGGTTCCAAGCTTTTATTCCAATAAGGAGGATAAATACAGCAACAAGAGTTTGGAAATTAGCTTCAGAAACTCTAAACCATAATGGTACAGAAACACCAAAAACTAAAAGTAAAAAATAACTTTCTAATACGATGGAATACAAAAACGATTTATTTTTATAAGGTTTTAATTTTTCTTCTAATGGTAGCAAGAAGACAAGATCAGGATCCTTCAAAAATGTATGGATACTACCTCTTGTCAATAACAATGAAAGTACTGCTCCCATTAAGAGAGCATATGGAAAATCAGGAGGAACAATTTCCAACCAATTCTGATACGCGAGTGCAAGTCCACTTAATAAAAATATCATGACAATCACTAAGTGATCATTGAACATGTACCGTAAGTATTTGCGAGTATCATTTACATATTGACTAAAACGATTTTTCCACAATTGATCTACATTAAACATTGCTTTCTTCCTTTGTCAGCTGAAGATATAAATCATCCAAAGAAGCCATTGGCATTTTAAATTGATGTCTCAATTCCTCTAAAGTTCCTTTAGCTCTTACTTCGCCTTCGTGTAAGATAACAAAAGAATCACAATACTTTTCGGCTGTTGCCAAAATATGTGTCGACATGAGAATACCAGCACCGCTCTTTTTGGCTCTTTCCATCAGTTCAAGAAGTGAGTGAATTGCTAATGGGTCCAATCCAACAAACGGTTCATCCACTATGTATAATCTAGGTTCAATTAAAAATGCAGCCAAAATCATAACTTTTTGTTTCATCCCCTTTGAAAAATGCGCAGGGAACCATTTTAATCGCTTTTCCATTCTAAATTCTTTCAATAAGGGATGTAACCTGGATTCAAATGTTTCTTTACTTAATCCATAGGCCATTGCTGTCAATTCCAAATGTTCATACAGTGTTAACTCATCATATAGTATTGGTGTCTCTGGAATAAATGTGAATGTGGAGCGATATTTGGTTGTATCATCTTGAATGGAAATGCCATCTATTTTTATGGACCCTTTCTTTGGTTCCATCGTTCCAATCACATGCTTGATGGTGGTACTTTTTCCAGCACCATTCAATCCAATTAACCCTACTAGCTGATTTGGTTTCACTCGAAAAGAAATATCTTTCAGCACAGCCTGATTTGTGTAACCGCCTGTCAACCCACTAATTTCCAATAAACTCATATCGATCTATCCTTTCTAAAAGCCTTCTATGTATAATAGTTACTACAGAATAACGCAAATTCCTTTTTAAAATGGATGTTTTCACATCCTTTGTTGTTTTTCGATTAACAACAAGATACTATTTTGTTCTTTCTCTGCATTTATTTTATATATTATTTTCCCCTTCATAAATTTTACCATAACATAATTTCTGAAAAAGTGCGCATCATATGTAATGAAGGGGAAGAGAGCTTCGAAACCTTAGTTCACTTCTTATAAATGAGGTGACTGTCAAAGACAGTATTGCTTATTTTAAAAAGTGGTAAGGATTTTCTCTAAATCGTTGTGGGACTTAACCTTCTACAACTCAAAATCAATCATTAAAATGGACTCCGAATAAGTTTGAAATGAGGTGTTTACAGGCGACACTTTATCTTAAAAGTTGTAACCTGTGATATTCATTTTTATTATGTGGTGTTCATTAATGAGACATCTAATGTCACACTACCAAGTTACTCCAGTTGTGAAACTTAGTAACAAGGGGATGATTGTATTGAACAGGAAAGCTAAACAGTAACACATTTTTTATCAAATGAGGTGTTTATCAAACACAGTTATTTGAAGTTTAAAATGTTGTTTTTGTAAGCTTCTCCTATTCGAAATGAGAAGCATCGATGTCTCTCTTCCTCTTCTGACAAGCAAGAGCCTCTGCTCTTGCTTGTTTTCGTTTTATATGTGGCTTAAAGCGTGGTAAAATAAGAAAAATAATTCAAAGAGGTGATCTTGATGAGTGATTGCATTTTTTGCAAAATTATTAACGGAGATATTCCAGCAGCAAAGGTATATGAGGACGAACATGTCCTAGCCTTTCTTGATATCAGTCAAGTGACAAAAGGTCATACATTAGTTATTCCAAAAGTACATAAGGAAAACATATATGAATTGACCCCTGAAATCGCAGAAAAGCTCTTTAAAGTTGTACCAAAAATAACAACTGCGATAAAAGAGAAATTTAAGCCTATCGGAATGAATCTTCTAAATAATAACGGTGCTGAAGCTGGCCAATCTGTTTTTCATTACCACCTACATATTCTGCCTCGCTTTGGCAAAGGTGATGGATTTGGAGCTGTTTGGAAATCCAATCAAAGCGACTACACACCTGAAGACCTTAAAAATATCTCATCTGAGATTGCTTCTGCCATCCAATAACTTATCTTGACGTGGAATCTGAAAAGAGCCGCGTCTTTTTTTTGTAATTTTACATGTATTCAAACATTTTTCGTGTTAGGATATATAGTAATATTTTCTGCATACTTTAGGGGGTTACTAGGATGAAGAAGGTCTATAATTTCAATGCAGGTCCTGCTGCTCTACCAAAAACAGTACTAGAAAAAGCTCAACAAGAATTCTTAAACTTTCAGAATACTGGTATGTCGGTCATGGAATTGAGTCATCGAAGTGAAGAATACGAGAGTGTTCACGTAAAAGCTTCTAATCTATTAAAAGAAATTCTCGAGGTTCCTGATACATATGAGGTGCTTTTTATGCAAGGTGGAGCTAGCTTACAATTTTCCGCAATCCCCATGAACTTTCTTCACTCGAATAACATTGCAAACTACATCCTTTCCGGTTCGTGGTCTGAAAAAGCATTAAAAGAGGCAGAGAAAATTGGCAACTGCCATATCGCCTCTTCCTCAAAAGACAAAGGATATAGCTCCATACCTTCTGCCATTCAGCTTTCTAAAAATCCTGCCTATCTACATCTAACTAGTAACAACACCATTTTTGGAACACAATGGAGAGAGTTCCCCGTCCTACCTGCTAATGTGCCGCTTATTGCAGATATGTCGAGTGATATTTTAAGTAGAAAAATACCGATTGAGGATATTTCACTCATTTATGCTGGTGCCCAAAAAAATCTTGGTCCTTCTGGGGTGACTGTAGTTATCATTAGTAAGCAGTTATTGGAACAATGTCATAAAAACACCCCTACCATGCTTAACTATCAAACATATGCAGAAAATAATTCACTTTATAATACACCTCCAACTTTTTCGATTTATATGCTCTCCCTTGTCCTTGAATGGGTGAAGGAACAAGGTGGTCTAACATATATAGAAGAAAAGAATCATCAAAAAGCACAACTTCTTTATCATGCTATTGATTTAAGTGAAGGGTTTTATACAGGAACTGCAAAAAAAGATTCTAGATCATTCATGAATGTTACATTTACCCTTCCAACTAAGGAGCTTACGCAACTTTTTTTGCATCAAGCTAAAGAAAAGGGATTTGTTGGTTTAGCTGGACATCGTTTGGTAGGTGGATGCAGAGCTTCTATCTATAATGCTGTTACCCTGGAATCTTGCAAAGCACTTGTAGAGTTTATGGATAATTTCCAATCCAATAATAGGTAAACCTTTTCAAACACAAGAATTTTTAATATACTGTAATCATAATTCGCATTAGACAATGAGTGTACTAATGGAATTACAATAGAAAAGATTAGTTGAGGAGAGATGAGAAATGAACACAAAAACATTAGTTTCTTTAGCGTTGCTTGTCGGTCTTGGAGCAGTCTTACATGCGGTAATACCAGGCATTATCTTTGGAATGAAGCCAGATATAGCTTTAGCTATGATGTTCCTTGGAATTCTACTTTTTCCAGAAAGGAAAAATGTATTATTACTAGGAATCGTTACTGGTGTAATTACAGGATTAACTACATCATTTCCTGGCGGACAACTACCCAATATGATTGAAAAACCTATAACTGCATTTTTGTTCTTTTTCATGTTAATTGTCATGAAAAAAGTGAATTTACCTCTCATTAAAGCAGCGGTATTGACCGGGATAGGTACCCTTTTATCTGGGGCAATTTTCCTATATGCAGCCTTATTTTTTGTTGGATTACCAAGCGGTCTAACACTTTCATTCTTGATGCTGACAATTGTATTACCAACCGTAGCATTAAATGTGTTTTTTATGATCATACTTTATCCAATTGTCATAAGCATTGCAAAACGATCAAATCTCATTCTAGAAACCAAATAAAAAAGTTCATGGGGAAATTCCAGCTATGGAATTTCCCCTTTTATTTTAGAATAGCGCATAGCTCATCGAACGTAGGTGCTGGCAGAGGTATTTCTGGTTTTTAAGAAACCCATGTCGCAATAACTGCTAAAAGAAAAAATACTCCTCCTGCACCGCCGATTGCTATCGCTTTTTGTTGTAAAATTCTTTTTGGAGGATATGCTCCTCCTCTTTGAGATGCAAGGTAATAGTTTACCCCGCCAATTAACAATAAGATGCTTAAAATGAATAAACACAATTTTATTGCTGACATTACCCTCGTCCCCCTCTCCTTCAAAGATATGCAAGCTGACACAAGCTTAACCCAATAATGGTCAATTTAATTGATATAGAAGTTGGTGAAAACTCATTTTGGTATATTTTGTGCCTTTTTTGGCAAACGCTTAAACTAGTCCTGTTTATTTTTCTATTGTACGTAATTCTTGCATGTATCGATTTCTAGCAAAAAAAGACGTTAGACATTCCTTGAGTCAAAGAGATTAATAAAAAGAGGATTTTTTTAATAAATGTTGAATTATATAATAATCTTAGGGTATTGAACTATATTCACATAATTTTTAATAAGAGGTGATAAACATGAATGGGAAATCATTCATCTGGGGAGTTCTTATTGGTGGTACGATTGCGGGGCTATCCACCCTGTTAACCACACCTACTTCTGGAGCAGAAACCCGAGCAAAAGTAAAAAATGCTAAACAAAATATTCAATTAACCCTTGAAGAGTTAAAAAAAGAGGCATTGATAGTAAAGGAGCAAGTAACACAAGCAATTGAAGAAGGAAAGGCCACAGTAGGTAACATGTCAAATGAAGTGAAGGTTTCTGTTGATTTGTGGAAGAATAGCATTAAGCCACATCAAGAATCTATCCAACAAAGCATTGCAGTTTTAGAAAAGGAATTAGAAAATCTTGAAAGAAAAGTTGGAAAAAAAGCGTCTAATTAAAAAATTTTAATTTTTTGTAAATTTTGACCTTTATTAATTTTTATTTTATTGTCATAATAGATAGTAATATATTAGAAAAAAGTAGGTGAGTTTGTGAAAAATCAAAATGGACAGTATTCATTAAAAGAAGCAATGCTATTCAGCCAGCGTGTAGCACAGCTTAGCAAAGCGCTTTGGAAAACGATAGAAAAAGACTGGCAGCAATGGATAAAGCCATATGACTTAAATATTAACGAACACCATATACTTTGGATTTCCTATCATTTAAAAGGTGCCAGCATTTCTGAGATTGCCAAGTTTGGGGTAATGCATGTCTCTACAGCTTTTAACTTTTCGAAGAAACTGGAAGAAAGAGAGTTACTACGTTTCTCAAAAAAAGAGAATGATAAAAGAAATACGTATATTGAGTTAACAGATAAAGGGGAACAAATTCTACTAGAATTGATGGAAAGCTATGATCCTAGTAAAAATTCTGTTTTCAGCGGTGCATTGCCAATGCATGATCTGTATGGGAAATTCCCAGAGTTACTAGATATTATGTGTGTAATCAGGAACGTATATGGAGAAGATTTTATGCAAATATTTGAGAGATCCTTTAATAACATTGAGGAAGACTTCGAAGAAATTGATGGTAAGCTTACAAAAAAAGAAGAAACACTCACTGAAAAAAATGAAAGCGTCACTACTTCCTTGTAAGCCTTTGAAAAGCTTCCATTAGGGGAACAAATTTCCCTTGAATATGTAATGCGTTAATCGTTTCATCCAAATTCAAGCTTGGATGTATCGCATGTCTGAACTCATTAAGAAGCGGAGTGAATGTAACAAAACCTTCCGCTTTTTGCTTTTCCATTTCTATGCTCAATTTTTCACAAGTGGAAAATAATGACTGTACGTCTTCTCTTGAAAGGTTTCCACGAATAATTATATAATCTAGTGGATATTTTGAGCGATCCATTTGTTTCACTAACAATTCTAAATGATATTCTAAAGCTGACAATCTGTCTTCCAACATTTTCATTCCTCGCTATGTATTTATCAAATTACACTTTAATTATTTTACAACAGATTTCGTACCTTACCAATATCTCTATCATATAGACAATCAAAATACCATTGAGAGATTAATTGTAATACATTTGAAATGTCAAGGTATCTTTTTTGCAAATTATTTGATAAGGTAGAAACCATAAGAATAAAATAAGTATACGCAAGAGTGCAGTAAAGGAGGGATCTTATGGCTATCGCATATTTGTTTGTATTGCTAGCTGTATTTATACTCTTCTACATAAATAAATTAACGAATGCCTTATGCGTTCAGAAAGAAATTCCGGAGGAGCGTCAACCGAAAGTTTTCCGAACCATAAATGTCCTTATTACCATTCTATTAATTTCTTGTTATGTAGATATATTGTTAAACGTTAAATAAACCAAAACGTACAAAACACCTTCCATTAAATGCTGGAAGGTGTTTTTTCGACTGACAGGCTTTTTGTCCATAAATGAAAGAGACATGCTACCTGTCGTTCGCAGGGTTAGATTAATATAACCAAGCCGCACCTACGATTACTAACAAAATAAATAATACTACGATTAACGCAAATCCTCCGGAATGTCCACCAGACATTTTAGTTCCTCCTTTTTTTTAGAGATGTTATTAGTACAACCAAGCTGCACCTACAATTACCAACAAGATAAACAATACTACGATTAATGCGAAGCCACCTGCGTACGCACCACCCATCTTAGTAACACCTCCTTTTGAGTTGTTACGATATCTTATGCAACTATTTCTAAGGAGGCATAGGCGTTTACCCTGATTATTAGGTTTTTTACATGAAATCCTGGGACAACAGGTTTGTGTTGGTAAATTTCATGATACGTTTTATCTTATGTGTGGAATCAATTTTTGGTATAGATGGATGCCCATTTTCCTAAGTTGATTTATAGAAAAACGACTGAAGTTTAGCAAACATGTTTTCTCTTATCTTCATTAGTATTAAATTTCATTAAAATAGAAGAATGTGCTATAGTATGGGATGGAACATTTTACTACATATGGGAGATGACTCAAATGAAAAAATGGTTAATTGCCGTTACCGCTTCCCTCTTAGCTTTATCAGGATGTAATATGAATAAAGCTGATAATTCAGAAGTCATTGTCGAAACTACTGCTGGAAATATTACACAACAAGAACTTTACGAGGCAATGAAAGACCGGATTGGTGAGGACGTTCTTCGCGAGCTCGTATATGAGAAAGTTCTTGGCGACAAGTATGAAGTAACAGATGAGGAAGTCCAAGAACGAGTAGATGAATTAAAACAACAACTCGGACCACAATTTGAGATGGCTATTATGCAAAGTGGATTCAAAGATGAAGAGCAATTGAAACAAATGTTACGGATATCCATGTTGCAGGAAAAAGCAGCTATGGAAGATATCGAAGTCACTGAGGAAGAAATAGAAGAGTATTATGAGCAACAAAAAGCAGAAATACGAGCAAGTCATATTCTTGTAGAAGATGAGGAAACCGCAAAAGAAGTAAAACAAAAACTTGATGAAGGTGCAGACTTCGCTGAGCTTGCAAAAGAATATTCAACTGATTCTACCGCCCAAAATGGTGGTGACCTTGATTGGTTTGGGGCTGGGAAAATGCTACCTGAATTTGAGGAAGCTGCCTACAGCTTAGACATAAATGAAATTAGCGAACCAGTTGAAAGTATGTATGGCTTTCATATTATTAAAGTGACTGACAAAAAAGAAAAAGAACCTCTAGAAGACATTAGAGCAGAAATTGAAGATGAGTTGATTCTCTCAAAAGTACAACAGGATTCTGTTGATACTGCTGTTGAAAAGATACTGGATGCTGCCAACGTAAATGTTAAAGATAACACACTTCAAAATGCCTTTAAAGATGAGGAAGAACAGGAATAAAAAAACGACTGATATACAAGCCTTAAACCCCCGAAGCCTGAGGAGTCTTAAGAATAGCCTGAGTATAGCAAAGCCTGTTCGGGAGATATACAGTGTCGTTTTATTGAAGTCTTTAATAAAAAGGACTGCCATACGAAAGTATTCCTTTCTGGGCAGTCCCTTCTTTATGACCTAGAAATTCTTATCAATGCTGAAGTATTTGTTGTTTTTTCTCTCTTTCCTCTTGAATCCTATCCATATAAACTTGTCCTTCTTTTTCAATGATGACATCCTCTATTTCTTTTTCTTCCTTAGCTGACCTCAAAGTCATATATGCACTAAAACATATCCCGATAACAACCAATAACATAAACCACGGCATTGAAAATCCCCCTCTCTTCATATGTGCTGCTTATTTATACATATGATAGATTAGGGGGAGCTAGTACTAATTATGAAAAGTGGGCTTGTAGAAGTTTCGGTTATCCATTGCAAATATTCGCTCTGTATACTCACCAGGTTTCACACGTTCAAGTGCTCGGTCAAGCATATTCATCTTTGCATCTATATTATCAATATAGTGTAAAATCTCTGCTTCCTTTATTAAGGGCATTTTCGGACTTCCCCATTCCAATTTTCCATGATGGCTTAGTACGAGATGTTGAAGAATCATTACTTCTTCTCCATTAATTCCAAGCTCTTCTGCTGCTTTTCCTATTTCATTAACCATGATGGAGATATGACCAATTAAGTTCCCTTCAATTGTATAGCTTGTCGAAAGTGGACCAGACAATTCTGTTACCTTCCCTAAATCATGTAGAATCACTCCTGCATATAATAAATCCCTGTCTAAAGAAGGATACAATGCAGATATCCCCTTTGCCAGATCAAGCATGGAAACTACGTGATAAGCAAGCCCTGAAACAAATTCATGATGGTTTTTGGTCGCAGCAGGATATTGAAGAAACTCCTTTTGGTGCTTTTTCATAAGATGTCGAGTTATTCTTTGGATATTAGAATTCTTCATCTCAAAAATAGCCTGAGTTATTTTATCCATCATTTCTTCTTGATCCATCGGTGCTGTTTCAATAAGATCTGAAATCGTCACTTGTTCATGATCTTCTTTCGGTTTTATTTTCCTTATTTTTAACTGATTTCTGCCCCGATAGTGATGGATATCACCATGTACTTTTACAATGCTTTGTGGAGTATATAAACTTTCATCATCTATAGATGCATCCCATAATTTTGCTTCTATTTCTCCACTTTTATCTTGGAAAATTAATGTTAAAAAAGGTTTACCATTACTGGCAATTCCCTTTGTTGCTGTTTTTATTAGTAAATGAACATCAACTTGCTCTCCCACTTCAAAGTGGAGAATTCCCTTTTTCATCTACTCGTTCCCCCTGTTCAATAGATATTTATTAGTATAACATATGGAACTAATGGCACTCATTTACACCTATCATATTGCGGAGTTTATGAACTCAGCCCGGCTACTACATTTGATTTAAACTCAAATACTTTAGCATTTCTCGCATCCATTAGTTCCTCTTTAATATGATGATGACATGTGAAAAAGATAATTTGATACCCATTATCTACTAAGCTTTTTAGTAGAGAGATGGCAAGGGCAGATCTTTGACGATCAAAATTCACAAAACTATCATCCATGATAAATGGAAACTTCTGTTGCTCGCTCCAAACAGTTGCCACTGCGATACGGATTGAAATGTACAATTGTTCAATCGTTGCTTGACTTAATTCCTTTGGCTCAAATATGGTTCCGTCTTTTTGCTGAACAACCAATTTTCGTTCCAATTCATTATCTTGAATACAGACATACTTGCCTGCGGTAAGAAATTGAAAATGGGAAGAGGCATGTTCCAACACTTTCGGAAGTTTTACATTCCGATAAAATTCCATCGTATTGTTTAATAGCTGTTGTGCTGTCATATATACTGCCCATTTACGAGCATACTGTTGCAGCTTTCCTTTTGACAATTCAAACTGTTGAATGCTATCTGAATAGCTCCCCTCTTCTTCAAGATGACGAATGGTTTCCTGGACTGCTGATCGTTCTTCTATTAATTTTTGCTCTTCATTTTTCAGCTCCAGTAATTGTTGCTGACTGCTATCTTTTTCTGAACGCCAAACTTCAACTGGTTTATTCTCCTCATGTTTAACTTGATAAGCATTCTGTAAATGCACTAATTGACCGTTAATGATGGATAACTCCTGCTCAAGTTCTAATCGGTTTGTATTTTTCTGATTGTTTATTCGGAAATACTCTTCATCCTCCGCTCCAGCTTGCTCATACAACATTTCTATTTGTTTGTTTGCGGCTTCATAGTGTGTGAAAAGTATAGCTACTTCCTCTTTCTTTTCTTCGATTTCTTCCCGCAACTGCTCAGCCTTCAATTTTCTTACCGATATCTCATTTTTTAAGGTACTAAAATGAATAATAGTATCCTCCACAGATAATGTACCATCTACTTCAAGTACTTCTTTCGATAGATATGATACTTTAAATTGAAATTCTTCCAGCTTTTGTTGGAGATGGTTATTATTTTTCTCTATCGAGACCAAAGCAGAAATCGAATTTTTGAGCAAAAGTACTTTTTCATATGCCTCTTCCATGGAGGTATCTGGTATGTGATCCAGCATTCTCAACTTTGCCCATGATGTCCATTTTTGTTTAAAGGCATAGTTTTCTTTTCCCCAGTCTTCAAACTGTTCAACGATTCTATTATATGCTCTATCACATTGTGAAAGTAGCAACTTCTCCTTTTGCAAAAGTTGCTTTACTTGCTCTTGTTTAGAAAGTGTCACCTTATAGTCATCCGTTAATAAAGTTGATTCCGAAGCGTTTATCCTGTTCCTTAAATCTTGGAGTTTACTTTCCTGCTCACGATACTCCTTCTGTAGATCTCGAATACCAATTCCTTTTTGCGATTGTTTAAAAATGATACCTGTAAATAAAAGAAAAGTAAAAAGTATGAGGAGAGACATAAAAGTATTATTTTGTGTAAATAAATAGATGGCACTTATTATTCCAACACCTAAAGTGATTAACGAAAAGACTATTGAATTTCTTTTATTACTGTTTTGTTCTTTCTCTTGAATCTCTATCTGCTTCTTGAGCTGTGACATAAGCATCTCAGTTATGTTATATTCCTGAATCAATTTTTCATTGTTCTGTTCGGCAAGTGCCTGTTTCATTCGTAATTCTTCTTCTTCCGGTAGCAGTTCCTTTTCCAATTCCACTACACGTTCTTCCTGCATTTCTAATTCGTCTTTTACTACCTTAAATTGATCATCCAGCCGTTTTTTTTGAATGGACAGTTCCTGATATAATTGGATAAGTGCTTTTAATTCTGCCTTTGTTGCTAAACTAGTATCCAATTGAACAATCTCTTCATCACATAGCTCCGACCAGCTTAATTCTTGCTTTAAACTTTCTATTTCCTTTTTTCTGTCTTCCAACTCTGGCTTTAGCAACATCCATTTTTCTTTTAAATGAATATAGTTTGCACGTTCTGCTACTATCTTTTTTATTTCTTCTTCTTTTTTGAACAGGTGATCATCTAAAGTCAATTCTAATAAACTCTGTTCATAGGATTCTACATCTTGTAACATTTTTTTATACTTTGATTGATAAAAATTTTTTTCTGTTTGCCACTTTTCCAATCTTGTAATTCCATCTAATGGGAAGGAACGAACATTTTTCAATTCCCTTAATTGCGCCTTCAATTGTTCTGCTTTATCTTTGACAGGCTGAATGGATAACATGATTTCCAAGTATTTAATGTTTTCTTCCAATTCCTTTTTTTTGTTTTTAACAATTAGAAGCTGCTCATCACCAGTATGGAGTCTTGCTTGCAAATCTTCATATTGATTTAACTTCTGTTGCCATTGCTGTACTGCTTTTTGCTCATCCTTCATTGATGTCAAAAGCTTATTAATTGCTGGCTTTCTGCCGTTTGGTTTAAAAATTTCGTCCTGTTCTTTTACTAATTGCTGAGAAATCTTATAAAGTTGATCACTTCCGATTAATCCTGATGAGAACAGGTAACTTCCTAATTGTTCGGAATCAATTAGTTTCAAGTTTTGAACATCCATAATATTAAAGGAGTAAATTCCTTTAAACATAGTCTTGTCCATTCCTTCTAGTACCTCATCTAAACTGCTGGAGTTACCCTGTTCATCCATTACCACTACATCTCCAGCTGCTTTACCTGCAATTCTCTCAATCGTTAAGATACGGCCAGCTGTTGTTTCAACTACTAACTTGCCCCCATATTTAGATCCATTTTTGGGGAGATATCGCAACTCCTGTTGGTTTTTGGCAGGAAAACCAAATAAAACCGCATGGATAAACGCCATAAGGGTGGACTTACCTGCTTCATTTTCCCCGTAACATATTTGAATGCCTTCAGAGAAATCATTTATATGGATATCTTCCAATTTACCAAATCCGTAAATATGTAATCCTTTTATTTTCATCCTTTCACCCCTTTTCTATCGTAAGGAATTTAGTGATAAGCCATTTTTCAGCTTCCTCAAGAATTTCTCCCTTTTCAGTTTCAGAAAAAGGTTCTAAGAAGCTACGTGCATCAGAATGTCTGAAAAGCGAAGCAAATTTCTCATCTTTTAAGTCTGTATTTTCCACTATGGAAAAAAAATCTCGATAGAAGTTTTTTTCTTTAAGCTTATCTATAGAGTACTGAGCCATTGTCTTTCCTTTTATTGTGTAAACATACAGAAAGTTATCTTTTATTTCTTCTCCTTCATTTAACAGAGTCATTAAATCTTCCAACTGATTTTCATATAGAAGATTATGTAACTCCCCACTCCCTACAATTTGAAAGGAAATTAATTTACTCTTTTCTACTTCTCTCGTTTTTTCCAATATACTTTTCATTTTATCCATAAGTTCATCCAAAGTGTTTAGTCCAGCAATAGAAACCTCATGACTTTCCCATTCAATAACGGATGTTTCAAGAAACTCAAGTTTAGGACTCTCCATTTCTGATAATTCCACTAAAAAACATCCCTTTGGACCAGCTTCCTTTTTATGCCGTCCTTGTAAGTTTCCTGAGTAAACCACAGGTGGATTAGAATGAAGTACCTCCTGCTTATGTATATGGCCAAGTGCCCAATAGTGAAGTTCTTTATCTATAAGCTCTGCAACTGTGAATGGTGCATATGGGTCATGGTCTTCTCTTCCGGATAAGTTTCCATGGAGCATCCCAATATGGAAGGGGACTAACTCATTTTGCTTCTTATATTTCCTGCTCATATTTTTTGTCAAATGGCGTTTATTATAGCTAAAACCATAAATGTTGGCTAAATGCTCCCCTTCCTTGATAAAAGGTTTGCTTTCCACTTCTTCAGCAAATATAGATACATTTTCAGAGTAGGTAAAACTTTTATCATGACCAGTAAGAAAATCATGATTCCCATGGATAATATACACTGAAATATCTGCACTCTGAAGTCTAGACAATTCTTTTCTTAACATCGCCTGGGCATAGAGACTCCGCTGCTCCCGATCAAATAAATCACCTGCTAATAAAATAAAATCCACATTATGTACAATTGCGGCATCAATAAGTTTGGATAATGAACGGAACGTGCTCTTACGTATCTTTTGGAACATTTCACCAGGTAAGTGTTCAAGCCCTTTAAAGGGACTGTCCAAATGTAAATCTGCAGCATGAAGGAAACGGATTTTTTTCATGTCGGACTCTCCTTTTCTAATACCCTATTCAATATAGCTATTTTATCATGCCTTAAACACGAATGCACGTTCGTGTTTAAAGAAAGGGAAGCGCCTTGACCACTGCTTCAAAAATCAAGTTTTTCAAGTAAACAAAAAAGCATGTGGTTATTGAAAAACCACATGCTTTTCTTTCAGTCTTCTATTTTTCCTTCGTTAATTGCAATGCTTTTTTAATATCTTTTAAGGAAGAGGTTTTCCCATACATCAGTACGCCTCCACGGTATACTTTTGCACCAAAGACTGCTAATAATAAGATCGTTGCAACAAGTATTCCAATTGCGAGCCCGATTTCCCAAAAAGGTAGATTCAGCATTCCCACTCGGAGGAACATAATCATCGGAGCGAAAAATGGAATAAACGATGTTATTTGGATAAAGGAGTTATCTGGATTTCCAAGCCCAAACATGGAAATCATAAAACCTGCCACAATAAGCAAGGTCATTGGCATAATCATTTGTTGAATTTCTTCTATTCTACTTACTAGAGAACCAAGAAAAGCTGCAAATGTCGCATATAAGAAATAACCTAACAAGAAGAATATCCCGGCATATACAAACGTTGCAACCGGCAGATCACCTACACCAAAATATTCAAATACTCCACCAGCAGATGAGATTCCTTCCACATTTCTACTTAGTGAAAAGTAACCTATTATTATCCAGAAACCTAATTGCGTTAAGCTTAATAGTGCAATCCCCAATATTTTTCCAAACATATGCATGATTGGGGATGCAGATGAAATAAGAATCTCCATTACCCTTGATGATTTCTCTACTGCCACTTCTGTAGCAATCATGCTTGCATAAAGGATGACAGAGAAATAAATGACAAACAAAAGAACATACACTAATCCTCTTGCTTGATTAAGTTCTTCAGCTGTTTTAGCTGACTCTTCTAAAGCAACAATATCAAAAGAAATCGGCGTGAATAATTGGGAAATCTGTTCTTGTGTCAAACCAAGTTGGCTTGTCGCAAGTTCATTTTTCACTTGTTGTAGCATAACTTCCACTTGCATCATTGTGTCGGAATCAGTGATAGAAGACGCTTTGTACAATCCTGCAGGCAATCCTTCCTGATCCGTTGATATAACAAGAAGTCCGTCATATTCACCTTCTGTCACTTTTTCTTCCGCATCTGATTCATTGTTTACTTCTTCTAATTGGATGTTACTATTAGGTGTCAGTGTAAGCTGCTTTTCCAGCAATGGCAAAACTGAATTATCTTCATCCAACACTGCGATTACTTTTTCTTCTTCTTTTGAAAATATTTCAATTATTGATTGAATGTTTGTAAGTCCTATAATCAGTAAAGTTGTTACTAAGGTGGATATAATAAAGGACTTTGATTTCAGCTTACTTAAATAGGTATGAGATAAAATGACCCAAAACTTATTCATTGTAAGAAGCACCTACCTTTTCAATAAAAATATCATTTAGGGAAGGCTCTTCTAAAATAAATTTTCTAATATATCCTTTTCCTGTAATTTGCTCTAGAATGGTTTGGGATACATCTTCATCATCTACCTGTAGGATCATTCCCTCTGCAGTTTGCTTTGTCTTTACAACTCCAGGAACATGTTCTAGGAAATTCAAGTTAAAGTCTGCATGAATAATGACATTTTTCTTTCCAAACGACCTCTTAATATCTCTTAATGCTCCATGAACTACTGGTTGCCCATGATGCATAATACATAAATGCTCGCATAGCTCTTCCACATGTTCCATTCGATGACTGGAAAATACAATAGAAGTACCTTGTTTTTTCAGCTCCAAAACCGCCTCTTTCAAGAGCTCCACATTTAAAGGATCTAGCCCACTGAATGGTTCATCAAGAATTAATAATTTGGGTTTATGAATGGTAGAGGCAATAAACTGTATTTTTTGCTGATTCCCTTTTGATAGCTCCTCTACTTTTTTATTCAAGTATTCTGGTACTTTAAACCGCTCGAGCCAATAATCCAATTCTTTTAAAATATCCGTTTTATCCATCCCACGCAGTCTGCCAAGATAGATCATTTGGTCTTTAACTGTAAGCTTCGGGTATAATCCTCGCTCTTCAGGTAAATAACCTACTAGATGACTTTCATTATATGTAATTGGTTTTCCTGCCCAGGCAATTTTTCCATCTGAAGGCTCCAACAAACCTAAAACCATCCTGAAAGTCGTAGTTTTCCCAGCTCCGTTTGCACCTAAAAAACCAAACATTTCACTTTCTGGTATTTCTAAATTTAAATTATTTACCGCCACATGATTACCAAATCGTTTGGTAACCCCATCTAGTTTTAGCGCCATGTAGTAATCCCTCCTATGCTCATCTATTCATATACGGATTTAAAGGATAATAGTTTCATATTACTTTAATAAATCGGTAATCTTTAGTAATATTGTTATAATGAATATTCATTCATTACGTATAGACGGAGGGAAACCAATGGGAAAATACACATTAACAGTTTTTAGCAAAAACGGGGAAGCATTGTTAGATGAGTCATTTGAAGCGGAAAATGAAAAAGTAGCAAAAGAATATGGTGAAAAAAGATTGCAAGAATTAAACTACACGGAAAGTACTCACCGTTGTACAAATTCTAGTGGAAAACTTGTATTATTTCATAGATGAAAAGAAAGGCGCTTAGTTAGCGCCTTAAAGTTTTTTTGTTCCATTGCTTGTTTTAGTGGAAAAAATCGGTTTTCTTTTCTCAATAAATGCTTGAATACCTTCTTTATGATCAGGTGTTTGCCGCATCCTTCTTTGCGCATTTTTTTCAAGTTCGAGGAACTGTTCTAGTCTGGATAAGGATGTTTTCGTAAATATTGATTTTGTTTCCATCATTGCCTCAAATGGTGCTTGAAGTATGGATGCTATTTGATTTGAAACTACCTCTTCTAATTCATCTCCAGTTACACCGTCTATAAGTCCAAGTCGGCAAGCTTCTTCAGCAGATATATTTTCCCCTTTCCATATTAATTGCTTTGCTTTCGATTCCCCGAGTCTTTTTTCTAAAAAAAAGTGACCGCCGCCATCTGGAACTAAGCCAATTTTTATAAAATTCATCGCCAGTTTTGTAAATTTATGAGCAACCACTATATCACTTGCAAGTGCTAAACTCAATCCAAGTCCAGCTGCCGCTCCATGAATAGCACTTATCGTAACTTTTTGCATCGAATATAACCTAGTAACTATGGAACCAATCGTGTCCATCACTTCATCAAATTCGGCTCCAACATTATTCTGCACCATCATTTTAATATCTCCACCAGCACTAAATACATTGCCATTTCCTTTTACAACAAGAACCTTACTATCTTCTTTTGATAATTCGTCCAACACCTTATCTAATTCAAAAAGCATCTCTACATTCATTGCATTTAATGATGACGGTCTGTTTAACTCCACGATGGCAATTTGTTCCTTCCTCATGACATTTACCATACCCATTTCTCTCATCCCCTTCACATTTACTTTCTAATAATCCCGGAACTTGTGCCTAACAATACTTCCTTCCCAAGTTGGTTCGTATAGACAAAGGTTACTGAAACTTCCTTGTAATCTTCTTTTTGTTTGACATCGCTGAGCGTTGCTTCACATGAAACAGTATCCCCTGTAAAAACTGGTCTTTTGAATAGTAAATCCAAATTCCTTGCGATGTAATTCAGGTCTCCTCCGATTTTGGTACCAATGCTCGCTGTTAATAATCCATGTACCATCAAACGTCCACTCTCATCTTTTTCAACATGATGTATGCCTTTGTCTCCGGATATTTCGCCGAATTGCAGCGTTTCCTCCACAGAAAATGTTCGGGAGTATGTAAGAACATCACCCGTTTGGATAGCCATGCATGTTCCACCCCTTAATTTAGAATTACTTATAGTATAATACATATTAGATTGAAATGAATGATTATTCACTCATCTTTATTCGTAAGTTTTATTAATCCCATTAAAAGCAGGATAAACGGAAAAGGGGAAAAATAGAAACCTCTTTAATGGTTTGTGGATGGTTGTTGCAAGTGCAACGGTTGAATACAATGTCGGCTATTATCCTTTTGTGTATCCGGTTTTTCATTTTGTTGTTTTAGGCGCACTTAATTCCCTTTTGTGTGACCGTTTTTTTCATTTTGTGATTAAGTCCATATATTGTGTAAAAAGAAAGGCCATTATCATTGTCCGTGTTACAATGTGTTCGACTAAAAACCATTCACACACGGAGGAAATGATAATGACCACTATTAATATTACAATAAATTTGGAACAACTGAAAGCCGAAGTAGAAAAAAGCTCCTTAGGCTCACCGGTTAAAGCGTCCCTAGCCCTTGTGTTGAACTCTCTGATGGAGAAAGAAAGAGATGAGTATATTAATGCTCTTCCGCATGAAAGATCTGATAACCGGAATGGTTATTGTAACGGCTATTACGATAGAGAACTCATTACGGGTGCGGGTTCTTTGACCCTAAGGGTCCCGAGAACGCGTGATGGGGAGTTTTCTACCACTGTTTTTGAGAAATATGATCGGTGTGAACAGGCCTTAATCTTATCCATGATTGAAATGGTGGTAAATGGCGTTTCTACGCGTAAAGTGACTAAAATTGTAGAGGCGCTATGTGGGAAAAGCGTGTCTAAATCCCTCGTTTCCAACCTTACAAAATCTTTGGACCCTATTGTGAATGAGTGGAGAAATCGTCCGTTAAATACGATCTATTACCCTTACCTGTATGTCGATGCGATGTATATTAAAGTTCGTGAGAATGATAAGGTGGTTTCTTAAGGGGTGCATATCGCTTGCGGTGTAAACGAAAAAGGACACAGAGAGATTATTGGGTTACGGATTACACATGGAGAGTCCTCTGAAAGCTGGTCTGCATTCTTTGACTATTTAAAATCACGTGGATTACAGTCCCCTAAGCTAGTAACTTCTGATGCCCATGCAGGGTTAGTGGCATCTATTAAGGAATCATTTTTAGGAACATCTTGGCAACGATGCTGTGTCCACTTTCTTCGGAATATAATGGACACCCTACCTAAAAAGAGCACGTCAGAAGCTCGATCCGAACTAAAGGAACTATTTAAGACTCCTAACTTAACATTCACGAGAGAACTTAAGGATCGATTTATGGACAAGTATCAAGACGTTAAAGGGTTTGCCAAGACCATAGAAAAGTTAGATGCTGGATTTGAAGATGCCATGCAGTTTCACTCTCAAAAGATAGAGCTTCATAAGCATCTCCGTACGACAAATATGTTAGAACGAGTAAATAGGGAGATTCGTAGAAGAGAAAAAGTAATTCAAATCTTTCCAAACGACCAATCGGCCATTCGAATTATTGGTGCTATTCTGATGAATATAGAGGAAGACTGGAGTAAAACAAAGTATTTGAAAAGCCTCTAACTATTTGGAAGAGCTGCGGAATTTCACTTTCTCACACACCTTTGAAACGAAGAAAACATTAGGGATATAGGTCAAACCTAAAAACCTACACCCCAAAACCTTTAACAAGCAATATATCCATTGTAACTCTTTTTACACATAAATATGGACTTGACTCATTTTGTTGTTTTTCGGGCACTTAATCCCCTTTTGTGTGACCGATTTCTTTATTTTGCTATTTTTCGGGCACTGCTTTTCCTTTTAAGTGCCCGTTTTTTTCATTTTGTTTTTTTCCGGGCACTTAATTCCCTTTTGTGTGACCGTTTTTTTCATTTTGTTGTTTTTCGGGCACTTAATTCCCTTTTGTGTGACCGGTTTTTTCATTTTGTTGTTTTCCAGGCACTTAATTACCTTCTATGTGACCGTTTTTTTCATTTTGTTGTTTTTCGGGCACTTAATTCCCTTTTGTGTGACCGATTTTCTGATTTTGCAAATTTCCGGGCATTTACTTTCCTTTTGATTTCTCCTCTGTTTGTGTTGCAAAACCATTTTAGATGAATAAGGAACAATCGTCAGAAAGAAGATTCAACAAGTAACCGCAAGACGCACTGCCCTAGTTTCTTTCACGCAACATTTCAAATAGCCTAAAAAATATCAAAACTATCTTTCAAAAACACAAAAAGCCGCAGAGCTTCTCCATTTTCACAGAGACGTTCTACAGCCTAAAAGCATTAATCTATTATTATTTTTTGTTAACAATCTGATAACCAGCTCCAAAAAACAATTCTTCAAGGATTCGGATCTTTTCTCTTGTGTAATGCTCAAAACCTTCATTATAAGATTTTGGATCCTTTGGGTTAGCAAAATGTGTTATTTTCCCTGTAACTGGGTGAATAAATTTGCTAGCTGCTCCACATCCAAGCCCAATTATTGTTTGCTTTTCTTCCATTATCATAATGTTGTAGATACTGTCTTGGTCAGGCAGAGCATAACCGACATTTTCAAGATTACCAAGTATGTTTTTTTGGCGATATAAGTAGTATGGTACATAGTTATGTGACGATGTCCACTCTGTTGCCATACTCATCATCTGTCCGATTTCTTGACGATCCGCCACTTTGTATCGCTGTTTATTTTGCGTCATTTCGGATGCTCGTTTAAATGATAATGTGTGAACGGTTAATGATTCTGGCATTAATTTTTCTGTTTCCTCCAGTGTATTTGTAAACTCAGGTACACCTTCATTTGGAAGTCCGATAATTAAATCCATATTTATATTATTCATTCCCATCTCACGTGCCAAGTGGAATTTCTCAATGGTTTCTTCCACTGTATGATGGCGGCCGATGGCTTTTAAAGTTTCTTGTGTGTAAGATTGAGGATTAATACTGATTCGATCTATATTCCATTTCTTTAGTACTTCCAGCTTTTTAGGTGTAATAGTGTCTGGTCTTCCAGCCTCGACTGTGACCTCACGAACCTGTTTCATGTCAGGAAAAGAGTTATACATACGCTCATAGAGCATATCCATTTCTTCTGCAGTGATACTTGTCGGAGTACCACCACCGTAGTATACAGTAGTAATTTTTATACCCTTTTCTTTTAGCCAAGCACCGATTGATTCTATTTCATAATGTAAGCCGCCGAGAAAGGAATCCACCTTACCTTGTTTTCCATTGATAGCATAAGCCGGGAACGTACAATATGCACATTTTGTTGGACAAAACGGGATGCCGATATAGATACTGACCTCTTCTTGAAGATTATATAAATCTGGGACAACCTGAAGTTGTCTGTCTACTATTTGCTGCATGAGTGATATCTTTTCATCCGTAATTAAATAATCTTCCCGCAATTGTTGATGTGCCTTTTCACGAGAAATTCCTTGTTGTAATTTGGAATGAAGTAATTTTGTAGGTCTAATCCCTGTTAAAATACCCCATTTCTGAATCATACCTGTATACTCTTGAAGCAAGGTTAAATAAACATTGGATATTGCTTGCTTCTTTCTACGAAAATTATCTTTTTCAGATTCACTTGGAACCAGTTCCATTTCTAAGCTACTGCTCTGTTCAAAAAGTTTTCCATTAACAAAAAACAGGGAATCTGTCTCTTGTATTGCAAAGTTTATCTCCAAATCTGAAGATGCATCTTCACCTAAAACTAGTTCTGTTTCTTCAAAAAACAGATCCGCAATTAGAGTTAACGGACGTTTATATCTATCATCATTTATACCTAAAATTGATATTTTCAACTAAATCACCTTTCCATTCTTTCACTTCCATTAGTGTAACGGATGTATCGGATGTTTATCAAGATTGATCTTTTATGAAATTTTTTTAAAAATTTTTAAAAATATTGTAAGTTTATTTAAGTTTGTTGCATCAGAATAAACGAGAAAACAAATAAGTGAGAAAGGTGTGAGTTAAATGAAGCAAGTAAACCGCGTAAGTCCTATTCAAAATAAAGTCAGCGGTATTTTTATCCCAGTCCAAAATGTTAAAGAGGCTAAAGATTGGTATTGTAGGATTCTTGGTATACAAGAACAGGGAAATATTGAAAATGGACACCTATATGTCCTTCCGATGGATGGGGTTGATGTCATTTTAGATGAGATGCCATCATGGAAAAAACAAGATAGCGATAGGCTCCCTCAATACCAAACTCCAGCTTTTATGTTTAAAACAGGGGATATATATGATGCATTTGAGTTTATGAAAGAATTAGGTGTAGAACTAGTAACAGATATTGAAAATTATCTTTGGTTTGCTTTTAAAGATCCTGATGGTAATTTACTCATGGTATGTCAATAAAAAAGAGGGATATGAAAGTTGAAGAAGCTATTTCTTGAAAGATTGGAGCATATGCAAATACCTGTAAATAATTTAGCTGAATCCATTGAATGGTACACAAAAAACCTAGGGTTCACCCTAAACAAAAAGTCAGAAGACCTAAATCATGCTTTTTTATCTTTGCCAAACGGTCCGATGTTAATGCTTTGGGAAACAGGAGACGATACAGCAGCAAATTTTACTTTCAATGAAGAAGTAATGCCTATCTTACTATATCACAGTAAAAAAATTCATGAATTAACCCATCACTTACATTCATTGCATGTTAATATAACATTTTTTCAGGATGAAGGATTTGGTTGGGTATTGAAGTTTATTGATATAAACGGAAACATGTGGGGAGTAATACAATTAATTTAAAAGCGAGGTGAATATCATGTCTACAAATGGAACAGAAACACTTTTGAATCATAGCATTGGTGGGGTATTCGTTATTGTAAATCAAATGCCAAGAGCTGTGAAATGGTACAGAGATATTATGGGATTACCAGAGGATGACGAATTTATGAGCACTGCAACTCCTGACATGCAAACTATTTATTCCATTCCACTCGGAAGTACCAACCTTATTTTGGACAGCATTCATCGTGAAACTTTAAAACCAAGTCCGAATCATCTCTTTATGTTCGATACAGAAAACATAGATGAAACCTATAAAACTATGAAAAAGAAAAACGTAGACGTTATTTCTAGCATTGAAGGATCAGGTTCTGTTAGATTCTTTGAAGTTTATGATTCAGAAGGAAATAAGATTATGTTTTGCGAAGAAAAGCAAAGAAAATAACAAAAGGATGAGCAAAAATGAAAACAAAGCCTTATGAAATAGTTAAAAGATCTTCATACCGAGCGATTGGACTAAAGTGGGAGGGGCCATGGTCTGAGATCGGGCAATTGAAGCAAACAATCCAAAAGATGAGTGAGCGTACAGATGAACTACAACATGTAATCAATCCTACTTTACAATTAGGTTTGTCTTATCACACCAGACCTGATGGATTTGCTCACTACTCTATGTTCGAAGTGACAAACGAGCAAGAAATACCAGTTGGCATGATGGAACTATATATTCCTGAATTCACCTACTTTGTAACAAATCATCAGAAAGGAGAAGATATTGGAGAAACTTATTATAAAATTTCTCGTTGGATAATGGATAGTGAGTATATGACTTATAGAGAAACACAAGTGAGATACTTTGAGGACATCCTTCCAATAAAACACGAGAAATATCCTCTTGATCGGGATCTACAAGATCCACACTTTGAAATATGGATTCCAATCACCCAAAAATAACAGAGAGACGAATTCTACCCCTAAAAACATAAGATGAGTATGCTAGATGGCTTCTGTTTTCCCATTCTTGATCGATTAGCCTATGTCTTAAAGGAGATTTGCCAAATAGCTATTTACATTTTATAGATAAAATGGAGATGAAATAAGATGAAATTTAATACTAAGAATGGAGTATTTCATTTAATAGGCATTAAAAATGTTGAAAAATTCGAAGATTATCCAGTAGTGATACCAAAGGCTGTTGATGAATTTAGAGGGCGGTTCGAAATGCAAAAGGACACTGTTAGGTCTATTGTTTATGAGCCCAAAAAAGGACCATCTCATGATGTAGGATTTTTCTATTGCGGAGCATTGTTAGAGGATAAGCCTACTGAACTCCCAGATGGGATATCTTATTTACGTCTTGAAGGGCATTATGCATATGCAAGAGATACGTTTGATGTCACAAGAATGGGTGAGTTTTACAATAATTTGGACAACTGGATTCTCCAGAATAAATTAGAAAGAAAGGATTTTACGGAGGAGTTAATGTTTGAACTATATTACCCAAAAGAAGATGGAACGATGGACTTAGAAGTTTATATGCGAATCAAATAAGGAGGCACGAATTAATTGAAGCAAATTGTCGATTTCGTCGATACTATTTATTTGCCAGTATTGAATAAAAATGCCTCCATCCGATGGTATGAGGAAAAGCTTGGGTTTGCCTGGAATGGCCATTGTTTTGACCTTGGCAACGGTCCAGTGATATTTCTTGTACAAGTTAAGTACCCTGAAGATGTAAAGATTAGTTATTTGACGGATGCGTGGGAAGGAAAAGATTACGAAATGCAGCTAGTGACTTTCAGGAGTAAAAATATTGAAGAAACACATAAAATGCTAAAAAATCGTAATGTAAAAGTGAAGGAGATTAAGATGTATGATAACAATAGAAAAAACTTCAGATTCTACGATTTAAATGGCAATAAATTCGATGTATGGTCAGGATGGTTATGATGCACAAAGTTTCCTTAAGTGAAATAACAATCATTGGATTTAGAATTTCATGTCCATTTGGTGAATTCGTAACGGAGATTCCAAAAGCTAGACAAGAGTTAATAAGGAGAATTTCAGAGATTGATAATATTGTGAATACTCAGAGGCATGTTGGCATTCACAAAGAAGTCCCCAGCAACGAATATGAAGCTGCGTATTTCATTGGGTATGAAGTAGAAAAAGTGGCATCGGTACCAAAGGATATGATTAGTATTACAGTCTATCCTCAAACATATGGAAAAATTAATTATCAAGGTAAAGTTGAAAAGATACATGGAGCTTATGATGAGCTTTCTCACTGGATGATGCAAGAACAGAATAAAATCAATTATTCTAACTGGACGGTTGAGAAAATAGCTACAGATGATAGAATAATCGACTTTGAACAAATGTATAGTATAAATCTAGATATTTTTATTCCAATAAAGTAATGAAAACAGGACGGATGAACCTCATCTCCGTCCTATTTTTAAATTAATCTTCTTGATCGTTTGCCTCAATTAGCATTTCTACACTAGTGGGATAAAAATTTCTACTTCATCCTCCCCACCCCTGAATTGTGGTTGCTTTACCCTTTCAACACAATACTCATTCATATTTTGGACATGTCCATTTTCATTCATCCAGCTCATTAGTTTCTCATACGCCAATGGTTTTTCTTTCATAATTCCCCGTATACTAGCAAACTTATTGGTAATTTTATAATACTTTATTTTTCGTGGCAAATCGTATGGCTCGAAGCTGACTGGACGAGCTACAATAAATGCCCCCTCTTCTCTATCCCTTGTCTGAGGTTCATATGCTGCTAACCTGATAGTAATAATTCGGGAAACAATCCCTTCTTCTTTTTTCATTAATTCCAACATTTTGTTAGGTATTTCTATTTCAAAATCTTCGAATTTCCCCTTATGTTTTTCTCCGGCAAATTGAAAGGTTTTTTCCTGGACAACTGGTTGCATAAATGTTTCATCTTCATATTCAAGCAGAATATCTAGTAATATTTCTAGCGTTTCCACTCCTTTTGTTTCCCACTCAAGTGCATTTCTAAGTATTTGTATTGCTTTTGCACTGTTGGTAGGATCATTAGGAGTTCCTCCATTAGGAAAGGGGAACATTTTTTGAAGTTGTTGAAAACATTCTGCAACCTTGAAATATAGTGCTTTAGCTTTTTCGAGGTATGTGAGCACTTGCTTATCTATGTCTGTAGACAATCTCCATTTCAAGATTAACTCAGAAAAAAAGAGGTAAGCATGTTGACGTGCATCGGCAACAATAGCCGTGTTATATGAATTACCGAAAACATCCATTTTTTGCGATTGAAAGGCTTGAATCCACGCTGAATATCCTGCTAGTCCATGCTTATAATCATAGGATGCAAAAGGTGATTTTCCATGTGCATGTTCAATTATTTTTCTTAATGCATCACGTAGCATGATAGGTATGCTTTTTGGTATCGACTCATAGAAACCACAAATAAAGACATTGTTAAATCGCCTATTATTAAGTTCTGTATATTTTATTGCTCCATCCTTATCAACATCTTTTGCGTAAAATTCCTGCCTTTCATGATCGTATCCATAAATTATTCCGAATTCGGGAGCAAACAAATCCCAAGAAATAATGGGAACTCCCATATCAATTCGTCCTTGTGCCATCCTGATTGCATCAGCAAGACTTTTATCCGATAAAGGAGTAACGTCAGTGATTGTTAGTGTGTGTAACCCAATTGTTTGAAGGCTTTTGGAAACCAATTCGTATGGGGCAAACATGGTGGGTCCTGCGGGGCTTACTGATTCTGGGTGGATGTTTATTCTAAATGCATGTGCACTGTAACCCATTACCTCTGATAGAGTCAAATATTTCTTATCTGTATACTGTAAAAGAGCAAACATGCACTGGGCTGCAGAGGTCATTGTTTTATTTTTAACTTCTAGTGTCATACATTCCATACTCCTTTTAGAGATTAATAGGCTTTGAGAGTACCTTTCGTTTACTAGCTTCAGAACCAAGCTGTACTTTCAAATAGTTGCTAAGGTCTATTCGTGTTCGTTCACGCTTAATCTTTACTTTAGTCCTTGAAAGTGTTGTGTAAATATTTCCGACAGACATTCCGAAAAGTGTTCCCATTTCAGAAGGAGAAATTTGTTGAAAAAAATGAGCTTCAAATACTTGTCGTTCCCTCTTTGTGAGGCAGTGCAATAGGGCATGAATTCCATCGATTACTTCCTTTTTTAATATAAGTGTTTCTGGATTCCCATATTCCAAGTGAATATCGTTAGTCACCCGCTTTGTTAAATGATAGAGAATGTGATCGATATCATGAAAGTCAATGGAATCCCATTTTGCAGCATAATTGTTTTCCATACATGTAAATAATTGTTCATTTTTATTAGGACCACCACGTCTCAATTTCATATTCGCTTGATTGTTTACTATTCTTCTTAACCAAGGAGTAAATCGGCTGACATCGATCAAAGATCCCATATGTATAAATGCTTTAATAAATGCTTCTTGTACAATATCTTCTGCTAGTTCTGTATCCTTGGCCATAAATTGCGCCCATGTCATTGCCTTCCGTCTATATCGTTTTACTAATTCCCCAAAGGCATCCCTATCACCTGTTTGAGCAATTTGGACAAGTTTTTGATCCTCCATCTCACAAAGTCTCGTTTCTACTTCCATTTCTTCCACACCAGAATCCATCACACACCCCTCCTCTTATCTATATTAATGATGCCATTAAAGTTAAAATTCTAACAAAGTTGTAAGAATTATCTATTCCACTATACATGAAAAAAAGAAAAAAACAAATATTCTGACAATCAGAAAAGCGCAAGCGCCTTGTTCAGCCCCGACAATCATAAGACGGGGCGACGAGAAGGTTGGGTTTTACCTTCTTGACGAATCGCTTATATTTTGGACAATACAAAAAAGAGTCAAGCTCCCGACTCAGCCTGACTCCCTACTTTCTATATTTTCATCTTATTTATAAAGGCAATTTTATATTGCTTTCGGAAATGTTCTTTAATCATATAGGCAACTCCATTTTCATCATTTGTTCGAGTAATCCAATCTGCAGCATGCTTTACCTCTTTCGGAGCATTGCCCATCGCCACACCTAACCCCGCAACTTCAATGATCGGAAGGTCCTCTATAGTGTCGCCGATAACGACCATTTCTTGTGGGTGTATTTTTAGTACTTCACCAAGTGCCAGCAATCCATCCAGTTTGTTTCCACCCTCTGGGAGAATATCCATTTTACCGTCTGCATGAACGAGTACCTCTATTCCTTCAAAGGCGGATTTAAGGGTTGTGAATACTCTTTCCCTTTCTTCAGGTTCGGTAAAATAAATTTCCATTTTAGGTGGAGACATCGGATTGTCTATTAATGTATCACCTAAGGATTCCACAAATTGCATTGGATAAATTAGTGGATCGCTTGAACCCAAAACTGCTCTTGCCATCAGATTATTTGCCCCTCTTAGTCTATTCCCGATAGAATAGCGTTCATGAAGGATACGGACTGTACAATCATAATTTTCAAGAACCTGAACGAGATTAAATGTTTTTTCTTCAGAAATTCGTTTTACGTGAAGTGGTTGGTCCAGTTTGGAGGCAATGAAGGCTCCTCCATGCGTAACTAAAAATGTATCCAGTTTGAGTGATTTCGCCACTTTTTTAGCAAATGCAAAATTTCTCCCGGTTACTAATGTCACGTAAACCCCTTTATTTTTAACATATTCTATTGCTTGTTTCGTTTCCTTTGCAAGCCTTCCGTTTGATTTAAGCAGCGTTCCATCAATATTTATGGCAAGCATGCGATACAACATGGGAATCCCCCTTATCTAAGGTGTTTGTACTTACCCTTATTGATATGAGTATGTGGGGGAACGAAACAATAGAACATTCATAGCAAAAAAGTGTATGGCTTCTCATGAACAAGTATTTGTTTTTATTGAATGCAACCGTCAAAAATCTACTTACCCTAGTTTGCTTGGAGGGCTTCTCTTCCTATGCCAAAACTAAATAGTTGGATCTACTAACAATAAATTTTAAATAGTCATACTAAAAAGTGCACCTCTAAGTAGGAAGTGCACTTCATTTTCGATCCTTAATATGATTCTACATTACTATATAATTCTTCTAATGGTTTCATGATGATTTTGTTCAGTTCACTTACCATCATACTCATTCGTTGCTCCGCTTCCATCAGCTTCGCAATTGATTCATTTTGTTGAACGAGCGCAACTGTTTGTTGTGCTCGCTCCACTTCTTCCTGGGAGATTTCAATGCCATTCATTTGTTTTTGTTGAAGCTCCAATTGAATATTACGAAAGTTTTCGAACATTCTTTTTGTTGATTCTTCTGCAAAAACTTCTTTATATAAACCTTGAAGGTTCTTGAATTCTCCGCTTTCCTTAACTGCTGCTTCCAAATGATATGCAATGTCATATACATTATTTGCCATAATATTCACCCTTCCTTTTTTAACCAAATTTTCAGCATGCTAGTGACCAGTATAACAAAGGATATGAAGTCATACAAACTATTCGTTCCTATGTTTACAAAAATAGTACGAGCACTCCTTGTAAAAACCCAATCAAACCTCCAAGTACCGCACCTAAATAAGTGATTAATTTTAGCTCTCTGCCTGACACTGATAGTACCATCTCTTCTACTTCTTCAAGTGAAAAAGATTCTACTTGATCACGTATTAATTCATCAAGTTTTAATCTCTGTAGCAATTCTTCCAGCTTCTCAAGCAACATTTTACTAAAAACATTAATTGTGGTTGGAACCATCTGCTCCATTAACCATGGATAAATTGGCTTGATTGCTTCTTTAACCTTTTTATTCATCCACATTGGAAGATCGATTGTTCTACCAACAGCAGTATGAATAGCAGAAAGGATGACATCTTTTGTAATACGATTCTCTATTTCCGACATTTCCATTTCTTTTAGCTTGTTCCATTCTCGATACATAACATTCAATAAGACATCTTTTGTTCCATCATGCTTTAAGAATTTTATTATTTCCGGTTGCACTTTGTCCACAAGTGGATAGTTGCCCATGAACATTTGGACAAAGCTTCCTAGCTTCCCTCTTGTTGCGATGAAGTCATTTATCATTCTTGCAAGTTGTTGCTTGCCTTCTGGATTCTCAAAATGTGTGATTGCTTTATTTAATACAAACTCGGCAACACTTGGAATGTGATGTTCAACAGAATGCAACAGATTTGCTGGTACCACTTGTTGTATTGGCTTTTGGCGAAGACCAGTCATTACTTCTTCATATTTTGTCGTGACAATTTGTTGTATGTTCCCTCTCATAATTTCTTCAGCATTATTAATACCGAACTTATCTAGTACTTGTTGTATTGTTTCTTCCTTATCTAAAAATCGATTAATTTCTCCTCTCATCCATCCTTCTGCATTTTCCTTAAACGAACTGCTTTCTAGCTTTTTTTTCATACTGTCAGCAGTTAACAGATGCTCCATTACTATTTTTCCTAATTGCTGAGCGAGTTCTGATCTTCTTTTAGGAATAAGTCCTGGTGTAAACGGAATCCTTTTTCCCAAAATGTATATGGGCTTAAAAGGTCGAAAGAGCATTTTTATTGCTAACGAATTGGTCCAACCACCAATTACTGCCCCTATTACCATCATAATTAAGATAGTCATTACTATATCCATCTTTCTTACCTCTTTCCACTCACCGATTTATTCAAAATAAATACTATATAAACAGGGATTTCCCCCAATCCCTAGCAAAAAGAAAATGAGGGAAAATCATGAACTTTCAAGCCGTAAAAATGGTACCTATTGAAAATAAAACTTCCTTTCCAATTATACAAATAAGTGAAACTTTAGCAAGAAAATTGAAGCTTCCTTGTGACCTTTCTTCTCTAGAAATCCAATGCAGTAGGAATAGTATAGATTGTCAAGTAGTAAGTATCAATGATGAGGATTTTTTGATAAAACTTGATAAACAAGTTTTGGATTCATTATTTCTTTTTTATGAAGAACGAACATATTTAGTGTCATATGAAGATGATTGTTTGCATATTGGTCCTGTTATTGGCTTATTAACCGAGATTTCTATCAACAAAGATACGATAGATTTACGGTCTATCGAAACATACTGCAGGGAAATGGCTGGATATTCTGAGGAGATAGGTGCAATATTTTATGTATTTACGCTTAATAAACACTGGACAGATAAAAGTATGAATGGTTTTGTCTTTGAAGAAACTGGCTGGAAAGAATCTGTCTTACCTTTCCCTCAGGTCGTCCATAACCGCCTCCATAAACGTACGAATGAAAAGAGTAAAATGTTTCAACAATTCACAACAGACCTTCACACTTGGAAGATCCCGTATTTTAACAATCACTTTCTAAACAAATGGACAGTTCATGAACAGCTATCCAACATAGACCACCTACTACCATATTTGCCTGAAACTGAATTGTTCACACATAAGAACTTAGAATCCTTGCTAGATATATATCCTACTCTATTTTTAAAACCTGTTCACGGCAGTCAGGGAAAGCAGATATTTAAACTAAGTAAAATAGAGAACGGCTTTAATTTGGCTTATTCTTCCCTTCAGCAGGATGTATTAAAATCGTACAAAAGCTTGGCAGATCTGTATCACCGACTCGCTCCACATCTCAAAAAACGACAATATCTCATTCAGCAAGGACTAGATTTACTCAGCATTGATGACAGACCCGTTGACTTTCGATATTTATGTCACCGGAGAGAAAATAACAGATGGAAAATAACTTCTAGTACGGCAAGAGCTTCTAAAAACGGGTCTTTTGTCTCTAATTTATCACAAGGCGGAGAAATGCTTTCAGTCGAAAAGGCGTTACGTACTAAATTTGAAAAAAAAGAATGCGAACAAATTGTAAAACACTTACGTGAAGTTGCATTAGAGGTTGCCAAAGAGATAGGAAATGTTTCTGAAGGGGTTTTCGGTGAACTTGGGATTGATCTGGCTATCGATACTAGTGGGAGGCCATGGTTAATTGAAGTCAATACGAAGCCCTCGAAAAACATGAATCCAATTACAGATTCCACCAGTATACGTCCCTCCACAAAAGCTGTCATACTGTATTGCCTCTTTCTCATCAGTGAAAATTTAAAGGGGGAATAATAACATGATTTCTCTAGGTGTCCTATCGTTTTCATTAAAAAGTTCTTACTTTACCAAAATAGCGGAAAATATCGCTCCATGTGGTGTGAAATTATTTGTGTTTTCACCAGCCGCCCTTCACTTTGACAATCATTCGGCAACTGGCTACGTTTATAATCATGAAAGGAAGGATTGGGAGGAAGCAGCATTTCCCATACCTTCTTTTATCTATGACCGCTGTTACTATACAACAAAAGAAACTTTTTTACACAAACAAGCAGTTGAGAGACTAAAAGCAAATAGAAAAATTACATTTCTTGGCTACGGGTTACCTGACAAATGGCAAGTTTACAAATCACTTTGCGACAATCCATCTTTACAAAGCTTTTTACCCGATACTTATAGATTGACAAGTGTTTCTTTCTTGGAGGCTAACTTCCAGAAGCGGAATTGCTGGCTTTTGAAACCAATAAAAGGCTCACAAGGTAAAGGCTTGATAAAGGTGGAAAAAATGTTTGAACAATTTATTGTAAAAGAAGTGATTCAGCCACGAGAAGAAAAGCACATTTTTCAGAACAAAGAGCATTTTTCAAAATGGCTACATAAAAAAATGAAAAAAAACGACTATATATTCCAGCCCTTTTTCCTCCTACAAAATAGGAATTATACCCCTTTTGATATAAGAATATTGCTACAAAAAGACAACAGTGGTCAATGGACGGAGCGTATTCGCGTATTCCGGACTGGTCTAATGAATCATATAACTTCCAATTTAGCAGGTGGGGGGAAAATGCATCCTTTTTCTTCACTTAAAAAAAATATGAACTCTTATCAGAAAAAATATGTAGAGACGCAACTAACTAGGATTATGGAAGCATTGCCATTGGCTATAGAAGCTTCTTTTCATCCAATCTTTGAATTGGCTATCGACATTGGAATGGATAAGGATGATAATTTGTGGATTTTAGATATTAATTCCAAGCCAGGTCATAAGATAGTAACAATGGCCACTCCATCAGTACAAAAGGAGATATATGAAGCACCGGGAAAATATTGTTTGCATTTGGCTTTAAATATGGCGAACGAATCAGGAGTTGATTAATGTGAAAGCATTGTTAGCTATTAAATGTAAAGAAGACTTACTGGAGGATCAAATAGTTCTTCCAGAGATGCTAAATGAATATCAGATTGATTCTATTGCCTTTGGTACCTATCAAATTCATTGCGTAGCCACCTACAATAGTGGACATCATCTATGGATATCCCAAAAATTATTTGACCAATTGCTGCTTCCATATGAAGGGAAAATTCATGTGTTTGTTCATGAAAAAACACTTCATCTTGGACCTTTAATCGGAATATTTACTGCTGGATTTACAAGCTCCATCCTGCGGCCAATTGGTGAGCGTTCCGTATTCTTTTCTAAACTACTTGCTACGGAAAGAAAAGTTGGAGCCTATATGTTTTTATTTGGTGCCAATCATATTAATTGGGAAGAAGGGACAATGGTAGGATATCTTTTCACAGAATCCGGATGGTGCAAAAAGACATTACCCTTTCCTCATGTTGTATATGATCGGCTTCCAAATCGTCGCACGGAAAGACACCGCCTTCTTTCCTCTACACGTGAACGCATTCAAAAAGAATATGCGATCCCGTGGTTTAACCCAGGATTTTTTGATAAGTGGGACATTCACCAAAAGCTTCGTATAGAGGAACGTATTGTCCCGTATCTTCCCGAAACGATAAATACAGTTTCCATTCAGACCATTGAAGAGTATTTAGCTAAACATCCATTCGTTTACTTAAAGCCTAAAAATGGCAGCCTTGGATTTGGCGTTTATAAAATTATCTATAATCGTGAAGATGAATTATACTATGTTCGTTATAAAAATGAACATTTTGTTAATAAACTGCTTCGTTTCTCAAACCTAGAGCCGTTACTATCCCATGTTTTTAAAAATAAAGAACTTTCTAGCTACCTAGTTCAACAAGGAATTCCGCTGCTTAAAAAGGATGATTCCTTTATTGACTTTCGAGTTCATACTAATAAAAATGAAAAAGGTGAATGGCAAGTCAGCGCACTGGCAGCGAAGCTAAGCGGAAAAGGAAGCATTACTACCCACGCCAATAGTGGTGGTATCATTAAAACCATTCCCGAAATTTTTGAAGAGGAACAAGAGCAAAAGACAGTCATTGAAAAATTGAATGTTGCTTCCTTATTAATTAGCAACGCCATTGATACTCATCTACCTGGTTTTATTGGAGAAATAGGGTTTGATTTTGGCATTGATAAAGACAATAAAGTATGGCTATTTGAAGCCAATTCAAAACCTGGTCGCTCCATTTTCTATCATCCAAAGCTACGAAATGAAGACATATTAACTCGCAAGCTATCTATTGAATATGCTGTTTATTTAACAGAAAAAACGATTAAACATCCGGAAGGGGTGTTTACATGAAAGAACTTCACTATGATCCTGTCAAACGGACTTGGTATCAAACCTTCGAGGAAAAAGCTAATGTGATGTTTGGAAAGTTTTTTGCCGTTCCTTTTAAAAAAGAGCATCACCCTAAACATTTTACGTTCCCTTGCTTCATGCAGGATTTGAAAACTGGTCCACTAATTGGCATTATGGCAAGTCCTGAAAAAAAAGGATTCATTGGCAATATTCCTTTGTTTAAAAGGATTCAAAAAACATTGTATAAAGAAGGTGGCGGAATCTCGATTGTATTCACACCTGATAAATTGACTGATAACGGAATTACTGGTTTCTGCTATCTGCCGGAACACGATCAATGGATAAGGATGAAAACGCCGCTTCCAGATATTATCTATAATCGAATTGCACGCTACAAAGATGAAAAAGAATTGTTAGCACAAATAGAAAAATTAACCTCTTTGTATCATATACCGATTTTAAATCCTAGCTTCTTTGATAAGTGGGAATTATATTTACAGTTAAAAGACCATGAAACTTTAGCACCCTATCTTCCAGACACTGCCCTTTTATCACAAGAATCTCTGGAAGAATTCTTTACCAATTATTCTGCTGTGTATATAAAAAAGCGACTTAGCCACAAAGGAAAAGGTGTTTATCTTATTACAAAAAATGGTCATACATTTCTAATGAAAACAACCGCAACCACTACCGTTTTATTTCCTAACATAAAAAAATTGATTCGCTACTTTCAGAAGGAAGCTGCACTAAATGATTATATTATCCAAAAAGCTATCCCCACTGTGAGAATGAATGGAAAAAAATTTGATTACCGGGTCTTGGCCCATTTGCATAAGAATCGGTTTAGGATAACGGGTATAGGAGTAAGAATGGCAAAGAAACAGCAGGTAACCACCCATGTTCCTGCAGGAGGGGTAATTGTCTCAACAGAGGACCTTCCAATTCAAACTGATATTATGGCTATGGAAAGAATCATCCGAATATGTGGCAAACAACTATCTCATTTTTATGATGATATTGGAGAATTTTCTGCTGACATCGGTGTAATGTCAGACGGAATGTTTTATATATTTGAATTGAATGCCAAGCCCATGGACTTTGATGAAGCTATAATAAAAAAACAAGCTGCCGAAAACATCACGAAGGTTTTTTACGAAAAAACCGATTTTATCAAGCAGGATATTTTTTAATAAGTGTCGAACATGTTCATCAATGGCTAAAATAAAAATTAAGAACGTATATTATTTTACTAAAATGGTCTAACTCAGCACCTAGCCGCTCTTGTCATAAGCCGATTCGTCTTTTGCTTGTCAGGGCTTAATAAGGCACATTCACTTTTCTTTATTTTAGGAGGGAATACGGCTTGATTTCACACTTTCAATTAACACCTTTATATCAAACCAATCAACTACCAGGCTGGCATCTATCATTTTATTATAAAGGACATTCTGTCAAAGCTGTCTACCATAAAAATGGGACGATAGAATGGCCTGAATCCCATGCCTTTTCTGAAGAAGAAAAACAAGCTGTTGAAGCCCAAATTCATGAGTTAATGCTGTTTCATGTATATGACTAAACTCTTCTTTTTCAAAGAATCTTTTTCTCTCCTTTAGTTACACTAATTAGTAAGGAGGGATTTTCTTATGAATGATAAAAATCAAAAGAAAACCAAAGACAAGCAGTTCGAAGGCCGTGATGAATATTTCATGGATATAGACCGTTATATTAATGAAGGAATGGCAGGCGGCAGTGTATTTGAAAGAGATCGATATACGAACATTGAAGAAGCAAGGGAACTGGAAAAAGAAGAACCACCATCCCAAAACAATTGAAATGAGACGGAAGCTCCTCTAATATGAGGAGTTCAGTGTGTAGACAAAGGTACATTTTTATTTAAATCCATGCAATTCCCTTGTTGATCGTAGTGGAAGACGCGCAGACTCCTGCGGGAGGAAGGGACATGGGAAACCCCACAGGGCGCAGCCCGAGGAGGTTCCCGGACCGCCCGCGGAAAGCGAAGCGTCTGCAACGAAGATCAACAGTTAAATACAAATCTAAAAATAATTTGGGTTTGTCAACAGTCTGAGCTCCTCTAATATGAGGAGTTTTTTCATTGTATTGTTTAGTCTTTTACTTTGTACAAAGAGTCCTCTTGGTTATAATAAAACCATAGTAAGCAGGAAAGGAAACTCTTATGTACAATCAATTAGAAAAACTTTTTCCAAATTCATTAATTAAATCCACTTTTCCTCACCATTTTTCCCGCTACCTATGGTTTCTTTCAGCTTCCAATGAATATGTTGGCATCGAAAAAAATGCTGTGAACGAGAAGGAAATGTTACTATTAGAAACATTTCTACAAAAAGTAGAAGAAAATACTTTATCGATGACAGAATCCGAAAAGAATTGGTTTCAGTTTTTGTATCAAGGACAGATTGATCCTGACTTCATTAAGAATCTACAAAAGGACCAAATTAGATTTATCCACTTTCAATTTTCAGAACCAACCATACACAAAGAAGAGTGGAATGAAGCTATATCAGCATTTTTTGAAAAGCCAATCGATATTGTATGGGAAAATGCAACGGCTGGTGTGATCATTGAATATAAAGACGACCATGTTCAAGAGGAACATATTGTCTTTTCTGACATTGCTGATACAACCGCAAGTGATTTTTACGCAAATTTAGATTTTTATATCGGTTCTTACAGTTACGTTAATGAACGATTAACAGAAACATACAAGTGGGAGAAAAAATGCTTTTACTTTTCAAAAAAAGCAAGAAAACAACGTAAGGTTCATTCATTTGCAGATGCCATTCCTTACATATTGACAAATAAGGCAGACGATGAAATGGTAAAACAAACCACTCTCCTTTTTCAAGCATTACAAGATGACCAAGAATTGCTTCAAAGTATTAAAGCTTATATTGAGAATAACTTAAATGTTTCACTTACATCTAAAAAACTTTTTATGCACCGCAATAGTCTTCAGTATCGAATGGACAAATTCATAGAATTGACGGGAATGGATATTAAAAATTTTCAAGGGGCGATGTCCGCCTATTTAGCAATCATCATTCTAGAAAGTAATCATAAAAAGTAACGTTGCACAAAGACGTTGCTTTTTTTTGTGCACCTTGTACATTTACGAAATGTATGCGTTTTCGGTACACTTGAATCAGATTAAGAAAACGATTTCATTTTAGGGGGAGAAAACAATGGCAGAATTACAATTAGATAATATTTATAAAGTGTATGAAGGAAATGTAACAGCAGTTGAAGATTTCAACTTACACATTAAAGACAAGGAATTTATCGTATTCGTCGGTCCTTCAGGTTGTGGGAAATCCACTACACTTCGTATGATTGCAGGTTTAGAGGAAATTTCTAAAGGTGACTTCTCAATCGATGGCAAAAGAATGAATGATGTTGCACCAAAAGACCGTGACATCGCAATGGTATTCCAAAACTATGCATTGTATCCACATATGAATGTATATGATAATATGGCATTCGGCTTGAAATTACGTAAATTCCCAAAAGAAGAAATTGATCGTCGTGTTAAAGAAGCTGCAGCTATCCTTGGCCTTGAGCAATATTTAGATCGTAAACCAAAGGCATTATCTGGTGGTCAGCGCCAGCGTGTTGCTCTTGGTCGTGCTATCGTACGTGATGCAAAAGTATTCTTAATGGATGAGCCGTTATCTAACCTTGATGCAAAGCTTCGTGTAGCAATGCGTGCGGAAATCTCCAAACTTCACCAACGTTTACAGACAACAACTATTTATGTAACACATGACCAAACGGAAGCAATGACAATGGCTACTCGTCTGGTAGTAATGAAAGATGGTATCATTCAACAAGTTGGATCACCAAAAGAAGTTTACGAAAATCCAGAAAATGTTTTCGTAGGTGGGTTTATCGGTTCTCCTGCCATGAACTTCTTCAATGGAAAACTTGAAGATGGTGCATTCCATATTGGCGAGCAAAAAATTAGTGTACCTGAAGGAAAAATGAAAGTACTTCGTGATCAAGGATATGTTGGCAAAGAAGTTATTCTTGGTATCCGTCCAGAAGACATTCATGATGAGCCAGTATTCATTGAGGCCTCTGTCGGAAGCACAATTGAAGCAATTATTGAAGTTTCCGAGCTACTTGGAGCAGAATCCATGCTTTACTCTCAAATCCATGGACAAGATTTCGTCGCTCGTGTTGATTCACGTACAGATGTAAAGCCTCAACAGAAGCTTCAACTTGCACTAGACATGAACAAATGTCACTTCTTCGATTTTGAAACTGAATCTCGTATTCGTTCTTAATTTCTCTTTAAGAGGTTGTTAGGAAGTCATTAATTTATGGCTTCCTAACAACCTCTTTTTCTGCAAATTAGGATTGGGCTAATGGGACTAAGATTGGCGTTCCTCCAGTTTAGTCCGATATTATAAATAAAACTCAAAAGGCCCTCCCTACTCCTTAACAGATATGATATGTTCCGCCTGACACCCAGTACAAAGCACCAAATGAATACATGTATGATTCTTCACACTCTCCAATTCTCCGTCCACTTGTTTTAACAGGTTGATATCCATATAAGCACTATAATTATCTAAGAAATCTGTGACCCTTCCTTGATCTATTAACTGTTTTCCACAGAAATCGCATGTTGCCACGTATTCTTCCAAACCATTACATAATGGACAGATATCCATTTCTGTTCCTCCGATTCATCTTTACTATCCACTAATAATTTCACCATTCCTCACAAAAACATGCTCTTACGTCAATATTTTTAAATATCCATAAATTACCTTTTTAATTATGAATAAGGATTTTTCTATTTTCTTATAATACAAGTAACGGCTTTTCCACTACTGGACCTTCCATAGGTGAGCGTAGAACAAAATGCGCACGCTGGTGCAAATCCAGCAGGTCCAACCAAAACCATATTATGAGGAGATGAATTACATCATGGCAAGCAGAAACAATTCTTCTAATCAATTAGTAGCACCTGGAGCACAAGCAGCAATCGACCAAATGAAGTATGAAATTGCTACAGAATTTGGGGTAAACCTTGGTGCAGACACAACTTCACGCGCTAACGGTTCTGTTGGTGGAGAAATCACAAAACGCTTAGTTCAAATGGCTGAACAACAACTAGGCGGAAGATAAGTTTTTAGTTAGGAAAATTTTATACTATGGCTTAGACACCTCATTTTTTGAGGTGTCTTGCTTTTATTAGAAATATAAACAAAGTGCAGTTTAGTACATAAAAAACCTCGTTAATCCACTAACGAGGCCTTATCCTAGCTATTAAACTCCACTCTCTATAAGTCGCAAAAATTGCTTAGTACGGTCAGTAATAGGGTTCTCAAATATTTCCTTTGGTTCTCCTTGCTCCACAATCTTCCCATCATCCATAAATATTACCTCATCGGCAACTTCTTTTGCGAATTTCATTTCATGTGTTACAACAACCATAGTCATTCCTTCATGAGCCAATTCTTTCATAACTCTTAATACTTCCCCGACTAGCTCTGGATCAAGCGCAGAAGTTGGTTCGTCAAATAACATTACTTTCGGTTCCATGGCAAGCGCTCTGGCAATTCCGACACGTTGCTGCTGGCCACCTGAAAGCTGAAAAGGGTAGAAATCTAATTTGTCACCAAGTCCAACTTTATGTAAAAGGCTAATAGCTCGCTCTTTTACTTTCGCTTTTTCCTCTTTTTTTACTGTAATGGGTCCTTCCATTACATTTTGTAGGGCTGTCATGTGAGGAAAAAGATTGTAATTTTGAAAAACCATGCCTGTCAATCGTCTAAAGTCTGCAATTTTCCCTGAAGGAACTTTTTGAGAAAAATCCAATGACTGCTGATCTATTTCAACAATACCTGAAGTTGGTTTTTCCAATATATTTAAACAACGCAACAAAGTTGTTTTTCCAGAACCGGAAGGTCCAATAACAACTACAACTTTTCCTTGCTCCACTTGTAAGTCAATTCCTTTTAAAACTTCTAAATCTCCAAATTGCTTATATAAGCTCTTTACTGATATCATCACAGGAGCTCCTTTACTTTTAACTAACAATTCTACTTTGCTACATAGCGATCCAGCCTACGTTCAATCCTTCCTTGAATTAGTGATAGACAGAAACAGATTACCCAATATATAGCAGCTGCTTGTATATATAGCAGTAAAAACTCATAATTGGTAGCTGCTATTTGCTGTGCAATCCTAAACATTTCTGTTACCAATATTAAAGAGGCAAGCGAAGTATCTTTGACAAGACTTATAAAAGAATTAGACAACGGTGGAATGGATACCCTTGAAGCTTGGGGAAGAATAATTCTTCTTAATGCTTGCGGATAACTCATTCCCATTGAGTAAGCTGCTTCCCATTGCCCTTTCGGTGTAGAAAGAATGGCCGCACGAATAATTTCTGATGCATATGCACCAACATTTAATGAAAAAGCAATTACGGCAGCTGGAAATGGATCTATTGTAACTCCTACAGAAGGCAGACCGTAAAATATAATAAATAATTGCACAAGTAACGGCGTACCTCTAATGATGGAAACGTAGATTCTTGCCACAATCTGCAAAGGTTTAATCGGTGAGATACGTGCCAACGCCGTAAGTACGGCAATAAACAAACCTAAAGAAAATGATAATAAAGTTAATGGAATTGTATATGACAAAGCTCCCTTCAATAATGGGAGAAGGGAACTTTGTGCAATGGTAATCCATCTTTCAAGACGTTCTGGATCCGCCAATATACTAGTTAAGTACATTTTCACCAAACCATTTCTCAGAGATTTCGTCGTACGTGCCTTCTTCGATAATTTCAGCTAATGCTTTATTAACAGCTTCCACTAACTCTTCATTACCTTGGCGGAACATAAATCCACTTTGTGCTGCATTTTCATGTTCTGCTGCAATTTTAATTGCTGCATTTGGACGGTTTTTCTGGAAATCAAGAACAGAAAGTTTGTCATTAATAGTTACGTCCACACGATTGGAATTAAGTAATTCGATTGCTTGATTAAAACCTTCTACACCTTCAATTTCTGCGTTATACTCACGAGCAAGGTCAGCGTAGTTACTTGTTAATGATTGTGCTGACTTTTTGCCTTCAATATCTTCAAAACCATTGATTTCAGTATTATCTTCTTTTGTGACTAATACTGCTGCTGATGAGATATAGTGATCAGAGAAATCATACTTTTCTTTACGATCATCACGAATACCCACTTGATTTGCAATCATATCAAAACGCTTGGAATCAAGTCCAGCGAACATGGCATCCCACTGAGTTTCCATAAACTTAGCTTCTACTCCAAGCTTTTCAGCTATAGCTTCTGCTAATTCCACATCAAATCCTGTTAATTTACCTGAATCATCATGGAACGTAAACGGAGGATAAGTACCTTCCGTACCAATTAGAAGCTCACCTTCTTCTTGAACTTTTGCTAATAGATTATCCTGATTATTTTCTGCTGTATCACCTGTACCAGCATTATTATCATTTGTACCGCAAGCACTTAGAACTGTTCCAGCAAGGAGAACTAGTGCAAATAAGGAAAGAATTTTGTTCTTCATTGTATTAAACCCCCAGTATTCTTATATGAATTAATTTTTAGCACATATTGAATAGTATAGAAAGTCATAGGACTTGTCAAAGACTTTGTTTTATTTTTATCCTTTCCAACACTTCTGCAAACTTATTCTTGTCAATTTATATAAAAAGGCCTATGGGATTAGCCCCATAGACCTTTGCATTATCCTGCAAGTCCTTTTGATCCTTGCTGGAGTTCGTACATTTGATAATACTTACCTTTTATTTCCATCAATTCATCGTGGTTTCCTTTTTCGACAATTTCTCCACGATCTAACACTAGAATTTGATCTGCATTTTTAATAGTAGGAAGCCTATGGGCAATGATAAACGTAGTTCTTCCCTTTTTCAATACTTCCAAGGCTTTCTGAATGATTGCTTCAGTTTCTGTATCAATACTTGCTGTTGCTTCATCCAATATTAGAATTGCTGGATCAAATGCGAGTGCGCGTGCAAATGAGATTAACTGTCTTTGTCCGGAAGATAAAGTACTTCCTTTTTCAATAACTGGCTCATCTAATCCTTTAGGTAACGCCTGAACAAAATCCATTGCCCCAACATCATTAAGGGCCTTTTTTACATGCTCCATTGAAATTCTCTCATCTTCCAGGCTTACATTGGATGCAATGGTACCTGAAAATAGAAACGGATCTTGTAAGACTATGCCCATATGCTGTCTAATTACTTGCTTAGGTACGTCAGAAATTTCTTGACCATCTATTTGTATGCTTCCTTTTTGGATATCATAAAATCTGAATAAAAGGTTCATAATGGAACTTTTTCCTGATCCAGTATGACCAACAAGTGCAATTGTTTCTCCTTTTTTTGCTTCAAAAGAGATGTCTTTCAACACATAGTCATTCTCCTTGTAGCCAAACCAAACGGAGTCAAACGTCACATTCCCCTCATAGCGAGGACTTCTTTCGTCTGAAACTTGAATACCTGCTTCATCCATAAGTTCAAATACCCTCACCGCCGAAACACGTGCCTGCTCCAAATTTGCAAGCTGGTTGACCATACCAGTAATCGGGCCAAACATTCTCCCTAAGTAATCGACAAATGCATACAAAACACCAAGTGAAACCATGGTTCCAATCCCAAGGGATGCTCCTCCAAAATACCAGATGACAACGACAAACGAAATATTACGAAGCACCCCAACCAAATTATGGGAAGTCAATGCATTCAGGCTTAAAAGTTTTTTTTGAAAAGTAAAATGTTGTTCATTCCAGCCTTCAAACTCTTCCTTCGCTTTCTTTTGTCTGCGAAATGCTTGAATAATTGGCATTCCTTGAATCGATTCATTAATATTTCCATTAATATCACTCAGTAGAGCACGAATTTTATGATTATAAAAAGATGCATATTTACGGTAAATAATAAACCAAACAATAAGAATAGGTATCAGTAATAAACAGATTGTAGCTAATCTTGCATCAAGTAAAAATAGCGCAATAAAAATACCTGTAATGTAAATGACTCCTGAGAAAAATGTTGCCAATACGGTTACATACAATTCTTTAATAGTTTCAGTGTCATTGGTAATCCTAGACACGACTTTTCCTGCGGGTAGATGATCAAAATACTGGATTGGCAATTTTTGAATTTGACCAAACACATCTTCACGCATTTTTTGAATGATTCTGTTTGCTGAAGTTTGTAAGTAATAGCTTTGTCCATATTGGAAAAAAGAAGCCACTACAAGTAAACCAAAGTATAGGACGACTAAATAGATGATATATTTTACTTCTGGTTGATAGAAGCTGATCAGCTCACTGTTAGAAAGCTCCTGTGCTGGATATGTGGCTGTCAGCTCACCTCTTGTAATAGTTAGTTCTCCATTATTTACTGATCTTTCCCCATCAAATTCTATATCAGATGGAATAAAATAATAATCTCTTCCGATTTGAAGGATTCTTGCCGTATTTTCATCTAATACATTCACATCTTCTGAAACTCGATCTTCTCTAATATAAAACGCATTATTATAAGACACATGGTCAGTTCCATTTTCTTCAGTAAGAACCCATCGTTTTTCGATACCTAGAATATGTTCATCAATCATACGCTTAGCAATAAAAGGTCCTGTAAGCTCTGCAGAAACTGCGATGGATAGCATTAATAATGCAAAAATAATGACTTTCTTTTGGGTTAGTGCATATCTAAATAATCGTTTACCTGATTTTATTTCCTTCATGTTAATACTTCGCCTCCTTTCGGCGATTGAACCTGTTGGCGCTCGAACTGTTCTTTATACCAACCACCAAGTGACATTAATTGGTCATGCATTCCGGATTCCACAATTTCTCCATTTTCTAAAACAATGATCCAGTCTGCATGTTGAACACCTGATAATCGGTGTGTAGTAATAAGTGTTGTTTTTCCAGAACGCTCATCTCTAATATTTTTTATAATAGTTGCCTCTGTTTTAGCATCTACCGCTGACAACGAGTCATCTAAAATAAGTATTTCGGGATTTGCAATTAATGCACGTGCAATGGAAATACGTTGTTTTTGCCCACCTGATAAGGAAACTCCCTTTTCTCCCACCAATGTTTGCAATCCGTCTGGAAGCATTTTTAAATCTTTCTCAAATGCTGCCATTTTAATAGCATGTTTGATATCTGTTTCCGATGCATGCTCTTTTCCATATAAAATATTTTCTTTAACAGATCTCGAGAAAAGAATATGATCCTGCGGTACATAACCGATCCAACTATGGATACTATCAAGTGAAACCTTGGCAAGGTTCACCTCATTCACTTTGATGTTACCAGAGCCAAGAGGATATTCTCTTAACAACTGTTTAATCAGCGTTGTTTTACCGCTTCCTGTTTTGCCCACAATTCCAAGGGTCTGCCCTGCCTTAAGATGGAAGGAGATATTCTTCAAATTATCGGTATTGGAGGAGGGGTAACGAAAAGATACCTGTTGAAAATCAATAGTTTCCGGTTTTTCTACATGAATTGTTTCTGGAAGATCTTTTACATCCTCTTTATATGCTAATGTTTCATTTACACGATCTAAGGATGCATTTCCTCGCTGCATGATATTGATTAATTCACCTATAGCAAACATTGGCCATATTAACATACCAAGATAGACATTGAATGCCACTAGTTCTCCCAGAGTAATGGACTTATGGAAAACTAAGTATGCGCCATATCCCAAACCAATTAAGTAGCTTGCCCCTACCAATAATTTAATGGTTGGATCAAATAAAGAATCAATAATGGCAACTTTGACATTTTTTTTATAGACATCATCTGTCATTTGATGAAATCTGCCTTCTTCTGCTCTTTCTTGCACATATGCTCTTATGACACGGACACCAGCGATCGATTCCAATACTCTATCGTTCATGTCCCCGAAAGCATCTTGTGCTTCCGTAAATCTTTGATGAATTTTCTTTCCATAAATGTTCATTGCCAGCGCCATTAATGGGAGGGGAATGATAGCTGCCAAAGTTAGCTTCCAACTAATCATAAATCCCATGGTACCAAGAATGATAAGCATGAACACACTCGAATCAATTAAAGTGAGGACACCAAACCCTGCAGTTGTTGATATCGCCTTTAAATCATTTGTCGCACGAGCCATTAAATCACCCGTACGATTCTTTTCATAAAACGTTGGGGTCATCCTCAATAGATGTCCCATTAACTTTGACCTTAGTGATCTTTCAACCAAAAATGAACTTCCAAAAAGCTGAAACATCCAGACATAAGTAATTCCATATGTCACGAACGCTAAAATCACTAGAAATGACACATACTGTACAATCTTTTCAGTAGTAAATACCCCTGCCTGAATATCATCTATAGCCATTCCAATCATTTTTGGCGGTATAACCTCCAAAATACTTGCAAATATAAGTAACGAAATTGCTACTAAATATCTTTTCCAATATTGTTTAAAAAACCAACCCAATTTTCCTAGTACAGAAAACATAATTGTATACTCTCCCTTCTATGATGAGTTCTATTTTTTTGCTACCCACCATCTGAAGCCACTTTGTACATCATGAATCGAACATAAACATTTTGCATAATTGTTACCTCCTAATGATTCCGAGCAGTATGCCCATATTATGCGTGGAAAAATATAGAAATAAAACAAAACAAAAAAATGGCATACCAACGCAATGTGGTATGCCACTTTTAATCCATAAAAAAGCACACGTCACACCATAATGGTGACCTGTGTAATTTACACTTTATCCAATATATAGAAAAAGGATATGCCAGAATGGAGGTTTAAAGCCTAACACCATTCTTACAGGACAGGTCACGAGACTTATTAAATTTATTGGCTTTAACTTTAATTGCATCTGTTAACATGATCATCATCATCTCGTTTCCCTCCTTTTCCTTTTTATTATTGTATCAATTCATATAATTTCCACTTTCTAAACTTACCACCGCAGACAAGCTATTGTCAATGACAATTTCACCTAATTTTAAGATAGTTTTGAAAAAGAGAAGATGTTTTGTAAATTTTGATACCATTTTAAACTACATGAAAAATCACTGCCCTCTTACTAAAATAGTCATAAGAGTTGTAGCTAGCAATCCTGGTCTCACTTAATTACTACCATTATTCGAGGTATTTGGAAACCATTTAGTGGGTTTTTGAAAAGCAATGATGGTATTTGGATAACCTTTCGAGGTAGCACACGAACTTTTGGTGATGGTTGAATAACCTTTCGATGTACAACTCCCCAACTGAAGATTTTTAAGCAGGTTTTCTATTAAACGAGGAAAACAAAAAAATCCCACTCTTCATATCAGAGTGGGAAAAATGCAAACATGTCATAAAGTAAATGGTCTTTTTATTATATCATTTTTTTTTCAAATAGGTGAATTATTTTTGACAGTTTTATGAATCTCTTTAAGTTCAAAGGCAGCATTAGAAGGATATGTTGCCATAGAAATAGCCGAAATAACTGCAATGCCATCTGCACCATGCTCTAATACTTTCCTAGCATTACTATTATTGATACCACCGATACCAACTATCGGAATCGTATAACCCTTATCTCTGATTTCCCGGATCACTTTTGGTCCTTGTACTGCATGAATATCTTTTTTTGTTGTGGTAAAAAACATCGGCCCAACACCTAGGTAGTCAGCGCCATCCGCAATTGCTTTAGCAGCTTCTTCTAGGGTATGGCAGGAGACGCCAATGATGCTTTTAGCAGGTAATCTGCGTTTTACGCTAATAAAATCATCATCTTCTTGGCCAATATGAACACCATCTGCATTCACTTCCAATGCAAGATTAATATCATCATTAACAATGAAAGGAACTTTATGTTGATGGCATATGTCTCGTAATTTTATTGCAAGGGAAACCTTCTCCTGACCTTGGAGGGCAGTATCTCCTTTTTCCCGAAATTGAAAAAGGGTAATTCCGCCTCTAATAGCTTCCTGTAAAACGAAACTGGGGTCTTTGCCATTACAATTTTCCGTTCCCATTACAAAGTAGACATTCAACATATCTCTATTCATAAACTGACACTTGCCTTTCTGTGTGCCCAGTGATTAGTTGGCCCATGTCCGCCACCGATACCAAGTTCATTTTCAATTGCTTTCTGAATAAATTGCTTGGCATTTTTCACAGCTATATCCACAGATTGACCTTTTGCTAAGAATGAGGCGATAGCAGCTGCAAAAGTACAACCCGTTCCATGTGTGTGGCGTGTATGAATTCGATCACTTTTGAATTCTATAAATGATACTCCATCATACAACAAATCTATTAATGTATCTCCTTCTCCGTGGCCACCCTTTATAACTACACTTTCTGAACCAAGACTTTGAAGTATTTTTGCTGCTTTTCTTCTCCGTTCCATCGTATCTAACGTCATCTCTGTTAACACTTCAGCCTCAGGAATATTAGGAGTAGTAACTTTGGCAAGTGGTAAAAGTTTCTCTCGTATTGCTTTAATGGCATCTTCTTGCAAAAGCATTGCCCCACCCTTTGCGATCATTACTGGATCAACAACAAGGTTACCCCAACCGTATTCTTTTATCTTGTCAGAAACAGCTTCTATAATAAAACTGCTGAAAAGCATTCCCGTTTTTAATGCGTCAGGACGAAGGTCTTCGTGAATAGAAGCCAATTGTTCCAATATCATATCTATTGGGATGGAATAAACACTTTGAACCCCAAGGGTGTTTTGTGCAGTCAAAGCGGTTATGGCAGACATTCCATAAACATCCAATTCCTGAAATGTTTTAATATCTGCCTGTATCCCGGCTCCTCCACCACTATCTGAACCTGCAATGGTTAATACTTTTGGTATCATTTTTCCTCAGTCCCTTATCCAAAATATCGGTGATACAATGATTTGGCTCTTGATATATCTTTTGTTCCGTGCACAAGAACTCTGCCATCCTGAAAAGCTACCAATCTGGCATCCTCTACTTGAAAAGATACAAGATAGGGATTTACTTCTACTTTTATTGATTGAGAAGATAAATTCTCTTTAAGCTCACTTAAATTTCTACTAGCATTTTTGCTCCCTGGTCTGATTTGAACTGAATCCCTGCCACAAAGAACAGCAGTTTTGGTCTGGTTTTCATAAGTCAGATAGGGATATGTTCGTGCATCTCCACAACTAGGACAATCAGAGCTTTTCAACTTATTCACATTCATGGAGACATAGTGGTTTTTCCATAAATCAAACGAGATTAACTTGCGATTATAAGCAGCAATGTTAGTCCCTGTGAGAATCTTTAGAGCTTCCGCTGTTTGATGAGCCACTACCATACCCACTGCAGGAGCAATAATTCCAACCGTATCACAAGTAGCTCCCCCTAATGGGACAGTTTTTAATAGACATTGCAAACAAGGGGTATCTCCTGGAAAAATGGAATAGGAGATACCATAACTTCCTACACATGCACCATATATCCATGGAATCTTATACTTTTGAGCAACATCATTCATGATCATCCGGATATCAAAGTTATCTGTAGCATCCAGCATTAAATCAATGTTCTCTTTTTTTACCATTTCTTCCAGATATTCAGCTGTGACATCACTAATATGACCTTCTATTTCCACCTCAGCGTTTACTTGCTGAAGCCGTTTTTTTGCTGCTACTGCTTTCGGAATTCTCTCTTTTGCATCCTTTTCTGTGTAAAGTTGCTGACGTTGCAAATTACTCCATTCCACGTAGTCACGATCAACAATGGTTATTTTTCCTATACCAGCCCGTACTAACGCTTCTGCGTTTCCAGTACCAAGAGCACCTGCACCGATGAGAAGGACATGTTTCTGCTTAATATTTTCTTGTCCTTCTACTCCAATCGGTTTAAACAAAGTTTGGCGTGAATATCTTTCCATTAGTTAACACTCATTCCCTCTGTCGGGCTGCTTGCTGATGCATAGCTTTTTTTCTCGATTCTACCTGCTTCATATCCGAGACGGCCAGCTTCAATGGCAAGCTTCATTGCATGTGCCATTTTGACTGGATCCTTTGCATCTGATACTGCTGTATTAAGCAATACTCCGTCTGCTCCAAGCTCCATTGCTTTCGTCGCATCTGCAGGGGAACCAATTCCGGCATCCACTATAACAGGGACATTTGCCTGATCTATAATGAAGCTTAAATTTAACTCATTGATTATTCCTTGTCCGGAACCTATAGGGGATGCACCTGGCATAATAGCATGTGAACCAAGTTCCTCTAGTTTTCTAGCAAGGACAACATCGTCTGAAGTATACGGTAAAACAGTAAATCCTTCTTTTAACAGTTCCTCTGTCGCTTTTAATGTTTCTACAGGGTCTGGGAGCAAGGTCTTCCAACAACCAATTACTTCCACTTTAATCATGTCACAAAGGCCAGAAGCTTTTGCGAGTTTGGCAATCCTTACTGCTTCTTCTGCAGTTTTTGCCCCTGCAGTATTTGGTAACAGTGTGTATCTTTCTAAATCCAATTTTTCTAGAAAATTTGGTTGACTCGCTTCAAAAATATTCATTCTCCTTACAGCAAATGTCAGAATATCAGTATCTGAAACATCTACTGCTTGCTTTTGTATATCAAAGTCAGGATATTTTCCTGTACCTAACAATAGCCTTGATTTAAAAGAATACGATCCAATTTTCAACATATTAACCGCCTCCTACAAAATGTACGAATTCTAATTGATCTCCGTCACTAATGCCTTCTGATTCGTGATTTTCTTTATTCAAAATATCTTTGTTTTTCTCGACGATGACAACTTTTTGGTCCAATTGAAAATGTTGTAGTAATTCTAAGACTGTTTTAACAGTATCAGGTACCTCAACTGGGTCCCCATTAATGAATAATTGCATAATGTTACACCTCCGTACCTTTTGGATTCCTTTCTAATGAAAAAGCTTTTAAATAAGTGGGTACAGCTTGCCCTAAAACTATATTTGCAATAAGTTTACCTGTTAGGGGAGAAAGTAAAATGCCATTTCGATAATGCCCTGTTGCTACTACTAGATTCGCAAAGTTAGGATGCTTTCCTAGATAAGGAAGACCATCTTTGGTCTGTGGTCGAATTCCACTCCACACCTTTTCAAAGGTTGAATCCTTGATGGTAGGGAGTATTTTCATAGCTTCCATCATCAAGCTGGAAATCCCCCCAACTGTCACGTTTTCTGAAAACGTATTAGGAATCATAGTGGCTCCGATGACTATTCTGTTACCGCTTTTTGGGACAAGATAGCACCGTTCTGAAAAAATGGTACTGGATAGCAGCTTTTCATTTGTTACAACAGACAAACACTCTCCTTTTACTGGAAGAGTAGGAAGTGCTATCTCACAATTCTTAACCAATTGCTCACTCCAAGCACCCGCAGCAAGCACAATTTGGTCACCGAAAAAATCCCCTTCGTTTGTTAACACTCCGGAAATTCTGTCACTATTTTTATGAAAACCATATATTTCAACAAATTCTTTTGTAACCGTCCCAAAGTGTACGGCTGAATGGAAAAAAGCCTGGGTTAATTTCTCAGGGTTCACATGACCATCAGAAGGAATACTCATTGCTCCAACAAAACTATCACTAAGATAAGGTTCACTTTGCAACACTTCATTTTTACTAAGCCACCCTGCTCGTTCGCCAAGTTTTTGCTGAAAAGTAATCGATTTTTTTATTTGCACCGCTTCTGCCTCTGTCATAGCAAGCTTTAACATTCCCTTTTGGAACAGTTCAATATCTATACCAGAATGCTCTTTCAATTCATATTGAAGAGACGGAAACATCGCTCTACTTTCTTTTGCCATCTCAAAAAGAGGACCCCCTTCCGTAACTTCTACTTGAGCACCAAGCATGCCAGCAGCTGCTCTAGATGCCTTACCCCCTACTTTTCCCTTATCAAGTAATAGAACTTTTTGTCCTTTCTGACTCAAATAATAGGCTGCTGCACAACCGATTACTCCTCCACCTATTACAATCACATCATAGTGTTGATTCAAAGTACCTCCTCCTTTGCTTGGGAACGATACGCTATGACTGCTTTTTTATAATCCGGACTACTAAATATTCCAGACATAACAGCGACTCCTCGTGCTCCTGTCGCTAACACCTCCGAGACATTTTCTGGAATTATTCCTCCTATGGCGATGACAGGGATGTCCAAGACCCTTGTTGTTTCCCTTAATTTTTGTAGACCTTGAGGAGCAATGCCTGGTTTGGAATCAGTCCTATAAATATGTCCATAAATGACAAAGTCTGCTCCCTCTCTCTCTGCTTGAAGTCCTTCTTCTAAACTATGAACGGATCTTCCCACTTTTAGTTCTGGGAAAAATCTACGTACCTCGGAAACCTCTAAACTATGATAGGCAAGCTGAACTCCGCCAACATTTAATACATGTGCAACATCCACCCTATCATTAATGATAAGTTTTTTAGGTGGGATTCCATTATTAATAAGTCCAGTTACTAAACCAACTATTTCCGTTGCTGTTCGCTGTTTTTCCCTAATATGAATGAAGTCCACTTGATGATGGATATCAGCAATTTTCTTTGATAATTCTTCCATTGTACTTTTTCCGTCTGTAATGACATGTAGTTGCATATTCCTCACCCTTATACCTTTCTAAAAGCAAGGCTCTGTTAACATCGCTAATCACTTTTCTCTTTCTGATGTATGCACCAATCAACGAATGAGCCAAAAGCAAAAAAACCACTCTTTACTTATACGTAAAGAGTGGTTTTAATCCAAAGATTGCAATTGAGATTCCATATGGATAAAGTTGCTCCACTTCCCTACGCTAGTATGAACTAGATCAGGTTCAAAGGGTCTGGAAATTACTCTTTCCATCTCAGTCACTTTTGACTCCCCCAGTGATTCTTTTATATTTACTATTGCGTTTAGTATAGCATAGTCTTTACCTAATCAAAAGAAAATGGATTAATGTCTCTAATATCTCACATTTGTACTATCAATGTATGGATAATGAATTCCCAAGTAGGTAGCAATACCAAGGACCATAACAAATAATAAAACAAATACCCCATCCCTTAACGAGTAGGAAAGTTCGTAATAGAAAGTTCGTTTAGCTTTTTGATTAAAACGCTTCGCTTCCATCGCTACCGCAATACGGTGTGCCCTTCTAATACTTTGAGAAAGGAGTGGAATACTGTAGTAGTATACCTTTTTCAATAATGTTTTCACTCCATTTTTTTGTTCCACTCCTCTAATTAGTAGCGCTTTTCTAAGAATCAAGTATTCCTCTGCAATCATCGGAAGCAGACGAAAACCCGCCATAAAACTATACGCATATTTAGGGGAAAGCTTCCATTGTTGCATTAAGGAATAGAACAAAAATACAGGCTTGGTGGTTAGTGCAAAAATAAGACCAATAAACGCGATAGACAATGATCTTAAACCGAGATGAACGCCTCTATAGAAGCTTTCCTCTGTAATGTGTATCAGTCCAAACTGCCACCAAGTCGTATTTCCTTTTCCAAAGAAAATCATAGATATTGCAGAAGTAAAAAACAAAAAGAAAAATGGTATGAGAAGAATCAGCTTAAGTTTGTATGATTGACCAGTTAGAAAAAGATAAACTAATAGAAGAAAAGCGGTAAGATAGACCATAATATTAATATTATGAATAAATAAAAGGCTAATGAAAAGTGCAATCATTCCAAGTAGTTTGAGGCTGGGATTTATATGATGCATCCATGTTTCATTTTTAAATAGCTCCCATTGCATGGTGTTTACTCCTACTATTTGATTTTTCATTAGTTTTCCTGTCTACTAGTGTGCCTTCTTTTATTGTCCATACCGTATCTGCAAACTCTGAAACTATTTGTTGATCGTGCGTCACCATGATAATCGCAACTCCAGCTATCTTTAATTGCTCTAACCATTCAAGCATGGCAAACGTATTTTTGCTATCTTGACCATATGTTGGTTCATCTAGAAGCAAGATTTTTGGTCGATCCACTACTGCTGCTGCTACACTGAGCCTTCTTTTTTGACCTGTCGATAGTTGATATGGATGTTGATGTCTGACCCTTTCTAAATTAAATAGGAGAAGTAATTCTTCTACACGTTTTCTTACCTTGAAATCACTAACATTCTGTTTCATAATGGTGTATCCGATTTCTTCTTCCACCGATTTCGTAATAAATTGATATTCTGGGTTTTGGAAGACATAAGTAATATGTGTAGTTGGGACATTTTTTACAGAAGATCCCTCCAAAAACAATTTCCCTTCCGTCTTCAAAAGCTTCATCATCGCTTCAAGAAGTGTGCTCTTCCCTGCACCGTTCTCTCCAACAATCGTGATCCACTCACCTTTTCGTATGTTAGCTTTTGGAACGTAGATTTTTTGTTGGTTACCCCTATAACCAATAAATTCTTCCATGTTCATTACTGTTTCATTATTATCCAACGAGTAATCAAGGGGGTTTTTGGACTGTAAATAATCATGCCATGCATCTGGATACCATACACCATAGTCTTTTAGTAACGAAATGGAGTTTTGAAAAATAGTTGTTGTCGGTCCATCCGCAACAATTTGCCCACTATTATCCATCACAATGATCCGTCCTACGAAATCCAACAATTGATTCACTTTATGTTCCACAATAATTACTGTCTTGTCTTCTCCAACTTTTTTTATCGTATCCCATACATCCATTGTCCCATCAGGATCTAATAAGGCTGTTGGTTCATCTAAGAAAAGTACTTCAGGATCCATTGCTAATACGGATGCTATTGCTAGTCGCTGTTTCATACCACCTGAAAGTTGAGATATTTTTGTATGTGGAGCCAAGGATTGTAGTCCTACAAGTTCTAAAAGTTCTACAATCCTCTCTTCCATTTCCACTTTTGGTACTGCCAGGTTTTCTAATACAAATGCCAATTCCTCATCCACAAACGGCATACAAAATTGAGTTTCAGGATCTTGAAACACATATCCCCATGACTTGGATGATAGATGGCTCTTTGCAATCATAGGAACCTCCAAAACATCTGGTATTAAACCTGAGAGAACTTGAATAAGCGTCGATTTCCCACATCCAGAAGGACCAATGATTAACACTTTCTCTCCTTGTTGAACGGAAAGAGATAGGTTATGAAAAAGTTGTGTTCCGCCTGAATACTTTAAATTCATCTCTTCGACTTCTACGATTGTTTGCACCATAGTCTTTTCAACTCCTTAATGAATCATAATCCTCCTGGCTTGCTGATCTGAAAAGACTAGTAACGCCTGTAGCTTCCAGTGCTTTTACGAGAACAAACGCTAAAACTCCTGCCAATAGGGCAGCACCTATCAATCGAAAAGAGATTAATAACGCAAGATTCCACCAAACATAGTCAAGTAAATATCCTCTGAAAAGGTCTAGCAATAAAGAACCCACTCCTGCCGCAACTCCTGCAATTGAGGCAATATAGATATCAAACCGTTTGTAACGGAAAGCCGCAAAAACAAGTTCTGCAAGTAAACCTTGTATCACTCCATAAATCAAAACCATTAAGCCATATTCCGATCCTACTAAAAACTCGCCGGAAGCAGCTGCTACTTCAGCTAAAAACGCAACTCCCGCTTTACGAATCAAAAGATATGCAACTGTAGCGGCAATAAACCACATTCCATATGTCAGCTCTTGTAGCTGCAGACCAAAAGGAGCTAACACATTATAAACAGGTGCCCAGATTTTATAGATTATTCCAAAGACAAGTGCAATAACAACTGTCACTAATATATCAGTCAACTTCAACCCTTTATTTGCCATTATCCCAATCCCCTATGCTTACTTTGTTCTCAAGTACTGGCCATTTTTCAAGTGTATAAGCCATTTCCCAAAAAGCATATTCATATTGACTGCTTATAACGAAATATTCTAGCATTCTAACTTTTTCTTCATCTGTCGCTTTTTCGGCCAACTCATCTAATCTGTTTATCTGTTCTTCGACAAGCTCTCTAAACCAATCGCCACCATATGCGGCTATCCACTCTTGATAAATCGGCTCTTCAGGTGTTGCGCCTTGTAGTCTTTCCCCAATTTCATAATAAAGCCAATAGCATGGCAATAACGCGGCAATCACTTCACCAAGGCCACCTGTCAGAACAGCTCGGTACATATGTGATGTATAAGCATGTGCAGTTGGAGCTGCTTTAAAAGCTGCTTTTTCAGCTTCTGAAATTCCGAGTCTTTTTGAAAAATTTTCATGAAGAGATAATTCCGCTTCATACGTCCCTTGTGCATGTGCGGCAAGGCGTGATGTTGTATGTAAATCAAAAGCCTTTGCTCCAGCATAAGCCTGAATCTTGGCAAAATGACTTAAATAATAGGCGTCCTGTAACACATAATACTTAAACGCCTCTAGTGACAGTGACCCATCCGCTATCCCTGTTACAAAGGGATGGTTAAAACTTGCCTCCCAAATAGAATCCGCCTGTTCTCTAACTAACTGTGAAAATTTCATGTCCCCATTCCTCCTACTATTTTGTAAAATCGAGTAGGAGGGGGTGACTAACCCCCGACCTCTCACACCACCGTACGTACCGTTCGGTATACGGCGGTTCAATTAAAGTTGACGTAAACTTTCATATCTTGCATATAGACTTTTGAG
>NZ_CAKJTJ010000024.1 GCF_917563925.1 Sutcliffiella rhizosphaerae
TTCCTTCAGATTCCACGTCGCCATGGACACCCTTGCGTTAAGCTAACTGCTACTTCTGTCTTCACAGTTCGGGACTTGCACCCTATAGATTGCACCCATGCCGGGCGCACATAAAAAACCAGCGAACATTTTGTCCGCTGGATGTGGTCTCTATTTTTCCAATTGATAAATATTACTATATTTATCTTCTAAATATTCGATGAGATACTGCACATTCAATTCTTCGCCTGTAACATCTTTTAATATTTTTAATGGTTTTTTCAATTTGCCATATTGATGTATGTTAGTTGTCAGCCATTCTTTTACTGGTACTAAATTTCCTTCTAAAAGAAGCTCATCGTAATTTGGCAAGTCCTTCAACATTGCATGTTTAAATTGTGCCGCATACATGTATCCAAGCGCATAAGATGGGAAATAACCAAAGCTTCCACCTGACCAGTGAACATCTTGAAGTACGCCTTCTGCATCATTAGATGGGGTTATTCCTAAATAGCTTTCATATTTTTCATTCCACGCTCTTGGTAAATCCTTTACTTCTAATTCGTCGTTAAATAGTTCTTTCTCCAGTTCATAACGAATCATAATATGCAGAGAATATGTTAATTCATCAGCTTCTATTCGAATAAATGATGGTTTGGCTTCGTTGATTGCTACATAGAATTCTTCCAGACTAATACCATCAAATTCTCCATTTGCATATCCTTGTAACGTGTTATAATGTCTGCTCCAGAAATTTTCATGACGCCCAACAAAGTTTTCATAGAATAATGATTGAGATTCATGTATACCCATTGATGTACCTGAGCATAAACCAGTACCTTGGAGGTCCTTGGAGATATTCTGTTCATATAAAGCATGACCGCATTCATGTATGGTACCGAAGACTGCTGTTCTGAAATCATCTTCATCATATTTTGTTGTTACCCTTACATCACCTGGATTAAGCCCAATTGAAAACGGATGAACTGTTTCATCCAATCGACCTGAATCGAAATCATAATCTAATTCTTTGAGGATATTTAAACTAAAATCTCGCTGGTTTTCTTTCGGAAACTGTATTAACAGATCTTTCGTACGAGGTTGTATAGATGAGTCAGCAATTTTCTTTACAAGAGGAACAATACGTTCCTTTAATTTACCAAAGACTTCATCAAGTTTCTCTACTGTTACTCCTGGTTCATACATATCTAATAACGTATTATATTTGTTTCCTTCATGTCCCCAATACCCAATAAATTTTTTATTAAAGTCGACCAATTGCTCTAATAATGGCTGAAGCATAGTAAAATCAGATTTATCTTTCGCTTCTTCCCACACAGACTCAGCTTTGGTACTTAGAACTACATACTCCTGATACTCTTTTGCAGGTATTTTTTTATTTCTTTCGTAATTCTTCTGACTTTCTAACAGTGATGCTTTTGTAACATCATCGAGATTATGTAAGTTGTCTTTATTTAAAAGTTGGGTCAGAAAACTTGCCATTTCCTCTGAAGTTGACATTTTAAACACTTCAGATGACAATACGCCAATTACATCAGAACGGCGATCTAAACCTTTTTTAGGTGCCCCTGTTCGTAAATCCCAAAAAATAAGCGACAATGCTTCATTGTAGCTTTCCATTTTATTTACATAGGCTAAGTAATCTTCTTTTAAATTAGACGTTTCCACCATGTTTATCGCCCCCTTTATTCTTTACTAAGTTTAGAATACACAATTTTCACACTAATTAGCAATAGATTTATACGCACAAAAGAGCATCCTAAATAGCTTGGATGCTCTTATTTTGATGACACATATAATATATTTTTAAATGACTGCTGGTGCTGTTGGTAGTATTGATTTCACTTTATCTTCTACTTCAGCTATTGTATCTTCAGGTAGATATAGGAATATTTCCCCTTTATCCTCCGTTGTACGAATAAGTCTTCCGATACCTTGTCTTAAGCGAAGTAACATATATGGGACATCCAATTCCATATAGGGATTTTCAAGTCCTTTACGCTTTGCTGCAAATACAGGATCATTTGGCGGAAATGGTAAAGACCAAATCACTACATTGGATAATGAAGGACCAGGAATATCAAGGCCTTCCCATAAGTGATACGCACATAAAACAGACTCTTCCTTATTCTGAAAATCCGAAACAAGTACACTTATCTCTTTATCGCCCTCATATAGGAATGGAAAATCTTTATTCCCTTTATTCATTTGTTTAAACGTTTGTAACTCCTGCTTGGAGTTAAACAATACTAGGGTTCTACCCTCATGACGTTTAATAGACTCAATAGTATCCTCGAATTTGATACTAAAGTCATCTTCGGACTTCACTGAAAGCTTCATATTATTCTCATAGTCAAATGGAGATTGGATAGAAAATGATAAGTATTCCTCTATTCCTAATGAAGAAGCTAAAAAGGTGAAGTTTTCATTTTCAGATAATGTAGCTGATGAAAAGATAAAAGGTATTTTTTTCGTAAACACTTTATCTTTTAAGACCTCTTCCACCGTTCTTGGCATAACAACCAGTGTCAAATCATCCTTGTTTTGTTCTGCCCATGCAATCATATCTTCTTTTGATAATAATAGCTTTAATAGGTATTCAATTGAATCTAGGTATTCTTCAACGATATGCAGCTGATAGTGGTCAACTGTATGTAATTCGCCTTCGAATACCAGTTGATTACCGATTTCTTCAAGGTTTGCTAGTAAATTCTTTATGGATTGAATTAAAGGTGCATCCATAGTAATTTCTTTTCTTTCAGATCCTGGAATATTCTTTAATTTTTGCTCAAGTGTTTCAAAGAAAAAATCATTAGATTGTAAAGAATCTTCCACTAAAAGAGCAAATTCCTCACGAAGATCGTTTCCAAGCAATCTTGTCAAAATTTCTTCTACTTGCTTGTTTTTAATTTTGTATGTTAATGCTTTTTGGGCAGCAAATTCAAGTAAATGCCCTTCATCAAAAATAACCGTGGATGCTTCAGGCAATAGCGGAAGCTGTCCTTCCCGTTTTCGTTTATCAAAAGTCCAAACATGTTCCATATAAAAATCATGAGAGCAGATGATTAGATCTGTAGATTTTCGATAATGGTCACGTGAGAGAGTTTGTCCACATCGATGACGTTTCTCACAACTGAAGCAGTCTTGGAAGCTATCCCATGCAATTGCACTCCATTCCTCATCATCAAGCTGTGAATAATCCTTCCGATCTCCATATGCAAAAAAAGATTGCATGGCTGAAGGTTTATTAACAAAATTCGGTAAAGTGTGATACACTTCATCCATTTTTGTACTGTCATATTTATCTAAAGCTATATCTAGCTTATTTAAACATAAATATTGATCAGGAGATTTAGCCAAACGCACATCCATGGTTATGTCTAGAACCTTAGATAACTTTGCAATATCGCCTTCTTTTTTTACTAATTGTTCAATCAATGATTCATCCGCACAGGTTATGATGGCCGGTTTGCCCATATACCTTGCATAACATATTGCATATAAAAGGTACACCATCGTTTTTCCAGTACCAACTCCGGCTTCAGAAAAAATTACCTTCTTTTCTTTAAAGGCCCTTTCCAATTGAAAGGCCATAAAAATCTGCTCATCGCGAAGTTCAAATCCAGCGTCAGGGAGAATATCATAAAATACATCCCCTATCCAATCATTTAACCGGTCAAAAAATGAATCTCCTTTGTTCATAGAAAATGGAAGACGATTGTTCATACTATGTACCTCCAAGAAAAAGTTTGCATTTGAACATTATTGAATAGAATGGAGGTAATTGTCAAGAGAAACCTTGCAAAAGAGGAAAATAACTTTCCAAACACTATAAAAAACAAGAGGCTGTCCAGAAAGTGAAAACTTTTTGGACACCCTCTATTATTATTTAATAATGTGAATTATTTCATCATCCAATAAAGTCGCATACAGCATCGCTTTTCTATATTCATCAAATGCAGCATGCATTTTTTCAACACATTCTTGATTATTATGTGTGCTATCACTAAGAAGGAGCTGATAACTGTTTTCCAATGCTTTGGAAATTCTCATAAAATCATTTACATGTAATGGCATAGAACTCCCTCCAATAATTAAGATAAGAGTATTCTATGCCCAGTATTGGAAAAATATTCACTTGCTAAAGTATTGGAAATTCATCACTTGTTCAAGCCATTACTGCTAGAGCGGTCTTTCGAATCCTTTTTATCACGTTCTTCTTCTTTTTCGTACTTTATTTCTTCTAGGGGTAATTCATCTATGGGCATGACAAGCTGATCACGTTCTTTTTGATTCTCTTTGCTTTGTTTGAAAGCCTTTTGTTTATTATTACGGTTGTGCAGCTCTCTTTCTTTCTCTTTATTCTTCATGACAATCACTCCTTTAATTACTTAATTTCCCGTCGATTGCCTGAAGTAAACGTTATCCTTTTTTAGGTGGTCTTTTTCCCCAATATTGATATAGATCTGTTTTAATGAAACCATTGAATAGCTTACGTTTCTTTGTCGCTTTCTTACCATAAAAAGATTCAAATCCTTCATGGGATGTCAGCATGTAGATGGACCATGTCTCAATATCTTTGAATGCCTGCCCCATCTCTTGGTACATTTTCTCCACATCCGGTCTTTCTCCAAGACGTTCCCCATAAGGAGGGTTACCAACGATAACTCCATAATCTTTTTTCGTTGTAAAATCCTTGACTTGCATTTGTTTAAAGTCAATCAACTCTCCAAGTCCTGCTTCAAATGCATTTTCCTTAGCAATGTTTATCATACGATGATCAATATCAAAACCTGCAATGTCAAGCGGTTGATCATACTTTGCTAAATCTTCTGCTTCTTCACGAGCTGTATCCCATTTTTCTTGACCAATCCAATTCCAGTCTTCTGCAACAAAATCTCGATTAAATCCAGGTGCGATATTTTGACCAATTAATGCAGCTTCAATAGGAATCGTTCCTGAACCACAAAAAGGGTCCACGAACCGCTTATCAGGATACCAGTTGGTAAGCATGACTAAAGATGCAGCAAGTGTTTCCTTTAATGGAGCTTCCCCCTGACCAGCACGGTATCCACGTTTATGTAGTCCAACTCCAGATGTGTCTAAGGTAATTTGAGCAATGTCTTTTAATAGCGCTACTTCTATTTTGTATTTCCCACCGTTTTCATCTAACCATGCTGTTTGAATCCCATAATGTTCTTTCATTTTTTCTACTACCGCTTTTTTTACAATAGACTGACAGTCAGAAACACTAAAAAGCTTTGATTTAACAGATCTCCCAATGACCGGAAACTCTGCATTTTCGGGGAGGTACTCTCCCCATGGGAGTGCTTTTGTTTGTTGGAACAGTTCTTCAAAAGAAGTTGCCTTGAACTCTCCTACTAAAACTTTTACACGATCAGCTGTTCTTAGCCATAAATTTGCACGACAAATGGCAAGTGCATCTCCTTTGAAGATAACCTTCCCATTATCCACCGTACAATCATATCCTAGATCCCGTACTTCCTTCGCTACCAATGCTTCCAATCCCATTGCTGCGGTAGCAATGATTGTATATGTTTTCATCGTTATCTACATCCTATCTATATTCTTTTTAGAGCTACAATAAAAGCTCCCCTGACATCAGGGGAGCTTGGATTAAGATATCATAGTTGGGTGCGACATTCAATCAATAGTGATCTGTAAGCCATGTTCTGTACCTTTGTACTGCAAACGGATCGCTCCTTGTACGCAGGTGGTAACCATCTGTCTACAAAAACAAAAGTTTTTGTCCCTCTCATCGTTCATTTCCTTAGAGAAGGTGCCCCTACCATTATTTGGGTTTCTCGCTCGAGGGGTTTACCTCGTTCCACTCTTACAATTTCTTGTAAGACTACGTCACTGTGGCACTTTCAAGGTATTAACACCATATCTAAGGACTTAGGTGCGTTCCCTGCCGTTAGCTTCGTCCTAAAACCAAGCTACCCTAGCTTATTATTTCGCTAGGCACGAACACTACAAGCATCTCAGCCTGTGCGAGCATGGACTTTCCTCTATAGTAAAAATACTATAGCGGTTACCCAATCACTATTGATGTCAGCAAAATATAGTATAGTAAATTTAAGTGCAGATTGCAACTGTAATTTATTGTAATTTACAATCAATCATAAAGCTTGCTCCCAAAAACGTGCTTTTCTAAATTGGAAAGCCTTCTTAAAATATCAAAGTTTGTTGAACCACTATTAGAATTCGTTTGCTGAGGTTTTTTCCCCGCTTCTTCCACTTGTCTTTTTAATCTTGCGTTTTCTTGAACAAGTAAATCATATTCGTTATAGAACGTTTCATAGTCCTTGATAATCATATCCAAAAACTTATCAACATCTTCTGGTTTGTATCCTCGCATTCCCGATTTAAATTCTTTTTCCAAAATTTCTTTTGCCGTTAAATTAATTTTATCCTGTAACATATTTTCCCTCACCTCTATATGCGTGCCTTTTTTTCAAAGGTCACTTCTTCATTCTCTGTATGTTAATTAGTTCTTTAACTTACAACTATAAAAATATCTTGTTACTCAAAATCTGTGTTATATTGTTCATCTTCTACCGTTACCTGTAGCTCATAGCTATCTATAATATAGATAGGATAGTCCATTTGTCTAGCTTTATGTTGTGCCATCTCCAATATATATCTGGGACTACCCGGACTTTCCGATTCATAAACAATTAACATTGCGTCAGACTTATCTACAATGAATTGATTTTTATTACGTAGTTGCATTGGTGATTCATACTTTTTTTTGGAAATGAAATCTATATGATTAGCTTGCGACAAAATCAAGTCATAATACTCCCTATTTTGTTCATTCCAGTTAGCTTCCTGTTCGAGAAAAGGAGTAAATACAGCCAATTTTAAAAGTGGAAACAACTCCTGTAAATCATACACCACTTCTGCTGCCCATAGTTCTACACCAATTTGCCCGCTAATGACAACCCATTCGAGTTCATGATGTTCCTCTAATAAAGCTGTCAGTCGTTTTCGAATAGCTAGCTTTATAAAATGTAGAGCAGGATCGTTTTTTTTAAATATCTGCATTTCCTGGGCCTTATACCCTGTAATTACTAATACTTTCATAAACACCTCTACTTAAAATAATAAATACAAAGCACAAAAAGCGCAAGTGTTTACTGAAATGTGGAGCCGGCTCGTTTTGGCCCGACAAGCATAAGACGAGTTCACGGAGGAGGTTGGACTTTACCTCCGCAGTGAACTCGACTTATGACCTCGAGGGCCAAGCTGGCGGAACTGGACACCTGAAAAGCGGAAGCGGCTTAGTCAGCTCCGACTAGCTTAAGGCAGTTTACGAAGAAGGGTGCTCTTTGTCCTTCGTAGTATAATTACTTAAGACCTCAAGGAGCTAGACACTGTAGCTGGACACTTGAAATGTGGAGTTGGCTCGTTTTGGCCCGACAAGCATAAGACGAGTTCACAACGGAGGTTGGGGTTTACAACCAACGGTTTAATCTGCTATACACCTTTATTATGTACAGTAAAAAGAACTGACAAATGCCAGTTCTTTTAAGTTATATTCCTAGAAAGTAAGAACAGAACAATACTTTCTTATCTGCCGTGGCAACTTGGCTTAGAGTGTCCGCCATATCCCATACCTGGACCTTGATGTGCGCCCATTACTTGAGATGGCATCCCCATTTGTCCGTATGGAGCGTTTGCATGAGCTCCCATTACTTGACCAGGTCCTGTTGAAGCACCCATTACTTGACCAGGAGCGCCAGGCCCCATTCCAGGGCCACCAGGGCCACAGTTAAAATGTTGATTCGTTACAGAATCAACCATAGATTCTGTGTGTGGGAAATAATGTTTGTGTTGGAATTGTTGGTTGTTTACATATGTTGTGTGTGAAGGATGGATGTGATTAACTTCATTAACAGAATAAAGATTTTTAACACAACATTTTGTAGGGTGAACGATTGGTGCCATCATATTAGGTCTGTTGTGATACATATTTCAAACTCCTTTCATTTTTGTTTTCTCTTTACATTAACAAACTATGAAAGAAGCGTGGTACATGTACTAATACAAATACCTATTTTCTTCTAATATTACAGTTTCCAAGAAATTTTATAGTAAAATCGTGTAGATATTTTCCTTTAAGTTAGATAGTCCAAATAAAGTTAGCCCGATTACAATAAAAAATAAACATAAAATAAATCTTGACAACGTGCTCTCTCCCATTTTTTATTAGTAGTAGTTTTGTTATCCACAATAAGTAATTTTACATGGTAAATAGCACGTTGACAATATGTGTGTTATAGAAATTTTGACAAAATAAAAATGATTTTACATTCCTATTTTTCTCTTTAGTCTTTTTATTCTTTTTTCCATTTCTAGCTGTGTCTTTTCACTTGGAGGAGTGGAGATTGCATTCTTTTGTCGGTATAACTTGTACGAAATTTCCGCATATTTTAGTGCTGTTAAGCAATCTTTTTCTTGATGTTCAAAGATCTTTGCTAGTTCAATGCCTACCATCTCTTTAGACATATTATCTTGTAAATAGAAGGAATGGATAAACCATTTTTTAGCTTCTTCGTAGTTTTTCTCCTTCTTTTTTAGCAATCCTAATTTATAGGAAGCTTGCCATGAGTTTTCGACAATATTCTTATATCTTGAAGTAGCTGCCTCTTTTTGGCCCAATACATCATACCAGCGACCAATTTCAAATACTTCTTCTTTATTCATGCCCATTTCTTGGCTTAAAAGTAGTTTTGATAGATGAATGTACAAGGTTATTAGTGTTAGAACATCCAATTCATTATGTTTCATAACTCCCTTAATCCCTTGCATTTCATGTGTTTTTACAAAGTCAAAATAAATCATTGGCGCTAAAAACCCTGGTATATCATCTTTTCGTTCTATTTTAAGAATTTCTTTTTCGACATTTGCCAATCGAACAGATTCCATTTTGTTTTTCCAAAGCCGTCTAGCCGCATGCAATAAATCAAAATGTCCGAAAGCAGGAAGCTTAGGTACTTGTTCTCTAATCAATGTATGCCTAGTCTTTACTTGTGGCCAATCGAACGCTTTTCCATTATAAGTGACTAAAGTAGAGTAGTTCACTTCTTCCAAAAAACTTTGGTATAAGGCAATCTCATTACCTGGACTAGGTAATAGGTGTTGCCTGATTACTACTTTATCTGAAAATACTCTCGCATACCCGAGCAAAAAAATAGTCGTTCCTACCCCGCCACTTAAACCTGTTGTTTCTGTATCAAAGAAGAAAAGGTCTGTTACTTGATGACCTTTAGCTGATAAAGGGTGGTCTACCTCTACATCTTGCCAACGTTTTATTATTGGCAAAAGTTCACCAAGCTTATATATACCATGGCAAAAATCTAAACTATACTCTACTTCCCTAATTAAACAATGCTCTTCTTGAAAATAAAAAACGTTTGTTTGAAAGTCCTGCCATTCTTTTTTATTGGGAACATCAAAACTTGTTGAAGTTTGTACTTTCACTTGCTTTTGTTCTTTATTTTCTCCTGATGGAGTATGTTGTAGATGTTTTTTCATCCGATTTAATTTATTTATCATGTTCATGCTACATCATCCTTTTAAATTAGCTTTTGGAGTAATGTAAGAGCTAGAATTTTTGAATCCTCATCTGGATAATCTGCACCTATACAAGAAGGGCAGCCAGATTTACATGGGCAAGCTTCAATCAAATTATTAGCACGAGCTAACAGGTCAGCCATTTGATCATAGGCTTTTTCACTCAATCCTACACCACCAGGGTATCTGTCATAAAAATAAACGACAGGCTTTTCATCATGTGTAGATTTCACCTGTGGAACAACTTGTAAATCCATCGGTTCACACATCAATAAAAGCGGAGCAACGTGTTTTAAAGCATGAGCGATACTAAGCAGGCTTTTTTCTAAGTCATCACCTTTAAAGTTTTCTGTTATCTCTGCTTCAAATGTAATCCATGTCGCACTTGTCTGTAATTCTTCCTCTGGTAGATATATCGGACCTGAACCAATGTTTTCATGAGTTTCAAATTTTATTTTTTTAAAAATGGTAGCCATCGCTCTAACTGAAACATCACCAAATGAAAGGAAACCTCCCAAGTATACTGTTTGTTTATCTACTTCGAGAACATCTAGTGATACTGCGAGATTTGCATCAGTAAAGTAGTCTACATTTACTTCTCTTACAAATGCCTTTTTTTCTTCCCAATCTAGTTTCTCCACTTGATATTGTATCCCTTGGTGTAGGTAAATAGCTTCCTCATGAAGAAGTGTCATGGAACTAAATCGGTCCATTTCTCCAATTACTTTGTTTACCGGCTCTGACGATTGGTCAACAATAATGACATTTTCTTGAGATGCAGAGCGGAGGCTGATGTTATGGGCAGGAAAAGCGTCATTCATCCAATGCCATTTTCCACCATGCTCATGAAGGACTCGTTCCTCCGTTAAATAATCTAGTATATCCTTCAGCTCCACCTCATCAAACGTTTCTCCTTTTTTAAATGGAAGCTCATAAGCTGCGCATTTTATGTGATCTACTAAAATAATTAAATTATTTGGATTTATCCTTGCTGACTCTGGATTGCTTTTTAGGAAAAATTCCGGATGCTGAATGATATATTGATCAAGAGGATTTGAGCTAGCTACCATAATAATGACAGCCTCTCCTTGCCTGCGACCTGCCCTTCCCGCTTGTTGCCATGCACTTGCAATGGTTCCTGGATACCCTGTCATAATACAAACCTGTAACTGTCCGATATCCACACCTAGCTCCAATGCATTTGTACTAATCACTCCATAAATTTCACCATTTCGGAGCCCTTTTTCTATCGCACGTCTTTGCGTCGGTAAGTACCCTCCTCGATATCCTTGAATAGACTTTTCACCTAATTGGTTTTTGACTAAGTCTTTTAAATAAGTAAGTAAGATTTCAACTCTGACACGACTTTTGGCAAAAATAATCGTTTGAATTTTTTCTTGTAAAAATTCAGCCGCCAGCTTACGAACCTCAAGAGTTGCACTCCTTCTTATGTTTAATGGTTTATTAACTATTGGCGGGTTATAAAAAACAATATGTTTTTTACTTGATGGTGCTCCGTTATTGTTAATAAGGTGAAACTGTTCACCAGTCAGGTCTTCTGCAAGCTCTCTAGGATTTGCAATCGTGGCAGAAGTACAAATAAAGGTAGGATTACTACCATAGAATCTACATATACGCTTTAATCTTCTGAGTACATTCGCTACATGACTTCCAAATACCCCCCGATATGTATGGAGTTCATCAATTACTATATACTCTAAGTTTTCAAATAATGAAACCCACTTCGTATGATGGGGTAGTATAGCGGAATGAAGCATATCAGGGTTCGTAATAACGATATGCCCCGCTTTTCTCACTTTCTGTCTTATGGTTGGAGCTGTGTCACCGTCATATGTATAGCTATTTATATTTACTCCCATTTGTGTAATTATTTCATTCAATTCACTTTTTTGATCTTGTGCTAACGCCTTTGTCGGAAACAAGTACAAAGCTCGGCTATCATTATTTTCGACTATTTTTTGAAGGACAGGCAAGTTATAACATAACGTTTTCCCTGATGCTGTTGGAGTAACAGCAACAAAATGTTTTTTGTTTATAGCAGTCTGAAATGCTTCAGCTTGATGTGTATAAAGGGATAAGATTCCCCTATTTGTCAAGGAGTCCAATAATCGATCATCGATTTCTTCTGGAAAGGGTACACTTTGAGCTTCTTTTGGAGGTACTGTTTCCCAATGAACAATATTTTTTGCTATTGACTCTTCCTTTTTCATCCAATCAATAATTTCATATATGGTTTTTTTCCATTTCATTCGATCACCTCTTCGTCTATCTTCTATATTATCGAATAAGCGTTCGGTACGTAAAGTGTCTTTTACTGGGTATGAATGGAATTAAACGGAAGAGGATAGGAATTAATGAACGTTCGATAGTCGCTTATCACTGAATTTAGACACTTCTTTCAAACAAAAAAGGCTTGCAGTAGTCAACAATTGTTGATAAACCGCATAGCCTTTTCATCTGTGTATTTACATTTTCTGATTTTGACTGTAATTATTAATTACCGCAAGAACTTTGGTAGATTGAGTCATTCCGCTATCGCAAAGCGGGCAGGTAGGTGTTTCGCTTTCTCCACTCTTGAAATTATCTCTCATCCAGCCATTACAATCGTCAGATGCACATTCCCATATTTTCGTTTCTTCCGTTACAATCTCTTCTACTTCTCTTCTTCCAAAAGCCATATTACCACTCTCCTATCTTTTGAGGTGGGGCACAATAGATCCTCAACTATATACTTTTAGTATTCCAATCTACGAGGAAAAAATAAGAAAAAATAAAAAAAGTATTTTTTTCATACAATCTCTTCCAGTTTATTATAACATATTTATACTGAAAAATCAGGTCTTTATCTGTTATTTCCTATATCTAATCAACCATTTTATATTGCTTTTTGCGACATTTGCAGAAACATTCTTCGACACTGCAAACCATTTCCCGTCAATTTCAACTATTTGAAAGCCATACTCCGCATACATGGAAATCTCTTCTTTTCTTATTTGTGGAACAATAATATTGAATCCGAATTTATCTGATTCTTCCACGAATTTTTTGTATGCTAGAGAGCAATCTTCCAATGAGCTTTCTAGTTCTTTTATTATTAAAAGGTTATCCAACCACTTTTGATAGTACAAGGTTGTATTTTCATAGTTAAAATAATATAGCGGTTTATGTGAAGTCGATGATAATTCCACTTCCTTAATAGAGTTCTCGTCAACTTTTTGAAACAATCGACCAAAGTTATTTTCTCTAGAAAAAAACAAGCCAAAAAACAGTAGTAATATAGCCAGAATAAACCCAATACCTACATCATGCCACAATGATTGTTGATCAAGTGAAAATAAATCTTGCAACCTTCTTGGAACTATACGCTGTATATAATGAAATTGTAAGGAACCAACTAGTACATATGTCAAAGCAATACATAATATAATAATCCCGTCAATCAGTCCTTTTAAAAGAGTGTATGGACTCCTTTTCCGATAAAATCGATTTTTTGAAAAATACAGTAAGAGCATGGCAATTAAAAACATAAAAGCTTCCCACACATGAAAACCTTTTGAAAAGCTGATAACTAGCCCAACAACTAAGATAATAAATGTAAAATAATATGCCCTCTTTACTTTATCATCGATGGCTCTAGCTAACACTAATAAAGTTATCCCGATTCCTATTGAGAAATGCTGCGATAACTGCATGACCTCCATGGACAGAAATTCATTGGCTATTTTTATTTTTTGAACAATAACAGGGATGACTGGGAAAAGTAGCAACAAAACCCCTACAATCAACACCCAAATAGATAAAATCCTATGGCAAAGAACGGACCAAGTCTCCTTATCTGGTAATAAATGTTCCCAAGCCTTTTCTTTAAACATGAAATACACGACATAAAAACCACTTGCAAGGAAAGGGACGACATAATAAACCAATCTATATAGGAGCAATAAGGCTATTAATTTCTCTTCATTTGTCCCAAATGCTGCAAGACCTACTAGGACAACAAAATCAAAAGCTCCTACCCCCCCTGGAACTGTACTTAATACGCCTGCGATGGCTGCCATAAAAAACACAACAAATATAACGATAAATGGTACATCGACATTCAACATAATGGATGTCTGCCAAAAGACGATTGCAGCAAGCAACCATTCTAAAACGGAAACTGCAGTAAGTTTTATCTGTTCGTTCACGACAAGACTTTTGGTAAAGTGACTTGCCAACACAATAAACGGCCCATACCCACACACTATTAGCAAAGGTAACTTTAACAATGGATACTCGTGCAGAAAAACTGGCTGCACTAATTCATGCGCAAGGACAACCCAAGCAAAAACTGATAATCCACACAACATGTATGGAAGAATAATCGTAACATTCTTTAGTAAGGAAGGGAGCCTTGTTGTGTACTTTCGGTAAAAAAGAGTACGCAAAGCTACTCCAGCAAATCCTCCAAAACCCATGAAATTTGCAAACGAATTTGCTGAAAACCCAAATAAACACAAGTTCTTGGTGGATACATTCATCTTTAACCTTTTAGCAATAAGCCAATCATAAAAAATCATGGAACTAACAGCTAGTAATCCTAGTATCACGAGCCAAATGAAAGCAAGAAATCCAATGTCCTGTACTTTATGAAATACTAGTCCTACATTAATGGTTTGGATTTGTTTTTTTCCTTCAATATATAAAACGATTAAGATCGTTAATGGAAAAATAACTTTTACTACTTTTAAAAAGTATGTATTTTTTAATATCTGCATGTATAACTTCCCTTTAAATAAGCTTCTATCTCCAAAAGTATCATATTTTCCATGTGCTTTCCATGTAAATTTTTTCACTATAAATAGGAAAGTCAGTAACCCAAATAACTTTTTCTTTATATATTAGTGATAAAGAACAAAGAAAGGGGTATTAGCATGACTGATGAAAAAGGTAATCTTCCACAAAGAAGACAGCCACAAAACAATATCATGTCGTCCATTGATTCATTTTTTAACCGGTCTCCGATAAAAGATATGATAAAACAAATGGACAATTTTTTTGGAAACGCCTTTTTAGATGCATCTTTTCCTGTTGAAACTTATGAGACATCAAAGGATTTTATTGTCTTATGTAAATTGCCTGGAATTAAAAAAGAGCAAATAAGCATTGAGACCTTTGATCGTTATTTAACAATAGGCATTAAAAATAATCAAACGATCGAAACGATTGATGAGAAGGACTCTTCTATTCATAGCACATATGCAATGAATGAATCCAAAAGGACCATCCCTACTCCAGATTATGTCAAAATTAATTCCATGAAGGCAAATTACCGTGATGGTCTATTGCAAATTCGTATACCTAAAAAAAATAGTAAACAAATTGAAATAAACGATTAAATACTTTCTAGAACAAATCATAGAGCTAAAGGAATATTCCATTTAACGTAGCTGATTTTATCTTGCTACGTTTTTTGGTTTGAGATTGTTTTCATATTTTATAACAGAGCCAAGAAAACTGCAGAAAGACTTAGTGGTGGATAATTTGGATTCATTTAACTATTAAAATATGTGGTCAATTTTTTATGTAAGTATCGTTTCAAATTGATTTTTGATAATAAGCTGCAAAACAGTCCTAGTCTGAACTTTTCATTAGCACCCTAATACCCACGCACGAAGTATTAAGAGTTTCATGAATAGTTCAGTACAAAAACAGAGTTTACAAAAGCACCTTATATTAAGATCTATACATATTATTGTGATTCAAACAAACTATATTAAATAGGAGGTGTATAGAATGCGCAAATACAAAAAAGTGTATGCAAATCCGTCCACTTCCCCATCATTGGTTATTAAAACTAATCTTGATCGGGAACAACAAGAGGAAAATCCTTATTACAGTTCATCACTTAATCATCAAGAAGAAGAAAAACTAGATAACTTCTTCTTTGAGCATGAGCCTAAAGGAGATTATCACGAATAGTCCAGGGGAGGATAACTTCTCCCCGCCAATGGAAGACTAAATGATTTTTTCTTGAAAAAATTTTGCATGCCATTAAAATGAAAGATTTTTGAAACAAAAAAGATGCCATGAAATAGCATCTTTTTAAGCCTTGAATGTAGCAGCAATCCCTTTTACCATACTATTTAATTGATTGACGGTATTCATCATTTGACCAGCAGTGTCCATCATTTTTTTCATATCAACATTACCGTCCTGACCTTTAAATTGATTCATGAAAGATGATGGAGGTTTAGTATTTTGTGTTTGAGTAGGATATGGATTCATAAATGGCATTTGCATTTGGTTTGTCGGGGACCATCCATTAGGTGACATCCCCTGTTGGTACATTGCAGGACTTTGCATACTTGGAATAATACTGTTCGGACCCATTATTCCACTGGGCATATTCATTCCCTGTGGGTTATGGTTTTGTCCCATATATTCCATCCATCCAGGATAGCCAATAGGTGTATTTCCATCCATACTATTACCAGCATAGTATTGCGGTACATTGTTTGATTGCATATAAGGCATTTGGTTCATCATCATTCCTTGTTGGCTATTCCCCCAGCCTCCATATCCATTAGGAAGGAAATTGCTCAAAATGGGAAGTTGATTTAGTAAAGGCATATTGCGGTTATATGATAAATGTCTAGGTCTGCCATACATTCTCCTAAACATTAAAACCCCTCCTCTTTTCTAACTATATTTAACATATGAAGGGATATGGGAAATGTGCCTATCTTAAATATCGCCAAAGCAAGGAAAATCTCACTTTAAAAACTCACTAAACATTTCACTTATAGTACTTAACTACTACATGTACTAAAGAATTTCTTCCATTCATATTCATGAAAAAAGTTCACATGGGAAACTAATAAAAATATAGCGAGGAGGCGTAATGATGAGTAGAGGCAAAGGCTTTCAGCACAAGAAAAAAGGACATGAACCAAAGATCGATGTGCAACCAGCAGTAAAAAAGGTGCTTGAAAAAGTGGAATATGCAATTGAACCGGTCGCAACTGCTGAAGAACCTCCAGTGACCAACAAAGCGGAAAAGGATCGTTCTTAAACAAAAGATGTACAAAGTTTTAAAACATTCAATGTATACATTAATGCTGAGTTAATAAGAGACTGGGACAAAAACATATTAGCCTAAAAAATCCGAACTACTTTTCAACATTCTACGATTAAGAATTTGAAGTAGTTCGGATTTCAGTATTAAAAGACTTATCTATACATCCAGTTTAGTAATTACATCATTTAGAACGTATCTAATAGATTGAAGCATCCCTTTAAACCTTTTCTCACGAGTATCTGGATAAAAACACTGAACAGATATCATGTTAATATTCTCCACAGTACTATCAACTTGTTGAACATGAATATTCTTTGGATTAGCTTCCTTTATCCAGCTTTTTGTCTCTTCTTCCCATCTCTGTACCAAATCAAATACTTTATCGGCAAATGGTTTTACTGTTTCAAAAAAGTCTGGCTCACCTTTCTCTTTTGCTGTTTCTACATATGTTGATTCTATTGTATTTAAATAAGAAAGAATGTTAGTTGAAAGGACTTCTACATTTTTATGCTTGCTAGTCACATTTTCTCACCTCTAGCAATACATACTACCATATTTTACAATGCGGGGTAAGCATTAGCACGAAAATCAACCGCTTTTGCGGAACTAATTTTAATCATCTGTTGTTCATTCATTACTTTCTCTACTTCATCCAACGTCACATGTAGCCTATTAATTTGATCTTTCATTACCCCTTCCATTTCTTCACGCTCTATTTTAAGTGAATTAGACATGGTTTCTTCCAACATATCCATTTGATGCATCATTTCATTAAACAGGTCCGCAATTTCATTCTTTGAAACAACATTGGCCATATGTTATCCCCTCCATACTTTTGTTGAATAAATAAATTCGCCGTCCACATACATCCCCCTTCCATGGCGACAAAACTAGAAGTGATTCGGCAAAGAAAGTGGTTATTTGCAATTACTTAGTCTTAAAACGAATGAAGAGAGTTAAAAATACTAAAAATACTTTTGTAGTACAATATTTGGACTAGGAGGCAAACAAATGTCTAAACAAGAGAAAAAAACAAAACAAAAAAGTAAAAACCAAGTTGAAAGTACACCTGGACAAGAAGATAAAAAGCTAAAAGGGCCAAACCGTCCTTCCACTTAATCATAATCAAACTGGCTCACATTAAAATGTAGAAATGAAAAACGCATGAAATCAAAGCTTTTTTCAGCTTTGATTTCATGCGTTTTATTGCAGTTAGGCTTTTATTACAATGCTTAGGCTCCCAATTACTATCATAACCCGTGTTTTAATGCAATTATCCCCTGCATTTGATGTTGTTTATGGATAAACCATTTAGTTATTTCGGGGTAACTATTAATACTATCTGTTCGTTTACTCCATTTTTTCAACTTCTTTTTTTTAATAAAAACCCAATCCTTTTGACTCTCATTTAATGGATGCGCAATGACCGGATATACACTTCTAAGGATCGGGGTTTCTCTATATAGTTTACGGGATATATATTGTTCATAATCATATCTTGATCCACTATGTTCGGTCATTTCGGAAAACTGATGAAATTTTTCCGAATATATAGGGCTGAATAATAATGAAGCGAGTTTTTGTCCGAGTGATATTCTATTATCAAGTTTTTGAAAGCCATGAACAGAAAATCCATATAACTTGCCTTCAAGTGTCGGAAAAACGACACAACTATAATGTCCAAAATCTTGGATTATATATGATACTGTTCCAAAAACTTTTTTTCTCAATAAGTGATTATGTAATACAGGTTCTTGAATAATATTCTGTTCATTTATTATTAAAGAATTTATCAGTCTTTTTTCATCTTTATTTTCCCAAAACCATTGCCATTCTGCTTCCATAAAGCAAGATACGTTAAATGCTTTTAATAGATGAAATAATGGTTTGTTATAATAAAGTGATAACCTGTAAAGCAATAGCTGAGGAAATGCGTCGCGAAATATCGTCCAGTTTGCTAATTCATAGGTAAGGAAGAATGAGAGTCGCTGCCTGGCATCTAGAGCTAGCTTAAACCATTTACCTTCTAAATCGGTCATATTCCACCCAGCATTACGGGATACCATACTGGCTAAAAATGACCATTTAACTTCTGGAAAGCTTTTATAAAACATCGCATATGCTTTCGTCCTTGAAATGTTGTCAACATTGTATTTTACTGTATTTTTTTTGATGGTAGTGATAAACTTATTTTCTTGAAAGGAGAAATTTATTCTCTTCCTTCTTTTTTGTATATCTATATAAATGTCATTTATAATGGGAAGACCTCCTTACTTGTTTAAAGCAAATTATATTAAACAATTGACATTAGAAGTATTTCTTTTATTTTAAGGATTAGTTTTTGTTAAGAGGGGGAAATTTATGACTATCAGATATCCAAATGGTAAAGTATTTCAAGGGAAAGACCTTATTTCTTCTGGAAGATCAACTTCTCCAACATTATATGGAAACAGAGGAATGAGCCTTGAGGAGGATTTGCAGGAATCTAATCAATACTATCTTATTCAAAATATTGCCGTTGTTCATAAAAAGCCAACCCCTATTCAAATTGTAGATGTTCACTATCCGAAGCGAAGTGCAGCTGTCATCAAGGAAGCATATTTCAAACAAGCATCTACAACTGACTTTAATGGTGTTTATAAAGGAAGATATATCGATTTTGAAGCGAAGGAAACTAAAAACAAAACCTCCTTCCCACTTCAGAACTTCCATGCTCATCAAATTCAACATATGCAATATGTAGTGAAACAAAATGGGATTTGTTTCGTCATATTAATGTTCAGCTCTTTAAATGAAATTTATTTGTTACCTGCTGAAAAATTGTTTTATTTTTGGGAAAGAAAGGAATCAGGGCAAAGAAAATCAATTACTAAAACAGAAGTGGAAGAAAACGGTTATCTTATTCCTATTGGTTATCAACCTAGAATTGATTATATCAAAGTAATAAATGAATTCTTCTAGCTTTTGGAGACAGGTATGTGAAAAGAAAGGCAGGTCTGAAACATGACTGAAAAGTATCAATCAAGGGAACAGAGAAGGAAAGCGATGCAGGAGGAGAAAAACCTTCAAAGTGGAGCGAAAAAGAAGAATTCCAAAAAAGGAATCTTTAAAAAAATATTCTTATCGGCACTTATTATCGGAATTGTTGGATTATTAACAGGTATAGGAACATTTGCTTACTATGTAAGTAGCACTCCCCCATTAGATGAAACATTGCTAAAAGTTCCAGTACCCTCTAAAGTGTATGACATGAACGGAGAATTGGCTGCAGAAATAGGCGGTCATGAAGCCAGGGAATATGTAGATGCAGATGATATCCCCCCTCTCGTAAAGGATGCTTTTTTAGCAACGGAAGATGTTCGTTTTTATGAACATAGTGGGGTCGACTATAGACGCCTTGCTGGTGCCGTATTTGCCAATGTTACAAGAGGTTTTGGTGCTGAAGGTGGTAGTACCATAACTCAGCAGCTCGTAAAGCTATCTTTTTTATCAACCGATAAAACATTAAAACGAAAAGCTCAGGAATTTTACCTAGCATACCAGTTGGAATCACGATTTACTAAAGATGAAATTTTAGAAATGTATTTAAATAGAATTTACTTTTCGAATTATGCTTACGGAATTTCTAATGCAGCTAAAAACTATTACGGTAAATCTTTGGATGAATTAGAGTTGCATGAAGCGGCAATGCTTGCTGGTCTTCCGCAAAGTCCAAACCGATATAATCCAATTACCAATCCAGATCAAGCGGAGGCTAGACGGAACATTGTTCTAACCTTAATGGTTAAACATGGAAAAGTAACACAGGAAGAGGCAGACGAAGCACGTTCTGTACCGGTAGATTCCACTCTTTCCGACGATGTAGAAAAAACTAATTACTCAAATAGATACAATGCTTTTGTAGACCGTGTAATCGAAGAAATCACTGAGCAATTAGGTGATGTCGATCCACAAGCAGATGGCTTAGAAATTTATACTACCCTGGATATAAATGCCCAAGAACAAGTTGAACATCTTTTATCAGATGAAAGTGGAATTGCACATTTAGAAAATGAAGACTATCAAGCAGGTATCGCACTTCTTGATACTCAGTCTGGAGAAATTCGAGCAATTGGTGGCGGACGAAATCATATGAAGACTGGCACAAATTATGCGACAGAAATTCGTGTTCAGCCTGCATCTGCCATTAAGCCAATACTTGACTATGCACCAGCGATCGAATATTTAGACTGGTCCACCTATCATCAGATTAATGATGAACCGTACAGTTATTCTTCTGGAACGGAACTAAATAACTGGGATAACCTCCACAAAGGGTATATGAGTATGAGAGACCATTTAGCAAACTCACGAAATATTCCGGCTCTAAAAGCATTACAAGAAGTAGGATTGGATAGAGCCCGTGATTTTGCAGTGAAGTTAGGTATTCCTTTGGAAGAACATATCAATGAAGCATATGCAATCGGTGGATTTACAAACGGTATTTCCCCTCTTCAAATGGCTGGAGCATATAGTTCATTTGGTAGCGGTGGCGTATATACAGAGCCATATGCTGTAACTAAAGTCGTTTTCCAAGACGGATCTACTGTTAACTTAAGTAAGGATTCAGAAGTCGCTATGAAGGATTCTACCGCTTTCATGATTACAGATATGTTAAAAACATCTGTACGTAGTGGACTCGCAAATCGTGCCCATGTTCCTGGACTTAATATTGCCGGAAAATCAGGGACCACTAACTTTGCTAGTGACACAATTTCTCAATTCAATATCCCGGAAGGCGGAGTCCCAAGCACATGGTTTGCGGGTTATACTCCGACCTATACAGCAGCCGTCTGGACAGGATTTAGAAGGACTGGTGAAAATAACTATTTACGCCCGATAAATGGCTCAAACCAAGACCAGTACCTTTCAAGAGAAATTTTTAAACAATTAATGGAGAATATCTCTACAACTGAAGCCGACAAAGCGGACTTCCCTGTTCCTAACAGTGTTGTACGGGTGCCAATTGAAAAAGGAACAAACCCACCATTAAAAGCGAGTGAATTTACTCCTTCTGACAGAGTAACAAATGAATACTTTGTAAAAGGAACTGAACCAAAAGAAGTTTCTAAGGAATATGATAAAATCCCTTCCCCTTCTAACTTAAAAGCTGAGTTTGATGAGGAAGCAAATGTTATCAACTTAAATTGGGAGTATCCTGAAGATCGTCTAGCTGATGTAAAATTTGTTATCAGCGCAGCTGTAAATGGCGGATCTGCTTCAAACCTAACAGAGACAAAAGATTTAGGATTAGTAGTTGAAAATCCAGAACCAGGTGCAACTTATCGATTTGAAGTCACCGCTGTATTGGAAGAGAATAACGACAATAAGAGTGACTCAGCAACTCAAACTCTCACCATCCCAGAAGCTGTCGAGGAAGAGGAGGAGGATGATAGTATTATTCCAGAAATCCCATCCCCACCAAACGATGATGAAGAACCTCCTGCAGACGGAGAAGAACCTCCAGGAGATGGAGAAGAACCTCCGGGAGATGGTGATGAGGAGCCACCGGGAGATGGGGATGATGATGATGATGATGAAGTACCTCCAGTGAATGGGCAAACACCACCTGGTAGGACTCCACCAGGTGACGGGGATGATGATGAAGATTAAATATTGAAATAGTCTATAAAAGAAAAGCAGGAAGGAAAATCGTGAGATTTTACCTTCCTGCTTTTTTGTTATCAATTTTTGTAGAAGCAGCAATGCTGATTAGCAATCTTATTTAAGGACTGAGCTTGCTGTCATTGTAAAATTGAAAGTATTGTACATTCTTTTTGTGTGCCCGAATTTTTCATTTCGCGATTCTTTGGGCACTGCTTTTCCTTTTGTGTGCCCGTTTTTTTCATTTTGCGATTTTTCGGGCACTGCTTCTCTTTTTGTGTGCCCGAATTTTTCATTTCGCGATTTTCCGGACACTGCTTCTCTTTTTGTGTGCCCGAATTTTTCATTTCGCGATTTTTCGGGCACTGCTTCTCTTTTTGTGTGCCCGAATTTTTCATTTCGCGATTTTTCGGGCACTGCTTCTCTTTTTGTGTGCCCGAATTTTTCATTTCGTGATTTTTCGGGCACGGCTTCACTTTTTGTGTGCCCGAATTTTTCAATTTGTCATTTTCCGGGCACTGCATATTCATCCAGCCATTCCATGCTGTCCTACCTATACATTTCGCCGCTAATTATTTCCAGGTCTACAAACATATACTTGCTCCACATAATATTCATCCATATTATTCAAAAAACCTATTTACTAGAGTTTATTTTCATATCTAATGCTTTCTTTTTATAGAATAGCTTTGTTGATTCGCTATATAGTTGCTGCAATTGAATAAAGGAATGATAAAGTTCAGGTCTTTTTATGACAAAATCTAATCTTTCTTCAATATTTACGGGCTTCCACTTAAATAAGTTAGAATCTCTTGTCCAATCATTGATACTTCTCACTGGTTGCTCGTTCATCCAAAAAAGAAGTTGCAAATAAATAGCAATAGAAGAAATCATCGTTGCTTTTGTCTTTGTTCTATCACGCTTTTCATGTAAAAAATTCAATGTATTTTCATTTGTTTTCCAAATTAACAGCAAAAATGGAATACTTTCATTATTATTTTCCCAAGGTAGCCTATCTGGAGCAGCTCCAAGGTAATACGCAATATCATATTTAAAAGGAAACTCCAAAAGATCTTGTAGCGAGAAAGCGTGACTTTCCAAAAGATCACCTTTAGAATAAAAATAAGGATGCAGGAATCCGTCAGGTACTTTCATTAGCCCACCTTCTTCTTCATTCTCTTTTTCCCTTCCCTACACATTTCTAGTAATGGACAGCTATCACATTGAGGATTTTGCGCCTTACAATGGTATCTTCCGAAAAATATTAATCTGTGATGTGTTACAGACCACTCTTCTTCGGGTAATTTTCGCATTAATGTTTTTTCTACTTCTAGAACACTGTCTTTCCATTTACAAATTCCTAATCTCTTACTAACTCTCTCCACATGTGTATCTACTGCAATCGCTGGAACACCAAACGCAACGGAAACGACAACATTTGCAGTCTTGCGCCCTACACCTGGAAGTTTGACGAGTTCATCCCTTTCATTAGGAACTTCTCCACCATAGTTTTCTAGTAAAAGTTGACTTAAACTACGGATATTTTTTGCCTTGTTTCGAAATAGCCCTATAGAACGGATATCCTGCTGGAGTTCTTCAAGTGATACCGCAAGATAATCCTCTGGAGTCTTATATTTTTCAAATAAATTTTTCGTTACTTTATTTACAAGCGCATCTGTACACTGCGCAGATAATGCAACTGCAATAACCAATTCAAATGGATTTTTATGATTAAGCTCACAATGTGCATCTGGAAACATTTCTCCCATTACATCAATGACCTCTCTAATCTGTGTCTTATTTAACATAGATTGCTCCTCCAATATTTTATAAAGATAAAAAAGGAAAACGTATTTTACCATACGCCTTCCTTACGTCTACTCTAGCCAATTATAGAAAGGTATAGTGTTGTTACCTGTTTTCTTAGGCTGAGTGGTGTGAGTTTTTTGTTGATTTTTTCGAAACTTTTTTCCATATTCATTTGCCTGGCTAATGGTTTTAATGCCATTCTTTTTCCACTCAAAAAGGATTCTGTCAATATATCTGAAGTTTAATTTCCCTGATATTACTGCTTCCCTTAATGCTGCTTTTATTATTAATGGATCATGATGATCTTGATCTATCCACATACTTAGCGATTCACATTCAAAGGGTGATAATGGTCTGCCAAACTCTTGTTCAAATATCGTATATAGATTGATTTCCTGTTCATGTTGGGTTTGTTGGTAAGATTCGTTGCTTTGATTCATCATAAATTGAATCATTTTTTCCCAGAGGGGCTGAAGGGAGTAGCGTTCATATTTTATGGAGTACTCATCCATTTCATCATTGATGCCTACGTAACCTTTTTGTAGTAAATGTCGTAATATCTCCATGCACTCTGATGGCTCAATCGTCATTTTTTCTGCTATCTCCATAGGAGTAGGAAAAATAATCCCAGTCTCTACAAATGAATGAATATGTAAGAGTAGTAAGAATTCTTTCTCGTTTAAGCCAAGGTTTACATAATTGTTTAACAAGTATTTCGGAACCGTAAGATTCCCTTCTTCCATAAACTGCATAAATTGTTCTTTTTTCATTTGAGACACCTCTTAGACAAGTATAACAAAAATATTCTCTTACTACATAGGTAATATATTTCCTTTACGGAAAGTACAAGAGACTTGGAGGACGACCACCTGTCCAAGTAATGATTCTACCTCCAAGACGAATCGGTTGATGACTCGATTAGACTTGAAGCAGAATCTAGACACCGACTTCAAAACCATGTTTCTCCTTCAAAAATAAAAACAGTCATCAGCCCCGTAAGAGCTAATGACCCTTTGTTTATATCAATTATGGGTATAAACGGTTTAATAATCTTGGGAATGGAATGGCTTCACGAACATGCTCTGTTCCGCTGATCCAGGCAACTGTACGTTCAAGACCTAGACCAAAGCCAGAGTGTGGTACAGACCCGTAGCGGCTAAGCTCTAAGTACCATCCATACGCATCTAAATCAAGATTATGTTCTTCGATACGTTGTTTTAGTAAGTCATAATCATGTATCCGTTCAGAGCCACCAATGATTTCTCCATATCCTTCAGGTGCGATTAGATCTGCACACAAGACAACATCATCACGTTCAGGATGAGGTTGCATATAAAATGGTTTAATTCCAACAGGGTAATTAATGATAAAAACAGGCATATCATAACTTTCAGCAATGGCTGTCTCATGAGGTGCACCAAAGTCATCACCCCATTGAATATCATCAAATCCTTTTTCATTTAGGAATTTAATTGCATCATCATAGCTAATTCTTGGGAAAGGAGCTTTAATTTTTTCTAATTTAGACGTATCTCTATCAAGGACTCCTAGTTCAAGTTTACAGTTTTTAAGAACTGATTGAACAATATAAGATACATACTCTTCTTGGACAACTAAGCTGTCTTCATGATTGTAGAAAGCCATCTCTGGTTCAATCATCCAAAACTCAATTAAATGACGACGTGTTTTCGATTTTTCTGCACGGAATGTTGGTCCAAATGAGAAAACCTTTCCTAAGGCCATTGCTGCTGCTTCCATGTACAATTGTCCGCTCTGGGAAAGGTATGCATCTTCATCAAAGTATTTAGTCGCAAAAAGCTCTGACGTACCTTCTGGTGCACTACCGGTTAAGATAGGAGGATCAACCTTAGAAAATCCGTTATCATTAAAATATTCGTATGTTGCACGAATTACTTCGTTTCTGATTTTCATGATGGCATGCTGTTTTTTTGAGCGAAGCCATAAGTGGCGGTTATCCATCAAAAATTCAGTACCATGATTTTTTGGTGTGATTGGATAATCAACTGCTTCATGAATAACTTCAACGCCAGTTACCCCTAACTCGTATCCAAATGGAGATCGTTCATCTTCACGAACGATACCTGTTACATATACGGAAGATTCTTGGGTAACAGTTTTTGCTGTTTGGAACACCGACTCTTCCACTTCTGCTTTCACTACGACTCCTTGGATAAATCCTGAACCGTCACGTAGTTGCAAGAAAGCAATTTTTCCGCTAGAACGCTTGTTGGCGATCCAAGCCCCGATTGTAACCTGCTCGCCAACATATTTATGTACTTCTGAAATCGTTGTTTTCACTTCTTAATTCCCTCCACAATATTCTACATTTATTTACACAATTATGTACATACCCTTTATTATACAAGCCCGTATAGTCGTAAGCAAACACTTTTACGGGTAAAAAAAAGGGAGCCTTTGAGGCATGTTAAAACATTCCACAAAGGCTGTACATGTTTCCTGCATAGTTCTTTATTTTATAGCTACTTTAGCCATATAGTTAGCTATTCGTTCCACTGCTTTTTCCAAAAGGTCAAGACTTGTCGCATAAGAGAGACGAACATAATCATTTGCACCAAAACCAGATCCCGGAACTAGGGCAACTTTCTCTTCTTCAAGTAGAGCTTTTACAAAGCTATCAACATCATTAAAACCTGCCATTTTAGCAGCATCAATCGCTTTTGGGAAGAGATAAAACGCTCCTTGTGGTTTCAAACAATGGAATCCTGGAATCTTGTTCAGTTTTTCAAAAATGATATTCAGACGAGATTCAAAAGCCTTCCTCATCATCTCAACTTCATCTTGTGGACCTTGATATGCCGCGATGGTTGCATACTGGGAGATTGATGTTGGATTGGATGTACTGTGACTCGCAAGATTTGTCATTGCACTGATAATCATTTGATTACCAGCAGCATAGCCTATTCTCCATCCTGTCATTGAATGGGACTTGGACACGCCATTTATGATGATTGTCTGCTCTTTTAATTCAGGAGAAAGCTCTGCAATTGAAAAATGCTTGTTTCCATCATATAAAAGCTTTTCATATATTTCATCAGATACGATAAGAATGTCATTTTCTAGGCAAACTTTCCCAAGTTCCAACAATTCTTCTTTTGTATATATCATCCCAGTCGGATTGCTTGGAGAATTTATCACTAACGCTTTCGTTTTAGGAGTTATACTTTGCTTTAGTTGTTCCACTGTTATCTTAAATTGATTTTCCTCTTTACCTTCAACATAAACGGGTACACCTTCAGCTAATTTAACCTGTTCCGGATAACTTACCCAATATGGAGTTGGTATGATAACTTCATCACCTTTATCTAAAATGACTTGGAATAATGTATAAAGGGCATGCTTTGCACCTATGCACACAATAATTTCAGACGGAAGATAGGTAATTCTTTGGTCATGTTGTAATTTATTGATTATTTCTTTTTTAAGCGCTGGAAGTCCTCCAGATGGAGTATATTTAGTAAATCCTTTTTCCATTGCGTCTTTTGCAGCCTCCAGGATATGGGCAGGTGTATTAAAATCCGGTTCACCTGCACCTAAGCCGATAACATCATGCCCAGCATCTTTTAAATCCTTTGCCTTAGCTGTTATTTCTAATGTCGTAGATGGTGATAATGTGGAAACTCTCTTGGCTAATTTCATGTAAAATCCTCCCGCTACCATTAAAAAATTATTCGTTGAAAATACTCTCCAGTTTCAAATTTAATGTAATAGAGATTATATTGGTCATTCAAATCTTTATATTTTATTTCCCACAATGGAGTGTTTTTCTCCATTGCCAGTGATACAGCAATAATTTCTTTAGGATCTCTGTCTGTCTGGAGGTATCCCAATACTTCTTCTTTTGATATTCCTTCTTCTGCAAGGGCTGTGAACGCTATTTCTTGATTATCGTCCACCCACACAATAAGCTCATTGCCTTCATTATTTGTACCTTGAACAATGATATAGGATTGTGTTCCATTATATGAGGAAACTTCTTCAATTGACTGTAAATTTGCTTGTTGCACAGCTACTCTTGCCCCTTGATCCTGGGCATTTTTCACAGGGGACAAGGCAGAATGATAAATAGAGCTTCCTTGCCATAATATAATAAGAACAATAATAAATCCGCTAATAATTAACCACTTTTTCATTTCATCACTTCTTTATGTACGATATATTGTAAAAATTGCTTTTTCTTGATTATTTTGATCCAAAGCCAAACCAAACATTAAATTTTCGCGTTTAAGAGTTCTGTTTAACGCATCTACGATTTTATACAAATCCGCTGAATTTTCCACTGTTACAGTCGATAAAACCTCTATCTTGCTCTCCATTCCAAAATCCTCCTGCGAACAAACAATTTTTGTAACTCATAGTGACTTTTGATGTCGGATAAAATATAACTACTGAATCACCTATAGTGTCCAAACACATTATAACAGTTTCTATTCAGTTTAGTACATGGATGTACATGAAAGTATAAATTTTACTCCTATCCCACACCAACTTTTAAGGTGAATTTTCCAAAAATGGTTAATTCACCTCTTTTTTAAGTCATTTCGTCTATTATGGTAAAAAAACTTTCTTTTATGACTCTTTTGTTTGGAATACTTTCTAGAAATGTATCTCCGTAACGTCTTTCGATAACCCTTTTATCAAAGATAAAAATAGCTTTTGGATCATTTCCTAATATAAATGAATTAATTATTTTTTTGAAGCGTAAGACTGCTACAGGAAGTGATACATCAGTAAATGAGTTTCTCCCCATTTGTTCTACTTCTTTTATTTTTGCAGCCATGACTGGTTCTTCCATCGCTTTAAATGGAAGACGAATAAGTACAAGTGTGTCCACCTTTTCATCAAGAAATGATATTTCTTCCAAAAAGCTGTTCGTTACTAGAAGGATGGATTTATTAAAATTAGCAGCGGTCTTCCAAATTTTTTGTTTACTGCCACTCATACTACCTTGGCTTACGATAACAAATTCTTCTGCATTGGGGTATGATTTTAGCTCTTGACTGACTTCATACATCATTTCTATTGAAGAGAATGATACAAGAATTCTTCCTTCCTTTACCTGTATCAATTCTAATAATTGCATACTTACAGCCTGAATAAATGAACTATTGTCTCCCTTCTTTATTAAAGGCATATCTGAAGGGATATATACATCAATTTTTTTAGGTAACACTTGAGAAGGAGCATTTAACTCCTGTGGATAAAAATCCGTTAAACCAAGTTCTTCAGAAATATATTCAAAATCCCCACCAACACTCAACGCAGGCGAAATGAATAGAACACTGCTTTTTTCTTGATAAAATTTTTCACTAAGAATTTGAGTGGTATCACTTGGATGTTCATAAATACTTACAGAGTTTTTTGCACCACGTGAATGAATTTCAAACCAGGTAAGATTGCTTTTGTTCGGCTCAAACATTAGGGAATCAAATGTTGCTCTCATTTTTTTTAAAGGTAGCAACCCTGTATCAAGCATCATAACATCCTTGGACGTTTCTACTCTTTGGTTTATCTGTTTTTCAAGGAAAATCAGTACCTCTTTTAATTTCATACTAAAACGGTGACTCGCTTCTTGAACAGCAAACCATCCCGGGGTATTTTCCTTTAGGACGTTAAACGGATAAATAATTCTCGTTTGTTTATTCCTTGTTCGTGTTAAACAATAACTTCTAATTAAACGAAATACCTCATCTAATTCTTCTTTAGCCTCTTGTACTATTTGCACGTCCTCTAATCTTGAAAGAGCAAAATATATATCTAAATAACTTATCTGTTTTCCAAAAAAACTACTTACTTGATGGTGGAAAATATGGGCATCATCCACGACAAAATACTTTATTTGTGAAAAAAGCTCAGGCTTGTGTATTTCTTTCGCTAAAAACGCATGGTTAGTATATATGAGCAAGGAATTTTGCAATCTGTTTTTCGCCAATTCATAAAAACAAAAAGTTGTATCATGCTCATTTCTTTGATTATCACGGCTACAATTAATACTATCCCAAAGAAGTCTTCCACCTGAGGATAAAGAAAGTTCCTGGAGATCTCCGGTTTTTGTTTCTGTTAACCATACGAGAATCTGTGATTTCGTTAACACCATATCATAATTGTTATCCTCATCTTCCAAAATAAGTAGAAATTTTGAAAGACTTAAATAGTAATACTTACCTTTAATTTCTGTAAATAAGTCCCTCTCATTACCCAATCTGTTCAGTGTTTTTTCCAACAAATGTTTTGTCCCTGCTGCCCCGGTACATATTACTACTTTTTGTTTATGGTTAAGTGCGAACCTCAGTGCCCCCAATGCATAATGCAACCCATTATTCCCAGTAAATTCAAGAAATCCGTGTTGTCTTGACTCAAATAGATTTTCAACTTGAGTATAAATTTCTGCACTTTCTTTTTGCAAATTCTCCAATTCCCCTGTCAAAGATGGAAAACTTGCCTGTATATTATCTTCTTTTGGTTTTTTAATCACTAACTTTTGTTGAATGCATAAATAATCAGTTGTGTCTTTCTGCTTATCAGTAGTCTTAAATAACAAAAAAATATCACTTTTCATTGGTCGTAGCAAAGTATGTAACTGTTGTTGTGTTAAGGTAGGCAATGCAGCAATTTTACCTAAGAGCTTAAGGAAAATAGTAGCTGTCGCTTCTGCATCGCTGTCTGCACGATGAGGACTATCATGATCCAACTGAAATAATTGTGATAAATCGGTCAGTTTATAGCTCTTTAAAGTTGGTAGTACTACCCTTGAAAGCTCGACTGTATCAAACGTATTTCCTGTAAAGGATGGATAACCGCTTTGTGTAAGCTCATATTGTAAAAAAGATAAATCAAATGGTACATTATGTGCTACTAAAGAAGATCCATGCAACATTTCATTTAACATGGGAGCAATTTGTTTAAACGTTGGAGCACGGTCTACCATCTGCTGTGTAATGTTGGTCAATTGTTCGATAAATGGTGGTATGATGCATTCAGGATTTACAAAACTTGCAAACCGCTCAACAATTTCTCCATTCTCTATCAAAACAGCGCCAACTTGTATGATTTTGTCACCTTTTTTGGGAGAATTCCCTGTCGTTTCTAAATCAAGAACGACATATCGCTGTTTCATGTAATTACACCTCATAACTCTATTCAACATAATTAAAAGGTACCATAGAAATCTTTGTAAATACTATATGTATTTCTACTTTTCCCATAGATAATAAAGAAAAACCCCCTTATGGAAGGGGGAAGGTTACATTACTGTAGCTGCAGGTTCTGTCCCGAGCATTTCAACTATTTCGTTATATTCATTCATGACTGCAACTTTTGGGTGATGTGTTTTCACTTTTTCTTCTGCCATCATTGCATATGAAATGACGATAATTACATCTCCCTCTTGAACAAGTCTTGCTGCAGCACCGTTAAGACAGAAATCCCTTTTCCCTCGTTGTCCTGGAATAATATATGTTTCAAAGCGGGCACCATTATTATTATTAACAATTTGCACCTTTTCGTTTGCTGCCATACCTACAGCATCTAAAATGTCTTCATCAATCGTGATACTGCCCACATAGTTAAGATTTGACTCTGTCACTCGTGCACGGTGAATCTTGGCATTCATTAGTGTGCGGAACATTTTGTTCACTCCTTCTTAATATGAAAAAACAATGTTGTCAATTAGTCTAGCTTTAGAAAATTTTAATGCCAGTGCAATGATTGCTGTTTCCCCAGGTTTAACTGAAGAAATTGGCTCTAGGGCTGGATAAGATAAAACTTCAATATATTCTATCTCACCTGACGTGTTTTTAGATAAAAAATTAAAAATTTGGTCTTTTGCATTACTTACAGACATTTCTTGTAAAAACTTTTCTTTACCAGATGTAAGGGCTCTATATATATAAGGGGCCTCTAATCTCTCCTTATCATTCAAATAGACGTTTCGTGAGCTTTTTGCAAGACCATCTTCTTCTCTAATAGTATCAACTCTAATTAATTCTACTTGTAGGTGATAGTCATTTATTAAGCCTTCAATCACTGCCACCTGTTGCGCATCTTTCATTCCAAAGTAAGCTGAATCGGGCATAACTATCTGAAACAATTTCATTACTACAGTAGCCACCCCATCGAAATGCCCTGGGCGATGCTTGCCACAAAGAACGTCTACGCGCTTTTGAACTTTAATGATAGTCGTTCTTTCTCCATTGTACATTTCAGTAATAGTTGGATAAAAAAGGTAGTCAACACCCAATGAATGTGCTATTTCCTCGTCTCTCTCCATATTTCTAGGATACGCTTCAAAGTCCTCATTAGGACCGAATTGAAGCGGGTTAACGAAGATGCTAAGCACTACAATATCATTACTTGCACGTGCTTTTTTTATTAACTGTTGATGGCCTTCGTGGAGATATCCCATGGTCGGGACAAATCCGATGGTTTTCTCTTGCTGTTTTTCATGCTTACTGATTTTTTGCATGTCAGCTACTTTATTAATAATGTTCACTTTTCTTTATCCTCCATATAATCGATGAAGTGTTTCTTCCTTCATTGTAAAACTATGCTCTGAAGTTGGAAACAGCGAGTCTTTAACTTCCAGTACATATTGCTTAAGTCCATCTCGCATAATGCTTTGAGCGTCTACATAGGAATGGACAAATTTTGGTACACGTTCCACTCCGTATGAGAGAACATCATGATAAACTAGTACCTGTCCATCCACTTCTACCCCAGCTCCTATCCCGATGACCGGAATTGTTAGCTGGGCAGCAATATCTTTGGCAAGCTGTTTTGGTACACATTCTAATACAAGTGCCATTGCTCCTGCTTCCTCAGCCATACGGGCTTCTTTCATCATTTTTCTGGCACTTTCCACATCTTTCCCTTGCACTTTATATCCACCTAGGACTCCAACAGATTGGGGAGTTAAACCTAAGTGGGCAACAACAGGAATCCCTGCTGCAGTCAAGGAAGCTATAACGTGAATAACATCACCGCCACCTTCAACTTTTAAAGCATGTGCACCAGATTCCTGAACAATCTTTTTAGCATTAGTTAAGGTGTTCTCCATCGAAAGGTGATAAGACATAAACGGCATATCTGTAACGATAAACGTAGAAGGTGCTCCTCGTTTCACTGCTTTTGTATGGTGAATCATATCTTCTATAGTGACTGGTACAGTTGATTCGTAGCCTAGTACCACCATTCCGAGTGAGTCACCGACCAAAATCATATCCACACCAGCATGTTCACTAAGCTTGGCAGATGGGTAATCATAGGCTGTCAACATTGCTATTTTTTCCCCATTTTTTTTCATCTTTAAAAAATCAGCAGTTGTCTTCAATTTTCCTTCCTCCTTATTTGGCGTTTTTCTCAAAACAGCCTTTTTAGGAGAGGAAGAGAACCGAAAAAATCCTTCTTTTCACATACGAAAGAAGGATAGGAAAATATCATATCAAAAGTTCAGTTCAATCCCTCTGTCCTAGTCCTTTGGATCAAGGCAGATATTTGGTTGGTAAATAGTAATTACAAAATTATATGGTATGGTGCAGTTCTAGCTAGATACTGCCCGCCACCTATATTATAAAAGATGTTTGGGAAAGATGCTACTTTTTAATCATTTCCAATTTGGATATCTGCAGAGTGTATATAATGAATACAGTTTTGGTCATCTTCAAGCATCAAGATACCGTCTTCTGTTATCCCTTTTGCTAATCCTTCCAAAGTTCCGGTAATTGTCCGAGCAATAATTCTTTTTCCAATACTAATAGCATATGACTCCCACAAAAGCTTGATTGGGTAAAAGCCGTGCTGCAAATACCGCTCATATAGATTTTCAAGGTGGAGAAGAATGGATTGAATAAGCTCTGCCCGATTAACTGTCTTACCAAGTTCAATAGAGAGAGAAGTAGCAATGGAATGGAGCTCTTTTGGAAAATGGTCTATTTGATGATTAACATTTATTCCCATTCCAATTATAACAGAGTTAATTTTATCTGCTTCCGCTTGCATCTCCGTTAGAATTCCGACAGCTTTTTTCTTATTTATTAATATATCATTTGGCCATTTAATATCAGGTCTTAATCCAGTTACCTCCTCTATCGCTTGAGTAATAGCAACAGCGGTAAGTAACGTAAGCTGCGGTGCTTTTGCTGGAGGAAGATTGGGACGCAATATCAAACTCATCCAAACTCCTGTGTATTTAGGTGAATGCCAAGATCTGTTAAGTCTTCCCCTTCCAGTTGTCTGTTCTTCACTAACGACTAATGTTCCTTCTGGAACCCCATCATATGCAAGTTGGTGAGCAATTTTTTGGGTCGAAGTTACGGATTCTTTAAAATGTACCTGTCTACCAAGTGAAGTTGTTTTCAATCCTAAGGTGATTTCATTATGTGAAATTTTATCTGGTATTTTCTTAATCCGGTAACCTTTTCTCCGGACGGCTTCAAGTTCAAATCCTTCCTGCCTTAAATCTTCAATATGCTTCCACACTGCTGTACGTGAACAACCAAGTTCTTCACTAATTTTTTGACCTGATAAAAAATCATCTTCCGTTTCTGTAAACATTCTCAATAGCTTTTTTCGTATTTCTGTAGCCATTTTTCCACCCACTCCTTTAATACCGCCCTATCATTTGCGGTAGAACCGTGAATGATGGCAAGCTCCATATCCTGATACAATTCTGCTATCCATTTTCCACGCTTTTCACCAGCAATTTTAATAAGATCATGCCCATTAAAAACGATTTCTTTTTTATTCTTTATTGGCAAGGATTTGTACAAGTTTTCAATATGAAGATTGGAAGTTTCCGTATCTGGGTTTAAGGCTACTAATACTTCATGTGCTTCAATTGATTGTTTTAAACCCATTTGATAAATTAATTCTTTATTCCAGCCATACTTTTGTACGTTTGTTATTATGGCGATATTATGCTCTACAGCTTTTATTACTTTTTTTGGTAATTTCCAACTGGTTAAAAAATCATCTATTTGTTCTATTTCTAGAACATGAACAAATGCTGCCCATAATGCTGAGCGGGAGTTAAGGTTACATAAATTTTTGGTGCTAAGTTCTAAGAGTTTTGATTTTTTATCCGATAATTCAGGGAGATGCTTATACAATTTAGTTTTCACTAATAATTCCAAGCAATACTTAAGGCCAATGCCAGCGAGGAGCTTTTCTATTTCAGCCGTTTTTCTCTCTACTGATATTGAATGCAATCGCTCGTGATCATTCATGATAGCAAGGAAAGTATTAGATTCTAAGGAAAAAGATAATTGGCTGGCAAAACGAATAGCCCTTAGCATACGAAGCGCGTCTTCCTGAAAGCGCTCTCGAGGGATACCGACAGAACGGATAATTTTTCTTTTGATATCTTTTTCCCCTTGAAATGGATCAACGATCGTACCTGTCTTTGTCATAGCGATTGCATTCATGGTAAAATCCCTGCGCTTTAAATCTTCGAATAAGCTTTTAACAAAGGTTACTTGATCAGGACGGCGATTATCTGAATACTGGCTTTCGGTACGATAAGTGGTTACCTCAAAGCTTTCATTCTCTGCTGTTAGTACGATAATTGTCCCGTGTTCCGCACCAACATCGATCGTTTTCGGAAAAATTCTTTGAATATCTTGAGGAGTTGCAGAGGTTGCAATATCGATATCTCCAATTGCCCTGTTCATCAATGTATCGCGAACCGAGCCACCGACAAAATATGCCTCGTGGCCGCTTTTCTCTAATTCTTCAATAATTTTCATTCCTTGATGAAAGGCTTTGTCCATCTTTTTCCCCTCCCAACTTATCCGTACAATTCTAAACCTTTGTGCCAACCAATTGCCTGTACAATTCTTCGTATTGGCTTAAAACACTTTGAGAACTGAAGTAATCTTTTACACGCTTGATAGAGTTGTTAGAAAAAGTTTTATGTAAGTGGTCATCACTTAAAATGTTAATAGCGTTTTTGGCAATATCCTCAATATCACCAACTTCACTAAGATATCCCGTTTTACCAGGTTCAATTACCTCAGGTATCCCACCAATTTTACTACCTACTGAAGGCACACCACATGCCATCGCTTCCAGTAAAACTAAACCAAAACTTTCCTTTTCAGACAAAAGAAGCATCAAGTCACTGAATGAATACAGATCTTCTAAATTATCCTGCTTTCCTAGAAAAAGTACTTTGTCTTTCAAACCTAATTCTTGAACTAGGTTACACATGACAGAAATTTCCGGGCCATCTCCTACAAGTAATAGTTTCGCGGGAATTTGATTTTGGATCAGTTTGAATGAACGAATAACATCCTGGACCCGTTTGACTTTCCGAAAATTCGAAACATGGATGATAACCTTTTCATCCTGAGAAATTCCATATTGGGCTTTTAGTTCTTGTGTGTCTTTTTTATAATAAATTCGCTCATCAACAAAGTTATAAACGGTCTGAATAGCTTTTTTAGGTTTTAATAAATCATAGGTTTGTTGTACGAGTGATTCTGAAACTGCTGTTACAGCATCTGATCCTTCAATTCCAAAACGAATCATGTCATTTAAGGAAGGGTCATATCCAAGAACAGTGATATCTGTTCCGTGAAGCGTTGTTACTATTTTCAAAGAATCACCTGTCATTTTCTTAGCTAAATAAGCACAAACAGCATGAGGAATTGCATAATGGACGTGAAGTAAATCCAATTGCTCTCGCTTTGCAACTTCTGCCATTTTACTTGCCAATGCAAGATCGTAAGGCGGGTATTGGAATACAGAGTATTGATTTACCTGTACTTCATGGTAATAAATATTGCTATATACTTTACTTAACCGGAACGGCATACTAGAGGAAATAAAATGGATTTCATGTCCTTTTTCCGCCAGTAACTTTCCAAGTTCCGTAGCTATTACCCCTGATCCCCCAACTGTCGGATAGCAGGTAATACCGATTTTCAATTTCACTTAAATCCCACCTATTAAATCATAATGGAGGACGAGTGGTCCTTTGGCAAAAAAACCTTCTGCATACATGGAGCCGATTTGTTTGCCGTATGCACGTTCACGGCTGATCACTGCTTCCACATATCCATTAGTTAAAGGCGTTTCCACTCCATCCGGTGTTTTTTCAAACTGACTAGTATATGTATTAAGGGCTTTAGCCTTCACTTCTATTTCATTGCTAATATCTATGTAAAAATCAGGTTTTGAAAGAGAGTTAATTTGATAAAAATAAAGATTGGTCACTTTATGTGCTGGTTGGTTTTCATTATCTTCCATCCGTTTAATTCCTGCTGAAAAAACCGCTTCCTCTACTAATCGTGCACAATTCCCATGGTCTGGATGGCGATCATCAAAGTAGGGAGCAAAAACTACTTTCGGTTGGTGCTTTCTTATGACTGTCATGATTTCCTTTAAAAAATTATCATCTAAAAACAATCCCCTATCAGGCAAGGTTAGCTGAATTCTTTTGGTTAATCCTAAAATGGAAGATGCTAATGCTGCTTCTTTCTGCCTAATGTTAACCGTTCCATTTGAAGACCTTTCTGCAAGGGTTAAATCACAAATAGCAGTGGAGTATCCTTTTTGACGATACTTTTCCAACGTTCCTGCCATCCCTATTTCCACATCATCTGGGTGTGCACCAAATGCAAGTATGTCTATTTGGTCACTCATTCTCTTCCGCCTCTTTACCGTGAATAATATCTCTCCAATGTAGTTCCCCTCTAGAGAGCCCATGAATTAAAATTTCTGCAGTTCCCATATTTGTAGCAAGTGGAATAGCATAGACGTCACAAAGTCTAAGCAGTGCCGTTACATCTGGTTCATGTGGTTGAGCTGTAAGTGGATCCCTAAAAAAGATTACCATATCCATTTTATTTTGAGCGATCAAAGCACCAATTTCTTGGTCCCCACCTAATGGACCAGACTGAAAGCGATAAACAGATAACCCTGTAGCTTCTGCAATTTTAAGACCGGTTGTTCCTGTTGCATATAGTTCATGTTTTTCCAAAATAGTTTTATATGCCGTAGCAAATGTTATCATATCTGGCTTTTTCTTATCGTGTGCAATCAATGCAATCTTCATGACAGGCTCTCCTCTGTTATTCGATAATATTTTCTAATCCATATACTAATACATCTAATGTCATTATTGTCTCTACCGCTAATTTCACTCCGGACATAAAGCTTGCTCTGTTGTAGGAATCATGTCTAATGGTCAGAGATTGTCCCTCTCCTCCAAAAATAACTTCCTGATGTGCAACTAGCCCTGGCAACCTAACACTATGAATTCTGATTCCGTCCTTCGTCTCAGCACCTCTTGCACCCTGAATGGTCTCTTCTTCATTTGGATGTCCTTGCTGTTTAGGCGTTCTTGTCTTTGAGATCATCTCTGCTGTTTTAATACCTGTTCCAGAAGGGGCATCAAGCTTACGGTCATGATGCAATTCTATAATCTCTACGTCTTGAAAATGTTTGGCAGCCATTTGTGCAAACTTCATCATCAAAATGGCACCAACCGCAAAATTGGGTGCAATAATAACACCAGTTTTTTTAGCATCTGCAAGCTCTGTCAACTCTTGAAGCTCCTCTTCATTAAAGCCTGTTGTTCCAACAACAGGACGAATTCCATGTTCTACAGCTAGTTTAGTATGTATTTTACCTATTTCAGGTGTGGTCAAATCAATTAATACATCAGCCTCGATTTCTTGGAAACATTTTACTGGATCTTTATAGATCGGAGCATCTATTTGCGGGAAACCATCTAGGTCAGATAGTCTCTTCCCCTCATTTACCCGATCAAGACAGGCTACTAACTCAAAGTGTTCCTCTCTTTGTATTAACTCTACTGCTTCCCGTCCCATTCGGCCGCGTGGTCCTGCCAAAATTATCTTGATGATTTTCATTTTTCCTCTTCCTTCCTGATTCTTGTCCACCTGTTTTTATCTCTCGTTTCAAATTTGTGCATGACTCGATCATGAGCTTCTTGCAAATCAATATTAAGTGAATTAGCAAAGCATATCATTACAAACAGCATGTCTCCAAGCTCTTCTTCTACAGTATTCTCTTTTTCTGTATTTTTCTTTGGCTTTTCCCCATAATAATGATTAATTTCACGGGATAATTCCCCAAGTTCTTCCGTCATTCTTGCAAGCATGGCAAGAGGTGTGAAATAACCTTCCTTAAATTGTGAAATGTAGTTGTCCACTTCTTTTTGCATTTCTTGAATTGTTTTTTCACGCACTAATTCTTCACCTCATTTTTCATGTTAGCTAAAAGCCTATCATTTGACAAATTATTTAGCTTGGGAGTATTACTTTAATGCCTTGGGAAAATAACAATTTACTTCCCTTCTTTTTGTCTATTATAATGGAGAGGTTGTAAACAATCTAGGTCTTGGAGGTCACCATGTTAACTGGCTTAAGAATTACGAATATCATCTATATTTTAATAGGCTCGGCCATCTTTGCTTTTGGACTTGTCAATTTTAATATGCAGAATAATCTAGCGGAGGGCGGATTTACAGGTATCACCTTATTATTATTTTTCATGTTTCACTTTGACCCTTCTTATACAAACCTTATTTTAAACATTCCTATCTTCTTTATAGGATGGAAGCTACTAGGACGAAATACATTTTTCTATACATTGATTGGGACGTTTAGTTTATCGATATTCCTGTGGATTTTCCAAAGAGTTCCTTTAATGTTTCCCCCTTTGTCAGAAGATTTAACGTTAGCAGCTTTGTTTGCTGGTGTTTTTATTGGCATTGGACTCGGAATCATTTTCAGGTACGGAGGTACCACTGGTGGAGTAGATATCATTGCTCGTCTTGCCCATAAATATATCGGCTGGAGTATGGGAAAAACGATGTTTCTATTTGATGCAGTCGTAATTATTCTCTCTCTCATCATGTACTTAACTTATCAAGAAGCTATGTACACACTTGTTGCTGTATTTGTTGCAGCAAGAGTGATTGATTTTATGCAAGAAGGAGCATATGCAGCTAAAGGTGCTACCATCATTTCTGATAGGCATGAAGAAATTGCGACTAAAGTTCATCAGGAGATGGATAGAGGCGTAACCATTTTAAAAGGGCAAGGTACATTTTCTAAAATGGAGCGTAATGTCTTATACTGTGTAGTTGCAAAGAACGAAATCGTCAAACTGAAGAACGTGATAACTTCTGTTGATCCCCATGCCTTTGTTGCGGTAAATGATGTACATGATGTACTTGGTGAAGGCTTTACGCTCGATGAAAATAAAAACCCGATGGAACGTTAGACATAATTAAAGAATTTCTAAACTGTAGATATACTCTATTATTCGGGTTGTCTACAGTTTTTATTTATGCTTTTAATGTATGCAAAAAAGGTGCTCAGAATAGATTATTCTGAACACCTACAAATTTTCATTATAAGATGTTAATCACGATTACCCAAATAGATTAAAATAAATCTCATCAGCTCTGCAACTGCCACTGCAGCCGCAGCTACATAAGTAAGAGCAGCGGCATTTAATACTTTCTTCGTTTCTCTTTCTTCATTGTTGTTAATAATTCCCAGCGAGATAACTTGATCCATCGCTCTGCTGGAAGCATCAAACTCTACTGGTAATGTAACAAGCTGAAATAGTACAGCTGCAGCCATGAAGATAATACCTATTAATATAAGATTAGATGCACCGAAAATAAGTCCAGCGAATATTAGAAAAAATGACATGTTTGATCCTATACTTGCAAATGGGACTAATGCATGTCGAAATCGTAAAAACGCATAGGCTTGATCATCCTGAATAGCATGGCCGACCTCATGTGCTGCAATCGCTGCCCCTGCAATAGAGTTACCATGGTAGTTATGCGATGAAAGTCGTATTGTTTTGGAACGCGGATCATAATGATCTGTCAGATGCCCTCTTGTTTCTTCTACTTTCACATCATAAATACCGTTGTCATGCAATATTTTACGTGCAACTTCCACTCCCGGCATTCCTGAAGAGGATGCAACTTTTGAGTATTTTTTATACGCATTTTTTACACGAGATTGAGCCCATAACGGAACAATTAACAATATCGCGAAATAGATAAGATATAATCCTAATCCCATAAGAAAATGCCTCCTTGTGTTTGGTGGTTTCCTTGTTAGGATTATTTTATTTGTTTTATTTTATCCATGTCAATCATTCAGCTTTTTTCCGTCTTTCCAGCTTTTTAGTTCCTAGATATTTGCGTAGACCCACATAAAAGAGGGTAAGTAAGATAAGACTTCCTGTCGAAATCATAACCCACAATAGAGAAGGGTCCGTTTCATCTTCCTTTAATTCTTTAAATAATGCTTTTAAGTCCGCCTCGATGACTTCCATATCATCGAATTCCTCTAAATGAGAAAGTAAATTATTCCTATTCTTATCCAAATATTCAAAATGCGCATCCATTTTCTGTATATGTTCTGGTTTTACGTCCATTCGAATACTAGGATGGATCATATCGTATTCCAGTAAGAGTCTGCTATACATTTCCTGATACATTTCACGATCCCTTGTATCAATAGAATCTTTTAATTGTTGAAACGTCATGACAATAGGCTCTTCCATTTCCACCCACATTGGCTGATGCTCGGAAGTCATTGCGTCAACTACTAAGCGTAGTTTCATTACCGACCTAACTCTCTCCTCGTGAGGTAAAGTTGTATCCGTTAACGACGCCAATGACTGGTTATGAGCAAGCGATATTATTCTTACTTCATTCATCGGTATTTGTTGATTCGAAACTAACACTTGGGTAAATTCTTCTGAAAAAATCTCCAGAAGATTATGTGCCTCTACATATCGTTCTGTTTTAACTAACTGAAGGGCATCATCCATGATGTAATTGAGAATGAAGGATTCAACCTGCTCATCATGTGAATGAGCGTTAGAATTGACTGGATAAATGAACACAGTGATTAGCGCGAGTATTAGAAGTTTATTTACTTTCATGCCTGTCCCTCCCATATTCAATACTAAATGTTATGAAAGTGTGGACAAGGTTAGAACATTATTTAATGGATAACTCGTACCTATTTTGCCGCAGTGAAAAATAATAGGCGATTGCAATGGAGAAAATACTTAACCAGAAAGTAAAATAGCCAATTTCAGGCATATATTGCATGAGACTACCATACCTAGGCATCATTCCAAAAACATAGTCAATAATATCGTTATGTAAAGTCCATATTCCCGCCACAACTAAGTGCCATTTTTCAAATCGATAATATGGGCTGTATAATATTCCTTGAACAGCCATAGCACCATGAGAGACGATAAGCATATACCCCTCTATTGGTAAATATCCTGTTTCTAAAAAAGTCAATATGTTCATCACTACAGCCCAGATACCGTACTTAACCAGTGTTACAATAGCCAACGCCTCAAAAATCCGATAATTTCTTCTAAAAATAAAACCAAGTAATACGAAGCAAAAGAACAAACTTGCTGTCGGGCTATCTGGAACAAAAGCGATAAAAATTGCTGGTGTCTCAGCAAGCTGATATCCATACCAAATGTACCCATAAATAGTGCCGAGAATGTTAATAACCAATACTAGCCAAAGCATAGTTGGGTGTTTTAATAAATGAATAAACCAAGTGAACATTGTCTACCCTCGCTTTTATCATAATGAATTCATTATACAAAAAAGCTGGCTAATTTAGCCAGCTTTCTCATCATTCTGCTTCTGCAGCAAGTTCATTCATTTCTACTAAGTATTCACCTAGAATTTCTAGCTCTTCATCAGTACCTTGGAACTGTCCAGCTGGCATTGTTCCAATACCATTAACCGCAATATCCTTATAATCTTCTGCTGTAAGTTCCTCGTGGTGTCCAAGTAAAGAAGGTGCCAATCCTGGGTTACCTTGTAGATTACCACCATGACAACCTAAACAGCTTGCTTGAAGTATTTGGTAGCCTTCCGCACTTTCATCTATCTCAATTGCTAGTTCTTCTGTAATTTCCCCTTGTTGTGCTGCAGCTTCCCAGTCATGAGAATCAACAGACTGCCAAGTTAGGAAGAAGATAGATGCAATACCAAGAAGCATTAATCCAGTTGCAATTGGACGCTTACTTGGGCGACGCTCTGGTCCACGATCGATGAATGGTGCAAGTAATAGGGCACCAAAAGCAAGACCTGGCATAACCATCGCACCAATAACTGTGTAAGGTCCAGCAGCAAATTGATATTTAAGAAGTTCATATAAGAATAAGAAGTACCAGTCTGGTAGTGGAATATATGCAGTATCAGTTGGATCTGCAATACGCTCTAGCGGTGGTTCATGCGCAACTGTCAAGCAAAGAAATGCTATTAAGAATACCGCACCAACCATCCATTCTTTTAATAAGAAGTTTGGCCAGAATGCTTCCGTTTTACCAGGAAACTCGGAATAATCTTTCGGAATATTAGGTTTACGCTCTGCTGGTACACGGGAGTCACCAACAAACTTCATCCCTTTTCCTCTATGCATATAGGTTCCCCTCCTTTATGTTGAAAAATAATGGATCTTATAGTGGTCCGGAAATACCTTGCTTACGAATCATGACAAAGTGAGCTCCCATTAATCCAAACAGAGCTGCTGGGAGGAAGAATACATGAATCGCGAAGAAACGAGTCAGTGTTTGAGCTCCAACGATTTCAGGATGACCTGCAAGCAATGTTTTCACCATGTCTCCTATTAAAGGTGTTGCTGCAGCAATTTCCAAACCTACCTTTGTTGCGAATAACGCTTTCATATCCCAAGGTAATAGATATCCTGTGAAACCTAGACCAAGCATTACGAAGAAAATAAGTACTCCGACCACCCAGTTAAGTTCACGAGGCTTTTTATATGCACCTTGGAAGAATACACGCAGGGTATGTAAGAACATCATTACGATAACGAGACTAGCTCCCCAGTGATGCATACCGCGAACGATTTGACCGAACGCAACTTCATTTTGTAGGTAATAAACTGATTCCCACGCATTTTTAATATCCGGAACGTAATACATCGTTAGGAACATTCCAGATAATACTTGGATAACAGTAACAAAAAATGTTAGTCCTCCAAAGCAATAAACAAATGCGGAGAAGTGATGTGCCGGGTTTACGTGTTCAGGGACTTCATGGTCCGCGATATCGCGCCACATTGGCGTAATATCTAACCGTTCGTCAACCCAGTCATAGATCTTATTTAACAATTATTACGCCTCCCCTTTAGGTTTCGCGCTACCTAAGTATACTTTACCGTCTTCCACTCTGTGTTGGTACACATCAAGTGGAGCAAGTGGCGGTGTATTAGGTACGTTGTCACCATTTTTTTCATACAAGCCGTAATGGCAAGGACAGAAGAATCTGTTTGGGTTCGCCTCGTCAGAAGCCCAGTTTACCGTACAGCCAAGGTGTTTACATACAGGTGATAATGCAACGATGTCACCATTTTCAGCTTTGAAGATCCAAGCAGAACGAGGTTCTTCTGATTCATACCATGCATCAACCTGGTCGATTTTAAAGTCAAAACGTTCTGGTTCAGTTGTCAGTTCACTTTCTTCACAAACATAGACAAAATCCTGGTCCGTTCCAGCTTTTAAAACTGGATCAATTGCAAAACGAACCATTGGCATCAGCATTCCTGCTGCCATGAAACCGCCTACACCAGTAAGGGTATAGTTTAAGAATTGACGTCTAGACACGCGATGGTTTTTCTCACTCATTGTTTTCCCCCCTCTATAAGAAGAACTAAGTCCAATACGGACAATAGATGATAACACATAGAAAACTAGGACATTCTCATGATATATCAATCTTGTCCCAAGGTCAATAAGGTCATGGTCTGAAAAAATGGCAAGGTTGTGACTTATTTTAGATAGTCTCAAATTTTCGAATTTTTTCTATTGCTTTTTTAATATTATTTTGCTAAAAGATTATTTCATTTTATATTTTGCACCATATTTATGATTTAATTCTGCCATTTTTGGATGAACATGGGGAGAAGCTGATTCATTTGATCTTGTATAATCTTCTTTTTATATTTTTCATCCATATCTTGCAGTGGAATAGAAGGTAACCAAATGAGCTTCCCTTCCAGTATTTGTTCTTGGGTGCTCCACGTAGCATCAGAAGTTAATAGAAACACATGCTTAATTCCAGCTTCTTTAATATGAAGAGAAACATTGTTTAGTTGTTCAACGGATGAAGATGCTTCGACATAGCTGAAGGAAGGTAAAAGAACAACTCTGCCTTTGAATTGTCTTTCAAGTTCAAAGCTTAAAATAGTTATGTACTCACCTTGTGCAGCGACAGATTGAATATTTTCTTTAAAGCTGATTGGTATTAAAGGGATTACGACAGTATCTATATACTCTTTCGCTTGTGTGTATTGCACGATATCTTTGCTTGTCCATTTCATTGTTTCTATTCAACTCTTTCCTTTTAAGATTCTAAATAGCTTTGTAATTAATATTTTTACTATAAGATTTGTGGTACTTAAGGTCAACTGATTTAAATTTAGAAGCATAATACGTACGAAACCCTGCTCGATAAGCAGGGTTTTATAGTTTCTTTAGTTGATTTGTCAGTTTTATAAAAGCCACTTCATCCTGCTGATCTAATGCCTCATCAATCAACTTCAGAAGTTTTTCTCGCTGAAAAGTAAAAATAGATTCCTCCAGCATGCGTTCTGCAAGGATTCGATCCTTTTCATTGAATTGGGACTGTTTTGGCATAAATGGATTTTCTTCTAACACCGCTGCATACTGAGGGGAATGATATACTGATCTGAAGTTTAATTGGATATAAATGTCCTCATCTCTATTCAAACGAATATCGTGAAAAGATTTTTCAGCATCAGTAGTCATCACATTTTCCTTATAAAATCTGAATGGCACTTCTTCTACACAATGAGTTGACATAATGATACCGCGCGGGCAAAATTGGGCTTGCTCGACAAAATGAACTTTTTTCATTAATTGATCATGACTCATTAAATAGTTTAAAATCCAAACACATTCTCGTCTTTTTAACTGATAGTTTCCTAAGAACCACCTTATAAAGTCCTTTTTCTCGTTGACAGATACAGGGGTAGCCACAACTATCGTCCCTCCTCTGCGTTGATTTTCTCTACTCTTGTAAACTTAAATACAAATCCTGTAGCTCTATATTCGTCGGATCTAGTTGAATTAGTTTTTCAAATAGAGGTTTGGCTTCTTCACGTAATCCTTCTTCCAGTAAGAAATGAGCGTAATCGTAAAGAAAGCTGCTGTCATCTTTAAAAGAAGTATATGCAAGACGGTAATGGTTTAATGCATCAGAATATTTTTCTAGATTCTGATTGGCTACAGCAAGGTCCCAATCATATTGTGGATCAGTTTCACCAAATCGTATCAATTCTTGGATAGTATCTATTACGTCTTCATAACGCTCATCCTGTAAGAATATTTTAGTGAGTGTCATCGCTGCTTCCACATAGCCTGGATCCACGGCGATTGCTTCCCTTAACAACTTTTCTGCTTCTTCACTATTTTGTTGCTTGATCGCGACCCGCGCCCCATATAGCTGCAGTTCTTTATTAAATTCATTTACCGCTAGACCTTCTTTGGCAGTTTCCAAGCTTTCTTTTAACATTCCTTCTTGTTCATAGGCCTTAGCCAAGTACAAATAAATAGAAGAATATTCATGATCCAATTCTTTCACTTGATTTAGTTTTTCGATACAAGTCTTGAAATATCCTGCCTGAAAAGCAGTAAAACCGTACTGAAATAATACGTCAATTTTCAACTGATTTTGCAAAGCTTTGTCATAAAATGGCATCGCTTCTTCAAATTGCCCTGTCGCACTGTAACACTCTGCTAATCTTTCATCAAGGGGATAATCCAATTCATTATTGTCGTTACCTATCGCTTCATAATATGGAATAGCTTTCTTATAGTCCCCTTTTGACAAGTTCAACTCTCCAAGTGCAAGTGTAATAATGGGTTCATTTGGCGCAAGTTTCTTTGCCGTCAACAGCTTTTGCTCACTTACTTCAAATAGCCCTTGTGCTTGATATAGATCTGCCAATAACAATAAAGCTTGTACAAATCCATTGTCTTCTTGTGAGATGTTGTCAAGGAGTGCCATCGCTTCGTCCTCTTCATCTAAATCAATATGCACTTCCGCTAGTGAAATAATCAAGTCTGATTCATTAGGGAATTGATACAATAAGTTTCGGAATATAATCTTTGCATCTTCCAGCATTCCTAATTGTTGGTAGATTTGAGCTGTTTGGAATAAATCTTCTTCCCCCAAACTATTCTCGTTTTCTTTTAGAAGGGCAAGTCCTTTTTCCATTTCTCCATTATCTATTAGTTCAAGTGCTTGGTCGATTACTGTGTATGACAAATTACTACCTTCTTTCGTTTTCTTCTAGTAAAAAGTGACCCGGGACTGTCACCGTGCATTCCTTCCCAAAACCTGGTCGAAAAAGAAAGCTTTCGCCCGTTTTTATAATCGTTCCTTTATGGACGGTCACTTCTGGAATATGACTATCATAATTCAGATTTTGAATAGTTTCAATTATATGGCCTTCAGGTGAAACATAAAGGTTATAATCTAATTCGCCACCGACCCTTAAATCTCCTTTTGTGGGATAAATACCAATTTTCATCAAAAGGTCAATACTTAATGGAAAGCCAGCCGCTGGGCATTCTTCAGAATGTGATAAGCGCTCTTGTTTCATTACTTTCTTCCATTCTTTTTTCTTTTTTGATTTATTGGCGGAATTGATCTTTTTCCAGCAAGGTAGGAAGGTGATGGGAAATTGGTATAGCGCATCCTTAATCCATCCCCATGGTAATGCTGAAATGGAGGTTCCTTCATCCATCTCTAGAAAGATAGCAGCTATCTTATAACGTCTGCATTGCCTGACAAGGGAAGGTGTAAGCTTCTTAAGCGGTATACGGACTGCATAATAGTAATCTAACGGACTGTTCAGCAAATTAGACCGTGCTTTTTTGAGGGCACTGGCAAATTCCCGTTCTCTTTCTACTTGGAACAACGAAACTAATGTTGTGCAGCCCTTTCTTAAGTAGTTTTCTGTCATGTAAGTTTTGAATTGGCTGAATGGCATGTAGTCGATATTATCTAATAACATAACATGCCCTGGTGTAAGCAGATAGGAGGAAAGATTCATTTTGGTAGTTTTTGTGGAGCTTTGGAAAGGACTGTCCTTCATATAATATATACTGTTTTGTTTTACATAAATATTAGTTGTTTGGAGATTCTTGTTGTGTTTTAAAATATTTGTCGCTTCCATAATATATTCCATAGCATCCCTCTTTTCTAATTCCCTTAAGACAAGCTATGCCGTTAATTAGTGGATTATGAATAGCAGAAAACATTATGAGTATTGGTTAGCGAAGACAAGCATAAGTCGAAATGGCTAGATGGTCGGTTTTGACCTTCTTGAATAATTGGACTAATGATGTAACGGGGTTAGGCATTGGAGTTATAAATAATGTATTTCTAATAAAAAGGAAGCCCCCTATCATGGAGCTTCCCTCAAAAATCATTCTTTTCCTTTTTTCAGCTCTTCCATATGCTCAAAAAAGTTTGGATAGGAAACATTTATCGCTTCGGCATTTTCAAGAGATGTTTCACCATTTGCAATAAGGCTTGCAATTGCTCCCATCATTCCAATACGATGGTCACCGTAGCTGTTTAAATTCGTTCCAGTGAGCATGCTTTTGCCTTTGATGACCATGCCATCATCAGTAGCTTCTATGTCTGCACCCATTTTTCTCAATTCGTTTACAACTGTATCAATGCGATTTGTTTCCTTTACTTTAAGCTCTTCTGCGTCCTTTATAACCGTGGTTCCTTCTGCCTGGGTGGCCATTAGTGCTATTATTGGGATTTCGTCAATTAATCGTGGAATGATATCACCAGAAACCTCTGTCCCGTTTAAGGTAGATGTTTCAATGGTTATGTCTGCAAATGGCTCTGGGGCTTCTTCTTCTACATTTGAGAAAGACATGGTAGCACCCATTTTTTTCAGCACATCCAGGATTCCTGTTCGAGTTGGGTTCAACCCAACTCTTTCTAGCGTAATTTTACTATTTGGAACAATGGCTCCAGCAACTAAGTAGAATGCCGCCGATGAAATGTCACCTGGCACAATTATATGAAGGTTTGCCTTCAATTCTTGCCCACCTTGGACGGATACCGTAAATTCATCTTCTTCCACTCTCACGCCAAAAGCCCGTAGCATCCGTTCGGTATGATCACGTGATTTATATGGTTCTTTCACCGTTGTTGTACCGATACCCTGAATACCCGCGAGTAGAATAGCTGACTTTACTTGAGCACTCGCTACAGGAGAGACAAAATCGATTGCCCGCAAATGGCCACCTTGAATAGAAATTGGAGTAAAATTACCATCTTGGTTCCCTTGAATGCGTGCTCCCATTTCTTTTAGGGGGCCGGTAACACGTTTCATCGGCCTTTTTGCAATGGATTCATCACCAATAAGGACAGAATGAAAAGGGAGTCCTGATAGTATCCCTATGATCAACCTAGCTGTCGTACCAGAATTCCCGACATCTAATATGTCAGTTGGTTCTGTTAATCCTTCTAGCCCATTACCATACACAGTTATATTAGATCCATTTTTCTCTATAGTAACACCCAACTTGGTGAAACAGTCAATTGTGCTTAAGCAATCCTCACCAAGAAGAAAATTTTCTACCGTTGTTTTACCTTTTGCCATAGCACCGAACATGACCGATCGGTGGGAAATGGATTTATCCCCTGGTATTTTTATCGTTCCGTTAAGGCCGGAAGCAACGTTTGATAACTTTATCATTGGTTTCTCCCCTATCTAGACAATATAAGTTTCATACATGGTATATTTCTTGAGGCAGTCTTCTGCAGCTTGCCGGTCTGCTTCTGACTGGAAGCTTAACCGGAGGACTCCATATATTTCTTCTCTCGTTTCCATAATGCGAATATTCGTTATGCTAATGTTTTCTTTTGCAAGATAGCTCGTAATTTCTGAAATAATACCTGGATAATCAGGTACATCAACATATAGATCATAAAAAGACGGAATCGCACCTTTTGCTTTCACTGGCAAATCATCACGAAACTGTTTAGCTTTATGAAAATAATAATATAAATATTCTTCATTATTCTCTGAAAGCTTCTGTTTTACTGTTTCCATTTGTTCCATCCATTGATTTAGAAGTTGTATAAGTGTTTCTTTATTATGGAGGAGAATATCCTTCCACATCGTCGGGTTACTTGAGGCAATTCTGGTGATATCACGGAATCCACCTGCTGCAAGTCTTGTGACAAAAGGATTTAACTGCTGCTTCTCTTCCGCTTGATGTACAAGTCCAGCTGCAACAATATGTGGAAAGTGACTGATGACACCTGCCGCCATATCATGTTCATCGGCAGTCATTGTTACAAAATTAGCTTTGGTTCCTCCAAGCCACATTTTTAATAAAGCCATCTCTTTTTGGTTTTCTTCCACTTTGGAAGGGGTTAATACGTAAAAAGCATTTTCAAAAAGATGACTTTTTGCTGCAATAACTCCACTTTTATGGGACCCCGCCATTGGGTGTCCTCCTATAAAGTTTACATTTCCATGAGGGAATAAGGTAGCCGCGAGCTCGGTAATCTTTTTCTTAGTGCTACCAACATCCGTAATTAATACCTGACTTCTTTCGAATGTTATGCTGCTTAATCTTTTTAACACCTCAGTAGCTTGCATAACAGGTACCGAAATCACAATTAAATCCGCATTTTTTGCTACATGTATGTAATTGTCACTATAATCATCCACTACTTTCAATGACTTAGCAAGCTTGGCTTGTTGTTCATTAATATCATAGCCGATTATTGCTGCATGTGGGTGTTCCTTTTTTATCGCTAGAGCGATGGACCCACCTATCAATCCAAGTCCGATCACTAAAACTTTGCCTTTCATTCTTTCCACCGCCTAAAGCTTTATCAATATGTAAATAGAGAGGAAGGATCCTCTCTATTAAATAGCTTGCTTCATTTTATATTCCCTCAGATAGGAGATAATTTCATTGTTTTGCTCAAACGTTCCGACTGTAATGCGCAGGCAAGTTGGAAAACCTAAAGCCATTCCAGAACGAACTATATAGCCTTTTTTCAATAAAAACTGGAACAATTCGTCAGCATCTGTTTGAAAATCAATTAAGATAAAATTTCCTTCAGACTTATAATAGGCAAGGTTCATTTCCTCGCAAAAATTATAATACTGCTTCAGACCTTCTTTGTTTTTATTTTTACATTCATTAATAAATGCTTGGTCCGTTAATCCAGCAGTAGCAGCAGCTTGAGCCATCGAATTTGTATTAAACGGTTCCCTAACTGGTTCAATACGTTGTAAAAGATTTTCTTGGGCTATTCCATAACCAATACGGAAGCTTGCCAGTCCATATGCTTTTGAGAAGGTACGGGTTATCAGTAGATTTGGATAATCCTTTAGTAAATTAATTGACTCTGGATAATCCACGGCTGTGACATATTCCTTGTATGCCTCATCAATTACTACCAATGTATGGGCTGGTACTTGATTCAAAAATGAAATTAATAATTCATTATTTATATACGTTCCTGTAGGATTATTTGGACTGCATAACCATACGATAGCTGTCTTTTCATCTATTTGCCTTAACATTTCATCTAATTGATGATATCCGTTCTTTAAGGGCACTTCTCTTATTTCAGCCCCTTCGATAACTGCATTATGTTTATACTGTGGAAAGCTCGGTGTTGGCATTACAGTATTTTTATCATGTGACAATAATGCACGGCTTATAATCTGTATCACTTCATCAGAGCCGTTTCCAAAAATAAGCTGTTTTTCTTTCACTCCAAGTTGGGATGCCAACGTTTCTCTAAGCATCCTCGCGTATCCATCGGGATAAGTAGCAGCATTTGTCAATTGTTCCAATATTGCTTTTTGTACTTTTGGAGAACATCCATATGGGTTCTCATTTGAAGCAAGTTTTACAATCCTTTCCAATCCTAGCTCTCTTTTCACCTCATCCATCGGCTTTCCAGGTTGGTAAGGTGTCAGATTAAGCAGTTGTTTTTTTACATCCATGTCGACAATCACCTTTCTGCTAGAAGTGGAGATATAAGCTCCTCTATTTTTTGTTTAAATTCTATTAAAGTTTGTTCCTCGTTTACATTAAATTGATTTTCTAGGTCTTCCGTCATTTTTATGATTGCACTTCCAACCACAAAGCCATCACAATATGATTTTAATGCTTCGATTTGTTTACTTGAAGAAATACCAAATCCCACTGCTGTTGGTACGTTACTCATATTTTTCACTTCTGAAAGAAAATCATGCAATTCATTAGAGAAATCATTGCGTACACCAGTAACCCCTAACGAGGAGATGCAATAAAGAAACCCTTGTGCATTTTCGGTGATTCTTTTCATTCTTTGTTTGGAAGTGGGGGCTACAAGGGAAATATATGTTAGGGTATTTTCTTTACATCTCTTTCGTAAATGCTCACTTTCTTCAAATGGAAGATCAGGAACAAGCAAGCCATCTATGCCGTTTTGCTTCGCTAAAGCAAAGAAGGATACTTCCCCTAATTGTAACACAGGATTGAAGTACGTAAAGAGAATGATTGGAATTTTCAGTCCTCTTCTCCGCATTTCTCCTGCAAGCGTCATTGTTTTGGTAATTGTCATTTCATGAGCCAGGGCTCGTTTTGAAGCTCGTTGGATGACTGGTCCATCTGCAAGAGGATCAGAGTATGGTACTCCTAGCTCTAAAACAGATGCCCCTGCTTCTTCCAGCATCAATGCTATCTTTATCGTTAGCTCTGGAGAAGGATCTCCTGACATAATAAATGGAATAAAGAGTTTTTCATGATTAGGTAATCTTTCTTCATAGCTTGTCATTCGTCCACCTCCTCCATTTTCTTCATTAACGTTTGCACATCTTTATCACCACGACCAGATAAACAAACAAGTACCGTTTCGTTCTTCCCCATTACCTGTGCACATTCATAGGCAACTGCAAGTGCATGGGCAGATTCAATCGCAGGGATGATCCCCTCTTCCTTTGCTAAAATATCAAGTGCTTCAAGTGCCTCTTCATCTGTCACACTTTGATATGTTACTCTCTTGCTGTCTTTTAGATAGGCATGCTCAGGCCCAATTCCTGGATAGTCCAGTCCCGCAGAAATGGAGTATGGTTCCATAATTTGTCCGTGCTCATCTTGTATAAGGTATGTCAAGGATCCGTGGATGACACCCTTCGTTCCTTTCGTTAGTGTGGCGGCATGCTGGGAGGTATGGATACCTTTTCCTGCTGCTTCCACCCCGATTAATTCCACCTTATCTTCCACAAATGGAGCAAACATTCCGATTGCATTTGATCCTCCTCCTACACATGCGACAATTTTATCTGGAAGACCTCCTGTTTTATCAAGAAACTGCCTTTTGGCTTCTTCACCTATGACTCGCTGAAACTCTCTCACCATAAATGGATACGGATGCGGTCCTACAACAGAGCCAATCATATAGAAATGGTCTTCACAATGTTGCACCCAGTAACGAATCGCTTCGTTGGTAGCATCCTTTAATGTCCTATTTCCACTAGTCGCCGGAACCACTTCGGCACCAAGAAGTTTCATACGAAATACATTTAACGCTTGTCGTTCAATATCTTCTTCTCCCATAAATACTTTGCATTCCATACCAAACTTTGCTGCAACAGTTGCTGCTGCCACACCATGCTGACCAGCCCCGGTTTCTGCGATAATTTTCTTTTTACCAAGTCTTTTAGCAAGGAGAGCCTGGCCTATAGCATTATTTATTTTGTGTGCACCTGTATGGTTTAGATCTTCTCTTTTTAGGAAGATTCTTGCCCCATCAAAACGTTTGGACAGTTTTTCTGCAAAAGTTAATGCTGTTGGTCTTCCAGAGTATTCCTCGAGATAATAGTGGTATTCTTGTAAAAATGAAAGATCATTCAAGGCAATATGCAAGCCATTTTCGAGCTCTTCGAGTGGTAGCATCAATGTTTCAGGCACATACTTCCCACCATAATTACCAAATCTTCCAAAACTATCAGGAAGTTCTTTGTTTTCCATGATTCTTCACCATGCTTTCTATAAGAGTCATTTTCCTTTTGTCTTTTCTAAAATTTGATTCAATGCCAGTTGATATATCCACTCCATCAGGTTGAAAGAATAACAATTCATTAATTGTCTCATCATTCACCCCACCTGCTATGATGCAAGGTATTCCGAGAGACTTTGATACTTTTAAATAAGCGGGAATGTAGGACCAATCGAAGCTTGTGCCTGTTCCGCCATATTGATTCCCTATCTTTTTATCAACTATCACTGCTGTTATGAGCCCTTGAAATGCTACTAGACTGTAAACACTATCCTCATTTTTATGGTGTATAACTTTCCATATCTCTCCGGTAAAACGTGAACGTAACCTTCTCATAAAATCAACATTTTCATCTCCATGACATTGAATTACGTCCAAACCAACTCTTTGGGCTGTATCTATCATCTCTTCAATTGGTTGATTAACAAAAACACCAACAAGTTTTTTCTTTCCTGGCGGATTCATCTCGACCCAATTTGATGCATTAACTGGACAAACCCTTCTTTTACTTGCCGCAAACACAAACCCAATATAATCTGCATTGGATTGTAGAGATATCTGATAATCAAGGAGAGTTTTATTCCCGCAATATTTTAGCAGAGTATTAGACATGCTCTAATTCTCCAAATAGTCTTTTCACCCCAACACCTGGGGAAATATCCTTCATGAAAGCTTCTCCCACAAGTACGGCATTTGCCCCATATTCTGCAACCTCTTTTAAATCTTCATGGGTTAAGATGCCGCTTTCACTGACAAGTAGTGAGTTGTCTGGGATATGCTCTGCTAGTTGTTTCGTAGTCTTTATGTTTGTTTCAAACGTTTGAAGGTTTCGATTGTTTACCCCGATGATTTTCGGTGATAACGTTTGAAGCAATTGAAACAATCTTTCCAAACTATGAACTTCAACCAATACATCTAAGCCTTTGTCTGTCGCTTCATTGTAAAATAATAAAAGCTTATCATCTGTCAATATTTCTGCAATAAGTAGAATTGCATCTGCTCCAATCCGTACGCTTTCTTCTATTTGTAATCGGTCAATTATAAAGTCTTTACGTAATACAGGAACCTGTGTCAATTCCTTTACAGTTATGAGATCTAAGGTGGAGCCTTTAAAAAAGCTTTGATCTGTTAATACAGAGATACAATCCACACCTGCTTTTTCATAATCTGCACCAATATCTATCGGAGAAAAATTCTCTTTTAAAACTCCTTTTGAGGGAGAAGCTTTTTTCATTTCTGCTATGACTCCTAGAGAACGTTTAGGGCTCATCAACGCTTCGTAAAAGGAATATTTTGGCACATTTCTTAGTTGAGGAAGTTCTAATCTCGCAACCTCATGCTTTTTCTTTTCCACTATTTTAGTTAGCATATTTGTTCACTCCTAAGTTCTGTAAGTCCTTTAACAGTTCGTAGGCTTTGCCTGATTCTAGTAGTCTCTTTGCTAGGTTGACTCCTTTTGAAAGGCTCATTGCCAAACCTGAAACATATAGAGCAGCACCTGCATTTAATATGACAACATTCATAGCGCCTTTTGACGCATTATTTTGAAAGATCTGCATCATTAAGTTTGCACTTTGTCTACTGTTTGCAACTTGGATTTCTTCCATTTGTCCTCTACTAAGTCCGACATCCTCAGGTTCAATAACGTAGGAGGTAATTTTCCCATTTCTTACTTCTACTACATTGGTTTTTCCTGTAATGGTAATTTCGTCAAGACCGTCTTGACCAGAAACAATTAAAACATGCTCTGAGCCCAGTTTTAATAGTACTTCTGCCATTTTATAGGCATAGTCAACAGAATATACGCCGATCACTTGCTTTTTACATCCCACCGGATTTGCAAGGGGACCTAGTAGGTTAAAAATAGTTCGAAAACCAATTTCCTTTCTTGGTACTACAGCATGTTGCATTGCTTCATGATAAAGCGGTGCAAACAAGAAGCTCATACCCTTCTCTTTCAGATTTTTTACAGCTTTATCCAATGATTGCTGAACTGGTATATGCAGCTGTTCGAGCACGTCTGCACTTCCGCTAGAAGAAGAGACAGCTCGATTTCCATGTTTTGCAACTTTCGCACCACCACTCGCTGCAACAATGGCAGCGGCAGTAGAGATGTTGAAAGTAGATGCTCCGTCCCCTCCTGTACCGCATGTATCAATTAAATGTGGATGTTTATAGTTTAGCGGTTTCATATGACCGCGCATCGCTTTTGTAAATCCCACCATTTCCTGTGCCGTTTCTCCCCTAAAACGCAAAATCGAAATAAAACTAGCAATCTGGCTTGATGTTACTTCTCCTTTCATCATCAGATCCATTGCTTCTTCTGCTTCCTGAACTGTTAACTGCTCTCCTTCGATCAGCTTTGTTAAATATTTTTTAAACATATGGTACTGAACCTCCCATCTCTTTCGCAAAATATTGGTTGGCTACTTGGATTGTCTCAATTAATGCAGATGCCTTATTAATTGTCTCTTCCCACTCGAGCTCTGGTACAGAATCTGCTACCACCCCTGCTCCTGCTTGAACATAAAAGGAATCCCCTCGCTTTTGTATTGTTCTTATAGTAATACAAGAATCAATATTTCCATCAAAGCCGATATAACATATTGCTCCAGCATATGTGTTACGTATTGTCGGCTCAAGTTCTTGCAATATCTGCATGGCACGTACTTTAGGAGCACCTGAAACAGTTCCAGCAGGGAATGCAGCCAGTAAGGCATCTATTGGTGAATATTCATCGGATAGTTTTGCTTTAACAATGGATATTAAATGCATCACTTTTGAAAAATAAACAAGTTCTTTCATAACTGGAGTGTGAACTGTGCCATACTTAGCAACTCTACCGAGATCATTCCTTGCAAGATCCACAAGCATATAGTGTTCTGCCTGTTCCTTTTCATCTTTCATTAATTCTTTTGCAAGCTCCTGGTCCTCCTTTTCTGTCCTACCTCTTTTTCTTGTACCTGCAATAGGGTGAATCTCAAGTTTCTTATCTTGTATTTGAATGAGTCGTTCAGGTGAACTGCCGATTAACTCCATTTCCTCAAAATATAAATAGAATAAATATGGAGATGGATTTTGACGTCTTAACACCCTATATACATCAAATCCTTCCATCTGCACATTTATCTCAAATCGCTGTGACAGCACGCACTGAAAGATATCTCCCTTTTGAATATAATCTTTGATCTTTTCTACATGTCTTATAAATTCTGCCTTTGTGTAATTTGAATGGACATTTAATTGTTTGTGCCCATCATACACCTCGATCAATTCATCCACTTCTTGTCGTTTCTTAATACGGGTTACTTTTTCAGAAATGGAGAATATTGCATCATGATACATTCGTTTTAGTTCCTCAATAGTTTCCTGACCACTTAATCGGATATAATGAATAAAATGTAATTCATTTGCTACATGATCACACACTACAATATCTTCACAATAAAGAAGCTGCGCTGTTTTCTCTCCTCTATATGAGAGATGCATCGGTACTTTTTCCATACTAGGAATGAAATCATAACTAAGATAACCTACAGCTCCTCCAGTAAAACCTAGCTTTTTATCCAAAGTCTTTACTTTTAACAAGTCATTTCCATACTGTATGACCTTTTTTAAGCAATCCGATTGCATCTTTTCCTTACCTGAAGGAATTTCTGTGAGTTTAATGATATTAGCCTCTGCTGAAATTTGCATAAAAGGATTTAACCCAATAAAAGAATATCTCGCCCAATCAGAATTCGGTTCCTTACTTTCTAGAATATAAACCGCTTCTCTACGAAGGGCTTGAAATATAGAAACAGGAGTTAACGTGTCTTCAAAAAAGCTTTTAATGATGGGAATTGTTTTATAATGCTTGCTCGCGTCCAAAAGGTGAGCAAACTCAGTAGTAGTCATAAAATCTCCTCCATTTACTAAATGGAGAATGAGTAATGTGTATCGAGGTTTGAAAGAATGGGGAAAAACAATTAACCCAAAGACAGATGATAGTCTTTGGGTATATTAATACATATACATTCTGACCTCAGCTCCACTCATTCTCAGCTATTCTCTTCTCAACTAAACTCTAAACTAATAGTTAACACACTAATGGCTCTCAAGCCCTAATCTAAAAAATCTAACTCAACTATGTCTCATTTCTTACTTATCCATACTGTATGATAGGTATACTCAATTGTCAACCGAAAATGATTTTACAAGGTCCGGTCTTAGCGTTACTGCTTTATGAAGATAAATATGTTGAACATCCTTTTGTTGTGTCTCTGTATTCACTGTCATCATCACTCTAATGCAAGATGGGAGAGAATTTGGTACAGCTATCTCCTTTGTACACATAACAGGGACATATTCCCAACCATCAAATTTTCTTAATGCTTTCGCAGGGAAACAGGCTGTTATATCTGCGGTAACTGAAATGAGAACTTGCGCAACGTCTGTTGCATTAATTTGATTTGCTACTATCATCGTTCGTAGCAATTCTTCCGTTTTGCCGATAATTTCATTTTCTGTATTTTTCACAACGGTCGTTGCACCTCTTACGCCCCTAATCACCGGAATCCCCCTTTAAAATTACAATCACTCATACATAAAACTCATTCAATGTTTCAATTATTACATCATCTGGTACTGATTGAAGATTTACCTTCCCAATTTCTTGTATCAACACCATATGTATATGATTTTGTTTTGTTTTTTTGTCTTTTTTCATCCAATCTAGTAACTCCAATGGAGACACCGATTTGTCTATTGTCGTCGGAAAACCGATATGTTTCCAATATCCCAATAATTCATCAAGTAATCGGAGCTCTGGATATAATTTCTCACTTATTCTGGTTGCAGCTAAAATACCCAATGCAACTCCATCACCATGTGAAATCTTTCCATATCCATAAGCAGCCTCAAGAGCATGGCCTAGTGTGTGTCCAAAATTAAGGATGGCTCTTTGCCCTGTTTCCTTTTCATCGTCCGCTACTACTTCCGCTTTAATTTTTACACCGTTTTCTAAACAAACTAGTAGCCGATCCATCGTTAAATCATCTAGACTTTTAATTTCTGAAATTATCCAATTGAAAAAATTCCGATCCCAAATTAAGCCATGCTTAATAACTTCTGCAAATCCTGAGCGAACTTCTTCTTTTGGCAATGTTTTTAAATAATTCACATCATATAGGACAGCTTCTGGTTGATAAAAGGATCCTATCATATTTTTACCAAGTGGATGGTTAATTGCTACTTTCCCACCTACAGCACTATCGTGGGCAAGTATAGTTGTGGGAATTTGAATAAACGGGATTCCACGCATAAATGTGGAAGCAACAAATCCTGCTATATCCCCAACTACGCCACCACCAAGTGCTAAAACCGCAGATTGGCGATCGAGTCCTTTTTCCAGGGCATACGACTGAATGGCATAATAGTTCTCAAACGACTTAGCTTTTTCTCCGTTCGCGAAAACAAATGAATGTACATTCTCCCATCCTTTTAATTGTGCTTTGATGTCTGCAAGATATAGGTTTGCAACACTGTCATCCGTAATAATCAATATTTGTGAAGGCTTCTTTTTAAACTTCTCCAGAATAATCGGAAGTTGGGTTGAGGCACCATTTCCAAGTAACACAGGATAAGATTTCGTGTCCGTTTGGACGATAATTTCTTGAATCTTAGAATTTGGCTGCATGATCGCGCATCCTTTGTACATTTCCCTTAATTACGTCCATACGATCCTGTCCAAATTGTTCAACAATAGCCTTTGCTATTTCAAAGGCAACCACAGCTTCAGCGACTACACTAGCAGCAGGTACTGCACAGCTGTCCGATCGCTCGATACTTGCCTGGAATGGTTCTTTCGTATCAATATCTACACTTTGTAAAGGTTTATATAAAGTTGGGATCGGCTTCATTACACCTCTTACTACAATTGGCATACCAGTCGTCATTCCGCCCTCAAAACCTCCAAGATTATTTGAAAGTCGGTAGTATCCTCTTTCCTCATCCCAGGCAATTTCATCATGCACCATGCTACCAGGCAAGCTTGCGGCTTCAAACCCTACTCCAAATTCCACACCTTTAAAAGCATTAATGCTCATAATTGCTGCTGCCAATTTTGCATCGAGCTTTCGATCATAATGTACATAACTACCAACACCTACCGGTACTCCTTCTACAATTACTTCCACAATTCCGCCTATTGAATCCCCGTTTTTCTTAGCGGTATCTATCGCATCCATCATCTCCTGCTCAACGTTCTTATCATAACAACGGACAGGTGAAGCCTCTGTCTTTGCCTTAAGGTCTTGCAAATCATCTATTACTTGAAGCCCTGCTTTTATACCGCCTATTTCTGTTACATGACCTGCCACTTGGATACCAAGTTCAGACAAGAATTTTCTGGCTACTGCTCCAGCTACTACCCTAACTGTGGTTTCACGAGCGGAGGATCGCTCCAGCACATTACGCATATCCCTGTGCCCATACTTAATCGCTCCGTTTAAATCAGCATGGCCAGGACGAGGTTTTGTTACTTTCCGTTTAACCTCTTCAACCTCTTTTGTTAATGGTTCAATGCCCATAATGTTGGTCCAGTGCTTCCAATCATCATTTGTTACAGCAAGCGTAATTGGTGACCCTAATGTTTGACCATGTCGTACACCACTCAGAATGTCAACTGTGTCTTTTTCTATCTGCATTCTTCTGCCACGTCCATGTCCTTTTTGCCTTCTAGCTAGATCTTCATTTATATCTTCCACGGTTAGCGTGAGCCCAGCTGGTACTCCTTCCAAAATCGTGGTTAATTGCGGTCCATGTGACTCGCCAGCAGTTAAATATCTCATCGTCATCAGCCTCTCCTTTATCTCTTTAAAGCTTTTAAGCGTGTAAGTGAAATTATTATGTAATACTATAACACAAGTGTAGCGGAATGTTCTAGTAAAAAAAAGGTGATTCGACTATGGAAAAATTACTAAAAAGAAAAAGCTGCTTATTCAGCAACTTTCTGGTGGTAAAGTACGATTATGTCAAACACATCCCAAATACTTATTTCTCATAGCATAAACCCACATTTGTTAAGTAGTTAATGAGCACCCATAATGACCCAGCATAGTAACACTTACTTTATTATACTTTTCGATAAAAGAAGGTATCCACTACTTCAAAGCCATATTTACTTGGCTGAAAAATTTGCTCCGTACTACCGACAAACAGGATGCCTCCCTTTTTCAAGGATTGACTAAATTTATGGTAGAGATGCTCTTTTGCTTCCTCAGTAAAGTAAATTAGGACGTTACGGCATACAATCAGATCTAAATCTTTTTCGAAGGAATCTGCTAGTAAGTTTTGTTTTTTAAAAACCACAGAATTTTTAATCTCATCTTTCACTTTAAACAATCCATCGCAAGGGATAAAATACTTCTTTTTTACATCTGAAGGCACCTCTTGCAAGGAACGCTCATGATATGTCGCTAGCTTTGCTCTTGCAATCGCATTGTCATCGATATCAGTAGCAAGAACCCGAAAGCTGCCAAGGGTCATAAAATTACTTAAGACCATTGCAAGGGTGTACGGCTCCTCCCCAGTTGAGCATGCAGCACTCCACACCTTTAGTCGCTTTTCCTTCTTAATAATATCTGGTAGGATCTTTTGTTCAAGTATCTCCCAACGCTTATAATTCCGGAAAAACTCCGACACATTGATAGTCATTCGATCTAGAAAGTTATATAGTTCATCAAGGTCTGAATCAATTACTTTAAAATAATCATTGAAATTAGAATAACCTTTTTTCTCATATAGAGAAGTTAGTCTGCGTTTCATTTGTCCTTCTTTGTATAAGGATAAATCTATGCCCGTTTTCTTTTTCACTTTTTCTATAAACAATATGTAATCGCCGCTCAAAGTCCACATCTACCTTCTCTCTGTTTATATAGTGTAAGTATACTTTATTTGGGAGTGAAAGCGAGGAAAAAATTACAATTTAATAGTATGAATGCTGTTTTCTCTAACTTTGATGCTTAGTAACTTTATATGAAACTCATATAATCATTTTGCAACAGATCATTTTCTGGTTCAGTTTTAAAATTAATATTTAGTAAAAATCTCAATCCAACTTTTTAAAAGATAAAAGAAATACATTACTAGAAAGGAGCAAATATTAATCTCCCTCTCTCAACAAACCCTCTCAATCGAGTAGGAGGGGGTGACTAACCCCCGACCTCTCACACCACCGTACGTACCGTTCGGTATACGGCGGTTCAATTAAAGTTGACGTAAACTTTCATATCTTGCATATAGACTTTTGAGC
>NZ_CAKJTJ010000025.1 GCF_917563925.1 Sutcliffiella rhizosphaerae
TGAAATCACTTGGATACCACCTACATACATTTGATAACAATATTATAAAATAAAAAGGCAGCTGAAAGTTCATTTAACTTTCAACTGCCTTTAATAAATATTGGAGTTTTTCAGTGCCCTCAGAATTGTTGGGGCAGTTTTTGTTACTTATATTTCTCTTTCCCTTTAGCTCCCCATAGGAACAAAAAGAATACGCTCACTACAATAATAAGGGGGGACGCGTACATTATTAGAAAATGTTCCATACTCTTTAGACCTCCTTATTTTTTACCTTGAACATATTTATTATCAAATAAGAACAGGCGCATTAAAAGATATAACGAAGGAATCAATAGGCAAAGTCCTGCAATGAATGCAGTAATCAATGCAATGGCCATGGATTCATTAGTGAATCCATCATATATAGTCAAGTAAGGGTACAACAAATATGGCATATGAGATGCTCCATAGCCGAAGAAAGCAGTTGCGAATTGAAGCATTACTAAAATGAATGCAACCCCAAGCCTTTTCTTTTTCCACATTAGATAAACCGCACCAAGGAAGAAGAGGAAAGAGAGACTGAACATCCAAGAATGCCCTAGCATTTTATCAAAGTGAGTAGGGTTATGATCACTAACTGCAAAGAATACTAAAATGCTAGCCATTATAGTAGGTAAACTCCAGTTAAGAGCGTATTTCCTTAATACATCAAATGCTTTTTCGTCTCTAGCTGTTTTTGCATAAAAAGCAAGAAAGAAGGATGAAATATATAGGACACTTACAATCGCTAAAATAACTACTGCCCATGAGTAAAAGCTGGTGAACAATGCTGTATAATCCAGCCAGACAGAGTCATTGTACTTGTAGATATATCCGCCTTCAGAAATGGTCAATACTACTGATAAAGATGCAGGTATCAGAAGACCTGTTGCACCGTATAATGCCTGGTAAAAGATATTACCTTTTTGACCGTAATGGTGAAAAGCATAGTAGGAACCACGAATGGCAAGTAATACAATGGCAATACTTCCTGGTACAAGTAACGTTGTCCCATAATAATAAGCAGTAGATGGGAAGAAGCCAACGATACCAATAAAGAAGAATACGAGAAATACATTTGTTACTTCCCAAACTGGAGAGAGGTAACGGACAATGATTTTGTCAATGAGATGGTCTTTTTTTGTTAGTCTTGAATAAAAACTAAAGAATCCTGCCCCAAAGTCAATGGAAGCGACAATCAAATACCCATATAAAAATGTCCAAAGTACGGTAATCCCAATTACTTCATAGCTCATATGTCATCCTCCTCACTCCATGCCTCTGTCGCGGAGTTCTTTCTCCACTGGGTTATTTATAAACATCTTCCGTAATACAGTAGCGCAGGTTGTACATAGAACGATATATAGAAGAACAAACAGAACAATCATTAAATCAACATGTTGAGAAGTGGTTGCACCTTGATCAACTGTCATATATCCAACCAATAACCATGGCTGTCTTCCGAGTTCTGCAAAAAACCAGCCCATTTCTATAGCGAGGAGAGAAAGGGGACCACCAGCAATAATTGCCCATAATATAGGCTTGTTCAACTGATTCCATTTTCTAATCTTCGCTAATAATACGTAAAGAATGGCTACAAGTGCTAAAAACATTCCAATCCCAACCATTAAATCAAAGAAATAATGAACGATTAATGGGGGGAGCTCATCTTCTGGGAATTCCTCCAGTCCGATCACTTCTGCGCTAGGATCCCCGTGTGCAAGAATGCTAAGCGCATATGGAATTTCTAGTGCATATTTTATTTCATTATCATCTTTCAGAATACCACCTAAAATAAGGGGTGCCTCAGTTGATGTCTCAAAATGCCATTCCGCTGCTGCCAGTTTTTCTGGTTGATATTCTGCTAAATATTTTCCAGAGAAATCTCCAATCACCGCTGTGGTAATTGCAAAAACTGCTGCTGCAGTCATAGTTAGATGAAGGGCCTTTTTATGGTAGACATGATCTTTTCCTCTTAATATAGCAAACGCTGCGATTGCGGCTAATACGAAAGCAGAAGTTAAGTATGCCGATGATAGTACATGAGCTACTTTTGTAGGTGTTGCAGGATTGAACATCGCTTCCAATGGACGGATGTTAGTAAGCACACCGTTTTCGATATCAAAGCCTCTAGGAGCATTCATAAAACTATTTACCGTTGATATAAAGAACCCTGAAGCTGTAGCTCCAATTGCAACAGGAATAAGTAAAAGGAAATGATAGATTTTCTTTTTGAAACGATCCCATGTATAAAGGTAGATACCAAGAAAGATAGCTTCAAAGAAAAAAGCAAAAGTTTCCATGAATAAAGGTAAACTGATAACATGACCAGCCAACTGCATGAAATTTGGCCAAAGGAGACTTAACTGAAGACCAATTGCGGTTCCTGTTACTACCCCAATAGCTACAGTGATGACAAAGCCTCTTGCCCAACGTCTAGCAAGAAGACGGTAATGTTCATCATTTCTTTTAATTCCCATCCATTCTGCAAGGGCAATCATTAATGGAATACCAACACCAACTGTGGCAAATATGACGTGAACCGCCAGCGTAATTCCGGTAAGAATTCGACTATATAAGACCGGATCATATTCAAACATCTTTTTCACTCCTTCATTAAACCAATACATTTTCATTTTACAACACTTTGCTCAATATTTCACAATATAAATTCCAATGTAACTCTCTTTCTAGTATATTCCCTAGATAGCAAAAGCAAAACTGGGTTTTTTGACATCTTTATGGCAAAGGTAAGGCTAAATTGTGACAGCCACTACGAAATGAAATATATAAAAGGGTATTTACATATATTTTGTATGAAATGGAAAATAACATAAAAATTTATCTAAAAATGTATAATTTCATGCCTGTAAATGGTAAAATATTCATACAATTCAAATAAAGGGTGTTTGCGATGAGAAATAAAAATAATTATTTGCTCCTTTCAGATAAAGTGTCACCGTTTGACATTAACCAAGATGATGGGTTAATCTTTTCCACCGAAACTTCTAAACCATCGGATCCTGATGACCCTGAAAATATTCAAACTGATAGAAATATCCAAACACCTTTAGAAGAATTACTTTATAAAATATATGATTTTTCGATCCGACAAGACAGAACGTCGGCTAGAGAAAAGTTTAACTATTTACAAGAGAATAATGAGCTATGTCAAGAAAAGATGGAACCTGATACTTTTCATCTCTATCAAGTAGTAAAACTTAAATACTATCTTTTAATAAATGATAAAAAACTTTACGAGCCTACTTACAAACAAATTATGCTATTACCTACTAGTTTGAATTCGATGAATAATTATATAAAGCAAAAAACATTAGGTATCTTTTATTATAGAACTGATAATTATTTACAGTCTTCACTATCACTCAACAATGCCCACTCAATTGTAAATACACTCTCTCTAATTTCAGACGAGGATATAGCTGAGTTGTACTATCAAATAGCATTAACAAAAATCCAAACGAATGATATTTTTGAATCCATTTACTTTGCAGAAAAAGCTCTGGTCATATATAAAAGTCAAATGAATCAAATACGCGCGGCTGAATGTCATATTATTTTGGGTATAAATAACAATTATTCAAAGCGATTTGAAATGGCGGAAATGCACTATATTTCTGCAAAAAAAATTGGTGAATCCCTAAATGATAAATACTTAGAATCAATGGCATTAAATAATTTAGGAAAGATTAAATCACGCCTTAATCAATCAGAAGAAGCAATTCTAAATTTTTTAGAGTCATTAAAGTTGAAAAACTATGAAGAGCGCAGTGTCTATTCTATCAGTGGCTTAGTTGAGGAATATTATTACTTAAAACAATTTGAATTCTCTAAAGAGTGGGCTGAACAGGGTTTACGCTTAGCTCAACGATATAATAATAAAGAATACATCTTTCATTTTACAACCCACATGTATTTGTTGGAGAAAAACTCGAAAATAGAAACCTATTTGAAGGAACAGGTACTACCATATTTTATTAAAGCAGGAAATGAGAGATTTACATTAAAGTATACCGAAATGCTTGCGGAATATTATTATGATAACCTTGAATATAAACTCGCAAGTGAATACTATCAAGAAATTCTCCGGAACATGAAAATGAAATTCCATTGAATATAATGTCCCCCGTTTCTCAGAAGGACTGGGCTTTTTTAAATTATATAAAATATGACAAGGTATGAAAACAAATTTACCAGGTGATACTCGTCTCTGTAAACTACATGGATTGCAAAAAAAAACATTATTTATGTTATGATTAGGGAAAATTCACCGAGATAAATGAGGATTTATTATGAAAAAAAGGTATTTTATCTTTCAGAAGGGTTCGGGAATCTCTCCTTACATATGGAGTGTATTCAGCATCCTGCCGTTTTACTTTATTTTTCAATCTTCTTCTACACCTGAAATTATTGTTGGGTTTATATTAACCATTTTCTTTTTCGTCGCATACCGATTTGCTTTCATATCCAATAAATGGCCAGTTTATTTATGGACTTGCTTACTGATTGCCATCTCTATAACGATGACCATCCTGTTTCACTTTATCTATTTTGCCTTTTATATCGCCTACTACAACGGAAAAATACGCAATAAAATTGCATTCATTATTATTTACATTATTCATTTGATTGCTACTACTGTTGCTATTAACATTAATGTTGTCATGCGAGATGAACTATTTTTAAAACAGATTCCATTTGTTGTGATTATTTGGATTGCTGTTATTTTACTGCCATTTAATTTGTACAATAAGAGGAAACAAGATCAATTGGAAGCACAGTTAGATGTAGCAAATAAAAGAATATCTGAATTAGTCATCCAGGAAGAACGACAACGAATTGCAAGAGATCTCCATGATACACTTGGGCAAAAATTATCTTTAATTGGGTTAAAAAGTGATTTGGCAAGAAAAGTAATTTATAAAAATCCAGAACATGCAAAACTAGAACTAAAAGACATACAACAAACCGCAAGAACAGCGTTAAACGAAGTAAGGCAAATGGTATCACAAATGCGTGGGATCCGTTTAAAGGAAGAGATTGTCAGGGTCAGGCAAATACTTGATGCTGCTGAGATTGAAATGCAAATTGAGCATGACCTTCCATTTAAAAATAGCTCTTTATTCCTTGAAAATATATTGAGTATGTGCATGAAAGAGGCAGTGACCAACGTTGTAAAACATAGTAAAGCTACCATTTGTTCCATAGTCCTTAAACAGACAGAAAATGAAATACATTTAACGATACAAGATAACGGCATTGGAATGAAAGCAGAAAATGACATAATGAAGGGCAGTGGCCTTCTTGGGATGAAAGAAAGACTTGAATTCGTTAATGGAACACTTGAATTCAATCAAGAAAAAGGAACGAAACTTTTAATAAAGGTACCAAATATGGTCAATCAAAGGAATAAGGAGGAGCAAGTATGATTCGTATTGTTATCGCAGAAGACCAAAGAATGATGTTAGGTGCCTTAGGTTCATTACTGGATTTAGAAGAAGATATGGAAGTAGTGGGAATGGCAGGGAATGGAGTGGAAGCCATCGAACTGTTTCATCAACACACACCAGACGTTTGCATTATGGATATCGAAATGCCTGAGAAGACCGGTTTGGAGGCTGCTGAAGAAATGAAAGGCCTTGGTTGTAAAATTATCATATTAACCACTTTTGCCCGGAGTGGATATTTTCAACGTGCCTTAAAAGCAGGGGTAAGTGGATATTTACTAAAAGACAGTCCAAGTGAAGAACTCGCAAATTCAATTCGTAACATAATGTCAGGAAGAAGAGTATATGCTCCGGAACTAATTGATGACTTTTACGGGGAAGAAAATCCGTTAACCGAACGTGAAAGAGCAGTATTGGAACTTGTTGCAGATGGGAAAAACACAAAGGAAATAGCCGATGAACTACAGTTAAAGTCCGGCACTGTAAGAAACTACATATCCGCAATCCTTGATAAATTGGAAGTGAAAAATCGCATCGAAGCGATTACTCAATCCAAGGAAAAAGGTTGGTTCAAATAATTTTATCATTTCACAATAGATAGTTATTTCAAGCTTCCAGGAGCAACTGTAGGAGTTATGCTCTCATTTGACACTTAAAAAATGGAAAAACAAAAACCGATTCTTTTACGAGGTTCGGTTTTTATGTTTGTAACAAGGGAATTATGATATAGTAATTGAAGCTTACTAACAAATGAGAGATGTGATACATTGTGACAGATTTTTTATCATTAGGGATAAGTAAAAAGGTTAATCATACCTTAAAATCGCTTGGCGTTACTGCTCCAACTGATATCCAGAAGCTTGCTATCCCTGCTGTACTAAAAGGACAAGATATAATAGCTCAATCAAAGACAGGTACTGGAAAAACGTACGCATTCATTCTACCAATTCTAGAGAAGATAAATGTACGTGAATCTGAAACCCAAGCATTAATACTGACTCCAACACGTGAATTAGCTCTACAAATTACAAAAGAGTTGAAAAAACTAAAGGAAAATATCGAGGGAGTGAATGTTCTCGCTATTTTTGGAGGACAAGATGTCCAATCCCAGATGAAAAAGCTCCAAGGAGCACAACATATCATCGTCGCAACACCTGGCAGACTACTAGATCATGTAAGAAGAGGAACAGTTGACCTTTCGACCGTTTCCATATTTGTCATGGATGAAGCAGATCAGATGCTATTGATGGGCTTTTTACCTGAGATAGACAGTGTTACAAAAGACATGTTTGCATCCCGTCAAACAATTGCAATTTCTGCGACTATTCCAGATGAATTACATGCACTTGCAAAAAAGTATATGAATTCTCCTGTACATTTAAATGATGAAGAAGAAAAAGCTGAAAAAGCAACAATTGAATATTTCGCTGTCGAAACAACAGACCGGCGAAAGGAACGAACGATGGTGCATTTAACACAAATATATAATCCCTTTTTGGCTATCGTTTTCTGCCGTACAAAAGCCCGTGTACAAAAGTTGACATCTGTCCTTAAGGAAAATGGAGTCAACTGTGAAGCCATACATGGTGACATTCCTCAGAGTAAAAGAAATAGGGCTATGAAATGGTTTAGAGAAGCAAAAATTCAATACTTAATAGCAACGGATGTTGCTGCAAGAGGATTAGATGTGGAAGGGGTTACCCATATTTTTAATTATGATATCCCCCAAGACTTAGAAACATTTATCCATCGAACAGGACGTACGGGCAGAGCTGGTGGAACAGGAGAGGCATATACTCTTTATACCCCTGGAGATATTGATTATTTAAAAGTGATTGAAAATGACATGAAACAAACGATGGAAAAAATGAGTTTTAAAGGCATCAGTATTCCTGACAGAGAGGACTATGAAGAAGAACGAAATAGAAACATTCTTAAAGCTAGGAACGATAGAAGAAAAAAGGAAACTACTAACTATTCATCGTTTAATAAAAGAAACAGAAAAGGATGAGTTTAATGATAATTAAAGAATACGAAGCAGAAAAACTAAAAGATCCTACAGGCATCCTTGAAGGCGACAGATATGAGTTTTTCTTAGAAATAGATATCCCGGAAGACGACGAGCTCTTTTCAGAAAATGGAGTATACTTAAAAGTAATTTTTTCCGTTAATGGTACCGAAACTCGAATTGCTAATTATCAATTTTTTGAGGATACTACGAATAAGTTACTTGATTTTGAATTAGAAGAGGAAGAAGAACTACTAGTTAAGACATATTGCGAACAGCATTACATGAATGTTATGTAACAACATACGTGCTAGACACTTGCAATTTTTTTCATTCTCATGTAGTATGTTTTAACAGGCTGCAATGTACGTAACCATAACAAAGTTTTAACCTTTATACTTAAACAGGGAGTTTTATATAAGAACAGGAATATCATGCCTCCATAGATAGAGGACGATAGGAATGTTTTTGCGAACACCCACTTTCAGGAGTGGTGGTTTAAAACTTTCTTATAATTAGTTACGGCAATTGTGGCTTGCTTGAATTAAAAACACACACGAAAAATGAGCTCTTCATTTAGAACGGGCTCCTTTTTTATGTCCAATGCAAAACAGAGACTTGAATTCATTCTTACATTTCAAAAATGTTTAGGTTACAGTATAGAAGGAAAGAATTAATTGAACAAAGAAATAGGAGGTAGAAGTAAAGATGGATAAAGTAGAAGTAGGCGATATTTTTATTGTGACAGATGAAAATGATCAAGAACAAGAACTAGAAGTTTTAGGTACAATGGAAGTAGAAAGTTCTACATATGTAGCGGTCGGTTTTGTTGAAGAAATTGAAAAAGAAACTACTGGAGATGTTGACATTTTCTTTCTTAAAGTCGAAGAAGATGGAGAGCTTTCTGAGATAGAATCAGATGAAGAATTCGAAAAAGTATCTGCTGCCTTTGAAGGAGCAGAAGAAGAGAAATAAATTGACCTAAGAGTTTGTCCTAAAAAGAAGGACAAGCTCTTTTTTTATTTCCAAGCATGTAAGTTGGTTAAGCCCATATGATTTAAGGAAGGCTGTTTACTTCTAATGAGGGAAAGGGGAGAGAAGGTTGGATACTATGCTTATTGTCCTTAATATCGTTTTATTATTACTTATTTGTTTTGGTCTTCACAAGATGAAAAAGAAAGGAGTTTCATTTTCCAAACGAGTATTCTCATCGCTTGGAATTGGAGTTGTTTTTGGACTCGGTCTTCAATTTGCCTACGGTTCAGGCTCTGAGGTTTTAACAGGATCAATTGATTGGTTTAACATCATCGGTAATGGTTATGTTAGATTTTTACAAATGATAGTAGTCCCACTTGTCTTTATTAGTATTATTGCTGCATTCACACGACTTACTATTAAAAATAATATCGGTAAAATTAGTGCTCTCATAATTGGAATATTAGTAGGTACGACAGTAATTGCAGCTACAGTTGGTATTACGACAACACTTGTTTTTGATTTAGAAGCAATTCAAATAGAACAAGGAGAGGCAGAGACTGCCAGAGGGGAGCAAATGGAACAGCGTGCAGCAGAAATTGCCTCCAAAACCTTTCCACAACAAATGCTAGATTTTATCCCGTCTAATGTATTTCTTGATTTTACTGGAGCTAGATCTACATCGATCATCGCAATAGTCATTTTCTCGGCATTCATCGGATTTGCCTATCTCGGTGTTCGTCGTAAAACCCCAAATCATGCGGATTCATTTGCAAAATTAGTGGATACCTTCTACTCCATTATTATGCGAGTCGTAACGTTAATTCTTAGACTAACTCCATATGGTGTATTAGCATTAATGACTAGAGTAACTGCAACAAGTGATTATAACGCCATCGCAAAGCTAGGGGAGTTTGTGGCTGCATCCTACGTTGCACTGGCAATCGTTTTTGTCATCCACCTTGGATTACTGGCACTGGCAGGCTTAAATCCATTGACATATGTAAAGAAAGCAATACCTGTGCTAACCTTTGCATTCACATCCAGAACAAGTGCTGGTGCATTACCACTTAATATCAAAACTCAAACAAAAAGGCTAGGAGTATCCGAAGGGATTGCAAATTTCTCAGGGTCTTTTGGATTATCTATTGGTCAAAATGGATGTGCTGGTGTTTATCCAGCTATGCTGGCGGTAATTATTGCACCTACAGTTGGAATAAACCCGCTGGATCCTTCTTTCTTGTTCATGTTAATTGTAATTGTCGCCATTAGTTCATTTGGTGTTGCAGGAGTAGGAGGAGGTGCAACATTTGCAGCAATTTTGGTACTCTCGGCCATGGATCTCCCGATTGCACTTGCAGGATTATTAATCTCTGTAGAACCATTAATTGATATGGGACGTACTGCTGTTAACGTCAGTGGCAGCATGACAGCAGGAGTGCTGACAAGTAAAGTGACAAATTCCTTGGATACTGCTGTATATAATGGAACAGACTCAACTGAGATGGAGATGGATGTGTAAAAAATAGAAATTTCTTGCCTCTAAAGTGAATGTCGCTTTAGGGGCATTTGTATGTCCTCGTAGCAATGTCTTTCAAAAAAACACCGATTCTTTAATAGAATCAGTACTTTTTCATTTTTTCTATTATTTTCGTAAAATCTTTTCCATCGCTTTTCCCTTTGCTAACTCATCGATGAGTTTATCCAAATAACGAATTTCCCGCATTGTTGGTTCTTCAATTTCTTCCAAACGAACACCGCAAATTACACCCTTAATTAAAGCACGGGAAGAATTAAGTTGCGGAGCATCAGCGAAGAAGGTCTCGAAGTCTGTCTTTTTATCCAGAACCTCTTCCAAATTTTCCTGGTTATACCCTGTCAGCCAGCGGATAATTTCATCAACCTCCGATTTCGTGCGTCCTTTTTTCTCTGCTTTTGTAACATAATGTGGATAGACACTAGCGACACTAGTCGTATAAATTCGATGTTTTGCCATGATATGTCCTCGCTTATATGATTTTTGTTTATTATATCATGAAAAAGGGTGACCCAATTGAAGGATCCGTTTGTATAGGGGAAACATAGGTTTTATTCATCCAGATAAAAACTTCACAAAAAATATAATCCTTGTCTAAAATAAATGAATCGTAATTTATTTTACTTCAAAGAGTAACAAATAGTTGCTTTTTAGAATAAAATGAATTACTCTTAAAAGTAAGAGGAGGTGATAATAATGGAAAACGTTCGATTGAATGTAGCACTTTTAAGAAGAAAGGTACCAAATCTGACAAGTGCTGCTAAGTTAGTAGGGTTAAGACCGGCAACTGTTTCGAATTTATGCACGGGAAAGATTCCTGTAGGAAGGGCAGAAGTGAAAACGATCATCGCATTAGCTGAGTTAGCAGAGTGTAGTTTAGATGAGCTCATATTAAGAGGGGAGAAGGTTGAGATGATTGAAACGAAAATTAAGGCAATCGACTTATTCGCACCGTTAACAAAAGGAGGAGTGAATGGTTTGATAGCGAGGCCAGGTATGGGTCAATTGGTTCTTCTTGCTGAGCTATTTTATCGCTTAAAACGTGAAGGAATGGTCACCATTCTCCTAACTCCTGAAGGAAATCATCCTGAAGTAGAAGATATTTTGAACAACATGGATTATGTTGTTAATACCACAGCAGAGGTTTATGATAAAGTAATGGAAATAGGTTCAAACAAAGAAATTGCATTTGCTTCAGATCGGGGCCATGTTGCAAATGGGAATATCCAAGAGTTACAAGAGAAATTAGAAAGTGTTGGAGTAAGTGCTGTTACAACTTTCCTTTTGGATTTAAGCGGGGAAGTCGTTGATGAAAATTTACCCTATGGCCCATTAGAAACAGTTTGGGAGTTTGATGCAGACCTAGCTGCACGACATAAATTCCCAGCAGTAAATCCAATCTATTCCACATCTTCTGTTTTGGAAGGGGCTCACCTTGATCAACAACATCTGACCATTCAACAAAAAGCACAGAAACTACTTCGGAGATACAGAGAACTTCGGTCACTCGTTCAAGTGAGAGGTTCGGAAAAGCTTCCGGAAAGTGAGCATACTACATTTAACAGAGGAGAACGGCTGGAAGCATATTTGACTCAACCTTTTTACGTGGCTGAGACATTTTCAGGGATAACTGGTGTAGATGTTCAATTGCAAACAACTCTAGAAGACGTACGAAAAATTCTAGATGGTGTTTATGACTCTGTTGAAGTTGACAAATTCAACTATATTGGGGCAGTAAAGTAAATTTCCCTCATTAGACCTCGACTTTTACTGAAGGAGTTGAGGTCTTTCATATATCTCCACTAAATCCCTTCACTAACAATACCCCTACTAATTTTAATACAAATACTTACTAAACAAACTGTTGTCAGTAGACATATTTTTTTGATTTAGTAATATGTTGTAACTTATTATTTAGTTTTTTTCGTTTGATTTTTGAGTCTGTATAAAGACAAAAATGTAAAAGAAACGGGCAATAGGTTCAACTAAAATCGTCTACAATGCAAGTAGATAATATGATAAAGGTAATGGTGATGAAATTGAGTCAAGAATATAAAGTGTTATTATATTATAAGTATGTTGATATAGAAAATCCTGAAGAAGTAACTCAGGAACATTTAAATTTCTGTAAAGACCTAGGATTAAAAGGTCGTATCTTAATTGCAAATGAAGGAATAAACGGAACGGTTTCCGGTACTGTTGAACAGACGGATGCATATATGGCTTATATGGAAACACACCCTTTATTTTCAAATATGATTTACAAAATAGATGAAGCTTCTGAACATGTATTTCCAAGAATGAGAGTACGATATCGTCCAGAATTAGTGACTCTACGTTTAGAAGATGATATTGATCCAAGAGTAAAAACAGGTAAACATTTAACACCTAAAGAATGGCTAGAAGCGATGCAGCAAGAAGACACAGTAATTATTGATGCTAGAAACGATTACGAATTTGACCTAGGGCATTTCCGAGGTTCTGTAAGACCTGATATTAATACATTTAAAGAGCTGCCAGATTGGATTAGAAATAATAAAGATCAATTTGAAGGAAAAAAAATCTTAACCTATTGCACTGGCGGAGTACGTTGTGAAAAATTCTCCGGCTGGTTGTTGGAAGAAGGATTTGAAGATGTTTCTCAACTTGATGGCGGAATCGTTACCTACGGAAAAGACCCTGAAGTACAGGGTGAGCTTTGGGATGGACAATGCTACGTATTTGATGAGCGAATCAGTGTTCCAATCAATCAAAAAGAAACTGTAGTTGTAGGAAAAGATTATTTTTCAGGTGAACCATGTGAGCGTTATGTAAACTGTGCAAACCCTGAATGTAATAAAAAGATATTAACATCAGAAGAAAACGAGCATAAATATTTACGCAGCTGCACGCATGTATGCCGGGTACACCCTCGTAACCGCTATATTGTGGAACATGATCTTACAGAAGAAGAAGTCAACAGAAGAATGGATGTTATCCAAGCTGAAGTAACAGCAAAGTGAATTTGATACAACAAAAACCCGTGTCCTAGATGGATTCGGGTTTTTTTAATGAGATTAATGAAATACTTATAAGTAGACATGTTTATTTACTCATGAAGGTGGCTAATGGATATTAAGATAAAATAAGAAAGGAGTGGCAGTGATGGACTATCGAATAGAAAGGGATACAATTGGTGAAATAAAGGTACCAAAGGACAAAAAATGGGGAGCGCAAACTCAAAGAAGTCTAGAGAACTTTGCGATTGGAGAAGAAAAAATGCCAATTGCAATTATTCATGCCTTTGCGATTTTGAAAAAAGCGGCTGCTAATGTAAACGAATCATTAGGAAAACTGCCAAAAACAAAGGCACTTGCGATTGCGCAGGCTGCTGATGAAATAGCACGTGGCAAATGGAATGAACACTTTCCATTGTCCGTTTGGCAGACTGGAAGTGGGACACAGTCAAATATGAATGTGAATGAAGTGATTGCCAACAGAGGAAATGAGCTATTAAAAGAGTTAGGAGAAGACAATTACATCCACCCAAACGACGATGTCAACATGTCCCAAAGCTCAAATGATACCTTTCCAACCGCTTTACATATGGCTGGGGTATTTGTAATCGAAATGGACTTACTTCCAGCTCTTAGTAAACTAAAACAAACTTTTTTTCATCAATCAAAAGAATTTCAAGATGTTGTCAAAATCGGAAGAACTCATCTTCAAGACGCAACTCCCATAACATTAGGTCAAGAAATAAGCGGTTGGCATCATATGATGGAGAAATGCGAAAAGATGTTAAATGAAGCTCTACTACACATGAAAGAATTAGCCATTGGGGGAACAGCTGTTGGAACTGGTATTAACGCCCACCATAAATTTGGTGAAATGGTAGCAGCTGAAATTAGTAACTTAACTGGTAAAAAGTTTAGCTCTGCTTCGAATAAGTTTCACGGTTTAACAAGTCATGATCAAGTTGTGGTAGTTCATGGGGTATTAAAAGCGTTGGCAGCAGATTTAATGAAAATAGCCAATGATGTGAGATGGCTTTCTAGTGGTCCAAGGAGTGGTATAGGGGAGATAACTATCCCTGAAAACGAGCCTGGCAGTTCCATTATGCCAGGGAAAGTAAACCCAACACAGAGTGAGGCATTGACGATGGTCTCAACGCAAGTGATGGGCAATGACGTTACAATAGGTGTTGCAGCTAGCCAAGGGAATTTTGAATTAAATGTGTTTAAACCCGTTATTATCTATAATCTCTTGCAATCCGTACGTTTACTATCTGATGCAATGAACAGCTTTCATGACAAATGTGTAGTTGGCATAAAACCTGTTCGTGAAAAAATAACACAAAACCTAGAGAATTCTCTCATGCTTGTAACTGCGTTAAATCCACACATCGGCTATGAGAATGCAGCAAAGATTGCAAAACTTGCCTACAAAGAAGGGACTACACTTAAGAAAGCGGCATTAAAACTTAATCTTTTGACTGCCAAAGAATTCGATAACTGGGTGGATCCTCACAAAATGATAAACCCGTAGTGGATCCAATGTCAGGATTTACCTTTAAAGAAAAGCCGAGAGAGAAGGGAATAACATAATGTTTATTTTGATTCTATTTCCGTTTCACTCGCCTTTTCGATTTTTTCAATAAACATTTGGAATACTTTACGTTTTTCATCCAATTCCTTCATATATTGTTTAAGTTCCTGAAACTTTTCTTCGTAAGGACGATGATAGGACGATTTGATTGTGTTAATTATTTCATCATTTATTGTAGATTGCATCACTTGTTTTGTTATACTAAATTTTATGGAATAAAGCTTCAAGTCATTTTTGACTCTATCGTATTCTTCATCGATCTCTTTTTTATGATTTAACATTTCATCTTTCCATTCCAACAAAGAATCCTTTACATATGTCTGCACACTATTCCTCCTAATCACATACTTATACCTGTTATGTATTATGTTTATATATTTAAGTGATACACATAATTTTTTGGGGGTATTTTTCTTACATTAATTTTTTTAACCCGTATCTTTAAGGGCCACTTATTCGTTTATAAACTAGAGTGGAGTAAAGGAGTGAAAAGTAAATGCATTTCCTTGACAAGGAAGAACAGTATGAAAACTGGTTATGCAAAGATGTTGATTTAAAAAGTAAATATCAAAAACTACTTTCCTACTGTAATTTTCTGACTAAAAATGAATGGGACGGGAATGATCTTGCTCAAGAAACCATCACAAAAGTCATACAACATTACCACTGTTCTTCCGTACTTAGTCAAACATTACTGTACAAAGTGGCTTATAACAAATGGATTGATACTGTACGTAAAAGGCAAAGAGAAATCCTGCAGGAAAGTATTTGTGAAAAGGGAAATTATCGTGATACTGTGGAAAATTCCATTATTGCTACGGATTACCTTTTAAATAATTTGACACCAAAGCAAGCGGTTATCTTTTTCTTAAGGGAGGCTTTTAATTTTCAAGTTACTGAAATTGCCAACATTTTAAACACAACTGAAGGCGCGGTGAAGTCCACCCTGCACCGCACAAAAAAGCGGCTTGAAAAAGGGGACCCAGAAGAAAACGAATTTATTGAATCTTTCTGGAGCAAAGAAGAGCGTGAACTCTTACCTACATTGTTCCAAGTAAGTCTCCATGAGGAAGACCCGGATGTATTAGTAGCAGCAGTGCCAAAAATCTTTGCACAAACCATTTCCAATCCGTCCACTCCTTCTCACACTCCAACAAATATCTATGCATGTGTAGCATAGTTAAGGAGGCTTAACGGATGAATACCATCCCATATGTTATCGAACAATCGAGTCGAGGAGAAAGGTCGTATGATATTTATTCGAGACTGTTAAAGGACAGAATAATCATGATCGGTTCGGAAATTAATGACGACCTTGCCAATACTGTCGTAGCCCAACTTCTGTTTCTAGCAGCAGATGACCCAGATAAAGAGATATCCATCTATATTAACTCTCCTGGAGGGTCCACCACAGCTGGATTTGCGATACTCGACACGATGAATTACATTAAACCAGATGTAAGGACTATATGTATCGGTATGGCTGCATCATTTGGCGCAATGCTATTAATGGCAGGGACAAAAGGAAAGAGGCTTGCGTTACCTAATAGCGAGATAATGATTCATCAGCCGCTTGGTGGGGCAAGGGGGCAAGCAACTGAAATTGAAATCTCTGCACGCAGAATCCTAAAGCTTAAGGAAGACCTGCATAAAATGATTGCAAACTACACAGGTCAGTCAATTGAAAAAATAGAACGCGATACAGACCGTGACAATTTTATGACAGCTGAAGAAGCAAAAAATTACGGAATCATTGATGATGTAATTGTACGTAGATAAGAAAAACAGGCCACCATCGATTGGTGGACCTGTTTTTTTCGTTGCAGCTGACAATATATTTTTTATACGGAAGCATACCTACCATTTAGGGAATGAATACATTTTAGCTTTGAATAAAAACTCACTTTTAACAAAAGCTACGAGAAAAAGGAGTGATGTCAAGATGAAACACTTTTTACCGGTTGTCATAAAGTTCATTGCAAGCTTTTTAGTATTGGCAACTTTCTTAAACCAATTTGCAGAGATTTCATTTTGGGATATTATCCTTACGGCGTCCGTTCTTGTTTTATTTTCTTATCTCATCGGAGATACTACTATTCTTCCTAGAACTAACTACACAACTGCAGCGGTTTTTGACCTTGTATTATCATTTGGTGCCATTGCATCGATGATATACATCCTAACGAATTTAAGAACTGGTTACTTGATGACCTCAATACTTGCTGCTGGTACGATCACCATATTCGAGGTTATTTTTCACTTTTATCTCATTAGAAGTGTATTTCCTGAAAAGCATATAAAATCTGATAATCCTGAAAGACTACTGTCAAAAGACTTACAAACCGAGTTTTCCGAAGAACTTGACCTTCCTTCAAGGGAACAAACTGACGAAGAAAACAAATAGTATTTCAAACGTAAAAGACTAAATAATCTATTTTGACATGTCTATGGTATTTTTTTGTGAGATAGAAGAAAGCGGGGATCTTTATGACGGTCAAAAAGATTAATGAATGGGTGGAAAAGCTTGGATTGGTGCCACACCCTGAAGGTGGATACAATCGGCAAACATATATCTCAGATACTGATGTTGATGTGAGTGGAAAAGCTAAAAAACTATATACGAGTATATATTTTCTATTAACAGGAATCAATTTCATAAAGGACAACTATAGGTATAAAAGCGAAAGTTAACAAGTTTTCGTTTTTTCGGCAAGTGAACTGAATTATGAAATTGATTCACGGATAAAAATATTTCTCATTTTCATCGGTTAACGATGAGCTTTGGTATTTTCACGCTGGAGACTCATTAACCGTTCATGTAATTAATGAGGAAGGGGAATATGTTAAGCATAAATTAGGATTAAATATAGATAAAGGTGAACAACCACAAGCATTAGTTACTAAAAACACCATTTTTTGGATCATCTGTTGATACCCCGGGTGGTTACGCACTCGTAGGGTGTATGGTTTCACCTGGGTTCGAATATAAGGATTTTGAATTGTTTACTCAAAAAGAACTCATGGATTTATATCCACAGCATGAAGAGATAATTCGGAAATTTGCCTATGAATCATTACCTTCATCATAAAACTATGGAAAACTTCTTCTTATTATTCACAACAATCATATCGGATCGGGAGGAATGCTATTAAGATGGCATTCCTTTTTTTGCTGGATTCTTTAACCAACTACACCAAAAGTCTGAGAAACATTCATTCCTTCCTACGTATGCATTTCCTTGAGATATTAATATGATTTAGTTATCAAATATTTTTAAGAAGGTGACTTTATGCAAATATTGAGGTTGGAAATCTATGTTTCAGAATTCAATAAAACGATTAACTTCTATAGAAAAACACTTGGCTTAAGTATTTTAAGTGAAACGGAAGAGAAGGTTTCATTCCAGGTTGGAAACAGCATTCTTACGTTTGTTCGGGAGGAGAAAAATCATAACTATTATCATTTTGCCTTTAATATTCCACCTAATCTTTTTAGAAGAGCGAAGAATTGGATGAAACAAAGGACCTCACTACTAAAAGAAGACCTTGCAGATGAAATTGACTTTTCTCATTCAAAAGCAAAAGCATTTTATGTGGAAGACCCTGCTGGCAATATCGTGGAATTCATTACAAGAAACGAAACAACAGAGTCATCATCAGATGAGTATTTCGAACCTAAACACATATTAGAAATCAGTGAAATTGGAATTTCTACTGACAATATTAAACAATATGAAAATATGCTATTATCCATGAAAATTCCCCTAAGACATAATGAGAAAATATACTATGAGAACTACCTTAATTTCTTCGGTGAATATAGCGACGGTGCATTTATTATTATTGGTCCTTTGGGAAGAAAGTGGATATTTTCAGAAAAGGTCGGAAAACATTGCCCTGTAATTATAGAGACAGATCGAGGAATCATAAAGAATTTTTCTTAGGAGTGAATGTTACATAATGGAAAAATCAAAAGTAGAATTTGGCCATGCATTAATATTTGGTGGTACCGGAATGTTAACAAAAGCAACTGTATGGATAGCAAAACACGCAAACAAAACTACAGTATATGGGAGAAACGAAATCAAATTAAAAAAGCTAGAAGAACAATATAGTGAAATTGGAATACAAACTAGAAAATTAAATTATCAAGAAACACAAAATCTAAGAAAAGAAATCCAACTTGCCATTGAAGAAAACGGTCCTGTTAGAACAGTTATAGCTTGGATACACAGTACTGCACCTGATGCACTTTCCACTTTAGAGAAAGAGATAACAAAACTTCAAGGTGAGAAGTGGACTTTCATCATCATAAAAGGAAGCAACAGCAAACTAATAAAGTCGGATTTTCCAACATCTTTTGAGATAAAAGAAATTCAGCTAGGTTTTATTTACGACGGTACAAGTTCGCGTTGGTTAACACATGAGGAAATATCTAATGGTGTAATAAAAGGAATCGTAAGCAAAAATAAACAAACATTAATAGGCACACTTACACCTTGGGAAAAGAGACCATAGAAAACCTCGTTTACCACATTTTATCAAAAAAATTATTGATTTCTTTAGAAAGTACAGTCAGTTTTCTCTTCTGTTTTTTTGCTAGAAAATAATATTTTTATTTTTATTGAAAACGCTTTAAAATACAATTATTACTAGATTTTTAATGGGGGGAATTACTTTGACTAAATTAATGAATAAGATAGCTGTCGTTACAGGGGCTGCTCAAGGCATTGGTGCAAAAATAGTAGAAAGATTGTTAGAAGATGGTGCCAAAGTAGTTGCCTTGGATATTAACTTTGAGAAACTGGAGGAAACCATTAGTAACTTGGACAAATCAGGTGAAAAAGTTTTTTTTATGAAATGTAATGTCATAGATCAAGCCGAAGTAAATGATGTTTTTGAAACGGTCTATGACAGATTAGGGAGAGTCGACATATTAATAAATAATGCGGGAATTACTCGAGATGCTTTTTTCCATAAGATGACCCATGAACAATGGAGTACTGTCCTTGATGTAAATTTGAACAGCATCTTCTTTACATGCCAAGCGGTCATTCCAGCAATGCGTGCACAAGAATACGGAAAGATTGTCAACATCTCTTCCACATCAAGTTGGGGCAATATGGGACAGGCAAACTATAGTGCATCAAAGGCTGGAGTGATTGGATTAACAAGAACATTGGCCAAAGAAAATGGAATAAAAAATATAACAGTGAATGCTATTGCTCCTGGTCAAATTGATACTGAAATGACGAAAGACCTACCTGAAAATATTAAAATGATGGCACAATTATTAACTCCAGCAGGAAGAATGGGGAAACCTTCAGAAGTAGCTTCAGTCGTATCCTTCTTATCATCAGATGATTCTAGTTATGTTAATGGTGAATGCATTTGTGTAAGTGGAGGATACCTAATGCCATAAAAGGGTAAAAATTTTGATAATAAGAAAAAACACATTCTTCCGAGAGTGTGTTTTTTAGTAGATAATACTTGGTAGAAAGTATATATCGTTCGTGAAAATAGAGTCTAAGAATTTAAAGAGGTGACTTGTCGAAAAGAAAGAAAAAAGAAGGATATATATATGGTTTTGTCGAATATAACTCAACTAGGTTATGGAAACCTTAATAATTATTTAAGAGGGAGGCTTGATAATGCCATTCCGGACTTAAATTTCTATTATTACTCGAAATGTGTAAAGTAAGACGGTACAAGGGGAACAACTCGAAAGATCAAAACAAAAAATTGCGTTAAAAGGGGGAAGCCAAACAATGGAGAAGTTTGAAGAATTAGTAGGTGCTATAGGAGACATAGTTTGGGGGCCCTTTACATTAATATTAATTGTAGGGACCGGTGTTCTTTTAACTCTTAGACTAGGATTCCTCCAATTTCGAGATTTGCCTTATGCGCTCAAGTTAACATTTAGCAAAAGTGATAAGGAAAGTAAGGAAAAGGGGGATATTTCTCACTTTCAATCCTTAATGACAGCGATGGCTGCGACACTCGGAATCGGAAATATGACTGGGGTTGCATCCGCTATTCTTTTAGGTGGAGTAGGAGCAATATTCTGGATGTGGGTTGCAGCAATATTCGGGATGGCAACTAAATATGGAGAAGCAATTTTAGCAGTAAAGTACAGAGTGACAAACCATAAAGGGGAAATATCTGGTGGTCCGATGTATTATATTGAAAAAGGTCTTGGTTGGAAATGGCTCGCTGTTTTGTTCGCCCTTTTCGGATTTTTGGCTTCATTTGGAATCGGGAATATGACACAAGCAAATACAGTGGCGGGCGCACTTAATGCAAATTTTGGTATCAACCCTTGGATAACAGGATTTGTATTAATGGTGCTAACAGGTATTGTTTTACTCGGTGGTATAAAAGGAATTGGGAGAGTTTCCGCTATTTTTGTACCATTTATGGCTTTATTCTATTTAGCAGGCGGATTTCTTATTATTATTTTAAATATAACGGAAGTACCGGCTGCCTTTGCTTTAATTGTGTCAGAAGCATTCAATCCATCAGCAGCAGCTGGAGGAGCAATCGGAATGGCTATTCGATATGGGGTAGCACGAGGAGTTTTCTCAAATGAAGCCGGACTTGGATCAGCACCAATTGCTGCAGCTGCAGCAAAAACAGATTATCCAGGAAGACAAGCACTCGTGTCCATGACTGGGACATTTCTTGATACCATCATTGTTTGTACGGTTACTGGATTAGCAATCGTAATGAGTGGATTATACGTTGGGCACAGTGATGCATCAAATCTAACAGGGCTTGCATTTGACTCCTTCTTACCAGGTGTCGGGAATATGATTGTCGTATTTGGAATAATATTCTTTGCCTATTCTACCATTATTGGTTGGTCCTATTATGGAGAAAAATGCTTTGGATATATATTTGGAGATAATAGAACCTATATATATAAAATTGTCTTTGTTTTTATAGTGATGGTTGGAGCTGGACTTGAATTAGAACTAGTATGGGGAATCGCAGATATTTTTAATGCGCTGATGGCCCTGCCAAACTTAATTGCCCTTATTTTCTTATCAGGTGTAATTGTTTCAGAAACGAAGAAGTTTAGAGAAGTAAGAAAAAAAGAAGTAGAAGAAAAGCAACGGCAAAGAGCCAGTTAATAATTTGTAAAGTAAAACTCCCTTTGAATCAAGGGGGTTTTATTTTTTTCCTTCTACATCTATGTCAACAAATTAGGCATTCTCCATACAATATGATGGGGTGAAAAAAATGGCGAGAATAAAATATAATAATTCAGATATTGACTTAATGGCAAGGATGATGAGAGCTGAAGCAGAAGGTGAAGGTAAACAAGGGATGTTGTATGTCGGAAATGTAATTGTGAATAGGGTAAAAGCAGATTGTTTGGACTTCAAAGCTGTTCGGACCGTCCCTCAAGTTATCTATCAAGTACAAGGTGGAAATTATTCTTTTGAAGCAGTTCAAAAAGGAAATGTATTTTATAATCGGGCAAGGTCTGTTGAAAGAAGATTAGCAAAGAAAAATCTCGATCATTGGAGAGAGCATCCTGCTAAATTTGCACTTTGGTACTTTAATCCATATGCTCCATGTCCTCCAACATGGTATGATCAGCCTTTCTCTGGGCAATTTAAGAACCATTGTTATTACGAACCCATCGCGAACACATGTGATAGTGTGTATATAGGTAGCTAAGAAAATCCAGAGACTATACCCTGGGTTTTCTTTTTGAATCCTGGAGGGAAAGTATATATTCTTTTTGGTTATATATTATTAGATTGAGAATTTGATTGGTATGCTATTCGGTTCGTTAATAAATGTTCAAAATAAGAGAATGATAATTTTGATATTCGCAGCTCTCTGAAAGATCATTAATCATAACTTTAGTACGTTTTTAACCTTTTGAGCTTGAAATAAGCAAGATTTCTCCTTTTTTAGTATACTATTTCATATTAGCTCTACCATGATACTACGAAAAAGAATGGAGAAAATAATGATTTTTTTTGGATTGGTTTTTCTTTTGTTATATGCTGCTCTTGTTGTTTATATCGGCTGGAGCGGTTGGGGGTGGCTAAAACCCTGGGTTAAAAAAGAAATTTCGTGGAAATTTAAAGTCCTCTATATCTTAACGTTTAGCATTGTTTCTACATCATTTATCGTTGGAAGATTTTTTGATAATGTTATTTTTCATATCCTCGGTTCATTCTGGATGGCTATTTTCTACATATTGCTTATTCTGATACCACTCGTACATATTACTGTTTTGATTTTGCGTTTCACTAGATTACCGAGACCACATGTTACTAAATGGTCAGGCGTAATCACAATGGGATTATTATTCTCATTTATTGCTTATGGGCTGTTTAATGCTTATATTCCAGTCGTGCAAACGTATAATATCCAAATAAATAAAGAACATGACTCGATAGATAATATGAATATTGTCATGGCATCGGACACACACTTTGGGATCCTTTCTGGTAAAGGTCATGCAAATCGAATGGTGAAAGAAATAAATGGACTTAATCCAGATATCGTTCTTTTACCAGGAGACATTATCGATGACGATGTCAACCAATTCATACAACAAGATATAGGTCAAATACTGTCTGAAATAAATGCACCATATGGTGTTTACCTTTCTCTTGGCAACCATGATAGACATAACGGACCGATGAAAGAATTAATCGACGAGCTAGAACAAGGCAACCTAAGTGTTCTGTATGATGATATTGTATCAATCGATGAACACATCACTCTTATTGGCAGAAAAGACCGGACAGATCGCGAGCGCGAAGAAATTTCTAGTTTAATGGAAGAGGTCAATTCAGATCAAATTACCATTATGCTTGAGCATCAGCCGTATGATTTAGACATTGCTCAAGAAAATGGAATTGATTTAATTCTCTCTGGACATACGCATCGTGGACAAGTTTTTCCTGGAAATTTAATCACGAAAAGACTTTATGAAAATGATTGGGGACACCTCCAGAAAGAACAAATGCATTCTATTGTGTCTTCTGGATATGGTTTTTGGGGTCCACCGATACGTATTGGTACACGTTCTGAAATTGTACAAATAAACGTTTTTTTCAATAAAGAGGAGAACGATTAAAACATAGAAAATTCATAAATTAAAAAGTCATCTCTCGAAAAGATGGCTTTTTATTATGAAATTAAAAATAATTGCAGGGTTTCTTATTTCGTTTATCGAAGTAATGTATGGAATAAGCAAGGGGGTTAAAGGATGTTAATTAGTAAAAAAAGTGAAATTATCGAGGATTTTCACGGTACAAAGGTAAAAGACCCATATCGTTGGTTAGAAGATACAAATTCGGATGATACATTAGGGTGGGTAGCAGACAGGGCAAAGGAATGTAAAGATTATTTTACTGATGTGGAAGTGCAGTCTAAAGATCAGGAACGTTTAACAGAACTTTGGAATTTCCCGAAACATTATGTACCGAAACAGGTAGAGGAAAAGTTATTTTTTCAAAGAAATGATGGTCTGCAAAATCAAGCAGTCCTTTATATGAAATGTAATGGAATCGAAAAAGTTATCCTTGATCCCAATCACCTGTCAGATGACGGGACGATAGCGATGACTAATTTTTCTGTGTGTAGCAAAGGAAAGTATGTCGCCTATTCAACAGCAGAAAACGGAAGCGATTGGCAAGAAATAAGAGTCCGAGATGTAGAATCAGGTAAAGAGTTGATAGATGTAATAAAATGGGTTAAATTCACGTCGGTTGTCTGGTCTCCTGATGGCAAAGGCTTTTACTACAGCAGATTCCCTCAGCCTGGCGCAAATGGTCATGAAGAAGAAGGTACGCATAATAAAGTGTATTTCCACCAGCTTAGCACTAGCCAAAAAGATGACATTCTAGTACATGAACAACCGGATGAAAAAGAATTGATGTTTTCCCCAGTCCTATCAGAAGATCACCAATACATTGGGTTACATGTATTTTACGGGACTGCATCAGAGAATCGTTTTTATTATAAGCCGATTGATAAAAATGAGAGCTTTACTAAACTTTTGGATCAACAGGATGCAGAATATACATACATCACTAATAAAGGTAGCTTTTTTTATTTTAAAACAGACCTCGATGCTCCAAAAGGACGTGTGATTGCTATTGATGTTAATTCACCTGACAAAGTAAACTGGAAGGAAATTATTCCAGAACAAGACGCAGTTATGGAGGACATTAAATATGTAAAAGGAAATTTTGTCATTGTCTTTTCGCAAGATGCACATCATGCCATTCAGCTATATGATGAGAACGGCATTTATAATCAGGAAATTGAACTACCTTTTATTGGCTCACTAACAGAATTGACCGTGAATAGCGAGCAAGCTGCGATCTATTTTGGACTTACTTCATTCATAAATCCTACTGCTGTTTTCCATTTTAATTTAGAAAAGATGGAGTTATCCTTAGTTGCTGAATCTACTCTTCCTTTTGAACAAGAACACTATGAAACAACTCAAGTGTTCTACCCTTCAAAAGATGGTACCAATATCCCCATGTTTCTAACCCATAAGAAAGGTTTGGATTTAAATGGTCTGAATCCTGTTATTCTGTACGGATATGGAGGGTTTAATGTGAGTATTACACCAACCTTCAACCCAGCAGTCCTTGCTTGGTTAGAAAAAGGGGGAGTGTATGCGGTAGCAAATCTTCGCGGGGGTATGGAATATGGAGAGAAGTGGCATAAAGCTGGTATGCTTGAAAACAAACAGAATGTTTTTGATGATTTTATTGCGGCAGGAGAATGGTTAATTGAAAATAAATACACCTCTACAGAGAGATTAGCAATAATGGGTGGGTCAAATGGCGGATTACTTGTAGCCGCTTGTATGGTCCAACGGCCAGATTTATTTGGGGCAGTTATTTGCAGAGTCCCAGTAATCGATATGCTACGCTATCATAAATTTACAATCGGAAAGTACTGGATACCGGAATACGGAAATGCTGAGAATCCAGAACAATTCCCTTTCCTTTATGCGTATTCCCCTCTGCACAATATTCAACAGGGGATAAAGTATCCACCAATATTAATAGCGACTGCAGATAGTGATAATAGAGTAGTGCCAGCACACGCCAAAAAGTTTACTGCCACATTAAAAGAAAAAGCTGACCCAGCCACAACTGTCATTCTACGTCTTGAAAAGAAAGCGGGTCACGGCCTTGGAAAACCGACATCAAAACTAATTGACGAATGGGTAGACTTTTACTCATTTCTTGATAAGGAAATGAATAGTAAGTAAAAGGAGTGTGGTTCAACAAACGGATGCTATTCTACAAAAAAGAATAGTGTCCTTTTTTGTTTGTATTTACTAATAAATAAGAATACACATTACTTTTATCCCTAAATCTATAAAGGGAGACTACATATAAAAAATTATTATCATAACCGATATAAACTATGATTATGACATTTCGCGACATCAAACGGATTGTTCACGACATAACTACAGATTCATCATCTTTTTAATTATATGATATGAGCATAACAAACATCTTTAAAAACAATCATAATAGGGGGCTATTCATCATGTTGCAAGACTTTATTTTATACTTAACTGAAGTAAATACGATTATCAAACACCTAGGAATATTATTAATTGGAGCTGTTCCATTTCTGGAAGCTTTTGTGGGAGCAGCTCTTGGAGCATTTCTAGGCATCCCACTTATAACGGCTGCAATCAGTAGTATGATAGGAAATTGGATCTCCATAATGCTAATTATTCTTCCCTTCGATGCTATTCTCAGCAAAGTTCGAGAGAGAAAAGCTAACAAAGAAGGTGGATTTATTCAAAATCGAGCAAATAAAGCAAAAGAAATGTATAATAAATACGGCGTACCCGGTCTAGCGATCCTTACACCATTGGTTGCTTCAGGACACATTGCAGCCTTTACTTCCATTGCCGCTGGTGCGAATAAAAAGAAAGTTATTTTTTGGCATACCGTGAGCATTATTATTTGGGGAGTGCTTGGTGCAGCTTTTGGCCATTATATTGGATTGGATTATACTATTGGTTAATTTCTCAAAATTTGTTTCTTAACTTGTTAATAATAACCAACCGATTAAAAGGAGCTTATCCGATAAGGAAAGCTCCTTTTTCTATTCTATAAATTGAAGCAGAGCATGAAAACAAGAATAGACTAATCATTCTGTTCAAGAAATGATCACAATAATAAACTATTTTTCAGCTATAATTATTGTAAGTTTTACACCATGGTAGATAATAAAGTAAAAAGAGGAGAATGAATTTGCGAAAATTATTCATCTATTTATTTGGAATTTTACTTGTAATCTCAGTCATTGTATCTATTGTTCCTGTCACCATTTCACCCTCTAATGACACTCGAGTTATTTTAGAGCATAATTACAATACTTTTATAGCTCCACAATGCTTTGAACAAGCAGATGTGACAAACTTTCTTGAAGAAGCTACTTTAGGAAAAGCAACTGAGCTAGGTTATAATGAAGAGTCTATGTGTACAAAAGAGGCGTTTAAACCTCTTCAGAAACCAATTATTGTAAAAGCACTAATAAAAATGAATCTAATTAGTTCCCCATGGGATTAATATTTCAATTTAGGAGGAAAACATTTTATGAAAATAATTGTTACTAGCATCTTTGTAGATGATCAAGAGAAGGCGCTAAATTTTTATTCAGAAAAGCTTGGGTTTATAAAAAAAGAGGATGTTCCCACAGGGGAATATAGATGGATAACACTCGTTTCTCCTGATAACCAAAATGGAACAGAGCTTTTACTAGAACCAAATGCCCATCCAGCAGCAATGGAATATCAACGGAAGATTTTTTCGGAGGGGATACCGGCAACAATGTTTGGAGTAATAGACTTACATAAACACTATCAGCAGCTCATTGAAAAAGGAGTAAAATTCACTATGGAACCGACACAGATGGGTGCATTCACAATAGCTGTATTGGACGATACTTGTGGAAATCTTATTCAATTAATTGAAAAATAGGATACTTGGGTACTTAATCATTGGTATTCTCAATACACGAACGAAGCATTTCTGCAGGAGATGCTTTTTTCTATTTATTAAATATATTATATTACTTGGTGATAAAGTGTCCGTTGATAATGTCTTTGAATTTCAAAATGATTCTAGAACTATACCTTAAGTTTTATCATTGACATTAACATAAAAGTGAAATATAGTATGCTTACATTATTGGAAGGAGGGTTATTAAAAAATGATGCCATCAGGAAGACTACGCCAGCAATCTTTGAACAATGGATAACTTAATAAGTTCAAAGGCTCTGTTTTCATAAAACAGAGTAAACGGGAGTAGTCTGCACATTTTTAATAATTCTCAATCGGGAAAGTATTCGTTTTTTTATTTGAAAAAAGGCAGATTTACCATTGTCTTTTTTGCGTACATCATTTTTTTCTCATACAATGGACATTTTATAGCTTCCTTTACTCTTAACCCCAAACAGCAGCCCTGTCTGGGTTTTTTTATGATTACATTCCAATTGTTACAATAAAGGGAGAGAATTGGAGGAAATAATAATGAATACACTTATTCTTAAACAATTAGCAAATAGTAAAGGTTTGGATATTATCGAACACACAATAAAAATTAATGAGTCTGGTGTTGACTTTAAAGTGGCATATGCAAAAGATTATAACGACGATAAATGGATACTGAGAGTTCCACGTAGACCAGAATCTATGAGACATGCCCTGCAAGAGAAAAAAGCGTTAGATATTATGAAACATCATGCACGTTTTGAAGTGCCCGATTGGTCAATCTTTTCGGAAGACTTAATTGCTTATAAGCAATTAAGTGGAGTTCCTGCTGCTACCATTGATGTTGAGCAACAAGGGTATGTCTGGAGTTTTGAAGAAACCAATGTACCAGCTGAATATTATTACTCACTAGGAAAAGCTCTAGCAAATTTACATTCATTTCCTCAACAAGCATTTTCCAATATCGGTGTGGAAATTCTTCGTGCAAATGAATTAAGAGCTTCTTTAAACCAACGAATGGAGCGTGTGAAAGAACGATATGATGTGAATCACAACCTATGGGAGCGCTGGCAAACATGGCTATCTGACGAAGCACTTTGGCCATCCTATGTAGGGGTAAAACATGGTGACTTACATCCTGGTCACATCCTTATTGATAAGAGGAGTCATGTTACCGGAATCATTGATTGGACAGAAATAGGGATAGGTGATATATCTGTCGATTTCTTGTCCCATCAGCTTCTCTTTGGAAAAGAAGGACTATCAAAGTTAATCGACGCATATGACAACGCTGGTGGAAAGACTTGGTCAAGAATGGATGAGCATATCGTTGAGCTTTTAACCACAAGTGCTATCACAGTAGCTGAATACGCTGAGATCTCAGGATTAAAAGAAATGCACTATACTGCTTCACATATGCTTTCAAGTGAAATGTAATGAAAGAAGTTGGTCGTTAAGATAGCTTAACGACTAACCTGATTGTGGTTTTGAAAACCCCTGGCTATGCCGGGGTTCTAAAGAGCTTCAAGCGTGGTATAAAAAAACCTCACTTCAACAAAGTTAGTAATGATTGGAAACAACTTTATTGGAAATTACTTGGAGGCGTGGAGATTTGCTTACTAAACAACCTGCTTCATTCTTTGAAGGCACCAAATCAAGGATTTGTGGCTGTAGAGTTATATAAAACATGAATGGTAGAAGGAATTGCTTTTAGTTTATAGAAATATGTAAAAGAGTGATTTTCAGTACTTTGCAAGGAGTTATTACAGCTTACAAGGAGGATAACGTGATTAAAAAGAATTCAAATTATTTAACCATCGAAGAAGTGATATCCATACCAGAATTTCAGGATACGTCTATCAGTGAAGATGGACAGCGAGTCGCGTATGTAAGAAAAACACCGGATTGGGACAACAATACATATCGTCAACACGTTTGGGTTTATGATGGAAACATTGACAAAAGTTATCCCTTAACCATTGGAAAAAATGAAAGCCTCCACCCGCGTTGGTCTCCAGACTCTCAAAATCTCGCATATTTGAGCCCGGTCGGAGAAGGTAATGAGAGGAAAAAACAAATATTCATTCAAACGAGCCAGGACATGGGAGCCATCCAAATTTCCCACGAGGAGCAAAGTGTTGAGAACTTTAAATGGGCTCCAGATGGAAAAGGTATCTTTTTCACTGCCAACCGGCCGGAAACTGAAAAAATGAAACTACGCAAAAAATTGTATGGTGAATTCACCAATATCGATCAGGATTTTCATTTTAACACCTTATATTATCTGGATATTGAAAAAGGGAAACAAAAAACAAACACACTGTACAATCTCCCTAAGGATTTATATGAAAAGAACGCAACTCAAGATAACCAAAAAGACCAAAAACATAATGAGATAAGCATTCCCATAATAGATTCGATGGACCTCCAAATTCAAAACTATGACGTTTCACCGAATGGTAAAACAGTCGTTTTTATTACCACTCCAACACCTAGAATGATTGATCTGCTTAAAAAAGAAATCTACATTTTAGACCTGAATTCAAAGGAAATCGAGAAGTTGGAAACCACTTCCCATCATGCACAGAACGTTATGTTTTCTCACGATGGTTCAAAGATATGCTATGGTCGATATGTAAAGGAAAAGATGTTTTTTAACAACATCGAATTGGAGATCTATGATCTAAAAAGCAAAAGGGTTACTCAACCAATTTTGGATATAGATGAGAATGTCATTCCTGTTCGTTGGATAGAGGAAGGCATTTTGGTCATTTGGCAAGAGAAAACGAATTACAGAATGGGAATTCTTTCTGAGGATGGAAAAATGACACCACTTGTTGGTTCGAACGATACAGTAGCCATACATCCATCAATTACGTCTGACGGAAAAAACGTTGCTTATATCAAAGCCACATCACAAGAAGCACCGGAGATTTATCTTAACGACAGGTGTGTGACGGAGCTGTACAAGTATTACGAAGGAAAAGTAAAGAGCCAAAAGGAAATCATCCATTGGACAACGAAAGATGGTTTGAAAATTGAGGGGATATTGTCAAAGCCAATTGATTATGATTCGTCCAGAACCTATCCGCTGATTGTTGTTGTTCATGGCGGTCCAATTGGTACATCTCTTGCCATTCCGACCATGAACAAATATCAGCCAATCGAACAATTTGTGGAAAAAGGATTTATAGTTCTGGAACCTAACTACAGGGGAAGCGCTGGGTATGGTGAAGCATTTCGTAAAGCTAATTACCGCCAATTAGGATTAGGTGACTATGAAGACATAGTTTCAGGGATGGATGTCCTTATTGAAAAAGGGATGGTAAGTTCAGAAAATGTAGGGATTGTGGGTTGGAGTCAAGGAGGATATATTTCAGCTTTTTGTGCCACTTATAGCAACCGCTTTAAGGCCATATCTGTTGGAGCAGGTATCTCGAACTGGATGACTTATTATGTCAATACAGATATCACCCACTTCACACGGTTTTATTTAGGAAAAACCCCTTGGGAAGACGAGGAAATATATCGAAAGACATCTCCTATGACGTACATCAATAATGCCTCAACACCAACCCTGATTCAACACGGTGAAAAAGATTCCCGCGTTCCCGTTCCGAATGCATATGAGCTTTATCGCGGATTAAAAGATGTAGGTGTAGAAACGAAATTAGTGATTTTCAAGGGAATGGAGCATGGTTCTGATAAACCTGGAATCCATAGGGTCATTCTCAAACAAAACCTGGACTGGTTTTCACATTACATTTTAGGGGAACCTGCAGACGAAAGCCGTAGCTACTAATATTAGTTCTAATAAAAATGTAGGTACTTTTGTGTCATTTTTATTGACATAATAGTACTTACTTTTATGCGAATTGACATAAAAGGAAAAAACTATAGAATTATGGAACTTTTTCATTTCTAAAGTATTTGAACAATTATACCCATTTGCTAGCGTACAGATGTTTTATATTAAAGGGAGATAATTGCTAAAGTTAAGCAAAGGCTAAATAACAGAAGAAATTATACTCTTTTCAACCATATGCAATAATCAATAATAGAATCTTAAAGAGGGTGTGGGAAAGTAATGAAAGAAGAAGGTATTTTTGAACAGTATGATTTTTATAGGGAAACAACCATCGAACTACTTGATTCTGTTGTCTCGGAAGAGCAAGCTGATGTGATTCCGCAATTCTCTGCGTTGGAACTTAGGACATATCCTTGTAGCACAGGAGGGAGTATTGCATTACTTTGGGATGAATCTACTCGGAGAAATTTCTACAAGAATACAGAAAGCTTTCGAATCTGGAACAAGTCCAAAGGAATGGTCTAGCACACCGCTTACTTTGAAAGAAATACGTGAATTACTAATAGAACAAAAGGGACGAATCAGAAAGACATTTTCTGGAATATTAGGAGAGCCGGCTGCCAATGTTTTTGAGTTTAGGGATAAAAAGTTGAAGATGATAGGAGATCTATTCATATTCACCATCTGGCATGAAGGGTTGCATCAAGGTGTCATCAATGGTATGAAACGAACTATAAAATAATTATCCCTAAGGATTTAATACCATCAATTGTTGTTCCTAATTTCAATAAATCATAGCATGTAGAAAGGCGCGAACAAAATGAAGAAGAATGTGTTATTTATTCATAGTGCGGGAGTCCAGGGTCTACACCAAGGAAGTAGCGATCTGATAACATATTTAAAAGAATCACTCGGTGATGAATACAGCTTTATATGTCCCAAAATGCCTAATCTTGATTTTATGCTCTGGGAAGATCTACTTGTAAGAGAATTTGCTGCGTTAGACGGTGAGGTACTTCTAATTAGTCATTCTTTGGGAGGCTCAGTTTTGGTAAAATATCTTTCCGAGAAAACGATCAATTGTTCCATTTCCGGATTATTTTTGATTGCAGCACCATTTTGGGGAAAAGACGACGATTGGCAAGTTAATGAGTACATTCTACGAGAAAATTTTCCTACAACACTTCCCCATATATCGCAGGTATTTCTTTATCACAGTCGTAACGATAAAGTAGTACCATTTGCACACCTTGGACACTACAAACAAACGCTTCCAATGGCAAAAACTCATATACTCGATGACGATGGACATTATTTCAATAATGGATTGCCTAAACTAGTCGCAGATATTAAAGAACTATAAATCATTGTTTTGTTAGGTTGAACGCTTATCAAAGAGTGATGAAGAAATGATAAAAAACAGGATAGAATAAGTGCCTTGTATTTTGTATGCGAATAGACATACATGATCGGTGAGGGACGTTTATTATGGCTGATGAAATTTTTGAGAATACCAGACTGGCAGAAATATATGACCTATTTGACCCTGACCGTTCCGATTTAGAGGCTTACGAGTGGATGGTGAATGAATTTAGGGCATGTTCCGTACTTGATATTGGATGTGGAACAGGCACTCTCGCGTGCCGACTAGCAGATAAGGGCATCGAGGTTATTGGGCTTGACCCGGCTCTGTGGCTAAAACGAAACATGGTTCTGATCGTGTCAGATGGATCCATGGTACTGCATTGGACCTTCCACCATTGAAGGTTGATTTAGTGACAATGACAGCCAACGTTGCTCAAGTATTTTTAACTGAAGAGGAGTGGGAAGAAACACTACTTGCAATTAGAAGTGTATTACATCCAGGTGGACGGTTGGTGTTTGAAACACGGATACCTGAGGCACGAGCGTGGCTGAAGTGGAATAAGGAGAATACGTATAAACAGATTAATGTACCTAACACTGGTATTGTCAAAGGTTGGGTTGATGTTACTGACGTCCAAGGCTCATTGGTGTCTTTTAGATGGACTTATATTTTCGAAAGCGATGGAGCTGTAATTACATCAGACTAAACGTTGAGGTTTAGCAGTCTAAAGGAAATTAACAAGTCTCTTAAAGATGTTGGACTATCTGTGGAGGAAGTAAGAGAAGCCCCTGACCGTCCAGGACGAGAATACGTTTTTATTGCAAGCTACTCTCCAGTCTAATTTATAAAGCTTTTGTGATTCTATTACGAACGATTGAATAAAGATACTGGAAAAAATATAAGTTTCAGTATCTTTGTGCTATTTTCAAATATACTTAAAGGATTGAAATAATCTTAAGTACTTTCTTCTTGAGAGGAAAACAATTGAAAAAGTAGGAAAGTGACGATTGAAATAAAAGTCCCTACTAACTTTTATAAAAATGAAAAATAATCATAAAGAACTTAAATTAACTCATATTAATAGGAGGTTAAAATGCAAATTAAATCACAAAGACTAAATTTTCGTAAATATAATGATGGTGATTTTGATTATCTTTTTTCTTTATTATCTGATCCAGAAACCGTTAGATATATTGGTGAAGGACAGACAAGAGACAGAGTGGGAACGCAACAATTTCTTGAAAGGATTTATCATACATATAACGTAGGTAAAGATATGGGGTTAATGGTTTTACAAGATAAAGATAATAATCAGCCAATAGGACATGCTGGTTTAGTCCCACAGACAATTAATGGAGTTGATGAAATTGAAATTGGGTATTGGATTTCTCGCGAACATTGGGGTAAGGGCTATGCGACAGAGGCAGCAACAGCACTAAGAGATTATGGATGTAAAAATCTAGGTAAAGAAAGATATATTTCCCTAATTCAGCCAGAAAATATGGCTTCAATAAAAGTTGCGGGTAAATTAGGAATGAGTTTAGAAAAAGAAATTGAATTAAGAGGTCAGAAAGTACAAATATATTCAACTTATATTGTTTAACACTACTTGGACTAACCAATGCGTTAGTCCAAGTAGTGTTAAGTAATTTTAAGATTAGCAATAAATTAGTTATTCTATTAAAAGGCGCTTATCTGTTAAAGGGTAAGCTTTTTTTGTGAAAATCCATTGAGTAATTAGTCATTTTTTGAAATAATTGGTATTAAGCAATCAAGTAGTACAACGAAATAAGACGGTAAATCAATGAAAAGGGTGTTTAGTATGAGCAAGCAACTGTTTTTCCCTGAAATAGAGACTAACAGATTAAATTTAAGAAATGTAAACGATACCGATTCTGATTTTATCTTTAAACTTTTCAGTAATGAAAAGATATGTGAATATCTTTATGATGATGAGATATTTACGAAAAAAGAGGATGCAATCGAATTTATTGCGTGGAATAGAGATCCAGAAGAAAAAGGATATAATAGATGGGTTATAGAGGGAAAAGAGCGCAAAGAAAAAATGGGTACATGTGGTTTTCATTTATGGGACAGAACCAATGATATAGCAGAAATAGGTTATGATTTGTGGTATGAATTTTGGGGATGCGGTTATATGAAAGAGGCATTGAGTGCAGCTATAGATAGTGGCTTTAGAAATATGAAACTAAATAGGATAAATACATATGTAGCTTTAGAGAATAAAAAGTCGTCAAATACATTAGAAAGTTTAGGTTTCGTAAATAAAGGGATATATCGAGACAAACATTTGTTTAAAGGCAAATACTATGATCACATTTCGTATTCACTTCTAAAGAGAGATTGGACCAAGCAATAGTTCTCCAATCATATGGAGCGGTAGCTGCAATAATGTGCATTTTTACTAACCTACTATAATTTAGAGGAGAACAGTCTATGAGGTACTTAATATTGTTAACTCCATCAATAAATTGGAGAGATGGTGTAGTCTTACATAATCAGCCGTTTATGCCAGAACATGCTGTGTATGTTCAAACCGGATTTAATAAAGGAAATATAGTTTTAGCGGGACCATTTGCAGGTTCGACTGGAGGAGCAATAATTATTGATTCTGCAAACGAAAACGATGTAATAAATTTTGCTGAAAATGACCCTACTGTAAAAAATGGAATCTTCCGTTATGAAATAAAACAATGGGATTATAAAATGAGCAAGTTTGAAAATGAAAGTCCAGATTTTGATCAGGAATATATTGATTACAAACATAAGGTTCAAAAAGAATTAGGGATTATTTAGGATTGTTCCTAGACAAAATAAACAGGTGCTAGCATTTATAGAATAGCTGCCAAATTAGATGGTGATTCCGAGGAACTTATCTTCATAGAAATGACACCATCTTATGACCATAGGAGTTAGAATCGTGCAAATGGAGAACAAATAGCATAATGTAATGGTAGTGAAGTGTCATATTCTATGATAATAAAAGATATTATCCTTGTGGAGGTGATATTGGAGTGAAAGGGAGGAAAGTAGGTTTTTTACTATATGATTATGTAGATATTTTAGATTTTACCGGTCCAGCCGAAGTGTTATCACTTACTGCCAATAATAAAGCAGAGCAAGCCATTACTCTTTACAAAAAGCATTTGTTACCTACTAGGCCTTTTAAGATATTTACAATCTCAGAAACAGGAAAGCAAATAATAACACATTCCAGGATAAAAGTAGTACCTGATTTTAGTATTGAGAATAGTCCTGAATTAGATATTCTAATAATTCCGGGTGGCCCTTTAAGGGCAGTACAAACTATGGTTAAAAACAAAAAAATCCAGGAATGGATTATTAAACATAAAAATATTGAATATATATGTTCAGTTTGTATTGGAGCTATTATTTTAGCTGAAACTGGATTGTTAGATGGGAAGAAGACAACCACGCACCATTTGGCTTTAAAAATGTTACAAGAAAAATACCCTGATATAAGAGTAGTATCAGACAACAAGGTTGTACATAATAGTAACTTCATTTCTTCTGGTGGAGTTTCTTCAGGAATCAATATGGCATTATATCTTGTTGAGCAAATTATGGGAAAATCTACTGCTGAAAGAACAGCCTAAACTATTGAATTTGCACAATAATGGAAATTGAATGGGTGCTTTTGCGATTGCATTAAATAAAATTTATTTAATCGTTCTTCTACATACTGGCGCGATTCTTGAACAAGGATCAGCACCCATTTTTTTATTTTAGGGCCAGATATTTGGAATGGGAAAATCAAAACTGGCTTGTTATTTACCAAATGATACTGCTACCCATGTTAATTAACAATATGATTTGCGGAACTATCCTTAATTCTATATATAAGAAGGATTATTAAATCGATTAGCGAATATATGTTCTGTGCGGAATTTTGAAAGACTCTTTGGAGGGAACATATTATGGAATTGACTTTCAAAAATTGTAATGAGGAGTTTGCAACGTTATTTACTTATGTACAGAACGCAAAAGATAGATTCGGTTCATCAGCTGCTTCTATTATAGTTATTCAAGACAATAAAATCATTGCCGAATGGTATGATGGATCCCACCATTTCAAAAGTGGTGCTTTACAGGTAACACAAGATTCATTATTTAATATATATTCCACAAGAAAAACCTACGTTTGTCTTGCATTGGCAACTGCTATTATTGATGGTGGAATTTCCATAGACACTCCTATTCATAAAATAGTAGATGATATACCAAGAGACATGTTAGGAGAAACTACTATTCAAGATCTATTAACAGCAACAGGACCAAAATATTTTGGTTCTGAAAAAGTCGAAAGGGAAGGATTACAAGGAAAAGTAATTGAGGCAATTACAGGTAATAACATTGCACAACTCCTAACTGAAAAGGTTTTAAAACCTCTAAAATTTACTCAAACAGAATGGATAACTTCGCCTAAAGAAAACTTGGTATGTGACTATACATCTTCTAACGGTTATGCTTCAGTAAGGATAGAGTCAAATGAAGGTCACGAACGCAACTTATATACTAATACGAGAGATCTTGCTTATTGGGGATATCTACATCTAAATAAAGGGTACATCAATGAGGTACAAATATTGCCTAGAGAGATTTTTGATTTGACTGAAACGTTGAGAAAGGAAAATACTGAAAAACGAATACTAGGTTGGTATCACAAAAAAGATTGGTATTATGCAACAGGTGCAGCTGGATGTCACTGTGTGGTTTTTCCGGAATTTAATGCAGTGGGAGTCAGAATGTTTAACAGATATACAAAAAATTATAAAGAAGATCAAATTGCTTTTAACAGCACATTATTAAATTGTTTAAAAGAAGAGTCCCTAGTAAACATTTAATACCTTTCATATTGTACGTATGGTGTGATTATGAAATAATTGATAATAAGAGAAAAGAAGTAAGGTGTAGTTGAAATAATGTGGTGAAATATTGTCTGATAATGAAGAGATGTTGTGGAAACCACTTTCTATTACTGAAATTAAAAATGTTTTTAGCGCCATTCCTATACAATGGTGGATTGCTGGTGGATGGGCTATAGATATATATTTACAGAAAATCACAAGAGCTCACGATGATATAGACTCAGTTATTTTAAGAACTGATCATTTAATTCTTCACCAATATCTGAATAGTGAATGGGAACTGTTTATAGCCTATAAAGGTCAATTAGTACCTTGGAACAAAAACGAACAGCTAAACCCTCATTTCGATGATATATGGGTAAAGAAAAAGGGAGAATCAACATGGGCTTTCCAAGTAATGTTATTGGATACAGAGGGAATGGATTGGATTTACAAAAGAAAGAACACAATAAGGAAATCCATAAAAGATATTGGATTGAAATCTTTATCTGGCATTCCATTTTTAAAGCCTGAAATACAACTACTTTATAAAGGTGGAAGTTCAGTTATCCGAGAGAAAGATGTTTATGATTTGAAAAATATATTACCTAATTTGAATGCTAATAAACGCCTTTGGTTAAAAGAGTCATTAAATATACAAAACCCAAATGGACATAAATGGATAGAAATGATAGATTCATATTTTTAAATAGTTTTAGGAAGTGATAATTTGACAATAAAGACACGTTACTGAATGTTAATGCCACCTTTCTTTCTAGCAATGTTATTATCTTTTTATTACCTACCAAATCCTAATAAAGGATTTTCATTAATTATCCCACTTATTTTTTGGATAGTATTGTGGACCTGGAACTTTATTGGGGATAAGAAAACAAAAGCAACTTGAACGATAAATTCACACTAACTGGGTGCGTTCCGAAATAAAAACAGGTAAAGCTTAATTATTATACATAATTTCAATTTAGAAGTGACCTAACAATAAAAGGGGTAGAAAAATGTTAATTAGAGAATTTAAAGAGGAAGATAACTTACATATTATTGAACTTTCAAAAAGGTTCAGTGACATTAACTTTATGAATTATAGGGATAAAAACTCGATGGAAAAAAAGCAAGTTGAGTTAGCAGAAGCGGCTATTGAAAAAAACAGGTCAAATATTTTTGTGGCCGAGGAAAATGGGGATTTTCTAGGTTATATAGAGCTTGCATTACAGGAAGATTATTTCACAGGGGAAAAGCAGGGCTACATTTCTTCTATAGCAGTTATGCCGAAAGGTGAAGGAAAAGGTATTGGAAAGGAATTAATGAAAAAGGCAGAAGAGTGGACATCGGAACAAGGGTTAAATGTATTAGTGTTAGAAGTTTTTAAGAATAATCAAAGAGCTGTAGGTTTTTATGAAACACTGGGTTATCAGCAGGAAATTGTTAAAATGACAAAAGAAATCTAAGAAAAGATATCTTTTTCATAAAAATCCTATTTAGTTATGGGTTCAAGCTAGGACTAACAAGGTATTGACGAACTTTGACCATATTGGTTTACTTCAATAGCTGAAACCCAAGACCAATTGTATACGCTACGCAATTGGTCTTGAGTTTCATACCTTTTAAGGTTTTAAAGATTAATCGTATATGACATTCTTACCTTGTTCACTTAACTTTTGTAAAGATTTTAGCATATGATTTATTTCTTCGTCGGAATGTCTTTCCCATGAACTTAATTCGGCTATTATTTTCAAAGGAGTTTCAGATCTATAAGAGCGTGTTGGGTTTCCTGGAAATCTTTTGTCCGTTAAGTTCGGATCATTTTCAAAATCACCTAATGGTTCTACAATATAAATTCTTTCTTTTGATTCGGATCTTGCAAGTTCAGCACCCCATTTAGCAGCATCTAAAGTTGCAGTAAAATATATATAGTTCGATTTTTTATCTTGGTAGTTTGATAAATAATTTGGCTTTAATAAATCACCAATCTTTAATTCTGCTTTCGTACCATGAAAGAAAGGACCTTTATCTAAGACAACTTTATTGTTGTTCATACTAATACACCTCTTTTATTTTTATATTTCATATAAGAGTATAGTATCCTTATTATAAAAAGAACAGTCTATAAATAAGTATTAAATAGCGGTATAATGTAAGTAGAGAGAAAGATAATTTCGTTTTAATCAGCAATCAACGGACCTGATTGTTGTGATATTATTGGCGGACATTAGTTTTAAAAGGTGATATTAATTATTCTGGAGCGATTCTAAAACATGAATCAGCCCCAGTTTTTATTTTGACTAAGTTGAAAATCTAACCGATTACTCTAGAAGCAGTTAGATTTACGGTAGAAAAGTTTATTCACTCGTATTTCTTTAAAACAATAGCTGCATTATGACCTCCAAAACCAAATGAGTTAGAAAGACCCGTACTTATTTTTACTTGTCTAGCAACAGATGGTACGTAATCTAAATCACATAATGGATCAGGATTTTCTAAATTAATTGTTGGAGGAACTATTCCTTCCTTTAAACTCAATGCTAGAGCAATTGCTTCAACTCCACCAGCTGCCCCTAACATATGACCAAACATAGATTTATTAGCTGTTACTGGAATCTGATACGCCTGTTTTCCAAACAACTGTTTAATAGCCATCGTTTCAGAGATGTCTCCCACTTTTGTACTTGTTGCATGGGCACTTATAACATCAATCTCTTCAGTTGATAAATTAGCATTCTTTAAAGCTGATCTCATTGCTAAATAGGCACCTGTTCCTTCCGGATGTGTAGCAACGATATGGTGTGCGTCTGAACTTGCACCATATCCAATAACTTCTGCATAAATTTTTGCGTCTCTACGTAAAGCATGAGATAAAGATTCTAAGATTAATATTCCAGCTCCTTCTGACATGACAAATCCATCTCGATTTTCATCGAATGGACGACTAGCTTTATTAGGTACATCGTTTCTTGTTGAAAGAGCTGTAGCATTACCAAAGCTTGCGATTGATAGATCTGTTATTGCAGCCTCTGTCCCACCGGCAAATACTACGTCAGCTTCTCCATAACGAATTAATTTAAAGGCTTCTCCAATAGCAGTATTCCCAATAGCACAAGCTGAAACAGGAGACATTGAAGGCCCCATCGCGTTCCACTTGATACTAATTTGTGCTGTAGCAGCATTAGAAATCATAGCAGGTACTAGAGCAGGACTGACTCTTCTAGGACCCTTCTGCCTAAGCAAATCAATATTCTCAATAAAGGTTTCGATTCCACCTATACCTGAACCTACGTATACACCAAATCTTTCTTCATCTATACTATTGAGGTCTAACTCTGAATCTGTCCAAGCTTGTTCAGCTGCAGCCAAAGCAAATTGGGAAAAGCGATCTAGGCGTCTAGCTTCATTCTTTCCTAAAACTTCTTCTACATCAAAATTTTTGACTATACCTGCAATTTTTGTTTTATGATTAGTAACATCAAATGTATCAATAGTGGATATACCTGATTTCCCGTTAATCAGATTGTTCCAAAATGATTGGAGGTTGTTTCCTATGGCGACACTAACCCCATACCAGTAATCACAACTCTTTCCACTTTTCATTCCTCCAAATCAATAATATACTTGTATTCTACACCCATTTTATCCTATTACAAGGGATAGTTTATCCTGGTATAAAAACTACTAGATTAGATTCATACAATGAGGAGTTTAAAAAAAGTGAACGAAAAAACTAGACTTGAAGCTTTATCGACATTCTTAAAAACTAAGCGAGCTCAAATAAAGCCAGAATCTATTGGTTTGGCAGCAGGATCTCGTAGAAGGACACCTGGGTTACGAAGAGAAGAGGTTGCACAATTAGCAGGTGTAAGTACAACTTGGTATACATGGCTAGAGCAAGGAAGAGATATAAAAGTGTCATCAATCGTACTTGATTGTATTTCTGTAGCACTACAATTAAAAAATGATGAAAGAGACTACTTATATAATCTAGCATTAGAGACCAAATCAGAAATTCCACATCAAAAGAAGGATCAATTAGAGCTAAATCCTTCCTTAAAGCGAATACTTGCTGAATTAACTTATTGCCCGACTATCATTACGGATCGACATTGCCATATTGTAGGATGGAATCCTGCAGCTGCTCATGTTTTTTTAGATTTTGAAAAAATACCGAATGACTAAAGAAATTTGATTCGTTTAGTGTTCACTAGAAAAGAATTAAAAGCTTTAGCTGTCAATTGGGAACATTTTGCGAAAGGTTTTCTTGCAATTTTCCGTACATATTATGGACACTACTTAGGCGATGAATGGTACAACCAATTTATTAATGAAATGAGTCATTCATACTCAGAATTCCAAGAATTGTGGCAAGAAAGTCATGTAAGTAAGGCTCCAGAAATGATAATTGAATTCAGACATGCTAAAGCAGGCAAAATGTTATTTAATTTGACTTATCTTCAAGTTCAAGGTGATATGGATTTACGGTGTAGTATCTATACACCAGTAGAGGAGACAGATACAGAAAAAAAATTAGAGCGATTAATGAAAAAGATATCCGCTGAAGATAATAAATAACTTTCCCAACATCATACTGATTACTGAAGGATTATTTCCTTATGTAAAAAGAAATAACTTTTCTGTTGATTAATAAATGAAAGTCTTAAAGATATAAAGAAGGAGGATGGAATGATGAATGATTATGGGACAGTACATAGAACAACCAATCGTTAATTAATAACTTATTTTTTTCCATATAATCCAGAATGTGTTTTTTGAGTCATTAAGAACCATTGCAATTTCACACATGCTCCCCTTTGCAACAGGGGAGATGGATCCGAAAAAATTGGTATCAAGAAATAGAGAGGGGTTGGGGAAAAGTAATAAGTATTTATTAATTAGGGGTTCAGATATTGGAAGAATATACGAAACGTTTTTAAAGTAAATTTGTATATTAGTGAAAAGTAATACATTCACTATGGGGGAGGAATGTTCAAATGCGTGTAGCTGCTATTTATGATATTCATGGAAATTATTCAGCATTAAAGGCTGTTTTAGAAGAAATTAAAAGAACGAATGTTGAGCGAGTTATTGTTGGTGGTGATTTAGTTTGGGGACCCGAACCACGACAAGTTATGGATCTTTTAATGGATTATAAAGATGAATATATTTTCATTAAAGGCAACGCTGATCGTGAAGTTTCTTATCGTTATGGAAAAGAAAAGGGATTGGATGACCTAACGGCAGAGTTAAACCACTGGTGTGCGGATCAATTAACAGAAGAACAGATAAAATTTCTGAAGAGTTTTCCTGAAGAAACATCCTTGAATATTGATGGGTTGGGTGAAATCTTATTTGTACACGGATCTCCACGCAGTGATGAAGAAGCAATTCGAATAAATACTCCAGATAATGAAGTTCGACCAATGATTGAAAATGTAACTCAAGATATTATTATTTGCGGTCATACACATATTCAATTTGATCGCATTGTTGATGATAAACGTCTCATCAATGCAGGAAGTGTGGGATTACAGAGCCGAGCCAACGGTGCTTGTTGGGTTTTATTAGGTCCTGATGTTGAATTAAAGGTCACTACTTATGATACCAAAGAGGCTACTGAAAGAATTCTCAAGTCTAATGCTCCTTATAAAGAGGATTTTGCTGAACATTATCTAAATCCACCTAATGAGGGGCCTTAATCAATTAAATTGACTTCATGAAAACAATTTTCAACAATCCGGAGCGATTCTTAAACAAGGCACACTTCTATATTTAATAAAATAATGACACAAAAGCGCTACTCAAAACTCACTCTAAAAATGCCATTATAATAGCTTCTTTTGTAGTAAGCTTTTGTGTCAAAAAAGTAGGTACTTTGTTGTCAACCGTCAATCATCTAGTGACGAGTGATACAAAAGTTCTTAAAAGGTTGAAATAATCAGTGCTTTCTTTTTAAGAGTAAAACAAAAAAAGATTATGCATTTTATGATTGATGTAACAGCACCTACTAACATGAAAAAATGATAAAATGACTTAAATTCTTAACAAAAGGAATTTGTAACTATGTTAAAATTAGATTACCGAAAAATTATTAAAAATGATTTATAGGTAATTTAAGTTTAGGGGGTAATTAGTATGATAAACAGAAGAAATGTTACCATGAAAGATTATAAGGGGTTAACGTCTAACTAATTATTTTTATAGCGTTTTCCCACACTTGAAAGGGGAAAAAACTTGAATCAAACATTATTAATCATTGATGCACAACAAGAACTAATTGAAGGAAATCTAGGAGCAAGTCCGATTTACAATAAAGTGCAACTTATCAAGAATATCAATAAAGTGATTGAAAAAGCAAAAGAAGCAGGTGTTCCAGTTGTGTTTGTAAGAGATCTGGATGTTGCTGAAGGAAACGGAAATGGATTTCATATTCACAATGAAATCAATGTACCCACTAAAGCAAAGGTTTTCGATAAATCTGCAACGAATTCTTTTTATGGGACAGGTCTTCTAGAATATTTAAAATCAAAACATATTGAACATATAGTGATTATGGGCTGTGAAACACAGCACTGTATAGATAGTGCTGTCAGAACAGCAACTATAAATGGATTTGATGCAACATTAGTTGGTGATGGACATTCAACATTGGGCAATGATGTTTTAAGTAAAGAACAAATCATACTACATCATAACACTACACTTCACGGTCATTATAATGTTGATAACTTTTCTATTGTTAGAAAATCAGAGGAAGATTTGTTTTGTCCAACTCACAATTCATATAGGTAATTGAATATTAAAAGCGGTACATCAATGTGCCGCTTTTAATATTGGATATATTTACATAGGTGTTAAAAATGCAGGAGGATGTATTCAATAGCTGAAGTTAATGAGAATCCAGCTTGAGGAATCAAAGGATGGCGACTGCCAGAGTCAAGAAAGAGAAACGATTGAAGAAGAGAAAATAAATCATTTGCAGATCTTTTTGAAGAAAACAGCCTGAATTGGAAGGAATTCAAATAATGGATGATAGTTTAATCAGTCCTCAGTTGATGCTGAAAGGAATGTTGAAATGAATAAAAAAGCTGTAGTAATTATTGCTGTTCTTTTGGGAATAGCAATTAGCGGTGTCTTCGTCTTTTATCTCTTAAATAAAGAAGAAGTAACAAGCAGACCTGATACAGAAAACGCCGATTTGAAAAGGGCAGAGGAATATCTAGCAGACCCGGAAGGCTACATGGAGAGCCTGGAAGAAAAGCATGAGGACGACCATGATGAGGAAGGGGATCTTCATGACCATGACCACTCACATGGACCTGAAAAACCGGAAGAGTTTTATGAAAATATCAAAAGTGAATTGCTGAAGGAGAACATGATCGTTATCCCGGATAAAGAATACATTCATTACTTGGATACAATTGGATTGTTCCCAGAAGACTTTTCGGGAAAGGAAATAGAATATACAGGATTTATTTATCGTGAGCCCTCATTTAATAAAGACGAGGTCGTGATAGGTAGATATACCTGCTGCGAAAAAGAGAAAGACGGGGAAAGAGAGATTATTGGACTGCTTTCAACTGCTTCAAACGCCTCGGAATATGAGGAAAATGACTGGGTCAAAGTGAAAGGATTGCTGGAAACAACGGATTATGGTGGTAATAGCATCCCATTCCTGCGAATAAAAGAATTGGAGCTGATCCACCCTCCGGAAGATCCGTATGTGTATGAGGAAGATGAGGAACATGACCATTGATTTTATAGAAGAAGGCGCACACTTTATAAGTAAAGCGCCTTTTTAGAAATGGTCTTCCACGATGGGTGTCAATTGTTGACGGTTGAATACAATATAGTAGGATAATTTTTAAAATGGATATTCTCCTATAGCACTTTGTTTACTATTTATAGCAAACAAAATAACCTTTAGATTATAAAAACAGAAAAATAATCTGTTACTTCAACCCAAAGACGGTTCTTTGCACATAAGTGAACTTCTGTAATTCTTTTATGTTAAAAGTATTTTGGAAAACAGAAAATCAATTACTTGAAAAAATTCCTTTTTCTCTAATTGTTCGTGTTATACCCCAAAATGCAAAACGATATATAATTATTAATATATAAATAAATTCAAAAATAGAAAAGTACTGGTTATTAGCACTTATTTAGGTAAAGAATTGGGGGAGTATGGGATGGAAAAGTTGCATAAATTACACGAACCTTAGAAGGAGATCAAACCCGTTTACCCAAAAAAGAAATCAATTGATTTACCTAGGGCAATGTGAATGGACTGCATGTAAATGGGCTAAAGTATGAAACTTAAGCAGCACTTTTCCGATAAAGGAGAAGTGCGGCTTATTTTTTTTTACTAAATATGTTTATTTTAAGTAAAGCATCTTCCTTTTAGTGAAGCTTTTAAGTATTTCACTAAAGATCTCGAAGTGGTGAAAACTGAAAGCCATATTAGGCCCACATGAATGAAATGAAGTGGCTACTCATTTGTTTGAATTCATGAATCACCTTTTAGGGAGCTTTAAGCTGAAATAGAAAAGGAACCAGGATTTAACTTAAAAATAAATACTTAATAGAATATTAATATTAAAACATATCAGAGTTTACAAACTAGAGGGATGATAGGGGGGTCATTATAAAATATTTGTGATAATAGGAAGGAGAATTTGAAAGTGGGCAGAGGGAAGAAATCATTGTCAAAATTAATCTCAGTATTTTTAGTAGTGCTTATAGCTGTTTCTGGACTTGTAACGCCTATGACAACATTAGCAGTAGCACCTGCGAAAACTCCGTCGCAAATTTCAATGAGTATTGGAGGTGGAGCAGAAGAGGGTAAAACTGCGATGAGTTTTAATTGGCTCATGGGTCCTGAAGTGGGTTCTGCGGAAATTATTTATGGAACATCACCTAGCCTTGACGATGGTGTGACAAAAATTGCAACAAAGTCTATACCAAAAGAAGAGGATATTGTTTCGACTAGAAGCACGCCGGTTCAATTTACACCGATTACTTCTTTTAATGCAGTGATTCAAGATCTTATCCCTGAAACAAACTATTATTATAAAGTTGGTAATGTTGAAGATGGATATAGTGCTATTGCTAGTTTTACAGCGCCTGCAGATCCTGATGCAAACAAGCCATTTTCATTTGTTATTTCGCCAGATACACAGGGAACATCTGTTAGTTCGTTTGAAAACACAAAAAAGTTATACGACCATATAAAAGAGAATGAATCAGATACAGCATTTCTTCTTCATACGGGTGATGTTGTTGAGGATGGACATTTTTCAGATCAATGGCAGATGTTTTTTGATGCAGCTCAAAATCTTTCAGATACCCTGCCATTTATGGTTACCCCAGGGAACCATGATGGTGCATCTTATGACAGAGATTTAGTGCAGTATCGAGCAAGATTAAACCATACTTCTTTAAATAAACCAGAAGGGCTAACTCCAGCGGCAGATGGAACCGTATATTCCTATGAATATGGAGATGCTCTGTTTATTTCCCTTAACTCTTATGCTTCTAAAGAAGACGATACCATCCAATGGGACTTTTTAGAAAAGGAAGTTAAAAATACTTCTAAAGTGTGGAAAATTGCATATTTTCATGTTCCACCTTATAACCCCGGACATAGTCATTACAATATCGATAATTTGACAGGTAAAAAACTTACCGATGCCGGTATCGATCTTGTTTTAAATGGTCATGAACATGGATATCATAGAAACACTTTAAAAACTACTTCTACAGCGTCAGGTACAGGAAGCTTTGAGAATGTAACATTCGGGGAAGCGCCAACCTACGTCATTGGAGGATCTGTTTATAATTATGGGTACAGCTTAAACGGTACAAAAGACACTTCCTGGAGTGATTTCCATTACGACCTTCGCAAAAACAAGACGGGTACTGGTGGTGGGTCTATCCATTCTCCGGGAGTATATAGTAAGGTAAATGTTACAAGCAACGCGATAACTTATACAGCTTACTATAAAGCGACAGGCGCTGAGGGGCCTTTCCAAGTTATTGATACATTTACCTTTACCAAATCTGGAGATGAATTAAGTCAACCGATAGGTGGAGGTAAAGAACCTACTTCTGTAACCTTCTTGTACGATTCATTTAATCAAGAGGAAGGAAAGTATATTGCACGTTTTAACTGGGTAACGCCACCAACAACGAAAACAACACAGCTCTATTATGCAAAAAAGACAGACTTTGAAAGTAATGGTGGCATGTTTACAAATATGGTTGTAGGAACAAATAATACAGTAGATCTTTCTAGCGCCCTTGAAAATGCGAATTATACTGGTGCTGGAACGGATTACTCTGTTGAGCCTGTACAAAGCCATAAAGTGGAAACAACTGTACTTGAGCCTGATACGGAGTATGTCTATTCCGTTGGTGATGGAGCAATGAATGTTACAGACGTTAAGTCGCCGGCTAGCTTTACAACACCTGAAAGCGATGTTGATACATTTAACTTTAACTGGGTTACTGATGTACATGCATCTCCCGGCTCGAACCATAATGGGAAAGCACTAGAACAAGCATTTACTGATTTCCCAGATGCTTCCTTCATCCTAAGCTCAGGCGACCAGATTTCCTATGGATTTGATACTGTACAATGGGATGCTTTTTTTGAAGGGAATGCTGATAAGTTCGCCCGTGTGCCCCTGTATCTAGGGACCGGAAATCATGAGTACGACGGTGCAGGTAACAAATGGGCCCCGAATAACAGCTGGGATTCGATAGACCCAACCTTGCAAAACCTTTTGGGACGTTATAACCCGCCTAAAAACGGAGCATCCTTTTACGGTGGCGGCGATGGTACGGAAAGAATGGTATCGGGATTGGACATAAAGCAATTTGAGTCAAGCAACTACTATTTTGTCTACGGTGATACACTTTTCATGATGTTGGACTATCAGGATCAAAGCAGCTCTTCTCAAAGAAAAGCACAACAGGACTGGATGAAATCTGTTGTTAAACAAAACCCAACAAAATGGACTGTAGCAGTTATACACAAGTCACTTTTCGGATATCGGATGGCAAATCCTGTTGAATCTTGGACAACCGCTTTTGATGAAGCGGGAGTCGATGTGGTGCTTATGGGACATGATCACATCTATGTCCGCACAAAGCTATATGCAAATGGTGCAAACATTGATCCGCAAACTTATGGTAACGGAACTACTTATATCACTAATTATTCTGGAAATAGGGACAGACGAGGACCTAGATTCGTAAGTGATAACAGGGACGCCTCAAAAATGGCATATGTAGATGTACGACCAATCGGGGAAGGTTTTTCCAATATTTCCATTTCACCAGATGAAATCAGAATCACTAGCAAAGGCTTAGATACTGATGGAAACCTGGTCAATGGTGACAAAGACGTACTTGTTACAAACACACCACGTACTCCTAATTTAGCAGATTGGAATTATCCTGCAGTACCAAAAGAAGTTAATGAGTTGACGATAACGAAAGTTGAACTTAGTGGAATTGCTAAAGAGGGTCAAACATTGAATTCATCGGTGACTCCATCAGGCGCTACCGCGGATTTCAGATGGGAGAGCTCAGCGGACGGTACAACATGGACAACGATTGAGGGGGAGACAGAATCCTCCTATACAATCAAAGAAGAAGATGTTGGTCTGTATTTGCGCAGCGTTGCAACGGGAAATGGTTTCTATAACGGTGGAGCAACAAGTGCAGCTACAGATAAGGTGACACCAATTGGTGGCGATACACAGACTATAAAAGTTGGAACAGCAAGTGAATTGGTTGCATTATCTGAAGGGTTTGGCACATCAGCCTATCCAATTGATGGCAAATATGAGCTATCAGCAAATATTGATATGCAAGATGTGACATTCTCAGTAATTGGCGGCGGTACCAAGCCAACTCCATTTTTAGGCACATTCAATGGAAATGGGTATACAATTAGCAATTTGAAAATGGAGAGTGCAAATGGTAGCACTGGTTTCTTTTCTTATGTAGGCACTAACGGTATCATAGAAAACCTTAAGCTGATAAATGCAGATATTGTCGGTCAAGGTAGCACAGGTGCAATTGCTGGAACTTCTACAGGTACAATTGAAAACACGTATGTGAATGGAAAAATAACAGGTGGAAGCAACACAGGCGGTATTGTAGGTACGCTTCATGCAGGTACACTACAAAATTCTACTGTTAACGCAGAGGTATATGGGAACCCTGTTGGAGGATTAATAGGCGGGACGAATTGGAATGGTTCAGGTTCACCTCTTATCACCAAAGATACAACAACAGGAAATGTAATTCAAAATAACCTGATAATGGCTACAGTCTCAGGGCCAGCAGGCGGTAATTATATTGGTGCAGTTGTTGGTGATATGGGCGGTTCTTCTGGTAGCCTTCTCCAAAACTTTACTGGCAATGCTGTAACCAATGAAGTAAGTGGAGCTGCACCTGGATCTGGTAAAATAGCAGGCTATTGGTCAGGCAGCAGACCAATTATTGACGCAAATCAAAACAACTACTATAACAGTGACAAGTTAAGCACAGATGATTTACCATCGGGAGTTGCTACTACATTTACTGGAGTGACTACTACTGATTTTGCACAAAAAGCTACATTCGAAAAATTAGGATGGGACTTTAATAACGTTTGGGATTGGGATGAAACTAACAATGTCCCTGTTAATAAAGTGTTTAATGTGGACGAAGATGAAGATAACGTAGAACCAATTATTCCAGAAAAGGTTTATAACTATAAAAACTATAAAACTGGGAAACTAATGATTCACGATCAAAGTGTGTCGGTTACAATTGATGCAGCATCGGACATTAAAAATGGCATTGTGTTCACTGGGGCATATGCGGAATTTTATGGTGAAGGTTTTGCGAATCAAACCGTAACCATTAAACCGAAAAATGACCATGCAGTTGTAGTGGATTTTAAAGGGACACAAGTAAAAGAAGTCATTATTGAAGGAAGTAAAGTTGAAGTTCGTGGAGATGAAAATGTACAGGTTCTAACAAAAGGTAAAAAAGCGAGGTAGATTTTAGGAACCTCTTTTCACAGCAAACAAAAAAATGAAGGCAGTCAATTAATACCGGACTGTCTTCTTTTTGCGTTATTATACGACGATAAGCCCCTATTTTATTTTCTTGCGCTATGATTTTTTGATTATTGGAATGGCCACCTGTTGGGACGATACGGATTAAAGAATAAGAGATGGTTGCGGAATTATCTATCCAGTTAGATATGGCCATCAATTATTATCGTTAATGTTAGTTTTGGCTACATGCGGTCAAGGCACTACCACAGGAGTACAAGGTGAAACTGGAGTAGAAAACAAATAAAAAGACATACTTATGTGACCATTATACTAGACTGTTAAAAAAGGTAACTTTGAAATAGTAGAGCAACCTTTCATTGTTATAACATGAAAAATATGGTATGTTTTCTTCATGACTTATTAATTTAGTTTAATAAGTGCATGAGGTGGTGATTTTAGTGGATGAAAAAACGGCAAATCCAAAATCTATGAAAATGTTGATCCTTCGTGGTATTCGTAAAACTCTTTTAGAATATGGAACTACAACAAAAGTAGATCTAAGTAAAAAATTAAAAATTAGTTTCCCAACAATAAGCAAAATCATTGCACAAATGGAGAACGATGGAGAAGTTATTTCTGTTGGCCTTGATGAATCTAGTGGTGGCAGAAGAGCAAAGAGATATATGTATAACCCTGAGTATATGCAAGGTCTTGCCATTTTTTTAGAGAAATCAGAGACAAACTATATAATTTTTAATTGTCTGGGAGAAATAAAAAACCAAGGAAAACTTTCAAGTGTACTAATAGATGGTGGTTCAGATATATTAACTACCTATATCGAAAAAATTATTAACGAAAATCCTAAAATTAGTTCAATGGCGATTGGAGTTCCAGGTGCGGTCGACAATGGTCGCGTTTTTCATATCCCAGGATATGAGCATTTTCAAAATATAGATTTACAAGGGTATTTTGAGAAGTATTTTTCTCTACCTGTCGTGGTGGAAAATGATATGAATGCTGCTATTCTGGGCTACTACAAAAAATGGAACGGTAAGGATCAATCCCTTGTATATTTATATACTGGACAAAATGGCCCTGGTGCAGGGATTATATTAAACGGAATTATCGTTCGTGGAAGTACATTTTTCTCTGGTGAGGTTCAGTTTATTCCTCAATATAATGACCGAAATTTTCTACAAGCTTTAAAAAGAGAAATTGGAAAGGCAAAAAAGATGATTAGTGAGGAGTATGAAATTGATGCCATAAGTAGGTTGGTAGCCTCAATTGTTGCTATTATTAATCCTCATGTTTTCATTTTTTGTGAGGATGAAGTGGATGAAATAATCTTAGAGACAATAAAGGCTAAGAGCTCAAAGTATATCCCTTTAGAGCATCTTCCAGAATTTGAAGCTAGTAATTGGGAACAAGACTACTTAGTTGGATTAAAAACTCTTTGTCTTGATGTAATGATCGATGAGATAAGTAATAACACATGAACTAACCGTTGGCATTCATCTTAAAAAAAGTATGAATGCTGTAATTTTTATTAACTTATTAAATCTATTTAATAAGTTTCCCCTTCATCGACTTTGTAATTTTGTGTAATAAGTTCTTTGTAAAATAAAGAAATGATACAGTTAGGAGAAACGGTTAAACATGATACTATTACTTTTGATAATTATTTATTTGGCTTTTATTAGCTTAGGATTACCTGATTCATTATTGGGGGCTGCATGGCCTGTGATGCAACAAGACTTCGGGGTTCCGCTTGAGACAGCTGGTATACTTTTTATGATAACAGCAGGGGGCACCATTGTTTCAAGCTTGGTTAGTGGAAAAGTAATAATACAATTTGGTACTGGAAAGGTCACATTTTTTAGTGGCTTTATGACTGCCAGTGCTTTACTTGGCTTTTATTTTGCACCATCAATCATTTGGTTGGTTGTTTGGGCAATCCTTCTAGGATTAGGGGCAGGGGCTGTCGACGCAGCATTAAACAATTTTGTTGCTAATCATTATAAGGCACACCACATGAGCTGGTTACATAGTTTTTGGGGTGTTGGAGCTACCTTGGGTCCTATCATCATGGCCCAATCTATTTCAGTACAATATGCATGGAGAAATGGTTATCTTACCATCGCAGTAATTCAGTTTACGTTGGCTGTAATCCTTCTTTTCTCGTTACCATTGTGGAATAGAGTCTCCAATAACACTAAGATCAAGGCAAAAAAAAATGCAGAGGACCACTTTGAAGAAATTTCTCCTGAAGACACAAAGCAGGTAAAGCCTATGCAAATAAAAGGAGTAAAGCTATCGCTGCTGTCCTTTCTGTTATATTGTGGTGTAGAAGCAACAGTGGGACTTTGGGGAAGTAGCTATCTCGTTAATGTTAAAGAGTTACCAGCAGCACAAGCTGCAACATGGGTTTCATTCTACTGGGGAGGGCTAACGATTGGTAGATTTCTAACTGGGTTTCTTACGTTTAAAATGACCAACCGTATGCTTATTCGATTCGGGCAAATAATAGCATTTGTTGGCGCTCTACTTCTGTTATTGCCATTACCATCCAACGTTTTTGTTGCAGGTTTTATAATGTTAGGATTTGGATTAGCGCCGATCTTTCCATGTATGTTACATGAAACACCATCTCGTTTTGGTAAAAAGCACTCCCAGACTATTATGGGCTATCAGATGGCTGTCGCTTATACAGGAAGCACCTTTTTGCCACTTATTCTTGGTATCATTGCATCAAATACATCAATAGTAATTTTCCCATTTTTTATTGTATTTTATATTGTCATGATGCTACTAAGCTCAGAAAAGCTAAATGATATTTTAAGAAAGAAAGCATTCGTACCTAATAAATATTAGAAAGATTGATACTACTTATACACGCAAATGTAAGAGCAGATTACAATAAAAGAAATTTTATATAGAAAAATTATACAGAAAGAAGGTTATAGAATGAAAACAGATGAAGAGAAAGTATTGGACGAAGAAATATAATTTTTCTATGAAATTACTCAGTAAATATCGATTGATTTCGTAGCAAGGGGAATAAAATCCATAGAAGATTTTTAAAAGTAAATATTTAATTTTTGGCCTTCGGATTCCTATTTTCATTAAGAACAACTATACCATATACTATTTAGTTCAAATAACTTGTTGATATATATCGGAAACAATCACTTTTTTAAGTACTTTCCGCAATGGATACTCCTAAATGTTTAATTCCACATATTAGAAACATTTTAATAATAAGTATATATGGATATTTCTCTAATAAAATGGGGGACTCTTCAATGAACAACTTTAAAAGCATTTGTGAACAATTTGCTATCATACTCAAAGGAAAGGGCAAAATAGAACAAAATAGTTGTTCCGTATCACTACATCGTAATTTTAAGGTATTAGTTCAAGGTCGTTTAAGTGCTTCTGTTTCTCAGGTTGAAGTCTTATTTGAATCACTTGACCAACATGGAAATGCATTATGTTTATCAGAAATTGCAATTTTAGAAGAAGAAATTCCTAGTTTTCGCTTACTTGAATGTTGCGTACTATAAGATAGAATCGAGAGAATAAAAAAGAGCTTGGAGTTCTCAAAGTTGATACGTGGATTGAAAGAAGAGGTTACCCTTCTAATCTTATATTATGGACCTGATTAGGGAGGTAATAATGAGTTTGTAGATTATATAGTTACCTATATAGATAACATAGCTAATGGTATGAGTAGATACGCATGATTTGATAAATAATATTTATTAAGAAGAGGTACGAGTTTTTTGCTGAAAAATCACCTATACTTTTTGAATGGTGACTTGCTAGTCAAGAAAGATAACCACTTATTGATTAAACATAAGATGTACCAACACCGATAGGTTCCAAGATATAAAAACTACTACAATGTTAAATTTGAATATAATACATCAAACATGGCAAAATTCTAATTCCTTATCATAGTGAAATGTTTTTAGTAAAAAAGCATTTTTGTTAATAAAATTAAAATGCAATGTTTGAATGAATTAAAGCCTCTTCATACTTCAAAACCTTATTTCATAACATTAAAATAGTATGATTATAATACACATATATTTAACGCAATCTTATTTGAGAAGGGCGGGGGATATATTGAAAACGAGCATTATTATTCTTACATATAATCAATTACATTTAACAAAGCAGTGTCTAAAAAGTATTATTAAGAATACACAACAAAAAGACTTAGAAATTATTGTTATAGATAATGGCTCTTCTGATGGGACAATTGATTATTTAAAAAGTATTCCCCATTTGGAAATTATTTCAAACGGAAAAAATTTAGGGTTTGCTAAAGGATGTAATCAAGGGCTTGACATAGCCACAGGGGACCAGATTTTATTTTTAAATAATGATACAATTGTTACAAAAAACTGGCTGGAATCAATGAAATCATTACTTTATAGTGATGAAAAAATTGGAATGGTGGGACCAGTTAGTAATTATGTAAGCGGGTCACAACAGATCCATGTAGACTATACAAATATTGATGAGGTACAGGACTTTGCCTCTGGTTACTGCGAAAGTAACGCTGGTAAATCGAGGCGAGTACTAAGGTTAGTGGGTTTTTGTTTACTTGTAAAAAAAGAGGTAATGAAAAAGATAGGTAAATTTGATGAGAGTTTTGGGTATGGCTCTTTTGAAGATGATGATTTGTGTCTTCGTGCATTAAATTCTGGTTATCAGTTGAGAGTTGCTCTAGATTCTTTCGTTCATCATCATGGGCATGCCACTTTTATCGGAAACCAGGATATTGATATTCATCATTTATATAGTATAAATCGGAAAAAGTTTATTGATAAATGGAAAGTTGATTTAACCTATTTTTTTCATTCTCGCCCTGAAATTATTGAACTAGTCCCACTAGGAGCTAAAAAGATATTGGATATTGGGTGTGGAGCAGGAGCAGTGGGGATGGAGCTATTAAACCGCCAGTCGTGTAAGTTATATGGAGTAGAATTAAATTCATTTATAGGATCAATTGCAAATCAACATTATGAACGAGTTGATACAATAGATGTAGAAACCTTAGATCTCCCATATACCCCAAACTCTTTCGATACTATTATATTAGCAGATGTATTAGAACATTTGAAAAATCCATGGAATATAATAGAGGAATTATCTGTATATTTAAAACCTTCTGGATCCCTAATATGTAGTATTCCCAATATTTCTCATGCAGAGGCTTTATTCCCTTTAATACAAGGTGATTGGAACTATGTAGATGCTGGGATTCTAGATCGAACACACTTGCGATTTTTCACTCCAAAAACTGTTCAGACTTTATTTCCTCAAGATTTATTTGAAGTTCAATCTCAAACATACAATTATGTGGATGTAGATTCTAAGGTGAAACTTTTTCTAAACGAAGTAAGTTATCTTGCTAAAAAATTCGATTTTTCTTTAGATCATTTATCAGAATACACTCAGATTTATCAAATACTTATCCATGCAAAAAAACACTAATCTCTCCTGTAAAGAAGCAAGTACAGACGTTATCCTAAATCCGCAAATTGCATAACATAACAAATAACCTTCAAAAAAATTCCTACTGCAGAGTACTCCCTTACCTGGTTAACTCCTATATAGAATAGCCGTCTCATATTATTTATAGAAAATCGTTATTAGAATTTCGCATATAAATGAAGCTTTAAGGAGGTGCTATTGTGATTACAATCAGTTTATGTATGATTGTAAAAAATGAGGAAGCTGTCATTAGCAGGTGTTTGGATTCCGTAAGTGAAATAGTTGATGAGATTAATATTATTGATACTGGGTCAACTGATCGGACAAATGAAATAGTAGCCTCATATACAGATCGGATTTTTGATTTCACATGGGTTGAGGATTTTTCGGCTGCAAGAAATTTTGCATTTCAGCAGGCTACAGCTGATTATATTTTATGGTTAGATGCGGATGATGTGCTTTTAAAAGAAGACCAATCACTTTTTTCAAAAATGAAAACCACTCTTGATTTAGATGTCGATGCTGTTTCTATGCATTACAATCTTTCTTTTGATGAACATAATAATGTTACATCTAGTTTAAGAAGGTATCGTTTAGTGAAAAGGGAGAAGGGTTTTAAATGGATAGGTGCTGTTCACGAATACTTGGAGGTATATGGTAAATTGTATGATAGTGACATTGCAGTTTCCCATATGCCACTCAGCCACGACACGCAACGAAACCTACGTATATATGAAACTTTAGTTTTATCCGGAAAAGAATTTTCACCTAGAGATTTATTTTATTATGCAAATGAGCTAATGGACCATCAAAAAATTGAAAAGGCTATTGAATATTACCTTAAATTTTTGAAAACAAATCAGGGATGGATTGAAGATAACATAAGTGCTTGCAACAAGTTAGCAGATTGTTATAATCAACTAGGACTTAAAGAACAAGAGTCAAGTTGGATACTGAATGCTCTTACTTATGATGTGCCAAGGCCTGAAACTTGTTGCAGATTAGCATTTTTATTTTTAGAGAAAAATGAAATTTCAAAAGCAATATATTGGTATAAACAAGCATTGGAAAACGTAGAGAAAAAAAGCTTATCTTTTCAAAACCACTCTTGTTCCACATGGCTACCCCATTTACAATTAGTTGTTTGTTACGATAGGATAGGCCAGCATCAATTAGCTTTTAACCACAACGAGATGGCCCTGGAATATCGGCCAAATGATCCTCGAATGTTACACAATAAAACAATTTTAGAAAAAATAATTAATCTTTAGTTTGGTTACAAAAAAGAATATAAGCTTCGTATATACATTGAAAAATTAAATGAATAATAGGTGAGTATATTTGATAAATCACCTAATTTGCAGGCATGTATAGCAACAAAAAGAAAAATGAAAAATCGATTTTATACTTAAAAAGACTGCCAATGTTAGCAGTCTTTCTGTATTTAGTTTAGTTTCGGACAAATTCTCTCAAAAATAATTGTAAGGACTTAGTTAATTGATGTTTTTTAAACGATACTTATTAATTTGCAATTAAATATTTTTTTATAAAAACCAATGAATTCTTTTACATTCATACCCATCGAAAAAGCACATATGATAAAAATGAGCGTTTTTTAAATTAAAAACGTTGAGGATGTGAATGTTCATGAAAGGAATCATCTTGGCTGGCGGGTACGGTACTAGACTTTATCCATTAACGACTGTCGTTTCAAAACAATTATTACCTGTTTACGATAAACCTTTGATTTATTATCCCATGTCTGTTCTAATGCTTGCGGGAATTAAAGAGATTTTAATTATATCTACTCCCGAAGATACACCACGGTTTGAACAGTTATTGAGTGATGGAACACACTTAGGTATTAAACTAAGTTATTTATCTCAAGAAAAACCGGAAGGTATTGCACAAGCTTTTATTATAGGGGAAGCTTTTATTGGGTTAGACTCTGTATCTTTAGTATTAGGGGATAACATATTTTATGGAGATAATTTCACTAAGACACTTGAACGAGTTACTAGTCGAAAACATGGCGCTACCATATTTGGTTACCACGTTAAGGATCCTGAACGTTTTGGGGTTGTAGAATTTGATCACCATCAAAATGTCATCTCAATTGAAGAAAAGCCTAAAAACCCTAAATCTAATTATGCTATAACAGGGCTTTACATTTACGATAATAAAGTTATTGATGTTGCAAAGAAAATTAAAAAATCAGCTCGTGGAGAATATGAAATTACTTCAATTAATGAATGGTATCTTCAAGAAAGCAAATTGAATGTCGAATTAATGGGTAGAGGATTTAGTTGGTTGGATACAGGGACTCATGAATCATTATTAGATGCTTCTTTATTTATTCATACTATCCAAAATCGCCAAAACATTCGAATCGCTTGTTTAGAAGAAATTGCTTTTCGAAAAGGTTTTATTACGGCTCAACAACTTCTGCAATTAGCAAAACCATTAGAAAAGAACGAATATGGAAAATACCTTATCAGATTATTAAAATCCTAAGAAGATATCTAAGGAGGGAAAGAATGCTATGAATATATTGGTTACAGGAGGAGCAGGTTTTATTGGTCTCAATTTTGTTCGGCACTTACTTAAAACTACATTATACAATATAACAGTATTTGATTATCTCACGTATGCAAGCCATCCTAAAGAAATCAAGCAGTTAACATCGCATTCTAGGATAAGGTTTATTAAAGGAAGTATTGTAAATGTAAGAGATATAGAAGCTGTGATGGATCAAGAATATGAAGCAATCATTCATTTTGCTGCAGAGTCTCATGTTGATAAAAGCATTCAAAATGCAGGTGATTTTATTCAAACAAATATTGTTGGTACTTATCAGATATTACAACAATTATTCAAAGGTTATGCTAAAAAAATGATACATATCTCAACAGATGAGGTATACGGCAACCTAAACTCAACTGATCTTCCTTTTACGGAAAATTCCCCTCTCTCTCCTAATAATCCCTACTCAGCTTCAAAGGCAAGCTCTGATTTGTTAGTTCGATCTTACTATGAAACATTTCAATTACCTTTGATTACGACCCGGTGCGGAAATAATTTTGGACCTTTTCAACACATTGAAAAATTCATTCCAACTATTATATACAATGCATTTTACAATCAGAAAATCCCTTTATACGGAGATGGTCTACAAGTAAGAGATTGGTTATTTGTAGAAGATCATTGCCAAGCAATATCTCTTATTCTAGAAAAAGGAAAATGTGGAGAAGTTTATAATATTGGAGGTGGAAATGAAAGAACAAATATAGATGTGGTAAGGCAAATCTTAGAGATGATGGGAAAGCCTGAAAGCTTAATTGAATATGTGGAGGATAGAAAGGGGCACGATCGAAGGTATGCTATTGATTCTTCTAAACTGCAAAAAGAGTTAGGCTGGAAACAAGCCTTTTACTTTGATGAATCACTAAAAAAAACGATTCAATGGTATATAAATAATTTTGAAGGTAATCTTTTATGAAAATTATTATTACAGGTGCAGGAGGGCAATTAGGAAAAGAACTGGTTCGATTATTTAACATGGAAGAATATGAAATATTTCCATATAGCAAACAGCAGGTAGACATTACAAATCGCACTCAAATAAAAGAGGTGCTTGAGAAAGATCGGCCAGATATCCTAATTAATACTGCAGCTTTTACACAAGTTGATCTTTGTGAAACAGAACTCGAAAAAGCCTATTTAATTAATGGGATAGGGGCTTACTATTTAGCAGATGAGGCTAGAGAAAAAAAAGTTAAATTTTTTCATATCAGTACGGATTATGTATTTAGTGGTGATAAGTACCAGCCTTATATTGAAGAGGACGTTACCGATCCTAAAACCATTTACGGAAAAAGTAAAAGGCTAGGCGAAGTATTAGCGTTAACTACTTATGAAAATACAACAATTATTAGAACTTCATGGTTATATGGACATGGAGGGAATAATTTTGTAAATACCATTAAAAAGCTAGCAGGTTTTTCAAAAGAAATTCGTGTCGTTTATGATCAATATGGCTGTCCTACCTATACGAAGGATGTAGGAATAGCATTACAAAAATTGTTAACAAAGCCAAGTGGCATCTATCATATCTCTAATTATGGAAATTGCAGCTGGTTTGAATTTGCTACTGAGATTATTTCATTCTTAAATGCAAAAGTGAGTGTTATTCCTGTCTCTTCCAAAGAATATGGTTTAAAAACGCCTCGCCCAATGTACTCAGTTTTAAGTTCAAAAAAGCTGAATTCGAACGGTATTTTTTTGCAAGGCTGGAAAGAAGGGCTACATGAATACTTAAAAAAGGAAGCTGATAGCAGTGAGTATTGAGAATGTGGTTTTTAAAAAAATAATTAAACATTGTGATGATAGAGGTTTTTTTGCAGAAGTATTAAGAGATGATGATTATCTTTTATCACATTTTGGTCAACTTTCTTGGTCAACATCTTACCCAGACGTTATTAAGGCATTTCACTATCATAAAGAACAAGATGATCTTTGGTTTTTTCCTTCAGGTAATACCCAAGTTGTTTTATATGATTTAAGAGAACATTCTGTTACGAAAGGTAAAACAAATGTTTATTATATGGGAGAAAATAACCCTAGTATATTACTTATTCCAAAGGGAGTTGCTCATGGTTACCGTGTTCTGGGTGAAAAGCCAGCTATTTTGGTATATTGTACTACTAAGTCTTATAACCCTTCTCAACCTGATGAAAAAAGAATTCCATGGGATAATAAAGTTATTGGGTTTGATTGGACAACTAAACATCGATAAAAAGAGAATCAACTTGAATTAATTCAATCGTATTTTGCTCGTTTGCAAAAACTATTATTTAGAAGTATGTATTTATTATCCATTTCTTTTAATTTACTATTATATGAGGAAAGAATCACTCGGGGTTCAGTTCTTTATGATTTTGAACTTAATAGGAAAGTGATATTTTCGGACACCGGTTCGAATCCTTTTTTAAAAAGAGGCTGGGACAAAAGTATTTTAGCTAAAGAAAAATCCGAACTACAATTCATGATTCTATGATTAGAATGTTGAATTAGTTCGGATTTTTACTATTAAAGGGCTTTCTTAACCAA